>CP136534.1:0-1425000 GCA_051016205.1 Devosia sp.
CGATGAAGGGGCACAGGTCATCGTCAACGGCCTTACAGAGGACGAGGTGGCTGCGGCGGTGCGGGACCTGTCCGCCTCAGGGGCTGTGACAGGTTGCGCGGCAGACCTTAGCACTGGCGAAGGGGCCGACGCGCTGATCGCCTTCGCCGATGGGGACGAGGTCGACATTCTGGTCAACAACGTGGGGGTCTTCGCCGTCCGCCCGTTTGAAGAACTGTCGGACGAGGACTGGCTTTCCTCCTTCCAAACCAATGTGATGAGCGCTGTGCGTATGGCCCGCGGGATTTTGCCGTCCATGTTGCGGCGTGGCCGGGGCGCCATCGTCAACCTTGCCAGTGAGGCGGGGGTGAAGCCTTTGCCGCAAATGATCCACTACTCCGTCACGAAGACGGCGATGCTCGGCCTGTCGCGCGGTTTGGCGGAGCTCACCAAAGGCACGGCCGTCAGGGTCAACTCTGTTCTGCCGGGGCCGACGTGGACGGATGGGGTCGCCCGCTACTTTGAAGGTCTCGCCGCCGAAAAGGGTGAGCCCATTGATGAGATCATCGAGAACTACTTTCGCGTCGACGAACCCACTTCGTTGATCCAACGTTTCGTACGGCCGGAAGAGGTCGCCCGCACCATTGTCACCGTCAGCGCGACGGAGGCGGCCAATGGCGGCGCCTACCGCGTGGAAGGCGGTCTTATCCGCACCATTCTCTAGCGGCCGCGCGTCGCTCGTTTTCAACCCCCAAGGAGGCCACACCACCGTGCCCGCTCTCACCTTCTCCCACATCGGCGTCACCGTTCCTGATCTTGAGCGCGCCGTGGAGTTTTACTCCAAAGCCTTCGATCTTTACGTGATCATGGGCCCCACCACCGTTGAGCATGACGACAGCGCCATCGGCCAGATGTGCGACGACGTGTTCGGCGAAGGTTGGGGCTCGTTCCGCATCGCGCACCTGTCCACCGGCGACGGGATCGGGCTGGAGCTGTTCGAATTTCCGAACACCGTGGAGGAAGACCGACCGTTCGAATACTGGCGTCGTGGCCTCTTCCACTTCTGCCTCCAGGACGAGAATTTGGAGGAGCGTGTCAAGATTATCGAAAGCCTTGGCGGGCGCCAACGGATGAAACAGGTCCGTAAATACTATCCCGGCGATAAACCTTACCGGATGGTCTACTGCGAAGACCCCTTCGGAAACATCTTTGAACTCTACAGTCATTCCTACGAGCTCACCTACTCGGCCGGCGCGTACGTCTGAGCCGGATTGAGAGGAGATCGCGTCATGGCCGACCGACCGAAGGTGGTCATCACCGACTACGATTACGGCAATGTCGACGTCGAGCGGGAGATCTTGGAGGCCGCGGGCGCAGAGGTGATCGCGTTACAGGCAAAGTCCGAGGCGGACCTCCAGGAGGCCGCCCGCGACTGTGCGGCGATGATGAACCAATATGCACGCATCGGTGCCGACACCATCGCGCGGATGGAATGCTGCCGCGTCATCGCCCGCTATGGCGTCGGCGTTGACATTGTGGACGTGGCAGCGGCCACCAAGAAGGGCATCCTCGTCACCAACGTGCAAGACTATTGCACTGAGGAGGTGGCCGACCACGCGGTGTCCTTGTGGCTCACCTTGGCGCGCAAGCTCTTCGACTACAACACAGCCACCCACGCCGGGGAGTGGCGCTGGCAGTCGGGCGCGCCCATCCATCGCCTCCGCGGGCGCGTGATGGGGATCGTCTCGTTCGGCAAGATCGGCCAGGCCATTGCCGAGCGGGCCCGCCCCTTCGGCGTGGAGCTGATTGTCTACGACCCTTACGTGCCGGCCGAGCGGGTGGCCGCTTTGGGCGCGCGCAGCGTCACCAAGGCGGCGCTGTTGGCCGAGGCCGACATCTTCATGATGCAGGCGCCCATGAGCAAAGAGACACGGCACTTCCTGTCCCACGATGATTTCGCCGCGATGAAATCTGGCACCATCGTCGTCAATACCGGCCGCGGCCCAACCATCGACAACCGCGCCCTTTATGACGCGCTGGTGAGCGGCAAGGTGGCGGGCGCGGGCCTTGACGACCCTGAGGAAGAGCCTGCCAAGCGGGCCGCCTGGTCGCCCGACGACAACCCTTTGTTTTCGCTCCCCAACGTCGTGGTGACGCCGCACGCGGCCTACTACTCCGAAGAATCGATCCGCGCCGCGCGGGAGACTGCAGCCTCGGAGGTGGCGCGCGTTCTGACAGGCCGCGCGCCGCTTTATCCCGTCAATGCCGCGGCGCTTGCTGCCGTCTAGAGCCATGCTGATCTGGTGGCACACAGTCAGACCAGGTCACATGGCTCGTCGATCCGAAAAACGAGCCGTTTTCTCCGACCTGACGGGGCTCCTTTCAGGTCGGAACGGCTCTAGCACCCAACGCTCCAACACAGAGACATCAGACCATGCTGAAAGTCTATAACGACTTCGACCGCCGGCCCGATCTTCTTGAAAAGTTCGACGCGCTTCTGGACACGTATTCACTCGCCGCCGTCTTTGCCGACTCCCAGTACCGCACGGGCGTGATGGACAGCGCCATCAAGCCGGCCTTCCGCGCCAAAGTGGTGGGGCAGGCGATCACCGTTCAGCTCTCCAAAGGCGACTTGGTGGACCCCTTGAAGGCGTTGGAGATGGGCCACCCCGGCGATGTGATTGTGGTGGACGCCGGCGGCGACCCCAACACCTCCGTCTGCGGCGGCCTGATGGGCGGTCTTGCCAAGAACCGGGGCATCCGCGCCATGATTGTCGACGGAGCAGGCCGGGACACCGACGAGCTTGAAGACATCGGCTGGCCCATCTGGACACGCGCCATCACCCCGCGCGGCACGCACACCATGTTCTCCGAGCGCAAGGAGGAGCTGTCCATCAACGTGCCCATCGCCTGCGGTGGCGTTGCCGTGAACCCTGGCGACTTCGTGGTGGCGGACTTGATGGGCGTGGTGGTCGTCCCCCTCGCCAACGCCCCAACGGTTGTGGAGGCGGCACGCGTACAGGCCGAGCGTGAGGCAAAGACCCGCGAATGGGTCAACCAGGGCAAGACGGTGGAAGATCTTCTGGCCGAGTTCGGCCGCATCTGACACCACCGCACCCTGGTCGCCGCAAAGGCGGCCAGGCGCTTCCTCTGGCGTCTGTGTCCCACCGATGGCCCGTGTTTCGCTTGGTTGAGGTCAGCCCGAGTGGAGCACACCTTCCCGCCAAATTGCCGCACCATTGCCCCCATCGTGACGTCCGGTGCAGGCCGGCGAATGGCGCGCTGGCGGCCAAACCCTTGCCATATCCCGCCAAGACCATGGATGGCGTGAAGGCCACGACACCCGGCGCGCGTCCCGCCTGGCGCAGCCGCTGCCCAAAAACCGCTTTACACCCGCCCCTTAATCTTGTTGCAGTTGCGAACGAGATGCAGGGGGCTTGACTTGTTGCAAATGGTTCTCATAAACAAGGGTGCCGTGCTGCCATGTGTGAGGCGTGGTGTGCGTGGCCATTGTGGGACCATTTGGAGACGGCAAGCATGCTGACGAAACGCTTCGTTCTTGGCGCCATGGTCGCGGCCGCGCTGGGTGCCCAAACGGCCATCGCCATCGCACAAGACAAAGTGGACGTTGTCGCCACCACAGGCATGATCGCCGATGCCGCCCGTGAGGTGGGGGGTGAACTCGTGACCGTTGAAGGGCTGATGGGCCCTGGCGTTGACCCCCACGCCTACCGGCAGACCCGGTCTGACATCACCGCGATGGCGAACGCCGACCTTGTTCTGTGGCACGGCCTTTATCTTGAAGCTCAGCTCCAAGATTTCATGAACCAACTGGCCGGTGGGCAAAATGTCGTTGCCGTTGCCGAAGCGTTGCCGCGCAACCTTCTGATTGGCCACGACGATTACGACGACAAATACGACCCCCATGTGTGGATGAACCCGAACCTTTGGTCCCGCGTGGTTCTTGCAGTCCGCGATGCGCTGATTGAGACCGATCCTGACAACGCCGAAGTCTACCGCGCCAACGCCGACGCCCACCTTGACGAGTTGCGCGACCTTGCCCGGTACACGGCGCAGGTCCTGTCCTCCGTGCCTGTCGAGGAGCGCGTGCTCCTCACCTCACACGATGCATTCAACTATTTCGGGTCAGCGTACGGTTTTGAGGTGGTGGGGATCCAGGGCATTTCCACCGAGAGCGAGGCCGGCCTGAGGCGCATCAGGGACCTGGTGGACATGCTTGTGGAGCGCGATATCGGTGCCGTGTTCGTTGAAACATCCGTGTCCGATCGCAATATCCGCGCCCTTATCGAAGGGGCGGCAGCCCAGGGCCACGAGGTGGTGATCGGCGGCGAACTCTATTCCGACGCCATGGGCGAGCCCGGCACGTACGAAGGCACGTATCTGGGCATGATCGACCACAACACCACGACCATTTCCAAGGCGCTTGGCGGCGAGGCCCCCGATAAGGGCATGTCCGGCAAGCTGGCAGAAGGCTGAACACGTGAGCGACACCGCACTCAACCTTGCGGCCGACGGGGGCCTGGCGATCAGCCCGCGATTCCCCGCTGACAGCGCCTTGGCCGTGCGCGGCCTTACCGTCTCCTACGGGGAGAAGCCGGCGGTCTTCTCGGTCGATGCCAGCTTCCCCGAGGGTGCGATGACCGCCATCATCGGTCCCAATGGTGCTGGCAAATCCACCATGCTGAAGGCTTTGCTTGGCATCATCCCGCGGCTTTCAGGCGAGGTGACGGTGTTCGGCGAGCCTCTTGAAAAGGCCCGCGACCGGATTGCCTATGTGCCCCAGCGCGCCAGCGTCGACTGGGACTTTCCCACCTCGGTCCTCGATGTGGTTTTGATGGGGCTTTACCGTCAGACGGGGCTCATGTCCCGCCTCGGTCGCCAGCAGCGGGAGACCGCCAGGGCGTGCCTTGATCGCGTCGGCATGGTCGACTTTGCGGATCGGCAGATCGGGCAACTTTCTGGCGGGCAACAGCAGCGTGTGTTCTTGGCCCGCGCCCTTGCCCAGGACGCCGACCTTTACCTGCTTGATGAGCCCCTCGCCGGGGTGGATGCCGCCACCGAGCGGGCCATCATCGATGTTCTGAAGGCCTTGAAGGACGACGGTAAGGCTGTAGTGTCAGTCCACCATGATCTTGCCACTGTGCGCGACTATTTCGACAACGTCTTCCTCATCAATGTGAAGAAGATCGCAGAAGGCCCTGTGGCGACCACCTTTAACGGTCCCAATCTCCAGGCGACCTACGGGGGCCGCCTGGCCACCGCACACATTCAAGAGCTTGCCATCGCATGAGCGATTTTTTAGTCGCATGAGCGAACTCTTATCCGCACTGACGCTAAGTGCGGGTTACAACGCAGCGCTTGTGGGAGTTGGCGCAGCGTTGCTTGGCTTTGCCGCAGGGGCGGCGGGCACGTTCTTGTTCCTGCGCAAGCGCGCCCTTGTGTCCGACGCCGTCGCCCATGCAACGCTTCCCGGGGTCGGGCTTGCCTTCATCGTCATGGTGGCGATGGGCGCAGACGGGCGCAACCTGATCGGCCTCCTTGCCGGGTCGGCACTGACGGCCTTCATAGGGCTCCTTCTTGTGGAGTGGATAACCGCCCGTACACGCCTTTCCGAAGACGCTGCCATCGGCGCGGTTCTTTCGGTGTTCTTCGGTGCGGGGATCGTGCTGCTGACGGTCATCCAGAGCATGTCATCGGGCCGCCAAGCAGGGCTGGAGTCCTTCCTTCTGGGATCGACGGCGGGAATGCTGTTCCAGGATGCACTGGTCATCGCCATCGGCGGCTCTCTCACCGTTTTGGCGACCCTCCTATTCCGAAGGCCCATGACGCTTGTGGCCTTCGACCCGCAATACGCGGCCTCTGTGGGCATCAACGTTTCGCGCACCGACCTCATCATGATGGCCCTCGTCATGGCCGTGACGGTCATTGGCCTAAAGCTGGTCGGCCTCATTCTCGTTGTGGCGATGCTGATCATCCCGCCTGTGACGGCGCGGTTTTGGACCGAGCGCAGCGACACCGTCATCTGGCTTGCCGGCGTGGTCGGCGGGGTGTCGGGCTATGTGGGGGCGGCTTGGTCGGCCTCGGCCCCGGCCCTCCCGACGGGGCCCATTATCGTTCTCGTATGCGCAGGGCTTTTTGCCTTCTCGTTCCTGTTTGCACCGGCCCGTGGTGTGTTGGCCGCTGCGCTGCGCCACCGCCGGTTCCAAAGGCGCGTCCACCATCGCCAGGGGCTCCTGGCGCTTGCCCGCGGGGAGCCGATCCACGACGGCTTTACCCTCGCCGTACTGAAGCGCGCGGGCCTTATCCGTCCCGACGGCGTTCCCACAGACACAGGCCGCGCCCAGGCGGCGAAGGCAGCACGGGACGAGCAACGCTGGGAAATCGCGCGCGAAATGCACCAGGACACGGCGCTGACCGGCCGATACGACGGCCTGACCTCCATCGAAAGGGTCTTTACCCGCGATGAGATCGACGAGTTCGATCGCCGGCTAGGCCCGCCGCGCCTCGTGACCGGGGCAGTCTGATGGGCGCCGAGTTCGTTCAGTTCTCTCTGACACCCATCCTCATCGGCGTTTTGTCGGCCGTCGCGTGCGCTCTGCCGGGCAACTTCCTGGTTCTGCGTCGCCAGGCCTTGATTGGCGATGCCATCAGCCACGTGGTGCTTCCTGGGATTGTGGTTGCCTTCCTCATCACGGCGTCCGTCGCCGCACTGCCCATGTTGTTGGGCGCTGCGGGAGCGGCGGTTGTCGCCGTTGTCCTCATCGAGGCGGTGAAGCGGCTCGGCAAGATCGAACCTGGCGCCGCAATGGGGGTGGTCTTCACCTCCATGTTTGCCGCTGGCGTCCTCATCTTGGAGCAGACCGACACCTCATCGGTTCACCTTGATGTGGAGCACGCGCTGATGGGCAACCTCGAGAGCCTCATTTGGTTCAAGGCTCAAGGGTGGGGCTCGCTCGTCGATCCTGTTGCCCTCGCAGGCCTTCCCCACGAGTTGGGGCGCATCGCGCTCGCGTGCCTCCTCGTTGTGGTGCTGACGATCGTGTTCTGGCGACCGTTGAAGATTTCTACCTTCGATGAAGGATTTGCCCAGGCGCTTGGCTTGCCGACAGCGATCATCGGGTTCGGCCTTGTTGTGGTGTCGGCGGTGGCGGCTGTGGCAGCGTTCGATGCCGTCGGCTCCATCATCGTGATTGCCATGTTCATCTGCCCGCCCGCGGCCGCACGGTTGATGACCAACCGCTTGGAGCATCAGATCTGGTGGAGCGTGGTCTTCGCCGTCCTGTCCGCCGTCCTCGGATATGTGTTCGCGGGGTACGGGCCGCTCTGGTTCGGCGCCCGTGATGCGGTGAGCGCTGCGGGGATGATTGCGGCCGTATCTGGCGTCATCCTGGGCCTTGCCTGCCTTTTTGGCCCTCATCGGTCGCGGATGGGCGCTCCCAAGGAGACCGCAGCGGCCTGACAATGGGGCCACTGCGTTCGGTGTCATCGGGGTGGTGGTGGCGGGAAAAAACGCGCCATCGATTGACAATTTACGCTGGGCCGACCTTTTTGGTCTCGTGTGCAACGATGCCCACGCCAGTCCGAAGAGGTGTCCGGCACCGCATGTCCGCTGAAGTCCTCCCCGATCCCCGCCAAGCGCCGATCAAAATGGGGCGCGCCCCGCTCGACCCGCCCTCCACTCCCAAACACACCGTGCCGCCGGGGGCGTGCGATTGCCACCTGCACATTTTTGCAGGCGCAGATGAGTTTGCACGCGACCCGAAGCGCATCGAGGACCCTGCCGAGGGCACGCTCGACGACTGGATCGGCAGGCTGCGGCGGCAGATGGGCGTGCTTGGATTGTCGCGCGCGGTCTGCGTCCAATCCATTGCCTATCGTGAAGACAACACGATGCTGTGCGAGGCACTCTCCCGCCTTGGTACGGAGAGTTTTCGCGGCATCTGCCTTGTGGAACCGGACGTAAGCGCGGCCGAGTTGTCGTCCCTCCACGCTGCCGGCATGCGCGGTGTGCGCTGCAATGCAAGGCATCCCGGCGCACTGTCCATCAGCGACCTTGAGGAACTGGCGCCAAGGCTCGCCGATGCAGGCCTTCACGTGCAAATCCTCTTTGGCACGGCGGATGACATTGCCGCGACGGCCGACACGTTGGCGCGCCTTCCCATCCCCGTCGTCATCGACCACCATGCAAGCCCTGACGAAACGGCCATCGGTGCAGGCACGCCGGCCGACGCGTTGAAGCGGTTGTTGGACGGTGGCAACACCTACGTGAAGCTGTCGGCCGCCTACCGCATGACCCCTCCCCCCTACGCGGCGCTGGCCGACTATACCGCCAACCTCGTGGCCCTTGCGCCGGAGCGCATCGTGTGGGGTAGCGACTGGCCCTACGTTTTTTATGACGGGCCTGTGGCGGATGCCGGCGTTCTTCTGGACGCCGTGTGCGAGGCGCTACCGGATGAGGACGCGCGCCGCCGTATCTTCGTGGAAACGCCCCAGAACCTCTACGGCTTTTGACGCGCGGTGAGCGCCGCGCCCCTTTCCATTGCGGTGATTGGTGCAGGGGCCGTGGGTGCGTCCATCGCCCTGCGCCTTGTGCTCGACGGCCATAAGGTCACCGTCTTCGAGCGTGAGCCGTCAGGCGAGCGCGCCTCATTTGGCAATGCGGGGCACATTGGCGCTGCATCCGTCGTGCCTTGGGCGAACCCGGTCAACCGGCGAGGCGCCATGGGCTACCGGCGCGACCCGTTGCACCCTTTGCGCTTTTCCAATGGCGACATGCTTCGCCATGGCCGCTGGGTGGCCCGCTGGCTCGCCGCCTCGAGCGCAATGCGAGCGGAAGCTGGCGCCCATCACCTCAAAGCCCTCTTGGACCAGTGCTTTGCGCCCCTGACAGAGCTCCTGGACGCCTGCGGTGCGCGCGATCTCCTGCGGCAAGAGGGCCTCCTCCACGTCTTCGCCTCTGAGGCGAGTTGGCAGGGGGCCGCACCAGGTTTTGACCAGCGCGAGCGTCTTGGTATTCCCGTGGAGCGGCTGAAGCCAGGCGAGCTTGGCGACCTTGAACCGGCCCTTGCCTTTGCCGAAGCCGAGGCGCGTATCGCTCGCGCCGTTCTGTTGCCGACGGTGGGGCAAATCCTGGACCCCCGCGCCCTTGTGGAGCGCTACCTTGAGGCCCTGCGAGCCCGCGGCGGTCAGGTGAAATCGGCCGCCGTCTCCGCCGTCTGTCCTGACAGTGGCACTGTGCGGATCAAAACCGGTGGGGGTGCGACCGCCTTCGACAGGGCCGTGATTGCCGCGGGTGTGACCTCGCCACGGCTCTCAAAACCCCTTGGCGCGACCGTGCCCTTGATCGCTGAGCGCGGCTATCACCTTCAGTTCAGGAGCCGAGGCGACCTCCTCCGCCGGTCAGTGCTTTACGTGGACTCGCGGGTGGTGTTTTCGCCCATGAACGAGGGGATCCGCATGACCACTGGGGCGGAGTTTACCCGTCCCGACGCACCGCCGGCTATTGACGCCATGGACAGGATCTTTCAGGCTGCGCGCCCGCTTCTGCCGGACCTACCACCTCACGAAGAGGCTGTG
This sequence comes from Devosia sp., assembly GCA_051016205.1. Lineage (GTDB taxonomy): Bacteria > Pseudomonadota > Alphaproteobacteria > Rhizobiales > Amorphaceae > Acuticoccus. The sequence goes on from CP136534.1 coordinate 9,577, forward strand.
CGGTGGGTCGGCTCACGCCCGTCGAGCCCGGACTCTCTGCCCGTGATCGGCCACACACCACACTCGGACCGTGTGTTGTGCGCTTACGGCCACGGCCACTCAGGCCTGACCATGGCAGCGCCAACGGCGAGGGCGATTGCCGATCTCATTGCCGGCCGCCCCCAACAGATCGACCTGACGCCCTACGCACCTGACCGCAGGGCTTAGCCGACCCTCACATCCACGTTGTCCAGCGCAGCCATGCCTGCGAAACGGTTTGCGCGGAAGGCGGAAAGGTCGAACTGTGGCGCCGCCCCGGTGGCAAGATCGGCGACGACCGGCCCGATGGCCGGCGCCAACTGAAAGCCGTGGCCTGAGAAGGCAATGGCGTGGACGATGCCCTGCAGCCCCCCATGGTCGATGATGGGCAGCCTGTCAGGGGTATAGCCGTCGAGCCCCGCCCACACCGCTTCGGCTGCGATAGGCCGGGTTTGGGGGAAAAGGTCCTCCACCGTCGCGCGGTTGAGGGCGCCTTCTGCAGGGATCGCCTTGGCCTTCCACCCATCGTCTTCGATGACGCCGCGATGGCCGCCGCCGATGAGCAGCCGCCCGTCCGCCCTCTGCTTCAAGGTGAGTTTGCGTCCGACGGTCTGGATCACGGGGCCGAGAATGAGCGGTGCGGGTGCCGTCCTTTGGGCCATCGGCGCCTCCATCACCACAGGGAGCCTGTCGCCGGCAAGGCGAGCGATCCGCCCGCCCGAGGCACCTGCCGCATTGACGACGCATCCCGCCGTCACCGCACCTCCAGCGGTCGTGACCAGGATCGCTTCGCCCGCGCGGTCAATGCCAAGAACCTCCGTCCCTTCAATGCACTGCACCCCCACCGACTCGGCTTTGGCGATGGTGGCAGCAAGCGTGCCAGTGGGGTCGGCAAAGCCATCGCCCTCGGCATAGAGCGCCGCGATGGGGCCGTGCCGCATGGACGGAACCAAATGGACAAGGTCGTCTGCGCTGAGAATGGTCGCAACCCTGAGGCTTGCTGCCTCAAGTTCTGCGGCGCGCTTTGCAAGGACGCTGCACTCCTCATCGCTTTCGGCGAGGAGGACGTGGCCTGAGGCTTGAAAGCCGCAGCCTTTGCCGATGGCCACCTCGGCATCGCGCCAGATGGCCATGGCGGCCTCGGCAAGGGGGAGTTCGGCAAGGTCGCGGCCGATCCGCCGCACGCCGCCTGCATGAAGGCCTGAGGCGTGTGCGCCGAGCCGATCCCTTTCCAACACCAGCGCCGAGAGGCCCCGTTCCGCCAGTGCAGTGGCGGTGAAAAGGCCGATGAGACCGCCGCCAATGACGACGGCGTCGGCGGTTGCTGGCAAGTCCGCCGTCATGAATCCGTCCTGGTTTACGCGTCCGCCGACAACCGGCGTTGACGCCCTCTCGGGTATACGTTTAGCGTTGCACACGTGTGCAATCAATCCACGCCGCTGCACCCTTGCATTGAGCACGGCGGATCGCACCATCAAAGGCATTTGGGAGGACGAAGTATGCGAACGTCACTGACACTCGCGGCCATCGCCGTCGCAGCCATGGTTCATGGCGGGCCCGCCACAGCGCAGGACAAGGCGACCGACCTTGTGATGGTCACAGGCACGCCGACGGGAACATGGTTCCCCACAGGCGCAGCTTTTGCAGAGTTTGCGGACGATGCCTTCGGCGGCCAGCCCATCTCCGTCACGCCAGGGGCAGGGTCCATCGGCAACATCATGAGCGTTGGTGCAGGCAAGGCCGATATGGGCCTGTCCTACGGTGCATTCCTAAAACTTGCCAAGGAGGGCAACAACGAAATCAACCCTGGCGAGCCACTGCCTCAGCTGCGCGCAGTGCTCGCACTCGTGCCCAATGTGCTTCATATTCTCAAAGCTGATGATGCACCCTTCGAAGGGCTTGGCGACCTTGCCACCACCGACGAACGCGTTCACATCGGCACAGGCGTCGAAGGCGCGACGGAAAACTTTGCGCTGGCACGACTCTTGGCCGCCAACGGCTCCTCCTTCGATGATGTGGAGGACAAGGGTGGCTCAGTCAGCCGCACCGTCACTTCAGGGCGCAATGACGGTTGGCAGAACCGCCAATTCCACCTTGTGAGCTACATGTTCACCCCGCCGCACCAGAACATCACGCGGCTTTTGAACGTGCGCGACGGGAGCCTCGTTTCCATCGATCCCGACATCCAGAAAACCTTCGTGGATGATCTGGGCTTCGCCGCCGTCACCATCCCCGCTGGCACTTATCCCGGTCAGGATGGTGAGGTGAACGCCATTGGCCTTCCCACAACGCTCTTCACCACCGAGGATGTGTCGGCCGACGTTGTCTACGCCATCGTCAAAGGCGTTGCGGAAAACCTTGAGCGGATGCACCAGGTCTCGGCCTCCTACGAGGCACTGGTGCCTGAAAAGCTGATGGACGGCACAGGCATCGAGCTGCACGAAGGCGCGGCCCGCTACTATCGCGAGCGCGGCTGGCTCTAACGCCGACAGCCGGCGCACCATGCTGAAGGCCCTTTTCGGTGAGGCGGTGACAGCGGATGCACGCGCTCTCGCCGACGATGTGTTCCCGAGCGCTCAACGCCGCCCAGGCGGTGCGTTGGGCGTAGGGATCACCCTTGCTGCCGTGGGGCTGTTCTGTGTGACCATGTGGTGGGCGTTCAGCTTCGGCTGGTCCACCATCGACCAGAGGGCGGGGCACTTGATGATTGCCCTGCCCTTGATCTTCCTGCTCTACCCTGCGTTTTCCAAACGCGCATCGGCCATGCCGACCCTCGTCGATTGGCTGTGGGCGGGCGCAGCGTTCGCAGCTTACCTCACCACTATTTTCGCCCAGGACCGGATCGAAACGCGCATCCCCTACTTTCACGATGTGAAGACGCAAGATCTGATCGTCGGCATCGTCTGCGTCGTCACAGTGTTCGAAGCCACGCGGCGCACTGTGGGGATGGCGATCGTCTGGATCAACGTCGTCTTCATCACCTACGCGTTGACGGGACCTTATTGGCCAGGCGTCTTCCGTCACCAAGGCACCTCGGTCGATAGTCTGGTGGAGAGCATTTACCTTCTACCAGGCGGGCTCTTCAATTTCATCCTCGGCCTGATGGCAACGTTCATCTTCGTGTTTCTGGCGCTGGGTGTGTTCATGCGCGCCTCGCGCAGCGACCGCATCTTCACAGACCTTGCGTTCGCCGCCGCAGGGCACAGGCGGGGCGGGCCTGCAAAGGTTGCCATCATCGGCAGTGCATTCATGGGGATGCTGTCGGGAAGCTCCATCGGCAATGTGATGACGACCGGCTCACTCACCATCCCGATGATGAAGCGAGTGGGCTTCAAGCCCTATGTGGCGGCGGCCATTGAAGCGACCGCCTCGGTGGGAGGCGTGCTGACGCCGCCCATCATGGGGGCGACCATCTTCATTCTGGCCGAGTTTACCGGCCGGCCCCTGGTGGAGATCCTTGCCTATTCGGCACTTCCCGCCGTCCTCTACTACGTGTCTCTCTACTTTTACGTGGACATCAAGGCCCGCAAGGACGGCTTGTCCGGTCTACCCAAGGATGAGCTGCCGCGCTTTACCGCCGTCATCAAAGAAGGCGGGCACGTCTTCATTCCAATCGCCGTCTTGATCGGCTTTCTGCTGTACGGGTACACGCCATTTTGGGCAGGGGCGAGCTGCGTTCTCGTCACCATCTTGGTCAGCTACCTTCGCAAAGGCACACGCCTCACCCTCCCGCGGTTGATCGTTGCAGCCGAAGGGGCAACGCGGGTCGCCATCACCTTGTCGGCGCTCGCGGCGAGTGCTGCCATCATCTACGCCGTCATGACCATCACGGGGCTATTGGTAAAAGTCTCCTCCATCATCCTGGACTTTTCGGGTGGTAGCCTTTTCATCGCCCTCGTTCTGATCGGGCTGATGTCATACGTCCTAGGGATGAGCCTGCCGGTACCGGCCGCTTATGTGCTGATCGCAGCGCTCGGGGCGCCTGCGTTGGTGGAGCTAGGCCTGCCCCTCTTCACAGCACACCTCGTGATCTTCTGGTTCAGCCAGGATTCCACCATCACGCCGCCCATCTGCATGACCGCGTTTGCCGCAGCGCGGGTGGCTGGCGCACCCCCCATGAAGACGGGCTTTCAAAGCGTCCTGATGGCTAAGGCGCTTTATGTGGTGCCGTTCGTGTTCGCGTTCGGCAGCCTCTTGTCACCGAACATTCCGGAAATTCTGTTCGATTTCGTGGTGCTGTGCGGACTCTTCGTGGTCATGCCCATTGCTGTGGAAGGCTACTGGGCACGCCCTTTGACGCTGGCATCGCGGCTCGTGTTTGCGGCTGCAGGGGTGCTCTTCCTGTGGTCGGCCATGGGCGATATGGCGGACGGGTGGCCCTTTGCCGTGGGCGGCCTTTTGTGCGCGCTTCTTGCCAGCACGCTTGTGCGGCGCGACAAGCAGGCCAGCACCGCGTGAAGGGGAGACGGGCGTGAGGGTTACCGCGAAAGACGTTGCGCGACAGGTGGGGGTCTCCCGCTCCACGGTCTCGCGCGTGTTCACTCCTGGCGCCGTGGTGGCCGATGCAACGCGCCTTGCGGTGGAGAGCGCGGCCGAGGCCCTTGGCTATCGTCCCAACCCTTTGGCGCAGGCGCTGATCTCACGCCGCAGCAGCATCGTCGCCATCGCCCACGGCGACCTGATGAACCCGTTCCACGCTGCGCTGGCGCAATCCATGACGGAGGCCCTGCAACAGGCTGGGATCGTGCCCATCACCGTGATGGTCACCGCCGACCCGTCGCTTGAATCCCTGCGCCGGGTCATCGAAGGCTATCAGGTGGCCGCCGTGGTGATGACCTCCATGGGGATCGAGCCGTCCATGGTGCGCGCCTGCCAGGCGTTCGGCGCGCCGCTGATCCTGTTCAACCGCGTGGTGGCGCGCCCGCCGGTGTCCTCGGTGTCCAGCGATCTTGAACAAGGGGGGATGCTGGCCGCCCTTCATGTGGCCGAGCAAGGCGCTTCACGCATTGCCATTGTCAGCGGTCCTGCCAATGCGCCGACAGCCCAAGCGCGAGAGGCAGGCTTTCGGGCAGGGTTGTCCGCCATTGGCTTGGAGCCACAACAGACCGCCGACGGGCACTACACCTATGAGGGGGGCGCTGCGGCCGCCGACACCCTCTTTGGCGCCGGTGCACGGCCTGACGCCGTACTGTGCGCCAACGACCTCAGCGCGTTTGGCGTGATGGACAGGATGCGCGGCCACCACGGCGTGCAGGTGCCTGAGGACTGCCTTGTGGTGGGTTTCGACGATGTGCCGAACGCCGCCTGGGCCGGCTACGACCTCACAAGCGTGCACCTTCCCGTGGCGGACATGCTGGAGAAGGGCGTTGAGATCATCCAAGCCGCCGTGCGAGGCGAGACGCTGACCCCGACAGCACAGCTGTTGCCCTGCTCTCTGACCGTTAGGGGGTCCAGTGTCGTGGGCGGTGCGGGCCCTCCCCCACAAACAAAGCTGGCGGAGGTTCCTTGATGCGCGTTGCTGTCCTTGGCAACTCCCCTCTCAATATCGGTGTGGTCTTGGCGGCGGACCTTGCCGCCCTCGGCCACGACGTCGCGCTTTGGGCGTTTTCGGACCAGGACGATGTGGCGTCGATCATTTCCGAAAAAGGCCTTGCCATCGCCGACAACGGTGTCTCCCTTGCCTGCGGTCGCGCAGGTGCCGTGCCATCGCCACGCCTCCCCACGACCTGTGCCGATGCGCTCGACGGGGCGCAGGTGGTGTTCCTGGACCCTGGCGCCTCCGCCATCGAAGCGCGGGTGGAGGAGATCACGCCTTGCCTTGCGAGGGGTCAACACATCCACATCGAGTGTCACGGTTACTGGGCCGCGCTGCGCGCCCACTGTGCTCTCGGCGGCGTTGATGGTGTGACGCTGAGCGAGGGAACCACGCCCACCCACGCGGGCGGCTTTGCGGACGGTGTCGTGACACCCCATGTCCTGCGCCGCAACCTTGCTCTCGGTGTCTTCCCCGCCGCTCAGACCGAGGCTGTGGCGAAAACGCTGTCCTCACTCCTGCCGATCTTCGACCCTAAGGCGGACGTGATTGCCACCAATCTTGAGAGCATGAACTTCCTCGTCCACCCCGCCATCGCGCTCCTCAATGCCGGGGCGTTCGATCGGGCGGAGGAGAAGGGCGAGCCCATCGACTTTTACGGTGAAGGCAACACCCACCACGCCTCGGTCCTTGCCGATGCGCTGGATGGCGAACGGCGGCCTCTGCTGGACGCGTTCGGCTATCCCTTCCGCTCGTTGCCCGAGCAGATCGGCGCCATCTATGACGCAACAGGCACGACCACCCGCGAGGCTGTGGCGAGCGCACCGTTCTATAAGGTTCTGCCGCCGCTCCCCGCCTCCATCTGGCGGGCCTGGCTGTCCACCGACATGCCGTTTGCCCACGTGCCCTACGTGCGCCTGTCTGAGGCCCTCGGTAGTCCCGCCCCGCTCCACCGCGGCCTGGTAGACATCGTCGGCGCCATCCTCGGCCGCGATTTTTGGATTGAAGGCCTAACCCTCGACCGGCTTGGCCTTAATGGCATGGACGCCAAGCAACTGCGCGTCTTCGTGCAGCGAGGCACCGCGTGAGGGAATAGGCAAGAACGCGCCGCCGAGCACGTGTTCCTCGGCAGGAGAGGCTTGGCACGGCGCCCCTTCCCGGGCAGGATCAGGCTGCCGGCAGTGCCCGCGGCCGCAACACACGGGCAAGCCCAAGCCCCACCGCCGTAAACACCAAAGCCGCGAGTGCAAAGGTGAGGGTCGATACCCCGAACCGCTCGCCGCCCGGCGCCAGAAGCAAGATGCCGCCGACGAAGAGGGCCGCGCGGGCAATGTAGGAGAGCGGTCCGTTTTCACCGAGGCGCCCAAAGCCGATGAGGTAGCCTTGGAGGCTGCTCGCCAGAAGGACGATGCCCACCGTCGCCGTGAGGAGAACCAGCGCCACCTCCCCTGCCGGCGCGTGGCCGATCATCGCCGGGTTCAACACGAAGAAGAAGGGAATGAAGTAGATGACCGTGGCAAGGCGCATCGCCGCAAGCCCCGTGCGCATGGGCGACGCACCGGCGATGGGAGCCGCCGCAAAGGCTGCGAAGGCCACGGGCGGTGTGACGTAGGAGATCATCGCCCAGTAAAGCATGAAGAGGTGCACGGCGAGAATATCGAGCCCGCTGTCGGCGAGCGCAGGCGCCAACGCGATGGCAAGAAAGAGGTAGGCGGCGGTGATGGTCATCCCCATGCCGAGGATCATGCTTGTCAAGGCGCCCATCACGAGGAGGAGGAAGACGTTGTCGCCGGCAAGCCCCACAAGATCGTAGGCGAGTGAGCCCACTTTGCCTGTGAGGATCAGCGCCCCCATCAACAGCCCAACGCCAGCAAGGATGGTGCCGATCTCGATGAAGAGCCGCGAGGCGCCGTACAGGAACTCAACGAATTCGCGCCACCCCCAGCGGTGCTGAGGCAGGATTTGGTTGATGGTGATGAGCACAGCCGTTGCATAAAACGGCGCCAACGCCTCTTGCTTGAGGTAAAACAAAAGCCAGACCAGCACGATGATAACGGCAAGGTAGTACCAACCCTCTTTCAAGACGGTGGTGAGCTTTGGCAATTCTTCCCGCGGCAGACCTTTCAGACCACGACGGCCAGCAAAGGCATCGATCTGTACGAAAAGGCCGAAAAAGTAGAGGAAGGAGGGGATAATCGCGGCAAGGGCGATGGTTTGGTACGGGACTTCCAGATAGGTCGCCATGATGAAGGCTGTGGCACCCATGACGGGCGGCATCAACACCCCGCCTGTGGATGCGCACGCCTCCACACCACCCGCTTTGGCAGGGGGGAAGCCGATCTTGCGCATGGTGGGGATCGTAAGGACCCCTGTGGTCACCACGTTGGTGACCGCGCTGCCTGAGATGGACCCCATGAACCCGCTGGCAAGCACGGCCACCTTGGCAGGCCCGCCGCGGGTGTGGCCAAGCAGCGCAAACGACAAATTCAAAAAGAAGTTGCCAGCGCCGGTGTATTGGAGTGCCGCGCCAAACAACAAAAACCCGAGGACGATGTTGACCAGCGCGCGCAAGGGAATACCGATGACGCTCTCGCCACCGAACAGATGAAACGAGGCCGTCTCGAGAAGTGTGACGGCGCGCACCTGGAAGACCCCAAGCCACTCTGCCCCGCCGAACACGGGATAAAATGAGCCAATGGCAATGACTGCAGCAACGGCAATGCCTGCGGCTCGGCGGGTGGCTTCCACGGTGAGGAGCCACAGGACAAGGGCGCTCCACTGGGCCCAAGGGGGCGCCGCAAACTCCCACCCATAGTCGATGATGATGCGTGTTTGGAATGCAAAGACGGCGGCGGCAACGCCAAAGACCAAAAACAGCGCCACATCGAAAAGGGGCACACGGTCCTTGCGACCGCTGCGGAAGGCCGGAAACAGGATAAAGACGAACGGTGTCAGGATGGCGTAGACGACGTAGAAGTAAAACGCCTCAATGGGGATCCATCCCGTATAGATCCCGAGGCCGAAAACCTTGTAGCCGATGAGCCCTGCGGAGGCGACACCGGCCAACACCACGAGCGCCTTCCAGACCCCTGTCAGCGTGCGGATGCGCGCCTCGTCACCTTCGAGGATCTCTGGTTCCCCCTCACCGACGGGGTGGCTGTGGTTGTGCGTCATGGATGTCCGCCAGGGGCAAAAAGGGGCCGGCCGCGCCATCTGAGAAAGGCGCGGCCGGGAACTCTTTATTGAGGTGCCTTAGCCGCCCCAGACGTCGTTATAGATGACGGGGAGGTCGGCCTCGGTGAGCGCGGCGGCGCGAGCCTTGCCCCAGGCTTTGGCGAACTCTTCTTCGCCTGACGGCGTGTCACCCGCCATGAAGGCGGCCCAAGCATCGGCCAACACTTTCTGGCGCTTCAGAAGACCTTGATTGTGGGCTTCGTCGGCATCGGTCCACATGCCTTTTTCCTTGAAGTAGCGCACGGCACCTTCGTGCCAGGGCCATGCGTTCTGCATGTTCTGGCGGTCCAGCGCATAGCCTTCGGAGCGCGGGGCGGATGCGCTGATCTCGGCGAAGTTGATGTCCATCGCCTTGACGAGGTTGTAGACGGTGTCGGCATCGTAGTCGGCCATCACCAGCCACTCGGGGTAGCCGTAGCCGTTGAACTCAACGCTGGACCCGTCTTCGATGCCGATGCCCTTGGTCATGTTGGCCTTTTGGACGTAAGGGGCGACTGCTTTCAGCCGCTCCCAACCCTCGGCGTCATCGTGCGGCGTCGGCGGCCAGACGAGACCGCGGGGGGAGTTGGCCACCCTCTCCACAGAGCCCGAAATCATGTTGCCGGCAGCAGCATCAGCTTGACCGTTGATGATGGCCTCGTGTGCATCGGAGAACGAGGACACGGGCACACGCACCACATCGTCCCAGGTGAGATCCGCGAACGCCAGCGTCGCCTCAACCACCTTGTTGGAGGAGGGCGAGCCCTGGAGATAGGTGACGCGCTTGCCCTTCAGGTCCGACACGCTCGCAATGTCCGCATCAGCGGCGGCGAGGACGCCGTTGCCCGGCTGGATTTCGTTATAAAGGACCAGCTGGAGCGGCATCGGTCCGGCTTCGGCCTTGGCAAAGGCAAACGCACCCTCTTGGGCAAAGAAGCCGTCGGTGCCTGTCAGCATCATGTCGGCGCGACCGCTTTTCAGCGGAAGGGCGCGGGCGTAGCCCGAATTCACGGGCATCACCGTCAGGCGCATGCCGTACTTGTCGTCGAGGAATTCGCCGATGGCGACCGCCTGGGCGAACATGATCGACTGGGAATTGTAGTTCGTCCACGTCATCTGCGAGGGCAGTTTGACGCCGTCATCGGCCGCAGCGCCGCTTGCAAAGGCGAGTCCGGCGGCAACCGCAACGCTCTTGAGCGCAATGAATTTCATGGGGTCTCCTCCTCTGGTCCGGGCTTCACGGTGGGTCGTGTGAAGCGCGTTGACCTTCAGCCTGGCCCAGGCTAATCCGTTTATGCACACGAGTGCAATGGCGGATCGCAAGCGAGGCGAATTGGGCATGGCCGACGAGATCACACGCCACGGACGCAACCCCGGTGCACCGGGGCAAGGGTTGGACAGGTCCTCGCAGATTGTGGTGCACGCCGGAACCGCTCACTTTGTGTCAACGCCAGACAAACCCTACGACCCGACACTTTCGGCCGGGGACATGATGCGCCAGGCCTTGGCGCGTGTGGACGAGAGGCTCGCGCTGATCGGCTCCACCCGAGCGGACCTCTTGATGGTGCAGGTGTGGATCCGCGACATGCGCTTCTTCCAGGACGTGAACACTACCTGGGACGGGTGGATCGACCAAAACGCCATGCCCGTGCGCGCCTGCTGCGCTTGCGACATGGGCAACCCTGACTTGAAGGTAGAGCTCGTCGTCACTGCCCGCGCCCACCGCGCGCCGCCGGCAAGCTAAGTTCCGGACCCATAGTCAGCGCGCTGCGCGGGGCAGCCAAGCACGCTGGTGGGACGCGCGCGGGTGTTCCGTGCGCTTTCCAAAAATCTCTCAACAAACCGACAGGCTTCGCTGACCCGCCCCAAGAGCCAGCGCTTGCGCAAGCGTCTGCCCGCCTGATCCCGTGTTTGACAGGCGGGTTGATCGCCAAAGGCATTTGCATATAACTTGTCGACAAGCTGTCGGCGATATGGCATGCGTCGGCCAATGCCTCAAAGGGGCGCCGGTTCAAACCCATGGTTCAACCGGCGCGCGTGGCAGAAGGGCTATCGATGTATCGCGATGCGAGGGGTACCGAGGCCACACAGTGCGATGTTCTGGTGCTCGGCGGAGGGGTAGCCGGGGTCGCCGCCGCCACCACAGCCGCGCGTCAGGGCCTGAAAACCATCCTGGTGGAGCGGTATGGCTTTTGCGGTGGCGGGGCCGTCGCCGGCATGTCAGGCACCGTCTGCGGGATTTATGCAGCCAGCGACAGGCGCAATGCGGGCCCGGAAAAGGTGGTCTTCGGCTTCCTGGATGACTTCATCGAGGCCATGGAAGAGCGCGACGGCCTCGGCCCTCCCGTCCAGTATGGGCTGACGTGGACGCGAGTGCACGACCCACTCGTCTGGCGCGAGGCGGCCGACGCGCTTCTGGACGACGCGGGTGTCGAGGTGATCTTCCATGCTCTCGTCATCGGCACTTTGGTGGATGGCGGGGAGAAGGTCGACGGCGCGCGGATCTGGACCAAAGCCGGTACCGTGGACATTCGCGCCGGCGTCACCATCGATGCGTCGGGCGATGCGGACGCTGCGGCCATGGCGGGGATGCCCACCTTCATCGGCAACGACGGCACTGTGCAAAACCCCACCATGATTTTCCGCCTCGGCGGTGTGGACGTGCCGCGCTTTGTGGAGACCTACGGCCCCGACACCATCATGCCCATGAAGGTCTCACAGCTCATTGCCGACGCTTCCGCCACAGGCCGCTACACCCTCCCGCGTGCAAAGATCTGGATGTTCCCCACAACGCGGCCGAACGAGTTGTTGTGCAACTGCACCCGCATCGTCGGTCGCGACGGGCGCGAGTTGATGACGCTGAACGCTCAAGACTTCACTGAAGCCGAGGTGGAAGGTCGCAAGCAGATGCGCGAGTACGCCCGCTTCTTCCGCGATACCCTTGAAGGATGTGCCGACAGTTTCGTCATCGACACCGGCACACAGGTGGGGATCCGCCAGACCCGCCAGATCGAGGGCCGCGCCAAGCTGATGAATGCGGACGTCCTGGCAGGCACCAAGTTTGCCGACGGCATTGCCCGCTCTCCCTGGCCCATCGAGCTTCACGCGGGTGCGCGCCCCAAGGTGGAGTGGTTGCTCGAAGACATTTACGAGGTGCCTTTCGGCGCGTTCCAGCCTGCGACAGGGTCGGGCCTCATCGCGGCGGGCAGGTGCTTGTCGGCCGAACATGAGGCGGTGGCTTCCGCAAGGGTCACCGCACAGTGCTTTTCTTACGGGCACGCCGCAGGCCATGCCGCCGTTCTTGCCTTGCGCGAGGGTATTGCGACGGACGCCATCGACGGGCGTGACGTGCGTACGCTTCTGAACGCCGACGGTGCGCGGCTCGATCCATGAGCCAGGATGCCACGCACGATAAACCGGGCGCACTGCGCAGCGTCTTCGAGCCCGGCACGACGCGCTGGGCGGTGCGGCGGGCCCAGTGGCTTGCCATGGGATTGTCTGAGGCGGATTTCCAAAAGCCCAAAATCGCCGTCGTCAACTCGTCCAGCAAGCTTTCGGTGTGCTTTGCCCACCTTGATGATGTGGCCGCAACGGTGTGCGAGGCGGTACGAGCCGCAGGCGCCGTGCCGTTCGAAATCCGCACCGTCGCGCCGTCTGATTTCGTCACAAGCGCAGGCAAACAGGGCCGCTACCTGATGCCAAGCCGCGACCTTCTGGTGAACGACATCGAAGTCCAGGTGGAAGGGGCCGAGCTTGACGCAATGGTCCTCCTCGCCTCGTGCGATAAGACCACGCCAGGGCAATTGATGGCCGCAGCGCGCCTCAACATCCCGTCCATCCTCATTCCTTGCGGCTATCAGTTGGGCGGCCATTGCGGCGGCAGGGGTGTCGACATCGAGGACGTCTACAAAGCCGTCGGCACCGTCAAAGCCGGCCGGATGGGCGAGAGCGCGCTGACGGACTGGACGCGCCACGCCATCGTCGGCCCTGGCGTGTGCGCCGGTCTTGGCACGGCCAACTCCATGCACATCATGGCAGAAGCGTTGGGGATGACATTGCCGGGCGCCGCCCCGGTAAGGGCAGGCTCTGAGCGCATGTGGGCGATGGCGCGGGACGCGGCACGGGAGATTGTCGCAATCCTTGCAGCCGGTCTGCGGCCGCGGGACGTTATGACCCCCATGGCCTTTCGCAACGCTGTGCGTGTGGCCTGCGCGGTGGGTGTGTCGGTCAACTGCGTCAGGCACCTCACCGCCATCGCCGCTGAGGGCGAGGTGGACGTGGACGTCATAGAGACGTTTCGCACCGTCGGCGAAGAGATCCCCCTCCTGTGCACCGTGCGCCCCAACGGGCCAGAGCGTATCGAAGCGCTTGAGGCGGCAGGCGGCGCACGCACTGTCATGGCATCGTTGGGTAATGCCATGGAAGACGCACCCTCCGTCGCCGGCGGCTCGATGCTGGCGCGGCTCAATGGCATTGTGCCTTCGTCAGATGTCGTGCGCTCCCGCTCGGCGCCTGCAAAGCCTGAGCCGGGCCTTGTGCTCCTTCGCGGCTCTCTGGCGCCCATCGGCTGTATCGTCAAACTTGCGGGCGTGCCTGCCGACGTGCGCCGGTTCGAGGGGTCGGCGCGAGTGTTTGAGGATGAGCGGCAGGCCATCGATGCGCTCGGCAATGGGTCGGTCCGGTCCGGCGATGTGGTGGTGCTGCGTATGCTCGGCCCCATAGGCGGTCCGGGCACGGTGTTTGCGGCAAGCTTCATGGCCGCCCTGGTGGGCGCCGGGCTTGGCGAAGATGTGGCCGTGGTGACGGATGGGGAGCTCTCGGGCCTCAACCGCGGCATCACCGTCGGCCAGGTGATGCCTGAGGCGGCCGAAGGCGGCCCCCTCGCCCTTGTTGAGGAAGGCGACAAGATCGTGATCGACATCAACAGAAGGCGCGTCGATCTTCTGGTGGACCAGGCAGTGATCGATACACGCCACAAGGCTTGGACACCGCCACCCCCCACCGAGGAACGGGGTTGGCTCGCCCAGTACGGCAGCCTTGTGCGCCCCCTTGCCGAAGGTGCCATTCTAAGGGCAAGGCGACCATGAGGCGGACCCGTCCCACACCGCCATTGGGTCAAAAGGGGCTGACGACGTGATGGCGCCAGTGGCACATTAAGGGGATGGCTGTCGCAACGCAGAAAGGCACGCCAATGCCGCCGACGGCTCCAGACGCGCAAGGCGCACAAGCCTCCGAGCCACCCCGGCGCAAGGTGTCGCTCGCCGAACGCGCCTACGTGACGCTTGAGGAGGAGATTGTCACCCTGCGCCGTCCGCCGGGCAATGTCCTGTCGGAAGCGCAGCTTGCCAGCGACCTCGGCATGGGGCGCACCCCCGTCCGGGAAGCGCTGCAGAGGCTGAGCGAAGAGGGCCTTGTCACGGTCCTGCCCCAACGCGGTGTTCTGGTCTCGCAGATCAGCCAGAGTTCGTACATTGAGATGATCGAGGTGCGCCGGCCGCTAGAGCGCACCCTTGCCGCCCTCGCCGCGCGCCGCGCCACGCCAGAGCAACGCGCACGCTTTGGCGACATGGCCGATGGCTTTGCGCAAGCTGCGGCCCAAAGTGATCTCGATGCCTTCATGACGTTCGACCGAGACTTCAACGTTCTGCTGAAAACAGCGGCGCAAAATACATACGGCGCGGCGATGATGCGGCTGATCCAAGCCCACTCGCGCCGCTTCTTCTTTCGCTACCGTGACATTGCACGCCTGGAGGAGACCGCAACGCTCCACGAGGCCATGGCGCGGGCCATTTGCGATGGCGATGCGGACCGTGCAGCCGCAGCGTGTGATGACCTGATGAACCACAACGAAAGCTTTGCCAGGGAGAGCCTGCGCACGCTCTAGCAGGGTTCTGAGCGGTGGTTTGGCAGCCTGTACAGACGCTGATCAGTCGTATATCAGTAGTCGGCAATAGAAACTGAACACTGTCGGGAGGAGATCAATCGTGCTTAAAACTGGCCTCGTCGCAGCCGCGGCACTTGCCTTTTTGGCCGTCCCTGGCGCCATGGCGCAGGACGATGAGAAGCAGTCCCACCAGTTCTCCATGGCCACCAGCTGGTCCGGCGGACCGCTCATGGACATTGGCGCCATGGCCTTCGCCGAGACCGTCAAAGAGATGTCCGACGGACGGATCGAGATTGAGGTGTACCCCTCAGGCACCCTCGCCCCTGGCCTCAAAGTGGCCGAGGCGGTGGCCAATGGCGTTGCCGACATGGGCCACACCTGGATCGGCTATGACTGGGGCAAGGACCCGACGGCGGTGCTGTTCGGCGGCTATGCCGGCTCGTTCGACACCGAGAAGATGCTCCACTGGCTTTACCGCGGCGGCGGCGCGCAAATGCAG
Source organism: Devosia sp. (assembly GCA_051016205.1). Lineage (GTDB taxonomy): Bacteria > Pseudomonadota > Alphaproteobacteria > Rhizobiales > Amorphaceae > Acuticoccus. Next base: position 24,724 of record CP136534.1, read on the forward strand.
CAAGAGTGGCGCGACGAGAAGTTCAACCTCGTCTCCATGCCGCTTTTCGTGCGCACGGCTGAAGTGTTCCTCCACTCCCGCAAGCCCGTCAGCAGCCTTGAAGACCTTCAGGGTCTGAAGCTGCGCACGGCAGGCGCCTGGCTCGACATTTCGCGCGGTATGGGCGCTGCGCCCGTCACAATGCCTGGCGGCGACGTCTACCCCGCACTGGAACGCGGCACCATCGACGCCACCGAGTGGGGCACCCTTTGGGAAAACCAGGCTCCGGGCTTTCACCGTGTGACCAAGTACGTGATCATCCCTGGCGTCCACCAGCCGACGGCGCCGTTCGAGCTTGTCATCAATCGCCGCTCCTGGGATTCCCTGTCCGATGAAGACAAAGCGCTGATCGAGCGCGCCGCCTTCAACGTGACCATGAATTCTTGGCTCACCATCGGCCAGGAAGATGCCAAGGCGCTGAAGTTCTTCCGCGAGCAGGGCAACGAAATCATCGAGCTTGAGCCCGAAGTCCAGTACAAAGCCCGTGAAGCTGGCCTGGAATGGGCGGAGAAGACTGCCGAAGGCAACGACTGGTTCCGTAAAGTCCTCGACAACCAGGCCGAGTTTGCCGACCTGTGGAAGGATGCGGGCAGCTATCGCAATGTAAAGGTGCGCGGGGCTCAGTGACAGCGCCTCGTAGCGGCGTCCTTGCCGGCCTCAGGGTCGGCATCGAGGCGCTCACCGAGACTGTCGGCGGGATCGCAGCGTTGCTGGTGATCCCGCTGGTCATCGCCACCGCCTACGAGGTGTTTGCGCGCTATTTGTTTGGCGCACCCACCATCTGGGCGTTCGAGCTCGGTTACATCCTGATGGGGCTGCACTTTCTGCTTGGCGGCGCCATTGCGCTGAAGCGCCAGGCCCATGTGCGCATCGACCTCATCTATGCACGGCTGACACCCAAGCACCGTGCCGTCATCGACCTCACACTCTATCTTCTCATCGTCCTGCCTGTGGTGACCTTCATCACCATTTGGATGTGGTCGCACGCAGCTGGCGCGTTCCTGTCTGGCGAGCGCACGGGGCACTCGGCCTGGAACCCACCCATCTGGCCGTTCCGCGCGGTCATCTGCGCCAGCTTCGGCGTCCTTGCCCTTCAGATCGTCGCTGAGTGCATCAAGGCGTACGATGCGCTGCGCTATGGCGCAGACTACCCCAAGGCGTAAGCACCATGGCCGGTCTCTTGATGTTCCCGGCACTGTTTGTGCTGATCTTCCTCGGCTTCCCCGTCGCCTTCTCTCTGCTCGCCGTGGCGGCAACCTTTGGCTACTACGCCTTTGGCGATGCGGTCCTTTTCCAGTTCCTGCAGAAGATCGAAGAGGTGGCGTCCAACTTCGTCCTCGCCGCGGTGCCGCTGTTCGTCTTCATGGGGGCCATGCTGGAGCGCTCGGGCATTGCCGAGCAGCTGTTCTCCGCCGTTCACCTGTGGACCAAGCGGCTCCCCGGCGGCCTTGCCGTCGGGACGGTCGTGATGTGCATCATCTTTGCCGCCTCGACAGGGGTGATCGGCGCGACGGAGACGGTGGTCGGCCTTCTCGCCATTCCTGCGATGATGAAGCACCGCTACTCCCACCAGCTCATCTCGGGAACCATTTGCGCAGGCGGCTCGCTCGGCACCATCATCCCGCCGTCCGTGGTTGTGGTGGTGCTGGGGCCCATCGCGAACGTGTCCATCGGCGACCTGATGGTGGGGATGATCTTTCCCGGTCTCATCCTGTCAGGCCTTTACATTGTCTACATCATCGGCCTTTGCATCATCTCGCCGTCGGCAGGTCCGCGCACGGCGCCCGACCCTGACGAGCCAGGCTTTGCCGAAAAGGTGCTCATCACCGCCAAGGCTCTCATTCCGCCTTTGCTGATGATCTTTGCCGTCCTCGGCTCCATCATGCTCGGCTGGGCAGCGCCCACGGAGGCGGCAGCGCTCGGTGCCCTCGGCGCCTTCCTGCTTGCGATCTTCTACGGCCGCTTCACCTTTGCAGCGTTCTGGGACGCGCTGATCCGTACCCTCGTCATCACCGCGATGATCATGTTCATCCTGATGGCCGGCAGCCTCTTCACAGGCGTTTTCGTCGGCAATGGCGGGATGCGCATCATGCGCGGGATGATTCAGGCGCTGGAGGTGGGGCCGTGGGGCCTTCTCCTCATCTTCCTCGGCATTGTCTTCGTCGCGGGCTTCTTTCTGGAATGGATCTCCATCCTGTTGATTTTCGTACCCATCTTCATGCCGTTCGTGTTGGGTGCGGGCATGGAACCTGTCTGGTTCTGCATGCTGATCTTGATGATGATCCAGACCAGCTACCTCACCCCGCCGATGGCACCGGCCATCTTTTACTTGCGCGGGGTGGCACCGCCGGAGATCACGCTGCGGCAGATGTATGCCGGCGTGGTGCCGTTCATCATCATTCAGCTCATCGCGCTCGGCATTGTCGCGGCGTTTCCCGAAACCGCGCTTTGGCTGCCGCAACAGGTGCTGGGCTTCCGCTAACGGTTGGACCCCCGAAAGGAGAGACGCCATGACGCCGGATCACATTCGCCAAACCCCCTGCCGCACGCTGACCGAGGAACAGCGCGAAACCTTCCTCGTAGACGGCGCTGTGTGCATCGAACGCGCCATCACTGCCGATTGGCTTGCCAAGCTGCGGGCCGCAGTGGACAAGCTGGTGGAGCGCAGCCGCACCGTCACGGCGTCCGATGCCGTCTTCGACCTTGAGCCGGGTCACACTGCCGACGCCCCCCGCCTTCGCCGCGTATCGAGCCCTTGCGATGAGGACGAGGTGTTCTGGCAGGTGCTCGCCGAGGGCCCTGTGGGCGACATTGCCGCCGACCTCCTCGGCCCGGACGTAAAGTTCTACCAGTCCAAGCTGAACTTCAAATGGGCCAAGGGCGGCGCCGAGGTGAAGTGGCACCAGGACCAACCTTTCTTTCCCCACACCAACCACGCCGTGGCAACGTTCGGCATTTACCTCAACGACTGCGGCCCAGAGCAGGGCCCATTGATGACGGTGCCGGGCTCACAGAACGGCGCGATCTTCGACCACTATGACGGGTCCGGCCGCTGGGCCGGCGCCATCGACGACGGCCGTATCCCCGACATAAACATTGAAAGTGCGACGGAGATGTGCGCCCCCGCAGGCTCCATGACGGTGCACAACTATCGCACCGTCCACGGCTCCCGCCCGAACCTGTCCGACACCGGCCGCCCCCTTCTCCTTTACGTCTTGAGTGCAGCCGATGCGATGCCCTACACATCGCAGCCGCTGAAGAGCCGCTACCAAAACGCCATCGTGCGCGGCCACATGGCAGAGTGCGCCCACCACGAACCAGGCTCCTACCGCATGCCCCCTGACTGGAGCGGCGGCTACACCTCCATCTTCTCCATCCAACAAAACGAGGACAAAGCCGCGTAAGGCAGACGCCGAAGCCCGGCACAAAGCACAAACTCCCAGCGCGCTTCCCTCACAGTTCCTTTGGAGAGACAAAGCCTGACGTTCCACGAAAGTCCGCTTTTGCGGACTTTCGCATTTTTTTGATGCCGAACTGCGGAACACCGCAGTTCGGTGGAGCCGACAAGTCCCAAACCCCGAAGAGCGTGGCTCGGGTCAACCCCGAAGAGCGAAGCGTGGGTTGAGGCGAGCCAAGCTCCGCGGGAGAATTATCTGTCGGCGGGAGGGCTTAGCACGGCCCCCACGGCGAATGCCAAGGAGCAAAACCTAGAGAGTCGCCCGCGCAAACTCTTCGATGTAATCGATGAGCGCATCGGAAGCCGCCGCCGCGCGCTGCCCATCCCCTTGGCCGATCGCGCGGGCGACGTCGGCATGGAGGCGCGCGCAGCGGGGGAGGTCGAGGACGGTCTGGTAGTGCTGGTACCAGAAGCGGCGAGAAAGCCCCTGCATCAGGCGCATGGAGCGGGCCGCAAACTCATTGCGCGCCGCATCCAACAGCATGGCATTGAAGCGGCGGTCGAGACGCATAAAGCCGATGTCGTCGTCGGCATCGGCGGAGGCTTCAAGGGCTGAAGCCAGTTCAGCGAACGCCTCACGCTCCACCTTGGTGGTGCGCACGGCCGCCCGCCGCGCCACGAAGCGCTCAAGCTCCCGCCGCACATCCAGAAGGTCGAGCTGCTGGCCCACATTGATTTCCGGCACGAGAATGCCGCGGCGCGGGAGGATCAGCACCATCCCCTCCATGGCCAGTTTTTGCAGCGCCTCGCGGATGGGGGTGCGACCGATGCCGAGCCGCTGCATCAGCCCCGCTTCGGACAAGACCTCGCCTGGGCGAAGCTGCAGCGTTGCGATCATCTCCTCAAGTTCGCGGTAGGCGCGGTCGGTGAGGGAGGAGGCAGGGGTCGCAGCATCCATTGCGTGCGAGACCGCCACGGCCGGCTCTCCTTCCATCATCCACCACCCAGCCCGTTTCAGGCTGCCGGGTCGCCCTTGCGCGGGGGCCGCTTGACCTCGGGGAACAGCCAGATCGCAAACACCATGAACGCCGTCAGTCCGAACACGTGGAACACATTGGCGTCAAGCTGGATCGCATCGCGCATCCAGTAGGCAAGCGCCGCGATCGCGATGATGAGGACGGTGAGCATGATCTTGATGCGCGGGGGCATGATGTCTCCTCAGGCAAGGGGGGTGGTGTGGGCGATGGCGGCAAGCACCAAGAGGCTGACAGCGGTGACGGCAACGAGGGCAAGTCGCGATTCGCGCCACTCCTCCGACAGTGGCTGGACGGTGAAGGGTGCGGCCAGGAGCGCAAGGCCCAGCGCCACCACTGCAACCGCCCAGGGCAGTTGGATAAAGGCGGCTGCGACGGTGGCAACGGCAAGAACAAGCACAGCAAGGGTTGCACTATAGACAAGGACGGCCCCCAATGGGGTGCGCACAGCATCGGGTCCGATGCGACGGGGGAAGAAACCAGCGACCACGATGGCGCTTGCCGCCGCCACAAGGGCTGTGAGCACGATCAAGATGGCCACCCCCGGGTGGACCTCGCCAAGCACCCCCATTCACGCATCTCCTTTGGCATTGCCTTGCAGCAGATATCTTATTGATATATCAGATGAGGACAACGGGGTCGAGAACGGCAGCAAGGACGTGGGCGCACAGACGGTATATCGCGGCGATCGCACCATCGACGGCGTGGAGGTCACGGCCGACGGCGCGGCTCTTGATGCACGACTCGATCTGAAAACCTACACCGACCACGGCTTTGAGTGGAGCTATGACGGCGACGGGCCGCGCCAGCTGGCCCTTGCGCTCCTCGCCCATCATCTGGGAGACGCACAGGCACTTGAAGAGGCGGAGCGTTTCTCAACGCGAGTGGTCGCCAACTTCGACAATGAGTGGGAGATGACAGGCGCCGACATCGACACGGCCCTTGCCAACATCCACGCCGGCGCCTGACCGGCATCTCAATAGACACGAGTCAATGGACACAAGGAGAACTGCTATGGAACTTGCGCTCAGCACAATGTCCGACAGGCAGCGTCGGTATCGGGACGGGTACCGCAGCCGCATTGTGGGTTGGTACAATGGCTGGCTTCATGTGGCCATCATCTACACCATCGGCTTTGCCGCACTCGCCATCTACTTTCAGAGCATCGAGAATCTTAAATGGTGGCAGCTTTGGATTGTCCCCGTGGCGTTCATCGGCGGCAACTTCTTCGAGTGGTTCTTGCACCGCTACGTCATGCATCGCCCGCAAAAACTGAGGGCGCTCAAGGCCATCTACACACGCCACACCATGATGCATCATCAATTCTTCACCGACGATGAGATGCGCTTTGCCGGCAATCACGACTGGCGTGTCACCTTCTTTCCACCTTATGCGCTGGTGACGTTCATCTGCATGTCTGTGCCTTTGGCGTTGGTGACAGGCTTCTTGTTTGGCGCCAATGTCGGCTGGCTGTTGATGGCAACGACGACGTCCATGTATCTCCTTTACGAGTTCATGCACTTTTGCTGCCACGTGAATGAAAACTGGTTCGTGCGCAACATGCCGTTCGTGAACACCATTCGCAGGCATCACACCGCCCACCACAATCAGTCGCTGATGATGGAGCGGAACATGAACCTCACCTTCCCCATCATGGACTGGCTGTTTGGCACGTCAGACCTCAATCGCGGCCTGCTGGGTCATCTCTTTAACGGCTACGACACCCGCTTTTTGAGGACCGATCTGCGCCGCACCGCCCGCACGCCCGATGGCAGGCTCCCCGTGCCTCCGACAGCCCAACAGGTGCCGGCGGAATAGCCAGCACCACCGCACAACCGGCCGCCCAACTAGGAGCGGCCGGACAACAAACGACAAGAACGTTAGGCGAGGACATGGCCGATAACGAGCGCAAGAAGCGCACCATCGGGGAAATCAAAGCGTCGAAGACATCGGGCGAGCGGATGGTCTACACCTCCGTGCCCGACTACACCTCGGCCCGCTGGGCGGAGGCGGCGGGGGTCGATGTGGTGGTGGTGGGCGACAGCCTTGCCATGGTCGCCCACGGTCACCCCTCCACCATCCCCGCCACCATGGACATGATGGTGCTCCACGCCGAAGCCGTGCGCCGCGGGGCGCCCAACACCTTCTCCCTCGGCTGCCTGCCCTACCAAAGCTACAACACCATCGACCGCGCCCTCACCAACGCCACGCGGATGATGCAGGTGGGCGGCTGCGATGCGGTCAAACCTCAGGGCGGGCGCAGCCAGCAGGCGGTCTTGAAAGCGCTTGTGGACGCCGGCATTCCCACCGCCTCCCACATCGGCCTCGCCCCGCACAGGATTGCCATGTACGGCGGCTTCAAGATCCAGGGCCGCGATGTGGATTCGGCTATGGAAATTATGGACGACGCCCTCGCCATCCAGGACGCCGGCTGTTTCATGCTGGAGTTTGAGGCCGTGCCCGCTGAGGTGGCGCGCCTCATCTCAGAGCGGCTTGAGATCCCCACCATCGGCATTGGCGCTGGCGCTGGGACGGACGGGCAGATCCTTCTGTCGTACGACCTTTTGGGTGTTTTTACCGACTTCAAGCCCAAGTTCACCAAGCGATACGCCAACCTCACCAAGGTGGCCGTTGAAGGGCTGAAGGCCTACGCGGCAGAGGTCCGTTCAGGCACTTTCCCGGACGATGACCACAGCTACACCATCAAGCCCGACATGCTGGACAAGGTTCGCGACGCACTGGAAAAGCGCCGCCAAATCTAGGCTCTAGCGGGAGATCCTGGGGTGAAGGCGCGCGGGCCACACGCCTTTGCGCACCAGCTCTGACGCCACCTCCATGGTAAGATCGGCAACCGCCATGGCCGCTTGGGGGCGCACACTGTCGCGGCGCGTTGCCAGGTGGAGCGTCCATGCAAGGCTCGGACGTTTGACCTCGATGTCGTGGACGTTGCCTGCCTTGATCGCCGGCATCACCATGAACGTGGGCAGGATCGCTGCAAAGCCCGATTCCACAAGGCTGATCATGCAGCCTAGGGAATCAACGTCCGCCTCCACCCGCAACGTCATGCCTTCGGCTTGCGCCGTCGTCTCCACAAGGCGGCGGATGGAGTTGCTGCGAGAGGGCATGACAAGGTCGATGGCCGCAATGTCAGAGAAATTGATGGTCTTGCGCCGCGCCAAAGGGCTGGTGGAGGCGACCACGAGGCGCAGATCCTCAACCAACAAAGGCTCGCTGCGCAGACCCGCCATGGGCTGAATGTCGAACAGGATCGCCATATCGATCCGCCCCAATTGGAGGAGCTCAACAAGCGCCCCGCTCATGGCTTCCACCAGGTGGAGGCGGATGCGCGGATGGCGGGAGCGCACGCGTTTCAGCACCAAAGGACCAACGCCAGCGGCAACGGTGGTGGGAAGGCCGATCGCCACCTCGCCGCCGGGTTGTTCGGCCAGATCGCGCAATGCTGTCCTGGTTTCGGCGACGTCATGGAGGATGTTGTAGGCGCGTTCCAACAGGAAGCGGCCATGCTCGGTAAACTCCACCCCGCGGGTGTGGCGGTTGACCAGGCGCACGTCCAACTCACCCTCGAGGCGCTTCAAAACGGCGCTTAGAGCCGGCTGAGTCATGTTCAGCTTTCGGGCAGCGCCGGAGAGTGTGCCCACCTCGGCGATGCTGGTCAGAATGCGCAGCTCTTTAAGATCCAACGGACTTTCCCCTCTGCCCACAAAGACGCCACGACAGCCAGATTCTTTGGCACACCCAATTGACCCTCAATTGAATGTATAAATCGAATTTATATCGAACATATTCATTTTCAGGGTTGTGCACAATGTTGCAACAGACATAACATTTTCAATATCGATCCTGTTCGCGCTCTTATGAAAACAGTGCCGCGATTGATCCTGCTTGGCCGAAAACGTCGAGCACGGTTGGATTACTCTCGGCACAACCTGACCCGTCAGGCCAAACTGACAAATGGCGCGGACGACACTTCGACGGATGGAGGACGACGAATGACAAAGCGCGCCAGATGGACCGGTGCAGCGGTCGCACTCAGTACAGCGTTGATGGCCACGACGGCCCTTGCCGACACCATCAATCTCAGGGTCGGTTCGGGTCACCCCGTCGGCCTGCTCGCCTACACGGAGACCGCGCACGAATGGTTCGTGCCTGAACTGAAAAAGCGCATCGAAGAGCGCACCGATCACACCGTCAACGTTCAAGAGCTGCACGCCGGCCAGGTCGCCAAGGTGACCGAGGTGCTGGAGGCCACCCGCGACGGTCTGCTCGACATCGGCTTTGTCAGCCTGATCTTCGAACCCTCCAACGGATTCTTGCAGAACTTCACGTTGTTCCTTCCGTTCAATTCGCCCGACCCGAAAGTGGTCACCGAGGCGGCGCTCGCCACCTACCAAGAATTTCCCGAGCTGTTTGAAGTGTTCGAAACCGAGCACAATCAAAAATGGCTTGGTGGCGCGTGCCTGTCCAACTATGGCGTTGGCACCAACTTCGCCTGGTCGAACTTTTCCGATCTTGAAGGTCACAAGATCGCCGGTGCTGGCATCAACTTGGATTGGATCGCAGGGGCTGCGCCCGTCGCCTCCAACCTCAACGAGGCCTATCAGTCCATCCAGTCGGGCGTTTACGAGGGCTACCTTGCCGCCTCACCCTGGTGGCACACCTTCAAGCTGAACGAGGTGGCGCCCTACTACACCAAGACCGACTTCGGCGCCCAATTCTTCAACGCCGTCACCATCAACAACCAGACATGGGAGCGTCTGCCTGACGACGTGAAGGAGATTCTCGTCGAGTTGGGCGAAGAGTGGGCTGGCGTCACCGCGGAAGTCTGTGCCCGCAACGACGCCGAGGGCCTTGAAACCTTGCGCGGTCTTGGCGTCGAGGTCACCGAAATCAGCGATGAAGCCAAGACGGACTGGGCGAACGCCCTTGCCGACTTCCCCAACAGGATGGCCGAGGAGGGCGCTTCACGGGACCTTCCGGTCGGCCCTGTGCTGAAGTTCTACATGGATAAGGTGGAAGAGCTCGGACACGAGTGGGCCCACCGCTATGAGGTGAACTAACCCCTCACCTCTTGCCGGCCCGTGTCCCCACGCACGGGCCGGATCCCTCAAGCCCAGCGAAGGATGGCTCCATGGTCGGTGCACTCGCCCGCGGCCTCGATTTGGTCGGCACGGCGCTGAAACTGGTGGCGGCGGCGTTGCTGATCGCCATCGGGGTGCTGATCGCTGTCGATGTCATCATGCGCAGTGTGGTCAACAGGCCCATCATCGGTGTCGCCGAGATTGTGGCGAACGGCGTTGTCATCATCGCCTATCTGCAGCTGGTCTACACGGTGCGCATCGGCGCGATGCTGCGCTCAGAGCTTTTGCTTAGCCTGTTGGGCCGGCGCGGCAAGATCGCCCTTGAGTCTTTCGTGTCGATGCTTGGCGCTCTCTTCTTCGGCCTCATCGCCTGGACGTCCTACCCCGCCATGGTCAACGCCTTCGTGCGCAACGAGTTCGAGGGCCACGCGTCTTTTCAGATCCCCGTGTGGCCTGTGCGCGCGGTGATTGTGGTGTGCTCCATCCTTGCCGTTCTCACCTACCTCACCGTCGCTTGGCGTGCGATCGCCCGCAGTGAACTCCCCGACGATGCCGAAGCGCCCTCCGGCGCGGGCACGCAGTAAAGGGAGCACGTCATGGGTGGACCTGAGTTCGGCATTGCCATCATCGTCATCCTCATCACGGCCGTCTTGTGCAGTGTGCCTGTGGTGTTGGCGCTGGGGCTGACCAGTTTCTTCGGCCTTGCCTACTTGACCGGCAGCGTCCACATCGCCGGCTCGCTCTTGGCCAATACGACCTACGAGGCCATTCGCGACTACGTTTTCGCGGTGATCCCTCTTTTCGTCTTGATGGGCGAGTTCATCTCCCGCTCGGGCGCTGCGGCGGACCTTTATAAACTCGTCAACCGCACCTTCAGGCGTCTTCCAGGCCGCCTGGCGCTTGCAACGGTTGGCGGCAACGCCGTCTTCGGCGCGGTCACAGGAGTGAGCATTGCCTCCGCCGCCGCCTTCTCGCGTATTGCCTACCCTGAGATGGTGCAGCACCGTTACGCCAAGTCCGTGGCGCTGGGTGCCATTGCCGGCAGCGCGTCGCTCGGCATGCTGATCCCGCCCAGCGTCCTGTTGATCGTCTGGGGGGTGATCTCCGAGCAGTCCATCGGTCAGCTCTTTGTGGCTGGCGTTATTCCCGGGATTTTGCTTGCCGTCTTCTTCTTCGTCTTCCTGGTGACCCTTGCCAGCCTTCGACCCAAGCTCTTCGGCGGTGGCGAAGCGGCCGCCTTCGCTGCGGACGAGGAAGACCCCGCCGCCCGCCGTAGCGAGCTCTTAGGCGGCCTTGGTGTGTTGGTGTTGATTGTCGCCGTATTGGGCGGCATCTGGCTCGGCGCCTTCACGCCAACGGAGGCCGCCGGTATCGGCGCACTCCTCGCTCTGGTGCTTGCCGTCCTGAAGGGCGTACCGCTGAAAGGTCTTGGCGAAGCGATCCTTGAGACGGGGCGCATCTCCGCACCGCTTCTCTTCTTGCTCATCACTGCGCAGATGTACTCCCGCCTTCTGGCGCTGGGAGGGATTACGGACTTCATCCAGTCGCTTTTCTTGACCATTGGCGACTCGCCGATCCTCATCTTGGCGATCATGGTGGGCGTGTGGTTCGTCTTGGGCATGTTTATCGACTCGGTGTCGATCATCCTTTTGACCGTGCCGATCTTCGCGCCGCTCGCGGCCGGCATGGGCTACGAGCCTTTAGCCTTTGCCATCATCGGCATCCTTGCCATCGAAGCCGGCCTTCTCACGCCGCCATTGGGGCTGTGCGTCTATACCGTCAAGAGTTGCGTCACGGATCCTGACGCGACGCTGGCGCGCATCTTCGTCGGATCGATCCCCTACTGGATCATGCTTCTGTTGTTGATGCTGCTTGTCGCCCTGTTCCCCGCCATCGCCACGTGGCTGCCAAGCCAAATGCTTTAGGACGCAGCCCAAAGCCAAACACTTGAAACGACACCACGAAAGGGAGACCCATGGCCCGTCGCATCGTCGATCTTAGCCTTGCCGTCGAAGACAATATGCCGGCACACAAGTTGTTCCAGAGCCCGATTTACTTGAAAGCCTTGTCCCACGAGGCCACCGCCTCCATGGGTCTTGGCGTGGAAGGCGACAAGATGACCTTCCAGACCAACTATATCGGCATGCTGGACCATGTGGGCACGCACGTGGACGCCTTCCTGCACGTGAATCCGGAAGGCGCTCCCATCGACGAGATGCCCCTCGACCTTTTCATGGGCAAGGCCGTTTGTTTCGACCTTCGCCACATCAATGATCTGGAAGACATCACCGAAGATCATATGACCGCGGCAGAAGAGGCCGCCGGCGTGAAGGTGGACGGCCACATCGTCTTGCTGTGCACAGGCTTTCACAACCGTAACTGGGGCGACCCCAAGCAGATCGTCTGGGGCAACCCGGGCCTCACCGTCGGCGCCACCCGGTGGCTCTACGACCGCGGCTCGCGCATGCACGGCGTCGAAGGCCCCTCCACCGACAAGCCCACCGACAACATCTTCGCCCAGCATCGCCTGTGCCGTGATCTTGGCATCTCCCACTTCGAGTGGCTGGTGAACCTTGAAGAGCTTGTGGGCAAAGGTGAGTTCGAGTTCATCGGCCTTCCCATCAAGTTCAAAGGTGGGTCGGGCTCGCCTGTGCGGGCCGTCGCCCTCCTGGACGCGTGAGGCAGGGTCGATGACGGACGGCCCTTTCATGAGCGTTGAGGCCCTGTCTAAAACGCTCGACACCCGCCAGCTGTCGCCCAGAGAGCTCTTCGAGAACACCTTGCAGAGCATCGAGCGGCTCGAGCCCACCCTCAACATGTTCGCCTGCCTCGATGTAGACGGCGCGCGGGAGGCGGCCGAGGCTGCTGAGGGTCGGCAGATGCGCGGGGAGCGGCTGTCCGCCATCGACGGCATTCCCACATCCATCAAGGACTTGATTGCTTCCAAGGACTTGCCTTTGCGCTTCGGCTCAAAAGCAACGCCCGAGACGCCGGCGGCGGAGGATGCCCCTGCCGTCGATCGCCTCCGGGCCGCGGGCGCTGTGCTCCTGGGAAAATCCACCACGTCGGAGTTTGGTTGCAAGGCGGTGGGGGACAGCCCTTTGACCGGCATCACCCGCAACCCTTGGAACACGGATCTGACTCCTGGCGGGTCCAGTTGCGGCGCCGTTGCGATGGTCGCCTCAGGGATTGTCCCCTATGCCATTGGCACGGACGGGGGCGGCTCCATCCGCATCCCCGCCTCGTTGACGGGGCTCTTCGGCATCAAAGCCCAATTCGGCCGGGTGCCGGTCTACCCCGTTTCAGCAACACCGACGCTAGCCCATGTGGGACCGCTGGCGCGCAGCGTTGAGGATGCGGCGCTCGTCCTGTCCATCATCGCCGGGCACGACAGGCGCGACCCCTTCTCCGTCGCAGGCCCCGTGCCGGACTTTGAAGCCGCCGCCCGCTCCAATCGCACCATGCGGGTCGCCTACAGCCCCACCTTGGGGTTCGCCAGGCCCGACCCCGAAGTGAGGGCCGCGGTGGACACCGCCGCCAAGACCATCGCCGACCTCGGCCACCACGTGGAGGAGGTGGACACGGTGATGGACGACCCCATCCACATGTGGGTCGCAGAGTTCTATGCAGGGGTGGGAACGCGCCTTCGCGCCGTCATCGAAGGCACGCCTGAAAAACTCGACCCTGCCGTGCTGGACGTCCTTCGCGAGGCCATCAACCAGGAGATGGGCGACTATTACACCACCGTCTTCGAACGCTACCAGTTTCGCGACCAGATGCGCCGCTTCTTCGAGCGCTACGACCTTTTGATTTCGCCCACGGTCCCTGTTCCAGCCTTCCCCGTCGGCCTCAACATGCCGCAGAGTTTGTCGGACCGCAGCATCGTCTCCTGGGTCTTCTATACTTACCCGTTCAACCTCACAGGCCAGCCTGCCGCCTCCATCAATGTGGGCTTTACCGGCGACAAGCGTCCCATCGGCATGCAAATGGTCAGCGGCATCAACGACGAGGTGTCGATCCTTGCCCTCTCTGGCGCCCTTGAACGCGCCTTGCCGACAGAGGTGACAGAGGCCCGCCCACCCCTTCACGCCTAAGGACGCACGCAATCGCCAAGCATAGGCGGCCGCGGCGCCGGCAAACGCGATCTCGCCGCCTCGCAGCACCCTCGGCCATTCTCTGATAGGCTCGCCATCACACGTCCGCCGGCGCCGCACAGGCGAGGCGGCGGGTGAGCACATCTTGGAAGCCGGGGCCGCAGATGGCTGAAGACCATGACGACTTCATGGGCGTCTCTGAAAGCGATCGGCTAAACGCGATCCTCAATGCGGCCATCTGCGCCATCATCACCGTCGACACCCATGGGATCATCCGTTTCGCCAACGCCGGCACCCAAACCCTCTTCGGCCATCGGCCTGAGGCTGTGCTTGGCAAGAATGTCAGCCTGTTGATGCCGGACGATGTGGCGCGCGAGCACGATGCACACATTGCTCGCCACGTGCGCACAGGCGAAGCGCGGGTGCTTGGCATGAGCCGCAACATCCGCGGCCTCCATGCCGATGGGACCCGCTTTCCGGTCCACATCTCCGTCGGTGTCATCGAGCGCGATGGCATCTGCGGCTACACCGCGGTCATCAGTGATCTCAGCGCGTTGGAGGTGACGCAAACACGCCTGACCGCCGCCATCGACGGGATCGGCGACGGGTTTGCGCTGTTTGACGCGAAGGGACGTCTTGTCATCAGCAATGCCGCCCACCAGGCCATGTTTCAGCTGCCCGGCGAGGTCTGCAGGCCAGGAACGACGCTGCGCGACCACTTTGCCGGCCTCGGCACGAACGCCCGGTGGATGATCGATGGTGCCGAGGGTGGTCCAGATCGCAACAGGCAGCCGCGGGACGGGCGCATCACGTTTCACGACGGCCGCACAGTCTTCGTCAGGCGCATGTTTTTGGCAAACGCCGACATGACCATCACAACACGTGATGAGACGGACCTTGTCCGCAACAACGCGCTGATAAACCGTGCTGAGCGCTTGCGGTCCTTGGGCGAACTCACAGGCGGTGTCGCCCACGACTTCAACAACATGCTCGCCGTCATCATCGGCAACCTTGAACTCTTGCAACCGCATATCGACGAGAGCGAAACCGCGGAGATGGTGGCCGAAGCCCTTGAGGCGGCAGAGTTGGGCGCACGCCTCACCGACCGCCTGCTGGCCTTTGCCCGCCGCCAACCGCTCGACGTCAAGCCCGTTGCCATCAACGAGATGGTGTTGGACACCGTGGCGCTTTTGAAACGCACGCTGGGTGTTGACATCGAACTCACGCTGGATCTTGCGCCAAAGCTGCCTCCCGTGACGGCCGACAGGAGCCAGTTGGAGAGCGGCCTCGTCAACCTTGCTGCCAATGCGCGCGATGCAATGCCCGGCGGCGGGCGGCTCTTCATTGAGACAGCTCTTGCCTCGTTGGATGGCGATGAGGATGTCGATGTGCCGGCAGGGACGTTCGTGCGCCTCAGCGTTGCAGATACCGGCCTTGGCATGGTGCCTGATGTGCGCGCCAAAGCCTTCGAGCCGTTCTTCACCACCAAGGAGAAAGGGAAAGGCACAGGTCTCGGTCTCAGCTCCCTCTACGGCTACTGCCGCCAGATGGGCGGCGCGCTGACGGTCTATTCGGAGGCCGGCAAAGGGTCGATGTTCAACCTTTATCTCCCCTTGTCTTCCGACGCGATCGACGCGCCCGATGACACGCCTGTTGTGGCCCAGCCGTCCGCAGCGCTGACCGGGACAATCATTCTCGTGGTGGAGGACGACCCAATGGTCCGCCGCACCACCGTCAACCGCATTCGCGCGCTTGGGGCTGAGGTGGTGACCGCCACAAATGCTGCCGATGCCCTCGCCATGGTGGACGCGCACGAGCGGATCGACGCCGTCTTCACCGATGTTGTGATGCCAGGTGGCATGGACGGTTACGCCCTTGCTGAGGCCCTCGACAGCAAGCGCGAAGGCCTGCCTGTCCTCCTCACTTCAGGCTACGCGGAGGAGCGCATGAATACGGCCCAGTTTGAACGTTCAGGCCGCCCCCTTCTGCGCAAACCTTATCGCCAGGCCGACCTGGAGCGCGCCTTCAAGCAGCTCCTTGAATAGACCATCACCTCAGCATCTTATGGGACGCAATCCGGTCTGATCCCATGGGTTCGCGAGGGGCCCCAACGGCTATGCCCCGCTCTCACCGGGGCATCCCCGTCAGCCCTTTTCGTGGATGGGTATGAAGCGCTCGCGGTCCACCAACGCAGCGACTTCGACTTCGCAAAAGCAGGTGGCATCGGTTGACAGGAGGAGGGCAAAGCGGCCGTCGGCAGTGTCAAGAATGCCAACCACACACCAAACGATGGCTGGCTTCAGCCTGTCCCTGAAATGCGCGCCAATGCCGACGGTCCCCATGGCACCCTCCGCCTTTGCCATGAAGGTGGCGATGTCGGCACGCGAGCGGGTTGACGAACGTCAATTGGGACGGGGCTTACCGGCGGCTTGCGGCCATTGAAGCGGACGCCGCGCGGCCGGCACACCAAGCTGATAGCCCACAGACCGCACGGTCTTGATGACGCCGGCCGGCAGACGCTTGCGCATCCTTGCAATGGTGTTGTCCACGGTCCTGTCGAAGGCTGCCATGTGCCGGCCGTGGGCAGCGTCAATCAATGTGTCGCGTGTCAGCGCCCTGCCGCCGGCCTCCACCAACGCCAAGAGAACGTTGTACTCAGCCGTTGTCAGCGCGATTTCCTGCCCGTCTTCGGCAAGCACCGCGCGGCGGGCCGGAAACAGCTGCAACGGTCCTGCCTGCCACCCGTCCTCGCCGTCCTCTTGGGGCAGCTTTGCCACATCGGAGCGGCGCAGCACCGCCTTCACACGTGCCAGAAACTCGCGCACGTGAAACGGCTTTTCGATGTAGTCGTCCGCGCCAATCTCAAGGCCAACCACCTTGTCGATCACATCGCCCTTGCCGGTCACCATGATGATGGGCGTTTGGGAGGTCTCGCGGAGGCGCCTTGCAATGGTAAAGCCATCCGCATCGGGAAGGTTCAGGTCCAGCGTGATGAGGTCGTAGGCGCGGCAGGCAAGAAGGTGAGTCAACTGCGCCTCATCGGCCGCCTCATCCACGGTGATGCCCTCAGGCGTCAGGCATCGTCTGATCAACGCCCTGATCTTGGGATCGTCATCGACAACTGCGACCCTTTTGTCCTCCATCCCTATCCCCTTGAAGGCACACGCCCCCAAACTGTGCCCAACGCGCGATACAAACTGATACAAAACATAGATCGCCCTGGGACATTGTCCTGCTTGGCTGCACCCAGTCGCCGCGACCGTTCCACCATCCGCGCGGCAAGGAGTGGCAAGCATGGCCCTAAACGTTGAGCGCTTCCCGGTCCAACCACCGTCGCACTGGCCGCCTATGGGCGCACAACCGCTCACCTTCGCGGCGAGTGAACACATCTTCCACGAAGGAGACGACGCCAACTGCCTTTACGAAATCAAAGATGGCGTCGTCATCTTATATAGCACGGCACTCGATGGTGTCAGGCAGCTTCTGGGGGTGCGCTTTGCCGGCGACCTCCTTGGCATCTCCGGCGGCAAGCAGCACCACTGCGGGGCGCTTGCAGCGCGCACGACGCGAGTCAACAGCATCTCGCGTGCACAAGTGGACCGGATGATTGACAACGACCCCCAACTTGCGCGGCGACTGTTGAAGGCGTGCGGGTCTGAGCTCTTGCGCACCCGCGAGCAGCTGACCATCGTGGGGTCGCGCTCCGCGCTTGGCCGTGTCGCTGCCCTCCTTCTGGACCTTGCCGGCCGCGATGGGAACGGCAGCGCATCGGTAACGCTCCCCTTGAGCCGTAGCGAAATGGGCGATTATCTAGGCCTGACGCTTGAGACTGTGAGCCGGTCCATGTCGCGTCTGAAGGCGCTCAACCTCATCGCCCTTCCACGCAGTGACACCGTGGTGATCCTCAACCATTCTCGCCTTAGCGATCTGGCAAGCGGCATTGACGCGGGCGCTGCCAGGGGCCGCATGGTTGCATGAGGACGAGTGACAAACCGGTCGCTGTCGTGGTCGTTCCGGTGAAGACAGCAGTGTCGATGCTCTCCGTCGAAGCTGTCATCAACGCGTGCGGTGCTGAACACGCCGACACCGTCGTGCTTGCGGACAGGGCGCGCTGCCCTTTGCACGCGATGGCCACACACACGCAGCACACCACAGTGCTTTTGGAGCCTGAGGCGACGGAGCGCTTCGGCGTTGTGAAGGACGCTCAGGCAACCTCGCAAGAGGCGCTGGTGGCGTGCTGCTTTTACCATCGCTGGATGGACGACAAACGCCGCGCCGCCGTCGATCGCGCCATCCGCAGCGACTGCGGTGTGGTGATGATCGTGACGGGCACGATCCTCGCCGCCGCACACCTTGCCCGCGAACTCCTTCAAGCGCTCGACGCTCCGCTTCAACTCCACGAGTTTGTGCCGCGGTGGACCATGGCGACGCCGGTCGCAATTTAGGGCAGCTCTATTCGGCTCTCGGCGGCGCCCCTAACCGGCAATGGCGCTCAGCAGATGGCCGGCGGCGTAGGCAAGCGTTGCGGCGGCCGCCCCCACGGCAAGGCTCTCCACAATTGCTGGCAACAACGGACGATTGGCGTAACGCGCCTTCATGGCGCCGATCAACATGAAGGCGGCCCCTGTCATGGTGCTTGCAATGAGGAAGGCATTGGCCATGCCGAGAATGAAAGGGATGAGCGGCACCAGCCCGAACAGTGAGAAGGCGGCAAAGGTCGCCGCCCCTGCAAACAAGGGGTGACGGCCGCCGTCGGTCAGCCCGTATTCGCCTGCCATCATAAAGTCGATCCAGCGGCGCTTGTTGGCGGTGATAGCGCCGGTAGCCTCCTCCAACACATCCTCAGGCACACCGGTGCGGCGCAGGATCTCCCGCACCTCCACGGTCTCGCCTTCGGGGTCGTTTTCAACGTGGCGGGCCTCGGTCAGGCGCAGCATCTCGTAGCGCTCGCTGTCCGCCTTGGTGGACAGATACGCCCCTGCCGCCATGGAAAATCCGTCAGCCACAAGGTTGGCGACACCCAAGATGAGGGTGATCTTCGGGGAGAGTGAGGCACCTGCAACGCCCGCCACAACCGCGAACGTGGTCACCGTGCCGTCGAACCCGCCATAGATCCAGTCGCCCGTGTATGACCGTTGTGTGGGCTCGGCCAATCGTTTGCGGACGGCTTCGGGGTCGTGGGAATGGTCGAAGCGGTTCTTTTGGCGGCGAAAGGTGAGGCTGCCTTTGCCGGGCAACCCAAAATGGCGCTTCATGCTTGTGCACCGGGTTCACGCAATTGTCGGCCGAGAAGGCTGGCACCTTTGTGGCCGTCTGTCACGCTGCTGGACGCACCCGTCGCCCTGGTTCAGCCGTGGACCCTTCGGCGCGCTCAGCCTCCGTCATCAGGTCGCTGAGCGCTGCAGCGGCCCCGCGCAGACCCGCATCACGCGCCATGATCACATGGACGGGCACGGCGGACAGGTAGTCCGACATGCGCCCCTTGCGGCGGAAAGCCTCGCGAAAGGCATCGGTGTCGAGGTGGGCCAGCAGCCGGGGACAGATTCCACCGCCGAGGTAGACGCCGCCGCGCGCGCCCAACATCAACGCCATGTCACCGGCAAAGCGGGCAAGCACCGATGCAAAAAAGCCAACTGTACGGCCGGCCAGCGCATCGCCCTCCCGGGCGTCTTGAACGATGTCGGCCGCCTTGGTTCCAGGTGCCCCGCCGAAGGCTGTGAAGATGGCCTCAATCCCCGCGCCTGACACCACACGCTCCATGGACACGTGGCCGTGGTGCTGGAAAAGGTGTTGGTGGACCTGCCATTCATCATCGCTCGTGGCACCGAAGGTCATGTGGCCGCCTTCACTGGCAAGCGCCTGCCAACCGGCCATGGTGTTCACGTAGCTGGATGCGCCAAGCCCCGTCCCCGGCCCCAAGATGACGCTCGGCGCATCAGGGTCAGGCTGGCCATCGCAGACGTGTGCAAGGTCCGCAGTGGTCAGGCGCGGCAGCACATGGGCAAGGGCCACGAAGTCATTGAGAAGGTTGACGCGGCTTGCCCCGGTCGCCTCCCGCACATCGGCCTCGGTGAACGACCAGTCGGCGTTGGTAAGCTCGATGGTCTGTCCCGTCACGGGCGCGGCAACGGCAAGGCTGACCCTCTCCGGACGACCTTCCACATCCTTGAGCGCCGCGTTGATGGCATCGCCGACGGACCGAAAGGCGCGTGTCTGAAGGGGCGGCAAGGGTTTTAGGTGCGACCCGTCCAGATCGCACACAGCAAAGCGGGCCTTCGTGCCGCCAATATCGGCCGCAACAGCAAAGGGTTTGCCCGAATACGTCATCATCTGGCCCACCCCGGCGCGATGGCGTCTTCGCCCTCCCCAAAGCCGCGCGCCTTCGTCTCGCCGCTCGGCCGTGCCGGACGCAGGAGCGCCAGGTCGTTCACGGTCATCGCCTCACCCTCCGACGTTCAGTCCGCGGCCAAGACTATGGGGGCGAACCCGCGTTGACGCTTGACGATCATCAAACCCAATGCCGATGACGCCGCGCGGATCCGCGCCCCATGACGCTTTGGCGTTCTAAAGGTGACCAAGCGTCGGCAGGGCAAGCGGCCTGCCGCAACTGGGATCACCCAAGCGCATCGAATCTGCACAGCGCGCTGAGGTATATTGCCGGGAGGTGTCTCCACCCTCCCTTGAGTGTTCATGCGAAGGCGAGCTTTGCCTCGTCCAGGATGCGTTTCACATCGGCATCGGGCGTCTGCTCGAAATCTTCGTAGAACCAGCCGATGCCGCCGAAGTCCTCGGGGACGAAAACGCACACCACCTCGTCAGCAAAGTGGGACAGCAGATCCACCGCCTCCTGTGAGGCAATCGGCACAGCCACAATCACCTTCGATGCGCCCTGCCGTTTGGTGGCCTCAACGGCGGCCCGCATATCGGCGCCCGTTGCAATCCCATCGTCCACCAGAATAACGATGCGGTCCTTCAGGTCAGGCGCCGACCGGCCTGCCCGGTAGGCGGTATCGCGGCGTGCCAGTTCCTTTCGAGCAACGGCAGCAACCCTTTCGATGGCTTCATCGCCGATGCGAAGCCCGTGCACGGTGTCCTCGTTGATGACGATGACGTCGCCATCGGCGATGGCTCCCATGGCAAATTCTTCATGGCCGGGCACGCCGAGCTTTCGCACCAGCATGATGTCGAGGGGAAGACCAAGGTGCATCGCCGCTTCACCAGCCACGGGAACCCCGCCTCGCGGCAACGCAAGCACCAGGGCATTCGACAGCTTATAAGGGTCGAGTTTGGCAGCAAGCTGCCGGCCGGCGTCACTTCGATCCCTGAACATCATGCTCTTTCACCTATCACCTGCAACAACACGACGGATCGACGCTCAAGGGCGCGGCCGTGCATCCAACAGCGTCAGTGCACGTCGGATCTTGAGCGTCTTCACCATCGTGCGCTGATCGCCTGCGCGGGTTTTGATCAAAGTCAACGGTCCCGCCCGTAGCGCGGGCGATCCCACCGGTTGAGAAACATCAACTGGGCACGCACGGCGCACGATAGGCTCGTTCGCGGCCCACCGACCCTTACAAGTGGGAGTCCACGTCATGAAGCACACGACCGATCAAGCCACGGTGCCGCTCAGCCCTTTCATGGGATTTGAGGTCACGACCGCCGTGACGCGCGCCATGTTCCATGCCATGAGCGAGTGGAACAAGGAAATGGCGCGATTTCTCGGCCATCGCCTTGAAATGGACGCGAAACTCCAGGCAGATCTTGCCGCGTGCAATTCGCCTTTCGAAGCGTTCGAGCATCTGACCAACTTCATGCAGACCGCCTACGCCGACTATGCAAGAGAGGCGAAGACGGTGCAGGAAATCTCTGCCACCACGGCGGAGGAAAACCTTGCCACGATGGACGCGGAGCTTTCGCCGAAAAAAGCACCTGTGTTCGAATAGTCTGCAGACGGGTGCGCACCGAAACACATGACACGGTGCGCGCCCTTCGTTCTTCCGGCGTAATCCCTCCCGCACAACCCACCACCGGGCCTGGCTGAGTGGGCGGCGCCGATCCGATGCACTTCATCCTGATTGCACTCGGGATGATGCTCCTCGTCGGCCTGTTTACGGACGAGATCGGCCGACGCACGCGCCTGCCCCGCGTGACGCTCCTCATTGTGTTCGGGATCGCCATCGGGCCTTACGGGCTCGACCTCCTGCCGGTGGATATCGACGGGTGGTATGCCGTCTTCACCGACCTTGCGCTGATCATGGTCGCCTTCCTTCTGGGAAGCGCCCTCACGGTGGAGCGGTTGAAGGCCCACGGGCGCGAGATCCTCATCATTTCGCTGGCAGTGTGCCTGGTGTCGGCGCTTCTTGTCGGTGTGGCGATGGTGGTCGCTGGCGCTGCCATGGCGGTGGCGCTGATCCTGGCTGGGATTTCCGTTGCCACAGAGCCTGCCGCCACCATGGACGTGGTCCATCAGGAAAGGGCGAAGGGACGCTTTACGGACACCGTCATCGGCGTGGTGGCAATCGATGACGTGTGGAGCATCGTCCTTTTCAGCGTGCTCCTTGCCGTGGCAAGCGCCGGTGTCAACGGTGGGGTGTTCGCGGCGCTCAGTGTCGGTGCTTGGGACCTGATCGGCGCCTGCCTAGTGGGGGTTGCGGTGGGACTGCCGGGGGCCGCCCTCTCCGGGCGGCTTGGGGAGGGCGAACCGACACGGTTGGAGGCGCTCGGCATCATATTCCTGTGCGGCGGCTTTGCCTTGTGGCTTGAGGTCTCGTTCCTCTTGGCCGGCATCGTCGCCGGGGCGATTGTCGCCAATGTCGCCTCCCATCACACCCGGCCGTTCCACGAGATCGAGCATGTCGAGTGGCCCTTCCTCATCATCTTCTTTCTTCTTGCAGGGGCCACGTTCGATATTGGCGCCCTTGAAGACGTTGGTCTGATCGCGCTCGTGTTCATTGTGATGCGGGTTTTGGGGCGTCTGATAGGCGGCTGGATCGGGGTGCGGTTGTCCGGTGCCCCGCGCCAGCATGGCCGCTTGATCGGCATGGCACTCACACCGCAGGCAGGCGTTTCCGTGGGGATGGCCTTGGTTGCCGGCAATGTCATGCCGCAGTACGCAGACCTCGTATTGACCGTTACCATCGCCGCGACAATCGTGTTCGAGGCGTTGGGCCCCTTCCTCACGGCCTTCGCCCTCAGACTTTCGGGCGAAGCTCGCGCCCTACCTGACGAGCCTCAATCTAAGGACAGCGCCGACGCCTAAGGCAGCTACGAAGGTTGTTCATTCGGGGGCGGGTCGCGACGCCGCTCGAGACCTCACGCATCAACCGGATTCCTCGCCTTAGCCCCCGCAAGCTGCCGCAAACGGTGTTCGGTGTACTGAACGAAACGGGGCAGGCGCTCGTGGAGGGCTGCAGAGAGATTGGCTGAATGGCTGAAGTCTTCGCCGTTGATGGAGACGATCTGCAAGGTGTTGGGCAACGTTCCAAGCGCGGCGGAGAGACGAACCGCTTGGGGAACGCCGAGGCCATGGCTTGAGGGGTCGCCCGCGATGGCCGGCAGATCTTCCGCCAAAGGGTCAAGGTGGATCAAAATACCGGCAGGCGCATCCATGGCCGCAGCATCGACGATGAGGACAGCATCGTAGCCTTGCCAAGCCTCCATCAGGCGGGTGGCTTCCCCACTTTCGATCACGCAATCCACCCCGTCCGGCGCGTCTTCGGCGATGGCTTTGACAATGGCAGGGCCGATGCCGTCGTCGGCGCGATGCTCGTTTCCAACGCCAATCAGGAGAGTGCGGCGGCAGTCTTGCGTACCAGAGGCGTCGGTCACTGTCTGTCGACCTCCAGGCGAAGGAAGTGGGTGGCGCAGGAGATGCAAGGGTCGTGATTGCGGATGGCCTGCTCGCAGCGGTGCTGGAGAACATCATCACTTGCGGATGCGAACGCATCGGCCACCACCCGCAGATCGGCCTCGATGCTGGCCTGATTCTGTGAGGTGGGCGGCACGATCTTCGCAGCGGTGACGGTGCCCTCCGCGTCGGTATCGTAGCGCTGGTAGAGGAGACCGCGGGGCGCCTCGATAACGCCGTGGCCGGTGGCTTTGCGCGGGACGGCATCCACATAAGGTCGATCGGTGGGGGCCCAGTCGGCCAGGAGGCGCGCAGCCTCTTCCAGCGCGTGAAGCACCTCCACACTGCGCACCGCAATGCTGCGATAGGGATTGGTCAGGAGCCCCTCCATGCCAGCCGCGCGCGCCCCTTCCAAGGCGCGCGGGTTGAGGGCATCGCCGCTAAGGGCAAGGCGCGCCATGGGCCCCGTCAGATAGCGCCCGCGCCCGATGACCTTGGCGTGGAGGGCTGTGGTGTGGGGGTGGTGCTCCTCAACGAAGGTGTCCTCAAAGCCCGAAGGGGCAATGTCGAGCCCTTCGGTGGAGGCGATCCTGTCAGGGGCCATGGGGTAGGCGCCGGGTGTGGTGATGGCAACGCGCTCGTGCGCGGTCGTAACGTCTGGCACATCGAAGGAGGCGACCCAGTCCACCGCCTCCGCAGCGGCCTCGATGGCAGCGTCGATGTCTTTGCGCAAGGCATCCATTCGATCGCGCGGAGGAGAGCTGTAGAACCCGCCAACGCGCACATTGATGGGGTGAATCTCTCGCCCACCGACAATGTCGACGATGGCATTGCCGGCCTTCTTGATGGCAAGGCCGCGGCGCACGGCATCGCCATGGTCCTTCGCCATCGTCACCGCATCGGGATAGCCGAGGAAATCGGGCGCATGTAGGAGGATGACGTGGAGCCCGTGGCTGCCGATCCATTCACCGCACAACAAAAGCCGGCGCAGGTCGACGACGGGTCGGGGCACGGTCACGTCCCAGGCGTCCTCCACCGCCGCCATGGCGCTCAACTGGTAGGCCACAGGGCAAATGCCGCAGATGCGCGCGGCAATGTCGGGCGCCTCCATTGCGGCGCGCCCCACCATGAAGGCCTCGAAGTAGCGGGGCGGCTCGAAGATTTTGAGCTGCGCGTCCTCCACATGGCCGTCGCGGATGGTGAGCTTGAGCGCGCCCTCGCCTTCCACCCGCGCAAGATAGTCAACGGCAATGGTCCTAGTCGTCATGGCGGGCGGCCTCCTCATGGAAGGCCGGCGCGGCGGCGTTGAAGGTGGAGAAGGCGCGCGCAATGTCCCGTGGGGTGGCGCCGAGGGCTGTCCACTGTGCCGCCAACGCTTTGGTGTTGGGCGACTCCATGGGGCCGTAACAGCCATAACAGCCGCGCCCATAGGCTGGGCAAATGGCGCCACACCCCGCATGGGTGACGGGGCCGAGACAGGGGGTGCCGTGGGCGACCATCACGCAACTCACACCACGCCGCTTACACTCCATGCACACACTGCTCTCAGCAATGCTGGGGCGACGCTTGGCGAGAAATGCGCCAATCACCTCAAGCAGTTCATGCTTGTTGATGGGGCAGCCGCGGAGCTGGAAGTCCACCTTCACATGATCGGCAATGGGCGTTGAGGTGGACAGGCTGTCGATATAGTCCGGCCGGGCGTAGACGGTCGCGCGGAACGCCTCGTGGTCGCGCCCGTTGCGCAGGGCCTGGATGCCGCCGGCAGTGGCACACGCGCCAATGGTGATGAGATGGTATGACTGGTCGCGCACCATCTGGATGCGCTCCACGTCGTGCCGCGTCGTCACCGAGCCTTCTACGAGCGACAGGTCGTAAGGCCCACCCACGACAGCGCTGGAGGCCTCAGGGAAGTTTGCAAAGTCGACAGCGGCACCGACGGCAAGAAGCTCGTCCTCGCAATCCAACAGGCTGAGCTGGCAGCCATCGCAGGAGGCAAATTTCCAGACCGCAAGCTTGGGGCGCTCACCCATCGTCAGATCTCCGGTATGGCGAGTGTGGTGGCAATGCGCTCGTAGCGAACGACCGCCCCGTCACGGCACAAGATGAGAGGGCCGAGCTGACAGCGCCCGCACGCCCCCGTCCCGCAGGCCATGTGCCTTTCCAGCGAGATATAGATGCGCTGAGGTGGCACACCCTCCGCCTCGAGACGGCGGGCGCACAGCCGCATCATCACCTCAGGTCCGCACACGAAGGCGGTGGTCCGCTCCGGGTCGATGTGGTTGCGGTCAAGAAGTGTTGTGATGAGGCCCACATTGCCTGTCCATCCAGGCCCCGCTGTGTCGACGGTCACGTGAACGTAGGCGCGGCCCTCGCCGATCCAGTGCAACAGTTCGGCGTTGAAGAGGATCGTGCGAGGGTCCCGCGCGCCATAAAGGAGGATGACACGCTCGTACCCAGCCTGGAGTGCGTGCAGGAAGGCAAGGCGCAAGGGCGCAAGCCCAAGTCCGCCGGCCATGATGAGAAGGTCGCCCCCTTCCGCCACCGGCCAGCGCGTGCCGTAGGGACCGCGGATCCCCAGCCAGTCGCCAGGCGTTGCGCGAACCAGCGCTTGTGAGGCGGCCCCTTCGGCACGGATCGTCAGCTGAAAACCCTCATCGGTGAGGCCGCTGACGGAGATCGGCACCTCGCCGTAACCCGGACGTCCGACCATGACGAACTGCCCTGGCGCTGCGTAAAATCCGCGATCACCAAAGTCGAGCGTTGCGACTGAGGCAAACTCCTCCCGCACCGCGGTGACCTGCACGGGTCGGGGCGTCAGGTCCGCCGTCACCGCAATGGCAGCATCCATTACCGCGCCGCCTGTTCCGCGCCGGTGGCGTAAACGTCGAGCGCCTGGAAGCGTGCTGTGCGCAGGCGCTCCACCAGGGCGGGAAGCAGGCACTTGTAGAGTTCGTATCCAATGTAAGGGTCGGCATCGCACTTCATGCGCAGGCACGCGGTGTCAAAAGACAATGCGCGAACTAGGCCCACGGCACGGGCACCAAAGTCGGTCTCATAAGGCGGCACGAGCCAGGAAAGGCCCACCGCCTCACCGTCCTTCGCGGTCTGGATGATGGCAACGCCGCGGCCGGGCACGGCAGTCTCCAGCGCCACACGTCCACTGCGCACAAGGTAGAAACGATCCGCCGGGGTGCCTTCGCGCATCAGCGCCTCGCCATCGTGGAACACCACGTTCTGCGCGCACCCTGCAAGCATGGCGGCAACGTCATCGCCAATGCTTGCAAGAACAGCGTGTTGGCGGATGAGGTCTTCGACAGAGTGGGTCTCAATCATGGCGACATCTCCTTCGCCAACGCCGTCGCCTCTTCGGTGATGTCGATCCCCACAGGACACCAGGTGATGCAGCGCCCACACCCGACGCAGCCCATGGAGCCAAACTGGTCAACCCAGGCGCTCAGCTTGTGGGTCAGCCACTGGCGATAGCGCGACGCCGGTGAGTTGCGCACGTTTCCTGACGTCAAGTGGCTGAAATCAAGGGAGAAGCAGGATTCCCAACTGCGCCAGCGCTCTGCATGCTCGCCTGTGAGGTCGGTGGTCTCTGTCATGTCAGTGCAGTAGCAGGTGGGGCAGACCATGGTGCAGTTGCCGCAGGTGAGGCACCTGTCCGCCACCTCCTGCCAGTGCGGACTTTCCGCAGCCGCGGCAATGGCACCGGCAAGGCCGTTGGTGTCGAGCGTACGGCCCATCTCCTCGGCGGCGCGGCCGGTGGCGGCCCTTGCCCGCGCCACATCATCCTGCGTTGGGTCTGTGCCGACAAGGTCGGCGGCAATCTCTGCCCCCGCCGCACTGCCGATCTCCACCAAGAACGCGTGCTCGCCAGGCGCGGTCAGCTCCGTCAGCGCCAAATCGTGGCCGTCTTTGACAGAAGGGCCTGTTCCCATGGACGTGCAAAAGCAGGTGGCACCGGCCTGACCACAGTTGACCGCGATGATGAGTGTCCCCTCCCGCCGTGCCTTGTAGTGCGCATCTTCGCCCAAGACCGTGTCCAGGATGCCGATGGAGGCAAGGTCGCACGCGCGCACGCCGAGGAAGGCTGTTTTTGGCCCATCCTTGTCCGCATCGCTCTTATAGACGGGGCGTCCGTCTGCAAGATCGGCTTGCCAAAGGCGTTCGCGGGGCGGGTGGAGATAACGCTTCCACGATGCCGGTCCGTTGGAAAAGCCGAACACCGCTTCACCACCATTGTGAAGGCGGTAGCGGCCGGCCTCCTGCTGATCGCGCCAGCCTATGGGAAGGTCTGCCTGCCCACTGATCGAGGCAAGGTCGATGGCACCGTCGCGCACAACGGGCGCAATCACATCGAAACCGCGGCGCTTCAGGCTGGCGATCAACGTCTCCAACTGCGCCGCTTCGATGACGATAGCACCGTCTTGTGCAAGGTTCGACACGCGACCTCCGCCCGTCTGTTGCGGTGGCCACACCATCGCGGACTGCCGGCTGGCACGGATTGCGATAGATCAATGACACTCAAGATTGGCCGCAATCGGTTGTAATCACGCGCCTTTAATAACAGGATCAGCCGAAGTTTTCTCCGCTTCGACGTTAATCGCGCGGACGGCCGAACGAGATGACGCGGTAGACGTACCAGATGACCACCAGCACAAGAATGACATTGGAGACCGCATTTATCTGCCCCTCGATCAGGGCGTACTGGCTTTCCAGCAGATAACCGGCGCTGGCGAGGGCCGTCGTCCATAGGCACGTGCCAAGCGCTGTCCAAAACAGGAAGACGGGCAACTTCATCTGCGCCAATCCGGCGGGCACGGATATCAACGTGCGGATGGCTGGGATCAGCCTGCCGAAGAAGATGGCAAGAACGCCGTAGCGCGCAAACACCATTTGCGCGCGGGTCACATCGTCGGGCGACAGGGTGAGCCAACGGCCATGGCGCTCGGCAAGCCGTTTGATGCGCCCGATCCCGACCATGTGGCCGAGACCAAACCACAGCGTCGTTCCAAGCAGCGAGCCGAGCGTGCCTGCCGCAATGACCCCCAAAAATCCAAGCTCTCCCCGTGCGGCCACGAACCCTGCCAGCGGCATGATCAGTTCTGAGGGAATCGGCGGAAAGACGTTCTCAAGAAACATGAGGAAAAAAACGCCGACATAGCCGCCGTCCTCTACAAGGCCCGTGATCCAGTCGAACATCAACCCGCCTCAACAGCGTGACCTTCGCCGGAAGGCACAGGGTCATCGCAACGCCACCCCTGGAGCCTCCTTCGCTTCCTCGCACACAGGATGCTCCAACACAGCGCCGCAAAGCGCTGTGTCTGCCTTCAGATGGTCCGCTATGCCGCAAATCCCAGAGCCAGGTGCGGCGCAAACGATCGATCCTGCCGCGGCGCGTCGCGCCGACATCCGCCATAGAGCTTTGCAAACCGCTCTGATAAACTAACCAACTGGTTCATCAAACGAGTGTCTGGGATCTTTGATATGGCCGAACGCGTGTGGATCGCCGCCGAGACCGGCCGCTGGTTTGACTTCGCCAACTGGTTCAGCGTGCCACCCGCCCCCGACGGGATCCCACAACCGGGCGACACCGCCTTCGTTCCCGAAGGCCGAGTGCGTGTCAGTTCCACCGATAGCGACTATGCCCCGATCGAAGGCCAGACGATCATCCTTGGCGACAGCGGCACGCAGACGGCAACGCTGGTCTCCCTCTCAGCCACGTTCCGTGCCGGAGAGGTGGGGGATGAGAGCGCCCAGACCAAACTGTTCGTCACCGGCGGCGACCCTGAAGACCCCATCGACGCCCGCTTCGTCAGCCGCGGCACCACAGAGTTCACCGGCCAAACCTTCGTGACAGCCTTTGGCGGGCGCCTCGTAATCCATGTCAGGGAAGACGCGGGCAGCGCCGACTTTCTTCTGGGCGGAAGCACAGGCGGATCCGGTATCCTCGTCGGCCAGGAAAGCCGGCTCGATATCAAAGGGGACGCTGGCAGCCACTTCGTCAATGACGGCCTCATCGAAGTGGAGGGCTTCGCCCGCATCGAGGACGGCATCACCGTATCCAGCACCAATTTTGGCGGCGGCGAAGAGGGGGAAGGCAACATTCTCCTCCAGTCAGGCGGTCGACTGACTGTGGCAGGCGACATAGAAGACACCGTCCAGATCGCCTTCGGTGATGGGCGCGAAACCTTGACCGTTGAAGATCTGGATGGATTTGACGCTCCCATCGGCCTCACGGATATGGCGGGGGATCAGATTATCCTGCCCAACACCGACGCCCAGTCCCTCGCCTATGATGAGGACACGCGCAAACTCTCCCTCTTCTCGGGCGAAAACCAGAACGGCGAGGTTGTGGGCACCCTCGCCGTCCGCCTCATCAACGAGGCGACCTTGCTGCCCTTGCTTGATGACGAGCAAACCCTTGAAAGCGCCGACTTCACTCTCAGCAACACCGACGGCGTGACCGAGATCACCTATACGCCCCAGGGGCCTCTCATCACTCAAGGCTCCCTCGCCGCACCCGTGGTGGCAGAGCCCGGCACCCTGGTCAGCCTCGGCAAGATCTTAAAGCAGTCCTTCGGGACGAAGACGCCTGCGTTTCAATCCATCGAACTTCTTCCGAGCCGCGATCCTGGACAGGGCAACTATTGGGTCGAACCCGGCGGTGAGGAGATCACCAGCCAATGGTATGTGAACGGTGTTGCCATTGAAGACCCGACCACCGTCTCACCAGACGACAACGTCCAACTCCTGGTCGGCAACAATATCGACCAAGTGCCCCAGCTCCAGGTTCAAGTCACCGACGATGCGGACGGGCAAGACGCCGGCTACGTTCAGTATAAGGTCTGGTGGGTGGACCCGGCTGTACAACAGCTTGCCATCAATGCCGGCGTCGATCCCGGCGACCCTCAGGCTGCCGATATCGTCACCGCAGCGCTCAGCTGGGCGGCTATTTTCCCCGACGTTTCGAGCCCGGAAACCTGCAACTGGATTGCCGATGCCGTTGCCGCCGCCGCAGGCGCCACAATGCCGCTCCCCAACGCCGATCTCGACCCCACGGAGAACGTCGAGGGCGGATTCTGGCGTATCGCCTATCGTGGCTCCGACAGCCCGGACCCCGTCCAGGATTGGAGTCCGCTGGTTCAGCCCGGCGACATTGTCCGGATGGAGTGGTTCGGACAAGACGTCAAAACCCGCTTCGACAATGGCGGCCACACCACAACAGTCTTGGGTGTGAACGACGACGGGACAATCACCGTCTACGACAACAATGATTTCACCGGCGGCGAACCCCTGATCGGTGTTCACGACGTGTCTTACTGGACGAAGACGGACCCTGCCGGCCTCACCATCTTCCGCCTTGACTCTGCCGGGCAGTATTTGATCAATGGCACATCGCTGAGCGAGATCATCCAAGGCACCATCTACGATGACCTCGTCAAGGCTCTTGTCGGCGATGACAGTGTCTACGCCGGTCTCGGTGATGACGAAGTCCACGGCGCGCGCGGCAACGACAGCATTGATGGCGCCCGCGGCGACGACAGTCTGTCAGGCGGTCGTGGCAATGACGTCGCCATGGGCGGTAAAGGCAACGACTGGCTGAAAGGCGGCCACGGCAACGACGCCCTCTTTGGCGGGAAGGGCGCCGACATTGCCATGGGCGGCAGAGGGAAAGACCTCCTCATCGGCGGCAAAGGCGCAGACGTGCTCACCGGTGGCGGCGGTAATGACACCCTTGATGGCGGCCTTGGCCACGACACGCTCACCGGTGGCCCTGGCGAAGACATCTTCGCCTTCACCACCACGCTGGACCCAGTTGCCAACGTCGACACCCTTATCGATGTCAGAGCCGACCACGACGCGATCGCCCTCGCCCGCTCCGTGTTCACGGGCACCGGCAAAACGTTCGACCCGGACGAATTCCATGTCGGCACAGGCCCCGTCACCCCAAGCACTCGCATCATCTACAACGACATCACAGGTGAACTCTTCTACGACGCGGACGGCTTGCGCCCCGACACACCCGTCCTCTTCGCCATCGTCGACGATCACGCCGCCTTGTCCGCAAGCGACTTCGTGATGGTCGCATAGCTCTGGTCTAGAAGGACGTTGCAGTCACACTTGCAATATTTACTACGTATCCACTGCGGCTTGCAGCGTACGAGCGCGCTTGACCTATACAAACAACACATCGCTTTCATTCAGCTTGGTCAGGTCAATGCTGTCGATGCGCACGATCAGCGACCCATCATTGCTGTCTAAAATCTCCGAGCCGAGAAGAACAATGTCGTCGCGGTCTCGACCCACGAACATCAACCTATCTTCGCCAACAACAAAATCCGTGACGACCAATACGCCAGAATCCACATCAATCACGGCAGTGTCCGCACCCGCGCCGAGAAAGGCGATATCGCGGCCAGGTCCTGCGAGGATGACATCCTCACCGGCCCCGCCGAACAAAACATCCTCCCCATCACCGCCTGCGAGGGTGTCTGCGCCATTGCCACCTTTCAGCCGATCATTCCCTCGTCCACCGCCGAGGAGGTCGGGTCCGGCCTCACCCAAGAGAGTGTCGTTGCCATCATCGCCAATCAGGACGTCGGCACCGCTACCACCCCTTAGAAGATCGTCGCCCGTGCCGCCTGACACCGTATCGTCGCCAAGGT
The DNA here is from genome assembly GCA_051016205.1 of Devosia sp. GTDB lineage: Bacteria > Pseudomonadota > Alphaproteobacteria > Rhizobiales > Amorphaceae > Acuticoccus. The sequence goes on from CP136534.1 coordinate 56,906, forward strand.
GACCCAGGAGTCTGTCATCGCCCCGACCACCGCCAAGATAGTCGTCCCCTGCGTGACCGCGCACGAGGTCGTTGCCTGCCCCGCCCTCGGCGTGATCGTGGCCAAGACCGCCCGAGAGGCTGTCATGACCGCCGCCGCCATCAAGCCCGTCGTTGCCGCTGCCGCCCACCAGCTTGTCCGAGGCGCCCCCGCCGTCAAGGGCGTCTGCGCCAACACCGCCAAACAGATGATCGTCCCCGCGACCGCCTGAAAGCGTGTCTTCGCCGCGGCCGCCACCGAGGGTATCGACGCCAGGACCACCCGAGATGTCATCGCGTCCGGCGGACCCTGCAAGCCGGTCGTGACCACTGCCACCCAGGACTGTGTCGTCGCCTGCGCCCGCGAAAACCGCATCGTCACCGCCGCAGGCCGTCAGAACATTGGCAAACTGGGTTCCGCCAAGGCGATCATCACTTCCGCCACCGTCAATACGATCGGCAGGAGCTTCGATAACAACAACGACTTGCGCGTCTTCCGTCTTCGATGATGATCGTGAGCGCGCCGCGGTGTCGACCACAGTGTAGGTAAAGATATCCGTTGTGATGTCGCCAGGGTTCAACCCGTCGAACGCGCCGTTGGGATCATAGTGGAATGTGCCGTCAGCGTTCATGGAGAGACGAGCGCCCGAGGCCAGGATGCTGGGCGAGCCGACGTTGCCGCCGCTCCCAATGCCCGTCACAACAAGGTCGAGGCCCGAGCCACCATCGTTTTGCGACACGTCGCCGACAATCGTTCCGCCCGCCGGCGCGACGAAGACATCATCTCGGGCAATCGATGGAGGCTCCGGTAGGGCCGTTTCATCAAGAGTTGCTGTATTGCGGCCGGCTACCGCGCCAATATCAGACTCACCACTTGCCCCCAGCGCTGCCCGATCCATCAAGTCCGGCAGTGCAAAGGTCCCCTTCCTCGCATCGCCGCCATACACGTTGCCGATGAGCGTGTAGGGCCAGTAATTCTCCTCAATAAAGAGAAGACTTCCGTCAGCCACAGCGAATCCTTTGGGCACATACCCACCCGCAAACCAGATCACCTCACCCTGGGTGATGGTTTCGTCAGAAAAACCCCCGCTGGGAAAGACGCTGTCAATAACAATCAGCGGCGTCAGTGTAAGTCCGGGCTGGACATTGTCGATGTCAGCACCTGAGCCACCATCCTGTGTCGCCAGTTGCGATTTTGTCAGGACGATGTCCGCCGTACCGACGACCTTGCCGGCATTCTCGCCCCCCACCGGCGCGCGCCCGCCAAGATCCGGCAGCTTGAAATCGGCAGGGCTGGGGCCCTCTCCGTACCGCGTTCCGATGATGGAAAACAGGGCCATGTTATCGCTGAAGGATAACTCGCGACCATCGGCCGGCAGCCACCCAGTGGGCAAGTCTTCCGGCCCCACGGCGAATGCTGCGATCTGGCCAATCATCGGTTCCACGTTGATCTGCTTTCCGCCGCGCGCAGGAAATGTACCGCCCACATTGATGGCGTAAGTCACCGCAAGGCTGACCTGATGGTTGTCGATGGGCTGACCGGAGCCGCCCACGCTGACCGGCCGGTTCGCATCTGTGATTTCGACGAAATCAGCCCCTGTCACCTCGCCGATCCGGTTGCCTCCGTGTCCATCCACGCTGCCCTGACCGATCGCCATCCGTCCCGTGAGGTTGGCCAGTGCGACACCACCCTCCTGCGAGGGTTCCCCGAACGTATTCGCGATGTCGAGGCCGTAGCGCTCAGCATCGCCAAAGCTGACGATTGTACCGTCGGCGGGTATCAGTGCGTTGTAGAAAAATGGATTGGGCACGAATGCGAACGTGCGCAACGTTCCAACAATGTATTCGGATGATAGGGCGTTGGAAGCTGTCTGCCCCTCGTCAATCTGGATACTGAAATGAAGGGCCAGTGCGTCTTGGCGATTGTCAAACCTCATGTCGATCTTCGCCCTACACAGTGACAGTACGCAACCAGATTTCAGGATAAACCAATCATCAAAGGTTGTCGACGGAGCGCCGCGTCGGCCGGTGCCGCGTATGTGCCAGGCATTTCGACATGCGGATGAACCCAGATCCGTCTTGGTTCACCGCCCGCTGCCGCCACCGACGAGGGCACCGGCGCTCGGTCCCATCCATCACCATGGGATGCTTGCCGCATTTCATGTAATCGTTGATGCTTTCAACGTTCACGGCTCTTCCCTTTATTGAATCCGTGGAGTCATGCGCCACCGAATTGGATGCAGAACGGGGGTTAGCGTCGCACTCCCGTCGAGGAAATTGGCCCAAGCTGCCTATCGTCGCCGGAAGCAAACCGCCTTGTCCGCTAAACCCGCACAGAGGACCGCATGCGTGCAATCACCTCCGGTGGCGCATCGTTCTCTTCCATGAGGCGGAACAACTCGCCGTTGAGTCTTTCCACCACCGACGGATCGTCAACGGGCGTGGTTTGGCCTGGATCCATCTCAAGGTCGTAGACCACGGTGTGTGTGTCCTCCATCATCTCGGGGAAATGGTAGGAGTGGGTTTTGGTGTTGGCTTTCGAGCGATGGGCGATCCGCAACAACGGCACGCCCTTGGTAAAGTGAAATGGGTCGACGAGGCTTGCACTCTTCAGTTCTCCTACGGTAAAAAGCTTGGTCATGTGCGCGGGCATGAGCGTATATTGGTAGAGATCTTGGTTTTTCATGTCTTTGGGATAACAGAAGTAACTGTAACGGCCGTCGACCAGGTTGATGGCGCCACCCCAGTAACCGAACATCGCGGCCGAGCGGTGAGGGCCATCGCGTTCCAACAGCGGCAACAGCGACTTGCCTTCCACCTCCGAGGGGATCGGCGCGCCAAACAGGTCGCAAAATGTCGGCATAAGGTCGATGGTCTGGGTCAGCGCCGACCGCCGCTCGCCGCCACGATCGCGAAAATCGGGGTGGTAGATGAACAGCGGGATGTGGCTGATTTCTTCGTAGAGCGGCATGCGGTTCTTGGCCCACCAGTCATGCTCGCCCAGCAGAAAACCGTGATCGGTGGTCAAGATGAGGGCCGTGTCGTCCCACAGATTGTGCGCGTCGAAGTAATCGAGCACACGGCCGAGGAGGTGGTCGCATAGGCTCAACAGCGCGAAGTAATTGGCGCGCAGCTCGTCGATTTCGGCCTGCGGTTCGGTAACCCGCTCGTAGCGCGGCCAGTCGAGGATCGCGCCCTCATAGTCGGTCTTGAATGGGGCGCGGAACCGATCGGGTGCAAAGAACGGCTCATGCGGGTCGAAGGTTTCCACCTGCAGCAGCGTGTTGTCGGCAGAACGGTTGAGATCGAGAAACTCGATCATCTTGTCGATGCATTGGACCGACGGAAAGTCCTTCTCCTCCTTCATAAACTCACGATTGATCATGTAATTGTAAGGATTTTGCTTCGTATCCGGATCATTCTGGCGCGGATGATACTTTTCGCGAATGCGCTCAAGCGGCGCGGCACGGAGCACCTTCCAGGGGTCCGATTCCTGGCCGCGGATGAACTCGAACGAGTTGTAGCGGGTGTGATAAGTGGCGCCACCATCCTCCCAGTAATGGTAATGATCACTGATGAGGTGCGAATAGGCACCTGCAGTCTTCAACAACTCCGGGAAAGAGTTGTCGAAAGGTTCGAGCGGACCCCATGAGCGATGGAGAAAGGTGTGCCGGCCGGACTGCATGTCGCGGCGGGCCGGCATACAGGGCATCGAGCCGATATAATGCTTGTCGAACGTCACAGCGCGCTCGGCAAGGCGGGTGAAGTTGGGTGTCGGCAACACCGTCCCGCCATAGGGTTCGAGCATCAGCCGGTTGAGGGAATCGAAGAGAAGGAAGATTGCTTTCATGGCGCTGCTCGTCGCTTTGGACCGGGGCGGCCGGCTCAGGTTGGAATGCGCTGCCCTGTGGCGCTGTCGAAGAGATGAATGAAGGCAGGGTCGAATGTGAGATGGATCGGCGCGTTTGATCCAAGGTGGCGAACCTCATTGAGGCGCACCTTTACGATGTCGTCCGCCACGGCAACGTTGAGGAGCATCGATTCGCCAAGGTTTTCCGAAAGGTATAGGCGCCCTTCAAGGCCAGTATTGGCGACTTGAATGTGGCTTGGCCGCACGCCGACGGTGACCGGACCTTCGATGGATGCTGAGATTGGAAACCCATACTCGCCGACCCGTGCCGTACCACCGGAGGCACGGGCCTTGAACAGGTTCATTGGCGGACTGCCGATGAAGGCTGCCACGTCGACGTTGGACGGTCGGTTGAAGACGTCGTCCGGCGTTCCCACCTGCGCGATCTGCCCGTCAAGGAAAAGCGCCATGCGGTCGGCAATGGTCATCGCCTCTTCTTGGTCGTGGGTCACGTAGACCGTCGTCACGTCAAGCGCCCGCTGGAGTGTTTTTAGCTCCACACGGGTCTCAAGACGGAGCTGCGCATCAAGGTTAGAGAGCGGCTCGTCGAGGAGGAAGAGGCGCGGCCGGCGCACGATGGCGCGGGCGAGCGCCGTACGTTGCTGCTGCCCTCCGGAGAGCTGACCCGGCCGGCGATCCAGAAGGTGGTCGATCTTGACCCGCGCCGCCGCCTCGCGCACCTGGCGGCGGATCTCGGCGGCCGGAACACCGTCCATCTTCAGCGGAAAACCGATGTTCGCTTCCAAAGTCATGTGCGGGTAAAGCGCGTAGTTCTGGAACACCATCGCCACATCGCGCTCGCCGGGCTCGGCGAAGGTCACGTCCTCACCGTCGACCGTCATGGTCCCCTCATCGGGCTTTTCCAGGCCCGCCAACACCCTGAGCGTGGTGGTCTTGCCCGAGCCGGACGGGCCAAGCAGGGCAAAAAACTCCGATGCTTCGATGGCAAGGTCGATGCCCCTCAACGCCTCGAACGTGCCGAACGTCTTGCGAATACCGCGCAGCACGACGCGGCCTTTGCCGCCGCTCATGTGCGACCCCCGCCCTTGACCGCGCCCACCGTCAGTCCCTTCACGATCTGCTTTTGCGCGGCAAACCCGATGATGATCATCGGAACCATGGCAACGAGCGCAGCCGCCGAAAGCTTCGCCCACAACGTCTGCTCCACGGACACAAAGTTGTACATGGCAACCGTGACCGGCCGCACAGTGTTTCCTCCGAGTTGAACGGCAAAAAGGAACTCGTTCCAAGCATTGAGAAAGATGAAGATCACAGTCACTCCAATGCCGCCGCGCACTTGGGGCAGGATCACGTACCACAGCGCCTGGAAGCGTCCCGCCTTGTCCAGCAGCGCTGCCTCTTCCATCTCGCGCGGAATGTCCTCGAAGTAGGAGACGAGAAGCCAGATGGCGAAAGGCAGCGAAAACGTCAGATAAACGGTGATCATGCCCTGATAAGTGTCGAGCCAGCCGACTTGGTTGAGGATCAGGAAGTACGGAATGACAAGCCCGACCGGCGGGATCATCTGCGTTGCCAGCGTGTAAAACCCCAGCGCCGTCTTGCCGGGAAGTTTTAGCCGGGCAAAGGCGTAGGCGGCCGGAACGGCGATGACGATGGTGAGCACGGTCGTGGTCGAGGCGACGATGAGGCTGGTGATGAGACTGTCGAGGATGGAAAGGCTCCCGGTGACAGCATCCTTGTAGTTGGCAAACGTCGGCTCGAAGATGATGGACGGCGGATAGGCAAGCACTTCCGCCTCGCTCTTCAAAGATACGATGAAGGCCCAGATCAACGGGAACGCCCACACCACCATCAGCACCGCCGTGGCGATGAAGAGGGCGAGCGTGCCGAAGCGGCCAGCAGCGCGCGAGCGGCGGGCCATCAGCCGCCCCGCCGTGTGCGCAGCCGAAAGAGCGCCGCGGAAACAAAGAAGGTGATGATGAGAAGTGCCACCGCCAGCGCGGCGCCGTAGCCAAAATTCAGCTCTACGAACGAGGTCTTGTAGGCGTATAGGTTGAGGATCTCGGAGGCGGTGCCGGGCCCGCCACCGGTCGCGGCGAAAATTGCAGCAAAGGCCGACAGCGCAATCATCGCACGCATGATGACGACGATGATGATGGCGGGCCTGATGAGTGGCAGGGTGATATACCAGAAGCGCTTGAAGGCGTTGGCCCGGTCGATCCGTGCCGCCTCATAAACGTCCGGCGGCAGTGATGTGAGGCTTGCCAGAAGGACGAGAAAGGCAAAGGGCGTCCACTGCCACGTGTGGATGATGATGACCGACACCAGTGCCCAGGTGGGTGAGCCGAGCCAGTTGATGGGCTCGATCCCGAATGCGCCGAGGACAAAGTTCACGATCCCGAACTGGGGCGCCAGCATCAACGTGCGCCAGAAGAGCCCCACCACCACCGGCGCCAGGACGATGGGCAGAATCGCAACAATCCGGAACAGCCACTGCCCCCGCGGGATCTGCATGACGAGAAGCGCAAGGCCGAGGCCCACCAGCACTTGGAGGGTGACGGAGGTGATGGTGTAAATGGCGCTCAGTTGGACCGCATGCCAGAAGCGGTTGTCGCCCATCATCTGCGCGTAGTTGCCGAGCCCGGAGAAGCCATCCATGAACGGCATCGCAAGGTTGATGGTGTGGAGCGAACTCCAGACGAGGTAACCCACCGGAAACGTGGTGATGATGGCAAGCACCAGGATCGCCGGCGCCACCATGAGCCCGGCGAACCCTCGTTCGCTCGCGATCGCCCGCCTCAGCATCGGCCCTCAGCCTCGCTCCGGTCCTGCCTAGCCGCGCAGCAGCCTGTCGATCTTGTTCTGCGCCTCGGTGAGGGCATCGTTGACGCCTGCCTCACCGACGAGAGCGGACTGGATCGCCGTCGCCATGGTCTCGCCCACCGCGGGCCACTGCGGCAGGCGCGGACGCCATTCCACGTCCGTGTCCTCGGCAAAGGTTGTGGTGACGGCATCCACAAGGTTCTTGCCGAAGGAGCCGAGCATCTCGCGGTAGCCGGGGTTCTCCCACACCGAAACACGGTTCGCGCCTGTGCGCTTGTAGGCGCCCGGGAACTCGTTGGCGGTGGCCACCTGCGTCTCCTTGGACGTCGCCCACTGGATGAACAGCCACGTGGCCGCCTTATCCTTGTCTGACAGGGCACCGTTGATCGGAAAACTCCAGTTCCAGATGGAGCTGACACGCTTGCCAGACGGTCCCTGCGGCCAGCGGGCAAAACCGATGTCGCCCACCACCTTGGACTTTTCGGGGTTTGCAATCACCGCAGCGGTGGAATGGGCGTCGATATAGGAGGCAACGGTGCCCTGACCGAAGGCATCCGCAATATCGGGCCAGTTCCAGTTCTCAACCCCCTGGGGCGCATAGTTGTTGAGAAGGTCGATGTACCACTCAAGGGCGGCGACGGCCTCTGGCGTGCTCACGGTCATGTCGCCGCTGTCGTTGAACCATTCGCCGCCAAGTGCGCGGAAGATCGAGGGGTAGATGTACATGTTCTGCCCCGCGCCCTTGAAGCCGCGCAGCGCCGCACCCCAGAGACGGTTGTCGGGGTCATGCACCGTCTTGGCGTTCTGGGCATACTCCTCGAAGGTTTCGGCGGGCGAGAGGCCAGCACCGTCATAAACGTCGGTGCGGTAGATCTGCAGTGTCGCCTCACCGTCATAGGGGATGCCGTAGGGCGTGCCGTCGATGGAGGTGACGCCGCGCCACGTCGCCAGAATGTCCTCGTAGTCGTACCAGGCGCTGTCGGTGAGCTTGTCACTGCCCAGATAGGTGTCGAGCGGGTCGATCCAGCCATTGGTGACGTAGAGGGGATAGTACATCGGGTCGGCGGCGTGGCTCGCCCACGTACCGGTGCCCGATGAAAGGTCGAGAACCGCCTTCTGGCGGATCTGCCCTGGCGGCGTCATCTCAAGGCGCGCTTCCACACCGGTCAGTGTGGCGAAATCGGCAAGCACCGCCTCAAGGTTCTGAAAATATCCGGCCGGAATGACGCCGATGGTGATCTGCGCCCCGTCGGCCTGGCGCCAGTCGATCCCTGCCGCTTCCATGGCTGAAAGGTCCATGTGCTGGCCCTCGGCGCGCGCGCGTCGGCTGAGGATCGCAGGGGCTGAGAGGAGCACCAGGCCCGATGCTCCCGTCTTCAGGATGCGCCGACGGCTGATGGCGCCCACGCGGCCCTTGTCGTTGCTCGATGTTGTCATGATCGATCCCTCCCTGCGCGTCGCGCTTCAAAAGAGCGCGTGTTTTTATTTCCACCAGGCATGCGATACGTCAGCGTCCGCGCGCCGAACCGTGAGGTGCGGCCTGTGTGCCCTTGGCGGGTAGTCCTAAAGGTTCTAACATTAGGACGTTGTTGGCAAGGCGAATTGAGGTGATTTTCGGTTGACTGAGTCGTTTCTGCGCACCGGCCCCGTGCCGCGCTACGTGCAGCTCGCTGACGTCTTGCGCCAGCGCATCCGTAGAGGGGTCTGGGCGCCGGGCGATTTGGTTCCCTCCATCGAGAGCCTCATGCGCGAGTTCGAGGTGGCGCGGGTCACCGTCCGCCAGGCGATCAATCTGCTTGCGCAAGACGGCCTGCTTTCGCCCCAGCGCGGTCGCGGCACCTTCGTCACCGCGGAGGCCGGCCGGGACCGGCGCCTGGTCGTTCACGGGACGCTGGACAAGCTTGCCGAGATGTATCGCGGCGACCGGCCGGATCTTTCCAACATTGCCGAGACCGATGAACTCCCCCCGCTCACCGAGCGGGACGGCCGGCCTGCGCCGTCCTACTTCCACATGCGCCGGGTTCACGCCCGTGATGGGGAACGCTACTGTATCGCCTCCATCTATATCGATGAGCGGGTCTATGGGTTGGCGCCTGAGCGTTTGCGCACCGAAGTGGTCTTGCCGATCCTCACCGCACTTGAGGGCGTCGAAATCTGCGACGGGCACCAAAGCATGCACATCGCCACCGCCGATGTGGGCATTGCCACAGATTTGCGGATCGCGCTCAACGCGCCCGTCGTGGAGGTGCGGCGCCTGCTGCGGACCGCAGACCAGACCGTCATTTATTTCTGCGACGCCATCTATCGCGGCGACTATGTCCGTCTGGAAATGGATCTGACGCCTTAACCGAGGCAGCGGTCAGCCGCTGCCCACCATGCCAGGTCAGCCGAAACAGCGACGAAAGAGTCCACCACCGCGCCCAAGCCCTGGATCAGGCCCATGGATCAGGCTCGTGACGGTGGTAGCCTGACCAATAACCTCGCACAGCATGCGCAAAGACGATGGGCGATGACGTGAAATCGTCGAGACGACCGGCGGGATGCACGACAATGAGTGCAGGTCGCAAAACCAAACACCGCTGGCGACCAGATTGTCCGCGACCGCTGTGCCACGGGAGCACGCCACATCGGACGTCTTCCTATATGCTTCCTAAGCCAACTTCGGGCAGACCACCCATGGCGCTAACTGACTGATTTGGATGGTGGGCGGTACTGGGATTGAACCAGTGACCTCTGCCGTGTCAAGGCAGCGCTCTCCCGCTGAGCTAACCGCCCGCCCTGTCAGCGAGGCCGTTCTATAGCGTTGGCCAGCACGACGAGCAAGCCCGGGGAGATGCCGTTGCGTCGACCTCACCTGCAAGCCCATGCAAAGGGCGGGGACAAAGTCTGCCCCGTCCTCCTGCGCAATCGCGACGGGGTGCTGGACATCCTCGCATTCAAACATCCCCTTGCGGGGTGCCAGCTTGTCAAAGGCGGCATCGAGCGTGGTGAGACCGTGCTTCAAGCCGCCCGGCGCGAGGTGTTTGAGGAAAGTGGGATGGCAACGGAACCAAGCGGCCGCCACCTTGGTGTGTGGTATGGCGCGCCGAACCCGTGGCACATGATTAGATTGGATACGGCCGAGGCATTGCCCGACCGGTGGGAGCACCACTGCGCCGACGATGGCGGTCATGTCTTCTCGTTTTTCTGGTGGCCTCTCGATCAGGTGCCTGGAGCGGGTTGGCACGTCCTGTATCGCGAGGCATTGGCGTTCATTCGCCTTGTCATTCAACAAGACTGACACGTCTCGGGCGTTCCCCAACAAGCAAAGGCAGCATCTGACTTCGGCCTGAGAAGGCCCGGACTTTTCAATCCCATAATGCTGCTCATGCGGGCGAAAGGCGAGACGCCTCAGCGTGATGCATCGCCCAAAACTCTGTCGCCGGCGCCCTGGCGATCCAACGATGCCCTTTTTTCAATCGCAGTTGCGGTGTCAGGCGTACTCCAGCATGCGGCCGACCTCGCGCACCAACTCTCGCAGGTGGAAGGGCTTGGACAGCACCTTGGCACCACGGGGGGCGCCGTTTTCTTCATCAAGGGCGACGGCGGCAAAACCGGTGATGAACATCACCTTCAAATCAGGGTCGAGGCGGGTGGCGCGCTTCGCAAGCTCGACGCCATTCATCTCGGGCATGACGATGTCGGTCAAAAGGAGCGAAAACGGCTCCTCTCGCAGCCGCTCGTAGGCGGACTGGCCATCAGGCACGGCCACCACATCGTATCCGGCGCGGCAGAGGGCGCGCTGCAAAAAGCGCATCATGTCTATGTCGTCTTCGGCCAGAAGAATACGCACACTGTCTCGCGGAGGAACCCGCGCCTCTTACCAACATTCACAAAGGCTGCGTTGCGGCAGCTTAGGGGCACGATGGCAGGTCGCTGTAAAACGGCGGTGTAGGACTTGGCTTTCGGAGCGCTTACTGATTCGCGCACAATGCGCGGGACCTTTGAAGGATCCTGCCCTATCTCACCGGCCTTGACCGGGTTGCCGCAGGACTGACAACGCGTCGCTTTGGCTATCGGGCAGCGCGTGTGCATGATGGTAGAACGGCAAACAAAGGGGCGTTGGAGTGTCCGCCAGGTGATGAGAATAGTCGACGCGTACGACGCCGTCCCGCCGTTTCAGGTGAGCGAGCCGTCTGAGCCGAAGGTGCCCTTCGTCTTCAACACGCCCCACTCGGGCACCCACTATACGCGCGCGCTCCTGGCCCAAAGTCAGCTCGACAGGCGCGCCATCAGAAGTTCTGAAGACACCTTCGTCGACGAGATCTTCGCCCCCGTCACCACCCTTGGCGCACCTTTGATGCGGGCCAACTTCCCCCGCGTGTTCGTTGACCTCAACCGCGATGCGAACGAGCTCGATCCCTCAATGTTCAACGGCCCTTTGTCGGAGCCGACAAATGCGGAAAGCCCGCGGGTGGTGGGCGGCCTCGGCGTCATCGCCCGCGTGGTGGGTGACAGGCAGGAGATCTACGCCAACACCCTCCCCGCCGCAGAAGCGACCGAACGGCTTGAGCGCTATTACCACCCCTACCACCAGAAGCTGGGCGCCCTTTTGGAGGAGACCGCCGACAGGTTCGGCACCGCCGTTTTGGTGGACTGCCACTCCATGCCCTCAGGCGCTGTGAAGGCGTCAACCGAAGGCGGGCCGGGCCGGGCCGACATCGTCCTGGGCGACCGCTACGGCACCTCGTGCGTGCCCCATCTGACGGAGGCCCTTGCACGGCTATTGCGGCGGCAGGGGTTTGCTGTCGGCCTCAACCGCCCCTACGCCGGCGGCTTCATCACCGAGCGCTATGGCAAACCGCCCCTCGTCCACGCCATCCAGATCGAAATCAACCGTGCCCTTTATATGGACGAGGCTGGTTACTACAGGAACGCCAATTTTGCTGCGCTGCAAGATGAGCTCATGTCCGTCTTCGGTGCGCTCACCCAATCCTTTGCAGGTGCCCTCCACGCTGATGCCTGGCCCATGGCGGCGGAATAAAAAAAAGGCCGCTGAAAACAGCGGCCTTAAGTCTAGGGAGGAAACGCCCAAGGAGGGCAGCGACACGAGAAACCCGTGCCGCACTGCAAAAATGAGGGGGCAGCGCACAATCGTCAAGATGCTGAATTCGCGGTCAGGCGGTTTTCTTGCCTGATTTTTCGCCAAATCGCCGGCAGATGTACCAAACGGCCCGTTTTGCATTATTTTCGCCAGCGATTCCAGAAGGTTACAACACTGCGACTCTTTCGCCGCCGCCCAAACAATCATCCTCAAAAAAAGCGCATGGCTCCTATGCACACCCCTGCCGACGACCTTGAGCTTGCCCAAAGGCTCGCCGATGCCGCTGATGCGGCGATTCTGCCCCACTTTCGCAACGTGGCCGAGGTCGCCAACAAGGATGCTGAAGGCTTTGATCCGGTCACCGCTGCGGACACGGCAGCTGAGGTCGCCATGCGTGACATCATTGCCCAAGCGCGCCCGCACGACGGCGTGCTCGGCGAGGAATTTCAGGCCCGCGCCAGCCAAAACGGGCGCACTTGGGTGCTCGATCCCATCGACGGCACGCGTGCCTTCGTCATGGGCCTTCCCACATGGGGCGTGCTGATCGCCCTTTATGATGGCGCAACGCCTGTTCTGGGTCTTATGAGCCAGCCCGTGGTCGGCGACCGTTTTTGGGGCTCCCCCTCAGGCGCGTTCTGGCGCTGCAACGGTAAGGAGCGGCCGTCAGCGTGCCGCAAGGCATCCGTTTCCGAGGCTATCCTTGCCACCACCAGCCCGGACCTGTTCGAGCCTGAGAGCCTTGCACGGTTTCGCGCCCTTCAGGGCCGCGTGCGCATGACGCGCTACGGGACGGACTGCTACGCCTATGCCCTTCTTGCCGCAGGTCACGTGGACATAGTCATGGAAACGGGGTTGAAGGCGGTGGACATTGCCCCCTTCGTGCCCATGATCCATGCCGCCGGTGGCGCGCTGACCGATCTGTCGGGGCGCCCCTTGGGCACCGACCTCGTGGACAGCTACAACGGCGAAGCGCTCGCCGTCGCGAACCCTGCCGTATTGCCAGAGGTGCTTGAGATTGTGACCGGTTGAGCTGATGCCGCCTGCCCCCACCAACGCCACCGCGCAGGAGCCACCTGCGCCGCTCGCCATCGGACCGCGCCAGTGGACGGCCCTCATCATGGGCACCATCGGTGTTGCCATGTTTGCCGGCACCTTGCCGGCAACACGGCTCGCGCTGGAAGGGTTCGATCCCATCTTCATCACCTTCGCGCGGGCCTTTTTTGCCGGCGTTGCGGCGGCAACGCTCTTGGTCCTCACAGGTCGCCCGCGCCCAACCCGGGCGGAGGTGCCTCAGTTCATCGCCATCGCATTCTGCCTTGTCTTGGGCTTTCCGCTCTTCACAGGCCTTGCCATGGAACATGTGCCAGCAAGCCACGGCGGTGTGGTGCTGGCGATCCTCCCCCTCGGCACCGCCATTGCCGCAGCCGTCGTGGGCGGGGAGCGACCTGGCAAGGCATTCTGGGCCGTCAGCGCACTGGGCGGCGTCGTCGTTTTGGTGTTTTCCCTCTCCGACAGCGGCTGGGCAGTGCGGTGGGGCGATGTGTTCCTCGTGGCGGCGGCCGCCAGCGCTGCCTTAGGCTACGCCCTGTCTGGGCGGCTGACACGGCGCATGCCCGGGTGGGTGGTGATCTCCTGGGCGCTGGTGATCTCCCTCCCCTTCAGCGCGGCAGGGTCGCTCGCATCATTGCCTGACGCCTGGCCGACGGCGCCCCATGTGTGGGCTGGTCTTGCCTATCTGTCGCTGGTCTCCATGCTTCTCGGCTTCTTTTTCTGGAACACGGCCCTGGCGCTGGGGGGCGTTGCGAAGATCGGCCAACTGCAACTCCTGCAGCCGTTCTTCACCCTTGCCATCGCAGCGCTCGTGGCGGGCGAGGTGTTCCAGATCCGCCAGGCAGCGTTCGCGGTTGCCGTCGTCGTCATTGTCGCCACCGCCCAGCGCCTCAGGGTCGCGCCCGCGCCCCCACCGCCAAGGCGCTGAAGGGGTGCCAGTCAGTGGGCCTCGGCCCAGCTTTCGCCTGCCCGCGCATCCACATCGAGAGGAACGGAGAGTTTGACGGCAGGCTCCGCCGCCCCCTCCATGGTCGTGCTGATGACTTTGATGGCCTTTTCCACCTCGCCCTCGGGCACCTCGAACAGCAATTCATCGTGCACTTGGAGGAGCATGCGCACCGACAGCTTCGCATCGCTCAAGGCAGAATCCATACGCACCATGGCGCGGCGGATGATGTCGGCCGCCGAACCCTGGATGGGGGCATTGATGGCCGCACGCTCGTAAAACGCCCTCAGCGAGGGGTTCTTGGTGTCGATCTCAGGGTAGTGTGCACGCCGGCCGAACAGCGTCGTCACATAGCCGGTCTCACGCACGGTCTTTTTGGTGGCGTCCATATAGTCGCGGATGCCGGGAAACCGCTCGAAGTACTTTTTGATGTAGGCGCTCGCCTCCTCCCGCGGGATGGACAGCTGATTGGCAAGCCCGAAGGCGGAGATCCCATAAATGATGCCGAAATTGATGGCCTTCGCCCGCCGCCGCACCATCGGGTCCATGCCCTTGATGGGGACTCCGAACATCTCCGAGGCGGTCATGGCGTGAATGTCCAGCCCATCTGCAAACGCCTCGCGTAGCTGAGGAATGTCGGCGATGTGGGCAAGCACCCGCAACTCGATCTGCCCATAGTCCGCCGCCACCAGCTTGGTGCCTGGCGCGGCCACGAACGCCTGGCGGATCTTGCGCCCCTCTTCGGTGCGGATTGGAATGTTCTGCAAGTTCGGGTCGGTTGAAGAGAGCCGCCCCGTTGTGGTGGAGGCCATGGCAAAGGTCGTGTGCACGCGCCCCGTGTCAGGGTTGATGTCCTCCTGTAGCGCGTCGGTATAGGTGCTCTTCAGCTTGGAAATCTGCCGCCATTCCAAGATTTTGACGGGAAGGGGGTGGCCCTCGGCTGCCAAGTCCTCCAGCACCTGCGCCCCTGTGGACCAGGCGCCTGTCTTGGTCTTCTTGCCGCCGGAATAGCCGAGCTTGTCGAACAAGATCTCCGAGAGCTGCTTGGTGGAGCCGATGTTGAAGGTCTCACCGGCAAGCTCATAAATCTCCGCCTCGATCCGCCCCAGCGTCTGGGCAAAATCGTGAGACATGCGCGACAGCACGTTGCGATCCACAACCACGCCAGCGGCCTCCATCCTGGCAAGGACGGGCAGCAGCGGGCGTTCAAGTGTCTGGTAGACGCTGGTCACACCCTTGGCGATGACCCGCTGGCGCAACAAGGGCGCCAGGCGCACGGCAATGTCGGCCTCCTCGGCGGCATGGCGCGTTGCAGCATCAAACGCAACGGCGCCGAAGGGCACCTTGTTGCGGCCGGTCCCCATCACATCGCGGTCGTCCAACGGCGTATGGCCGAGGAAGCGCTTCGACAGGCCCTGAACGTCGTGAAGGCTCGCCCCCGCGTCGGCCGCGTAGGACAACAGCCCCGTATCATCGATGGGCGCGACATCGATCCCTGCCCGGTGAAGGGCAAGCCAGTCCCGCTTCATCGCCCCTGAGACCTTGATGACGCCGCGATCGGTTAGGGGCCCTTCAAGCACGTCCTTCACGTCCGCCATGGTCAAACCGTCCTGATTGCGATCCATCAGGTCGCCGCCTTCATGGCTGAGCGGCATGTAAAAGGCTTTGCCCGGGGCCACCGCAAAGCCGATCCCCGCAATGGGAGAGGTCATGGGCTGGCCATCATGCATCCTGACGGCAAGCGCTAGGACGCCACGCTCTGTCGCCTCCTCCATCACCGCCTTGACCTCCTCAAGGCTGGTGAGGGTCTTATAGGCATCAAGGTCGAATGTGCTGTCTGCGGCGGCAGACTCCATCTCAGCGGCAAGGGTCTGGGGTGTTGGCGGTGCGCCATCCTCCGCTTTGGCCTGGGGCTCGTCCGAGACGCCTGCGGCGGGCTTGTAATCGCCGATGCCGGCATAGCGCGTGTCGGCGACGACCTTGGCGTGGTCGACGCCAAAATCCTCAGCCGCCCGGCGGGTCAGCGTGCCAAAATCCATCGCCTTGAAGAAGCCGATCAGCGGTTCGGGGTCCACAGGCTTCATCGCCAGGGCGTCCAGCCCATGGTCCACCTTCACCGCATCGTCGAGGGTGACCAGCTTGCGCGACAGCCGCGCCTGGTCGGCAAAGTTGATGAGGTTTTCCCGGCGCTTGGGCTGCTTGATGTTTTCCGCCTCGGCGAGCAGCGTGTCTAGGTCGCCATACTCATCAATCAACTGTGCGGCCGTCTTCTTGCCAATGCCAGGGACACCAGGGACGTTGTCGGTGGCGTCCCCCACAAGGGCCTGCACGTCCACCACCTTCTCAGGCGGGACGCCGAAATACTCCACCACCTCGTCGACGCCGATGCGCCGTTCTGGCCGCACGCCCATTTTACCAGTGCCTGCGCGCCGGCCCTCGCCCGAGGCGGGGTCATACATGGTCACCTTGTCGGTAACGAGTTGCATCAGGTCCTTATCGGCCGAGACAATCATCACGTCCGCGCCGTTTTCGGCCGCTTCTTTGGCGTAGGTGGCGATGATGTCGTCCGCTTCGAAGCCCGCCTGCTCGATGGGCGTCAGGCCGAACGCCTCCACGGCCGCCCGCATCAACGGAAATTGAGGGACGAGGTCGTCAGGCGGGGCGGAGCGGTTGGCTTTGTAGTCCGGATAAAGCTCGTTGCGGAAGGAATCCTCAGATTTGTCAAAGATGATGGCGAGGTGGGTGGGTGTCACATCCGCGGCACCATCGCGCACAAACTGGTAGATTTTGTTGCAGAAGAGACGCACTGCGCCAGTGGGAAGGCCGTCGGCACGATAGTTGTACTTGCGGTCCTGATTCATGGACTGGAAATACGCACGGAAGACAAAGGAAGAGCCATCCACCAGGAACACGGTGTCGCCAGCGCCGGGGGCATTGGATTTTGTGGTTGCCATTAGGTCCTCCTCTGGCGCGGGAGGATGCGGATAGGTTGCGATACGATCAAGCTCCGCTTTCACGCTTTGCCGTGTTAACCGAGACGGAACGCCGGAGGGTAATGAGTTTTGGCGGAACGAAAAGACGGACGGCTCGATATTGCCCCGCAGCGCAAGGGGACGCGAAAAGGCCCCGCGCAGGAGCGCGTGGCGCCGGGAACCCGCGCGCCTGCGCAGAAGCCGCCCTCTCGGCGGGCTGAAGATGCGCCTGCGCCAAAACCTCGCGCCAAGGCAAAGCCTGCTGCCCAAAGCGCCAAGCCCAAACAAGCCGCCCGTCCGGCAGCCGGCGCGACCAAGACTGCGGCCAGCGCAAACCGTTCACCTGGCAGCGCAACGAAAACGGCGTCCAAGACTGCCCCTGCAAAACCGGCCCGGCCACGCCGCGAATCACAACCCTCTCGCACAACGGGACGTCGCGGCGGCAGTCGGCGAACACCGCGCAAGCGCTACCGCTTCCTGCGCTTTGTGTGGCGCGCGGGCATCACACTCACACTCCTTGGGATCATCGCGGTGGGCGCGGTCATCGCCTATTTCGCCGCAACCCTTCCCCCGCGCTCCCAATGGGTGGTGCCGGAACGGCCGCCCAATGTGGCGATCGTGTCGGAGCGGGGCGACCTTATCGCCAACCGTGGCGACACCGGTGGGCGCGCCATCGCCATCGAAGATCTGCCGCGCTACGTCTCAGAGGCCGTGATCGCCATCGAGGATCGGCGGTTTTATAGCCACCCCGGCGTCGATCCCATCGGCTTGACCCGCGCCATGGCCGCGAACATTGCCGCCGGTCGCCTTGTGCAGGGTGGCTCTACGCTGACCCAGCAGCTTGCAAAAAACCTGTTCCTCACCCCCTCACGCACCATCGAGCGCAAAATCCAGGAGATGATCCTCTCCGTCTGGCTGGAGATCCAGTACGACAAGAGCGAGATTCTGGAGATGTATCTGAACCGCGTCTATCTGGGCGCGGGGGCCTATGGGGTGGACGGCGCCTCCCTGCGCTACTTCGGCAAACCTGCCGAGGAGCTGGAGCTGGCAGAAGCCGCCCTCCTCGCAGGCCTCCTGAAGGCGCCGTCCTACTTCTCCCCCACCACGGATCTTGAGCGTTCCAACGAGCGCGCCGCCACGGTCCTTCGTGCCATGCGCGAGGCAGGCTTCATTACCGAGCTTGAAGAAGCCTTTGCCAGGCAGCACCCGGCCACCCTCGCCGCGCCCAAGGTCGCCACCAGCGGCGGCTATGTGGCCGACTGGGTCGCCGACGTGCTGCCCAATTTCGCAGGACAGGTCACCGAAGACATTGTGGTGGAGACCACCATCGACCTGGAACTCCAGGAACTTGCCCAGTCTGCCCTGCAGGAGATGCTGACCGAAGAGGGCGCCACCAAGGGCGTCAGCCAGGGCGCTGTGGTGGTGATGGACGCTGGCGGGGCCGTCAAAGCCCTCATCGGTGGCAGGCGCTATGGCGACAGCCAGTATAACAGGGCGGTCGCGGCCGCCCGGCAGCCGGGGTCTGCCTTCAAGCCCTTCGTCTACCTCGCCGCGCTGGAATACGGGCTGACGCCTGAGACCATGCGCATCGACCAGCCCACGCGGATCGGCAACTGGACGCCTGAAAACTACACCCGCCGTTATTACGGCCCCGTGTCGCTGACCCGAGCCCTCGCCCACTCGCTGAACACCATCGCCGCTCAGCTGACGGCCGAGGTGGGGCCCAAGACAGTCGCAAAGACCGCACAGCGCATGGGGATCCGCTCCCCTTTGCAGAACAATGCCTCCATCGCGCTCGGCACCGGCGAGGTCACCCTCCTTGAGTTGACCACAGCCTATGTGCCCTTCGCCAACGGCGGCGTCGGCGTCGTCCCCCATGTGGTGCGACGCATCAAAACCGTCGACGGCCGCCTTTTGTACGAGCGTCGCGGCTCCGGTCCCGGTCAGGTGGCAAGTCTTGAAGATGTGGGCGCCATGAACCGCATGCTCTCCGCCGCCCTTGTGTCAGGCACGGCCCAGCGCGCGCAGCTAAATGGCTGGCAGGCCGCCGGCAAGACAGGCACCAGCCAGAATTGGCGCGATGCCTGGTTCGTTGGCTACACGGCCTTCTTCACCGCCGGCGTGTGGCTCGGCAACGACGACAACTCCCCCACCAAAAAGGCCACGGGCGGGTCGCTGCCTGCCACCTTGTGGAAGCGGCTGATGGAAAAGGTTCACCAAGGCATGGTCCCGTCCGACCTTCCTGGCGTCGACACCGTGCCCGCGCTCACGATCGCCGGCGACGTGCCGGAAGATCACCCCTGGAACGCCCCCGCAGCACGCGAGACCTCCCAACCGGCCAACCTTGCCCGCGACGGCCGCGATTGGATCAGACCCGCACCGGCGCGCGATCCTGGCGGCGGGTTCCTGCGGCGGCTCTTTGGGGGGTAAAGGAGCCGTCTGGCCGACAGCGGCCAGTGTGTTTGGCGTCAAGCGGCGCGGTCTTTGAGGGCGTAATAGCCTGAGACGGCCATCACCACCTGGCGGCGAAGGGCGTGGAAGGGGATGGGACGCAGCGGGGTGAAGGGGAAGTCGAGGTCAGCGTCGTTGGCGCCCGAAGCGGCGTCGGCGAGGACTTTGCCCATGGCGGTCGCCATCGCAATACCGCGTCCGTTGTAGCCAAGGCCAGCAAGAAGGCCCGGCGCCAGGCGGTGGAGGTGGGGCATGTGGTCCGCCGTCAACGCCACCATGCCGCCCCATCGGTAGGGGAAGGCCGAGGGACCCAATTGCGGGAAGACGCTGGCGGCAATAGTTTCAAGGCGCGCTTGTTGTCGGCGCACGCCTGCCTCTGTGTAAGCACCGCGGCCCCCCACCACCAACCGCCCTTCAGGATCGAGGCGATAGTAAAGAAGCAGCCTGCGCGTGTCGGAAGCCACCTGCCCCCCTGGCAGGATGGAGCGGCGCACATTGTGGGATAATGGCTCGGTGGCAATCTGCGCCGAGGATGTGGGCACGACGGAACGGCGCAGGCGGTCGAGCGTCCCGTGTTCTGAGGGCGCGCCATAGGCATTGGTGGCAAGGATGACGGTTTGCGCGGTCACCGTGCCGTTTGGCGCGAGAAGGCGCCAGGGGGGCGCAGCCGAGCCAAGGTCGGTCACAGGGCTGTGGTGGTGGATGATGGCACCAGCGGCCTCCGCCGCGACGGCAAGACCGCGCACGTAGGACAAAGGCTGGACGGCGCCGCCACGGTGGTCGATCAGGCCGCCCTCATAGGCCTCCGACCCCAGCCTTTGCGCAACGCCCGCACGGTCCAACAACTCCACAGGTGCGCCGCGGGCCTGCCACTCCTCAACCCTCTTTTCTTGGATGGCGGCTGAGGCGGCGTTGTGGCGCGGTTGGATCCAGCCGTTGCGCACAGGCGCGCACGCGATGGCATGGCGCTCGATGAGTTCGAAGACGAGGTCCGGCGCATGGGCGGACAGCGCGACGGCCCTCTCGCCAAAAGGCTCGCCATAGTGCGCCTTCACCGCAGACGGCTCTTCTTTCAAACCGGGGATGACCTGGCCGCCATTGCGGCCCGATGCGCCCCATCCAGGTGTGTGCGCCTCCAGCACACGCACGCTGATGCCGCGTTCTGCCAAGTGAAGCGCGGCCGAAAGACCCGTGTAGCCCGCGCCGACAATGGCAACGTCACACGTCATGTCCCCTTCCACAGGGGGGCGGTTTGACGCTTCAGGCGTGGTCGCCGTCCATAAGGAGCGGGACAAAGAGGGCCACTCGGCCTCGATCTGAGGGGTGTCAGCCATTAGTAAATGGCCGGGGCCACGACCCAGATCACTTTGCAAGCCTCTTCCCCAACGCACCAGAAGCGGCACTCATTCCTGTCCTCGAAGGTGAAGGCATCGCCTTGGTCGAGCTCGAACTGCTCCCCGTCCACCTCAAGTCCCAACCGGCCGGCTAGAACAACGCCCGTGCGCCCTGCAGAGCCCGTCGCATAAGGTTTCTCGCCCGAATGACCGCCTGGGGGAATGGTCACGCTCATCATCTGAATGCCGCGCCAGGCGTCGTCACTCATCAGCTCTTTGGCAACGCCCCCTGGGCCGAGATCAAAGCTGCGACGCTCCGTCCTGCGCACGACGATGGGCGAGGCGGGGGCCGTCTGCGGTCCGTTGAACAGCCAGGAGATCGGCATCTGCAAGGCTTCGCAAATCAGCCGCATGGAGCGCAACGAGGGCTGCGACAGCCCCCGCTCGATCTGGCTCAGCTGGCCGATGGAAATGCCCGCCGCATCCGCAACGCTTTGCAAAGAGAGCCGGCGCTGACGGCGTCGCAACCTCAGCTTGGTGCCGATGGAACGGGACGGCAGCGGCTCGGCTGCAGCTTGGGTGGAGGCAGGCGTCTCGCCATCCTCATCAGGGTTTGACAACCGCTCCATGGTTCGATGAGACTAAAAAATCGAACCAGGAATTTCAACGGCACTGAAGCTTACAAGGCCACACACGCGAGCCCGCCCTTCCGGTCCCGTTCGGCGCGTTGTGGCACGAGCCACCGAAAGGACCGCCATGACCCTGCGCACCTTCCTTCTTGGCAGCGCGCTCGCCGCCTTCGCCATCGCTCCGGCCGCCGCCGACAAAATCGTCATCTCCAACTGGGACGGTTACATGCCGCCCGACCTGTTGGAGCGCTTCATGCAGGAAACGGGGATCGAGGCCGAGCTCTCCCTCCACGCCACCAACGAGGAGATCATGGGCAAGGTCACGGCCTCGGGCGGCAAGGGCTACGATGTCCTGTTCGTGTCCTCCCCCTTCGCCGAAGCGCTGAACCAGCTTGGCCTGGCCGCAGAGATCGACGGGGCGAAAATCCCCAACATGGCCAACCTGTACGAAGAGGCGATGGCGCTGGAGCACGACCCCGGCAACACCTTCTCCGTGCCCTATGCCTGGGGTACCACGGGGCTTTGCTACCGCTCCGACCTTGTGGGCGAGGCGCCGACGTCCTGGTCGCACCTGTTGGAGCCTGCCGACGACCTGAAGGGCAAGGTGACGATGCTCGGCACCGACCGCTGGCTGATGGCCGCAGCGCTCCTCGACAAAGGCTACTCCGTCAACGAGACGGACGCCGAAAAGGTGGCCGAAGTGCGCGATGCGCTGATTGCCGCCAAAGGCGATCTCCTCGCCTACGACGACACCACCTTTTACGCCAAGCTCGTCTCGGGCGAGGCGCTGCTGACCCATGCCTGGGACGGCTGGTGCAACTACGGCATTGCTGAAAATGCCGACATCCGCTTCGTGATCCCCGAGGAAGGGTCCGACCTTTGGGTGGATGCCATGGTCATCCCCTCAGCGTCGGAAAACAAAGACGGGGCGCACGCCTTCATCGACTTCATCCTGTCGGAAGACAATGGCCGCTGGGTGGCCGAAAACATCCTTTACAAGGTCCCCAACAAGGCGGCGATGGACGGGCTCGACGCCGCTTTGATCGAGCAGTACCCGAACCTTGGGATGACGCCTAGCGACCTCATGGCCTTTGAGCAATTGCGCGACCTTGGCGCTGCCCAGCGCGACTATTCCCGCGCCGTCACAGAGATCAAATCGGCCAACTGAGTGAGGCCCACGTTGGGCATGCGACGGATAGGGGCGCCTCCAACCCGCGCCCCGTCCCAGCCATGACGCGCGCGCGGCTCCTGGCCCTGCCGGGGCTTTTGTGGTTCACCATTTTCCTGGTGGTGCCGTGCGCCATCGTCCTCACCTACTCGTTCTTCCTGCGCGGGATCTATGGCGGGATCGAGTGGACGTTTACCTTCGAGAATTACGTGCGGGCGGTGGATCCGCTTTACCTTGGCATCATCGCAAGGTCGGCGCGGGTGGCGGCAACGGCAAGCCTCATTGCGCTAGTGATCGCCTTTCCCGCCGCCTATGCCATTGCAAGGCAGCCTTTGCGGCGGCAAACGCCGCTCCTGTTTCTGATTATGCTGCCGTTCTGGTCCAACTACCTGATCCGCACCTATGCGTGGATCGTGCTGCTCAACCGTGAGGGCCTCATCAACCAGGGCCTTTCGGGCGTCGGCCTCACCAGCGAGCCCATCAACCTCTTGTACAACGAGTTCGCCGTGGTGCTGGGGCTCGTCTACAACTACGTGCCCTTCGTCATCCTTGCCATCTATGCCTCGCTCCAGCGCCTCGACCCTGCGCTGACGGAAGCCTCAGAAGACCTTGGCGCCAGCCGCTGGGCCACCTTCCGCCACATCATCCTGCCTTTGACGGTGCCTGGCATTGCCGCAGGCGCCGTGTTCGTCTTCGTCCTGTCCATCGGCAACTTCATCACGCCGGACCTTCTTGGCGGCGGCAAGGTGACGATGGTGGGCAACCTCATCTACCAGCAGTTCCTGAGTGCCCGTGACTGGCCGTTCGGCGCCGCCTTCTCCGTCGTCTTGATGGCTGTGATGCTGGCGCTCCTGTTTGCCCAGGCCGTCCTTGCCAACAGGAGGCGGATGGCGTGAGGCTCCTCAATGCGCACCTTGGTCTGGTCTTCGTCTTTCTCTATGGGCCCATCGTCGTCTTGATGGTGCTGTCCTTCAACAAGGCCGGCCTTCCCACCGCGTGGACGGGCTTTTCCACCCAGTGGTACGGCGCGTTATGGGCCGACGAGACCATCCGCAGCGCCGCCCTCAACACGTTGATCGTGGCCGTCTTCTCAACGCTCATCGCAACGGCGCTCGGCACCCTTCTTGCCATTGCGGTGGAGCGGGGCGAGGGCGTCCACCCGGCTCTCGATGCGCTTCTTTTTGCGCCGATGATCATCCCCGACATCGTGCTTGCCATCGCGCTGTTGTCCTTCTTCACCCTGGTGCAGTTCACACTGGGGCTTCACTCCATCATCCTGGCGCACGTGGTCTTCAACATTGCCTTCGTGTGCGCTGTTGTGCGCACGCGCCTGCGCGGGTTCGACACCTCGGTCTTGGAAGCCTCGGAGGACCTTGGCGCCTCGCCTTTCCAAACCTTCTGGCGCATCCGCCTTCCGATCATCCTGCCGGGTGTGATTGCAGGCGCCCTCCTTGCCTTCACACTGTCGGTGGATGAGTTCATCATCGCCTTCTTCACCGCAGGGGCCGGCGCCTCGTCCACCACGCTGCCCATGCGCATCTACTCCATGATCCGCTTCGGGGTGACGCCTGAGATCAATGCCCTTGCCACGGTGGTGATGCTGTTTGCCTTCACCATGGTGTTTGCCGCCCAGCGCTTCGGCCGCGGCGTTGTGGGAACGCCATGACGCTAAGCTTCGACACCGTCACCCGCCGATTCGGCACCATCACCGCTGTGGACGGCGTGAGCCTTGATGTGGAGGAAGGCACCTTCTTTGCCCTCCTCGGCCCCTCGGGCTGCGGCAAGACCACACTTTTGCGCATGGCCGCAGGGTTCGAGATGCCCGATGAAGGCCGCGTCATTGTCGCCGGCGAGGATGTCACCGCCCGTCCGCCAGCGCGCCGGCCCGTCAACATGATGTTCCAGTCCTACGCGCTCTTCCCGCACATGAGCGTTGCCGACAACGTCGCCTATGGCCTCAAAATGGAGCGCCTGCCCCGCAGCGAGATTGCCGCCCGCGCCGATGCAGCGATGGCGATGGTCGGTCTTGAAGACCTTGCAGGGCGCAGGCCCGATCGCCTGTCAGGCGGCCAGCGCCAGCGCGTTGCCCTTGCCCGCGCCCTCGTCAAACGCCCCAAGGTGCTCCTCCTTGACGAACCCCTTGCCGCGCTCGACCGCCAGCTCAGGCTGAAGATGCAGCTTGAACTGAAGCGCATCCAGGATGAGACGGGCACCACCTTCCTCGTCGTCACCCACGACCAGGAGGAGGCGCTCGTCATGGCCGACAGGATCGCCCTGATGCGCGGCGGGCGGATCGAGCAGACAGGCACCCCCCGCACCCTTTATGAAGCCCCAGAAAGCCGCTTCGTCGCAGCATTCATCGGCATCACCAACTTCGTGGACGGACATGCCGCCGCCGGTGGCTTGGCGGTGGCAGGGCGCACCTTGCCAGGCCACCTCGTCAACACCGCGCCGGGCGAGGCGGCCACCCTTGCCGTGCGGCCCGAGCGTGTGCGCTTTGGCGGCGAAGGCCTTTCGGGCACTGTGCGCGAAGTGGTCTACCATGGCGGCGAAAGTGCCGTTCACGTCGCCGTCGACGGCCTCACCGATGCCATTGTGGCAAAGCTTGGCGCAGGCGACCCCCAAACCGCGATCGAAGAGGGCAGCGCCGTCACCATCGGGTGGGATGCCGACGATGCCAGGATCCTGCCCCACGACACCGATGCCGATAAAGGGAGCCCACCATGACCAAAACCATCGCGTTCTTCCCGGAGGCGGCCTTCGGGCCGGCGCTGAACTCCGTCGGCATTGCCCAAGCGGTGGAGGCGGCGGGGCACACCGCCGTGTTCCTGTCCGACCCAGGCTTTGTGGAGATCTATGAAGGCTACGGCTTCACTGCCCACCCCGTGAGCCTGTCAGAACCCATGCCGCCAGAGCAGATGGCCAAGTTCTGGGAAGACTTCATCAACGGTCACATCCCGAACTTTGCCAAGCCCCCCATCGACCAGATCGACAACTACGTGAAGGAATGCTGGGAGGCGATTGTCGACAGCGCCCGCTGGGCGGAGAAGGACCTGCCTGGCGTCCTCGCCAACATCAAGCCGGATGCCATTTGCGTGGACAACGTGGTCCTTTTCCCCGCCATCAAGCGCTATGCCGGCGAGAACGGCAAACCTTGGGTGCGCATCATCTCCTGCTCCGAGAACGAGGTGGAGGACCCTGACATTCCCCCCCACCTGTCAGGCTGCGGTGAGAACGACGTGGCCTGCCACGCTGCCTACCGCTCCCGCTTCGAAACGGTGATCAAGCCGATCCACGATGACTTCAACGCCTTCCTCAAAGAGGCGGGCGAAGACCCCTACCCCCTCGGCCAATTCTGCGAAACCTCGCCCCACCTCAACCTTTTGCTCTACCCCGCGCCCGTCAAATTCAACCGTCGCGAACCGCTACGGCCCCCCGTCTTCCGCTACCTTGAAGGCTGCGTGCGCAC
The DNA here is from genome assembly GCA_051016205.1 of Devosia sp. GTDB lineage: Bacteria > Pseudomonadota > Alphaproteobacteria > Rhizobiales > Amorphaceae > Acuticoccus. The sequence goes on from CP136534.1 coordinate 82,719, forward strand.
CGAAAAGCCCTACGACGTCCCCACCTTCGCAGAAAATGACGACAAGCCGCTGGTCTATGTCTCCTACGGTTCTCTTGGCGCAGGCGACACGGAGCTCTTAAAGCGCGTGATTGCCGCGCTCGCTAAGCTGCCGGTGAAAGCATTGGTGAATGTGGGCGACTATGCGGGCGCGTATGCCGAGCCGCCGCGCAACGTCCATCTCGCAGGGTGGTATCCGCAGCCCTCCGTCATCTCCCAGGCGGACGTCGTCATCCACCACGGGGGCAACAACTCCTTCACCGAGTGCCTTTATTTCGGAAAGCCCGCCATCATCATGCCCTACGTCTGGGACGGACATGACAATGCCACCCGCGTTGCCGAGACAGGCCACGGCTTCAAGCTCGACCGTTACGATTGGAGCGAGGGCGAGCTTGCCGAGCTCATCACCAAATGCCTCAACGATGAGGCGATGCGCAGACGGCTGAAGGCCACAAGCACCCACATGCAGAGCGCCCATGGCCCGACCGCTGCCGCCAACGCCATCTTAGAGATCACGCCTTGACGCCGGTCACCGACACGACGGTCCCCCGCCTTCAGAATGCCGTCAGCTATAATGGCCCACTGACCGACTGGGGCATCATCCCCACCATGATCGAGGGGGAGAGCCACACCAGCGGCATCCTTCTCCACAAGGGCGAAGGCGGACGCTCCGAGGTGGGCGTCTGGCAATGCACCCCAGGCCTGTGGCGCTGCCACGTCACCAGCGACGAATTCTGCCACTTCCTGTCGGGCCAGGCCACCTACACCCACGAAAACGGCGAGGTGATCGAGGTGGCGCCGGGCCTCACAGCCTTCTTCCCCGAAGGCTGGACGGGCACCTGCAAGGTCACCCGGACCGTCCGCAAGGTCTACATGATCCGATGACTTTCGACCCGTCCACCGCACAGCTCTTCCGCCAAAACCGTTTCGAGCCTGTGGTCGCCTCGCGGTCTGTGGTGGACCCTGCCGACCTGTCGCCCGTGGGCCAACGCGGCATCGTGGACGCTGCAACAGTGGTCGCCGTCGTCGAGGAGGCCCGCACCGCACAGCGCCTGTGGGCAGCGCGCGATGCAAAGACCCGCGCCACCATCCTCCACCAACTTGCCACCGCCATCGAGAGTGCAGACCACGACGCCACCGCCGTCCTCATGAGCCGCGAAATGGGAAAACCCTGGGCTGAGGCCATGGGCGAAATCGCCAACATCCCAGGGGCACTGCGCTATTTTGCAGAAATGGCGCGGGACGAGGCGGGCAAGATTGCAGGAACCACGGAGCCAGGCTCCTTCCAGTTCGCCCGTTACGAGCCGCTCGGCGTCAGCGTCCACATCATGCCCTACAACTTCCCGCTTCTGTTGATGGTGTGGACGGTGGCGGCCTCCCTTGCGGCAGGCAACGCGTGCATCATCAAGCCCGCCGAGGCGACCACCCTGTCAACGCTCCACTTCATGCATCATGTGGCGAACCATCTGCCGCCAGGCCTCGTCTCCTGCCTTCCTGGCGATGGCGACACAGGCCGCACGCTGATCGGCTTTGCCGATGCCGTTGCCTTCACAGGCTCTGCCGCAACTGCGCGCAAGGTGGCCGTTGCCTGCGCCGAGCGCCTGATCCCTGTCGTCATTGAAGCTGGTGGAAACGACGCAATGATCATCTCCGCCAACGCCCCCATGGCGGTCGCCGTCCCTGGTGCCTGCTGCGCCGCCTTCCACCTGTCAGGCCAGGTCTGCACAGCCGCCGAGCGCATCTTCGTCCACGAGGCCGTCTACGACACCTTCGCCACCGCCCTTGCCGAGCGCGCCGCCGCCCTCAAAATCGCACCCGGCCTCGGGGAGAGCGAAATCGGCCCCCTGGTGTCCGAAGCTGCCCGCGCGAAAGTGTCGCATCTGGTGGGGGAGGCCCTGCGCCAGGGCGCCCGCGCCCTTACTGGCGCGGAGATCCCCGATGGCCGCAACACAGGCTGGTGGTACGCGCCAACGGTCCTCGTCAACGTGCGCGAAGACATGGCCATCATGAAACAGGAGGTTTTTGGCCCTGTCGCCTCCTTGTGCCGCGTGAGCTCGTTCGAGGAGGCGATCGCCGCGGCAAACCGCTCCCCCTTCGGCCTCGGAGCGTCGGTCTTCACCACCGACCTCAAAGAGGCCATGCACGCCGCCGAGGCGCTTGAGGCCGGCATGGTCTGGGTGAACAACCCTTTGATCGACAACGATGCCTTGCCCTTCGGCGGCTGGAAAGCCTCAGGTCTTGGCCGCGAGCTCTCCCGCATGGGCCTGGACGCCTTCCGCCGTGCGAAGACCGTCATCATCGACGCCGACCCACAGGTCAAAGACTGGTGGTACCCCTACCCCCAATCCGCCTTCCGCAAACCCCAAGACGGCGCTTAACCTTCGCCCACTGGCGCCAGGGTCAGCGGCGGTGTCAACAGGCCGCCCGCAGCCACGCGCAGCCCGCAACGCGGGCGAGCATGGCGAGGACGGGCGCGAAGCGCGCACCTGTTGACACCGCCGATGACCCGACCACGCTCATCCCAAGGGTTAAGGACAAAGGCCCAAAGGGCCGTTGCCCTGAACCCTTGCCCATCGGCGAGATGGGGGAGCGCGAGGGGGAACACCCTCGTACCCGGACAAACAAAGCCGGCGCAAAGCGCCGCCCACACCCCTCTATATCGGCCGGTTCCCACTCAAGGCCAACGCACCGTCGGCGGCATCGACGACAAGATGGACACCGTGTTCCCCCCCGTCTTCAGCCCGAACAGCGTGCCGCGGTCATAAAGGAGGTTGAACTCCACATACCGCCCGCGGCGCACCTGCTGCTCCTCGCGGTCGGCCTCGGTCCAGGGCTCGTTCATGGTACGGCGGGCGATGGCCTCATAGGCCTCGATAAACCCACGCCCCACATCCTGGGTGAAAGCAAAATCGGCCTCCCAATCACCGGAGGCTTGGTAGTCGTAAAAGACGCCGCCGATCCCGCGCATTTCACCGCCGCGATGGGGGAGGGAGAAGTAGGTGTCGCACCAATCCTTATGGGCCGGATAGTCGGCAACGTCGTGGCGCTCATAAAGGGTGCGAAAGGTGTCATGGAAGGCCACGGTATCGGGGTGGTCCTGCCCGCGCCGCCTGTCCAGCATGGGCGTCAGATCGGCGCCGCCCCCGAACCAGTGGCGCGTCGTCACCACGAAACGCGTGTTCATATGCACCGTCGGCACATGGGGGTTCCAAGGATGAGCGATCAGCGAAATCCCCGATGCCCAGAAGCGCGGATCCTCGGCAGACCCTGGGATTTGCCCACGAAAACCTTCTGAAAACGTCCCGAAGACGGTGGAGGTGTGAACGCCCGCCTTTTCAAACAGACGCCCTTTGATCATCCCCATGGTGCCGCCACCGCCATCGCTGCCGTCATGGTCGGTACGCTGCCAGGGCTCGCGGGTGAAGCGACCCGGCGCGCCATCGCCGGGGGCTTCGTCCTCGAGGCGCTCGAACATGGCGTGAATGTCGTCCCGCAGCGTCTCGAACCAACTCCTCGCACGGCCCTTCCAGCTCTCCAGAACGTGTGGTTCGGGGAGCGGCCCGCCTTTGGTGGGTGCATCGGTGGTCGCGGACGCGGTGGACATGATCGCTTTCCTCTTCACATCGGTTCCGTGGGAGTAGGCCGGACGGCAAGCGGTGCGCAACAGATTCGCGCCCCCATCGCCCGGCCCAATGATCGTCAGCCCGCCTATGGCGCACGGCCCGCGCCGACGGGCCCGAAAGCGCCGATCGACCGCAACCCCTCCGCAAGGCCGATGCCCACCGCCACGGCAAGGTTGAGGGAGCGTGCGTCGGCGACCAGCGGTATGCGCACCCTCGCTTCGCACCCTTTATGGACATGTTCAGGCACGCCAGAGCTCTCCCGCCCGAACAACAGGCAGTCAGTGGCCGAAAAGCGGAAAGCCGTGTGGGCGGTTTCGGCCTTCGTGGTGAACAGCACCACGCGCCCTTCCATGTCCGACCGGAAGGCCTGCCAGTCCGCATGACGACGCATGAGCGCTCTTTGAACGTAATCCAAGCCAGCGCGCCGCACCGCCCTGTCCGACATGTCGAACGCTGCCGGCCCTATGATGTGGATGCAAGCGTCAAAGCAGGCAGCCGTGCGTATGATGGCCGCTGTGTTCTGCGGAATCTCGGGTTGGTAGAGGGCAATATCCAAGGCGTTTCCTGACAGTTACTGGCACCCTCTTGCCACATTGGCGCGGCTGCATGCGACGTTGGGTGCCACCTTTCGCCGCTCGCCCTTCCCTGTGAATTTTGCTGCCTTAGAGTGATTTGCGACAAGGTGTCTGACCGGGGTCTGACTAGACACAACACAAGATGCCATGCATTTGGATGGCAGGATTGCCGGGCGATGCATCACCAAGGGAGAACTGACGTGGCGACCACAGACCAAAATGAGCACGCAGCGGAGGGGACACGGCGCGATTTCCTATACATCGCGACCGGCGCCGTTGGTGCTGTGGGTGTTGCTGGTCTGGCTTGGCCGTTTATCGATCAGATGAATCCTGACGCCTCCTCCGAGGCCCTCGCCTCCATCGAGGTGGATGTGGCGAGCCTGGTAGAAGGCGAGTCGATGACGGTGATGTGGCGCGGCAAGCCCGTTTTCATCCGCTACCGCACAGGTGAAGAGATTGCCGCCGCCAAGGAAGCCTCGCTCTCCGACTTGATCGACCCCATCGCACGCAACCCCAACCTTGGCGGCGACGAGCCGGCGACGGACGAGAACCGCGCCGCCATCGACCGCGAGCCTTGGTTGGTGATGATCGGCGTGTGCACGCACTTGGGCTGCGTCCCGCTCGGCCAAGCGGGCGATTACGGCGGCTGGTTCTGCCCCTGCCACGGCTCTCACTACGACACGGCCGGGCGGGTTCGCGTCGGTCCTGCGCCCGAGAACCTTTACATCCCGCCCTACACGTTCGCATCCGACACGACCATCGTCGTCGGCTGATCCAAAGGTTAGACCATGGCCGGACACGGAAGCTCAAACTTTCAGCCCAAGAACAGAACCGTTCGCTGGATCGATTCAAGGCTCCCCATCTTCTCGTTGATGAACGAGCAGGCGGTGGACTTCCCCACGCCGAAGAACCTCAACTATATGTGGACCTTCGGCGCCATTCTCGTCTTCATGCTGGTGGCGATGATCATCACCGGCATCGTGCTTGCCATGCATTACGCGGCCAACACCGAGCTTGCGTTCGATCGTGTCGAGCACATCATGCGCAACGTGAACTATGGCTGGCTGATCCGCTACATCCACGCGGTGGGCGCATCCATGTTCTTCATCGCGGTATACTTGCATATCGCGCGCGGTCTTTATTACGGCTCTTACAAAGCGCCGCGTGAAATCTTATGGATCCTCGGTGTCATCATCCTCATTTTGATGATGGCGACCGCGTTCATGGGTTACGTCCTGCCCTGGGGCCAGATGTCCTTCTGGGGCGCCACGGTCATCACCAACCTCTTCTCCGCCATTCCCTTGGTCGGGCCTGCGATCGTTGAGTGGCTATGGGGCGGCTTCGCGGTGGACAACGCCACCCTCAACCGGTTCTTTGCCCTGCACTATCTCCTGCCGTTCATGATTGCGGGCGTTGTGATCCTGCACATCTGGGCACTGCACGTGGTGGGCAACAACAACCCTGCCGGCGTGTCGGTGAAGTCCAACAAAGACACTGTGCCGTTCCACCCCTACATCACCATGAAGGACGTGTTCGCCCTCGTGGTGTTCCTGCTCCTTTACGCATATTTCGTGTTCTACATTCCCAACTACCTTGGGCATGCGGACAACTACATCGAAGCCAACCCGCTGGTGACACCGGCGCACATCGTGCCCGAGTGGTACCTGTTGCCGTTCTACGCGATCCTGCGTGCCGTGCCTGACAAGCTGGGCGGGGTGATCTTGATGTTCGGCTCGCTGTTCGTCCTGTTCCTCGTGCCCTGGCTGGACACCTCCAAAGTGCGCTCGGCCCGCTATCGCCCGCTCTATAAGATCGCGTTCTGGCTGTTCGTGGTCACGTGCATCATCCTTGGGTGGCTGGGTGCACAGCCTGCTGAAGGCATCTATGTGATCCTAGCGCGGGTCTTCACCCTTTACTACTTTGCCTTCTTCCTTGTGCTGATGCCTGTGCTCGGCCTCATCGAGAAGCCAAAACGGGTGCCCAACTCCATCGCCGAATCGGTCCTGCCCATGGATCAATGGGGGGAGAGCGAGGAGGAGGCCGCTTGGGTCTGGGGCGGCAACCGGCCGGCGGAAAAACGCCTGCCGCGCGTTGATGACGGCCCCGGCGGTGGGGGAGCGCAACCAGGCTCCGCCACAGCAGCGCCGAAAAAGGATTGAGGCCCGCCATGAACGGTATCTTCCAAACCCTTGGCGCTGCCCTCCTGCGGCGCCCCGTCCGGCCGGCCCTTGCCCTTCTGGCGGCGATGGCCGTTGTCCCAGCCCATGCCGCAGGCAAGGCAGGCGCCGAAATCGAAAAGCAGGACTGGTCGTTTGCAGGCATTTTCGGTCAGTACGACCAGGCACAGCTCCAGCGCGGGCTTCAGGTCTATCGCGAGGCCTGCGGCATCTGCCATTCCATGGAGCTGGTGGCCTTCCGCACGTTGACCGCGGAAACCGGTCCTAACCTGCCTGAGGACACGGTGAAGGCCATTGCGGCGCAGTACACCATCACCGACATCTCCAACGAGACCGGCCAGCCCTTCCAGCGCCCGGCCGTGCTGACCGACAACTTCCCGCCGCCCTACGCCAACGAGATCGCTGCGGCGGCGGCCTTCGGCGGCGCCTACCCGCCGGACTTCTCGCTAATCGCAAAGGCTCGCGCCGCCCACCGCGGTTTCCCAGGCTTCGTGATCGACATTTTCGACAACTATGCCGAAAATGGGCCCGACTACATCTACGCCCTGATGCTGGCCTACCAGGACCCGCCCGAGGGCGAGGAAGCCGTCCCATCCAAGTGGTACAACCCCGTCTTCATGGCCGGCCCTTGGATTTCCATGCCGCCGCCCCTTCGCGACGGGCAGATCAAGTACCAGGACGGCTCCCCCGAAACGGCCGAACAGTATGCAGCCGACGTCAGCGCCTTCCTCATGTGGGCCGCAGAGCCCAAACTGGAGGAGCGCAAAGAGCTTGGCTTCCGCGTGATGCTGTTCCTGGCCGTGTTCGCCGTCCTCCTCTATCTCACCAAGCGCAAGATCTGGCGCAACGTGAAGCACTAGCGCATCGACCGATCAGGTTGGTTCAACCTGATCGGGCCGCGCTCTAAGACCCAATCCTCGAATGGGCAGGGAACAAAGGGCGAGCCACACGGCTCGCCCTTTGTCGTTTCCACCACCAGCGGCACAACGCACTATCTGCACCGCTGGCACAGCGCACCGCCACCGTCTCTGCACGAAGAGCTTCGCTGAGAGCGGCCGCCAACGCAGGAGCACCTGCGTCCATACGGACGCAGATAAGGGGCTCTACGCCTTTGCGTGAGAGCGGTTTGCAATCTGATGGGTCCACTTGACCGCAAACCCCTCCGATGCATCCCAGGCCCTCTCAGAGCTAGACGAATTGCTCTAATTCTTTGATTTAGAACAGCTTTGCCCAGGTCACATTATTCCGTCAGACTCGAGACAGCTCTCACCACGGGTGTGCCTGCCGCAGCGTCTGCCCTGCAGCGCCCCACCCCCCGATGAGCGCGCGCTCCGCCCCTGCCCGCCTCAGCGCGCCGGGATGTGCACCCCTGCCGTGCATTTCCCCGGGTGGACACGGAACACTCTCGCTGTCATGTCTCTTTCAACAATGACGGATGGGTACCCTGGCGCAGCATATCGCCACCGAGCTCACCGATCCGGTCAAACAACCACTGACGCAACCAGGGCCAGAGCTGCCGACAACAGGCCGCTGGACCGCCCAAGGCGGCGCACCATGTGATCCAAACAACAATGGGAGAGCGTCGATGACCCCAAGTGCGATGCGAACCGCAAGACATGCCGGACAAGCGGCCGGTCTTGCGCTCTCACTCGTCCTTGCCGCTGGACTGACCGTATCGGCCGCCAAACCCGCGTCCGCTGCCACCAACTACATTCTGTGCGGCGGCAGCCCGGGTGGGCTCTGGTCGCTTCTTGGCGCCGGCCTAGATGCCGTGGTGAAGGAAGTGGACCCCTCCGCCACCGTCACCTACCAGACCTCAAGTGGCGGCTTCGCCAACATCGTGCAGGTCAGCCAAGGCAAGTGCGACATGGCCATCGTCCACGTGGGCGAAGCGGTCATGGCCCAGCGCGGCGACGCCCCGTTCGATGCCCCTGTGGACGACTTCCGCACCCTCGCCGTCCTTTATGACTGGGCGCCCATGCAGTGGCTCGTCACCAAGGACTTTGCCGACAAGCACGACCTCACCTCCATCGCCGACCTCAAATCCGCCGAAGCGCCCATCGACCTCATCGTCAACAGGCGCGGCATCCTCCCCTCCATTCTCGCCCAGGAAGCGCTGAAGCGGGCGGGCATCACCTTCGACGACATCGATGGGTGGGGCGGCGCGGTCCAGTACCACGGCTCGCGCACCGCTGCCGGGGTCATGAAGGACAGGAAGGCCGACGGCTGGGTCAACGCCATGTTCATTGGCACAGGCGCCATCACCGACACTGCCGAGAGCATCGACCTCACGCTCCTGTCGGTGCCCGAGGATGTGGTGTCGGCGATGTCGGAGGCCTATGGCTCCCTTCCCGTGGTGATCCCCGCCGATGCCTACCCCTGGCTTGAGGAGGATGTGGCGACCTTCGGTGCCCGCGCCGCGCTCGTGGTGTCGGAAACCATGGACGAGGAGACCGTGCGCGCCCTCACCGCCGCCATGATCAGCCACATCGACAAGCTGCAGGACGTCCACGCCTCCATGAAGGCGCTGAACGTTGAGGTGATGCGCTCGGCGGACGAGCTCCCCTACCATCCAGGCGCGACCGCCGCCTACGACGCCGCCGCGTCCTAACCGGCGCGGACGACCCTATGCGGTCGGACAAGGCGGCCGCACAGGCACCCTCGCGCGTGGGTCTGAAACGCGTCTCATCAAGCCTTTTTGCCGTCGGCGGTCGCCGGCGGCCAGAGGGCATCGTGGGCCTTTCGATCCGCACCTATGCCGCGGGCGTTGCCCTGTTCACCTTCTACGCAGCCACAGTGTCACGGGCAGACATCCTCGCCCTTTCCATCATCTTCCTGTGCCTGATGCTCGTGCCCTCGTTCTTGCTGGTGCGCGCAACCCACAAGTCCGACCCCGTCCACATTCCCCTTTACGATTGGGTTCTCTCGGCGGTCGCCCTCGTCACGGCCGTCTACTTCGTGGCGTCCATCGAGGAGATTGCCACCCGCATTTCTCTGTTCAAACCGCTGACGCCTGTGCAGCTCACCTTCGCTGGCGCCCTCGTGCTTTTGACGCTGGAGGTGACGCGCCGCACCGTCGGCCTCTTCTTGATGCTGATTGTCCTCATCTTCGTCGCCTACAATCTGTTCGGCGATCGCATCGAGGGGCCGCTCGGCCATGGTCCCATCTCGCTCAACCACTTTCTGGACATTTCCGTCTACACCACCGACGGGCTGTTTGGCGTCCCTGTCAGGGTGGCAGCCACCTACGCGTTTTTGTTCGTCATGTTCGGCACGTTTCTGGAGCGGGCAGGGGGCGGCGCGTTCTTCTTCAACGTGTCGGCGGCCATTACAGGCCGCTCCCCAGGGGGGCCCGCGAAAGTGGCCGTGGTCTCCTCCGGCCTTTTTGGCACCATGTCGGGCAGCCCCACCTCTGACGTTGTGACCACAGGGGCCATCACCATCCCCATGATGAAGCGGCTCGGCTACAAACCCTCCCTTGCCGGCGGCATCGAAGTGGCCGCCTCCACAGGGGGAAGCCTCATTCCCCCCGTGATGGGATCGGCCGCCTTTATCATGGCCGAGTTCACCTCCATCCCTTACGCAGAGATTGTCATCGCCGCCATTTTACCGGCTGCGCTCTACTACATCAGCGTTCTCCTCCAGGTGCACCTGAGGGCCGCGCGCGGCGGCATGGCGCCCCTTGATGGCGATGAGATCCCCAAACTCTTGTCCACATTGCTAGGCGGGTGGATCTACCTCCTCCCCCTCACGGCCCTGGTGGTGGCGTTGCTGGAAGGGTACTCGCCCACCATGGTGGCGGCTGTGGCAACGGTCTCCATCATCATCGTGTCTTGGCTGAAGCCTGGCTACAGGCTCGGCCCCAAGGGCATCTTCAAGGCCCTTGCCGACACCACCGTCAGGATGATCGGCGTGACGGGGGCCTGCGCGGCCGCCGGCCTTGTGATCGGCGGCATCACCATGACCGGGCTTGCGGCAAAGTTCTCCTTCATTGCATTTTCCTTCGCGGGGGACATGACGCTCCTGGCGCTCGGCCTTGCCGCCATCGTCACCATCATTCTTGGCCTTGGAATGCCAACGCCAAGCGCCTACGTCCTCGCCGCCGTCCTCATCGCGCCGACTCTGGTGGGCGAATTCGCCATCCCCCTCCTCAATGCGCACCTGTTTCTTCTTTATTTTGCGGTACTGTCGGCATTGACCCCGCCCGTGGCCGTGGCTGCCTATGCCGCTGCTGCCATTGCCGAGGCCAACCCTTTGGCCATTGCCGCAACGGCAGTGCGCTTTGCATTGGTTGCGTTCGTTGTGCCGTTTTCGTTCGTGTTCGCCCCGGGAGTGCTCGACCCTTTCGGCTCGCCTGGTGCGGCCGTCCAAGCGCTCTCCATCGTGTTCGGCACCGTCATCCTGGCGGTTGCCGTGGAGGGCTGGCTCCGCGGTAGGATGCCATGGCCAGCACGGCTTGCGGCAGGTGTTGGGGGGCTGATGCTGTTTGCCCCCTCACCGATCTTTATACTGACCGGCGCGGCCGTAGGCGCTGCCGGTATTGCAGGCGCGATATGGTGGCGCCCCGGCCGCGACCAGAAAGGATCCCTCGAGGATGCGCAATAAAGAAGTGGGCGTGTTGGACTTCCGCCGTATCGAAAGGCTTGTGGAGCTCTGGTTGGACGAGGACATCGGCCACGGTGACCTCACAGCCAACCTGATGGTGGGCGCCAACGTCACGGGCCGCTTTTGCCTTGCCGCCCGCGAACCCCTGGTGGTGGCGGGACTTCCTGTTGCCCAAAGAGTGTTTCAGGTCTGCGGCAGAGGTATCACCGTCACCCCTGAAGTGGACGATGGCGCGACGGTGGAGGCCGGCACCACCCTTGCTTACGTGGAAGGGCGCGCACGGCCCATCCTCACAGCCGAGCGCACCGCCCTCAACGTCCTCCAGCACCTTTGCGGGATCGCGACGGAAACCTCCCGCTACGTGGCCGCTGTGGAAGGGACGGGCGCTGACATCGTCGATACCCGCAAGACTACGCCAGGGCTGCGCATGCTGGAAAAATATGCCGTGATGTGCGGCGGAGGGCGCAACCATCGCCTCGGCCTCGACGGGGGCATCATGCTGAAGGACAATCACATTGCCGTTGCAGGCAGCATCCGCGATGCGGTTGAAGGTGCCCGCAAGAGCGCCCCGCTCCTCACCAAGATCGAGGTGGAGTGCGATACGCTGGACCAGGTCCGAGATGCGCTTGCCGCCAACGCCGACGTCATCATGCTGGACAATATGGACAATGACACCATGCGCGAGGCGGTCGCCCTGATCGATGGTCGGGCGGTGGTGGAATGCTCAGGCGGTGTGCGGCTGGAGACCGTCCGCAGCAAGGCGGAAACGGGGGTGGACGTGATCTCCGTCGGCCGGATCACCCAGTCAGCACCCTCTGTGGACATTGGCCTCGATGAGGCCTAGCGGTTTGCGGTCAGATGGAACCCTCAGACCGCAAACCGCTCTCGTTCACACGAGCAGAGCATGTCGTCTGCATCCGCATGGATGCAGAATGCTCTAACCGCCCGTGAGGGGCGTCCTTCTCCTTGTGGTGGGCCCAAGCGGGGTGGGCAAGGACACCTTGATGGACGGTGCCCGCGAGACTTTGGGCGAAGACCCCGACTTCGTCTTCGCCCGCCGCAGCATCACCCGGGAGGAGCACGCCGGCGGGGAAGAGCACGAGGCGCTGAGCGAAGCGGACTTTCTCGCCGCAGCGGCCGACGGTGCTTTCTTCGTCACCTGGAATGCCCACGGCCACCACTACGGCATCCGCACCCTTTATGCCGATGCCCTGGCACAGGGCCGCAACGTGATCATCAACGTCTCCCGCCGCACGGTGGTGGACCTTGCCGCTCGCTTTGCCCCGGCCGCCGTCCTGTCTGTGGAGGCCCCGGGGGACACCGTGCGGCAACGCCTGCGCGCACGAGGCCGCGAGGATGCGGCCAACGTGGTGGGCAGGATTGCCCGTGATGCGTCTCTCCCCGAAGGTGAAGGGCTCGACATCGTGCGCATCCCCAACGACGGGAGTGTTGCTGAGGGTGTGGCCCGCTTCACCGCAGCGCTGATCGGCGCGGCGCGCCTTCCTTTGCACCTTGCCCGCGCGCCCATCACGCTATGGGCCGAACCCTTGTGCCTCATCCACACACAGGCACGTGCCGTCTCTGCAGGCAGGCTCTATGACACGGCGATGGTGGAGGTGGCGGCGGGAGACAAATCCGCACGCGCCCGCCTTGCCCTTGTGGAGGGCGACGGTGTGATCGACAGCCACACCCTTGCCCTTTCGCCCGCAGCCTTTAACGCCCTCGGCCTGCCCGCCGGCACGCCTGTCACAGTGCGCCGCTCGCCCTCCCCGAAGAGCCGCGATGTGCTTCGCAAGAAGGTGGCGGGCGAAGCGCTCACCTCTGCCGAGATCGACCGCGTGGTGCGCGACCTTGTGGAGGGTCGCTATTCTCCTGCGGAAATCGCGGGGTTTCTTGTGGCGGCGGCAACGCGCCTTACCCTCAGCGAGGTCACGGCGCTGACCCTTGCAAGGGCCGAGCTCTTCGAGCGCTTTTCGTGGGACAGGCCGTTGGTGGTGGACAAACACTCCATGGGCGGTGTCCCCGGCAGCCGCATCACCATGATCCTCGTACCGATTATCGCCGCCCACGGGTTGATCATTCCCAAAACGTCATCGCGCGCCATCACCTCCGCCGCGGGTACGGCTGATGTGATGGAGTGTGTGGCACAGGTGGAGTTGCCCCCCGCATCCCTTCGCAAGGTGGTGACGGCGACGAACGGCGCCATCGCCTGGAGCGGGCGGATCAGCCACAGCCCGCTTGATGATACGATGAACGCCATCAACAGGCCGCTTGGCATCCGCTCAGCCGCCCTCGACGTTTCCTTCATCCTGTCAAAGAAGCTCGCGGCGGGCGCAAGCCATGTGGTGGTAGACATTCCCGTCGGCCGCTACGCCAAGACCAAGACGGGGCGGCAAGGTGGCGACTTGGCCAAGCTGTTCCAGGAGGTTGGCCGGGGTGTGGGCCTCAGCGTCGAGGCGATCCTGACGGACGGCTCGCGCCCCATCGGAAGGGGTGTCGGCCCTACGCTTGAGCTTGCGGACGTGCGCGCCGTTCTGTCCCGCTCCGAGGCAGCACCACCGGATCTGGCGCAAAAGGCGCTAACGTTTGCGGCAAGGCTGATCGCCCTTGACCCTGAGGTGGGCCCGGATAAGGCAGCGGAGCGCGCAAGAGACCTCCTTGCCAGCGGCGCCGCTGAAGCCGCGTTCGGGCGCATCGTCACCGCACAGGGAGAACGCGTCCCCGTGCGCCCCGGCCCCTTTATCAAGGAGGTTACGGCCCACAAGGCTGGCCGCATCGCCACCATCAACGGCTTTGAGATTGCAGGCCTTGCACGTCGCGCCGGTGCTCCCGCCGACAAAGGCGCCGGTGTCCGCCTCCTCACCGGCGTGGGCGAGACTGTCCGTTCGGGCCAACCACTCCTCAACATCCACGCCAGCGCCCGCTCAGCCCTTGAGGAGGCCGGTCCCATCGATACCCACACCCTCGTCAGCATCAACTGACCAACGCGACCACGTCGGCACCGGTCCGCTCCGCATGGCTCGCACATTGTCCATCGGCAAATGGAGCGTGCCGTGAGAGGAGTCCCCCCTCCGCGGGAGGAATTGGCGTGGCCGGCTTAGGGACTTTGCCGCAACCTCAAGCCTCGACGGCGAGGCTACCCAGCCAACCGCCCCTCATACGCGGCATGGAACATCGCCCTGCACATGTCGGCGGTCAGAGGCACCGGATTGCCGCCTGCTGTGGGGTCGACGATGGCCATCTCCGCCATCGCGTCGAACCGGGCATCGTCGACACCGAGGTCGGCGAGGGTGTGGGGCACGCCGAGGCGGGACCTGAGGTCGATGACCCAGGAGAGGACACCCTCCGCCCCGCCGTCCAACCCCAAATAGGCCGCAAGGCGTGTGAGCGGGGCATCGATGGCGGCACGGTTCGCCTCCAACACGTAAGGCATCACCACCGCGTTGGTGAGGCCGTGGTGGGTGGAGTAAAGGGCACCGATGGGGTGGGACAATGCATGGATCGCGCCGAGCCCTTTTTGGAACGCCACAGCCCCCATCATCGCCGCTGACAGCATGTTCGCGCGCGCATCGAGGTCACCCGGCGCCTCCGCCACGCGCTCCAGGTTGTCCTTCACCAGGCGAATGCCTTCCACCGCAATGCCGGCGGACATGGGGTGATAGAAGGGTGCACAGTAGGCTTCCAGGCAGTGGGCGAGCGCGTCCATCCCTGTCCCGACAGTAATGGCGCGGGGCATCCCGGCGGTGAGTTGCGGATCTGCAATCACCACCGCGGGCAGCATTTTCGGGTGGAAGATCACCTTCTTCACATGGGTGTCGGTGTTGGTCAGAACGCCTGCGCGGCCCACCTCAGATCCCGTCCCCGCCGTTGTGGGCACGGCGATGATGGGGACGATTGTGTCAGCGTTGGCGCGGGTCCACCAATCGCCGATATCCTCAAAATCCCACACCGGCCGCGTTTGCCCGGCCATGAAGGCGACGAGCTTGGCAAGGTCGAGCGCCGAGCCGCCACCAAAACCGATGACGCCGTCGAACCCACCATCCTTGAATGCGGCAATGCCCGCAGCAAGGTTCATGTCGGTAGGGTTGGGCTGCACACCGCTAAAAACACCTGGCGACAGGCCGGCTTCCGTCAGAACGCTGAGCGCTTCCTGTGTGATGGGAAGGCTCGCAAGCCCCTCATCGGTCACAAACAAAGGGCGTGCGATCCCTGCGGCCTTGCAAGCCTCGGCAAGTTCGTTGATGCGGCCGACGCCGAAGCGGATGGTTGTCGGGTAGCTCCAGTTCACCGTGGGGGGCATGGCGGTCAGGTCTTCAAGTGGAAGGATTTGGGGCGCGTCAGGCTGTTGTAGCCGAGCGTCGACAAGGCGGCACCGCGCCCTGTGTCCTTGCAGCCCGTCCAGCAAAGGGCCGGGTCAAGATAATCACACCGGTTCATGAAAACGGTGCCTGTCTCCAGCCGGTCGCCGATGGCCTCGGCCGCGTCTGTGTCGCCTGTCCAGATGGAGGCGGTGAGCCCATAGGGGCTATCGTTCATCAGCGCCACGGCCTCGTCGTCCGAGGCCACCGTCATGATGCCGACGACGGGGCCGAAATTCTCCTCCCGCATCAGCGCCATATCATGGTCGACGTTGACGAGGATTTGCGGGGCGAGGTAGGCCGTTGTGCCGTCATCCGCTGGAAAGAGGGCGGGGTCGATCAGGGGTTCGGCCCCTGCCGTCACCGCCTGGATCACCTGGTCGCGCACCACATCGGCAAGGCGCTTGTGGGCCATAGGACCAAGCGTCGTCGCCTCATCGAGGGGGTTGCCGAGGACATAGCCCTCCACAATGGCGCGCGCCTTGGCGACGAACGCCTCGAACAAGGGCTCGGCCACATAGATCCTCTCGATCCCGCAGCAGCACTGACCGGTGTTGAACATTGCCCCGTCGATGAGCCCGTCCACCGCACGGTCAAGGTCGGCATCGGCGCGCACATAACCCGGGTCCTTGCCGCCAAGCTCCAGTGCGACGCCTGCGAACGTGCCTGCCGCCGCCCTTTCGATGGTGCGCCCCGCCGCGACGGAGCCGGTGAAGTTGATGAAGTCGAACGCACGGGCCTCGATCAACCCGTCCATGGTGTCGTGGGTGACTTGCAAGTTCACGAACAGCGCTTCGGGAACGCCGCCGGCGAGGAAGGCCTCGCGCAGCCTTTCCCCGGCCAGGATGGTTTGCGTGGCGTGCTTCAACACCAACGCGTTGCCGGCAATCAGCGCGGGCACGATGGTGTTGATGGCGGTGAGGTAGGGGTAGTTCCACGGCGCAATGGCAAGGACAACGCCAAGGGGCGTGCGCTTGATGAGCCGGCGGGCAGCGTTTGAACGCTCCACCTCCGTCGGCGCCAAAGCCTCGGCGGCGATGGCGGCCATGTGGTCGGCACGCTCCTTTACGCCGCCCATCTCGCCGCCATAGCGCACGGGTCGGCCCATCTGGTGGGCAAGCTCTTCCACCAATGCACCATTGGCGCAAAGGGCGGCCACACCGGCGTTGACGATGGCCACCCTCTCGGCAAGGTCCCGCGCGGCCCAGGCAGACTGCGCGGTTCTGGCGGCAGCAACTGTCGCCATCGCCTGGTCCAAATCTTCAGCCTCGCGTGAGACGTAGACCGAACCGTCAATCGGTGAAATGCAGGTGAGCATCATGCCCTCTCAAAACCGCGCCGACGGTCGAAATCGGTGACGACGCGGTCCGCCTCCGCCTGCTCCCACTTGGCCGCGTGAACGTAGTGGTCGATCACCGGATCGCCCAAGGCCTCTCGCAACATTGCCGATGCATCGAGCGCTGCCGTCGCCACCCTTAAGGTGGCGGGAATGACTGGCACATCGGCGCCATAGGCATCGCCTGAGAAAGCCTCTGGCAGAGGGCGCTCGTGGGCAATGCCGTCAAGACCCGCAGCAATCATCGCAGCGATGGCAAGGTAGGGGTTGAGGTCACCGCCACCCACGCGGCACTCCACCCGCACGGCCTTGGTGTTCTCCCCCACCACGCGAAAGCCAGCGGTCCTGTTGTCCATGGACCAGACGACCTTGGTGGGCGCGAATGTGCCGGCCGCAAAGCGTTTGTAGGAATTCACGTAAGGGGCGAGGAAATAGGTGAGCGCATCGGCGTGGTGGAGGAGCCCCGCCAGATAGTGACGCATGGTCGCCGACATCCCGTGCGGTGCGTCAGGGTCGTAAAAAACGGGCGCGCCATCACGGTCCACGAACGATTGGTGGATGTGGGCGGAATTGCCTGCGTGGTCGGTGTCCCACTTGGCCATGAATGTGATGGCCCTGCCGTACTTCCAGGCAATCTCCTTGCAGGCGTTTTTGATGATGACGTGGCGATCGGCCATGGTCAGCGCATCGGCGTAGCGCACGTTGACCTCTTCCTGGCCTTTGTCCGCCTCGCCCTTGGTGTTTTCGACAGGCACGTCCGCAGCGTTGAGGCCGTTGCGGATGGCCCGCATCACCTCTTCCTCCTTGGTGGTCTGGAAGATGTGATAGTCCTCGTTGTAGGCGCTGATGGTGGTGAGGCCGGCGTGGCCGTTGTCCTCGGCCTCCTCAAAGCTCTCCTTGAACATGAAGAACTCAAGCTCGCTCGCCGTCATCGCTAGAATGCCGTCCTTTGCGAGGCGGGCCACCTGGCGCTTCAGAACGGCGCGGGGGGAATGGGGCACGTCCTTGTGGGTGTGATGATCGAGGACATCGCACAACACGAGCGCTGTGCCTGGCAGCCACGGTGTCAGGCGCAGGGTGTCCAGGTCAGGCTTCATGACGTAGTCGCCATAGCCCTTGGCCCAGCTTGCCGCCTTGTACCCCTCAACGGTGAACATCTCCATGTCCGTCGCCTGGAGGTAGTTGCACGAGTGGGTCTCTTCCCAAGCGCTGTCCACGAAGAACTCGGCGTGGAAGCGCTTGCCCATCAAGCGGCCCTGCATGTCCACCTGGGCGGCGACCACGGTGTCGATGGTGCCGTCGGCCACCATCTCTTTCAGCGTTTCAAAGGGAAGGGCGGTCATGGGGTCTCACGCTCAAGGGGGGCGCCTGGAACATCGTGCGGCGACGGTGATGCGGGGGACTTCTAGCACCAACGCTCATGTCATTTCCATGACGTTGCGCACGCGAATTGCCGTTACCAAGTCCACTGCAACGCCGGCCCAAATTGTGTAAGCAAGAGCCGCGCCTGATTGGGTGCGCGCGAAAGCCTTCCGGCCAAGGCCGCGCCGCATCCTGGCTCTTGGCACCTGGTGCCTTGAGCCAAGGCGGCCCGCAAGGAGCTTTCATGCCACTGTCGCCCAACGCCCGCGGATCCCTCTTCATGGCAGGATCCATGGCCGGTTTTGCCACCAACGACGGCTTCATGAAGTTCGTGTTCGAGAGCCTGCCGTTCTTTCAGTCGGTGTTCATCCGCGGCATGTTCACAACGCTTCTGGTGGCAGGACTTGCCTGGCGGGCCGGGGCGTTCAAAACGCGGCTGACGCGGGCGGACACCAAGCCCCTTGTCCTGCGCTGCATAGGGGAGATCGGTGCAACGCTGTGCTTCTTGTCAGCGCTTCACAACATGCCGCTCACCAATGCCAACGCCATCATGCAGGGCGCGCCGTTGGCGGTGACGATGGCCGCCGCCCTTTTTCTGAAGGAGCCCGTGGGCTGGCGGCGCTGGCTTGCCATCACGGTGGGGTTTGTGGGCGTGATGATTATCGTGCGCCCCGGAACAGAAGGGTTCGACGCCTTCGCGCTTTTTGCCGTCGCCGCGGTCCTCTTCGTCACCCTGCGCGATCTTGCAACGCGGCAGATGCCGGCCGGCACATCCACCCTTCTTGTCAGCACCATCACCGCCTTTGCCATCACTGTCGTCGCGGCGGTCGTTGCCCCTTTCCAAGGCCTTCAAGTGCCCACCATGGAGGAAACCGGCCTGTTGTTTTGCGCAGGGGTCTTCCTTCTGATGGGGTACGTCTTCGGCGTATCGGCCATGCGTGTGGGTGACATTTCGGCCGTATCCCCCTTCCGCTACACGGTTTTGTTGTGGGCGCTCGTCATCGGCTACATCTGGTTCGGCGAGGTGCCTGACGAGCTCACCATCATCGGTGCCACCATCGTTGTTGCGGCCGGCCTTTACACCTTGTGGCGCGAGCAGATGGTGGCGGGCCGCCGGCCTGCCGCCCATGCCGCTGTGCGCCCGTTCGAGCCGTCGGACGACGATGCCAGGACACCGCCCCGCTGATGGCAAGGCACACCCCATTTCCCCGCCTCACCGCGCGACCTGAGATCGAGCGGCACTTTCGCGGTGCCGAACGGCGTGCCGAGCAGGCGATCGCCATCGTGCGCATCACCATCGCGCTGATTTTGACGTTTGCCCTCACCCAACTCGTCACCAGCCTGCCGCCTGACGATGAGCCGATGTTGCAAGTTCAGCTGGCCGTCGCCGTCGCCACCCTTGGCGGCTATGCGTTGATCGGGATCGTGGCGCTGATCTTGTCCACCACAGGGCGGATGACCCAGGGCATTGCGCTGTTCTTCGTCACGCTCGACGTTGTCTTCGTCATCGGAAGCTTGTGGATCAACAAGGTCAACACGGGGCTGCCGCCCAACTATCTGGCAGCCTATCCAGCCGTCTGGATGATCCCCGTGGTGTTGACCTTCGGGGCCCTGAGATACAGCCCGCTCACCCAGCTCTACATCCTGGTGCTGATGGTCATCGGCCTCATATCACTCAGCCTGCCATGGGGGGAGTGGGTGCCCCGGCGTGAGGACGGCGGTGACATGCCCTTGGAAGTGCTGCCTTTTTTCGACCTACCACCCAACGTCATGCGCCTCATCATGGTGTTGTTGGCAGGGGGCATCTTGTTCATCGTGGTGTTGCGCACGCGGCTGATCCTTGCCGCAGCGCTCGACGAAAACCACCGACGCCTCCTAATGACGCGCTACCTCCCCCGTCAGGTGGCCGCGATGATCACCGAGAGCGATACGGATGCCTTGCGCAAAGGGCGCCGCCAACCCGTCGTCATCCTGTTCGTGGACATCCGCAACTTCACCGGCCGCGCGGAGGGCATGGATCCTGCGGCCCTTGGTGCCTTCCTCGCCAAGTTCCGTGGCGAGATCGGCGCGGCGGTGGGGGAGCATGGCGGCGTCGTGGACAAGTTCGTGGGCGACGCGGCAATGGTCGTCTTCGGCCTGCCCCGGCCGACCCCGCAGGATGCCGACAGCGCCGTTGCCTGCGGGCTCGACATTTTGGCCCGCGTTGCAGCGCTCTCGGCAGCCGATGAAGCGGCAGGCGGGCCAGCTCTTCATGTGGGCGTGGGCATTCACGCCGGCACGGCTTTTGTGGGGGCCATTGGCGACGAAATGCGGCTGGAGTTCACCGTCGTGGGCGATGTGGTGAACGTCGCCTCACGGGTGGAGAACGCCACAAAGGCCGCACATGTCCCCCTCCTCATCACCGATGCGGTGAAGAAGGCCTGCCGCATTCACACCAAAGACTTTACGCAGAAGCACGCTGTCGAGATTCGCGGCAGGGCAACGCCTGTGGACCTTTGGGCACTGTCCGACAAAGGGCTGCAAGCAGCCCTGGCCAACCGGACGGTCGGTTAGTTCAGCATCTTGTAGGCCGGGAGCGTGAGGAAGGGCGACAGCGTTTTGGCTGTGGTCAGCGAGCGGAACAGCTCCACCGCCTCCACATAGCGGCCGTTTTTGTAGGTCTCCTCGCCCACCTCTTCGCGCACGCGGGCCATCTCTTCCTCAAGGCAGCGGTCGAAGAGGGCAACGTCCGCGGTGCGCCCGTCCGACAGGCGTGCCCCGTAGGTCAACCACTGCCACAACTGCGAGCGGGAGATTTCCGCCGTCGCAGCGTCTTCCATCAGGTTGTAAAGGGGCACGGCGCCACGACCCTGTAGCCAGGCTTCAATGTACTGCACGCCGACGCGGATGCAGTCGCGCAGGCCCGCCTCCGTGCGCTCGCCTTCATGCACCTCCAAAAGGTCGGTCTGGCCGATCACCACGTCGTCGCGCTTTTTGTCCAGCTGATTGGCGGTCGGCATGATCCTGTCGAACACCTCCATCGCCACGGGCACCAGGTCGGGGTGGGCGACCCAGGTGCCGTCGTGGCCGTCTTGGGCCTCGCGCTCCTTGTCGGCCCGCACCTTCTCAAGCGCTTCGGCGTTGGCCGCCTCGTCCCGCCTGTTGGGGATTTGCGCGGCCATACCGCCCATCGCAAAGGCGCCCCTGCGGTGGCACTGCTTGATCAAGAGGAGGCTATAGGCGCGCAGGAACGCTTTGCCCATCACCACCTGGCTGCGGTCGGGCAGAATGAACTCCGGCTTGGCCTGCAGCGTCTTGATGAAGGAGAAGATGTAGTCCCAACGCCCGCAATTGAGGCCTGCAATATGGTCGCGTAGAACGTAGAGAATCTCGTCCATCTCGAACGCTGCCGGCAGAGTCTCAATCAGCACCGTCACCTTGATGGTACCGACTGGAATGCCGAGTGCCTCCTGGGCGTGGACGAACACGTCGTTCCAGAGCGCTGCCTCTTTGTGGCTCTCAAGCTTGGGGAGGTAGAAGTAGGGCCCCGTCCCGGCCGCCATCTGCTTCTTGGCGTTGTGGAAGACGTAGAGACCGAAGTCGACCAATCCCCCCGCCATCGGCTCACCGTCGACGGTGATGTGCGCCTCGGGCAGGTGCCACCCGCGCGGGCGGATCAACAGGACAGCGGGGGTATCTGAGAGCTTGTACTCCTTGCCCCGTTCGTCGGTGAAGTCGATGTCGCCGTTCCACCGGTCGATCATGTTCAACTGGCCGTCCATCATGTTCGACCAAGTGGGGGAGGAGGCATCCTCAAAGTCGGCCATGAACACCTTCGCCCCGCAGTTGAGGGCGTTGATGATCATCTTGCGGTCCACCGGCCCGGTGATCTCCACCCGGCGGTCGGTGAGGTCGGCGGGGATGGGGGCAACGGTCCAATCGCCGTCGCGGATGTGTTTGGTTTCTTCCAAAAAGTCGGGCAGCGCGCCCTCGTCGAAAGCCTTCTGCCGGGCCTCGCGCGCCGCCAAAAGCTCCAGCCGCCGCGCGTTGAAGGTGCGGTGGAGGTCGGCGAGGAAGCTCAGTGCATCGGCGGTCAGCACCTCATCGTAACGCGGCGCCATCGCCCCCTTCACATCCACCCCGTCCGTCGATGCCACCACAGTCAATCTCCTGTTCGCGTTCCGGTGCCCATGCACACCGCGCGCCTTGATGCCACGTCCGCCGCGCACCACAAAGCGCTGCCGAACGACCGTGCGCGGCCTATCTGATGGGCGATGAGCGCGCAACCGATTCTGTCCCTGTCGCCTGAAGGCCTTTACTGCCCGCCGGGGGACTTTCACATCGATCCGATCCGCCCTGTGCCGCGCGCGGTCATCACCCACGGTCATGCCGACCATGCCCGCGCGGGGCATGGCGCGGTGATGGCAACGCCCGAAACCCTTGCCATCATGGCGGTGCGCTATGGCGAAGCTTTCACCCAGGTACGCCAGCCCTCCCCTTACGGTGCAACCACCAAGGTGGGCGACGTGTCGGTCTCCTTCCATCCAGCAGGCCATGTGCGCGGATCGGCGCAGGTGCTGATGGAGCGGGGTGGCCAGCGGGCCGTCGTCTCGGGCGACTACAAGCGGCAAAGCGACCCGACGGCAGAACCTTTCGAGCTTGTGCCGTGCGACCTTTTCGTCACCGAGGCAACGTTTGCGCTGCCGGTCTTCCGCCATCCGGACGCGGCCGACGAGGTGGACAAGCTCCTGCGCTCCCTCGCCCTGTTTCCAAGCCGTCCGCATCTTCTGGGCGCCTACTCCCTCGGCAAGGCGCAAAGGCTCTTGGCGCTGATCCGCCAGGCCGGGTACGACCGTCCCATCTATATGCACGGCGCATTACAGCGGCTCACCCAGCACTATGTGGATGCCGGGTCCGACTTCGGGCTCCTGGTGTCGGTGAAGGGGCTGGATGCCAAGTCCGTCGCCGGCGAAATTGTCCTGTGCCCGCCCTCCTCGCTCGCCGACCGCTGGGCACAACGCTTCGGCGACACGGTCACAGCCTTCGCCTCAGGCTGGATGCGGGTGCGCGCGCGGGCGCGTCAGCGGGGTGTGGAACTCCCTCTCGTGATCTCCGACCATGGCGATTGGGAGGACCTTTGCACCACCATTGTGGAGACGGGGGCAGAGGAGGTCTGGGTCACCCACGGCCAGGAAGACGCGCTGTGCCACTGGGCCCGAACCCAGGGCATCGACGCCCGCCCTCTCCGACTGCTCGGCTACGGGGAGGAAGAAGAAGGGGAGGCACCTGCGGGGTAGATTGACGACACCGAAGTATTCACGCGACTAACATGGATGAATATCGCGTTCGGGCAGCCCAAGATCAACAAAGATCTTGAATAACATTGAAGGAGCCCGGGAATGCCTACTATGCTTAAATGGCTTTCTCATTTTAGGAGCCCGCCTACCGAATATGTACGATTTTTGCGCCCCGAGATATGCGAAGTAAAATTTGGTAAAAAGACTACACGTCTTGAGTTTTTTGACATTACAGACGGTAAACACAAAACGTACTATATCGTTCTTCCAGAAGGGCTGAAATGGAGTTATCCCAGTGGCGAGACCGTGAGTGATCATGAAAGAGAGGCGTTATTCCGATTCATCGCTCAGTATCTCCGCAATCGATACGGACTACGCGGGATCGTCGTGACAGAGCCTACCTATTGAAGAAAAGGCTCACAAAGACCCAGTGTCACGGCCAACGCTGGTTGGCACACACATCGCCCCTGATGGCCAAGCCTTTGGCATCAGCATGCGAAACAGCCAGTGAATTGGGTGAGGAAAGTCGGCGCGCTTAGAAGTCGCGCCACAAGAAAAGCGCCGCCATCGTTTGCGCGAAACGATGGGGCAAACGTCCCGCCAGAGTTTTACTGGCTGGCGTAGACGATCTTCGCGATCCACTCGATGCTGGACGGCTCAAGGGCAATGTCCGGATGATCGGGATTGACCGCGTGGAAGCAAACGGTTCGGCTCGTCTGCTCCTTCATGACGCGGACCACAAGATCCTCGTCCATCAGCTTCACAACCACCCTGTCGCCAGGCCCTGGCTTTGCCGAGGTGGAGATGAACAACACGTCCCCATCGCGGTAGAGCGGCTTCATGGAATCGCCCACAACGGTGAGGGCGTAGAGCGGCTCATGCCTCTTGTCAGGGAAGGAAATGATGCGCGGCGGATGCGGCAAACGGGTAACGTCGCGCCGTGCGGTCACATCGAACCCTGCGTGGGCATCACCGATGAGCGGTACGGAAATCGCTTCGCCTGAGCGGCTCGGACCGCCCTGCGCGGCAAATAGCTCATTGATGTTCGTGTTCGTCGCGCTCAATATTTTCGAAATCGACTCGGTCGACGGCCAGCGGGGCCGCCCGTCAGGTGCGTGGCGCTTCGATTTGTTGAACGTTGTCGGGTCCAAACCAGCACGCCGGGCCAATCCCGACGGGGAAAGGCCGTTCCTTTCTGCCAATGAGTCAATGGCAGACCAAACGTCTGTGTGAGCAAGCATGTATCGCCTTCTCCCAGTCACCACGCGGCGTCTCCCCCAAAACGACGCGTGTGAGGTCAAATACACTCACGCAATAGACGACAAACTGCATGAGCCTCGTGTTGCACCGGGCGATTGGCCCGCCCGTGTATCGTCCACCCCTCAGGACTTTTAACACAGGCCAACAAAGATGGGAATATACTGCAAATTTGTGGAGGTTGGCATCTAAGGCCGACGCGAGACCGAGAGAGGCTGACACCAGTGCCAGATCATCGTGCCTACAAGATAATGCGCGCCGAAGAGGCCAGCAGCTTGATTGTCACGGCACGCTTCGACGGCTCAGCCGACGACCAGCGCGATGGGTTTATTCACCTGTCGGCGCTAGAGCAGGTGCCCGGCACCCTCGCAAAGCATTTTGCCGGCGAAGAAAGTTTGTTTCTCGCCCTATGCATCTTCGCCTCAGATGATGAAGCGCTCAAGTGGGAGGCCTCACGCGGCGGGGCGCTGTTTCCCCACCTCTACCGCACCCTCACATTGGCGGATGTTTGCGCCCTTTCGCCGCTCCCTCCGCCACCCGAACGTCAGGGTGAGGGCGGTGAGGTGCCGGCGATTTTGCAGGCTCACATCCCTTAAGTGCGACATTTTATCGCACAATGAACGCCGCAGTACCGGGACTGCGGCGTCTTGGACCGTGTGACCGTGGTCAGGCCGCTTCGGCGCGGGCGGTCAATAGGCCGCGATTGGCGAGAAGCTCTGCAATCTGCACGGTGTTCAGCGCAGCGCCTTTGCGCAGATTGTCCGACACCACCCAGAAGGCGAGGCCGTTCTCCACCGTCATGTCATCGCGGATGCGGCTGATGTAGGTGGCATCCTCGCCCGCCGCCTCGTAAGGGGTGACGTAGCCGCCGTCCTCGTGCTTATCCACCACGAGGCAGCCAGGGGATTCGCGCAGGAGGTCCCGCGCTTCCTCGGCCGACAAGGGCTGCTCAAGCTCCACATTCACCGCCTCTGAGTGGGAGATGAAGACAGGCACGCGCACGCAGGTGGCGGTGAGCTTGATCTTTGGATCGAGGATCTTTTTCGTCTCCACCATCATCTTCCATTCCTCTTTGGTCTGCCCGTCGTCCATGAAGACGTCGCACTGAGGAATGACGTTGAAGGCCATGCGCTTGGGAAAGACGTCGCTCTCCACCGTGTCGGACACGAAAACGGCGCGGGTCTGGGCAAACAGATCGTCCATCGCCGCTTTGCCGGAGCCTGACACCGACTGATAGGTGGAGACCACAACGCGCTTGATGCCCGCCTTGTCGTGGATCGGCTTCAGCGCCACCACCAGCTGCGCGGTCGAGCAGTTGGGGTTGGCGATGATGTTCTTACGCCTGAAGTCGACAATGGCGTCGGCATTCACCTCAGGCACGATCAGCGGAACTTCGGGGTCCATCCTGAAGGCTGAGGAGTTGTCGATCACCACAGCGCCGGCTTTGGCGATGCGGGGCGCCCACGTGCGCGCAACGTCTCCGCCTGCCGACATCATGCAGATGTCGACGGTGGAGAAATTCATAGTCTCGAGGGCCTCGGTGGTCAGGGTTTTGTCACCGAAGGAGACTTCGGTGCCCTGGCTGCGGCGCGAGGCGATCGCGGTGACGCGGTCAGCCGGGAAGCCCCGTTCAGCCAAGATGTCCAAGATTTCGCGGCCGACATTGCCGGTCGCGCCCACCACTGCGACGTGGAAACTCATGGGTCCCTCCAAGATTGAGGGCCTCAAATAAGGATGAAGCCCCCACCTTGTCCACACCCTAAGCTCAAAGACCGAGGGTGGCGCGGATCCCAGGCGAAAACTGTGTCGCAAGGTAGGCGATGTAGCACAAAAACAAGACCGCCCCCTGCATGCGGCTGATCCCGCGACCGGACGCAGCAAAGGCAATCAACAGGACCGAGGCGGCCACCATCACCCAGACGTCCAGCCTCACGATGGCGGGCGGTATGGGGATGGGCGAGACCAACGCCGTCACCCCCGCAATCCCCAAAATGTTGAAGATGTTGCTGCCGATGATGTTGCCGAGCGCCACATCCCCCTGCCTGCGGAAGGCGGCGATGATGGAGGTCACAAGCTCAGGCAATGAGGTGCCCACCGCAACCACGGTGAGCCCGATCACCGCCTCGGAGATGCCCGCAAACTTGGCGATCTCAATGGCCGAATCCACAAGGAGATCCGCGCCGACGACAACCCCGGCAATTCCCGCGACGGTGAGCCCGAGGGACCCGACGACGGAACGGGGCCATGGGTCTACGTCAGTGTCGGCGTCAAGACCCGCGCTTGCGGCCTCAGCCTTGCGCCCTGCCGAGACGAAGGTGGCGATGGTGTAGATGGCAAGGCCCACCACAAGCGCCATACCCACCCAGCGCTCCATGGAGCCTGAGATGACGACGCCCGTCATGATGAAGCTTGCGGCAAACAGCATGGCGCCATCGCGCCGCAACACGCTGCGGCTCGTATCCAAAGGCACCAGCATGGAGGCGATGCCCAGGATCAGCAGAATGTTTGCAATGTTGCTGCCGATGATGTTGCCGACCGCAATCCCTGGCGCGCCGATCAAAGCGGCCTGAACACTGGCCACAAGCTCGGGCGTCGACGTGCCGAAGCCTACAAGCGTGAGCCCTATGACGAGCGGCGAGACCCCCAGGCGCTTGGCGAACGCCACAGAACCCCGCACCAGCGCTTCGCCCCCTGCAAGCAGAAACACCAGCCCGATGGCAAGGATGACAAACGCCAAAGCCTCAGCCCCCCAACAGGTCCATGGGAGCAAGGATAACGACGAGCCCCAAAGCCGCCAGAACAATGCGAAGGAGCGGGTGGCGCTTGGCGATGGCGCCGATGGACACCAGAGCGAGCCCCACCGCCGTCTTCAGCCCCGCAAGGATGGCGCCCAAGGGTTCACTGCCCAGTGCGATGAGATCAGGGTTCGCCACCATCGCCAGCGGGATGAGGTAAAGCCCGACGCCGAGCCCCATGGCAGACACGGCCACCTTTAGCCAGCGCTCCTCCACCATCCCCGCAGCGATGAAGACAGCCCCGCATACAGGCGGGGTGATGGTGGACAACAGCGCGTACCAGAAGACGAAAAGGTGCGCCTGGAGGGGCTCGAGCCCCAGCTCCATCAGCGCAGGCCCTGCCACCGACACACAGATGACGTAGGCGGCCGTGGTTGGCACCTCCATCCCAAGGATGAGACAGGCCACAGCCGTCAACAACAGCGCAGGCCACAACATACCGCCTGAGCCAGACAGGATGAGCGAGGTGACCTTCACTCCAAGCCCCGTCAGCCCCAACACACCGATGACGATGGACGCGCACAGAATAATGGAGGCAATCATCGCCACCTGCTGGCCTGCCACAAGGCACGCCCTCACGATCCGCCCGCCCGCCTTGCGCAGGTCGAACGTCAAAGTGCCATCCAGGAGCAACAGGAGGGCGGCGGCGACGATGGCCCAGAAGGCGGCGTATTGCGGCGTCACGCCTTGCCCGAACATTCCCCACAACAGCACCGTGAACGGCACCAGGAAAAATGCGGACGTGATGATCACTGTGCGCCGGGAGGGCCAAGCATCGCGCGGAAGGCCTGCAAGGGTGTGGCGTGTGGTGAAGGCGTCGATCCCCACCCACACGGCAAAGAAGTAAAGGAGCGCCGGCACCAAGGCGGCAAGCATGATTGTGGCGTAGGGGATCCCCGTCAGCTCCACCATGACGAAGGCCCCTGCCCCCATCAAAGGCGGCATGATCTGCCCGCCGGAGGAGGCCACAGCCTCAACCGCGCCGGCAAGGGAGCGGGGGTAGCCCAGCTTGCGCATGGCAGGCAGCGTTATGGCCCCTGTGGAAGCAACATTGGCGGACGCCGAGCCGGAAATGGACCCGAACAGCGCAGAGGCGATGACGGACACCTTCGCAGCGCCAGCCTTCAATCGCCCGGCGGCGGCCGCCGCGACATTCATGAAACCCTGGCCCGCTTCGCCGGCATTCAGCATCGCGCCGAAGATGACGAAGACGGCGACGACGGACACCGAGATCCCCGTCAGCTGCCCCCAGAGCCCGCCCTCAGCAACGGTCAACGTGCCAAGAAGGCTTGCGGTCGGAAGGCCTGCATGGCCGAACTCGCCGGGGATGTATTCGCCGAAGAATGCGTAGAGCAGCGACAGCAGCGCCACAAGAGGAAGCGGCCAGCCGATGGCCCTGCGCGCCATCTCAAGCACCACCCCAAGAAGCACGAACGCCACAACGTATTGCGTGGTGCCGAACAGCATCCCGTACTGATCGCCAAGCGCGCTGTGGTTCCAGGCAATGTAGAGACACGCCCCCACACCGGCTGCCGTCAGACCGAAGCCTGAGAGTGTGGGACGGCGGCCATAAAGCACCACCCAGGGCACCGCGAGCGCCATGTGGAGCGGGCGCGCCACAAGGTTCGGCGTCAGCCCCGACAGGACAAGCCAGAGATGAAAGGCGATGGTGAGTGCCCCAAGGGCCACCCACACACCGACGAGAGGCTCAAAGGCCGTCTGCCCGCCCCGCTCGCTCACCAGGCAACGCCTCGGGAAGGCGGGAGTGTCGTCGCCACGGAAGGGACGGCGATTGGACTAGCGCGCCGTGTCAGGCACCGCGACGCCGATCTCATCATAGTAGCGCAGTGCGCCGGGGTGGATCTTGCCCGTCACGTTTTCAAGGAAGCTGGGGTCGACGCCATTCCACCACGGTGCGCTTTCACCCATGGCGGCTTTTTCTTCCCAGTAGGCCTTGGTGAGGGCGTAGGCGGTGTCATCGTCCATCTGGGTGGTGGTGAAGGCGACCACGGGAAGCGAGGTGGTGACAATCTCTTCCGCTTGCCCAGGATAGGTGCCCGCGGGGATGACGAGGCGCGTGCGCTTGGTCTCGGCCACCTGATCGTCGGAGAGGGAGAGGACGGTCACGCCCGTTCCCGCCGCCGCTTCGATGACGTTGGGCGCGGGAAAGGAGCCTGCGGTCACGAACGCATCGATCTGCCCGTTTTTCAGCGCAGGGACGGCGTTGGAGAGTTCAACATCGGCAATCTCCACCTTCCCCTCAAGGCCGAAGAGGCCGAGATACTTCTCTCCCTCGCGCGCACCGAAGGAGCCTTTGCCAAGGAGGATGGTCTTGCCCTCGAGGTCGGCGAAGGTCTCAACGCCTGTGTCCGCGCGGGCCACGAAGTGCATGGTGAGCGATGGGATGGGGAAAAGCGCCCGGATGTCGGCAAAGCGCGGGTTGGCGCGCTCTTCGAACATTGCTTTGCCTTCGCCGGCAAGGCGCACCAGCGAGGGCGGCGAGGTGAACACATAGTCGCCGCCGCGCACGGCCGATTCCATCACGTTCTGGACCGAGCCCTGGCTCTCCTCGACGGTGACGGAGATGGTGTCGTCAGCGGCCTTGATGGCCTCGGCCAGCTGAACCGCCATCTGGTAGTAGGACGAGCCAGTCTTTGCCGACTTATAGGTGACGCGCGTCTGCGCCTCGGCAGGCATCGCCATGGACACGGCGACCAAGGCCGCCGCAAGGCATGTGATCCGCATACTTTCCTCCCAGGTGCGCGCGGGGCGCCGCAAGAACCATTGTTGCGACGCTTTTCACCGACCGCTGGAAGGAAGGCAAGCCGAAGACCACGCGTGTCCTATTGCGGCACCGTTCCGTCAATGCCCTCGATGTAGAAGTTGAGGCCCAAAAGCTCGCCCTCGCTGGCGCGCACGCCGTCGGCCAGCCACTCTGTCCCGTCCTGCTTGTTGATGGGGCCCGTAAACGGCTCGAACGCGTCGGAGCGGATGCTCTCTTCCGTCTCAGCGGCCATCTTGGCAACGTCTTCAGGCATGTTGGTGTAAGGGGCCATCACCACATTGCCTTCATCAAGGCCGTACCAGGTGTCGGACTGCTCCCACGTGCCGTCGATCACAGCCTTCACGCGGCCCACATAGTAAGGGCCCCAGTCGTCGATGATGGAGGTGAGCTGCGTGTCGGGGCCGAACTTGATCTGATCGGACGCCTGGCCGAACGCCTTGATACCCCGCTCCGCCGCCACCTGCATGGGCGCGGTGGAGTCGGTGTGCTGGGTCAGGATGTCGACGCCCTGGTCGATCAGCGCCTTGGCCGCATCCGCTTCACGGCCTGGGTCGAACCAGGAATTCACCCACACGATGCGCAGCTTGAAGTCGGGGTTCACCGACTGTGCGCCCAGCATGAACGCGTTGATGCCGCGGATCACCTCGGGAATGGGGAAGGAGGCGATGTAGCCAGCCTCGCCGGTCTCGCTCACCTTCGCGGCAATCTGGCCGATGATGTACCGGCCCTGGTAGAATTTGGAGTTGAAGGTGGCAACGTTCGGATGCTCGCGCTTGTAGCCCGTTGCATGCTCGAACTTCACGTCGGGGAAGCGCGCGGCCACCTTGTTGGTGGCATCCATAAAGCCGAACGATGTGGTGAAGATGATGTCGCAGCCTGAGCGGGCGAACCGCTCGATGGCGCGTTCAGCGTCGGCCCCTTCCTTCACGCTTTCAAGGAAGGCAGTCTCCACCTGGTCGCCAAACTCGCTCTCCACATCCTGGCGGCCCTGGTCGTGCTGGTAGGTCCAGCCGAAGTCACCCACGGGACCCACGTAGACGAAGCAGGCTTTGGTGGGCTCGTCGGCCGCGACAGCGACCTGAGGCACACCAGCGACAAGAAGAGTGGCGACAAGGCATGTTGCAATGCGGGACATCAGCAAACCCATGATGACGCGTCGGACGGACGCTGTTTGACGGATTGATAAAGTTTTAATGCAGTTTCCGCGCCAATCGACCCATCACAGGGCGGTTTGTGCAAAGATTTTCGCCACGCCTATCGATCAGGCACGAACGGCTGGCCAAGCGCTGCCGGTGTGTTGACCATGGTGAAGCGGCGGTTTCGGGCAATCACCACAAGCACCACCACGGTGGCAACGTAAGGAAGGGCTGCAAGCACCTGTGAGGGGATCGCAACGCCAAGCGCCTGGGCATGGAACTGTGCAATGGTGACAGCGCCGAAAAGGTAGGCACCGACGGCAACGCGCGCAGGCCGCCAACTGGCAAACACCACCAGCGCCAGCGCAATCCAGCCGCGCCCTGCGGTGACATTTTCGATCCACTGCGGCGTGTAGACGAGGGTGAGCTGCGCCCCCGCAAGTCCTGCACAAAGGCCACCGAACAGGACGGCCAGCGTGCGCACCTGGTTGACGTGAAGGCCAAGGGCATGGGCAGCTTCCGGCTTATCGCCCACCGCCCTAAGCCTCAGCCCAGCGCGGGTTCGGAACATGAAGAACCACACCCCCACCGTCAGCACGACGGAGAGGTAAAACAAGATATCCTGAGCAAACAGAACCGGCCCGACAATGGGGATCTGGCTCAAGACGGGGATCGACACCTCCTCAAGCTGCACGCCGGGGATGCCCACGAACCCCTCCCCTACAAGGCCCGCAACACCCAGGCCAAAAAGGGTCAACGCCAGCCCCGTCGCCACCTGATTGGTGGCAAGCCACACGGCAAGGCCGGCGAAAAGGCCCGCCATTCCCACCCCCACCACGGCGCCCGCGAGGACGCCGAGATAGGGAGACCCCGTGGTGTAGGCAACGGCAAAAGCAGCAACCGCGCCCACAATCATCATCCCCTCGACACCAAGGTTCAGAACGCCTGAACGCTCGGCCACCAATTCGCCGATGGCAGCCAAAAGGAGAGGCGTTGCCGCGGTAATGACGGTGAGGAGGACGGACTCGATCATGGCTTAGCGCCCGCAGGGCCGCGCCGTGAGGACAACCGCACCCGGTAGCGCATGAAGGTCTCACTGGCGAGAATCGCAAACAGGAGGACGCCTTGGAAAACCCTCGTAATCTCCTCAGGCAGGCCAAGGCTGATCTGCGCCGCCTCCCCGCCCAGATACGAGAGCGCCAGGACGAATCCGGCCAGAACGATCGCCAGAGGATTGAGCCGCCCCAGGAAGGCAACAATGATGGCGGTGAAGCCGTAGCCGGGGCTCACCGTGGGCCGCAATTGGCCGATGGCACCGGAGACCTCAATGGTCCCTGCAAGGCCTGCCATGGCGCCTGAAAACACGAAGGCGAACAGCGTTGTCGCCCGCGCATCGAACCCTGCAAAACGCGCGGCCCTTGGGCTTGCCCCCGTCACGGTGATCTCAAACCCTTTGAGGGTGCGCGAGACCATCACGAAGGTCGCCACCGCAACAATCAGCGCGATAACGATGCCCCAGTTGGCGCGCCCCCCATACTCGCCCATGGAGACAAGCTCCGGCAGGATGGCATCGGTCCCAAAGGAACGCGTTTCGGGAAAGTTGAAGCCTTCAGGGTTCCGCCAAGGCCCGCGCACCAGATAGTCGAGCAGGAAGCCTGCCACGTAAACCAGCATCAAGGAGACAAGGATCTCGTTGGCGCCGAAGCGGGTTTTCAGCACCGCGGGGATCGCCGCCCACAGCGCGCCCGCCAAGATTCCGCAGGCAAACATGGCAGGAAGCACCCAAGGCCCGCTCGCCCCAGGCAAAAGTACGGGGATGGCCGACGCCCCTATGGCACCCAGGATGAACTGCCCCTCAGCCCCGATGTTCCAATTGTTGGAGCGAAAGCAGACCGACAGGCCGACGGCGATGATGATCAGCGGTGCCGCCTTCAACGCCAATTCATGCAGCGACCAGAACTCCGACAGCGGCTCGATGAAGTAAGCGTAAAGCGCTTGGCCGGGCGGATAGCCCATAGCCGCGAACAGGACGGCGCCGGCCAGAAGCGTGAAGACCAGCGCACCGACGGGCGCAGCGATCTCCGCCCAAAAGGGGACGCTGGCACGCCGCTCCAGACTAAGTCGCAAGGGCCGCCTCCTCGCGGGTGGGCTTGTGGGTGGTGGCGCCGCCCATCATCAGACCCACGGCCTCGCGCGTCAGCCCGTCCACAGGGTGGGGGTGTGTGAGGTGCCCGCCCGCCATGACGGCAATGGAGCCTGCCACTTCGAAAAGCTCATCAAGGTCCTGGCTGATGACGAGGACCCCAGCCCCACCCGCCGCAAGATCAAGGATTGCCTGGCGAATGTTGGCGGCCGCCCCAGCATCCACCCCCCAGGTGGGCTGGTTGATGACGAGAAGCTGGGGTGCACTGTCAAGCTCCCGCCCGACGACGTACTTTTGCAAGTTCCCGCCAGAGAGGGCCCGTGCAACGGCGGTGCCGCCAGGCATCCGCACGTCCATCCGCCCCACAACGCGGGTGAGTGCAGAGCGCGCCGCCCCGCGGTTCAAGAAGCCGAGCGCAACCGTCCCATCGCGGGGTCGCCTGCGGGAAAGCAAGATGTTTTCCGACAGGTCGAAAGCGCCCACAGTGGCATGGCCGAGCCGCTCCTCGGGTACGAACGCGGCCCCAAGCCGCCGCCTTGCGTGAATGTCGAGGCGGCCTGCCGGTGTGCCGAGAATGGTCACCATGTGCGCGCCCTTTTGCAGCCTCTCGCCCGAAAGCGCCTCGAACAATTCGCTCTGTCCGTTGCCAGCCATACCGGCAATGCCCACCACCTCGCCGGTGCCAACGGTGAGGTCGATGGCCTCAAGGTTGACGCCGAAGGGCCTGTTGGCCGGCTGATTGAGGGCTTTGACGGTCAGGGCGGCTAGCCCCGTCCCGGGCCCGCGCTGACCAGGGCGGACCGCATCGATCTGACTTCCCACCATGGCCGCGGCAAGGGAGGCTGCGGTCTCTTCCTTCGGCACATACTCCCCCACCACGACGCCGCCGCGCATGACGATGGCCCGGTCGCAAAGGGCGCGCACCTCCTCAAGCTTGTGGGAGATGTAAAGGACCGTGCGGCCCTCCGCCTTCAACGCCCGCAGCGTGGTGAAAAGGTTCTCCGCCTCCTGGGGCGTCAGCACCGATGTGGGCTCATCCATGATGACGAGGGTGGGGTCCTGCAAAAGGCAGCGCACAATCTCAATGCGCTGTCGCTCGCCCACGGAAAGGTCGGCGACCAGCGCGTCAGGGTCCAGCGCAAGGCCATAGGAGGCACTCACCTCCCGCGCCTTTTCGGCAAGACCGCGCATGGGGTGATCGGGCAGGCCGAGCGCAATGTTCTGCGCGGCCGTCAACGCCTCGAACAGGGAAAAGTGCTGGTGCACCATGCCGATGCCAAGCCGCCGCGCCACAGCGGGCTCTGCCACCACCACAGGCTTGCCGCGCCACAAAATGATGCCGCTGTCGGGTTGAAGCGCGCCGAACAGCATTTTCACGAGGGTGGATTTGCCGGCACCGTTCTCGCCCAGAAGCGCGACGATCTCCCCTTCGCCAAGGGTGATCGACACGTCGCGGCAGGCGCGCAGAGCGCCATACGCCTTGTTCAGCGTCTTCGTTTCAAGCAGCGGTTCGACAGTCATGGGAAGCCCGCGTTCGCCGGCCATGAAGGGCCTGTTGGCGAGCTAAGCCCATCGTGGGCGAGCCGTCACGGCCCGCGGACGATAGGAGATGCGTTTAAAGGCTCAGTGTGGCTGCCGGATCAACGGTAGGGGGCGTCGGCGGCGATATTGGCCGCAATCTCCCGCTCCCAACGATCGCCGTTCGCGAGCAGCTTGTCTTTGTCGTAGTAAAGCTCTTCACGGGTCTCTGTGGCGAATTCGAAGTTGGGGCCTTCCACGATGGCATCCACCGGGCAGGCCTCCTGGCACAGCCCGCAATAGATGCACTTCACCATGTCGATGTCGTAGCGGGTGGTGCGGCGCGTGCCGTCGTTGCGGCGGGGGCCGGCCTCGATGGTGATGGCCTGCGCCGGGCAGATCGCCTCGCACAGCTTGCAGGCAATGCAGCGCTCTTCGCCGTTGGGGTAGCGGCGCAAGGCATGCTCGCCACGGAAGCGCGGCGAGATGGGGTTCTTCTCGAACGGGTAGTTCACCGTCGCCTTCGGCTTGAACATGTAGCGCATGCCCAAGAAGAACGCCGACACGAACTCCGACAGGAAGAGGGAACGCGCTGTGCCTTGAAGCGAAGCCATTGTCCTAGACCCTCACTGAACCCTTAAACCCATGGCAGCCCACGCATTTCATATGGCGCTGCCAGGCTTTGCTTCAATCGCGGTGCGTGCCTTAAGCGCGCCAGCCGGTCAACTTCAACACCACCGCAACCACCACGATGGCCGCCAGCGAGGCGGGCAGGAACACCTTCCAGCCAAGCCGCATCAGCTGGTCATAGCGGTAGCGCGGCACGATGGCCTTCACCATGGCGAACATGAAGAACACCAAGAAGCACTTCAGCGCGAACCAGATGACGCCAGGCACCCAGGTGAACGGAGCCACATCCACCGGCGGCAGCCAACCACCCAGGAACAGGATGGTGGTGAGCGCGCACATCATGGCGATGGCCACATACTCGCCCAGCATGAACATCATGTACGGGACGGACGCGTACTCCACCATGAAGCCGGCCACCAGCTCCGACTCCGCCTCAGGCAGGTCGAACGGAGGCCTGTTCGTCTCCGCAAGGGCGGAAATGAAAAAGATGACGAACATGGGGAACAGCGGCAGCCAGTACCAGTTGAGGATGGACAGCCACGGCACGCCCAACATCGTGGCGAGGCCGGTCTGCTGCGCGTTCACAACCGCCGTTAGGTTGAGCGAGCCGACACACAACAGGACAGTGATGATCACCAGGCCCAGCGACACCTCATAGGAGATCATCTGTGCCGAGGACCGCAGCGCCCCCAGGAACGGGTATTTCGAGTTGGACGCCCACCCTCCCATGATGACGCCGTAGACGCCAAGGGATGAGATGGCGAACACGTAAAGGATTCCGACATTGATGTCGGCAATCACCCAGCCTGGCGCGACGGG
Source organism: Devosia sp. (assembly GCA_051016205.1). Classification (GTDB taxonomy): domain Bacteria; phylum Pseudomonadota; class Alphaproteobacteria; order Rhizobiales; family Amorphaceae; genus Acuticoccus. The sequence continues at coordinate 119,132 of CP136534.1, forward strand.
AATGACAGCCCACGCAGCCATCGCCAGCACGGTGGTGACGAAGGGGGCGAGCAGGAACACCGCACGGTCGGCGCCGGCAGGGATGACGGGTTCCTTAAAGGCGAATTTCGCAAGGTCGGCAAAGGATTGCAGGAGCCCGAAAGCGCCCACGACGTTGGGGCCGCGGCGCAGCTGCACAGCTGCCCAGATCTTGCGGTCGGCCAACAGCACATAGGCGATGATCACCAGCAAAATGGCCAGGAACAGGAAGCTCTGTATGGCCATGATGATGGTGGGCGCCGCGTAATTGCTCCAGAACTCAAGCATCGTTCGTCCTCAGCCGCGGCCTAGCCAGCGATTACATCCACATAACGGTCGAAGATCCACCCCGCGCGGCAATTGCCGTTATAGGCTTGGCGCCGCGGTATGGGGCTGCCCACACCGCAATCCTGCGCGCCATAAACGACGCCGTGCCAGCGCCCATCCTGATCGCACAGGAAGACGATGTCGCCATTGTAGAGTTCGTCGATCTTGCCGTGGTCGGTGGAGGGGCCGCTGCGCACTGCCAGAAAGCCGTCGCCATTGGGGTTGAGACGCGCCACCTGCCCCACCGAACTGCAGGCATCATAGTCAGCATCGCCCCCCACCATCACAGGCACGCCGCTTTGGGCGGCGGCGGGCAAAGGCGCCATCGCCACGGCAAAGAGCGCGACGGCGAGACCGATGGAAAGGGTTGAGGGGAAGAGGCAGGTCGGTGGCATCGTCATCTATTCGGCAGCTTCGGCCATTTCGGCACGCTCCCGCCAGAGCTTGTCACACTCGGCCATCACCTTGGAGGCGCGTGTGATGGGATTGGTGAGGTGGAAGGACGTGATGGCATTCCTGAAGGGCGCTGCGTCCATTCTTTCGCTCACTGCGGCCAGTTTGTCGATGGCTGCAGGGTCGCCAGGGATCACATCGTCTGTCTCGCCCAGGAAGGGGACGGTGCTGACCATGGCGCGGTTCAATGCGCTCAACGTGTCGTAGGGCAGCCTTGCGCCAAGCTGTGCGGAGAGGGCGCGCAGGATGGCCCAATCTTCGCGGGCTTCGCCTGGGGGGAAGGCGGCGCGGGCAAGGTATTGCGGGCGCCCTTCAAGGTTGACGTAGGTGCCGCTCTTCTCGGTGTAGGCAGCGCCTGGAAGGATGACGTCTGCGGCGTGGGCGCCCCTGTCGCCATGGGTGCCCACATAGACGATGAAGGCGTCTTTGACCTTCGTGAGGTCGATCTCGTCAACGCCGAGGAGGAACAGGACGTCCATCCGGCCGTCCTCTGCCGCCTGAAGCATCTCGGCCGTGTTGCGACCCTTACGGTCAGGCACGCACTTCACGTCGAGCCCTCCGACCCTTGACGCTGCGGTGTGGAGGACGCCGAAGCCGTTCCAGTCCTCCGTCACAGCACCAACGTCCTTGGCAATGCGGGCAGCAGCACCCAGCACGGCGGCGGCATCGGGCCGTGTGAACGCGGCAGGGCCGACAATCACGATGGGGCGTTCGGCGCGGGTCAAAACCTCGCCGAAAGCGCCAAGATCGTCCAGCGAGGACGGGCCTGCGCCAAGGTGCTGGTAGGGGTAGGTGAGGTCCACACGCTCGCCCACGAGGCCGATGGGAAGACCCTTTGCCACCCAGGTCTTGCGGATGCGCGCGTTAAGGAGCGAGGCTTCCCACCGTGGATTGGCGCCGATGATGAGGATGGCGTCCGCCTCTTCGATCCCCGCGATGGTGGGGTTGAAGATGTAGCTTGCCCGCCCGACCGCCGGGTCGAGCTTTTCGCCAGGCGCCCTGCAGTCCACCGAGGCAACGCCAAGCCGGCTCATCAGGTCTTTGAGGGCAAACAGCTCTTCGGCGGTGGCAAGGTCGCCGCCGATGGCACCGGTGCGCTCGGGCGCGGCCGCCTTCACCTTCTGTGCAATGGCGGCGAATGCCTCGCCCCAGTTGGACGGCTTCAGCGCACCGTTCTGGCGCACGTAAGGCACGTCGAGCCGCTGGGTCCTGAGGCCATCCCAGATGAAGCGGGATTTGTCGGAAATCCACTCCTCGTTCACCGCCTCGTTGAGGCGGGGGAGGATGCGCATCACCTCGCGTCCGCGCACATCGACGCGGATGGCAGAGCCGACAGCATCCATGGCGTCGATGGTTTCGGTCTTCGTCAGCTCCCAGGGCCGCGCCTTGAAGGCGTAGGGCTTGGCCGTCAGCGCACCCACGGGGCAAAGATCGATGACGTTGCCCTGAAGCTCAGAGCTCATCGCCTCTTCAAGGTAGGTGGTGATCTCCATGTCCTCGCCGCGGCCGATGGAGCCAAGGTCGGGGACGCCTGCCACCTCCGTCACGAACCGCACGCACCGTGTGCAGTGGATGCAGCGGTTCATGATGGTTTTCACCAACGGGCCGATGTGCTTGTCCTCGACCGCGCGCTTGTTCTCCACAAAGCGCGAGCCTGAGACACCGTAGGCCATCGCCTGGTCCTGAAGGTCGCACTCGCCCCCCTGGTCGCAGATGGGGCAATCCAATGGGTGGTTGATGAGGAGGAATTCCATCACCCCCTCACGCGCCTCTTTGACGAACTGCGTGCGCGTGTTGACCGTGGGCGGCGTGCCGTCGCGCCCTGGCCTCAGGTCTTTGACCGACATGGCGCAGCTTGCGATGGGCTTGGGTGGCCCGCCCACCACCTGCACAAGGCACATGCGGCAGTTGCCAGCGATGGACAGCCGCTCGTGGAAGCAAAAGCGCGGGATTTCCGCCCCCGCCGCCTCGCACGCTTGCAGCAGCGTATAGTGGTCGGGAACCTCGATCTCAGCGCCGTCGATAATCAGCTTGGCCATGACCGTTCTCCCAACTCGCGTGTCCCTGGCGCCGTTTCCCAGACCAAAGGCGACGGACAACGCACGCGTCTTCGCACATGCAGCACGACCGTTCTAGCAGACCGGCCGCCGCATTCCACGCCAAATCGCCGATTTCGAACGGGATGTGCGCGTCCCTTCGCCGCCCCGTCAAGCCTGAAGCGCCGTTGGGGAAGATTCTGGCCGCCTGGGTGAGGAATTTGCGGTCCGATCGTCGGCACGGGCCGTCGGGATCGTGCGCAGCTTCTCGCGCCCCATTCCACCATCCGGGGGCAACGCTCGCCTCGCCGCACGCTTCACGCACCAAGGGGTGGGGTCTGGAAGCTCAAGGGGCGGTGGGCATTCTCTCAGGAAGCAACAGCCGTTGGGCCGCTTCAGCCGAGGTAGGTGGCCATATCCTTGCGCCAGGAATTGGGGAGCGTTGTGGGGAAACGGGCCGCAATGGCCCGGTAGACGTCGCTGAAGCCTTGGACCAGGCTGGCACGATCGGCCTTGCTGAGCGCGTTGGATTGGCTGGCGTTGACGCGGACATCGTAATTGCCCGGAGTGTGGGCGACGCCTGCAAAACTGCAAATGCCGCGGGTGGCCTCATCGCTAAACAAGGTCTCGTAGAAAGCGATGTGGACGTCGTGCGCTGGGAACACGGCGTCCAAACGCTTCAGTGTGTCGTGATAGCGGGTGCGGGTGGCAACGTGCGGCTCGTTCATGAACGCGCAGATGTCGCCAATGCCGCCGTTGCGCTGCGCCTGCTTGGCCTCATGGAAACGGTAGTGAGACCACACACGGTCGGCAGGATTGCGCAAGATGAAGAGTATGCGCGGCCTCCCGCACAATCGGCGCATCGCCTCGAACCCGCCCTGATCCACCACAGCGTACCCGGGGGTGATGTCGCACATGACATTGTGTGCGCCGACGCGGTCCTGAAAGAACCGCAAGTACCGGCGCTCGTCGGCGAACATGGCAAACCGGTCCATCCGCCGCACAAGGCCGTCCGCCATCGCCTCGCGTTTGTGGGGGCTGGCGGACGCGAAGGTGCCGAGCTGATCTTTCAGGGCGGACGCCAGACGCACACTGACGGGCGTCTTGTTGTCCGCCCCGCCGTAGAGAAAGTCGAAATAGTGCACCTCCTTCACAGGGGGCACGTAGATCTCAGGGTGGTCTCTAAAGTAGCTGTGGAGCCACGTCGTACCGGCCTTTTGGGCACCGATGCAGATGAGCATCGTTGCGCCTTTATCTGCCCGGTCCACCAGTAATGTGGGGGGCTGAGGGTCGCCCCAGTCCACCTGTGCGGTGCGGACGGGGGCCATATCGTCCAAGTGTGTCACGAGCAGTCCTGATCGCCGCCAATCACCCTATAGTTGCACAATTGACTGATGACGATCAAGACGCGAAACGTTACTCCACGGTGATGGTGACGGGCTCTGAGTAGATCGGCGGATCGTGCGGGATGTGCCTGTGGTCCGCAAACAGGAGCTGAAGGGAGTAGGTGCCCGGCTCCAGTTCCAGAGCCGCCTCGGTCTGCCCGCCGCCATAGTGGATGGAGTTCTCACCGGCAGGGATGGCGGAGGTCAAGTCAGGCAACTCGCGGTTGACCATCAGGTGGTGATGGCCCGTCCCCTCAATGTCCGCGCCGGCGGGGGCAATGCCCATGCCCGAGGCGCCGAACAGAACCGTCACGGGCGAGGATACCGTCGCCCCGTCCTCAGGTGAGATGATGTAGACCTTCGTTCCTGGCTTGGATGGGGTGAGCGTGTCGGCTGCCAGTGCTGACGTTGCCGCAAGGGGCGCTGCCGCCATCGCTGCCGCCAAAAAGAGCGTGCGTGCAATCATGAGATATCCTCCCTTAGTGTCATAAACCCTTGATGGGTCCTGCCGGGAGGATATAGGTCTGCGGACCGAACCGAAAACGCGGCCTTTAGACGGACCCGACGGCAGGCGCCGGGCTATCCGACGGACTTGCCGGCGCAGTGGCCTGACGGTTGAAGTAGGCGGCAAACAGGTCGCTCACCAACACACCATTGATGCGCATCCCTGCGATCTGTGCGTTGTCGATGCGCACATTCGACAGGTTCACGTCGTTGAACCCCATGTTGGAGAGGTTGGCATCGCTCACCGACGCATTGGTGAGGTTCACCTTCTCGAACCGCGAGACCGACAGATTGACGTTGTGAAACTTGGTGTTGGACAGGTTCACATCGTCAAATTCGGCGTTGGCGACGACGGACCGTTTGACCGTCAGCGTGTCGCGCTCGTCAACGATCTCCATCAAACCTCCTCGGCCCGCCTTACTCGGCTGCCATGGGAACGTGGGCTTTCTTGTAGCTGTCGATCCGCGCCTCGATCTCCGGCCGGAAGTGGCGGATGAGGCCTTGGATGGGCCATGCCGCCGCATCGCCCAGAGCGCAGATGGTGTGGCCTTCCACCTGCTTGGTCACACGCAGCAAAAGGTCGATCTCACGGCGCTCGGCCCGGCCTTCAACGAAGCGCTCCATCACGCGCCACATCCAGCCCGTGCCTTCCCGGCAGGGGGTGCACTGGCCGCAGCTCTCGTGCTTGTAGAAGTGGGAGATGCGCGAGATGGCTTTGATGATGTCGGTGGACTTGTCCATGACGATCACGGCCGCAGTGCCAAGGCCCGACTGCTTGTCGCGCAAGGTGTCGAAGTCGAGGTGGAGGTCGTCGCACTCCCAGTGCGGCACCAGCGGGACGGACGATCCGCCGGGGATCACGGCGAGGAGGTTGTCCCACCCGCCGCGCACGCCGCCGCAGTGCTTATCCACGAGATCACGCAGGGTGATACCCATCTCTTCTTCCACCGTGCACGGGTGTTCCACGTGGCCGGAGATGCAAAACAGCTTCGTGCCGGTGTTGTTCGGCCGACCAAGGTCGGCGAACCAGGACGCGCCCCGGCGCAGGATTTCCGGCACGACGGCGATGGTCTCAACGTTGTTCACCGTTGTGGGCGCACCATAAAGGCCGACGTTTGCGGGGAATGGCGGCTTCAGGCGCGGCATTCCCTTCTTGCCTTCAAGGCTTTCAAGGAGCGCAGTTTCCTCGCCGCAGATGTAAGCGCCGGCACCGTGGTGGGTGTACAGTTCGAAATCCCAGCCGTGGATGTTGTCCTTGCCGATCAGCTTGGCCCCGTAAGCCTCAGCGATGGCTTTTTCCAGGTTCTCACGCTCGCGCTGATACTCGCCCCGCACGTAGATGTAGCAGTGGTGTGCGCCCATGGCGCGGGAGGCGATGAGGCAGCCCTCCACAAGAAGGTGGGGGTCGTGCCGCATGATCTCCCGGTCCTTGCAGGTGCCGGGCTCAGACTCGTCGGCATTGACCACAAGGTAGTGGAAGCGGCTGTCCTCGCCCTTGGGCATGAAGCTCATCTTCAGCCCGGTGGGGAAGCCCGCGCCGCCCCTGCCACGCAGGCCCGATGCCTTCAACTGGTCGATGATCCAGTCGCGCCCTGCATCGATGAACGCCTTCGTCCCGTCCCACTGGCCGCGCATCTTCGCCGCTTCCAGGCCGAACGGTTCGAAGCCATAAAGGTTGGTGAAGATGCGATCCTTGTCACTCAGCATGACACAACTCCAAAACGCGTGCGGACGCCGAAAGCGGCCGTGAGACTGAGGGCGGCGGTCACTTCTTGCCCTTGCCTTCCAAAATGTCCTTGGCCTGCTCCACCCACTTTTCGCGGTCGATGCGGCCTTTGAAGGCAAGGTAGGCGTTGACCCAGTTCTTGTTCTCCTCCGACCAGGCGGCAAGTTGGGAGAACTTGAAGATGCCGAGTTCGTGGAGCGTGCGCTCAATCACAGGGCCAATGCCTGAGATGCGCTGCAACTTGTCCACCTCGCCCGCCGCCTCCCGGGTGATGGATTTGGGACGCACGCCAGCCTCGTCCGCCTTTGCGCCGGCCGCAGCGTTGGGCGGCGGTGGCGGCGCGGGTTCTGACGCCTTTGCGGCAGACTTCGGCGACTGGCCTGCCGTGCCACCGGCAGCGCTCGGCGTGTCGTCAGCCTTGCGCACCGCAGCGGTCGCCGCGCGACCAGAGGGGTCTGGGCGAGCAGCATTTTCATCCGCGGCCTTTTCCGTCGCGGGCGACACGTCGGCCGAAGGGGTCGGCACCTCCGCATCCTCGCGCTGGGGCCGCTCGTGCTTTTCAGGGTCGGTCAGCGTGGTGGCGCCAGGGAGCGGCTCTGAGGAGCGGCGCGCGCTTTGCGGGCCCGGCGTCGGCGTTTCCCCGCCGGCCAAGGCATCGATCAAGGTGTTGAAGCGCTCATCGTTCAAATCCTCGAACGTATCGGGGCCGATCTGCACCATGGGCGCGTTCACGCAGGCCCCGGCGCACTCCACCTCTTCCCAGGAGAAATTGCCGTCTTCGGACAGGGTGAACGGCTCATCGGCAATCCTCTCCTTGCAGATGGCCACAATGTCCTCGGCCCTACGCAGCATGCACGGCGTCGTGCCGCACACCTGAATGTGGGCGATCCGCCCCACAGGCTGGAGTTGGAACATGGTATAGAACGTCGCGATCTCGAAGGCGCGGATGTAGGGCATTTCCAGCAGGTCCGCGACGGCGCGGATGGCAGGCTCAGGCAGCCAGCCGCCGTGCTGGAGTTGCGCACGCCACATCAGCGGGATGACGGCGCTCGCCTGCCGGCCCTCGGGATAATCGGAAATCTTGTTCTTGGCCCAATTCAGATTGTCCGCCGTGAAGGCAAACTCTTTGGGCTGATCTTCGGCCAGACGCCTTACGGCCATCGAAACGCTCCCGAACGGTCGAAACCTTTGTTCATCACTATCATGGTGCGGCGCAAAAGACAGCCGCCCCCTTGGCCGCATACAACGCCGCTCACCACGCGCAGCCTAACGGTCCACCTCGCCGAACACGATATCGAGTGAGCCCAAAATGGCAGCAACGTCGGCCAGCATGTGCCCCTCGCAAATGGTGTCCATGGCTTGCAGGTGGGCAAAGCCGGGCGCCCTGATCTTGCAGCGGTAAGGTTTGTTGGTGCCATCGGCGACGAGGTAGACGCCGAACTCGCCTTTCGGCGCTTCCACCGCGGCATAAACCTCGCCCTCGGGCACGTGGAAGCCTTCGGTGTAGAGCTTGAAGTGGTGGATCAAGGCTTCCATGGAGCGCTTCATCTCGCCACGGCTGGGCGGTGCGATCTTGCCGTCGAGGGTGTGCACGGGCCCGCTGGTCTCGCGCAACTTCACGATGGCCTGCCGCATGATGGAGACCGACTGGCGCATCTCTTCCATGCGGATGAGGTAGCGGTCGTAACAGTCCCCGTTCTTGCCGATGGGGATCTGAAACTCGAACTCCTCGTAGCACTCGTAAGGCTGGGATTTGCGCAGGTCCCAGGCCGCGCCCGAGCCGCGCACCATCACGCCCGAAAAGCCCCAGGCCCAGCACTCATCCAGCGTCACCACGCCGATATCGACGTTACGCTGCTTGAAGATCCTGTTGCCGGTGATCAGCGTGTCGAAGTCGTCCACCACCTTCAGGAACGGATCGCAAAAGGCTTCGATATCATCGATGAGGTCGGGCGGCAGGTCCTGGTGGACGCCGCCGGGACGGAAATAGTTGGCGTGAAGGCGCGCACCGCAGGCGCGCTCGTAAAACATCATCATCTTCTCGCGCTCTTCAAAGCCCCACAAAGGCGGGGTGAGCGCGCCCACGTCGAGCGCCTGGGTGGTGATGTTCAAAAGGTGCGACAACAGGCGCCCGATCTCGCAGTACAAGACGCGGATCAGCTGTGCCCTGCGGGGGATCTCGATGCCCAAAAGCCGCTCCACCGCAAGGGCGAAGGCGTGCTCCTGGTTCATGGGCGCAACGTAGTCCAGCCGGTCGAAGTACGGCACGGCCTGGATGTAGGTCTTATGCTCGATCAGCTTTTCCGTGCCGCGGTGGAGGAGACCGATGTGCGGGTCGACCCGTGTGACCACTTCGCCGTCAAGTTCAAGCACAAGGCGCAGAACGCCGTGGGCGGCAGGGTGCTGCGGCCCGAAATTGATGTTGAAGTTGCGGACCTGATGTTCGCCCATCTAGCTGCCCGATCCCATGAAGTGGGCCACGACTTCGTCCTTGGTCATAGTCGGATGATCGCCTTTGAACCCGTAGCCCGTGGGCTTCTGATCGATGAAGATTTCAAGCTCCATCTGCGGATCGAAGCCGTCGTCGAAGGCATAGGCCATGACGCTGACGTGGCTGCCGTCGCGCATGCGCCAGGCAAGGCTCGTTCCGCAGGTGGGGCAGAAAATCCTCTCCCCCCAGTCCGACGATGTATAGGCCGCAACTTTAGAGGGATCTTCGAAGGTGAGCGTTTTTGCGCCAACGGCCATGATCGGCCCGCCGGACCAGCGGCGGCACATGGTGCAGTGGCACACGTCCAAAGTGTCCTTCTCCACCGTTGCGGTGAAGCGGACGGCGCCGCAGAGGCAGTGACCTGACTTGTCCTGTGCGCTCATGATCAGTTCGCCTTCTCATCGCCGGGCAGCACGTAGTCCGTTCCCTCCCACGGAGAGAGGAAGTCGAAGTCGCGGAATTGCTGGGCAAGCTTCACAGGCTCATAGACCACGCGCTTGGCCTCATCGTCGTAGCGCACCTCCACGAAGCCCGTCAGCGGAAAGTCTTTGCGCAAGGGGTGACCGTCGAAGCCATAATCGGTCAACAGGCGCCTGAGGTCCGGATGGTCGGTGAAAAGGACGCCATAAAGGTCGTAGGCCTCCCGCTCGAACCAGTCCGCCGCAGGGAACAGGCCCGTCAGCGAGGGAACGGGCGTGCGCTCATCCGTCATCACTTTGAGGCGGATGCGAAGGTTCTGAACCGGCGACAGGAAGTGGTAGACGACGTCGAACCGCTCGGGCCGCGCCGGCCAGTCCACCGCGCAAATATCGATAAGGTTGATGAAGGCGCAGCGCGGGTCGTCACGCAAGAACCGCACTGCGTCCAAAAGGTCCGCACGGGGCACGACCACCGTCAGCTCGCCAAAGCTGTGGGTCTGCTGAAGGATGGTGACGCCATCGGCGGCCTCGAGAATCTCGGCGATCTCGAGGAGGGCGTCGGTTTCTTCGGTATCAGCCATCGTCAGCGCTCAATGGTGCCTGTGCGGCGGATTTTGCGCTGCAATAGCATCACGCCATAAAGCAGCGCCTCGGCCGTCGGCGGGCAGCCGGGGACGTAGATGTCCACAGGGACCACCCTGTCGCACCCGCGCACCACGGCGTAGGAGTAATGGTAGTAGCCGCCCCCATTGGCGCACGAGCCCATAGAGATGACGTAGCGCGGCTCAGGCATCTGGTCGTAGACCTTGCGCAGCGCCGGGGCCATTTTGTTGGTGAGCGTGCCGGCCACGATCATCACGTCCGACTGGCGTGGGGAGGCGCGCGGGGCAAAGCCGAACCGTTCCGCGTCATAGCGCGGCATGGACATTTGCATCATTTCCACAGCGCAGCAGGCGAGCCCGAATGTCATCCACATGAGCGAGCCCGTGCGCGCCCATTGGATCAGATGCTCTGACGAGGTGACCAGGAAGCCTTTGTCCGACAGCTCCGCGTTGACGCTTTCAAAGAAGGCGTCGGGCGGTGCGTTGGGGTCAGCGGCAGGACGGCCGACGCCGCGCTGATCCAATAGCGGCTTTTCGCTCAGTTCCATTCCAGCGCTCCCTTCTTCCACTCATACACGAAGCCGATGGTCAGGATGGTCAGGAACAGCATGACGGAGAAAAACCCGTACCATCCGATAGCGTCGAACGACAAAACCCAGGGAAATAGAAACGCCACTTCAAGGTCGAAGATGATAAAAAGGATCGCGACCAAGTAAAATCGCACATCGAATTTCATGCGCGCGTCATCGAATGCGTTAAAGCCACATTCGTAGGCGGACAGTTTCTCGCTGTCAGGGCTCTTATAGGCAATCAAGAACGGCGCGACGAGGAGCGCCAGGCCCAATCCCGCCGCAACCCCGACAAAGATGATGATCGGCAGATAGCTCGCAAGAAGCTCTTCCATTCAACGCTCCGTCCGTGCCCACAAGGCTGTTGTGCGCCGCACCCATTAGATAGCAAGGCCAGGGAATGCCGCAAACAGCAGCCGGCCGCAACAGTGTCGCTGCGCAATCACGTCCCGTCCACCGCGATGGGTGGGCTCAGGCTGGTGTCGCGCTTGCCTGCTGGGTGCCGTCTTTCAGCTGAAGGAGGTCCCACCGATTGCCGAAAGGGTCCTGGAACACGGCCACCGTCCCGTAAGGCTCATGCCGCGGCGCCTCCAGGAAATGAACGCCGTTTGCCACAAAGCGCGCATGGTCCCGGGCGAAATCGTCCGTATGGAGAAACAAGAACACACGCCCTCCCGTCTGGTTGCCGATGGCCCCGGTTTGGGAGGGGGTTGCCGCTTTGGCAAGGAGTAGCGCTGTGCTTCCCGCGCCTTTGGGCCGCACCAGCACCCAGCGTTTTTGCGCCGTCACAGGCGCGTCACTCACCAGCTCGAAGTCGAGGCACCGGGTAAAATAAGCGATCGCCCCATCATAGTCCGGTACAACGAGGGTGACGGCGCCGATATGAACGCTCACGCACGTGATCCGCGGCAGACCGGGTCTGGTATTGGCAGACGGAACGATTGGGAGTGGCGGGAGTGACGGGGCTCGAACCCGCGACCTCCGGCGTGACAGGCCGGCACTCTAACCAACTGAGCTACACCCCCGACTGCGGCGTTCGTCCGCAGGCAGCTGGAGTTAGCTTTGCGCCGGTCCCGTGTCAAGCGGCGGCCATGAGTTCTGTGATGGGTGGCGAAGCGGCCTGTGGCGAGCTATGTGAGTGGCGCCGGGGCGGTTAGCTCAGCTGGTTAGAGCGTCTGGTTTACACCCAGGATGTCGGGAGTTCGAATCTCTCACCGCCCACCAAATTTATCAGCGAGTCGAGCACTGTTCGCCTCTTCCATCGCACCCCAGTCGTGATGCAACCTGGGTGAAACAGGCGTATATGGAAAGGCGAGTTTGTGATCACGGGCCGGAGCACCGTCTTGGACGGCACACTGTCGTTCGGGCTGAACACCCCTGTCGCCCCATCATTTCCTCTGCCGCCAAAGGCGCGCGCCATGGCTTTGGCTTTTGGCGCAGTCGGAGGGTGGGCGACATGGCCGCTCCTGGCAGGCTACGCCGCTCCCGCCTCGCCCCTTCTCGTCCTCGGCCTCGCGGCAATGATGAGTTTTATGGTCACGTTGGCATCCGCGCTCGCGCGGCGGCGGGTCCGGGCCGCGTTTTCCATCCCGCCCAAAACAATCGCGATTGTCGCCGCAGGCCTTGCGCTCAACAATCTCTTCTACCTCATAGCCATCGGACGGATCGGCCCGGCCGAAGCCAATGTCGTCCACTATCTGTGGCCGATCTTTCTGCTGCTCCTGGTCTGCGTCCTGCGGCGGCGGCTTCCCGCGCCCCTACAGCTTTTGGGGGTGGCGCTGGCCTTTACCGGCGCTGCCATTGCCATCGGGCCGCAGTTTTCGGGCGGGCTGGATGTCCTTGGTTTGATCGCCGGGCTTTCCGGTGCGCTCACCTTTGCGGTCTATTCCACCCTACGCTCCCGCGGCACTGAAACCACCGACGTGATCGGCCCCTCCATGGGTGTGATCGCAGTGTTCGCGCTGGTGGGCCATGGCCTCTCCGGGCAACCAACTGACCTCGATACAGGGCAGTGGATGGCCATCGCACTGATAGGCGCCGTACCGCTCACCCTTTCCAACCGCCTTTGGGACAGGGCTTTGCGGAGCGGCGAGGTCGCTTCCATCACAGCAATCCCCTACCTGAACCCCCTCCTCGCCGTCATGCTCCTTGCCGTCTTTTCGGCGGCCTCTTTGCCGCTGACGATCCTCCTCGCGGCTGCACTGACGGTGTCGGGCGCACTCCTCGCGGCACGGGGATAGCAGGACGACGCATCGCGGGAGCGCAATCCTTGCTACGGGCGACGACTTGACTGGCGTGCAGCGCCACGGCCTCCTTCCAGCGAAGTTCGCGAGCGGGAGTGGTGACGATGGAGTTGAGGTTCGTGGGCTGCGGAGACGCCTTTGGCAGTGGCGGCCGGCTAAACACCTGCTTCCATTTGACGGGCGATCACACGAATGCGTTGATCGATTGCGGTGCGTCGTCTCTCGTCGGCCTGAAGCGTGCGGAGGTGGACTGCAATGCCATCCGCGCAATCCTCATCACCCACTTTCATGCCGACCATTTTGCCGGGCTGCCGTTCTTCATACTGAACGCCCAGCTCATCACCCGTCGCACCATGCCTTTGATCATCGCCGGCCCACCTGGGATCAACGAGCGCTTGCCCCTTGTGATGGAGGCGACCTTCGCAGGGTCCTCGCAAATCAAACGGGACTTCCAGATCGACGTTGTGGAACTCGCCCCTGGGGAGGAGGCCGATATCGCTGGGCTGGCGGTGACACCCTTTGCGGTCCAGCACGGGAAAGTCGGCGGTCCGTTCTACGGCTATCGGGTCGAGGCGGAAGGCAGGGTGGTCGCCTATACCGGCGACACTGAGTGGACGGACGCACTGGTCCCCCTGGGGCATGAGGCGGACCTATTGATTGCGGAAGCCTACACCCGCAAAAAGCGCGTTCCCTGGCATCTCGACTTGGCCACGCTTGAAGAGCATCTCCCAGAGATCCGGCCCAAGCGTTTGATCCTGACCCACATGAGCGAAGATATGCTGAGCCATCGGGGCGAGGTTCCTTACCAAACCGCCGAGGATGGCCTCGTCGCAAACATATGATCGCGGGTTTCAAACGCGCTCAGAGGCGCCGTTCCTGACCCACGCCAAACCCGACTGAAGTCTTCAAATGCGGGCGTGCCGCACCTTGGCTGTCGGAGCCGATGAGCGGCTGATCCCATCGCTTGAAAAGAAAACGGCGCGGCGCTTGCTGGTGGCAAGCCCGCGCCGTTCATGGCGTAACATCGATCGTCTTTAGAGCGGCCGGATGTTGGCTGCCCGTTGGCCTGTTAGCGCGCACTGTTGGACTTAAACAGATCAACGATCCGGTCTTCGATGGTGCGGCGCGGACCCACGGACGGGAACGGCTGACGGTTGAATGCGGCGTGGCCGGCGGCGAGGGCGATAACGGAAAGAACGCGACCCATAACAAACTCCATTGGTTGGGTGTGGTGGCCGGGTTTTGTTGTTGCCCGGTGAGCGCGAATGTATGGGGACAGGTCCGTCCCTGAAGCGCCACAATCGCAGTCCAGCCTTGCAAAAAGTTGGGGGCTTGGCCGTGTGGCGCGCGCTCTGGCGAGCGGGACCCATCGCGGCTAAGTTGCACGGGATTTTAGGACGCGCGTATGGCCTGGATTGAGCCCACGCCGGTGTTTGAACGGCTCGGCCTATTTGCCGAACGGCACGAGCCGTTTGAGATGGCAGCTGCCCACTGGCACAGCCATGTGGAAATCAACTACCTGTCCAGCGGTCAGATGACCTACCTCGTCTCCGGCCGTCTGGTGCGGCTGACGGCAGAGCGGTTCGGCATGTTCTGGGGCGCAAGCCCGCACCAGGTGGTCCACCAGAGCGCCGACAGCGAGATCATCGTGATCTACATGCCGCTGCCGACATTCTTGCGCCTGCCGCTGCCGCAGCGGTTTCGCAGGCGCATCATGGGCGGCGGCTATATCGTCGACCGCGTGAACGATCCAATCGATTCCTTCCTCCTGCCGCGCTGGTACAACGACCTTCAGGACGACAGCGACACGATGGTGCACCTGGTGCGCCAGGAGGTTTCGTGCCGCATCAGGCGCCTTGCGATCGGTGGGGGTGAGGTCTTGCGTAGCATCGACGTCGCCGCGCGGCCTGTCAGCCAAAGCGAGCCTGTCAACCTCACCCACGTGCGCGACATGGTCATCACCATTGCCTCGCGCTTCTCCGAGCCGCTTAGCGCCAACACGGTGGCAGCGGCCGTGGGGCTCCACCCGAACTATGCCATGGCGCTTTTCCGCAAGGTGATCGGGATGACCATCTTGGAGTTCTTGACCCGTCAGCGCCTCAGCCACGCACAGGCCATGCTCGCCGACACCGACGTTGCCATCGAAGACGTCCTTCACGAGAGCGGCTTTGGCTCGCGCAGCACATTTTATGACGTCTTTGCCCAACATGTGGGCATGAGCCCGTCAAGGTATCGCGCAGCGCTTGCCCGCGCCGTCGAGAAGGAACCCTCCGCCAACGGCGGCGGCATCCACGTTCCGCTCACATCTTAGGATCTCGGAACCCGCGCATTCGATTCCAGACCCCGTCAACGTCAGCGGTTGCGGCGTGGTTCTCGGCCCCGATAGCGTGCCCAATTGCGCGCCACCTGTTGCTCGTCGGCGCGTCACTCGGTGCCCGCAGCAAACCAGAATGCGCCTTCAGCGCATCGGCGACAGGGGAGAAACGCCATGGACGGCGTGGCCGCATCCATCACCACACTCGACTTTGCCATCATCGGGATTTACTTCGCCATCGTCCTTGCCATCGGCATATGGGTGTCGAAGACGACCGAAACCGGTGACGATCTCTTCCTCGCCGGGCGCACGCTGACCTGGGGTGTGATCGGCTTTTCGCTGTTTGCCTCCAACATCTCGTCCACAACGCTGATCGGCCTTGCAGGCGCGGCCTATGACGGCGGTATTCCCGTTTCCACTTACGAGTGGATGTCCGGTGTGCCGCTCATCATTCTGGCAGTGGTCTTCGTGCCGATGTTCTTGAAGGCGCGGATCTCCACGATCCCCGAATTCCTGGAAAAGCGGTTCGATTCGCGCTCGCGCAAATACTTCTCCGCCATCACCATCTTGCTGTCCATCATCGTCGACACGGCCGGCGGGCTTTATGCCGGTGCCGTTGTGGTGAAGGTCTTCGTGCCGGAGATCGAAATCTGGCAGACGGTGATCGCGCTCGGCCTCTTTGCCGGCCTTTATACCGCGGCCGGTGGCCTGAAGGCGGTGGTCTACACCGACGTCATTCAGGCGATCGTCCTGATCCTGGGGACGATCATCATCACCTACATGCTGTTCGCACAGCTCGACTTCAGCTGGACGGCGGTCAAGGAAGCTGCGCCCGATGAGCATCTTTCGCTGATCCGCGATCTGGACGATCCCATGCTGCCCGGGCTCGGCATTCCCCTCGGTGTCTTCTTCCTGGGCTTTTGGTACTGGGTCACCAACCAGTACATCGTGCAGCGCGTTCTGGGTGCCCGCTCGGTGCGCGATGCGCAGTGGGGCTCCATCTTCGCAGGCTTCCTGAAGATCATCCCGCTTTTCACGATGGTGATCCCGGGGGTTATGGCGATCCGCCTTTTCCCCGACCTTCCGAACCCCGACATGGTGTTCCCCACCCTTGTCACCGAGGTGCTGCCTGCGGGCCTGACAGGGCTTGTCCTTGCCGGCCTTGTGGCCGCCATCATGTCGAGCGTCGACTCCACCTTGAACTCAGCCTCCACCCTCGTCGTCCACGACTTCGTCAAGCCTGCGCAACCGGATCTCAAGCCCGAACGCGTCGGCACCTACGGGCGGATCACAACCATCATTTTGATGCTTGTGGCGATCGTCTGGGCGCCGTTCATTTCCAACTTCGGCGGGCTGTGGTCCTACCTGCAGCAGGCGTTCTCCATCCTGGTGCCGCCCATTGCCGCGATCTTCCTCATCGGTGCCTTCTGGCGCAGGGGGAACGGCAACGGTGCGTTCGCGGCGCTGGTGGGCGGTCACATCATCGGGCTTGGCTTCTTCATCCTCACGCAGCTTGGCTACTGGCCGCTCCACTTCACCATCAATGTGGGCGTGATGACGGCGGTGAGCTCGCTGATCTTCGTTGTGGTCAGCCTGCAAACCGAAGCGCCCGACCCCGTGCAGGTGGCCGAAACCACCTGGCGGCCGGCGCTTGCGGCAGAAGGAACGGAGGGTCTTCCTTTCTACAAGGACTACCGCTACCAGTCCGTCGCCCTTTTGGTGGCTATGGCCCTCGTCCTCGTCACCTTCTGGTAGCGCGCGCGGTACCTGTTCGGTCCGTCTTCGGCGTCACGCGCCGGGGGCGGGCCGGGACCGCGGCGGGTCTTGTTCGATCCCTCACACACCGTACCCGTCATGCAGCAACACCGTGAACCCGTGCGCATCGCGCGCCTTGACACAGAACGGGTCTCCCTCGTCCTTGTGTGCGTCGGCACCCACGTGCCGCGGTTGCTCCACTTCGGCGGCCGGCTGCCCGACGGCCTGGACGTCCTCAGCCTCCGCCGGGTCCTGACCGCGCCTGCGCTCTCTTCGGTCCCCGACCCGCAACCCCTTTTCGATGAGCCGCCGGCGCTGTCCATGTTTCCTGAGCATGGTGCCGGTTTCTTCGGGCAGCCGGCGCTGCTGGGCTCGCGCCGCGGGCGGGACTTTGCCACCGTCTTCGAACTCACCGCCCTTCACGAAGACGCTCATGCCCTCACCCTTCAATTGGACGACGACGTCGCCGCCCTTTCACTTCAAGTCACGCTTGCGATCGATCCTAAGAGCGACGTCCTGACCGCGCAGACCGCGCTCAAGAATTGCGGCAGCGAGGCCTATGACGTGGAGTGGCTGGCCGCCCTTGCCCTCAGCCTGCCCGAGCGGTTCACCGAGGTGATGACCTTGGGCGGCCGTTGGGCGAGCGAGTTCCGCACGGACCGCTATCAGATCGCACGGCCTTGCCAGATCGAGCGCGTCAGCCGCTACGGGCGCACCGGGCACGGCAGCAATCCGTCGATGTTCATCGGCGAGGCCGGGTTTGGCGAAATGGCCGGCGAAGTGACCGGCCTGCACCTTGGTTGGAGCGGCAACCACCGGGTGCTGGTGGAGGTGCGGCGCGACGGCAGCCGCCACGCCCAGCTTGGCGAATGGCACCTTCCGGGCGAGGTCTCCATCGACCCGGGCGCAACCCTCACCACACCATCGGTTTTTGCCACCTGGTCCGACGAGGGTCTTTCCGGCCTCAGTGCCCGCTTCCACCGCTATGTCCGCGGCACGTTGTTACCGGCACGGGTTGCCGAACGGCCGCGCCCCGTGGTCCTCAACACGTGGGAGGCCGTCTACTTTCGCCAGGACGTGCCCACCTTGAAGGCAATTGCCGATGGTGCCGCCGCGATCGGCGTGGAGCGCTTCGTGCTCGACGATGGTTGGTTTGCGGGAAGGGACGATGCCGGCACCAGCCTTGGCGACTGGACGGTGGACACGCGGAAATTCCCCGACGGCCTTTCCCCCATCGTCGACCATGTGAACCGCCTTGGCATGGAGTTTGGCCTTTGGGTCGAGCCTGAAATGGTGAGCCCTGACAGCGCCCTTTACGCCGCGCACCCTGATTGGGCCATGCACGTTGAGGGCCGCGCGCGCCCGACCCACCGCCAGCAGCTGGTGCTGGACCTTACCATCGAGGCTGTCGCAAACACCGTTTTCGACGCCCTCGACAGCCTCCTCACCCAGTACCCCATCGCGTTCCTGAAGTGGGACCACAACCGCGACCTTGCCCCCGCCGCGTCCGCCGGTGTGCCTGTGGCGCGGCGCCAGACGTTGGCGTTTTACGCGCTCGTTGATCGGTTGCGGACAGCGCACCCGACCGTGGAGATCGAAAGCTGCGCGTCAGGCGGCGCACGCATCGACTATGGCGTCATGAACCGCGCGGAACGCTTCTGGCCGAGCGACAACAACGATGCAGTGGAGCGGGTCGGGATCCAGCGCGGGGTGAGCCTCCTGTTCCCTCTGGAGGTAATTGGCGCGCACATCGGTGCCGTGCCTAGCCATCAGACCGGGCGGTCGCCGAGCCTTTGCTTTCGCGCCCGCATTGCCCTTTTCGGCCATTTCGGACTGGAGCTCGATCCGCGCCACTTGACCGAGCGCGAGGTGGAGGAGGTCTCCGCACACATTGCAGTTTATAAACGCCACCGCGCGCTCCTCCACACAGGCCGCCTCATCCGCTTTGACCTTGGCGACCCCGGCGGCGGCGGGCAGATTGTGGTGGCCGTGGACGGCAGCGAGGCGCTCGCACAACTCGTACGCCTGGACCAGGCGCCGTTCGCCCACAGCCCGCCGGTGCGCCTGCCCGGTTTGGAGCGTGATGCCCGCTACCGCCTGACGCTTGTGGAACCGTGGCCCCAACCGGCGGCAAGCTATCTGGCCAACGAGAAAGCCTGGCGCGACCAGCCCGTGGTGGACGGCGACGCACTGATGCGCATCGGCCTACGCTTGCCGCTGGCGCTCCCTGAAACGGCCTGGCTCCTCCACCTGCAAAGGGTGTAGAGCGCATCCCCTCGATAGGTGGCGAATGCCCTTTTAAGAGATGTCCCCTCTAAGGGGCTTCGATCGTCAGGTTGAAGCGTGCAAACACAGACTCGTCTTGGCTTTGCTCCAGTTCGCTGAACGTAATGGGGGTTTCCGGCTGCGCCACAATGCGAATTGACTGGGGGTCGAGCAGGAACGTGCGCACCGCATCTGCCATCTGTGCCACCGCGTCAGCATCGTTCACAGCCGCAAGCAACCCTGGTGTTGCCACGGCAATCACGTCGGCGAATACGTCTTGCCGCAGGCCCATGGACTGCGCCGCGAACTCCACGAGGGTTCGGGCACCCCCCGCGTCCTCGTAGCGGATGGAGAATCCTGCGATCGCGACGGACGCTGCATCCCCAGACAGCGGTTCATATCGATCGGAAAGACGCGTGAACTCGCTCCAACTGTTGTCATCCAACCCGGCAAGCTGAAACATGACGGTCAGCGTTCCAATATCATCGACAGAAAAACGCAGATCATCGATGGTCATCGTCGCGGCGGCATGGTCGTATGAGAGCACAAGATACAGATCACCCCTTAATGGATTGAGCGAAGCATCCGCCAGCAGTTGACGGGTCTGTGGATCAATTTGGACTGTTGGCTCGATGACGAAATCTTCAAGAATGAACTCCAGACGCTGCACCCCATTGGTTTCGGGCATTGGACGCATTTTCAAGACCGGCACCTCAAGACATCCGCCGGGAATTCCGGTGACGAAGCCTTCGACCGTCGAGCCGGCTCTGGCACGAAACAGCGCGCTGAGAGGACCGCCAACTGCCAAGCTCTCGGGCGCAAAACGGGCGTCGGTATCCGTCATCTCCACAAACCCGGTGGTCCAGGTTCCGATCTGCTCGTCACGGGCTGTGTGGTGATAGCCCCGCCAGTGGACCGTGTCGGCGACAAGAGTGTCGCCGTCCATGCGCCCGTTCACGATCTCGATGACGTCGAGCGTGTATGTCTCATCCAAACCACGCGCTTGCACCTCGACATCAAAAACCAGGACGCGGTCTTCGTTGACCTCAACCTCGCCAACGCTGGTCACCTCGTCGCGCCAATTTGCAAGAGCGGCCAACACACCATCGGCAGCCGCGTTACCAGTGGGGTCGAACGCACGCGCCGGTAACGCAAAGGTGAGGCAGACGACTGCGAGGGCGCTGAGAAGGCGGACAGGCATGCAAAAATCCCTTCCAACATATTTGGTCGATTGCAATGTGCGCACCGATCGTGCTCCGGGCGTTGATGGTGATCAAGCCAGTGTCCTGGCTGTGCGAAGGGTCGCACTGTCGGGCGAATGCTCCCGCAACCTCGCAGGGTGCGAACCAACACCGAAATTGGTGTACGACTCTTGCGGCGCCGTGGCACATATAAGCTGCCATTCTTGCAGCAACATCCACCGCGCCACGGGGGCGCGGCGGAACCAACGCACAAAGGGAACACGTCGATGCAAGCACTGAACCCTGAGCGCCGCAGGACGGCCAAGGACTTCCCCCAAGAACTCCTCGACCTTTACGACTATTACGCCCACGGTCGCCTCACCAAGCGCGAGTTTTTGGACAAGGCTGCAAAGTTCGCCGTCGGCGGCGTGACAGCGGCAATGCTGCTCAACCAACTGGCGCCGAACTACGCGCTCGCCCAGCAGGTGGCCGAGGACGATCCCGATATCGCCACCGAGACCATCACCTACCCCTCCCCCAACGGCCATGGCGAAATCAACGCCTATCTCGTCACGCCCGAAGGCGTCGACACGCCGATGCCCGCCGTCCTCGTCATCCACGAGAATCGCGGCCTCAACCCCTACATTCGCGATGTGGCACGGCGCATGGGCAAGGCCGGGTTCATGGCACTGGCACCGGATGGGCTGACCCCCCTCGGCGGCTATCCCGGCACCGACGACGAGGGCCGCGAGATGCAGCGCTCACTCGACCGCGAAAAACTCATGAACGATTTCTTCGCCGCGTTCGAATACTTGCACGGCCGCGATGACACCACCAAAGTCGGTGCTGTGGGCTTTTGCTATGGCGGCGGTGTGGTGAACGCCATTGCCGTTGCTTACCCAGAACTTGGTGCAGGCGTCCCCTTTTATGGCCGTCAGCCTGCCGCCGACAGTGTGGCGGAGATCGAAGCGCCGCTGCTCATCGTATACGCGGAGCTCGACGAGCGCATCAACGCAGGCTGGCCAGCTTACGAGGCAGCGCTGGAAGCGGCCGGCACCAACTACCGGATGGAGATGTTCGACGGCGTCAACCACGGCTTCCACAACGACACCACGCCCCGCTACGACGAAGACGCCGCCAAGCGCGCAGAAGAAATGACCGTCGCCTTCTTCAAGGAGCACCTTGGCTGAAGACGACAGCCTCACGGATAAAGCACTGCCGGTCCGCCTCACGTGGTCGGGCCAGCGCCTTCTGACGGTTTGACTTGCCCTGCTTAAAGCATCCTGCGTCCGTACGGACGCAGATAAGAGGCTCTAGGGCCCGTTAATGGCGCGCATGAGGCTGGGCAGCCATGCCTCGATCCCCTCACGGTCGGGCGATGGACGAGCGTTCGGGTCCGCCGTGATGTCGACCGGCTCCATCATCTTGGCCTTCACGGCATTGGGGAGCACAGTGTCGATATCGATCCGTGAAAGCGGCGCGGTGGCCCCGGCACCGTGGGCTGTGGCCAGTTGTACGACAATGGACACCACCATGTAGTCGAGCCCGCACAGCACCTTCTCCATATACTGGAGCGGGGTTTCAAACAGGGCGCCATCGGCCTGTGACACGTTGATCGGCGCGGACGTTCCAAGGACCGGACCGGTGTCGAAGTCGTTGTCCATCAGGTGGACGGTCCAATTGGTCGTCCTGTCGCCTCGCGCAAGAACATCATCGAAGGGAGCAAGACCGGCACCCACACCGGCGGCCAGGTTCGACGGATGGATGTTGTTCACGCCAAGCTGCGGCACGGCCAGGACCGCAGGGTCGATCAACTGCCCAAACCCGCACACGACAATGGCGTCCGGGTTCCACTCCCGAAGCTTTTGATGAAACCAGTCGGACTTGGTGTCGCCCGTGAAAACCGGCACACCACGTTCAAGCCCTGCCTCCACCAGCGCCGTCTCTCTGTCCAGATGAACCGGTGTTGGCAGAAGGTGCCAATAGCGCTTCTTCATACCGATGCGCGCGTCGGTGTTGACAGGATCGTCCGTCACCACCCCGACAATGGAGACAAGGCCAGGGCACAGATCCTCCAGAAGCTGCGCGGCACGCAAAACGAGGTAGCCAATGTGAAAACTGGCAAAGCAGACGAGCTTTGCCCCCTCGATAGGGCGTTCGCGCCTCTCATTGGGCGCGGGAAGGACCAGTTCGCCCCATCGCATGCTCTCATCGGTCAGGAACTCCCGCCCGGGTACACGATGCTTCAGACGTGCGTTCAACAGCGCGTCCCTGGTCATATCGCTCATGCGTGCCGCCTTCCTGCCGGGCGAAACATCATAGAGGCAGGCTGTCGCGCCCACCACGATCGTTCAGTCACAATGGGTCTCACCTCCCCGAACACTGCGAACATGGCGTCGGCAAGCGTCCTTCAAGGCGTTGTTTGCAAGTCAGTATTCGCATGGGTCCGCTTTCGGCACAGGGGCAAGAACAGCAACAGCATCACCGCTCCCAAAAGAACAAACAAGCTTGCCGCTCCCCTGTAGACAAGGAACGATGCGTCTTCCGTGGCACGCGGCCACAGCGACACCATAAGGCCTGCCACGTTCTGCACCGCGACGGCGGTAAGGCAAATAAACACGTTGGCGGCGGAGATGGCGCGCCCGCTGCGCTCCGGCCCGAAGTGCTCGGCGAGAAGGATGTAGATGAGCATGGTGATGGGTGCGAGCAGCCCGAACGCGACCCAAAACAAGAGTGAGGCGGTAAAAACCTGGGCGATGACAAGTCCTTGGGTGATGAGGTGGAGCAAAGCGCCGATGGCGACCATGGCCGGCAGGCCAAGCCCGCTCGCGCGCCCCACCGCCCGCACCAGACCGAAGGAGAGTGTGCCCACCGTCATCGACGCTGCCACCACAAGCAACACCATGTTGACGCGATCGGCCGCAACCCCGCCCACCACCTTCAGCCATGGGGCGAGCCAAAGCCCTTGAACCGCTGCAAATCCGCCGTAGCTGACGCTGATCAACCCTGTCGCCCGCCAGAAGTAGGGGGAGGACAGCACCTCCCTCAGCCCGGCAAATGCATCCGACCAACCTGCCTGTGACGTCTGGGTGTCCCCCGTCATGGCCCGGCCGACCCGCAGCACGACGACCGCAAGGATGAGGAGGGTGGCGCTGAGGCTTACGAAAACGGTCCGCCAGTCCACAACGGAAAAGAGTGCAACAGACGGCGCTGTTGCAAGAAGCGCCCCCACGCCGCCCAGTGCGATGACGAAGCCGTTGTAGGTGGGCATCTGGTCCGCGCTCACGCAATCGGCGAGCGCCTTGACCGCTGCCGAGAGGGAGACCGCCATGCCAAGCCCCAAGACGGCCCGCCCCAGCGTCAGTGTCGCCGTCCCCTCCCCCTGGCTGAAGATCAGTGCGCCACAACTTGCCACCACCAGCAGGAGCGCAAGCGTTCGCCGATAGCCCCACGCGTCCAGCATGATCCCTGCAGGGATTTGCATCAGCGCGTAGGTCAGAAGATAGGCTGAGGTCACAACGCCGATGTCGGCTGCGGAGATGCCAAGGTCTGTTTGCAGGATCTCGCCAAGAACGGCATCGATCCCGCGCACGTAAGCGTGCAGCGCGAAAACGGCGCCGAACGGCACGACGATGACCAACACCAGTCTCAGCATAGGAGGCAAGCGGCTCCGCGGTTGCCCGCCATCATAGCGGGCGCGCGATCTCGGCACATTGCGCGGCCAACCTCAACCGAGTCCACACTTTAGATCCGCTCAGTTCGAACCAAACCGAGCAGATGAAAACGTGCTCGCATCCATATTCGGCGCGATTTCTCTTCGACCGAATGATTCCATTCGGTCGGAAAGCGCCCTAGAGGATGGGTGCAAACAGGCGGGCGAAGGGTGCGCCAATGCGCACCAAGCGGTTTGGGAGTTTGTGCAAAGGGGTCTCGTGGGGGCGGCTGCGCGCCATGTCGGCCTCAAGCATAGCGGCAACGTCGTTCACACGGCGGCGGTCGAACAGGAGGGCCGTCACCTCGAAGTTGAGACGGCAGGAGCGGTTGTCGAGGTTGATGCTG
This sequence comes from Devosia sp., assembly GCA_051016205.1. Classification (GTDB taxonomy): domain Bacteria; phylum Pseudomonadota; class Alphaproteobacteria; order Rhizobiales; family Amorphaceae; genus Acuticoccus. The sequence goes on from CP136534.1 coordinate 143,479, forward strand.
CCGATGGAGGCAAAAGTGTCGTCGACCAGCACCACCTTTTGGTGCATGAACCCTTCGCTATAGCGCAGGATCTTCACACCAGCCGCGCGCACTTCATCGAAATAGGCAAACGCGGCGAGCCACACCAAGAGATGGTCTCGCGCATCAGGCACAAGGATGCGCACGTCCACCCCGCGCAATGCGGCAAGCTGCAAGGCGGCGATGACCGCCCCGTCCGGTACAAAGTAAGGCGAGGCGATAAACACCCTCTCCTTCGCAGCATCGATGGCATTTAAGAAGTAAAGACTGCCCGTCTCGACCTCATCGGCAGGGCCGCTTGCCAAAATCAGGGCGTTGACATCCTCCTCAGCTCTGTGGGGGCGCCAATCAAGGGTGAGCTGTTCTTCGCTGCTCCAAAACCAGTCCTCTACAAAAACGAGTTGAAGCTGTGCGACGACGGGACCTTCAAGGCGCACATGGGTGTCACGCCAGGGCGTCAGCCTTTTGTCGCCGCCCAAGTACTCGTCACCCACGTTGTGCCCGCCCACAAACCCCACCTCACCATCCACGACGACAATCTTGCGGTGATTGCGAAAGTTGAGCTGGAAGCGGCTGCGCGGTCGCTTCAGGGAGTGAAAGTCCCGCACGATCACACCGGCGTCCCTCAAGTCGTCAAGGTAGGCTCGGTTCAGACCGTGGCTGCCCAGAGCATCGTAAAGAAGGCGGACGGTGCACCCAGCACGGGCCTTCTCCACAAGGCGTGTCTTGAGCGCGCGGCCCACCTCATCGTCCCGCACGATGTAGAACTGGACGAGGACGTAGGAGCGCGCACGGTCGATGGCCTGGAAGATCGCAGCGAAGGTCGCCTTGCCATCCACAAGCACCTCTGCCGCATTGCCCGATACCACGGGGAACGCTGCCAGCGCCTCAAAGGCTTTGACCGTCTGCGCCGCCTTCTCATCGCCATCGCCCTCGCCAATGGTGGTGCGGTGCTCTTTGCCGAAATGGCCGATGGCCCGGACGGTGCGGGCCGAGGATCGCCGCGCCGCCGCATAGCCTGGATAGCGTGAGTGTCCGAACACCAGGTAGAGGGGAAGCGCGAAGTAGGGCGCGGCCAGGAGAAATACCACCCAGCCCACAGAGCCTTGTGGCGTGCGTGCGGTTCGGATCGCGGCAACGGCGGCAATGATGGCGCACACCTGGACCGTGAGGACGATGGTGGCGATCAGGGCGTGGTCGATGGCGCGGCCTCCTTCGCGGTTGGCGCATCACGCCCCGTCCTTGACCCATCGGCGACCGTGATGTCCGCGCACACCGGAAGATGATCCGACGCGACGTCCGCGGCTGGGGAGCGATGAACGAAGGTACGGCCAAACGAGAAATCTTGGCCCAGGAAGATCCGGTCAAGCGGCGCCACCGGCATTGCACTATGGAACGTCTTCAAGGGCTCTGACGGCTGGTAGTCGGCCGACAGCAACCGTATGGCTTTGCTCGTCCTGGACCAGGCATTCATGTCGCCAAGGATGACGGTTCGGCGCGGATCGCGGGTCTTGGCGATTTCGGCGAGGATGGTCTCGGCCTGTCGCAGCCGATCCGCGGCCCGCAGGCCGAGGTGAACGGCAACCACCGTGACAGCAACGCCCCGCACGGCAATGTCGGCAATCATCGCCCCGCGCGGTTCAAGGGAGGGAAGGTCGAGCGATGTGGTGCCGATGACCTGTGCATCCCTGCCGATCAGGATCGCGTTGCCGTGATGGCCGGAGCTTGGCGAGGCGGGTGGGGTCGGTACTGGCACCAAGCCCGCCTCTTCGCTCAGCGGCACCGTCGGCAATGTTGGCGTCCGCTCGCCGAACCGGCGGTCGGCCTCTTGAACGGCGACAATATCCGCCCCCAACTCCCCCAGGACGTCGATGACGCGATCGGGGCGACGCCGCCAATCAAGACCGACGCATTTGCGAATATTGTAGGTGGCAATGCGCAACACCAAAGCCGGTCTTTCCATCTCAACAAAATATCGGAGCAGCACTTGCCCTCGCCGCGACACGACTTGGACCGGCACAAACACACCGTCAAGCCAAAGCCGATCGCGACTGGCGCATGCTGCGCTAAGCTTGGCTCAACCCGTACCAGTCATTTTCTAAGGTGTGGACGCTCCGACGGCCGCCTTGACCGCAGGGACGGCCTTCAAGGTGAGGGCGGCGATGGTGAGCGTCGGGTTCGCTGAGCCTGCCGTGGGGAAGACCGCGCTGCCCACCACGAACAAATTGTCATGGTCGTGGGCGCGGCCATCCGCATTCACCACCGATGAGGCAGCATCAGCCCCCATCCGCGCCGTGCCCATGATGTGGCCGGCACCGAACCAGCCATCGGCGTGGTGCTGCTCGCTCACCCCGAGCCTGTCAAAAATCTCGCCATGCACCTTTGCGGCATGATCAAGCCCCTTTTGCGCATACTCGTGCACGCGGTAGGTGATCCGCGGCAGGGGAACGCCGTAAAAGTCGCGCTTGTCAGGATCAAGGCTAATCCGGTTGTCCGGCATCGGAAGCTGCTCGACAAGGGTTGCGAGGCGAACCTGTCTTGCACAGTGGTCGACAAGCGCCTCATCCAGCGCCTTGCCACGCAGGCCGTCGTCGGCGAGCGTGCGGGCCGTTGTAGTGGGCGCGCCGGTGGGCCAGCTCCAGCCATCGTTGCCAATCTCGATGCGGAACGAGGGCAGGTCACGGCGATCCTTCGACGCACGGTGCCTCTCAATGCCCGAAGTCGACAAAGGACCGCGGAACGGCCAAAGCGGGTCATTGGCGAGCGCGTAGCTGAGGCGCACAGGATGGTCCATCAGATGGCGCCCCACCGCGCCGGATCGGTTGGCGATCCCATCAGGAAACGCCTCGCTCGCCGAGTTGAGGAGGAGCCTTGGCGTCTCGATCCCATGGGCGGCGACCACCACCGCCTTGGCGTTGATGGTGTCCGACGACCGGTCGGGGTGGTGCACCTCAACGCTGGTGATGCGCCCGCCCGGATCCGCGTTGAGCGACACCGCCACCGTGGACGGCATCACCTGCACGCCCTTCTTCTTTGCTGCGTTCAGCGTGACCGTTGCGTCATACTTTGCCCCGATCGGACAGACGGGAATGCACGAGTTGCTGCCGCAACAGGGCGGACGCCCCTCAAACACCATCGAATTGCGCGCCTGAGGCGTCGACTTCACAGGGTAGGCCGAGCCCTCAAGCGCCTTTGCGAACGCGAGGTCGAGGTACGTCTGGGGGATCTCCCCCATCGGAAAATCGCCTGACCGCGGCGAGCCAAGGTCTTCCCGGCTGTCCCCGGCCACACCAATCGCCTTTTCCGCGGCGAGATAGTGCGGCTCAAGGTCGTCATAGGTCAGCGGCCAGTCGACGGCATGGCCGAACGCGCTCAGCATACGAAAGTCATCGGGGACCAGCCGCAGCGCGGTGCCGAGCCAGTGCCAGGTGGTGCCGCCCACCACTTTCAGGTAGGTGGACTGAAAATCCTCGGGCCCCTCCTGGACATAGTAACTGCCGAGCCTGTCGACCCGAGGGTGCGCATATTCCGGGCTATCGGGATACGGCGCTTCGGGCACCTTGATCGGAGCGGCCCAGAACTTCTCCTTGGTCTCTTGTCGGTCGATCTCAGGGCCGGCGTCGATAACGAGGACGCGCATGTCGCTCCCCAGGGCATCGGCAATCAGCCCACCGGCGACACCTGCACCGATGACGAGAAGGTCTGTCTCAATGGTGGCCATCGGGGTCAGCCCTTGCTGCCGGGCGGATTCTGCCAGTAACCGGTGGCCCCGCCGCAGACCCCCATGGGCTTGGTAAAGGTCAGCGCCTTCCACATCAAAGCGCTCTGGTAGGTGGCAACGATGTCATTGCCATCAGCGGCCTTGGCAACCCCGCTGTACCAGTCGCCCACAATGCGGTTTGCAAGTGCCCCGTCGTCGGCAAGGGTGCCATCGACGAGCGCTTCAAGATCTGCCGCGTCCGCTGTGGCAAGAATCGTCTCCAGCAGCGTCTTTGCCACATCGGCGGAAAGGTCCGCGCGCCCGGTCAAGCGCTCTGAAAGGGCGAGGAATGCGTCAACGCTCACCTGTTTGGCTGCAGCCGACGGCGCCCCTGCCACCGCAAGAGCCGCAGCGGCAATGGCCGACACCAACAGGTCACGCCTTGATGGCGACAGACCGCCCTTTGGTGGATTCCCTTGCGCCATCCCCAACCGTACCATAGCGAGATCATCGTCATAGGAAGACTGATCCCATTCGCCCCGCCAAGCAAGCGCCGAAGGCTGCGCTACGGGCTCTAGTTGGACGGGACGGTGTCGCGCACGTACGTGTTGCCGCGTTGGGCGGAGACGGTCAGGGTCATGCGGTTGACCTTCCAGCCCTCGAGCGTGCGGGCAAAACCATGCTCGTAGGCGCCCCAGACCTCCCACAGCGGGTTGCCGCCGTTTTCAGGTGCCGCGCCCTCCTCCATGCGGTTCCAGGCATAGCCGTGGGACGCCATCATTGCCGCGTCAGGCCCATCGAAGGTGACCCTGTGGTTGCTGCGCATGTGAAAGCTTGTCTTGGCTTCGGTCAGGTTGGTCGACCAACCCTCGATCAGCGCATCAGCGGGGATTGTGGCAGGCTCACCACCGATGAGGGAGGTGAAGTCCACCTCAATGGTGTCGGTAAAAAGCGCCCGCGCCGCCGGCCAGTCCTTCCCATCGACGGCGGCGTCAATGGCGTCGGCCACACGGCGCATTTCGGCGATATCGACAGCGTTCTGCGCCGTGATGGTGTCGCCGATTATGACGTCGCCCTGCGCATCTGCAAGCGCTGCGCTCATCACCAATCCCGCCAAGGCGACAGCCAGGGTTTTCGTGCGTGTCATGCGTACCGTCCAAGGTTCAACGGAGTGTCGTCATCCATCATGGCCGATGGCACCCCTGGTTAGCGAGAGATCCAGCCACCGGTCACGTCAATGTCGGTGCCGCCGAGGGACGTTGCATCGTCAGAGGCAAGGAACATGACCACCCGCGCCATCTCGTCGGCGGTGTTGATGCGGTCAAACGGATTGGCTTCGGCGGCAACGTCAGGATCGATGCCGAAGTGCGCAAAGCTTGCCCGTAGCATCGGCGTGTCGACCGCAAGGGGCGAAAGCGACACGACGCGAATGTTCTGTGCGCCCACCTCGGCCGCCGCCACCTTGGTCAAGCCGATGATGGCGTGTTTGGAGGCCGCATAACCACCCATACCAGGAAACGCCGTGTGGCCCGATACCGATGCATTGTTGATGATCACGCCGCCGCCCTGCTCCAGCATGACCGGAATCTGGGCCCGCATGCAGCGGAAGACGCCGCCTGCATTGGTGTCCATCACCATCTGCCAGTGGGCATCTGACGTGGCGGCAATCGGCGCCGGCACAAGATCAGGGTCCTTCTCCTCGGCAAGATCCATGAAGTAGCCGGCATTGTTGAAGGCAATGTCGAGCCCGCCGTACCGCTCAACGGTCTGTTCGATCAGCGCGCGAACCGCAGCGTCGTCGCGCATGTCCGCCGCAACAAAAAGGGCCTCGCCCCCCGCCTCGGTGATCCCAGCTTCCACGGCCCTGCCAAGGTCCGTACTGCGCCCGCAAAACACCACGCGCGCCCCTTCCCTGGCGAAGGCTTCGGCCGTGGTCTGCCCGATCCCGTAGGTGCCACCCGTCACCAGAACCACTTTGCGCGCAAAGCGGCCGTTGGGGTCGGCACGGCCCGCCATCGGCGCAGGCGCCTCCAATGTCTGCGCGCCCGCGGAGGACGCCAAGACGCTTGCCCCTGCGGCAAGGCCGATGGCGCCGGCCGTAAGGGCGGTGCGACGGGTCAGTTCAGGCGAATGATCGCGCGCGTCGGTCATGATGAACTCCTGCGGTGAGGGGGAAGCGTTTGGCGACAGGCCGGGGTCATCTGATCGGTCACTAGGGCCTCCTGAAGACGCCCCTTTAGCTACGCTCGCGCAGCGAAAGGTGAATGCTCAGCCCCCACTGCCAACGCCACCCACCCAACCACTCAAAGCCAGAAATCCATGTATTTTCCGCTAGTTGCCTGAAACACAGCAAGGCAAGGCGGCGCGCATATCCGCAAGATCGGGACCATGGGCGATCCGCGCTGATCGTCTATATGACGCTCAGGACGGTTGGGAGACGCCGATGCAGTGGAGGATGGGAACACCGGACCTTGCCGCATTCTGGGGCATCGTTCCGCCGCCGGACGGCACGCGTCCGCCCACAGTCTCCGACCCCTACAGCCTCGGTTTCAACTTCCACGGCACAAAGGAAGCCCTCGTGGATGTGGAAGGGCGAACCGAGCGCCGGCGCCTCGGCATCCTGTCCGGTGGCACCAACGGCGGAGAGCGGGTCGCCTGGATCGGCCTCGACAGACCGGCAGAGTGCATCAGCGTAACGGTATCGGACCGTTTGCGGCGCACCATGGCAGCCGAGCTGCGCGCCCCTCGCGCCGCCGACCTTGGCGATGTCTACCACCCGTCCGATGCGGTTCTGGCGGCGCTGGCGTTTCGTCTGCGTGCGGCAGGCCGAGGCGGCTGGCCCATCACGGCGCTGGAGTTGGACGAGATCGGCCGCAGCGCCGTGCGTCACACCATGCTGACCTACTTCGGCGGCCGTCCTCCCAGAGCCAACGCGCACGGCCTTGATGCGATCCGTCTTGCCCGCGTGATGGACTATCTCGACGCCCACCTCGCCGAGCCGATCCTCCTGGACGACCTTGCAGGCGCTGCGACCATGAGCCCCTACCAGTTCCAACGCGCCTTCCGCCGCACCACGGGCCTGTCCCCGCATCAGTTCCAGTCTGCCTGGCGCATGAACCGTGCCGCGCGCCTGGTTGCCGAAGGCGCCACACGGTCCGAAGCCGCACACGCCGTCGGTTATACTTCAGGCCACGGCTTCCGGTCCATGCTGCGCAAGCATACCGGCATTTCGCGCCGGAGCGCTTGAGGATCAACGGAACGGAACGCAACGCCACCACCAGGGTGGATTTCGACGCGGTGCTCCAGGAATTCGCTGATCTTGTCAGGATTGCGCAGGATGAAGATGCTTCCGATGCGACCACCCGGCTGGTAGCCGAACGTCACCACCGCATGGGTTTTGCCGTCCAACGCCACAACCACACCAGGGCCATTGCTTGTGGTGAGCACTTCGAGCGCGGCGCCCTGCCACGCCCGCAGCAAAGTCATCCCAAAGAACTCGCCAACATCGTCCAGGCCGGACAGAACACGATGGATGGCAACGGCCTTGCCACCGCTGTCGACCCTCAGCTCCACATCGTCCGCCAAAGCCGAAGTCAGCGCGTTTAGATCGCCTGTCTGCACCGCAGACACAAACAACGCCAGGAGTTCTTCTTGCCGAGTCGGATCGGGCAGGAAGCGCGCATTTTCACGCATCACCAGCTTTCGTGCACGCGATGCGATTTTGCGACAGTTCGCCTCACTGATGTGAAGCGTCTTGGCAACATCCTTGAACGGCACGCCAAAGATGTCGTGCAGAAGATAGGCTGCGCGGTCTTTGGGGTTCAAACGCTCCAGAACCAAAAGAAACGCCGTCGTGAGGCTTGATGAGATCTCCAGCTGTTCATCCACACTCGGACCGTCGACCAGCTGGATCTGATCGGGCAGCCAAGGTCCCACATAGTCCGTCCGGCTGACGCGCGCAGAGCGCAGAATATCGAGGCAGCGGTTGGTGCACACACGTGTCAGCCAGGCGATCGGTTGGTCGATGCCGGACACATCCTGCGCAAACCAGCGCGCTGCCGTATCCTGGACAGCGTCTTCGGCCTCCGCCATCGACCCGAGCAAGCGGAAAGCGACCCCCAAGAGTTGGGGGCACGCCTCCTCGAACTGTGCAAGTTTGTTCGAATTCTCCATGTCAGTGCGTCGAGACCTGAACCCGATTCCAAAGATTGATCATGGCAACCGATGTGGTGATGAGTGAGATCATGTCCTCAGAATAGTATTCACGCAGTGTGGTTCGCAGCGGCTTATAGTCCGCATCAAGGTTGAGAACGGTCAGCGCCTCCGCCCAAGCAAAGGCCGCCTTCTCCGCGTCGGTAAAGTCACTCACATGCCGCCAAACGGCAAGTCGATCCAACCGGTTGTTGGTTTCGCCCGCCTTGCGCGCATCGCTGGCATGCATCTTCACACAGTAGGCACACCCGTTGATCTGACTGATGCGCAATTCGATGAGGTTGGAAAGGTTGGGGTCAAGCCCCGCCTCATGCATCAAGCCGGGGGTGCGTCCAAGATGTTGCATGATTCCGGGAATGGTCTTTTCGTGGTGGATGGGAGCAGAGTTTGCCATCGCCATGATCCTGTTGCGTTGCATTCACCCCTATGACGGGTGAGCAACCGTCAAGGTGACATCCCGCGCCCCGGCCGAGCGTGCTGCACATCCCTTGCACCAACAAGGCCCGCATCCGAGCCGTGGCGGGGGTCTGCCATGCAAGGCTAGGTTCATGGTTTGCGCGGGTGTATGGTCCGGTTATTGAAGAACCCATCCGCACATCGTCTGGGGCAAGGATGTTGGTCGCGAAAGCCGCCGCCAAAGCCCAAGGGCGAGCCCCACCCCTTGTGACACCCATCCGCATCACGGTCCTCTGGACCGAACAGGAACCTCGCGCTCATGTTCTCACTTGTGGCCTACCGCAATCAGTGGCTGGGCAATATTCGCGGCGACATCTTGTCCGGTCTGGTGGTCGCCCTTGCCCTCATCCCCGAAGCCATCGCCTTTTCCATCATTGCTGGCGTCGATCCCAAGGTCGGCCTTTACGCGTCCTTCTCCATCGCCGTCGTCACCGCAATCGCCGGCGGGCGGCCGGGCATGATCTCGGCGGCCACAGCGGCGACGGCCGTCCTCATGGTCACGCTGGTCAGGGACCACGGGCTTGAATACCTCCTCGCCACAGCGGTTCTGGCCGGGCTCCTGCAAGTGCTCGCAGGGGTGGCGAAGCTGGGACAACTGATGCGGTTCGTGTCGCGCTCAGTGATGACAGGGTTCGTCAACGCCCTTGCGATCCTCATCTTCATGGCCCAGCTGCCTGAACTGATCGACGTGCCCTGGCTCACCTATCCGCTCGTGGCCGGCGGGCTCCTCATCATCTATCTCTTCCCACACCTCACCAAGGCGATCCCCTCGCCCCTTGTCGCCATCATTGTCTTGACGGCGCTCGTTATGGCGTTCGGCTGGGATGTGCGTACCGTCGGCGATATGGGCGAACTTCCTGACACGCTGCCGATGTTTTTGATCCCCGACGTGCCGCTCACCTTCGAAACGCTGATGATCATCCTGCCCTATGCGGCCGCGGTGGCGGTGGTGGGCCTGCTTGAAAGCCTGATGACGGCCAACATCGTCGACGACCTCACCGACACCACATCCAACCGCAACCAGGAGTGCGTTGGGCAAGGCGCGGCCAACATCCTCACAGGCTTCATTGGCGGCATGCCGGGCTGCGCGATGATTGGCCAGTCGATCATCAACATCAAATCGGGCGGACGAGGCCGTCTGTCCTGCTTTGCCGCAGGTGTGTTTTTGCTCATCATGGTGGTGGTGCTTGGCGACCGTGTGGCGCAGATCCCGATGGCCGCGCTCGTCGCCATCATGATCATGGTGTCCATCGGCACGTTCTCCTGGTCGTCCATCAAGGCGTTGCGCACGCACCCCAAATCATCGTCCGTGGTGATGCTGGCCACCGTCGTCACTGTCGTCCTCACCCACAATCTTGCCATCGGCGTTTTGATGGGCGTTCTGCTGTCGGGCATCTTCTTTGCCGGGAAAATCGCCCAGCTCTTCCGCGTGACCTCATCGGTTTCCAACGAAGGGCGCGTGAGGACCTACACTGTGGAAGGCCAACTGTTCTTTGCGTCCGCAGAGGCCTTTATGCGCGCGTTCGACTTCAAGGAGGCGGTGGAGCGCGTGGTGATCGATGTCAGTGGCGCGCACATTTGGGACATATCATCGGTGGCCGCGCTGGACATGGCCGTCCTGAAGTTTCGCCGAGAGGGTGCACAGGTGGAGGTGATCGGCATGAACGAGGCGTCCGAGACCATTGTCGACCGTCTTGCCGTGCACGACAAACCCGGCGCCGTTCTGGAGCAGCACTGATGCTCGATTTGACAGAGCGGCACGCCGACGACGATTGGGGAGAGACAAGACCATGACGGCCAAGCTGATCGCGCTGGTGGACGGCTCCATCTACTCACGAAGTGTTTGCGACCATGCCGCATGGATCGCTGAGAGGACGGGGCTTTCCGTGGAGCTGATGCATGTGCTCGGCCGCCGCGAGACCGGCCATGACGGCGACCTCTCAGGGTCCATCGCGCTGGGCGCACGCTCAGCCTTGTTGAAAGAGTTGTCGGAGCTTGACGAGCAGCGCTCCAAGCTCGTCGTCCAGCGCGGCCGCGCCATCCTGGAAGACGCCAAGGAGATATTGGACGAGAAGAACGTCCCGACCACCGTCCACCTTCGTTATGGCGACCTCATCGAGGCCATCGGCGAAAAGGCGGACGAGGCGGAGCTGATCCTCATCGGCAAACGGGGCGAGGCGGCTGACTTTGCCAAAGGCCACCTCGGCTCGAACCTTGATCGCGTCATGCGCGAGACGTCAAAGCCCCTCTTCATCGCCTCGCGCGCCTTCCGGCCTGTGGAGCGTGTCCTCATCGCCTATGATGCCAGCCCCAGCGCCATGCGCGCGGTGGACTATGTGGCGCGCAGTTCGCTCCATCATGGCCTCGCGATCACCATCGTCACGGTGGGGTCGGACACGCCGGCCGCAAAGAAGGGCCTTGAAGACGCGCGGGCAATGCTCGGCGCTGCGGGCATTGATGCGGCCACCGAACGCCTGTCCGGCCAGCCGGAGGAGGTGCTGAGCCGCCTGGTGGAGGAGACCCCCTTCGACCACGTGGTCATGGGTGCTTCCGGCCACACCCGCCTGCGCAAGCTCTTTGTCGGCTCCACAAGCCTTGAGCTGGTGCGCGGCTGCAAGGTCCCGATTTTGCTGGTGAAATAGCCCACCGGCGCAGGATGCTCTAACCTGGCGCGCGGCCGCGCAGCATGAGCAGCGATATGAAGGCGATCGCGGCGACGACCGATGGAACGATGAACGTCATCTCCTCCATGGTGTGCAACGTCACCGCAGAAACGACCAGCCAGAGGATCGGCGGCGCTGCGAGAATCCCGCCCGCCCAAGACGGCCGTGCGGCTAAGAGCACCCCGAGCGTTGCGATCGCCGTCGGGTCGGGGGCGACGGCAAACACCTCCGCCTCGGACAATGGCCGGCCCGCAGCAAGGCCGACCAGCGGATAGGCGGCGGCAAGGGCGATCAGGCCGCCGCCGACCCAAAGCCGCACCCCCGTTGCAGGAAACCATAGCCGCAGACCGAGTGTGGCGAGAAGCGCGGCTTCGACAATGAAGATCGGCCTGACATAGGCAACGGCCCAGTTGATCGACTCGTACCGCGCAGCAAGAAAAGCCTCGCTGACAACCACCCAGCTCACCCCTAGCGCCAAGGCCAGCGCGATACCTGGCAACCGCCGTCCTGTCGCTGCCCACGCGAACAGAACAACCAACAAAGGCGCCGCCAGCAGCGGCAGCGGCCACAGCGCGGCGTTGGTTGTTTCGAACAAGCGCCAGTAAGTGTCTGGCGAAAACAGGAGAAAATCACGCGGCCTATAGGTGAGCCACGTTTCCATCAAAGCGATGCGCAGTAGCGCGCGATCTCCTGCCGGCCCGCCTCGTCCGGCAATGGGCCGCGGGCGGCGGCTTTGTTTTCGGCCACATGCTGCGTGTTCGTCGTGGCGGGGATCGCCACCGTCACAGCAGGGTGGGAGATGACGAACTTCAACAGAAGCTGCGCCCAGGTCTGCGCACCCAGCTCCCCGGCGATTCCAGGCAGCGGCTCACCTTCAAAGCGGTCGATCAGCCTCCCCTGCCGGAACGGCCGGTTGACGATGACGCCGATCCCCCGCTCGCTGGCAAGTGGCAAGAGGCGATCCTCCACCCGCCGATCAAGAACGTTGTAGGTCAGCTGGACGAAGTCCACCGGCTGACCGGCAAGGATTTGCTCCAGATCGCCGTGGCGCCGACCGTGGGATGTTGTCACCCCGACATATCGCAGCGCGCCCCCCGCCTTCATGTCTAACAACGTCTCAAGATGGGTCCGCCAGTCGACCAGATTGTGCACCTGGAGGAGGTCGAACGTCGGCACACCCCAGTTGGCACGCGACTGTTCAATTTGCGCCACGCCATCCGCCTCGCCGCGGATCCACACCTTGTCGGCCGACATCAACCTCTCGGGCCTGCCGAGTGCGCTCAGCCCGTGGCCGAGCGTGTTCTGTGCGGAACCATACATGGGCGAGGAATCAATCAGCCCGCCGCCCTCATCGAAGAAGGCGCGCATGACGTCGGTGGAGCGTTCAAGGAGCTGCGGATCCCCGCCTACATTGAAGGTGATCCAGGTGCCAAGCCCGATCACCGGCACTGCCTCGCCCGAGGACGGAATGGTGCGCATCTCATCGCTTGCCGCATGGGCGGGGCGCCAGGCAACCAGCCCCGTCGTGGCAGCAAGTGTTCCGGCGGTGAAGGCCCGTCGCGTGATCCTCATAAGTCCTCCACTCCCGCTACCAGCGGATGTTGATGTCGCCCACCACATCGACGGCACCATCATCGGCCACCGTGATCACGACAATCTCGCCCGATGACGCGAACCGGCCCGTCAAGGCGGTGATGTTCACCTGGTGCGTGACCAGGACGGGTGTAACCCCTTCCGGCAATTGGGCGAGAAATGCAGCCGTTGCGTCGGTCTGCTGCTGCCGGGTGGTGCGATCGGCAAAGAAGGAGTTCAGCGGCGCAAACGTCTCCACCTCGCCAAGGCCGAGGAGTTGCGCCGTCTCCGTCGAGCGGCACCATGCGCTGGAAAGGACCCTGTCCACGACAACGCCGTTTTCCCGGAACGCTTGTCCGATGGCCCGCGCTTGGGTCCTGCCCCGCTCATCGAGGTTGCGCTGCGTGGCACACTCACCCAGCTTGAAGTTTGGCGGATCGCCTGTCCCAGGCGCCAGAGCGTGCCGCATGATCGCAGCGGCGCCCCCTTCGCGAAGCGCCGCCCAAGCCGCCTCGCTCGCATGCGCGGCTGACGCGAACATCACCGCCACCATGGCCGCCATCACAAACACCGTTGGTCGCAACGAAAACCCGATCATAATCGTGAGCGGTCCCTGATCCTCATCAGCGCTCAACACTAGTGGAGCTGGCGCCCTCGACCAGCGACAGCTTGGCGCGCTGCGGGCGATAACAGCCAGGCTTTCTCGCCCTCACCCCGCTCCAATATCTTGCGAGGCGATGGCCACCGTCTTGATGATGGCGTGGCAAGGACTGCCTGGCGCAAGCCCCAAAGCGTCCACCGAGCGGCGCGTCACCCTTGCAAGCACCGTCCCCGCCCTGGTGCGCACGGAGACGATGGCACCTGGCCCCTCGCCAGGACGGATGGCCTCGACCACCCCTGCCAGAACGTTCAGTGCCGACAACCCTTCAGGGGCGCCGCGGGACAAGATGACCTCGTGGGCGGCAATGCGCACACGCACCTTACGCCCTGGCGGCTGGGCCACTCTGGCGAGGTAAAGCCTCGCGCCGCCGGCGTCGAGCTCGCTCAAACCATCGTCGTGATGGGCAACCACCGTTGCCTCCAGGAGCGCGCCGGCGGCACGCACGCCGACTGGGGTTGCCATCGGGTCACCAAGAACGCTGACGGCAGGCCCCTGATGGGCCACACGGCCCGCCTCGAGGGTGACAACGGTGGTGGCTAGGCGCGCCACCTCTTCAACGGCGTGGGTGACGTAGAGGATCGGCACCGACACCTCATCGCGCAGCCGCTCGAAGTGAGGCAGAATCTCCGCCTTGCGCGCTGCATCCAGAGAGGCCAACGGCTCGTCCGCCAAAATCAGGCGCGGCTCTGCCAACAGGGCCCGCCCGATGGCAACGCGCTGTTTCTCACCGCCCGAAAGCTCGCCAGGGCGCCTGTGGAGCAATGGGCCGATGTCCAGCATCTCCACCGCCGCCTCAAGAGGCATCCGCGGCGCACCGCGCGGGGCAAAGCGGCGCCCGTAGAGGAGGTTTTTCTGCACCGTCATGTGAGGGAAGAGGCGGGCGTCCTGGAAAATGTAGCCCAGGCGCCGTCGGTGCGGCGGCAGGAAGCGACCATCGGCCGTGTCCACCAGAACCCAGTCGTCCACGGCAACGCGGCCCCGGTCAGGCTTCAACAGCCCCGCAACAGCGTTGATGAGCGTCGTCTTGCCGGAGCCCGAGCGGCCAAACAGCACCGTGATCCCCCTCGGCGCCTGGAACGCCACATCCAGCGCGAACCCTTTAAAGGCGTGGGAGAGCGCGACCGAAAGGCTCATGACCCCGCCACCCGCCGCGCAATCCGCCGTGCCACGAACTCGGCTGCAATGAGGGCGACCATCGCAACGATGACGGAGATCACCACGAGGCGGAATGCTGCTGGCTCACCCCCAGGCACCTGGAGGAAGGTGTAAATGGCCGACGGCAGCGTCTGCGTCTCCCCCGGAATGTTGGAGACGAAGGTGATGGTGGCGCCGAATTCCCCCATCGCCTTGGCAAATCCAAGGATTGCCCCTGCAATAATCCCCGGCAGGATCAATGGCAGAGTCACGGTTGCAAACACGAACAGGCGCGGCGCACCCAAGGTGGCGGCCGCTGCCTCAAGCTTGGGGTCCACCGCCTCGATGGACAGGCGTATCGCCCGCACCATCAAGGGAAACGCCATGATCCCCGCCGCCAACGCCGCTCCTGTCCAGCGGAAGGCAAAGACGATCCCCACCTCCGCCAACAGGCTTCCCACAGGCCCGCGGGTGCCGAAGGTCACAAGCAGCAGATACCCCGTCACCACAGGCGGCAGAATCAACGGCAGATAGACCGCACCATTGAGGAGCGTTTTGCCTGGGAACGACCAGCGTGCAAGCGCGTAGGCCACGAAAACGCCAAGCGGCAGGCTGACCAGCGTTGCCACAATGGATACGCGCAGCGAAAGGGAGACCGCCTCCCACTCCGCAGGGCTCAGGATGTCCATCGCGCCGCGTTAGTCTGGACCGGCCGCGTCCGCAAGGGGGGTGAAGCCATGGCGTTGGAAGATGGCGCCCGCCGCCTCGCCAACCAGGTGGTCAACAAACCGCGCGCCCGCCTCGCTGCCCGCCAAGGCAGCGGCCTGGTAGACGATGGGCGGGTGGCTTGATGGCGCGAAGGTGCCGACCACCACAACGTCGGGCTCTGCGGCAGCATCGGTGGCATAGACGATCCCCAGCGGTGCCTCGCCGAGGGCGACGAGGGCAAGGGCGGCGCGTACATTGTCAGCCTGTGCCACATGAGGCGCAACCGCTTGCCATAGGCCGAGGCTTTCAAGGCTCGCCTTGGCGTAAATCCCTGCAGGTACGGCATTCACGAGGGCCATCGCCAGCCGACCGCCATCAAGAAGGCCTAAGACGTCGGTCCGTGAAGTGACGGGCGCCGTGTCGGCGGTGCCCGCACCGGCAACCAGCACCAGCGTGTTGCCCAACAGGTCGAGGCGGGAGGCTGGGTCGATCAGCCCGTCCTCTGCGACGGCCTCCATCCACAAAGGGTTGGCTGAGATGAACACGTCCGCAGGCGCCCCTTGAAGGATCTGCCGTGCGAGGGAGGAGGACCCTGCGAACGACACCACCACAGTGTCGCCCGTCTCCGCCGTGTAGCCTTCGGCAATCTCATCCAGTGCGTTTTTCAAGCTGGCGGCGGCAAAGACGAGAACCCGTTCCGCCGCAGCCACCGGGGTCGCAAGGAGCGTCCCGGCAACGACAACAGCGACGAGTGCGCGGCCGATGGCGCGCGGAAGGAGCTGCACGGCCGCAGGCGCCTCAGCGCACGAGGGACAGGGGTGGCGATGGGCGCACGAGTTCGCCGCGGGTGATATAGCGCAGCATCGCCACCACCTGTTCGGGCGTTTCGCACACAGCGTAGGCGTCAGCGTCCACTTCCTTCAAGGCGTGGGCATGCTCCTTGGAGTGCATGACGATGTATGGGGTGCCGAGCGCTGCCGCGAAGCCTGCATCGAAGGCAGCGTTCCACTGGCGGTATTTTTCGCCAAAACGGACAACCACAAGATCCGCCTCGCCAATCAGCGTGCGGGTGCGGATGGCATTCAACTTGGCGCCTTTGTGGTCCTTCCAGAAGCTGCTGTCCTCACCGCCGAGGATCGCGACGCCGCAATCGTCCGATGCATCGTGATCGGTGATGGGGCCAGTCAGCGTGACGGGAAGGTCCGCCTCGTCGATCCCTTCCGCGATGGTCTCGCGCCAGTCTGTATGGATCTCGCCTGAAAGGTAGACGGTGAGTTCGACATCCATGGGTGAAGCTCCTGTTCTTTCGCAAGGCGCGAACGCTATGCAGCCGTTTGAATGTGGCGCGCGGTGCCGTCGCTGCCACCCCACACGAGCCATCGCAGCACCAAGCGCTGCGTTCGGGCGCCAAGATCGGTTAGGGTTAACCGCACCTACACCAAAAGTGCACAATCCTCGCGCAACCGGGTTTTCGGGCGAGACCGCCCGGACGCCCGCCGAACAAGGGGTGACTGAGTGATGCGTATTGTATTTGCGGTGGGAACGGCGCTGGCGGTGGCCGCAACGCCGGTGGCGGCGCAAAGCGTGTTCGGCGACACGCAACTCTCCTACCAGAATGGCGTCGTCTATGACGACGACCTTGTGCCCGGTCGCGGCCTCAACCAGCCCTTCCTTGCGTCCGAGCAGGCAGGTGGCGCGCGCGATTCCTTTGTGACGGAGCCGCGCAGCTTCATCCGCCCGTCCTCACCCAACTTGATTGGCGCTGACGGGCGGGTTCGGCCTGTGGTGCGCTCAGGCGGGTCAGGCCGCTAGCGCATCCTGCATCCATACCGACGCAGATAAGATGCTCTACTCCTTTGAAGTAGAGCGGTTTTCTTACGATCGTATGTTTCCATCTGACCGCAAACCGCGCCAGATTCAGCCGCCGCGCAGGGTCCGCTCAGCCTCCAGCTTGTCGCGGCGGAGGTTGCGCAGCTCCTGCAAGGCGGTGTCGATCAGGTCGCCGCGCTCGATAATGCGCTTGCGCACGCGCGCGCCTTCAGGCGTTTTCACGTCGATGGCTTCTAGGTTTTCGCGGTCGGCGGCAACGGCCACGCGAAGGTCGGCAATGTCGGCCTCGATGGTGGCAACTCGGCGGTCGATGCCAGCGATTTGCGCGCGCAGGGCCGCAATGGCCATCAACCGTTGGCGGGTGTCCGCGTCCACCACGCCGCCCACCGATAGCACCTCTTCGATGATGTTGGGCGGCACGTCGCCGACGCCGTAATACTCCATCAACGGCCGCGTCCCACGCACGACAATCTCGCTGCGCCCCTCGGGAAGGTCAGCGCGCAGCCGCACCCTGTCGCGCCCGAGACGGGTGAGGTCGACGTTCACGCCGTCCGGAGCCTCAACGTCCATCGTCTCGTTGGAGACGCGCGATTCGTCCGCCACGAAGGTGACGGCCTCATCGGCGGTGAGTGAGAACGTCGTCTCCGTCACCACCTCCCGGGTGACTCGGAAGGCACCCTCTGCGAAGGAGGCGCGCGACAAGGTCTGCCGCCCATCGCCCGTCACACGCACATCAAAATTTGCCGAAAGGGCGAAGGGGAGAATGCGAACCTCGCCCCCGTCGGCGCCGGCAAATCGCGCATCGCCGGCAAAACTGTCGCCATCGTAGACCGCGACGAGACCGCCTGGGACGGTGGCTTCGGGGTCGAACGACATTTCGAGCGCATCCATGGGCGCGCCACCGGCCACGCGATCCAGGAAGACAACCCTGTCCACCGTTTCCGACGCCGACAGGAACGGCACGGACAATGTGCGCCCCGAGGCAAGGTCGATCTGGCCCGCAACCGGGAAGACCGTGCTGGCGCTGCCGGCATTGGCGGGCCCGCCCGTGACGAGGTCGGCCGCCTGGTCTTGCATGGCCATCGGCCTTTGCCGTGCAAAGGCGCGGCCCATGACGGCCGAGGGCGCAGGCGCCATGGCTTCAGCCTCGCCGGCGAAAAGATCACGCTCTTCGGCGGGGATATCGGCCGTCCTTGCGGTGCGGCCGACCTGGAACGGCGCGACGGGGCGAGAGGTGCGCAGCGGGGCGTAAACGTCCTGGCTGTAGGCGACCGGGGTGCCGACGCCGAGCCTAAGGTCGACGCCGGACCAGTCGAGCCCCGTGGTGTTTTCCAGCGTTGCCCAGCCTTGCAAGGAAACCTCGCCATCATCGGCAATCAGCGCACGGTAGGACGGGCGCCACACCGTTGTGGGGACGACAAAGGAAAAGCCCGCCTCTGCTGGCTCCGCCAGGCGCACCAGAAGGTCCCGCCTGCCAGGGTCGACCGTTGCGCCAAGGGCGGGGACAACGCCTGCCATGCGCGTTTCGACGGCCGCGCCTTCGATGGAGAGCGACTCCAGTGAGGGGAAGGTCGCGTAGGCAACGCGGCCCTCCGCGGTGGCAACGGCCACCCGCACGCCAGGCTTTTCGCCGGCCTCCCCTTCGCCAGGAATGAGGACCCTGTTGAAGGCAAGGAGGCGCCCCGACAATTCGTTTGTACCGCCGCGCAAATCCACGGCCTCGCCGATGAGGGAGGTGAGCACGGTTTCAGGATCGGCAAGGTCGCCTGCCAACAGCCGGCCTGTGACGGAGCGCTCGCCGACGGGCTCGGCTGCCTCAAGATCCACCGAGACCACAGGGGCGCTCCCCGTCACCACAAGCGTGCGCAGAACGTCGGCCACCTGGGGGCGTTCCACGGCAAGGCGCATCACCTCGCCGGCGGACCCCATGCGGCCCTCAACATGGGCAAGACCGCCCGTCAGAAGCGTGACGCGGGTGACGGCAACGTTGGCATCATCGCCAAGACCGTCCTGCGCCAAGGCAAATCCGCCGCCTGCGGCGAGCGCAGCAGAGGCGAGTGTGGCAATGAAGGAATACTTAAACATACGCGAACCCTTCGAATGAACGAGGGGGCTCGCATACCACGACGCGGCGGCTCGACCCTAGTGCTTCAGAGCATCGCGCGTCTTCCCAGACCCAGATGAGATCCTCCAGAGCGGTTTGCGGTCAGATGGAAACATCGGACCGCAAGATAACCGCTCTCATCTTAGGGAATAGAGCATCTTATCTGCGGCCGTACGGACGCAGGATGCTCTAGTCACTTGATAATGAACAGCTTTATTGGACGCAGACCATTCCGGCTGTGCCAAAACTGATCTCGGGTCTGGCGGTCTTCAGCCGGCTCGGACCGCAAGGCCCGCATCGGCGCTGGGAAAGGTCGCATTGACCGCGGGCCCGATCTCCGCCTCGAAGACATCGAGCATCGCGTCGGGGGCCGCGGTCACGCGGATGCACCGGTCCTGGGGCGCAACAAAGGGCATGCGTACGAAAACGCCCCTGTCGGCAAGCGCGACAACGAGGCGGCGTGCGGCATCACCGTCCGCACCCACGTCGAGGGTGAGGAAGTTGGTGGCGCTGTCGATGGGGCTGAGGCCGTGGGCCTTGGCGATTTCCGCAATGCGCGCCTTGGCGGCGGACACATGGGCCTTGACGCGGTGAAGGTAGGCCTCGTCCGCAAGGGCTGCGAGGGCCCCTGCCTGGGCAATTCTATTCACGCCGAAATGATTGCGCACCTTGTCGAACGCTTTGGCGAGTTCGGGGCTGGTGACCGCGTAGCCCACACGCGCACCCGCCATGCCGTACGCCTTGGAAAAGGTGCGCAGGCGGATGAGGCGCGGATCTTCAAGGGCCAAGGGCGGGGCAGTGCCCTCAGGGGCGAACTCCACATAGGCTTCGTCAAGGCAAAGGACGGTGTTTTCGCCAAGGCCTGCAAGCAGCGCCTCCACCGCCTCGGCGCTGTGCCAGGTGCCCATGGGGTTGTCGGGATTGGCAAAGTAGACGAGCGCGGCGCCGTTGTCCCTCGCCGCTTTCGCAAGGGCTTCGGGGTCTTCCTTGTCGTCTTTGTAGGGCACGGTGACGAGGCGGCCGCCGAACCCATTCACATGGTAGACGAAGGTGGGGTAGGCGCCCGCCGAGGTGACGACCGGCGTCTTAAGGTCGGTGAAGAGCCGCGCGATCACCTGAAGGAGGCCGTCGATCCCCTCCCCCACCGCAATGCGCTCCACTGCCACGCCTTGGTGGCGGGAGAGCGCTGCCTTAAGGTCGTGGTTCTCAGGGTCGCCGTACTGCCAGACCGCTGTGGCCGCGTCCGCCATCGCTTCGATCGCCTTTGGCGATGGGCCAAAGGCGCTTTCGTTGGCGCCGAGGCGGGCGCGAAAGGTCTGGCCGCGCTGCCGCTCCTGCGCTTCAGGCCCCACGAAGGGGACGCTGGCCGGCAAGGATGCGGCAAGCGGCGTGTACGGCGGTTTGCTCAATAGCGGTACTGCTCTGTTTTGAACGGCCCGTTGCCATCAACACCAATGTAAGACGCCTGCTCTTCGGTCAGTTGCGTCAGCTTCGCGCCGAGTTTGGCAAGGTGAAGCTCAGCCACCTTCTCATCAAGATGCTTGGGAAGCACGTAAACTTTGTTTTCATACTTCCCGCCGTTCTGCCAAAGCTCGATCTGCGCCAGCGTCTGGTTGGCGAAGGAGGCGGACATCACGAACGAAGGGTGCCCCGTGGCATTGCCAAGGTTCACAAGGCGGCCTTCTGACAGAAGGATCATGCGCTTGCCGTCAGGAAACTCGATCAAGTCCACCTGCGGCTTGACGTTCTTCCACTTCATGTTGCGCAGAGCCTGGACCTGAATCTCATTGTCGAAGTGGCCGATATTGCACACGATCGCCATGTCTTTCAGGGCGCGCATATGGTCGGCGGTGACAACGTCCTTGTTGCCCGTCGCCGTCACCACAATGTCGGCGCGGGGCGCGGCATCCTCGAGCGTTGCCACTTCGAACCCGTCCATCGCGGCCTGAAGGGCACAAATGGGGTCGATCTCGGTGACAATGACACGCGCGCCTGCCCCTGCGAGCGATGCGGCAGAGCCCTTGCCCACATCGCCATAGCCGCACACCACGGCAACCTTGCCGGCCATCATCACATCGGTCCCGCGGCGGATGGCGTCCACCAGGCTTTCACGGCAGCCATACTTGTTGTCGAATTTTGACTTCGTGACGCTGTCGTTCACGTTGATGGCCGGGAACGGCAGTTCGCCCTTTTTCTCAAGCTGATAGAGACGAAGGACGCCCGTGGTGGTCTCCTCGGACACACCGCGGATGGCATCGCGGCAGCGCGAGTAGAAGGTGGGGTCCTGCTCAAGGCGCGCGCGGATGGTGGCGAACAGCGCCTCTTCTTCCTCATTCTTCGGGTTGTCGAGAACGCTCTTGTCGGTCTCAGCCTCGGCACCCAGCATGACGAGAAGCGTCGCATCGCCGCCATCGTCGAGGATCATGTTGCAGGTCTCGCCGTCGCCCCAGTCCAGGATGCGGTCGGCATAGGCCCAGTACTCGTCCAGCGTCTCACCCTTTACGGCAAAGACGGGGACGCCGGTGGCGGCAATGGCGGCGGCCGCATGGTCCTGGGTAGAAAAGACGTTGCAGGACGCCCAGCGCACCTCGGCGCCAAGGGCCGTCAGCGTTTCGATGAGCACCGCGGTCTGGATCGTCATATGCAAGGAGCCGGCAATGCGCGCGCCCTTCAGCGGCTTGGCCTCGGCGTTTTCCTCGCGCACGGCCATCAGACCGGGCATTTCCACCTCGGCGATCCCGATTTCCGTGCGGCCGTAGTCGGCCAGGCCAATGTCTTTGACGACGTAGTTCGCGCTCGCGGCACTCATGACGAATTCCCGTGTTGGTCGAGCGGTGTATAGGGCTGCGCAGACCTCCGCGCAATGATATAAAGAAATCTTTATGCCATGAGGCCAGCTTGGACACAGCACCCCATGACGACTTCTGCGTTTACCGCTATAGGTGTAAGCGCAACGGGTGAGTATTGGATTGGATCGTCATGGCCGACAGCGCTGAGACCAAACCGCATTGGGACACCGGGGATTTGACGCCGCGCACCGATCCGCCGCGGGTGCTCATGGTCCACCCCAAATTCATGGGCGGCTCGTTCTGGTCGTTCGAGTCCACCTCGCGCCTTTATGGCGCCGAGTACCCCATGCCGCCGTTAGGGCTCGCCACCGTTGCCGCCATGCTGCCGGGCGACTGGCCTGTGCGCATCGTGGACCGCAACGTGGAGGATCTGACCGACGCCGACATTCTGGACTGCGACCTCGTGATGACGGGCGGCATGCTGCCCCAGCGCAGCGATCTGTTGCAGATGGTGGAGTGGGCGCAGTCGCTGGGCAAGAAGGTCGCGGTCGGCGGGCCCGACGTGATGTCGAGCTCACACCTTTACACCCATGCCGACTTTGTGGTGGTGGGCGAGGCGGAAGGCGTCATCGACGAGTTCATCGCCGCCTGGCGCGCGGGCGTGGAACAGGTGCGGTTGGAGGCCGAAAAATATAAGGCCGACGTCACCCAGTCGCCTATCCCGCGGTTCGAACTGCTGAACCGCTCCAAGTACCTGCAGATGACGGTACAGTACTCCCGCGGCTGCCCCTTCACCTGCGAATTCTGCGACATTATCGAGCTGTTCGGCCGTCGCCCGCGCACCAAGACGAACGAGCAAATCCTCGCAGAGCTCGATGCCATCTACGACCTTGGCTACCGCGGCCACATCAATTTCGTGGACGACAATCTGATCGGCAACAAGAAGGCGGTGAAAGCGTTCCTGCCCGAGCTGATCCGCTGGCAGGAGGAGCGCAATCGCCCGTTCGACTTCTCCACCGAAGCCTCGCTCAACCTTGCCGACGACAAGGACCTGATGGCGATGCTGTCGAAGGCGGGCTTCATCGGCGTCTTCATCGGGATCGAGAGTCCCGACGCTGATGTCCTTGCCGCCACGAAGAAAAAACAGAACACCAAGCGTGACATTGCCCAGAGTGTGCACCGTGTCTACGACCACGGCTTGGCGGTTCTGGCAGGCTTCATCGTCGGGTTCGATGAAGAAAAGGGCGCCGTTGGCGATGCCGTTGCGGACCTGATCGAAGAGGCGGCCATTCCTGTTGCCATGGTGGGCCTCCTTTATGCTCTGCCCGAAACCGAACTCACGCGTCGCCTTGCGCGCGAAGGCCGCCTTCACCCTGCACCGTTGGCCGACGCCACGGCCTCAAACATGACGGCCGACCAGTGCACCCAAGGCCTCAACTTCGAGACGTTGCGCCCACGCGAGGAGATTCTGAGAGATTTCCGCACCGTCGTGGCGCGCACCTATGACTTGAACGCCTACCACAAGCGCGTGCGCCGGCTCGCCGACCTGTTGAAATTCGACCACGCCGACATCGACGTTCTGCGCTCAGGCTTTTGGAAGAACGCCGTCTTCGTGATGCGCCTCTCCTGGGCGATGGGGATCGCCGCCCGCTCGGGCAAGCGCCTTTATTGGGGGACGGTGCTTCACGCCATCCGCCGCGACACACGCTCGCTGGAAGCCGTCTTCATGTCGCTGGCGGCCTATGCGCACACTGGGCCTTTCGCGCAGACGGTTCTTGGTGCCATCGACGCGAAGATCGAAGCCTGCAAGACGCAGCCTGACCCTGTTTCCATCGCCGCCGAATAACCGCTCAGGGGCCTGTGACGGGGACGGACGGGTGGGCGTGATCGTGCCCGTCCTCGCTTGATCGCGCAGGCAAAGCGGCAGCTGCGTCCGTGCCAAGGGCGGTCAGGTCAATCACTGTTGCCGCCGCCACACCATCATAGGGAATGCGCCACTCGTACCGGTCCAACACCCCTGTGACCGGGGAGACGGCGTCCCACTCGGCTGAGACCACGCCATCGGCAATCCAGACGGGGTCGCGAGGGGCTTTGAGCGCGCGGATCAGCCATAAACGGACTCGCGCCTCATCGCCGTGCTGTGCCGCTTCGATCTCGGCCATCAGCGCACACACCCTTTGCGGCGGACCGTTGTCCAGGAACGGGCGCAACGCCTCCCGCGCAGCATCGAACTGACGGGCCGTCAAGGCAGCCTTTGCCAGCGCCAACGCCCCCTCAAGGTGGCCCTTGGCAAGGTTTGCCAGCGCACCGGCACGACGCACCGCGTCCTGGCCCGTCTGCGCGCCAGGCAGCGTGGCATGGGCGGAAGCGATCTCCGGGTGCGGGAACACCCTGAACGTTTCTTCCAGAACGCTCTCTGCCTGGCGACGGCTTTTTTCGCCAAGGGCATCGGCCGCGGTGACGGCGGCTGGCACAAGGTCCTTGGCAAGGCCGTGAGCCTCAAGCGCAAGCTTGCCGGCGCGGGGTCGGTCGTGGCTGAGACAATCGCGCGCCTCGGCGGTCAAGAGTACGGCGCGAAGCCTGCGTGCGGCTCCTTTGTCGATGATGCGCGCCTTCAGATTGCGCTCCAGAACGTCGAACGCTTCGGTCCAGTTTCGCTCCGCCGTTGCCGCATCGAAAGCGGCTTGCGCGGCCCAGGGCACCGTCCCGTCCAAGGCGTGGGCGGCGCGGGCGTGGGCGCGGGCCGCAGGAAGGTCCCCCGCCCGCAGCGCTTCAACGTGAAGTCCGCGAAGGCCCACAAGCTGCGTTTCAGGCTCGCGCGAAAGGGCCTGGAAGCGCCCCTTCGCGCCCTCTCCGTCGCCCGCGAGTTGGGAGAGTTGGGCATTCAACAAGTCGACGGCAGGCGCGTCCGGCAACAGCCGTGTAGCACTGAGGCCCTGACGCTCTGCCGTCCGCCTTTCCCCTGCCGCAAGCGCAATCAGCGCGTCTGAGAAGGCTGCAACGCCGCGCTTCAGGTTTTGCGCCTGGCGCCTTTGCCTGCGCCTTCGCGGTCCTCTGATACCGGCAAGCACGATCTCCGCCAGCACCAGCGTTGCCACCATCAGCCCCGCGGCAAGGATCGCAACGTCCAGGATCGACAGCGTCCCCGTCGTCCCCATCCAGTCGTAGCTGACGGTGCCAGGGTGGTCGGCGAGCCAAGCCGCACCGCTTGCCGCCAGCACCACCACGGTCAAAAACACCAAAATCGCGACCATCACCGCCACCACACCACAAGATACACAAGAGCCCTTAGGCGCATCGGCGCCCCCACAGACGTTAGCATGACCGCCGCCCGTTCAAGCGCGTGCGACATCGGGCAGCCGATCAAACAACGCCGCCTCGTTGGGGCGCGCTGCGAGGAGGACGCGCCGGCCCCTCAAAGGCACAGCCACGGCCGCTGACAACGCCAAAGCCGTTGCCGACACCCAGGGCGGCACAGTGGCAAGGCGTTGAAACACCTCCGCCGTGCGGGGCGAGTATAAAAGCACCGCATCGAGCCTGCCCGCTTCCGGCAAACATTCCGCTGCCACCATGCGGTAGACGATCCG
Source organism: Devosia sp. (assembly GCA_051016205.1). GTDB lineage: Bacteria > Pseudomonadota > Alphaproteobacteria > Rhizobiales > Amorphaceae > Acuticoccus. The sequence goes on from CP136534.1 coordinate 168,913, forward strand.
CCTTTGTGCGCGGACGCCGGCCTCGGCCAACCGCTCCACCAGGTCGCCTGTGTGCGCCTCTCCGGCCAGATGGACGAACGGGCCTTTGCCTGTGCGAACGGCCATGGCGAGGAGGGCATCCACATCCCCGCCGGCATCCCTCACGCTGGCAAACCCTGCCGCACGCGCCTCCTCAGCCGTTGCGGCCCCAACGCAAAGGCAAGGTGTTGCGTGGAAGTCCGGCCAGTCCGCCAGCAAGCGTGCTGCGGTTCGGCTCGTCAATAAAACGCCGCTCAGCCCGTCGGGCGTGCCTGGCGGCGCCAGTGCCTCAACCTGCAAGAGGGGCGAAAGGATGGTGTCATGGCCAAGGGCGCGTAGTTTGCTGGCGGTCTCGCTCGCTTGCGGTTCTGGCCGCGTCACGGCGAGGGTGAGGCTCACGATGCGGTCTCGAAAAACCCTTCGCCGATGCGGCTCCTCAACGCCTTGCCGGCTTCCTGCCCCACTGCCTCCGCGTCATCGGCGGGGCCTTCGGTGGCGGTCTCTTCGAACCGGCTGCCATCAGGCTTTGCCACAAGGCCCTTGAGCGCGACAACGCCTCTATCCACCGTCGCAAGGCCCGCAATGGGTGTTCTGCACGAGCCGTCGAGCGCCGACAGGAACCCGCGCTCAGCGGTGACGGCGACCTCAGTGGCGCTGTGGTTCAACGGAACGAGGGCGTCCGCCATTGCCGCATCGTCGCGGCGGATTTGAACGGCGATCGCCCCCTGGGCAAGGGCCGGCGGAAAGGCATCGGTGCCGAGGATTTGCGTTGCCACATCCTCCTTGCCGAGGCGCTTCAGCCCAGCTAGCGCCAGCATGGTGGCATCGCACACCCCATCAGAGAGTTTTTGCAGACGCGTTTGCACATTGCCGCGCAGCACCTCGGTGCGAAGGTCAGGCCGGGCGCGCCGCACCAGCGCCTGGCGCCGCAATGAGGCCGTCCCCACCACAGCACCTGCCGGAAGGCCCTCAAGAGTGACGCCGCCGCGGCCGATGAAAACGTCCCGCACATCCTCTCGCGGCAGAAAGGCCGCCAGCATCAAGGGACCCGGCAGGACGGTCTCAAGGTCTTTCGCCGAGTGAACGGCGCAGTCGATCCGCCCATCCAACAGCGCCGCCTCGATCTCCTTGGTGAAGAGGCCCTTGCCGCCCACCTCGGACAACGGCCTGTCCAAGACCATGTCGCCTGTCGTCTTGATGATGACGATGTCCGTTTCCGTCTGCCCCGACCGCTGCAAGAGGTCGGCAACCATGTGCGCCTGTGCAAGCGCAAGCGGACTGCCGCGCGTGCCGATTTTGATTGTACTCAAATTGAAGCCGCCCGCTTTCCGCGCTAACCCAACGCCGATGTCTTCGTCAAAGCCAGACCTTAAAGCGCCTCACGCGGCAGAGAAAGCCTTTGCGGCACGCCCCTCATCCGACAATGGCACCGTGCCCCTCGTCCTTGGGATCGAGACCAGCTGCGACGAGTGTGCGGCCGCCATCGTCACCGGCACGCCTGGCAGTGCACGGATCGTCGCCGAGACGGTGTGGAGCCAGATCGACCTGCACGAAGCCTTCGGCGGTGTGGTGCCCGAGATTGCCGCCCGCGCCCATGCCGACACCATCGACGCGGTGGTCGCACGCACACTCGCTGAGGCAGGCGTTGGGGTGGGCGACCTCACTTGTGTGGCTGCAACGGCAGGCCCTGGCCTCCTGGGCGGGCTGTTGGTGGGCGCGACCTTTGGCAAGGGCCTGGCGAAGGCGGCCGGCCTTCCCTTCATTGCCGTCAACCATCTGGAGGCGCACGTCTTGACCCCGCGCCTCACCGAAGGCTTGGCGTTTCCCTATTGCGTGGCGCTCCTGTCTGGGGGCCACGCGCTGTTCATTGCCGTGTTGGGCGTGGGGGAGTATCGCAGGCTCGGCGGCACCATCGACGATGCCGCAGGCGAAGCGTTCGACAAGACTGCAAAGCTCCTCGGCCTTGCCTATCCCGGCGGGCCGGCTGTGGAGGCCGCTGCGCGCAAGGGCGACCGGGCGCGCTTCACCTTCCCCTCACCGCTTGCCAAGCGCGAGGACTGCGACCTGTCCTTCGCCGGCCTCAAGACAGCCGTGAGGCTCGCGGCAGAGCGCGCCGCCCCTTTGACCGACCAGTCGGTGGCCGACATTTGCGTCGCCTTCCAGGCAGCGGCAGCGGGCCACCTTGCCAAAAAGGCGCAGCGTGCCCTCGTCCGCTTTCAGGAGATTGCAGGAGAGCGTGCGCCAGCGCTGGTGGTGGTGGGAGGGGTTGCCGCAAACGCCACGATCAGGGCAGCGCTCAAGACCGTGGCCGACGACGAAGGCGCACGGTTCGTGGCACCGCCTTTGAGCCTTTGCACCGACAATGGTGCCATGATCGCCTACGCCGCGCTGGAGCGTTTTCCCGACGATGCCGAGAGAGGCTTTGCTGCCCGCGCGCGCTCACGCTGGCCCCTTGATGACACCGCAACGCCCATGATCGGCGGCGGCAAACGCGGCCCCAAAGCGTAGCACCTGGGGGCCGCGCAGGCAGCCTCAGTCGATGATGCCGCGTTCCTTCAGGGCCGCGACCACGGTCTCTGCGTGGACCTCGGGCTCGCCGGCGGTGGTGTCGATGACAAGCTCGGCCGCCTCGGGCGGCTCGTAAGGGCTGTCGACGCCGGTGAAGTTCTTCAACTCGCCGCTGTCGGCTTTTTTGTAGAGGCCCTTTGGGTCGCGCTCGCGGCACACCTCAATGGGCGTATCCATGTAGACTTCCAGGAACTCCTCCTCGTCCACCATGTCGCGCGCCATACGCCGTTCGGACCGGAACGGGGAAATGAACGACACCAGGACCACAAGCCCCGCATCCACGAACAGTTTCGCGGTCTCGGCAACACGGCGGATATTTTCCACCCTGTCAGCATCAGTGAAGCCAAGGTCGCGGTTCAAACCATGGCGGACATTGTCGCCGTCGAGGATGTAGGTGTGGCGGCCTTGGGCGTTGAGGCGCTTCTCCACAAGGTTTGCGACCGTGGATTTGCCTGAGCCCGACAGCCCGGTGAACCAGAGGATCGCCGGTTTCTGCCCCTTCATGGCAGCGCGCGAAGACTTCGACACGTCGAGCGCCTGCCAGTGGATGTTGGTGGCGCGACGCAGTGCGAACCACACCATCCCGGCACCGACGGTGGCATTGGTCAAACGGTCGATGAGGATGAAAGACCCGGTCTCCCTGTTCGCCTCATAGGGGTCGAAGGCAATGTCCTCGGAGAGGGAGAGGTTGCAGAACCCCACCTCGTTGAGGCCAAGCTCCTTGGCGGCAAGGTGGTCGAACGTGTTGACGTCGATCCTGTGTTTGATCTCCGTCACCTGCGCGGTCACCGTGCGCGTGCCGATCTTCAAAAGGTAGGGACGGCCTGGATAAAGCGGCTCCTCGGCCATCCACACCACATGGGCGGCGAACTGGTCGGCCACCTCGCAGCGATGGTCGGGCGGCACGAAGATGTCGCCGCGCGAAACGTCAATCTCACGGTCGAGGACGACGGTGACGGCTTCAGAGGCGATCGCCTCATCACGCTCGCCATCCATGGTGACGATTTTGGAAACCTTGGCTTCCCGGCCGGAGCCTGCCACCACCACGGGATCGCCCGCGCGCAGACGCCCCGAAGCGATGGTGCCCGAAAAGCCGCGGAAATCGAGGTTGGGGCGGTTCACCCACTGCACGGGCATACGGAACGGCCTGTGCTCAAGGTCATGCTGCACCTCGATGGTCTCAAGGTGCTCAAGCAGCGTCGGGCCCGTGTACCAGGACGTGCGGTCTGAGCGGGCCACAACGTTGTCGCCGTAGCGCGCGGAGATGGGCACCGCCTCCATGGTGTCGAAGTCGAACGAGCGGGCAAAGGCTTCAAAATCGCGGCGGATGGCGTCGAACCGGCCGCGATCGAAGGAGACAAGGTCGATCTTGTTCACCGCCAACACAACATGGCGGATGCCTAGCAGCGAGACCAGGAACGCATGGCGCTTGGTCTGCACCTGGATGCCGTGGCGCGCGTCGATCAACAGGACGGCAAGGTCGGCGGTGGAGGCCCCTGTGGCCATATTGCGCGTGTACTGCTCATGCCCCGGCGTGTCGGCCACAATGAACTTGCGCCTGTCGGTGGTGAAGAAGCGGTACGCCACATCGATGGTGATGCCCTGCTGGCGCTCCGCCTCAAGCCCATCCACCAGGAGGGCAAGGTCGATCTCCTCGCCCGTGGTGCCATGCTTTTTGGAATCGCGTTCGACCGCGGCAAGCTGATCCTCGAAAATCAGCTTGGTCTCGTAAAGCAGGCGGCCGATGAGGGTGGACTTGCCGTCATCCACACTGCCGCAGGTGATGAACCGCAGGAACGATTTCTTTTCCTGGCTTGCCAGATACTCGGCGAAGGTTTCAGGCAGCTCTTGCGTTGCCGCAGCACCGGACTGTGACATCAAAAGTAACCCTCGCGCTTTTTCTTCTCCATGGAGGCCGCTTCGTCATGGTCGATGACGCGGCCCTGGCGTTCCGACGTGCGTGCGATCAGCATCTCAGCCACGATTTCGCCAAGGGTGGTGGCGTCCGATTCCACAGCGCCGGTCAGCGGATAGCAGCCGAGGGTGCGGAAGCGCACCATGCGCATTTCGGGTGTTTCGCCCTGGCGCAGCGGCATCCTGTCATCGTCCACCATGATGATGCTGCCGTCCCGCTCCACCACAGGTCGCTCGGCCGCGTAGTAGAGGGGCACGATGTCGATGTTTTCCATCATGATGTATTGCCAGATGTCGAGCTCGGTCCAGTTCGACAGCGGGAAGACGCGGATAGATTCGCCCTTCGCCACGCGGCAATTGTAGGTGTGCCAAAGCTCGGGCCGCTGGGTCTTGGGGTCCCAGCCGTGGTTGGCGGTGCGGAAGGAGAACACGCGCTCCTTCGCACGGCTCTTTTCCTCGTCGCGCCGCGCGCCGCCGAAGGCAGCATCAAAGCCGTACTTGGTGAGCGCGGTCTTCAGCGCATCGGTCTTCATCACCGTGGTGTGGTAGGACGCGCCGTGGCTGAACGGGTTCACCCCCTCGCGCACACCGTCCTCGTTGATGTGGACGATGAGGTCCAGCCCGAGGTCCTTTGCGAGCCGATCACGAAACTCGATCATCTCGCGGAATTTCCACGTGGTGTCGATGTGCATCAACGGGAACGGCGGCTTGGACGGGTAGAACGCTTTCAACGCCAGATGCAGCATGACGGCAGAGTCCTTGCCGATGGAATACAGCATCACAGGGTTGCGGAACTCGGCCGCCACCTCGCGGATGATGTGGATGGACTCGTCCTCGAGGCGTTTCAGGTGCGAGCCGCGGTCAACGGCCATGGGATACTCTCCGGGGTGAACTAGCGGGCAATGGCGAACGGATCGAAAGGCCCAGCAGCAACGAAATGGGGATTGGCGAAGGCGCCGCTGGGATGCGTCTTCTTGCCATAGGTGAGCGGGGCACCCTCGGTCGTCAACACATGGCCGCCTGCGGCACGAAGGACGGCATGGCCTGCGGCCGTGTCCCACTCCATGGTGCGGCCCATGCGGGGGTAGAGATCGGCCGCCCCTTCAGCCAAACGGCAGAATTTGAGCGAAGAACCTGAGGAGACGAAGCTTGCCACCTCAAACCTGTCGCAAAACGCTTTTGTCTCATCCGTCAGGTGGGAGCGTGAGGCGACCACGCGCATGGCCTCAGGCGTTTCGGCGCACCCGATAGGCTGGCGCTCACCCACCACACCGTCCGTGACCGTGGCGCGCCACGCCCCTGTCTCATCGCCGGCAAACAAGGCGCCGATGGCGGGGGCATAGACGACGCCGGCCACAGGCACGCCGCTCTCAATCCTTGCAATGTTGACGGTGAACTCGCCGTTGCGGGAGATGAACTCACGCGTGCCGTCCAACGGGTCCACCAGGTAAAAGCTCTCCGCCACCTCGGGCACGTGGCCAGCGGCGACCGCCTCCTCGGCGATGACGGGGCGCGGGTCGACGGCGGAAAGCTCTTTCAAGATGATGGCTTCTGCAGCTTCGTCGGCGTCGGTCACCTGGCTGCCGTCCGCCTTCAGGCGCACGTCGGCAGTACCATCATAGATGGTCATAATGGCTTTGCCCGCGGCGAGCGCGATCGCAACGAGCGTGTCGAGGGAGGCAGGGTCTTGCATGATGCGACTTTCCGTTGCGCGCTCGGTAACGGCTTCTGCGCTGCAGTGCAACATCGTGTTGCTGGCAAGCGCGGCAAAAGGCTTTGGGGCGGAGATTTTGTTAGCCGACGATCCTTGCCCAGGGCAGGCGATGAGGCGGTGTGTGATGAAGCGCGCGCTTGCCGTGCAACGCGCAACCCCTAACAGCGTGTGGAACGGGGCGCTAGCCGCTGCGCCGCTGCGCCCTCAAAGGGCGGATCCAAAAGTCGTAGACTGCGAGCACCACGGTCACGGCAATCACCGCCAGAAGGTCCCACTGGGGCACGAACGAGGCGATGATGCCCACAAAAAAAATGAAGCCGCCAAGTCCCACAAAGGACAAGAACCAATCTAAGGTGGTCACTGCTCACTCCTGGATTTGAGGCAAACTAACAATGTGCCAGCCCGCCGTCGAGAGGCGCATAACCCGGCACCAATTGTGGCACACTGGGCCTGTGGGCGCGGCGCGCCAACACACCAAGCAAAGGAACCGCCCATGACATGTCCGAACGTCGCACGACCGGCGGCAATTGCAGCGCTGTCCATGGCCAGTTGTCTGGCGCTCGGTCTGGGGCTGGCCAACGCGGACGATGCGCTCATCAAGTCAGGCGCATACGTGACAAATGCAGCAGGGTGCGCGGCCTGCCACAACTCTCCCGATGGCACGCCCTTTGCCGGCGGCCTCGTGTTGAAGACACCGTTCGGGCCGATGGCGACCCCCAACATCACCTCCGACAAACAGACCGGCATCGGCGAGTGGACGTTCGAGGACTTTCAGAACGCCCTTCATAAAGGCATCAAGAAGGACGGCGATCCGCTGTATCCGGCAATGCCTTACGTCCACTACACGCTGATGACCGACGACGATCTTAAGGCCATCTGGGCCTATATTCAGACCATCGCGCCGGTGAGCAATACGGTGGATGTCAACCAGCTTGCCTTCCCGTTCGACGTGCGGGCGAGCCTTTATGTCTGGCGTGCGCGCTATTTCACCGATGAGCGGTTCCAGCCCGATTCGAGCGAGAGCGATGAGTGGAACCGCGGCGCCTACATTATCAAGGCGTTGGCCCACTGCGGCGCCTGCCACACCCCGCGCGATGCGCTCGGCGGGTCCATCACCTCACGCGCGCTGCAAGGGGCACAGGTGGAGGAATGGTATGCGCCGGATATCTCCAACGGTCCTCGCTCCGTCATCCGCGATTGGGACGTTGAGCGGCTTGCAAGCTTCCTGTCGGGTGAGAGCGAGAACAACCACGTGGCGCTCGGCTCCATGCAACGGGTTGTGGACGACCTTGGCCGGATGCACCCTGATGACGTGAAGGCCGTGGCCGTCTACCTGAAGAACCAGCCTCAGACCGACACCGAACCGTCGGCACCCAGAGGCGTTGCCGCCGATCAGGCAACGCGCGAGCGCTGGGCGGACGTTTATGCGGCCAACTGTGTCTCCTGCCATGGCACCAATGGCGAGGGGCTCGACGGGGTCGCGGCCTCCCTTGTGGGTGCGGGCGGCGTCATTGCGGCGGAGCCCGACAATATCATCTCCGTTCTTCTGGAAGGGGTGGCGCCGCGGGGCGACTATGGGCTGATGCCAAGTTTCCGCACCGTCTTGAGCGACGAAGAGATTGCAGGCGTCGCCAACCACGTGCGCACCTCCTGGGGCAACGATGCGCCCGCCAACGCCACCCCTGCCATGGTCGTCACCTTACGCAACATGACCGAGGCTGCGCCCGGTACGACAGCAGCCGCCACATGCCCTGCCGTTGCGGCGGACATGTCCAACGAGGCGATCCGGAAGGAGGTAACGGGTATGGCCGGCATGTCCTCCCTCGACAATGAGGCCATGGGCCGTCTGGCAAAGGCTTACAAAGAAGCCTTCCCCGATGCGACCTTGACCGACACCATCACCAATCTGGGCGGTCTCTTCTGCCGTGATGTGCTGGCCACAGGCGCCTCAAAGGGCACAGTGGTGTCCAGGCAACTCTCGTTCATGAACGCACTGGTGGAGATTGATTCACGGCAGTAGCCGAACTCAGAGCCTCCTGCGCCGTACGGACCCAGGAGGCACTAAAGTACGTCCGCTCAGTGTGAATCGAACTGAGCGGACGTACTTTAGCGAAACAGGGCATCAAGATACCCCCTGGCCATGACGGTGGTGTCGTAGCGGCGGCGGACCACCTGGCGGTCGACCGGCGGGGGTGGATCGCGAACGGCGGCGAGAATGGCGCGGGCCAAAGCCTTGGCACTTCTTGGCCGCACGAGGGTGCCGAATTGCTCCCCTTCCCTTGCCCCCGCCAACACCTCACGGCAGGCCGGAACGCTTGTGGCGACAACAGGCGTTCCTGCGGCAAGGGCCTCGATGAGGGCAATGCCAAAGCCCTCTTCGCCCGTGGTGGCAAAAACAAACACATCGCTTTCGCCCAACTGCTCAGGCACGTCCCCTCTTGAACCCATCAGATGGACGCGCGCTTCGATGCCAAGGGATACGGCCCGCTTGGCAATCGCGCCACGCAACGGCCCGTCGCCAATCAGCCGCAACACCAGCGTGCGGCCGCCCAGCGTCGCCGGCAGCGCTGCAAAGGCGCGCAAAAGCGTTGCATGGTCTTTGATGGGGTCGAGCCGTGCCACCATGGTGATGACGATCTGGTCCTGCCGCCGCCGCGCCCGCGAAAACGCCGCGCGCCTTGCAATGGCATCCACAGGGCACCCGTTGTGGACCACCATCGAGCGGGCCGGCAGCGGACCCAGCGCCGCAAGTGAGCGCTCGATCCACCGTGACGCACACACAAGGTGAAGGCCGGCAAGCCGCGTCGCGGTGAGGATCAGCGCCACCTTGCGCAACGCTTCGCGCGGTGCCGGGTTGCCATCCACCACCACCACGCGCCGCACACCTGCAAAGCGCGCCGCGATCCCAAGCAGAACATGGTCCACCGTGAACAGGTGAAACAGCACCCGCTCGGGCTGGCGGCTGCGGCAGAGGCGGTAAAAGCTCACCACCCGCGCAATCCGTCGCGGCGGCAACACGGAAGGCGGCCCGGCATGAACCGCCAGCGCCTCCTCCATGTCGCCCCTGCCGCGTGAGAGGGCTGCCACGGCGTTGGTCAGGCTCGCCGCACGGAACGCTGCAGCAAGGCTGAGGCACGCACTCTCCGTCCCGCCGCGCTCAAGCGTCGCCACAACGTGAAGCACCGATGGGTTCGCCGCGGTCATAGATCGCAAAGCTCCCCATAGGCCGCGGCCATGGCGGCGCGGCTATAGGTTGTCTCAACCCTTCGCCGCGCGGCAGCGACGCTGGCGGCATCAGGCCTCAGCGCAGCAGTCATGATCGCATCGGCAAGTCTTGCGGGATTGTTTGGCGGCACAAGCGTTCCGCAGCGCCCGCCATCCAACACCTCGCGGCACGCCCCTACGTCGGTCGCCACCACGGGCGTGCCCACGGCCATTGCCTCCACCAACGCAATGCCGAGCCCCTCTTCAGGCTGTACGGCAAAAGCGAACACAGTGGCGTTGCGCAAGAGGTCAGGCACCCAGTCGATGGCGCCGAGGAAACCCACGCGATCGCCGACGGAAAGGGTTCGCGCCTGCTCCTTGAGGGCAGCGCAACTCGCCCCATCGCCGGCAAGGTTGAGGCGGATCGCAACACCGCGCGCCTTTAAGATCGCAATCGCCTTCAACAGCGAACCATGGTCCTTGCCAGGGTCCAATCGGGCCACCATCGCCACCTCGATCGGCGCTTGCGCCATGGCAGGTTCGGGCGGTCCTTTGAAGGGAAAGCGCGACAGGTCGATCCCGTTTTCGATGACGTGAAGGCGGCGAGCGACGGGGCCGAGATGGCTGCGCACACCGTCTTTGACGTGTCGCGTCACACACACAAGGTCAGGGGTGACGGGGGCACCCGCCTGCATCACAGCGCGATAGCGCACAAAGCCAGGCTGCCAGTGCCAGGGGTAGTTGCCCATATGAACGACACGCCGCCGCACCCCAGCGCACAAGGCGCCTGCAAACACGGCGCCATGAACGCCGTTGGGGATCGACACGACCGCCCTGGGCCGGTGCCGCCTGAACGCACGATAGAACGCGCGTGCAATTTGCGGGTATCGACGAGGGGTCACGCGGCCGACATTGAGTGCCTCCACGGGGACACCGAGAGTCTCGAACCGCCCTTCAGCACCCTTTGCATCGTCATTGAGGAGCGCGACCACAGGGTTGCTATCGGCCCACTCTGCCGCAAGGTCGGCGGCGAGCTGCGGGCCGCCTTCCGCCCTCATGTTGTTGAGGACGAGCATGACGCCGCTCATCGCACGGACCCCATTGGCAACGGGGTATGCGCCCGCCGGCGCGGGGCGAAAAGAACCGCCTGGCTGGCGGATGGCTCAAGCCTCCCAGACATAGCCGAAGTGCTCCAAAGTGGGACGAAGGTGACGCTCCAGGGCGGCAAGGCGGGCAGGGTCCGTGCGCTGGCGCGGCGGTGGGCGTGGTGTCTTGACCTGATCCCTCAGGTAGGCGCTGGCCCCGCCCCCCTGCGTGCAGCCGATGAACGAGAAGACGTTGGAGAGCGTGCGCTCAGGCGCGGTCACGAGGTCCTCGAAGCGGATCTCCAGGTATTGGCCAGGGCCGAGCGCACGGCCGGCCTGGTGCGCCGTCACCACCGTTTCGCGCCATTGTAAGGCAGCGGCAGCATCGGGCCCTTCACGCGCAAAGCAGGCAGCCAGACCCGCCACTCGTTCGCCATAATGTGGCGGCCCTCCGCCCAAGGCATGGCGGGCAAAGCCAGGAATGCTGTCGGCAAGGGCCGCAGGCAGCCTGTCGAGCGGCAGATTGCCCCTTTGTATCAGCCGGCTGAGGTGGAGGATGCGCCGCGCGGCCAGCTGCACGCTCCCGGTCAGACGCCCCGCCGGCGCATCCTGGCCAAAGGTCATATCCCTCTGGTGGGCGCGCGAGACAAGGTTGTCGCGCCCGTCGCGGATGATGTTGAGCACCAATACGTCGGGAAACACCTCCGCCAGAAACGGGATTCGGAGCGCATTGCTGGGTGTCTTGTCGATCAGGACAGCCGTCTTAGAGGGGTCGCCACGCCGCGCAAAATGGGCCCTGATGTAGCGGCGCACCTTGGGGCTCGCGTCCTGCGCCCCCCTTGCATCGCACCGCCGGTCAGCCTGGCCGTAGGACCAGACATACCTGTTTTCATAAAGGTTCTTGATGTGGGTGCCGTCGGCAGAAAGGGTGTGGGCGAGAAGGTTGGTGCCGGAACGCCCCGCACCCACAATGGCAAGGAGCTTCATGACGCAGCCCCCAAAAGGCGTGCCATGATGCCGAAGGCCGGTCCGCTCACATGGCGCAGACGACGGCGGCGGAAGCGCTCGTGGGCCGCGGCCAGGCGTGCCGCCTCACAAAACCCTCTCACGAAGCGGTCAAGATCCCAGGCGGCGATCGTCGCGGCGGCGGCGCGGCCCATGGCGTCGGCATCGGCGCCTGCGTGACGGGCCATGGCCCCCAAGAGACCGTCATGGGTCGGAGGGCAGACGAAGCCGTTGACGCCGTCCTCCACCAGCGCAGGTGCAGCCCCTGCCTTTTCAGACACGATGACGGGGCGGCCTGCCGCCATCGCCTCGTTCACCACCAACCCCCAGGGTTCGACGAGGCTTGGAAGGATAAGCCCCTCACAAAGACCGTAAAGGGCCGGCAATGCGTCGTAGGACGCAAAGGGGCGAACCAGAACGCCGGGGCCTGCCAGCGCCTCTAGGGCAGGCCGCTGGGGGCCTTCACCAACAATGACAAGATCGGCCTCGACGAGACCCCGACAACGCGCCTCGTTGAATGCGCCGGCGAGGGTGAGGAGGTTCTTCTGAGGCACGAAGCGCGCAACGGCGAGGAGGTATCGCGTTGGCAGGCCAAGCCTTTCGCGCGACCCAGGCACTTGCCGCGCAGTCAGAGCGCCGCGGCTGAAGTGGGCGTTGTCGACCGCGTCATAGCCAAGGGCGATCCTATGCCGGGCCATCCCAAGTTGCACGAGGTAGGTGCAGCTGGTGGGACCTGCGGCAAAGGCTGCGCCTGCGCTGGACAGGACGGCACACTTGGCCCATTCGGCGAACCGTCTGCGTGGGGCATCGTGGGCTTGGCTGTCGGACATGACAACGGCCGGAACGCCATGGCGCCGCGCCCATTGAAGTGCCATCAGCCCGGCAGGTTCGGCCCAGCCGGGAATTGCCACACAGTCCGGCGCGAACGTGTCGAGAGCCCCCTCGATACGGTGGCGCAGGGTGGCAATGTCGCGCCCGTCGGCCTCCCGCGCGAACAGCGTCGCGCGGGAAATGCCCTCAGGCACTGCCTCTTCTTCCCAGGCGTAGGTCTCGTCCCGCCGGCATACTTCCAGCGCAAGCACCGCATCGGCGGCATCGCGCAAGGCCTTGAGGCGGGCGCGATGGTAGGGCCCGATCCGCCTGATGACGATGGCCGGGCGTACCGTCATGACGCCAGCACCAGCGTTGGCCTTGCGCGCACTGTGCGCAGAAGGAGCCAGGCGGAAAGGCCGAATAGAAGGAGCCGGTAGAGCCAAGGATCCAGCGCCTGCATGACGAGGTAGACGGACAATGCCGCCGCCAGGAGGGCCACCACCCGCGCGGCAAGGCTGGAGCGGGCGCGCTTCCAAAGGGTGCCGTGGACCGTACCGATGGCGAACGCGACAAAGGGTGCGAACAGGCCGAATTCGAGCCAAAGACTTGCAACGAAGCCCTCGGCAGAACCCTTCGTCGGTGCCCAGTTCACAAGGCTGGCAATGGCGAGCGGATTGACGCCGCCGTTCAACCGCAGATCCACGTCGATGCCGAAGATCAACGGCAAATCCAGGTAAATCGTTGGCCAGATGGCCGATGGGACCACCCTGCCGATCAGCCAGACCAGCTCGCGCATCCCATAGTGGCTGCCGTACATGTCGGCGTAGCGCACCACTGCGGAGCCGACGAGATATTCGTTGGACGACCACCTGTTCAGGTGCGCGAGGGGGTCGGTGACGGGGAGAGCCTCGGCGCCAAGGTGAATGGCGGCGCGGTTTGCCACCAGGAACATCAACAATGCGCCCACCAAAAGGCCGCCGCCGATGATCAGCGGCACAGGCACCTTCTTGCGCATGAAGTAGATGTAGCCGCCGCCGGCCACCACCAGCGCCAGGAAGGTTGGCCCGCGCCGCGCCCCCACAAGACCATGGAAAAGCGTCGGGAAGACACATAAGGCCACCAGCGCCCAGTCCGCTGCGCGCATGCCTCGGCCGACGCGCGACAGGTAGATGAGAAGCGCGCCCACCAGCCCGACGAACCGCGCTTCTCTAATGTGCCCGCTCGGCACCCAGCCGCCGCCATAGGCCCCGCCATAGGCCGCCATGAACCCGCCTGCGCGCAGCACGACATAAAGCCAGGCGGCAAGGCCGATGCCGCCAAGGGCGACGGCAAGGGTGCGCAGCCCCGCCTCGTCCACAATGTCGAGGCTGTGCCAGCGGGCGCGTCTGCGTGTCACGCCGGCCGTCGCGACAACCACACCGCCAATGAGGCTTGCGATCAGGAGAATAACGATCGCCTGGTAGCGCGCCACGCTGGGGCCGCCTGTGTACCAGGCAAAGCGCACCGGATCTTCCGCAAGAAGCGCCAGAGGCATGACGGCATACAGGAACGCCAGCTGCGGCAAGAGGTAGATCAAGGGGTGGAAGGGATCGCGGTAGCGCATCCACGCCCAAACCCAGAAAAACGCCAGACCGATGAGCGTGCCGGTCAACATCAGGCCCCCACCAAGACAGGGGCGGCGGCGAGGCGCGCCGGCTGTTGGATGGGCGGCGTCTCGGCCAAAACCGGTGCCAGAGCCTCCACCAAACGCGCGCCATAGGCGTCAAGTGAGAACACACGGGCCCTTTCGCTGGCGTTGGCGGAGAGGAAGGCCCGTAGCGCTCTGTCTTCAACAATTTGGCGCAACCGGTGAAACAGCGCGTCCGGATCGCCGGGGGGAACAATGAAACCGTCCACACCGTCGCGCACCACGTCCCCGCAATGGGGCGTGCAAACGACGGGAACGCCCATGGCGAGCGCCTCCACCAAGACGAGGCCAAAACTGTCGCACAGGGTGGGAAACGCGAAAACGTCGGCCTTGCGGAACTCCTCCACAATGTCCCGCCGCGGCACCTGTCCCAGATAGTGAGGGCCCTCGAAGAGCCCATCGCCCCGCCAAATTCCCGGCAACGGCCCTGCAACGCGCACGCTTGCCGAGGGGCAGGCGCGCCTCAGTTGCCAGGTGGCGGCGGCGAGATCGGGATGGCCTTTCAAAAGCCCCACGGACCCGACGGAGAGGATGCGTCCCGGTTGAGGGCAAGGCTTTACAGCAAACCGCGTCAGATCAAGGCCGTAGGGTACGATAGACACATGCGCATCGGGGGAGAGCGCCTTGACGGCGCGCGCAGTGAACGCAGACGGCGCAATGACCAAGTCGGCCAGGGCGTGTTTGGCTTTGTCGCGGGCGCGTCCTTCTTCAGTGGCAGCAAGGTTGGGAGCGCCGACAGGCCGGTCATGGCGCACATGCTCTGCAAGGAGCCGTTGGGCGACATCGGGGCTGACCAAAACCTCGTGGACGATTTTGACGCCGCGGGCCTTCAGCCGCTGAAGCGTTTCAACGTCCTCATTGATGAGGAGCGTGTAGACAACGTCCCCCTCGCCAAGGGGCATGCGTTCCACCCGCCTGAGGATGGCTGCGGCGATGTTTGGCCGGTAGGCGGCGGGTAAGCGCAGCGCTGAAGCGCCGACACCTGCGAGCGTGGCAACCGCGCTTTCCCGCACGCACCGCTTGGGAAGTTTCGACGGAAGGCGGCGACCCAACAGGCGGCGCAGCGGCTTTGGCGTGATCGTCGGGGGCAGGACGGCGGAAAGGGCGCGCAACGCCCAGTGCTCGCCGTGAAGGTCCGTGTGAAGGGTGCGCAGCAGCCCAGCATTTGCCAGCACCTGGGGCAGCCCGTAGTGGAGCCGTGCGCCAGGCTGGATCACGGTGATCGGGCCGCAAGCCTGAGCGCTGGGACACAATCGTTCCGCCGCCAGCGTCACGAAAGGCTTGCCTCGCTCGCGGAAACGCCGGTGATGGATGCTCCGCCCACCGCCTGTGAGGGTCTTGCGGCACTGGCGTGAGGGGCGCGGGTGAGAGGCTGGAGAGACTGGTGTGTGCGCAGGATGTCGAACAGATCCTCCACCGCATGGTCCCAGGACGCGCGATGGCGGGCGGCAAAGGCCGTTTGCTGCATGGCAAGGAGCCGTTCTGGGTTCTGCGCAAGGCCCTTGATGATTTCGGCAATGGCGCGTGCGCCTTCGTGCGGCCCCACAAGGACTGCAGCGCCTGGGCACACGTACTCGCGCGCACCGCCCACGTCCGGCCCGATCACAGGAAGTCCGAGCCGGCAGAATTCGCGCAGAGCGATCCCACCCGCCTCGGCATGGGACAAGAGGACGCCCACATGGTGGGAAGAGACGGCAGCGATCAGTGCATCGCTTCCCTCGTGCTTGGCAATGATGCCTTTGTGGGCCACGCCCTCGGCGTCGCGCAGCGCGGGCGGCAAGGTCTGGGGTTGAACGCCGATCGTCGTGAGGCGCACATCCACCCCGTCGCTGCGCACCAGCGTGAGGGCAGCAATCAGCCGTTCGAGCCCCTTGCGCTGCCAGTCCTTACCCACGAAGACGAGGCGCAACGGCCCTTTCGGACAATGCTCAGGCGGTTTCGCCGTCGCCTCCCACCGCTGCAGCGCGGCAGTGTCGAGGTTTGCGCCGCACACCACCCGGTGGACCTTTGATGACGGCACACCGTAATTGTCCATCACATCGCGAGCGGCCCATGCGCTGTGACAGATCACGCCATCGGCCCGCAGATACTGCGCCTGCTCGCGGCGCATCGCAGCCGCTTGCGCGCGCGGTGAGACAAGGTGCGACAGCCCGTACGCGGTGAAGAGCTGGCGCAGCGTCTGATCCACGTAGAACCACAAGGGCCCGCGATGGCCCCGCACGATCCCCTCCGGCACAAGTTGGAACATGGAGACGATGGTGTCGGTGAGGGACGGTGGATCTTGCTGCCAGAGCCGATCAAGAAAAGCGTCGCAGTACTGGAAGCCGCCTTTGCGTCCAGAAAAAGCGAGCGCCCGCGCGTTCCACAAGAGCCGCCGTGCCCGCCAGCGCGGACCGCCAACCTTGAGGGCAAGTCCGTCTGCACGAAACCCTTTGCGCCGGGCGGCTTCAAGCAGGTGAAAGGGTGTCCCGCTGAAAGTGCCGGTGTCGCCGGCATCGCCGACAACGGCAATGACGGTCCGCCGTGGGCGATCGAGCGGCACAACACACCCATTAGCCATCAATGGCGGCCGGGCGAGGCGCCTCACCCAGCGCCCACAGATAAATGGCACGCCAAAGGTCGGCGATCGTGTCCCAATCGAATCGTTCTGCCACCAGGCGGCGGCCTGCCCTGCCTGCCTCTGCCAACCAGTCCCCATCGTTGAGGCGGTGGGTGAGGCTGACGGCCATTGCCTCAGGATCGGTGGAAATGCGCGCGGCAGCGCCTGCGTCGACGGCCTCTGGCAAAGCACAGGCCGGGCTCATCAGGACGGGCCGGCCGTGGGCCATCGCTTCCAAGACGGCAATGGGCATCCCTTCGGAGTGGGAGGGGAGGACGAACGCGCTCGCATGGGTGAGAGCGGCCTGCTTGTCCGCGCCATAAAGGGGGCCGGGGAAAACAACGCGGCCCTTGCAGCCGGCCGCCTCTGTGCGAACCTCGCACGCTCCATCCTCCCACCCGGCGATGGCAAGCTGCCAGCCCGGCAGGCCGCTTGAGGCTTTGGACCATGCGGCCATCAAAGGCAGAAGGCCTTTCTTTTCATGAATGCGGCCGAGGAAGAGGAGCGTTGGCCGATCGAGCCAGTGGGGCGGGCCGACCTCCAAAGGATCGGGCTGGGAGACACCGTTGGGCACCACGGCAATGGGCGCTGTGACGCCAAGGGCGCGCAGGGTGGAGCGCTCGTGCTCGGTCAATGCGTGGACGCAGGTGGCACTGTTGAGGTGCCGCCGTTCCACCAGCGCCATGGCGGCTCGCTTTTTCCAGCGCGAGCGGGTCATCGCCCAGCCGTCAAGCATTCCGTGGGGGGAGACGAGGGTAGGACCGCCGGTGCGCCGCGCCCAATCAAGGGCCGCCAC
The DNA here is from genome assembly GCA_051016205.1 of Devosia sp. Lineage (GTDB taxonomy): Bacteria > Pseudomonadota > Alphaproteobacteria > Rhizobiales > Amorphaceae > Acuticoccus. The sequence continues at coordinate 186,316 of CP136534.1, forward strand.
CGACAGGCCGGTCCAAAGGCCGTGGGTATGCACCAGGCGAACCCCCGGCGATTGCAGCGCCTTGTGAGCATCGCAGCGCATGGGTGCGCGCGCCCTGGTGGCCTGGAATACGGGCGCATCCGTCAGTCCACCGGGGGGCGGGTCGAAGGTGACCAGATGGGGTTTTAGCGTGCCCAGCCTTGCGGCCACAGGCAGCACGGACGCTGGAAGGCCGCCGCCGCGGGACGACAAGAACTCGCACTGAAGGGCAATGGCTGGGCTCTCACCCTTTGGCACTGCACCGTTTGACCGGGCGGTCATGGCTCTACTCTCAAACGCTTTGATGGGATCACGGCGACACCGTCAGGCACCGTCGTCCCCGGCCCGAGGCGCTGGAAGGCGGTGATCCACACGCCATCGCCCACCGTGATGGGCTTGGCGAAGAAGGCAAATCGCGGGTCCGACCAGTCGTGATTGCCTGTAAACAGCACCGCGCCCTGACTGATGCACACGTTGGAGCCGATCCTCACATCGGTGTGATTGTCGATCCAGACGGCCTCGCCAATCCACACATCATCGCCAACGGTCAGGAACCACGGATACTTGACGGTCACCCGCGGCTTGACGACGAGCCCTTTGCCAACACGCGCACCAAACCCCCGCAAGATGGCCGCCTTCAGCCCATAGGGCACCAATGGCAAGCTGTGCTGGAACACCGCGGCGGATACGATGGTCCACGCAACGCGCCAGATTGCGTTCCGGTTGCCGCCGATGGACGGGCGCCGAAACGAATACAATCTAAGATTGGCTATGGGGCGCAATCTGGTATCGTTGCTTTGCCCAGGCATTGTTGGGCGCAAGTCGCCCCAATCCACTGACATCCAATCCTCCGCGGCGATCTACAATCTAAGGTAAACTCTCCTTGACCCAGGATTGCAACCCCTGATAGTGATGAAACACGCAGGGTGTGTTTGTCGCACCGGGGAGGCACGGATAGTGGCGCGACGCGCTGGTCTATTGGCGACAACCCCGCGGACCTATAGGAACGCGTGCGTTTGAGGGCAGATTGGCAATGGTCTTGAACAACGTTCTACTCGCCCGATGGTATAGTGAGACTCCGAATTTCGGTGATTGTCTCACCCCCTACATGATCAAACGGCTCACCGGCCGAACGCCCATTAATCTGTTGCATTGCTGGCGCGGGTTGAACCCGCTGCGCCAGCGTTGGGGGCGACCTGAGACGGTGTTCGCATTGGTTCAGCGTTTTGGTGTCAGCAACCTCAGCGAGTATACACTTGCCGGCAGCATTCTTGGCTGGGGCGACTGGCGGGAGGATGTTCAGGTGGTCTGGGGCGCCGGCTTTATGGATCGGCAGGCGCGACTGCGACATCGTCCAAGGATGCTGGCGGCCGTGCGTGGTGAGCGAACGCTGAACCAGCTCCCCACCGCCTGGCGGGGCGAGGTGGCGGCGCTGGGCGATCCTGGCGTGTTGATCGGCGATCTTGTGGCCGACTGCCCTTCCCCCGAGAAGGGTTTGATCGGCCTCATCCCGCACCATGAGCAGCGTCACCTTTGTGTGGTGAAGGCGCTCGCAAAGCGCGACGATGTGCTGCTGATTGATGTGGGCGATGAGGTGGAGGATGTGGTGCGCGCCATCGCACGGTGCGATGTGGTGGTTTCAAGCGCCATGCATGGAGTGATTGCGGCCGACTCCTTAGGCCGGCCAAACCGGTGGATCCGCCTTGATGACGGGCCGCTGCCCCCAGGCGGTCATTTCAAGTTCCAGGACTATTTCTCCATCACTGGCAGCGAGCAGGACGAGCCGGACCGCGTCTCTTGCGAGGCAACGCTCCTGACAGCAGCGGACAAGGCCATCATACGAGATGTGCGCGCCATCAAGGCGGACCTTATGCGCACCATGCCTCTGCCAAAGCCCGCCTTATGGTCCCTTGCTCACCCCGTCCCGGCAGCAGCGGCTTGAAGACGTTCTTACTGGGTTGCGGCGCGCAAAAAGCCGGCACCTCATGGATTCAAAGCTACCTGGCTGCACAGCCCGAGGCGGATTTTGGACCGTTGAAGGAGTATCACACCTTCAACGCCCTTCACCTTCCAGACTATGCCCATGTGGCGGATCGGCGCGATGCCTCGCTCGGCCAACCCCGCCGGCTTGCAAGCCATATTCTGCGGCACAGGCGCCTTCCCAACGAGGAGCGATTGCGCAGGAAATTGAGAGCAGGCCGCAATTACCACGCCTTTTTTGCCAAGCGCTTGGCGCGGCCCGGCGTAGAGCTGACAGGCGACATGACGCCCGATTATGCAGCCCTTCCCGCGCCGATCCTAAAGGCCGTGCGGGCGCGATTCGTTGAGAGCGGGATTGCCGTCAAAGCGCTTTTCATGATGCGCGATCCCGTCGACCGCTGTGTATCGGCGGTGCGCATGTATCGCGGCAGGCCCGCCCACGACCATCGCCTCCCGGTGGACTCTACCCAGTCCAACACGACGGCGCTCCTTGTTCTTTATGCGACGCGCCGGTTCGAGGCGTTGACGCGTTACGACATCACCCTCTCCCACCTTGCCGACACCTTTGCCGAGACCGAGCGTTTCGTGGGCCTTTACGAAGATCTCTTCAACGCGGAGACCGTCGGCGAGATCGCGAGGTTTTGCGGGCTGGCGGCCAACGCGCCGGATCTTTCAAAACGCATCCACGAATCGCCGTTCAAGGACGAAGCGGTGGAGGAGGCGGCAAAGGCCGCTGTCGCCCGTCACTATCGGCCCGTTTACGAGATGGCCGCCAAGCGCTTTGGCAAGGCGCGGATGACGGCGCTTTGGGGCGGTTACCAGTACCTTTAAGGGTCAACGCCGAGGATCGGTGGGCTCACCTGACAACGCAAACGGCCGCCAAAGGGCGGCCGCGCTGTTGATCGACGGGTGAGCGGTAGGCCGCGTCAGGCCATTTCGCGGCGCGGCTCGGGGTCGGGCTCGCGAAGCACGTAACCACGCCCCCACACCGTTTCGATGTAGTTGCGGCCACCGGTGGCCGCCGACAGCTTCTTGCGAAGCTTGCAGATGAAGACGTCGATGATTTTCAGCTCAGGCTCGTCCATCCCGCCATAAAGGTGGTTCAGGAACATCTCTTTGGTCAGCGTCGTGCCCTTGCGCAGGGACAGCAGCTCCAGCATCTGGTATTCTTTGCCGGTCAGATGCACCCGTTGCCCGTCCACATCCACCGTCTTGGTGTCGAGATTGACGGCCAACTCACCGGTGCGGATGATGGATTCGGCATGACCTTTGGAGCGGCGGACAATGGCATTGATCCGCGCCACCAGCTCATCCTTGTGGAACGGTTTGGTGAGGTAGTCGTCCGCGCCGAAGCCGAGCCCGCGCACCTTGTCTTCGATGTTGCCAAGACCGGAGAGTATCAGGATCGGCGTGTCGATCTTCGACACACGCAGCGCCCGCAACACCTCATAGCCGGACATGTCAGGCAAATTGATGTCCAGCAGGATGATGTCGTAGTCGTAAAGCTTTCCGAGGTCGATGCCCTCTTCACCAAGATTGGTGGTGTAGACGTTGAACCGCTCGGAGTTGAGCATCAACTCGATACTTTGGGCTGTGGCGCTGTCGTCCTCAATCAATAGAACGCGCATCAGAGTCCTCTCAGGCGATCTGCCGGCAGGGCGGCGTCATCTCGTCCAACGGGCGAAAGAGCGCCCCCATGATTGCGGCCGAATCAGCAACGGACGAAAGAGTGTTACCAAATCGACATGGGGTCGGTGCGCCAAGTTGGCGGTTGTCCTCACGTTTCGCTATCGACCCGACCACTCATGAGCCAAACATGAGCATAGGCGGTAAACGAACGTTTAAGACGGACGAACGTCGTTTGGGATAAATCGCAACGGCCGCGAAAAGTCTGCGCATTGTCGGTTAACGCGGGCGATGCGTTTCAATGGAGACCACCAACGAAATGGCAACGCCTCTCCATTATGCTCCAATTTCGTTGGAGTTTGGGGGCACCATCTGATGAAACCGCGTGAGAGCACGATCCAAGCCAAAGAGTTCCAGGCCTCGGCGCTCAAGAGGCAATTGGCGCAGTTCGAGAGGATGATTGCCGACCTAGAGGTGATCCGCGTCGAACTTGGCAAGCAGATTGACGGCGAAGAGCAGCGCACTGGCGTCAGCGATCCGCAGAATTTCGCCTACTCCACAGTGGCAAGGGCCGCCCGCGAGCGTCGGCGCAACCTCACCGCCACCATTTGCGACCTCAACGAGCGCCGCGAGAGGGTGGAGGAGCAAATCGCCGACATCGACGGCTTTTTCTCCGCCCTATCCAACAGCGGCGATGTGATGGATGAGGCAGCGCGGCGCTTTGCCGTCGCCTGAGGCGGCGGCGGGACCCACGCGTTAGATGGCAATGGCCGCGTCGTTCACCACGCCGACGTTCCAGAACGCGAACATGGTGCCGAAACTGTAGATGTGTTCGGAGCCATAAAGCGCAGGCAAAGTCCCCTCGTTGGCGAATTGCTGCACGATTTGCGCCATGTGCATGACCAGGGGGCTGGGGTTGTCCTTGGCCTCCGTCTGGGCAATCAGGTGGCCCATATAAGTGCGAAGCCCCGCTCGCCAGTCCGCCTGCGACCAGGCAACATCGTGGGAAAAATGCCGCACAAAGCCGGGATCGCCACGGAAAATCGGGATTCCCGCCTCGGCCGCCATGACGGGGAGCGCATAGTCCCACCAGGGAACGCCGAAGGCCAGACCATCAAGGTTCACCGTCTCCAACACACGCCTGCCGAACAAAAACACGTCAAAGCCCGTCGTGTAGGCCGGGCCGAAACGATCCGCCAAATTGGCCACTTCGCTCCGGTTGAAGCACACAAGGCCTTCTTTGGCATGGCGGACGATGTGGGCCGCGTATGCCGGGTCATCGCCGATGTAAACGTCCGAATTGGCAATGCCGAAGACCGGCGCATCCCGCCCCTTGAAGTCCGCCCACACGTGGCGGAAATCCACCATGGGCCGGGTATACTCGGATTGTTCGCGCGTACCCACATCCACCCACTCCACACCTTCATGGATGGGGCGCAGACCATCGATCTCCTCGGTGAAGTTGAAGGCGGTGGCGCGGCCGAACCCATCCAGCAGCGAGCGAACACAGTCCCTTTGGATCTGTGCGCCCACGTCCACCTTGTCCTTGTCCAAGCGCTTCATGCGCGGCGCGATGGAGGTGGCCATCAGGGCCGTCGCGGAGTTGGACGACAGGTTGAGCGCCGGCGCGGGCAAAGGATGCCCGACGGTCATGCCTCGACGACCGGCGTGTCGTTCAGAAGAACCGGCGCGAGGATTTCCAACGCCGACAAGGCCGCCGCTTGGTCCTGGCCCTCAAGCGGCTCGCCCCGAAGGGTGAAGCCCGATGCATCAGGAACGGCCGTCCGCTCAACCGGCGGCACGGTGGCCACATAGGCGTAGCCTTCGGGCGTGACTTGGGGCACCGGGCGCTCGAACAAAAGGTTGATCGCCCCCTCACCCGTCAATTCAAGCTGGACGCGGTGGAAGAACACATCGTCCAGATGCGCATTCACAAGGCTGAGACGGCGGCCGATTTTGCCGTCATCGATGCTGGAATAGAGCGCGCGGGCGCGGCCAGCCTCGTCCACCGGCTTGGATTGGCCGCGCACGTTTGACAGCGCGATGCCGATATTGTCGACGCCTTCCAAAGGCGGCAGTTCGGCAACGGGGCGGGGGTTGGCAGTGCGATAGGCCAACAACTCCACCGAAGAGATGGCGTAGGTGAAGGTGCGGCCGTGGTCTTCCTTGCCCTCAGGCATGCCCTTCAGCGACAACGGCAAGCATACGACGAGATCAGGGGCGACGCCGCGGGCGGCAAGATCGGCCAAAACGTCAGCGGTCGCGATAATGCTGACCCTTTGCCGCCTGTACTGGTCGTTCACGGTGAAGGGCACCTGGCGGTCGCCGAGATAAATGCGCATCCCGCGAAAAATGAAATTGACCACCGTCAGCACCGAGAAGATCTCGATCCTCACCAAAGGCGCGTCCTTGGCAAGACGGCTCAGCGTTTCCGCGATGCCGTAGCGGAAGATGGGGTCAGGCCCCTGCCAGCGCACATAAAAGCCAGCATGCATTTCGCATGGGTAGGCGTTGCTGCCGCGCCAGGGGAGTGTGATGTCCACCGCCGCTGTCACCAGGTGAGGCTTGTTGCGCGGGTCGAAACTGTCCAGCGCGTCGGCGACACTGCCGGCCCGCCTGTCATCGGCGCAGATGAAGAGGTAGTGGAAGCTTGCCCGCGCCATCACCATAAAGCCGGTGCGGATAAAAAGGTCCGCCCCGTCGGCATAAAGCGCCGCCGCGGCTTTGAGACCGCCTGCCCCCACCTTGATGGCGTCGCCATCGTCAGGCGTCAGGAGCATCAGCCCCACCGGCGCCGCACCCGATTTGGCGAAGGCCTCAAGCCTTTGCGGGTCGGCGAAGATGTGGACCGCGTCTTGTCCGGTCTGGTAGGACGCGCCGGAGTTCTCGCTCTGGCCGAAGTGGTCGGCAAGCTCATCGGCGCCATCGAAGTTCAGCGACAGTCCGGCGCTGCGGCAGGCCAGATCCAACGTCGCGGCGGTGATGTAAAAGCTCATGTCAGACCGCGATCCGCCGCCTTTGCGCCACGTTTTGTGCCCGTCTTCCGCACGCCAATCTTGGACGCATCGCCCTCGTGGCTGCGGGCGCTTGCCCCATCTTCGTAGGCATCATTGCGCCGGCGATTTGCCAACAGCGTGCCTTCAAATGGGACCCTCTCCCAGCTCTTGGTGATACACGCTCACCCGCCCCAAGGCCAAACATAATTCGGACACAACGGGTGAACCGCCCAGCGCGGCGCAAGGCGGTGTCAGTCGAACAGGCTCGAGACGGATTTTTCCAGCGCCGTGCGCGAGATTGCCTCGCCAATCAAAGGTGCGATGGACACCGTGCGCACCTTTTGTGCCGCCAGAACGTCCTTGGTGGGTTCGATGGAGTCGGAAATCACCAACTCGTCCAGCTTGGAGGCTTCAATCCTTGCCACCGCCCCGCCGGAGAGAACGCCGTGGGTGATGTAGGCTGAGACTTTATTGGCCCCCTGGTTCAACAGCGCCTCGGCCGCGTTGCACAAAGTCCCACCTGAATCGACAATATCATCGAACAGCAGGCAGTCGCGCCCTTCCACGTTGCCGATGATGTTCATCACCTCCGATTCCCCAGGCCGTTCGCGCCGTTTGTCGACAATGGCAAGCGGCGCGTCGATGCGTTTGGCAAGGTCGCGCGCGCGCACAACACCACCGACATCGGGCGAAACCACCACCAGTTTGTCCAGCGCGTAGCGCTCCTTGATGTCACGCGACATGACGGGCGCGACGTAAAGGTTGTCGGTGGGAATGTCGAAAAAGCCCTGGATCTGGCCGGCGTGAAGGTCGAGCGTCAGCACCCTGTCGGCGCCGGCACGCGTGATCATGTTGGCCACAAGCTTGGCGGAAATGGGGGTGCGCCCGCCCATTTTGCGGTCCTGCCTGGCGTAGCCGAAGTAGGGGATTACCGCCGTGATGCGCCTGGCCGAAGCCCGCAACAACGCATCGATGATGATCAACAGCTCCATCAGGTTATCGTTGGCGGGATAGCTTGTGGACTGGATGACGAACATGTCCGCCCCGCGGACATTCTCGCGCACCTCCACGAACACTTCCTGGTCGGCAAAGCGGCGGACCGTGCACAAGGTCATCGGCAGGTCCAGGTAGGACGAGATGGCGTCGGCAAGCGCCCTGTTGGAATTGCCAGAGACAAGCTTCACGGCCGGCGCCCCGCACCAGTGTGGAGGGGCACGGACGGTCTCTGACGCTCGTGCGCGAGGAGCAAAAGGGTCATGACGGGCCGCCTCGGATCGGTGCGGCGCCACGCTAACAAAACGTCGCGGCGCATCAAGTGCGCACACATGGCAAACAAGGCTCGGCGCTCCGATGCGACATTTCCGTCACGCGCGCCCAGCCACCGCCTGGGCGATGATGCGCGCCACGGTCTCTACCGCCTCCACATGGGGAAAGTGCCCCACATCGGGCAAAATATGGGTGGCGATGGTGGCGGGCACCGCACGGGCCTGCGCCACAGGCACCACAGCGTCCGCCTCGCCCCAAATGAGGGAGATGGGAACAGGCAGCTTTGCAACATCGTCCACAGGCAGAACGCCCTGCCCCTCACCGTCCAGCAGCGTGTCGACAATCTGGGCAAGGGATTTAGCCAGCGCATCGTCGGCCCGCTGCTCGGCAATGAGCTGAGGCAATTCGGGCGGGATCGGGGATGTGGGGGCAAAGAACGCCTCAAGCACCAGCGCGATTTCTGCCTCATCGCGCATCATCGCAAAGCGGCGCAGGAGCCGGGCGTTGATCTTGGGGCCGAACCCTCCTGGCGAGATGAGAATCAGCCGCTCCACCGCCTCAGGCCGCTTCAATGCCGCAAGGGAGGCAACGGCACCGCCCATGGAGTGGCCCACGAGAACGGCGCGCTCAGCACCCAGCGCCTCGATCGTCTCAAGGACGGCGTTCGCCATGGGTGAGGGTTTGTGAGGGCCCGGCCACCCCACAGCGGCACCGTGCCCAGGAAGGTCGACGGCAACGGTGCGGCGCAGCGGCGACAGCTGAGGCATCAGCCCTGCCCAGGCCAGCTGGTCTCCGCCGAAACCGTGGACGAGAACCATCGGCGGCTCGCTGCTTCCCTCGCTCAAGTGGGGCAATGCCGTCTTGGTGTCGGTGAGGGCCATCGCGCAACTCCTTCGTTAACGGATCGCTAACCCCGTTCGCTCACACTTCGTCAACCATTGTGTTCATCGCGCACGATGGCAATTGAGCGATGAGGAGGTGGGTGATGATCAGCGCCGTTCGCCTTGCGGTTCTCACGACCGCTTTTCTACTGGCAGCGCCAGCGTTCGCAGGAACGGTGGAGATCACCGACCCGCGCACGGGCGAGACATTTTCCTACCGCCCCACCTTCGCGCCGCGCGAAGCGCCCACGACGGCGGAGCGGCCGCAGTACAAGTTCTTCGACACCAGCGAAAAGCGCTGGGTCACCTACCAGGCGTCTCGCGAGGAAATGCGCGAGCGCCACAGGATGAAGTTCGCCCGCGCCCACGTGCACTTCCTCTCTCGCGAGCCTGCCGGCACGGTGGTGGTCGATACCCTTGGCCGCTACCTTTATTACCTGCTCGGCGACGGCACAGCGATCCGCTACGGCATTGGTGTGGGGCGCGAAGGCTTCACCTGGTCGGGTGTGGAACGTGTCTCCCGCAAGGCCGAATGGCCCGATTGGCGCCCCCCTGCAGAAATGCGCGAGCGCGAACCCTGGTTGCCTGAGTTCATGCCAGGCGGCCCGCAAAACCCCCTGGGCGCACGGGCGCTCTACCTCGGCTCGACACTTTACAGGATCCACGGTACCCATCAGGACGAGTCTATCGGCTACGGCGTCTCCTCAGGCTGCATCAGGATGCTGAACGAGGACGTGATCGACCTCCACAAGCGCGTGAAGATCGGCGCCGAAGTGATCGTTCTTGGCCCCAAGGACGACCGGTCAGGCCTGATGGCAGCCCTCAACCCACTCTGAAAACCGCCCCGTTCAGGCCCAGATGGCGATTCTCAAGCCTTTGCCGTCCACGCCGGGCGGATCGGGGAACGGCTGTGCCACGCCTTTGTGGCAACGACGCGCAACAAGGGCGATGGCGGCCGCATCCACCAGATCGATGAGCGGCAATCCTTTCGATGGCGACTTGTCGAAGATCCGCTCAGGGTAGCCGTTCGCGACCAAAAGGGCGATGCGCTCGGCCAACCCCTCGCGCATCGGCACGCCCTTCACGCGCTTTGGTGTTGGCATCGGTGTATCACCGTTCAGCCGCCAAAAGGCGAGCTCGGCGTGGCATTCGAACACCCGGTGTTGGTTGGCCGGCGTCAGCACACTGTCCACAAGGCGGATGTCGCCGAAAATGGCAAACGCTTGCTTGCTAATTTTGCGTGGCGGGGTCGATGTGGAAAGTGCCTTCTCACAGGCATCACCATAAGTGTCGGCATAGACCACCTCACGCGAAGGCATCGAAAAGACCGAAGATTGACGCGCCCCCAAAAGCGGCCGCACCGTTTGCTCGGCCACCCGTCCCGGCCCTTTGATCGCATCGGGAAGGCCGATAGGGATGTCGATGGCGATGGTCGTGACGGTGTCGAGCAACTCCTGAAAGGTCCCGGCCAATGACACCTTCGGTTCGATGGGGCCATCGGGCGACAATGTGACGACGGCAAAACCACCTGGCGCGCCGTCGACCCCTGCCACGATGGCATCTTCCGTCACTTCGTCATCCCGTCCATTGTGTTGGGTGCTTGGCTGACCTCCACGAGGTCGACGGGTGGGGCGGCGATGGCGTCCTGCCCTGCGGCAAGGGCAAGGGCCTCCACGTCTGAGACGCGCAGGACCGCGAGCGTCGCGGCGGCTGCCTTTTGAAGGGCAAGGCTCGGCTCTTCTCCGCCGAGGGTCGCCGAGAGGAACACGGCGCCAAAAAGATCGCCTGTACCGCGGGGGGCAGGGCGTAGGGCATCATGCTCGGCAACGATGACGCGGTCCTTGGTCACAAGCATCGCGCCGCTTCGCTCAGGCGTGTCGACAGCGGAGGTGACCACCACGACAGGCACATTCATCCGCCGCGCCGCCTCTTCCAGCGGCCCGCCTTTGGCCAGGTCGCGCAGCTCGTTGGCGTTGGGGGTGGTGATGTCGGCCCGCGGCAAAAGCTCGTTCTGGATGGCTTCGGCCACAGCGTCAGGCACGTAACGGCCGCCCTCGTCGCCCGTCACGGGGTCGATGGCCATCACGCAGTCAGGCCGCTTCTTGCGCACAGCGTCAATGAAGTGAGCGGTCGCATAGACCTGTTCGGCGTTGGCGAAGTAGCCCGTCAGAACAGCGTCCAATTCCTCTGCGCGGCTGGCCAGTTCGCCAAGCTGCGTGGGGAATGCGTCGGGCACGACGCGTGTGCTCGGACCCATCCCAGGGTGCCACGGCAGAAGGATTGTCGGGACGGGCCACACCCGTGCACCAAGTCGTTCCAGCGCAAAGGCCGTGGCCCGCAATCCCACCGCCCCGCGCATCACGAAGGAGGAGATTGCCGCGACCGTCTTTCCCTGCATCGTTGCACCCATTTGTTGACATCAAGCCGAAGACGATAGCAGGACTCTTAGGCTTCGTGTTCCCTTGAGACAGCATGGTACATCTGCGCAGAACACTCCTCTACGTGCCCGCCGACAACGAGCGGGCGCTCGCAAAGGCCACCGCACGCGGTGCAGACGGCATCATCGTCGACCTTGAAGATGCCGTCGCGCCTGACCGAAAGGACGTTGCACGCCAGGCCGCGACCAGCGTCCTGGCCTCCGCCGACCCGTCCACGACGCTGACCTTGCGCATCAATGCCGCAGGTACGCCCTGGCATGATGACGACATTGCGGCCGCCAAATCCCTGCCTCTGGCCGGCGTTGTCCTGCCAAAGGTGCGCACAGGCGAGGACGTTGCGGCGGCCCACAAGAGCCTCGGACTGCCCGTCTGGCCGATGATGGAAACGGCCCGCGCCATCCTGAACGCGGCCGAGATTGCCGATGCCGCTGCCAGCACAGGCGCTGCCGCCCTCGTGATGGGCACCAACGACCTTGCCCTTGAGATCGGCGCCCCCATCGGCAAGGACCGCACGGCGCTAAGCTTTGCCCTTCAACATTGCGTGCTGGCCGCCCGCGCTTCGGGGATCGACATTCTCGACGGTGTGATGAACACCATCGACGACATGCCTGCCCTCGCGGCCGAGACACATGAGGGCCTTCGCCTCGGTATGACAGGCAAGACCGTGATCCATCCCTGCCAGGTGGGCCCCGTAAACAGGATCTACACGCCCACCCCGGGTGCGGTGACACGGGCCAGAGAGACGATCTCCGCGCTCAAGGAAGCCCAGAGCGCGGGACGCTCGGTCGCCACCTACAAGGGGCAGCTGATCGAGCGCCTTCATGTGGACGCGGCCGAACGGACCCTTGCCCTGTCACAGGCCATCAGCGAACGGGAAAGCGCATGAGCGAGGCCGCCGCGTTGGACGAGCCTGGACACGGCGGCGGGGCGGCGGACGCCCTCGTCATTGCCACCTGGAACATCAACTCCATCCGCGCGCGGATCGACACCTTCGCCAAGATGGTGCGCAAGGCGCGGCCCGACGTGATCCTCCTGCAAGAGACACGGTGCGGTGACGACGTCTTTCCCATGACCACCATGCGCCGGCGCGGCTACAAGTACGCCGCGCTGAACGGGCGGGGCGGGCACCACGGTGTATGCATCTTGTCCAAAATCCCGCTAGAGGATGTAAGGGTGGACGTGATCGGCGGCATCGACGAGCCGCGCCACGTGTCCGCGGTGGTGGACTTCGGCGGGCCGGTGCGCGTCCACTCCCTTTATGTGCCATCGGGAGGGGACGAGCCTGACCCCGAGATCAACATCAAGTTCCGCTCAAAGCTTGCCTTTATCGAAGGCCTTTGCGGGTGGGGGCCCGGGGCAGCAGCAGAGCCGGCGCTCCTGACGGGCGACTTCAACGTTGCCCCTTACGAGAATGACGTTTGGTCCCACCGCCAGCTCCTGGATGTTGTGAGCCACACCCCGGTGGAGACTGAGGGGCTGGAGCGTGCCCGCAAGGCTGCCGATTGGGTGGACGTTGTGCGTCGCGACCGACCGGAGCCTGAGCGCATCTACACCTGGTGGAGCTACCGCAACAAAACCTGGCCAGGCTCCAACAAAGGTCGCCGGCTGGACCATGTGTGGGCCTCGCCATCGGTGGCCGACAGAGTCGCCTCGGTGGGGGTGATGACGGAGACCCGCGGCTGGGAAAAAACCTCAGACCACGTGCCGTTGATCACGACGCTCTTGCGCACACCTGGGGGCTGATGGCGCAGCTCTATCGGCCCGCAAGGCGCGACAGCATTTGCGAGGCAAGGAAGGCGACCGCGGCCGCCGCCACGATGGTCGGCCCCGTCGGCGTGTCCCACAGGAAAGACCCCAGAAGGCCTGCCAGCGCCGCCCCTGCCCCGATCATGGCGGCAAAAAACGCCATCGCCTCGGGCGTTCTTGCAAACGGACGCGCCGCGGCGGCGGGGATGATGAGCATGGCCGCAATCAACAACGCCCCCACAACCTTGATGGCGACCGCCACCACAACGGCGAGCGCGACGGTCAGCCCCAACTGCTCGCGCCGCGGGTTGATGTGGCTTGCCGTGGCAAGTTCGGGGTTCAACGTGGCTGTCACCAAGGCTGACCAGCGCCAGGCAAGGAGTGCAAGCACCGCCGCAGAGCCACCCCAGATGACGGCAAGATCGCTGACCCTTACCGCCAGAATGTCGCCGAAGAGGTAGCCCATCAGGTCGCCACGCACGCCGGGCAGCAGTGCCACCGCCACAAGGCCGAAGGCAAGGCTTGTGTGGGCCATCACCCCTAACAGTGTGTCGGCCGCCGTCCCCCTCCCACCAAGCCAGGAGACGAGCAGCGCCATCGACAGTGCAACGGCCAGCACGCCGGCGAACAGGGGGATGGAAAAGGCAAGCGCCAGCGCCACACCAAGGACTGCTGCATGGGCCGTTGCATCGCCAAAATAGGCCATGCGCCGCCACACCACGAAGCAGCCCAAAGGCCCTGCGGCAAGGGCAAGCCCGACGCCGGCAAGGCCCGCGCGCACCAGAAAGTCGTCAATCACCCGCGAGCGCTCGTTCTGCGTCTTGTCTCTCGTGCGCGGCGCTGTCGTGCTGATGGTCGTGAGCGTGGCGGTAAAGGGCGAGCGCCCCTTTGGTGCCCGTGCCGAACAGCGCGCGATACTGGGGCGCTGAGGAAACTATGTCGGGCGAACCCTCGCAGCACACATGGCCGTTGAGGCAAATCACCCTGTCGGACGCGCTCATCACCACGTGAAGGTCGTGGCTGACCATAAGAACGGCGCAGCCAAGTCGCGCCCTCACCTCTTCCACCAGCTGGTAAAAATTGGCCGTCCCCGGCTGGTCGAGGCCTTGGGTGGGCTCATCAAGGATCAACACGTCAGGGTCGCCGAGGATTGCCCGCGCCAAGAGCACCCTTTGCAGCTGCCCCCCGGAGAGCGAGGTCATTTGCGCCTCGATGCACTCGCCGGCGCCCACATCTGCCAGCGCCGCCTCAAGCCGTGGCCTTTTGCGCCGCTCCGGCAAGGAGAGGAAGCGGGCGACGGTGATGGGCATTGTCCTGTCGATCATCAGGCGCTGGGGCACATAGCCGAAACGCACGCCTTTTGTGGCCGTCACCTTGCCTGCAGCTAGAGGGACCGCGCCCAGGAGCGCCTTTAAAAGTGTCGACTTCCCCGACCCGTTGGGGCCGACGATGGTCACGATCTCACCCCTGTCGAGCACGAAATCCACATGATGGAGCACCGTTTGCCCGCCGAGGACGACGGACAGGCCCTTTGCCTCGATCAGTCGCATGGGGCCTCGCCGCAGGCTTTACAAAGGCCGATAGCCTCCACCACCGTGCGCTCGATTGTGAAGCCTTCGCCCGATGCGCTGGCGCTGAGCACAGTGTCAAGATGGCAGTGGGCTTCGGCCACCAGGCGGCAATTGCGGCACACGAGGAAGGCGGGGCTATGATCGTCCTCAGGATGGGGGCAAGCGACGTAAGCGTTCAGTTTTTCGATCCTGTGGACCAGGCCGTGCTGCATCAAGAAATCCAGTGCACGGTAGGCGACGGGCGGCTTTGAGCCGAACCCTTCTTCGGTCAACCTGTCCAGCACCTCGTAGGCGCCGAACGCCTTTTTGGAGCCTTGCAGCAGCTCAAGCACGCGCCGCCGCACGGGAGTGAGGTTCAACGCCTTCTCGGCATCTGAGGCAGCGGTTTCGGAAGATTCGTGGGTGGATTGGGCCATTGCAGGGCACTGTGCCCCGCTGGATCAATGATTGCAATGTTATATCATAACATCTACCATCACGCTCCATGCTGACTTCGGGAGGGACCGTATGAACCGTTTGGGCCTGACACTGACGGCCACTGCAGGGGCGGTGTTTTTCACAGCCGCCGCGATTGCCGACGAGGCACCGCGTGTGGCGGTGGACATTGCGCCCGTTCACGCTTTGGTGGCCAAGGTGATGGAAGGGGTCGGGACGCCCCAGCTCGTGCTGCCGCCAAGCGTCTCGCCCCATGGGCACATGATGCGCCCGTCCGAAGCGCGTGCTCTAGACCGTGCCGATCTCATCGTGATGGTGGGCGGCGGGTTGATCCCATCCTTGTCGCGCAGCGTTGCGGCCTTGTCGGACGACACCAAGGTGATCGCCCTCGCCGAGGCGCCTGGCGTGACCCTTCATCCTGTGCGCACCAGCCCCACCTTCGCGCCGCACGATCACGACCACGACGACCACGGCCACGACCATCACGATGAGCACCACGGGGAGGCGGAGCACCACGAAGAGAGCCATCACGAGGAAGGCCACCACGAAGAGAGCCATCACGAGGAAGGCCACCACGAGGACGCAGCCATAGACCCTCACCTTTGGCTCGACCCCGACAACGCCAAGGCAACCGTCGACATTGTGGCTGAGCGCCTTGCATTGCTCGACCCAAGCAACGCCGCCACCTATGCCGACAATGCGGCGACCGCAAAGGCCGATCTGGACGCCCTTGCCACGCGGATCGAAACAACGCTCGCACCCGTCAAAGCGCGCCCGTTCGTGGTGTTCCACGACGCCTACCAGTACTTTGAGGTGCGCTTTGGTACGGCGGCCATCGGCGCGATTTCACTGAGCGATGCCACCGCCCCATCCGCCTCGCGCGTGTCTGAGGTGAGGAGCGCTCTTGCGGCCATGGATGCCCACTGCGTGTTCGCAGAGCCGCAGTTCAACAGCCGCATCGCCGAGACGATCGTCGAGGACACGCCCGTCCAACTGGCAATTCTCGATCCTTTGGGGGTGGACCTTGAGCCGGGACAAGATCACTATCACTTGATGATGGAGCGGCTGGCAGGCAATCTTGCCACCTGTCTCGCGTCAGACCCGAGCTGACCGGCCTTCACCGGGGACGGCACTCTATTTGAGTGCCGTAGCTTTCCTTCGCGGCACCCTCACCGAAACCGGTTCAGGCCGAGATATTTCCCCTCGAGACACAATTAAACTCGGCGCTTGTGCGCTGCATCATTGTGCACCGCACAATAACGACTGCCACGTTATAGGCGCAAACTTAGGATCAGGATCTCACAGCCACCGGGCAATCTTGCGAATTTAAGCGCCCCGCCTGGCTGTGCTCCAAAAAAATGCATGGAGTCGTCAACTTTTGTGCATAAAGCATAGACTTCACGTTTCGTGTCAGTCTATCTTCCTGCCAACAAAGGTGAGGGTCAGGTCGCACAGCGCCCGCGATCCTCAGCGGCCGAGAGTCTGGGGAGGACCGGCTTGTCCAGATGAGACAGGGGGTGGAATGAACACCCCGTCCGTTTGGTTTAAGGCTGAGGTGACACACGTCACCTCAGCCTTTTTCGTCTCTGCCACCCCCACACCCCAACAGGCCTGCTGCAGACGACAACAGCATCCTGCGTCCACACGGCCGCAGATCAGGTGCTCTACCCCCTTGAAATAGAGCGATTTTCTTGCGGTCTGACAATTCCGTCTGGCCGCAAACCGCTCTACCCCACAGGCTTGGTGCGCTGTGCCAGCGCGATCCCTGTCAGGATCAAGAGCCAGCCGATGGCGTGGTAAAGGCCGATCACTTCGCCCAGGAAGAGCACCGCCGCCAACGACCCGAAGACGGGGATGAGGTGGAAGAAGATCCCCGCCCGTGTGGAGCCAATCAACGCCACACCGCGGTTGAAGCACAAGAATGCCAAGATCGCCGCGAACACCGACACATAAAGAACCGACGCCAACGTGGTGAGATCCCAGGGCACTTCGGCGCCCAGAACCGCCTCACCAATGGTGAACGGCCACAGCGCCAACTGTCCCAAGAACACCGTCGTGATGAGGAAGGACAAAGGGTGGATGGTGGGCCGCGCACGCAAAATCACCGTGTAGCCTGCATAGGCAAGCTGCGCGCCTAGGATCCAAAGGTCACCGGGGGTGAAGTGAAAGCCTGCAAGAACCTCAAGGCTGCCGCGCGAAATCACCACCAGCGCGCCGACGGAGGAGACGATGAGCCCCACACCTTGCCCCAAGGTCAGGCGATCCCTGTAAATCAGAAACCCCAAAAGGGCGATCACCACGGGAAACAGCGATGACAAAATGGTGGCGTTGATGGCCGTGGTGCTCTGCACGCCCACGTAGACAAGCGTGTTGTAGATGGTCATCCCCAAGATCCCGAGGAGCGTCAGGATCCGCCAGTGGCGCCTGATCGTCGGCCAGTCCTGTGTCACCTTGCGCCAGGCGAAGGGGAGGAGGAGGAGGAAGGCCAGCGTCCAGCGCATCTGCGCCAAAGCCATGGGGGGAATGTGTTCAGCCACCCCGCGTGCCAGCACGATGTTGCCCGACCAGAACACCATGGTCAGCGTCAACAACACGTAAGGCTGGTCGTTCAGCGCACCGAACACGCCGCGGGAGGGTACCGCGCCCCCCTCCTCGATGTTGTTTGCCATGGCGCCTCGCGGTTGGTGCGTGGTCAGGCGATGGCATGACAACGGCACAATCACAACCGCCACAAGCGGGAGGTGGCCATGCCGGTGTTGCACAACCGGCCGGTGCGCTATAGCACCCAAACCGCCAGCAGGCCCGCACGACGGCACGCCAGAAGGTCAAGGACGCTGCGTGCAGTCCGGCCTGCGCCAATTCCCTTGGCAGGCGGTCTTCGGCGGTCCGGCTGACGCCGGTGGGATCGCCAGTAACGGCAGTAGCAGGAAAACGCACATGGGAAGCGTCGTTGTCGTCGGCTCGCAATGGGGCGACGAAGGCAAGGGCAAGATTGTCGATTGGCTGAGCGAGCGAGCCGAGGTGATCGTGCGCTTCCAAGGCGGTCACAATGCCGGCCACACACTTCTGATCGACGGCAAGACCTACAAGCTGAGCCTCCTGCCCTCAGGGGTGGTGCGGCCTGGCAAGCTCTCCGTCATCGGCAACGGCGTCGTCCTGGACCCCGTGGCGCTGCTGAAAGAGATCGGCACCTTGCGCGACCAGGGCGTCGACATCACGCCGGCATCCTTGAGAGTGGCGCAAACGGTGCCTTTGATCCTGTCGGTTCACCGCGAACTTGACCAACTGCGTGAGGCTGCGAGCGGGGCCGGCGCCATCGGCACCACTGGCCGCGGCATTGGCCCCGCCTACGAGGACAAGGTGGGCCGCCGTGCCATCAGGCTGTGCGATGTGAAGGACGTGTCGCTCCTCAGTGCACGCATCGACAGGCTCCTTGCCCACCATAATGCACTGCGCCTCGGACTGGGTGCGGCGCCCGTATCAGCCCAGACCATAACGGCCGAGCTTGAAGCGGCCCGCGCCGTCCTTGAGTTTGCCGACCCCGTCTGGCGCACTCTACGCAAGGCCCGCCGCGAGGGCCGCAACATCCTGTTTGAAGGCGCGCAGGGGACGATGCTCGACGTCGACCACGGCACCTACCCTTACGTGACCTCCTCCAACGTGGTGGCGGGGCAAGCTGCCGCAGGCACCGGGATTGGTCCGTCTTCACTTGACAGGACGCTCGGAATTACAAAGGCTTATACGACACGCGTCGGCAACGGTCCGTTCCCCACCGAACAGGACAATTCTGTCGGCGATTTGCTGGGCGAGCGTGGGGCCGAATTCGGCACCGTGACTGGCCGAAAACGTCGTTGTGGTTGGTTCGATGCGGTGATGGTCCGTCAGGCGGTGGAGGCCGGTGGGATCGATGGCCTCGCCCTCACCAAGCTCGACGTTTTGGATGGGTTGGACACACTGAAGATCTGCGTGGCCTATCGATTGGATGGCGAAGAGATCGACTATTTCCCTGCCGATGCGGCAAGCCAGGCCAAGGTCGAACCGGTTTATGAGACCATCGGCGGCTGGCAGCAGTCCACGCGCGGTGCGCGGACCTGGGGTGCGCTGCCGGCAGAGGCGGTCAAATACGTCCGCCACGTTGAGGAATTGGTCGGCGCGCCGGTCGCCATGCTGTCGACGAGCCCGGATCGAATCGATACAATACTTGTTGACGACCCTTTTCGGCTTTAAGTCGGTGCTGAGGGGCAGAAAGGGCGTGTGGTCGAAATGACCGACTTTTACTCCGTGCTGCAGCGTGCCGTTGCGTCGCTGCCCGACGGAAGCGGGCCGCAGCGTCGTGCCGTCTACGATAAGGCGCGCAA
Organism: Devosia sp.; assembly: GCA_051016205.1. GTDB lineage: Bacteria > Pseudomonadota > Alphaproteobacteria > Rhizobiales > Amorphaceae > Acuticoccus. Next base: position 205,631 of record CP136534.1, read on the forward strand.
GGCGCTCCTAAAGCAGCTGCAGAGTTTTGATCCTCCACTGCCATCGTCGGATGTGACATCCCAAAGGTTGGCGCTGGAAGATGCCATCCGCAAAATCGAAAACGAGATTGCGCGACAAATCCGCACCCGCCGTGCCGTCCAGGGCGCGATGCCAGGGGCCAATGCCGGCGCAACGGCCGCAGCCGGGAACCGCCGCGCCGCCACGCAGGAACCGCGCGAGAGCGAGGCTGAGCGGGAGGCCCGCAGGCGTGAAGAGGCCGCCCGCGCCCGCGAACAGCAGGCCGAGATGCTGGAGGACGCGGTCTCCCGCGCCACCTTCGCACCAGAACCTGAGCCCCTGGAGACACCGCCCGTCCCAGTGAGGCGCGGCGCGGCACCAGACCCCGCTCACGACGGCTACGAGGACGAGCTCACCGACGTCGACTTCGAGGAGGACGCGTTCGACGAGCCCGAACCCCGCGCACGGCGCAGGCGCGGCCGGCGCGAGGAGCCGGCCTTTGCGGCCGAAGAGTACGCCGAGGAGGTCCCTTACGAAGAAGAGGACCTTGCCTACGACCATGACGAGATGCTGGAGGCCACAGAAGCGCCCGTCTCTCGCGCGTCCGAAAAGCAGCGCAAAAAGGAAGAAGCAAAGCGGCTGAAGGCCGAACGGCGCTCGCGCAAGACGGCCAAGGTGGAAAGCCGTGCCCGCACCGTTGGCGGGGAAGAGCCGCGCAAGCGCTCCGTCGTGGCACGCGCCGCGCTCCCTTTGGTGGTGCTGGCGCTTCTGATTGGCGCGTCCTACGCCGCCTACACCCAAAGGGCCGAGCTTCTTGCCGTACTTGACGGTTTGCAGGGCGGGGACGACCCAGGCGGCACGCGCCCGCCCATCGCCTCCACACCGACTGTGACCAAGAACGACGATCGCCTGCCCACCGACGGTCAGGAAGGGCGCACCGTCGACGGCGAAGAGACCCGCGCGGTCACCACAACGCCCATCCGCATCGGGCCGAATGGCACCACGCGCGCGCCCGACCAGCCTGCGGCCGCGCAAGCCGACGCGCCGGCGCCGGATGCCCGCACCGTCGGGACCGAGGTGAGCCCCTTCACCACCGATCCTGCAGCAACGCCTGCCGAGGAGCAGACGGCTGCCGTCGAGCAGCCGGCGACGCCAACGGAGACGCCGCCCGCAGCCGACGCGGCGCCCAGCGCCCCCATTGCCGACTTCACACCCAACGAAAGCCAGCAGGCCGTCCTTTACGAGGAAGCCGCGCAGGCAGGCGAACAGGGTTCGGCCATTCCAGGCAGCGTCCAATGGTCCATGGTGCGCCAATCCATCGGCGGCGGCGACCCTGAGCCCGTGGTCCGCGCCACCACCGAAATTGCCGATCGCAACATGACCGCCAACATCACCATCCGCGAAAATCGCGATGGCGCGCTGCCGGCAAGCCACCTGATCGAGATTGAATTTCAGACCAACGACGCCTTTGAAGGCGGCGGGGTCAAAAATGTCCCAGGCATCATCATGAAGGAGACCGAACAGTCTCGTGGTGAGCCTTTGCGCGGCGCGGCGGCACGGGTGTCCTCAGGCCTTTTCTGGATTGCGCTGTCTGAGGACGAGGCGGACAAGGCGCTCAATCTGCGCCTCCTGCGCGAGCGCAACTGGATCGACATTCCGATCCTTTACGAATCGGGCCGCAGGGCGATTCTGACCCTGCAAAAGGGCAATGACGGCCTTCAGTCCGTGAATGCTGCCATTCAGGCCTGGAGCCCTGGCTAGGCGATGGCACGCCATCGACCCAGCCAGGCGGTGAGACAACAGGGTGACCAGACGGGGGCGTCTGGCCTCTGCACGCACGTATCTGCCCCCCTCACCACCCGCTAAGTCCGCGGCCAAAATCTTGGACGCGCGTGCGCAATCCCTCCCCATTGTCGTCTGCGAGCCCGCCGCTTCGCACCGTGCGCGCTAGCGATGGCGCACGCCGGATGGCTGTTGCGGCGCATACTGGGGCGATTGTTGGGCGTGTGTGGCCTGGTGGCGCTGTGGTGGGGCGCAACGGCCCTCTTCCAGCCGCCAAGCTACGTTTTCCCCTCCCCGGTGGCGGTGGCTGGCGCCTTCGTGGAGCAGTGGGCAAGCCTCCTCCACCACACATCCGTCACCGCGACGGAGATCGTGCTCGGCCTCATGGTCGGCACTGCGGCGGGCGTGACGACGGCCCTTGCCATTGCCGCAACGCCATTGATACGGCGCTTCGTCCTGCCTGTGGTGGTGGTGACGCAAACCTTGCCTGTGTTTGCCATCGCGCCGCTGCTGGTGGTGTGGCTCGGCTACGGGATGACGTCAAAAATCGTGATGGCCGCGCTGATCATCTATTTTCCCATCGCGACGGCGTATGCGGAATCCATGTCGCGGGCCGACAAGCAGTTGGTGGACCTTGCCAAGCTGCATGGCGCAGGGCCCTTCCACATCCTGTTTCTCGTGCGCGCACCCTCTGGCCTGCCAGGACTTGTGGCAGGCCTGAAGGTGGCCGCCACCGTAGCCCCCATCGGCGCGGTGGTGGGCGAGTGGGTGGGCGCGTCGGCCGGCCTCGGCTACCTCATGCTCCACGCCAACGCGCGCCTTCAGACCGATATGCTGTTTGCAGCGCTGGTATTGCTGGCAGCCCTCGCCCTCATCATCAGAGCCCTTGTGGAGGCGATCGCTTCGCGCATAGCCCCCTGGCAGCCGCAGGTCTGATGCCCGCTGAAACGGTGCCGCCCACGGGTCTGGCCGACTAACCTTTTGGATTGACGCTAGGCGGTTCGCCCACGCTCCCCCCGCCGGATCGGCGGTCAAACCAAGCCATGGCCGCATCGGCGGTCAAACCAAGCAAAGCCCGCGCAGGCGGTCAAACCAAAGTGGAGGACATATGGGTAGGTTTTTGTTGGCGGCGGTTCTCGCCCTGTCCCTGGCGTCGCCCGCCATGGCTGCCGACAAACTGACGGTGCTTTTGGACTGGTTCATCAACCCCGACCATGCGCCCTTGATCATCGCCGAAGCGCGCGGCGAGTTCGCCTCCCGCGAGCTTGAGGTGGAGATCATCGCCCCCGCCGACCCGTCCGCGCCGCCACGCCTTGTGGCGGCCGGCCAGGGCGACATTGCCATCACCTACCAGCCCAACCTTTATCTTCAGGCCCATGAGGGCCTTCCCGTCGCCCGCTTCGGCACGCTGGTGGAAAGCCCGCTCAACAGCCTCGTGGCGCTAAAGGACGGGCCCGTCACCACCCTGATGGACCTTGAGGGCAAGACCGTCGGCTACTCGGTCGGCGGCTTCGAAGACGCCGTGCTCGGCAGGATGCTGGACACCGTCGGCCTGTCGCTGGATGACGTGACGCTCGTCAACGTCAACTTTGCGCTGACCCCCGCCCTCCTCTCAGGCCGCGTGGATGCGGTGATCGGCGCCTTCCGCAATTTCGAGCTGACGCAGATCGCCCTTGAGGGCCGCGAAGGCCGCGCCTTCTTTCCCGAAGAGCATGGCGTGCCCTCCTATGAGGAGCTGATCTACATCGCCCGCAAAGATAGGATGGACGACCCCCTCCTGCCCCGCTTTCTGGACGCCATCGAGGCGGCCACGGTCTGGCAGGCAGCAAACCCGAAAGCGGCCGAAGAGCTTTTCTTCAAGGCCCACCCGGACATCGACAACCCGCTGAACCGCCAGGCATTTCTCGACACATTGCCGAAGTTTCCTGACGACCCGCGGCCCCTCGACACCGAAGGTTACGAGCGCTTCGCAGCCTTCATGACGGAGGCAGGCCTTGTGAGCGACCTGCCGCCGCTGTCGGACTACGCTGTGCAGATCGACTGAGCTATTCGGCAGCCGCGCTGTGGGTGAGGCTCGCCACCTCGCCCCGTGCGGGGTAGTTGCGCGCAATGACGAAGTCGAGGGCGGGCAGAATGTCCTCAAAACGCGGACGGGCGAAGGGCATCGTCTGCGTGGAGGCGAAATAGAGCGTCTTGTCCGGGCGGAAGAAGAACAGGCCGGGCTCGGCGAATTGGGCAGGCTCTTCAACGCCGATGGACGTTTTGCCGATACCTGAGGACACATACAGGCCCCAGCTGCGCGCCGCCTCAAGGCTGACACCGTAACCTATTGTCAGGTTGGAGAGATTCCAGTCAGCCTTCGCCTGCTCTGCGCGGGCCTGATCGTCGGTGGACAGCACCACCACTTCGATGCCCTTGCTTGTGAAGGCCTCCAGCTGCTTTTCAAGGCTGCCCAGATATGTCTTACAGATGGGGCAGTGAAGACCGCGATAAAACACGACCATTGTGAAAGGGTCGCCCTTTGCCGTCTCTGATGACCAGTTGCCGCCGCCCACAAGTTGGGCGGACAAAGCTGGCACCGGCTGGCGCGGGATGAGGGGAGTGATATCGGTCATGGCCGTCTTTCCGGTCTTTGCGAAAATGGGTGTGTATACACATATGCTGAGCACCGGAGGGTGACAATCAAAGCCGCGTGACCCTTTCGCGAGGCGCCCGGCCACATGCCGCCCCCCCAACGGCTCAAGACGGTGAAAGGAAAAAACAATGGCACTGCAAATCGGCGATACCGTGCCGGACTTCGAGGCCGAAACCACCGAGGGACCGATTCGCTTTCATGAGGCGATCGACGGCAAGTGGGCCGTCCTGTTCTCCCACCCGAAGAATTTCACGCCCGTTTGCACCACAGAGCTCGGCTACACCGCCAAGCTGAAGGGCGAGTTCGACAAGCGCAACGTCGTCGTCATGGGCCTTTCGGTGGACGGCCTTGCCGACCACGAAGCCTGGGCGAAGGACATTGAGGAGACCCAAGGGGCCGCTCTGAACTTCCCGCTGATTGCCGACCACGACAGGAAGGTGGCGCTCCTTTACGGGATGATTCACCCCAACGCATCCGACACCATGACGGTGCGCACCGTGTTCGTCATCGGGCCGGACAAGGCGGTGAAGATGAGCCTCAACTACCCTGCCTCTACAGGCAGGAATTTCGACGAGATCCTGAGGGTGATCGATTCCCTTCAACTCACCGCCCAGCACAAGGTGGCAACGCCGGTGAACTGGCAGCGCGGCGAGGACGTGATCATCGTGCCCGCCGTCACCAACGAGGAGGCCAAGGAGCGCTTCCCCGATGGCTGGAATGAGGTCAAGCCCTACCTGCGCATCGTGCCGCAGCCGAAATAGGCCGACTCACACCAACTTGAGGAAAAGGGCGCTCTCGCGGGCGCCCTTTTCCAATGGCCGACGCCCCGCCCAGCTTCGGCCGAACGCCTCGTCCATATGCGCCACCACATAAGCGCTTGAAAAGACAAGCTCTGCCCGTCCGCCTATGAGAGGGGCAACGCCGGTCTGCTCATTGTAGACGTTGAAGGGCCAGGCTGGCGGATAGGGGTCAGGCAAAAACACATCGTGAAAGCCAACGATGACGCCTGCCGGCAGTCCCGGCAGAATGTGGTTCAACACAAGGTCCACGTCACTGCCAGGCATCAGGATATGGCTTGAATCCACCATCAAGATGTCGCCCGCCGACAAGCCTTCGAATGGCCCAAGCCCTGCCTCTTGCAGCGTCGTCTTGATGAGCGTGATGGGGAGCCCCTCAATGTCGGCGCGCGGCTGTGGGTCGATGGCGGTCAGCTGGGTCTCAACGCCACCGTCGCGGATGGCGCGGGCCATGAAACGGGTGGAATGGCCCGACCCCACCTCGACAATCCTGGACGGCGCACGGCCACGCACGAGGGCATAAAGCGCTGTTGCATCCAGCCGTGGGAACCAGGTCTGGTCGAACCGCGGCTCGGGCGGCGGGCCGTCCAGAACGGCAAGATCCTCGGCAAATCCATCGATCAGCGCCAAATGGTCCGCAAACGCTGGCCGTGCAGTGTCGAACGCGTGCCGCAACGCCGCGTAGGACCGCTGCGACCACCCTGCTGCCGCAGGGGCGGTGCGGGAGGGGATGAAGTAGCCCTTCTGGCGGATGCCGAGAACCGTTTGCAGGCCGAACGATACGGTCCGCCGCGTTCCACGGCTCAGCATGGGGCCTCGGCAAAGCGGTTTTGTGCGGCAAAGTGGGCCATGAACAGGCGTTCCGAAACCAGCGGGGTATGCGGGCGCAACGTGGTCTGTCCCAGCCCGCCCGTCAACGCGCACAGCCCACCCGGTGGGGTGGGCGCGCAACAAGCGCCAGAACACACGCATCGAACGCTGGGCTTTTGGTGCGCGACTGCCTATGTGCTCACAAAGACAGTCCATCCCGAAGTGACCATGCAAATCAGCCAAGCCGAACGCGACCGCCTTGCGGCCACCATCGATTCCGTTTTCGAGGAACGCGCAACCATCACCGCCAGGACCACCGGGCGCGCCCGCGATGCTGTGGAAAAAGCCCTCGGCCTGTTGGACCGAGGCGTCCTCAGGGTGGCCGAACCCACGCCTTCCGGCTGGAAGGTCAATCAGTGGCTGAAGAAGGCTGTGCTCCTGTCCTTTCGCCTGACGCCTATGGAGGCAATCCCCGGCGGGCCTGGGGAAGGCACCTGGTGGGACAAGGTCCCCTCCAAGTTCGATGGTTGGAGCGAGATCGAGTTTGAGCAGGCAGGCTTTCGCGCCGTGCCAGGCTGCATCGTGCGCCGCTCCGCCCACATCGCGCCCGGTGTCGTGCTGATGCCCTCCTTCGTCAACCTTGGCGCCTACGTGGATGAAGGCACCATGATCGACACGTGGGCCACCGTCGGCTCCTGCGCCCAGATCGGCAAGAACTGCCACATCTCCGGCGGCACGGGCATCGGCGGCGTGTTGGAGCCCCTTCAGGCCGATCCGGTGATTGTCGAGGACGATTGCTTCATCGGCGCGCGCTCGGAAGTCGCCGAAGGGGTGCGCGTCGGCCGTGGCAGCGTCATTTCCATGGGGGTGTTCCTCGGGGCCTCCACCAAGGTGATCGACAGGGCGACAGGTGAGACCTTCCGTGGCGAGGTGCCGCCCTACTCCGTGGTGGTGCCTGGCTCCGTCGCCACCAAGAGCGCCACCAACGAAGCGATCGCCCTTTCGGCCGCCATCATCGTCAAGCGCGTGGATGAGCGCACCCGTGCGAAGACGTCCATCAACGACCTTTTGCGGGATTGACCGTGGCTTCGGCGACCAAGGACCCTTCCGTTCTGTGGGCGCTTCTGGGCTTTGACGGCCGGATCAGCCGCGAGGTCTATTGGCTCGCGACGGGCTTTTGCGTGCTGTTGATGTTTGCCGTTGCCATGCCGTCAGTGGACGAGGCCACTGGCACGCCGCAGTTCAGCCCCGCCTTCCCGTTCGTGTTGATGGCAAGCCTTTGGACGCAGTTTTCGCTCACCGTGAAGCGCCTGCACGATCGCGGTCTGTCAGGCTGGCTGTCGCTGGTGATGGCCGTCCCGTTCATCAACTTCTTCGGCTATGTGGTGATTGGGCTTTTGCCCGGCGATCCCGGGCGCAATCAGTTCGGCCCAGGGCCCAACACGCGCGGCGTGTGAGGGGATGGTCGACCCCATCTCCTTGGCGAAGGCGCTGATCGCTGCTGAAAGCGTGACCCCTGCCGCAGGGGAGGTGTTCGACGTTGCAGAGCGCGCCCTCGCCCAAGCGGGCTTTACTGTCACCCGCATGACCTTCCAGGCGGAGGGCACCCCTGCGGTGGAGAACCTTTATGCCACCCGTGGCAGCGGCCGCCACCTTGCCTTTGCAGGCCACCTCGACGTTGTGCCCCCAGGCCCCCTTGAGGATTGGGACACGCCCCCCTTCGACCCCGCCATCGACGGTGATACCCTGTCAGGCCGCGGTGCCGTCGACATGAAGGGTGGTGTCGCCGCGATGATTGCAGCTGGCGCCGACTGGGCGCAGTCGGGCGCTGAAGGCCAGGTCTCCTTCGTCATCACCGGCGACGAGGAAGGCCCTGCCGTCAACGGCACCTTTCCTTTGATGCAATGGTGCGCTGAACGCACGCGCTTCGACGGCTGTATTGTCGGCGAGCCCACCTCACGCACCCGCCTTGGCGATACCATCAAGGTGGGGCGCCGCGGCTCCCTCTCGGGCACCGTGGTGGTGGGCGGGCGGCAGGGGCACGTGGCCTACCAGCACGCCGCCCACAACCCTGTGCCGGAGTGCCTTGCCATCGGCGCAGCGCTGAACGCATCGCTGGACGACGGCACGGACGAGTTCGCCCCCTCCAACCTTGAAATTGTCTCCGTCGATGTGGGCAACACGGCCTGGAACGTGATCCCGCCATCCATCGCGCTACGCTTCAACGTGCGCTTCAACGATATTTGGACGGTCGAATCGCTCCAGGCGGAGTTGTCGGCACGCATCAAGGCCGCCGCGCCCGATGCGGATGCGACCATTTCGTTCCTGCCTTCCTTCGGGGCGTTCCTCACACGCGACACAGCGCTCATAGAGGCTGTCAGCGATGCGGTGGAGGCGTCCACAGGCGTACGGCCGGAGGCGACCACAGGGGGCGGCACGTCGGACGCGCGCTTTATCAAGGACTTTTGCCCTGTGGTGGAGTTCGGCGATGTGGGCACCACCATGCACCAGGTGAACGAACGCACCTCCATTGCCCAATTGCGCGCACTCACAACGGCCTATCGCACCATTATCGACAGGGTCTTGTGTTCACCGTAGGGGAGATCAAACGCTCCCTCTGGGGGGCGTGGCAGCTGTTTCTGGGCCGCCCTGAGGGGCTGGCAGCCCTTGACCGCAGCCTGTCGGGCTTCTGGCGGTCCTTCGGCGTCATCATCTTCCTGTTGCCCATCAACGCCGTGGCGACGTTGGCCATTACGCGCGCAGGGGCGACGGATGGGGAGACGTTCAACGAGCTCTTCTTCGACGGTCTGCCCGTCTTGATGGTGGACTGGGTGGCTTTCCCCCTCCTCCTTGCCGCGGCGGCGGGCCCCCTCGGCATCAAGGGCAACTATGTGAGCTATGTGGTGGCTCGCAACTGGGCCGCTCCCATTGCCGCTGCGATCCTGATGGTCCCCTTCCTCCTTCAAGGGGCAGGGTGGATCGATGTGAACATGGGCGTGATCCTGTCGGTGGTGGGGCTCGGCATTGTCCTGCGCTTCCACTACATGATCGTGCGCATTTCCCTCGGGCTCACGGTGCCGCTCACCATCGGCCTTGTGGTGGCGGACCTTCTCCTCACCCTCGTCCTGGTGGGCCTTCTCGGCTAAAGCAGTTCCCGATCGGAGGGACGCATCCTATCGCGACAAACCGCTCTACGTCTCACGCCTTCGGGCGCTTGAACGCTGACCGCGCGTCCTCCACAGGCTGGCGGCAGACACATGCTTGGATGTGGTCGTTGACCAGTCCTGCGGCCTGAAACAGCGCCGTCATGGTGGTGGGCCCCACAAAACGCCAACCGCGCTTCTTCAAGTCCTTGGAGACGGCGGCGGCCTCCGGGACGATGTTTCGCGCCATCAGGTCGGCAAGGTTTTGCGGCGCAGGGGCAGGATCAGGTTCATGGCGCCACAGGTAGGCGGCGAGCGAACCTTCCTCCTCCACCAGACGCTCGGCACAGCGGGCATTGTTGATAGCCGCTTCGATCTTGCCGCGGTGGCGGACAATGCCCGCGTCGGCAAGAAGGCGCGCCACATCGGCCTCGCCGAAGCGGGCAACTGAGGCGATATCGAACCCTTTGAAAGCCTTTCGGAAATTGTCTCGCTTCCTAAGGATGGTGAGCCACGACAGGCCGCTTTGAAAGCCCTCCAGGCACACCTTTTCAAACAGACGCGTGTCGTCTGCGACGGGCTGGCCCCACTCGGTGTCGTGGTAGGCCACATAGTCCTCGTGGCCGCCGTGCCAGAAGCAGCGATCGCGCCCATCGGGGCCAGCCAGAATGCCGTTTTCGGGCAGATCCATGGCGTCGTTTTCCTCCATCACGAATCAATCCGCGCCCGGCGAAGGGTTAACCAAGTGTTACTATCGCAGCCGCAGACCGGTTGTCAGAGCGCAAGTGCGCTGCGAAAACAACACTCATGACAACGCGGATCAGGCCCATGCACAAATCTTTGATTGTCGGGTTGACGGCTCTAGCGATGGCAGCGTTCGCGCCGCTGGCGTCTGTGGCCGTGGCGTCGGGCTCACCGGATGCGAACGGACTGAGCCGCGCGTTCTACCGCACCGTGTTCGGGCTCGAGTACGGTGCGAACCAGACCGACGCGCAAAGGGTGAAGCGGTTTTCAGGCCCCGTCGCCTTCCACATCACTGACCTTTCCGGCGCGAAGAGGCAGGCGACGGCGGAGCGGTTCATCAAGAGCCTACCCTCACGCATCCGCTACCTGAGGGCGCGTCTGGTGCAGGCACCCAGCGCCGCCAACTTCCGCGTCATCTTGGTGAAAGACAGGGATTTCCGTGCCGTCGTGGCGCGCGAATTGAAGGCGGATGCCGTTGCCATGAACGCCCGCTGCCTTGTGGGGGTGACGACGCGCAACGGCAGAATCAGGCATTCCGTCGCCATCATCGTTGCAGACGACGACTACCTGTTCGCCCGCTGTCTGGTGGAAGAGGTCCTGCAGGGTCTCGGCCCCATGAACGATGACGACCGTCTGGTGCATAGCGTCTTCAACGACACCTCACGCCACACCCACTTCACCGCCTTCGACGAGGCGCTGATGAACCTCCTTTACCACCCGATGATCCGCCCCGGCATGACCGACAGCGAGGTGCAAGAAACGCTGCCGAAGGTCATGCGCCAACTGGGCTACCTGCGCTAGAACAGGTCCTAAAGGCTCGATCTGATCACGATCGAGCAGGACAGACGCTAACCACCCGGCAGCCGAACAATCGCCTAATTTGGTTGGACATCCATCGCGCCCAAAGCCTCCCCCCACCTTCCTTTGGTGAGATGGAAAGACGACCTTCCTTCGGAGCCGACTAGAGCGGTTTGCGGTCGGATGGAAACATACGATCGCAAGAAAACCGCTCTATTTCAAAGGAGTAGAGCATCTTATCTGCGTCCGTATGGACGCAGGATGCTCTAAGTTTCAGCCCCCGCAGAGCGTGGCTCGGGTCAACCCCGAAGAGCGAAGCGTGGGTTGAGGCGAGCCACGCTCTGCGGGAGAATTGATCGAAGGCGGGAGCACTTGGCACGGCCCCCAGCAGCCTCGCCAAACATGGGGAAGCCGAGAGGCGCCCTACCCCGTTTCCTCCCGTCGTCCGGACCGCCACCAGGCGGCCAGCAACACAGCCACCAAACATCCCGCGAGCCCATACCAGGTCAGCGCATAGGACAGGTGGTTGTTGGTGAAGGTGATGCGCGATTCCCCCGCCTGAGGCAGTCCGCCCAAAGGCGTCTCCTTGGCGATGAGATCCACGGAGTAAGGAGCGGTTTCGTCCAAGGAGAGGCCGAGATAGGGGGCCATGGTTTGCCTGTGGCGGGCGAACCAGATGTTGGTCTCCAGATCCGGATCAGGGGTGAAGATGTTGGGAATGTCGTCGCGGCGCACCAACCCTTCGATGGTGACGCGCCCTTGGGGCGGGTCTGACCCTTCGCGCGCTCCAGGGTCCTTCTGGGCGTCGGGGACAAAGCCGCGATTGATGAGGACGTTCCACCCGTCTTCGGTGGTGAAGGGCGCCACCACGAAGTAGCCGGGACCGCCCAGCGCCCCTTTGGGGTCGGACAGGGCAATCCAGGTGTGGGCCTCGCCCTCGCCGAAGCGGCCCGTAAGGCGCACCTTGCGGTAGTTCCAGTCCTCGATGTGGAAATCTGGCCACGTGCTGGGGCCTGGCGCATCGATGGCGGCGGCAGTGGGACGCTCGGCTGCGGCCGCAATCAGCGCCTCTTTCCAATGGAGGCGCTGTACCTGCCAGGTGCCGAGCGCAATCAAGATCCCGAGCGACGCCACCACCAAAACGGCAAGGAGGGCGCGCCCTGCCGCAGTCCTGCGGAAGGGCGTGGCCATCAGTGGCTGATGGGACCGGCCCCCCAGACGTAGATGGCCACGAACAGGAACAGCCACACCACGTCGACGAAGTGCCAGTACCAGGCCGCCGCCTCAAACCCGAAGTGACGTTCGGGCGTAAAGTGGTTCTTCGTCGCCCGCCACAGGCAGATGGCAAGGAACACCGTGCCGACGAACACGTGGAAACCGTGGAAGCCCGTCGCCATGTAGAAGGTGGCGCCGTAGATGTTGCCTTCGAAGGAGAAGGCAGCGTGGGTGTATTCCCAGATCTGCACGATGGAGAACAGGATGCCGAGGCCGACCGTCAGCCCAAGGCCCCAGCGCACGCCTTCCTTGTCGTTCTCAAGGAGTGCGTGGTGCGCCCAGGTCACTGTCGTGCCTGACAGCAGAAGGATCATCGTGTTGAACAGCGGCAGGTGCCACGGGTCGAAGGTCTCGATGGTTTCGGGTGGCCAGGTGCCACCGGTTTCAGCGAGGCGCGCAAACTCCTGTGCGTCGCCCACGAACAGTGCGGCGTCGAAGTAGGCCCAGAACCAGGCGACGAAAAACATCACCTCGGAGGCGATGAACAGCATCATCCCGTAGCGCAGATGAAGCTTGACCACAGGGGTGTGATCGCCCTGGAGGGACTCTTTGACCGTGTCCACCCACCATCCGGCCATGGTGAACAGGATGATCAGCATACCGACGGCGAAAATGCCCCAACCGCCGATGTCGAAGCCGCCGACCATCAGGACGTCGCCCTTGTTCCAACGCATCATCGCAATGGCGCCGATGGCCATGATGAATGCGCCCACCGATCCGATGATCGGCCAGGGGCTCGGTTCCAGAATATGATAGTCGTGGTTGGGCTTACCGGTCGCCATGCTTCATCCTTGCCCGCTGGTCGGGGTGCTCGACGTGTCCGCGGTCTTGCCCCGATTGTGGCGGGACTGCCGCGTGGTGTTGTTCAGCTTCTGCCACGCTTCGTGCGGCAGGTCGACAGGGCAGGCAAGGCCCTGCCGCAGATTTATCATCCCCCCGCAGCGGCAAGCTCGGCAGCATCGCCCATGAAGGGGAAGAACGTGTAGGACAGGGTCAAAACGCTAACGCCGTCGGCGTTTTTGTCGTCGTCAAAGCCGGGGTCCACGTAAAAGACCACAGGCACCACGCGCCGCTCGCCCGCGGCAAGGGGCTGCGCGCCAAAACAAAAGCACTCGATCTTGGTGAAGTAGCCGCCGCCCTGGTAGGGGCTGACATTGTAGACCGCGGTGCCGACGGTGTCGGTCTTGCTGACATTTTCGATCACGTAATCGGCCTGGGCCACCTCGCCGATCCGCACCGTCATGGTGCGCTGAACGGGGCGGAAGGTCCACGGTAAGCCCTTGGCCATGTTGGCGTCGAAGCGCACGGTGATTTCGCGGTCGCGCAGCTCAATCCCCTCAACGGCCTCGACGGTGGCGATGGACGGCGTGCCGCCAAACCCCGTTACGCGGCAGAAAAGGTCATAAAGCGGGACGGAGGCATAAGCGGCGCCCACCATGAAGGCGACGAAGGCAACGCACGCCAGTGCGACCTTGGCGTGGTTCTTGGAGGAGGGATTGGCAGGCGCGTTGTCTGTCACAGCGGGCGTGTCCCTATGGTGCCACCGATCTGCACGATCGTGATGGCGTAAAAGATGCAGACCACTGCCACCAGAATCAGGGCAATGGCGATGCTGCGGCTGCGCTGGCGGCGCTTGCGCTCAGCTTCGGCGGCGGGGCTGAGGGTTTCGGCCGGTTCATGGCCCGGAACGTCGCTGGTGGTGGTCATGCCACGATCCCCGCAATGGCCCTGTCGGCCAGCAGTGCGCCGAACAGCGCGAACAGGTAAACGATGGAGACGCCGAAGAGGCGCCCTGCGGCACGCTTTTCGCCAGCATCGTCAGCCCGCAAGAGACCGACGGCGCGAACAACGAGCCAGCCGCCGAGGCCTGCCGCCACCACACCATAACCGATGCCGGCAAACCCGAGGACGGTGGGCACGAGGCCGGCGATGGCCGTCAGCGCCGCGTAGATCAAGGTCTGGATCCGGGTCCACCTCTTCGTGGCGACCACGGGCAGCATCGGCACGCCGGCGCGGGCGTAGTCCTCGCGCTTGAGGATCGCAAGGGCCCAGAAGTGGGCCGGCGTCCACAAGAAGATGATGGCAAACAGCACGATGGGCTCGAGCGCCAACCCGCCTGTGACAGCGGCCCAACCCACCACGGGCGGCAAGGCCCCAGCAGCACCGCCGATGACGATGTTCTGCGCCGTCCGCCGCTTCAGCCACAGTGTGTAGACGGCGACGTAGAAGAAGATGGTGAAGGCAAGGAGCGCTGCGGCAAAACCGTTCGCGGCAAAGCCGAGGAGGACGACGGAGCCAAGGCTCAGCATCGTGCCGAAAATGATTGCCGATTCGCGGCTCACGCGGCCCGACGGCACGGGGCGCTGGGCGGTGCGGGACATCACAGCGTCAATGTCGCTGTCGAAGGCCATGTTGAGGGCGCCAGAGGCCCCTGCTCCAACGGCAATCGCCAGTAGAGACACGACGGCAAGGATCGGGTGCAGCGAACCGGGCGCCAGGATCATTCCGGCAAAGGCGGTGAACACCACCAACGACATGACGCGCGGCTTGAGGAGATCGTAATAATCCCGCGGCAGTGCGTCGGAAAGGCCGGCGTCCAGAAGCTCGCTCTGCCTCATCGACATGGTTCAAACTCTCTTGTCTCAACGTGCGGCGGGGCCGAACACGCTTGCCCCAGCAACGCCGCCGTGATCATAGGGTCGCGGCGAAGGTGTTGGGACGGCGCTCCGACAAAGGGGTGCGCCGCCCGGTATAACAGGGCGCGTCCTGCGCCCGGCGGGTGCGAACCCTTAGCGGATCCGCGGCAACGTCTCGAACTGGTGATACGGCGGGGGGGAGGACAGCGTCCACTCCAAAGTGGTTGCACCTTCGCCCCAGGGATTGTCCGCCGCTTTGCGCTTGCGGGCAAACGCATCCACCAGCACCCAGACGAACACCAGCATCGCCACCACCATGATGTACGAGCCGATGGAGGACACAAGGTTCCAGGCCGCATAGGCGTCAGGATAGTCCACATAACGGCGCGGCATGCCCTGACGGCCCAGGAAGTGGTGCGGGAAGAAGATCAAGTTCACGCCGATGAACATGATCCAGAAGTGCACCTTGCCGAGCGTCTCGTTGTACATGACGCCGAACATCTTCGGGAACCAATAGTACCAGCCAGCAAAGATGGCGAACACGGCACCCATCGACAACACGTAGTGGAAGTGGGCCACCACGTAGTAGGTGTCGTGGTAGACGCGGTCGAGACCTGCGTTGGCCAGCTGCACACCCGTCACGCCCCCCAGCGTAAACAGGAAGATGAAGCCGATGGCCCAGTACATGGGCGTCTTAAACTCGATGGAGCCCTGCCACATGGTGGCAATCCACGAGAAAATCTTGATGCCCGTTGGCACCGCAATCACCAACGTGGCGAACGTAAAGTAGGCTTGCGTGTCGGGCGACAAACCCACCGTGTACATATGGTGCGCCCACACGACGAAGCCGACGACGCCGATCCCCACCATAGCGTAGGCCATGCCGAGATAACCGAAAACGGGCTTGCGGGAGAAGGTCGCCACCACGTGGCTGATGATGCCGAACCCCGGCAGGATCAAGATGTAGACCTCAGGATGACCGAAGAACCAGAACAAGTGCTGGAACAAGATCGGGTCGCCGCCGCCTGCGGGATTGAAGAAGGTGGTGCCGAAGTTGCGGTCCGTCAGAAGCATGGTGATGGCACCGGCCAGCACAGGCAGGGCCAGCAACAGAAGGAATGCCGTCACCAGCACCGACCACACAAACAGCGGCATCTTGTGCATGGTCATGCCAGGCGCACGCATGTTGAGGATCGTGGTGATGAAGTTGATGGCACCAAGGATCGACGACGCGCCGGCGATGTGCAGCGACAGGATCAAAAAGTCGAGCGCCGGTCCAGGGTTACCCGTCGTTGAAAGCGGTGGATAGATGGTCCAGCCACCGCCGAACCCGTCCGCCCCCGGAGGACCAGGCACGAACATCGACAGGATCAAAAGCAGGAACGAGAACGGCAACAGCCAGAACGAGATGTTGTTCATCCGCGGGAAGGCCATGTCCGGCGCGCCGATCATGATCGGGACGAACCAGTTGCCGAAGCCGCCGATCATCGCCGGCATGACCATGAAGAAGATCATGATCAGGCCGTGGCCGGAGGTGAAGACGTTGTAGGTGTGCGGGTTGGCGAAGATCTGCAGGCCGGGCTCCTGCAGCTCCATACGCATGACCACCGAAAGGGCACCGCCCACGAACCCCGCGATGATCGCGAAGATCAGATACATCGTCCCGATGTCTTTGTGGTTCGTGGAATAGACCCAGCGGCGCCAACCTGTGGGGCGACCGTGGTCGTGGGCGTGATCTGATGCCGCGTAGGCCATCAACGTCTCCGTTGGTTTATCGCGTGACCGCGGACGGCCACAGGTATTGCGGGCAACGCGCTTGGGTCGGCGCGTTCACCCATGCCGTCTATTGTGCACTCAGTGCCGCGACGGCGTCTTCGCGACCCTCGGCCTGCCAGGTGACGAGTTGCGCCGACGCATCGCGCATGCTGGTCTTGGCGATCTCCGTCCATTCGGAGAACTTTTCTTCGCTGAGGACGTGGATCTCGATGGGCATGAAGGCGTGGAGGCGCCCGCACAGTTCAGAACACTGGCCGTAGAATACGCCCTCCGATTCGGCGCGGAACCACACCTCATTGTTGCGGCCCTGGATGGCGTCAGACTTGATGCCGAAGGCGGGCATGGCCACAGCGTGGTTCACGTCAAGGGAGGTGACGAGCATGTGCACCACCTTGCCCACCGGCACGGCGAGCGCGTTGTTGGTGGCAAGCAGGCGCGGCACTTCCGCCTCGGTGATGTTGTATTCCTGCATGCGCGCAGCACGCTGCTCATCGGTCAGCATGGAGGAGGTCATGCGAATCGCAGCCAGCGGCTCGTCCATATACTCATAATTCCAGTACCACTGGCCGCCGATGGCTTTGACCGTCAGCTCAGGGGTGGGAATGGTCGTCTCGTTGTAAAGGAGGCGGAACGAGGGGAAGGCGATCGCCACCAGGATCAGCACCGGGACCACCGTCCACACCACCTCCAACATGGTGTTGTGGGAGGTCTTGCTGGGCTCCTTGTTGGTCCGCTGGTTGAAGCGAACCATCACATAAAAGAGCAGCGCCAGCACGAACAGCGTGATCACGGTGATGATGATCAGCGTGTACCAATCGAACCAGGTGATCTGCGCCATGATGTTGGTGGCGGACTGCTGGAAGTTAATGCCCCAGGGCTCCGGCTGGGCCGCGTAGGCCGCGCCGCCGGCCAAGAGCGCCAGAGCGCCCAACGTCAAAGCCCAAAGCCGTCTCACCATTGACATCATTGTGGTTCCACCTCCGACCCGATGGTCCGGTCAGAGCCCGCTCGCGGTGCGCTGCGCGCTCTGTGTTTAGAAGTCTTGTTGTCTAGCGGTCCGGCCGATCCGTGTCGACCATCCGCCGTGCTCACACGGACAGCAAATCGCCGCACCGAGGTGGACGAAGGCTGACCGCATCCACGACTGCCAATCCCATGTTCGGGCCAGTGGATGCAACCATCTCGTGACAACGCCGATGGTGAATTGCGGTTCTTTTTTGGCTTGCGGCAAGATTGGCACAAGCCTCACGGCGCGGCTGTGGAACGGCTCCATCGACACCGTGTGCGCGCCGTGCAAAAGGGTTCTGCGCCCAAAGCCGCACTTGTGCTACCACGAGCGCCGTAATGAGGAAGGGACGCGTATGGTGCCTCGCCTGAGTGTCGTGGCTGCAGCCTTTGCGGCCATCGTTTCATGTCTTGCCGCTGACATTGCCAACGCCCAGGGCCGTATTGTGGCCCGCCACGGCGACTGGCAGATCCGTTGCGAGCAGCCTGTCGGCGCGCCAGAGGAACAGTGCGCCCTTGTGCAAAACGTTGAGGCGCAGGACCGCTCCAATGTGGGCCTGACGGTGATTTTCCTGCAGACCGCCGACAGACAAGCGCGGATCCTGCGCGTTCTTGCCCCCCTCGGTGTGCTGCTGCCGTCTGGGCTGGGCCTGTCCATCGACGAGAACGAGATCGGCCTTGCAGGTTTCGTGCGCTGCATGCCTGAAGGCTGCATTGCCGAGGTGGGCCTTGAGGACGGGCTGATTGACCGTTTCCGCGCAGGCAGCACAGCCACCTTCGTCATCTTCCAGACGCCTGAGGAAGGGATCGGCATTCCGATCTCCCTCAACGGCTTTACCGAAGGGTTTGCAGCGCTCGACAATCCGCCCCCGCCTCCTGCCGAAACCGACGAGACCACCACGGCTGCCGCCACACCGCGCCAGGCCGTGGCCACCACCGCGGAACCCGGGGACGCACGCGCCACCGACGAGGTGGCAGGATTTGCCGCACCTGACGAGCGTACCGAGCTTGACCGCCTGCTTGAGGACGAGCTTTTCCCTTACGTGGCGGCTGCTGCCGGCGCCATCGTGCTTCTTTTGGGCGGTGTTGTCTGGCTCCTCCTGCGCCGCGGCAAACGGCGCAAGGCACCGCCGCTGCGCAGTCGCCCCTCGCCCCAGCAAGAGTATGACGAGCCCGACGAGGACAGCGAGGGCTGGGAAGATGATGAGGGCGATGCGCCGCTGCCCGCCCCCGCCGGTCGCACCCGGCGGCGAATCGCCCCGCCCGACCCCGGCGAACGACGCCCGCCAAGGGTTGCCGCAGCGCCTCAGACGCGCCAACTTCAAAAGGGTCACGAGCCGCCGCGCCTTGAACGCCCGCGGCCCGCAGCGCCGCGGTCCGGCGCGCCCTCTCAGCCTCGCGGTCCCCGTCGACCGCCGAAAGGTCAGCCGTCATGAGCGAGGACCTCCTCGGCCGCCATGGCCTCAATGAAGAGCGGATCGCCTCTATCGTCGGCGATTCCTTGAAGGACTGCGACGATGGCGAACTGTTCGTCGAGCACCGACAGTCCGAAAGCCTGATGTTTGACGATGGCCGCCTGAAGTCGGCAGCGTTCGACACCATGGACGGGTTTGGCCTGCGCGCCGTGTGCGGCGAGGCCATCGGCGTTGCCCACGCCTCCGACGTGACGGAGGCCGCCATCGGCCGTGCCGCCGACACCGTCTCCACCGTCACGCGCAACCGCAGCGGCAAGGCCGATGTGGCGCCCATGCGCACCAACCGCGCCCTTTACCGCGATATCGACCCCATCGGCGCCCCAGGCTTCGGCGACAAAGTGGGCCTTCTGGGCGAGATCGATGCCTATGCCCGCAGCCTCGACCCCAAGGTGAGGCAGGTGAGCGCCGCGCTGTCGGCCGAGCGCCAGGTGGTCAACATCGTGCGCGGCGACGGCATGCGCCTTGGCGATGTGCGGCCTTTGGTGCGCTTTTCGGTCAGCGTTGTGGTGGGCGAGGACGGCCGTCAGGAAACAGGCACCGTCGGCATGGGCGGGCGCGAGCCTTTCGAACGGTTCATCACCGAAAAGAGCTGGAAAGGCGCGGTGGACGAGGCGCTGCGCAGGGCCCTCGTCAACCTGTCTGCCGTACCGGCCCCTGCGGGCACGTTCGATGTGGTGCTGGGTTCGGGCTGGCCCGGCATCCTCCTGCACGAGGCTGTGGGCCACGGCCTTGAGGGTGACTTTAACCGCAAGAAAACCAGCGCCTTTGCTGGCCTCATGGGCGAGAAAGTGGCGGCCCCAGGCGTCACCGTGGTGGACGACGGCACCATCGACAATCGTCGCGGCTCCCTCACCATCGACGATGAGGGCACACCCTCCCACTCCACCGTCCTCATCGAAGACGGGCGGCTGGTGGGCTACATGCAGGACCGCCAGAATGCGCGGTTGATGGGGATGATCCCCACAGGCAACGGACGCCGCCAGTCCTACGCCCACACCATCATGCCGCGCATGACCAACACCATCATGCGCTCAGGCGACAAGGACCCTGAAGAGATCCGCGCCGGCGTGAAGGATGGGCTTTACATGGTCGCCTTCGGTGGCGGCCAGGTGGACATCACCTCGGGCAAGTTCGTGTTCTCGTGCACGGAAGCCTACCGCCTGCGCGACGGCAAGGTGGCCGAACCTGTGCGCGGGGCCATGCTCATCGGCAACGGCCCTGATGCGTTGACCCGCATCACCGCCGTCGGCAACGACATGGCCCTCGACGATGGCGTCGGCACCTGCGGCAAGGACGGTCAGTGGGTGCCTGTGGGCGTCGGCCAGCCGACCCTTCGCATCAACGCCATGACCGTTGGCGGCACGAAGGCTTGAACGGGGATACGATGAGCGCGAACGACCTTGCCCGCGAGGATCTGGCCACAGCCTTCCGCGTTGCCGCAGCGATGGATCTGAACGAGGGGATCTGCAACCACTTCTCCCTCGCCATGCCTGGGGATGAGGAGCGCTACCTCATCAACCCTTACGGCGTCCATTGGAGCGAGATGCGGCCAGACCATCTCCTGTTGATCGACGGCGACGGCCAGGTGATCGAGGGCGATGGCGAGGTGGAGGCGACGGCCCGCTTCATCCATGTGGCTGCCCACCGCGCCAATCCGCGCCATACGGCGGTGCTTCACACCCACATGCCCTACTGCACAGCGCTGACGATGCTCGAGGGCGGCAGGCTGGAAATGGCCCATCAGACCGCCTGCCGCTTCCATGACCGCGTTGCCTATGTGGAAGAGTTCGGCGGCCTCGCGCTGGACGAGGACGAGGGCGAATCCATCGCCACCAGCGCCAAAGAGGACGCCCATGCGGACGTCTTCTTCCTGAAATTTCACGGCGTGACGGTGGGCGGACCCTCCGTCGCCGAAGCGTTCGACGACCTTTACTATCTGGAGCGGGCGGCGCGCCAGCAGGTGATCGCCCAGTCCACCGGCAGGCCCCTTTCCATCATGCCAGAGGCAGCGGTGGATCATACGGCACGCCAAATGCGCCAGGTGATGAAGGTCCAGGCCGAGGAACATTTCAAGGTCCTCAAACGCCTCAACCCGGCACCGGCAGCATGATGAACAGACACGAAATGGCAGGCCGCCCCGGCGGCGAGGCGAAGTTGCGCTATCTAGACAGCGATTTTCAGGTCCTGTCGCCAGGCACCTTCGTGCGCTGCGCGGTGACCGGGCGGACCATCCCTTTGGCGGAACTGCGCTACTGGAACGTGGACACCCAGGAAGCCTACGCGGACGCCGAAGCCGCCCACAAAGCTTATCTGGCCACAAACCCTGATGCCGACGGGGCAGAGCCTTCGTAAACGGCACGGATTGAGGCCTTAAGGGCCTCATCAAGCTCTGCCTCCACAGGAATGGCGGTAAGGCGCGCGGCAAGCTCGCCCCGCGCTCCGTCTGCCCCACGCAGCCGCACAGCATCCTTCGCCGTCGTCAGGATCGGGCGGTCTGCGGCAGCGGCCATCAGCGCCCTCGCGTCGCTCTCGGTGAACGGGTGGTGATCGGCAAACGCCACCCTTTCAGCGATCTGCACCCCTTCCGCCTCCAAGCCGGCGAAGAACTTTTCGGGCCGTCCGATGCCTGCAAAGGCAAGCACGTCAGTGCCTTTCAGCGCCGGATCGATGGTTTGGCGCAATTTCACAAAGTGCTGCGGCAAGGCGGTGGCAAAACTGCCCCGTGTCGCACCGCCCACCAGGAGAAACGCGTCGGCGTGGGGGATGTGCGCGGTCAATGAGGCGCGCATGGGGCCAGCGGGTGTCACCATCTGATTGCCAAGCCCGACCTCAGCGTCCACCACAAGGGCGCTCCAGTCCTTGGCAAGCGTTGGGTTCTGAAAGCCATCGTCCATGATGACGGCGGTGCCAAGCGTCTCTGCCAGCCGGCCGCCTTCTCCCCTGTCACGGGCAACGATCGTGGGCGCGGCTTCAGCAAGGATGAGCGCTTCGTCCCCCACCTCGGCCGCCGTGTGAGCACCGACGACGACTGGCCCTTCCAGGCTACCGCCATAGCCGCGGGTGAGGAACACCGGCGCTGCGCCCGCCTCCACGAGCGTTTGCCCAATGGCAAGGGCGACGGGCGTCTTGCCGGCACCGCCCACCGTCGGGTTACCAACGCAAAACACCGGGATCGGCAGGCGCACAGCGGGGGGTGAGGCCATTCTGCGTGCTGCGATCGCCCCGACAACGGCGCCGATCGGGGCAAGGCATATGGCCGCAAGACTTCTGTTGCTTCGCCACCAAAAGCCTGGCACCTTCATGATGACGCCCTTTGAAGGATTGGTGAGAGGGCCTGAAGTGTCCGCCCGCGTGCGCCTTTGCACTGGGCGAGTACCGCGCGCGCCGCGCCCGCCATGCCCAGCCTCGCGGTCTCGTCGACCAGGAGGCCGGCAAGGGTCTTTGTGAGAGCCTCGGCGTCCGCCACCACCCTTGCAGCGTGGGCGTCGATGAACGGGCGGAACATTTCGCCATGGTCCGGGCCTGTGACCAATGCGGCGCCGGCATGGGCGGCTTCGGCAGGGTTGTGACCGCCGAGCGGAACCAGCGATGCGCCCATGAACGCCACATCGGCCACGTGAAAGGCCGCCGACAACTCCCCCAACGTGTCGAACAGGATGATGTCGCCGCCTGCCGCCTCGCCCCGGCTGCGCCGCCGCACCGTCCCTGCCGGTTCTGCCTCACCCGCCACCTCATCACCCCTTTCCGGGTGGCGGGGGGCAAGGAGCGTGACAATGTCGCCGTCCGCGCGAAGGCGGATGTGGGCGGCAAGGGCGGCAGCCTCCTCGCCGGGGTGGGTGCTTGCGGCAATCCACACAGGGCGACCTGCGATCGCCTCTGTCAGCGTCGCCACCAGTGCAGGATCGGCGGGCGGCGGGACGGCATCGAATTTCATGTTGCCGCTGGTGGACACGCTGCCAACGCCAAGCGCCTCGAACCGCGCTGCATCGTCCGGCGATTGAGCCACGGCCATATGGATGTGGTCAAACAGTGGGCGGGACAGGAAGGGGCGCGCCTTCCATCGGCGGAAGGAGCGTTCCGACAAGCGCGCATTCACCAGCGCGATGGGGATATTGCGCGCCGCCAACAAGCGCACGGTCGTCGGCCAGATCTCCGATTCCACAAACAGCGCCGCCCTGGGGCGCCAGTGATCCAGAAATCGGGTCACGAACGGCGGGGTGTCTAGGGGCGCGTATTGGTGGGTGAGGTCAGGCGCGACGGCCGCAACCCGTCCAGCGGCTGTGGGTGTGCCTGTGGTGATGAGCACAGGCCCGTCCAACGCCCGCGCCAGATCGACCGCCACAAGCGCTTCACCGACGCTCACCCCATGGATCCACACAGGCGCATCGGGTGGTGCAGCGGTTGAGGGGCGACCGCGCTTTTCGTGCAGTCTTTCGGGGTCTTCCTTCCCGCGAGCGGCCCTCTTGCGCAGGTACGGTGTGGCAAGCGGGGCCACGATGCGGCCTGCCGCACCGTATCCCCACCACACCGCCCTGCCGATGGGGCTCATCGCGTGGTGTCGGTCTCCGGGTCGAGCAGGCGATGCAGGTGCACGATGAAGTAGCGCATGTGCGCATTGTCCACCGTCTGCTGGGCTTTGGCCTGCCAGGCCTCTTTCGCTTTGGCGTAGTTCGGGTAGACGCCCACGATGTCCACCTTGTCCAGATCGCGGAAGGTAACCTCGTCGAGGTCGGTCAGTTCGCCACCAAGCACAAGGTGGAGGAGTTGCTTGTCTGCCATAAGTCTTGCTTTGCGGTGGGTGTCTCGGGCCGGCGCCCCATCGCCCTCCTATGTGGTCGGCGCTGACGGTTTTTCGAGGGCCTGAGGCAGCCACGGGCAAGCCTCGCCGCGCTCAGGCCGAAAAGCGCTAACCCTTCGGGTCGAAGTGAATGGCCTCGCCGAGGCTTTGAAGGGCATCGATCATCCTGGGCGGCCCGCCGATCAGCGGCGGCAGGAGTGTGGTCTCGCTGTCGTACATGATCTTGCGGCCTGACAGGTCCGTCAGCGCCCCGCCCGCCTCTTCCACAATCAGGTCGCCGGCGGCAACGTCCCAATGGTGGGCGCCGCCTTTGGCAACCATCGCGTCAAGCTCATCGGTGCACAATTTCGCAAGCCTGAGAGCAAGGGATGGGATGTACTTGGCCTTTTCCGCCCCCGCTGCCGCCAAGTCGCCTCGCGCAAACAGCCTGCGCGGGGCAGCAACACGTGCGCCGCCGAGCCCGTCGCGGGTGGAAACGGTGAGTGATGTGCCGTTGAGGAACGCGCCTCCACCGGCAGCAGCTGCAAACACATGGTCCTTGGGTGGGCGCAAAATGACAGCTGCGATGGGCCGCGCCCCTTCCACCACCGCAACCGAAATGGCCCAGGCGCTGCCGTGATCGAGGAACGCGCGGGTGCCATCGATGGGGTCCACCACGAATGCACGCCGCCCTGCTCCCTGGGCCAGTGCGCTCTCTTCCGACACCCAGCCATAATCGGGCCGTGCAGGGCGCAGGATGGAGGACAAGCGCTCATCCACCGCAAGATCGGCCTCCGACACGGGAGAATCGTCTGACTTGGTCCACTGCTGGACAGCGGTTTCGAAACGGGCCATCGCCACGTCTGCCGCCTCGCGCGCTGCTGCGACCAGGAGAGCAAGGTCGTCCTGCGGCGAATACGCCGGCTCAGCGTCCCCCAATGGTCATCCCCTCAATGGCGACGGAGGGGGCGTCCACGGCGAAGAGGCCAGGCGCATCGTCGGCGAAGATGGCACGGGCAAACATATCGGGCAGCATGCCTGCCACCGTCACCTCCGAGACGGGGTGGACGATCTCACCGTTCTCGAACCAGAAGCCCGCAGCGCCACGACTATAGTTGCCGCTGACGATGTTGGCGCCCATGCCGATGAGATCGGTGATCAGGAGGCCCGAGCCCGCATCGTCCATCAGGCTTTGCAACGTGCCCCGCCCACCCAGCACCGAGATGTTGGTGGCGGAGGGGCTTGGAAGGCCCGTCCCCCGTGCCGCCCTGCCATTGCTCTCACGCCCAAGTTTTCTGGCCGTTGCAAGGTCGAGCACAAAGGCGGAGAGCACGCCGTCTGCCACAATGTCGAGCGGGGCCGATGCCAACCCCTCCCCGTCGAAGGGGCGTGAAGCCATACCGCGCACAAGGCAAGGATCGTCGCGCAGTGTGATCCCCTCGGCGAGGATGCGCTCACCCATCTTGTCGGCAAGGATGCTGGTCTTGCGGGCAATGGCAACGCCGTTGGCGGCAGACAGGATATGGCTGACGAAGCCCGTTGCCGCGCGCGGTTCGAAGATGATGGTGGCGGTCCGGGTGGAAAGCTGCTCGGCCTCCAGGCGGCGCACGGCACGGTGGCCTGCCTCCTCGCCCACCTGCTTAACGTCGGTCAGATCGCTGAGGTGGCGCCGTGTGGACGCCCAGCCGTCACGCTCCATCCGTGTGCCGTCGCCGGCAATGGCGGTGCCGTGGTGGCCATGGCGGCTGCCGCGATGGGCCCCGCGAAACCCTTCCGACGTGACGAGCGCACGGGCCGATGCCACCGCCGACGCCGACACGCCGCCGGACTTCGTCACCCCGGCAACGGCGAGCATGGCATGTTCAAGATTGTGGGCACGGTGGGTCAGTGCGTCCATGTCGGGCATCTGGCCGTCGTCAAGCTCAAGGCCTGATGCATCGGGCGCCTTTGCCAAAAGGTCGGCAGGGGCAAGGCCCTGGGTCTCGTCCACCGGTGCCACGTTTGCCATGGCGACGGCCCGTTCGGCGGACTGGGTGGGATCGGCGGCAGCGCCAAACCCCACAAGGGCGCTTTTCTTGCCCACGAACACCCTCAGGCCGATGTCGGTGGCCTCGGCCCGCTCGGTCTCCTCCACCTCGCTGTGGCGGACGGATACGTGAAGGGACTGGGACGCCGCGGCAACGGCATCGGCACCGTCAGCACCGGCCTTGAGGGCTGCTTCCACGGCAGCGCCTGCAAGGTTCGTTAAACGGTCGAGATTGAGGGGGTCATCATCGGATCTGGACATTGGGGCATGGTGTAGAAAGCCTTAACGGGCGGCGCAAGCCGCTCACGAGACTTCCAGCGTTTCTGCGGGTCCCGCCCTGCCCTGGTTAAGAAGGTATGAAAAAGCGTGGCCTGATTGGCGTGCCTGACTTAAACGGGCCGCAAAAGCCAAGCGCTAGGTTGGCCCCATCACGAAGACACACACGCGCTTTCCGTCAGGGAGCCCAACCATGATCGCCGCCAGCTTGCCGACACCTGCCAACGACCCCTTGCCGTCCGCCTCAGAGGGCGTGCCCATGACTTTGCCGGCAAGCCTTCACGTAGGAAGGCGCGAACGCGCGGTCTCAGTGGACATCAGCCACGAGGCCGTGACGATCCGCCGCCCCTTCGAGCAGACGCCGCCCACAACGGCGAGCCTCTCCTCCTATCGCGGGGTTGCCGTGACGGTGGAGCGCGGCGTTGGTGAGCCTGTCTATCACCTCACCCTTTGCCATGACGACGCTGAACGCTCGGTGAACCTTGCAAGCGGGACCGATGTGACCGCCATCGCACGGGACTGGCAGGCTTGGGCAAAGATGCTGTCTCTGCCGCTGGTGGCTGTGGAAGCGGACGGCACCGTCCACGCCGAACTGACGGCACTGGGCGTCATCCTTGCCGAGCGCCCGTTCCCCCGCCGCAAGGGCTCGGCCCTCGTGGGCCGCCGCTCACGCTATGGCAGGCGGCGCCGCTCCGCCCCGGTGCGCAATGTGGAGGGTACGTCGTTCTCAGGCGAGCGCGAGATTATCGCGCGGACCTGATCCGCGCGGGCAAATCGTCAGGCTTGCCCTGTGTGTTCCATCGCCTCAAGAAGGAGCGCGTCCGTGACGGCAAGCGTCTCCTCATCGCGCTGCAGGTGAAAGCCGGCCAGGCTGACACTGCGGGCAATCATCATGGTGCGAGAGGCAAACCCCGTCACCGGGCGCCCCGTCTTCTCATTGATGATGGTGTTTTTGAGATCGATGGTGGTCTTCAGATTGGCAATGTTGAAGCGGTCGAACCGCCTCTCAAGATCGTCGCTGTCCCACTGATGATAGATCCCATCAAACACACGGTTGTCGACGGGTGAGCCGCCATGGCTCACATCCTGTGCGATGAGGTCAAGGCGCTTTAGATCCACATTGGCGTCCTCCCGCCCGTTCAGGATCGCAACGGGAGCGCCTGTGGTGCGATAGTCTTCAAGCCTTGGCACCGTCGGGCCGTAGTAGGAGACGTGGGTGGCAAAGCGTGCCGGCCCGTCGACGAAGTGGCGGCGCATCTGCTCGTAGGCGGTGAGGATTGCAATCATCCCGCCATAGGAAAAGCCGATGTGGCCGATGCGCTCGTGGTCCACCTCGGGCCGGTCGGCGAGCCATTGGAGCGCTGCGAACGCATCCGCCAGCATCATGGATTCCGATACCCTCAGCGCCCGCAAAGGGTGGGGCGAGCCGGCGTGACCCCTTGCGTCAAAACTGTCGATGACGAGCGCGGCAAAGCCATGCTGGGCGAGGAAGCGTCCGTAACGACGCTCGCGCGCCGTCTTCACACCACCGAGGCCTTCGCTCACCACGACCGCGCCGAAAGGCGGGTCTTCGGTGGCTGGTGTGTAGTAGCCGGCCTTTAGGGAAGCGCGCGGGGCCTTGGGGCCAAAGTCGTTCAGAACGAACGGGCTTTGGCTCTCAAGCTCCACCTCGGTGAAGGTGATATCATCCATAACGCCCCGATGTGCGGCGCGGCCTTCGCTCCATCGACCGCTCAGGCGTCAAACGCCGTGCCTGTCGGCAAAGTTCAAAAGACTGTCCCGCACATCTTCAGAGAGGACGACCCGAGGGACCTTGTTTTGTCCGCCCAGCTTGCCGCGCTCGCGCATCCAGTCGGCAAAACCGCCTGGCGGCAAAACCGTCACGCGCGGCGCCAGGAGCTGATAGTCCTTTCGGCGGTGCACCTCGTAGTCTTCGTTCTCGGCCTTCAGAACGGCGTCCAGCGCCTCGGCAAACGTCTGCCGCGCGTCTGGCGCTACGGGGCCGTCCAACTCCACCACGTACTGGTGCTGACCTGCGGACCGTTCGGCGCCCGGGAAAAGGGGCGTGACGGCAAACTCCATCACATGGCGGCCAACGCGTTCGCCAGCTTTGAGGACGGCGCCTTCGATCTCCGCCCCGCTCAAATGTTCGCCGAACGCGTTCAAGGTGTGGGAGGTGCGCCCTGTCACCAAAAGGCGCGGCGGGTCGGTGTCGGTCAGGCGCACCACATCGCCGATTTTGTAGGCCCAAAGCCCTGCGCAGGTGGACAGGACAAGGCCAAGGTCCATACCAACGGGCGCATCGTCGATCCAGTAGCGGGTGGGGTTGGGGGCGTCCCACTCATCAAGGGGGACGAATTCGTAAAACAGGCCGATGTCGAGGTTGATGCGCATCCCCTCGCCCACACCCCTGTCGGCGCTCGCGACAAATCCCTCGCTGGCCGAATACACCTCGCGCCAGTCCACAGGGCGGGATGTGAACCACTCGCCAAAAATTTCGCGATAAGGGGCAAAGCTCATCCCGCCGTAGACCATGAGGTCCAGCGATGGATAAAGGGCGGCCACATCCTTGGGGCCGTTGGCCATCGCTTGCAGCCGCTCAAAAAAGAGGAGGAGCCAGCTTGGCGTTCCGGCAATGCAGCGGATCGGTTCGGCGAGGGACAGGCGGGCGAGGCGGTCAATCTTTGCCTCCCAGTCCGCCTCCAGCGCCTCCTCGATGGACGGGAAGACGAAGGGGCCCGACCAGCGCGGGTTCTCAAGCCGTGCAATGCCGGAAAGGTCACCGGCGCGCACACCGTCGGCAAGGTCGGTCATGGCGACCGACCCGCCCAGCATGAAACTCTTGCCAGAAAGCACGCGGCTTTGCGGCGTATTGAGGACGTGGTGGGCCAAAAGATCCGTCCCCGCACGAGAGTTGGAACGCAGCATCTCGCGGGACACGGGGATGTGCTTGGTCCGCCCCGTCGACGTGCCTGAAGAGACGGCGAAATAGGGAATGCGCCCCGGCCAGCTCACATCGTCGAGGAGGGGGAAGGCGTCGGCGAAGTAGTCGGTCCAGAACGCGTCGAAGTCGCGCAAGGGAACGCGGGCCTGGTAGTCGGCAACGCTCTGGACGCCGGCGAAGTCGTGCGCCCTGCCGAAGGTGGTGTCTTTGGCTTTGCGCACCAGGCGCAACAGTTCTGCCTCCTGCGTGGCGGGAGGGGTGCGGGCGGCCCATCGGCGCTGACGCAGCTTCGCATAGCCGCGCAGAAGCGGCGTCGCATCAAGCATGGCCCGGCTCGACGGTGGTGCGGATGGGAAAGTCCTCGTTGAGCCCGTCCTCCGAGAAGGGAAGGCGCAGGCTTTCCCCCCGCCGCCAGGCCCCCACCATGTCGAACATGGAGCGTGAGCCTGGCCACCCATCCTGCCCACCGAGGAGCACGGCGTAGGTGCCGTCTTCGTCGGCAAGGTCGGCAAGGAAGCGCGCATTGGCCCCGAAGGTCGACGCGTGGACGGACTTGGTGAACGGATGCATGGACTTCATCAAGGTGTCCTTGCTGCCGCCCGTGGGGAAGTCGAGCGTCGGCAGGCGCGTCTTCAGCCACGGCAGACGGGCCAGTGGATGGGACAGCTTGATGCGATGGATCCCGCCCCAGGTGCGGTGCTTGTGCAACGGGCCTTGCGCCTCACGCAGCGCCTCCCCCAGTACCTCCTGAAGATCGGCTGGCGCGGCATCCTCAACCAGCCGCACAAGACGGGTGAAGGGGCGCCAATAAGGGGTTGCCTTCACCACATCGGCGCGCGCCTCAAGGGCCTCCACAAGGTGGGCGGCCACAAGCTCGAAGGCGAGCGCACCTTCGGACGCCTCCTCGTAGCGCCCGTCCCAGGCGCGCAAGGCTTCGAGCACGGCACCCTCATGGCCTGCGTCATCGGCGGCGGCGACCAGCGTGTCGCGCATATGGGCGCCCGCCTGCAGGAAGGTGTCGAGCTGGAGGATGCGCAGATCCTCAAGGGTGAGGTCCGTTGCGTTGGAGAGAATGTGGTTCAGACGGTCGATCCTGTCGGGCGCTGCGAAGAACAGGCTGA
The DNA here is from genome assembly GCA_051016205.1 of Devosia sp. Lineage (GTDB taxonomy): Bacteria > Pseudomonadota > Alphaproteobacteria > Rhizobiales > Amorphaceae > Acuticoccus. Next base: position 235,649 of record CP136534.1, read on the forward strand.
TGGTCACCGGCGGATCCACAGGCGCCTCGTTGGCGGAGGCGACGAACCCGCTGGGCGGATCCACCTCCATAGGAAGGCGCGCAGCCGAAAAAAGCTCCTGCCATTGGGCGTGCGCCTCGTCGGGCGCAACGACGAAATCCTCCGGCGTTGCCAGCGGGCGGCTCGGGATTTTGGCCGCCACCAGCTTGCCGATGTGCCCGTTGGTGTCGCCTGCATCAGCCCAGATCATATTGAGGCCTGGGAGGCCATAGCCGTCCAGCGCGCCCGAAAACTCCTCCCAGTTGGTGGCGGTGAGGATGGACAGGAACGGCGTGAACTCATCGCTCGGCATGTGTCCGAGCCAGTGGAGGGACACCGTGTCTGAGGGCATTTCGAAGGGCTTGCCGTCGGACACCACGGGGCCGAAGCGGGTCTCGCGCACAGTGACGGGCGTGTCGCTCTTGCCGCGCACGGGGATGGCGACGGTGCGCTCGCTCACATCTTCGCCGGCAACATCCACCAGTTCGCTGGAGGTGGCATGAAGGTTGGTGCCGCCCCAGGCGCCATGGGCATTGCGCCCCACACCGAAGATGGGAAGGCCGGGGATCGTGAGGCCCCACACTTTGATGGACGGGGTCTTGAGGCCAACGACCATCCAGGGGTTGGGCGCGGTGATCATCAGGTGCGGGTCGGCGGCAAGGAGGGGTTTGCCCGACAGGGTGCGCGTGCCCGACACGGCGTAAGCGTTGCTGCCTGTGCGGGTAAAGGTTGTGGCAACGCCCTTCTCGAGCGCCTCGGCACCGAAAGGAATGTCCTCGTCCGCCACGGCAGTGACGCCCACAAGGTCGGCCCACATTTCGGCAAAGTCGGGCTCATCGCGCAGCTTGTGGAGGGTGCGCCAGACCTTCCAGGAATAGTCGGCCGAGCACAGGCGCGAGATGGCAAAGAGGTCCTCGGCCGTAAACGGGGCGGGCGCGATGCCGAAAATCTCGAACTCGGGCGGCGGGGGGGAGGACAGGGCAATGGCCGAAAGCCCCTCGCCGAACCCGTCCACGAAGGCGCGGGTCGCCTCGGGAAGGAGCGCAAGGGACGCTTCGGTGGCGCGCGGGAAGTCGATCAGCCGCAACAGGTGGTCGAGCTCGACCGCGGCCGACCCTGCCACCTCCGACAGACGGCCCGCAGCGGCGCGGCGCATCAGTTCAAGCTGTGCCAGGCGCAGATGACCATGGACCATGCCAAGACCCACCGCCCCGTCGCGATCGGACGATGCCTCCACGAAAGGGACGTGATGGGCATTCCAGCGAATGGTCAGGGATTGTTCCAGGCCAGGCGCCGTGCGCGGCAGCATTTTCAACCGTGCACTAACGTCAAGATCGGGAAAGCGGCGGGTTGCCGTCCGTCGCACCACAGAGCCGGCAAGTCCGGCCAGGGAGAAGGCAAGGCTGGTGCGCTGACGCAGACGGGAGCGCAGTCCAAAATCCATAGCGGTCTGTCCAATGGCCGTGATTGGCGTCGTGAGCCAAACGTGGGCGGCCACGGCGTGGTTGCAACAATGGCGGTGGCGATCGGACTTCAAGGGGCGCCGGCGCAGGGCGGACGCAAAAACGGCCCCGCCCGATGGCGAGGCCGCGAACCGGTCTTGGCGAACGGCTTACTGGTAGCCGACTTCGTTGTAGATGCGCTGGGCGTCGGCGGTCTTGCCGGCAAAGTCGCTGAGGGCAAGATCGTCGCGCTTGAAGTCACCCATCTCCACCACGGCGGGAGAGGCGTTGACGCCATCCACCACGGGATACTCATCGTTGCCGTCGCCAAGCATCTTTTGCGCTTCGGGCGTCAGGAGATACTCGATGAACAGGCGCGCGTTGTCGGCGTTGGGTGCATGCTTGGCAAGGCCGGCACCGGAAATGTTGACGTGCGTGCCGGTGGAGTCCTGGTTCGGGAAGACGTAGCCGATGCCCTCGATCCCCTCGGTGAGGCCCGACACTTCCTTCCGCTTGCCGCGGGCGTAGTAGTAGTGGTTGGACAGGACGATATCGCACTCGCCGGATAGGATGGCGCGCAGCTGGTCGGTGTCGCCGCCCTGAGGGTCGCGGGCGAGGTTGTTCTTGACCCCTTCGGCCCACGCCCGGGCCGCCTCTTCCCCTTCGTGGGAGATCACCGAGGCGAGAAGACCCAGCATGTAGACGTTGGACGAGGAGCGCGTGCACACCATGCCCTCGTACTTGGGGTCGGCAAGCTCTGCGTAGGTCTGGGGCGGCTCTGACACATCGTTCGGGTCATAAAAGATGATCCGCGCGCGGGTCGACACACCGACCCAATGGTCATTGGCGGCGTGAAGATTGTCGGGCACCGCCTCGCTCACCGTGTCGGAGTTGATGGGCTGCAGGAGGCCCTCTTCGTCGGCACGCACCATCCGGCCGGCATCCACGGTCAACAGAACGTCGGCGGGGCTCAGCTCACCTTCGGACCGCATCCGCTCGATGAGGACATCGGCGCTGTCCTCGATGCGGTTCACTGTGATGCCGGTTTGCTCTGTGAAGTTTGAGTAGAGCGCCTCGTCGGTATCGTAGTGGCGTGAGGAGTAAAGATTGAGCTCCCCGTTGGCGTAGGCCCCGAAGGGCAAGGTCGCGCCTACCAGAAGAACCGTCAGTGTTAAACGCATCGCGTAGCTCCCATGCTGTTTAACGCGTGAGCTAGAGAGAAATACACGAGCCGTCAACAATATAGCGGTCGATAATACTTTGACGATTTCCAATCAATAGGAGGTTTATCTGATTATTCTAAAATCAATCTAGGCTTAGAATAACTCAATATTCCCGCTCGTAGTAGACACCGAGGGCGGATTCGTCCGTCAACGCCTCGGCGCGCACCGTCAGGCCACGGGTGATGTCGAGATTGACGGTCACGCCGGAGGATTTGTCGCCCGCCCGAACGCCGAGATAAATGTTGTCGGCGATATAGCGGCCGGCGCGGGCCTGTGTGCCCCGTTCAGGGTCGGAGACCACCTCCAGATTGTCGAGCCCTGAGAAGACGCGGATCTGGTCGAGGAAGCTGGGGCCACCGCCCGAGCCGGCAAGCTCTGCCACGGCTGCGGCAAGCTGGGCCAGTTGGAACGGCGACAAATCGTTAAGGCTGCGGCCGAAGATAAGCTGCGCCAGCACCTCGTCCTGGGGCAACTGAGGTTCTGATGTGAAGGTGATGGTGGGGTCCTGGGCGGGGCCTGCGATGAGGACGCGCACGGTCACCTCGCGCGTTCTGGTCTCCGCCACGAAGTCGATGGTGGGGTTGAGGTCACCCAGCATCGTCACGTTGCCCCGCGTGAACACAATGCGCTGGCCGAGGATGACAAGACGCCCGCGCACAAGGTCGAACGCGCCGACCGGAGCAATGTCGGAGATGGGGCCTGTGAGGCGGACCGAGCCGCCAAGCTCGGCGTCGATCCCGCGGCCGCGCACGAACACGCGGGCGGGCGCTGAGACGAGGACATCAAGGGTGAGGCCGCTCACCTGATCGCCCTCGTCCTGATCGGCGTAAGGGCCCACCTGGGCGCGCCGCAGCGTCTCAAGGATAGCGGCGGTGGGGTGCACGTGGCGCACGTCAATCAGCGTCGCGCCGCCACTCAGCCGCTCGGGCACGGTGATTTCCGCCCGCTCCACATCCACCCGGCCCGCCACTGTGGGCGCACCTGCAAGGGGGCCGCGGATGGTCAGGTCCGCCCCAAGCGTGATGGCAAAAAGGCGCCCATCGGCGTAGCGCGCATTGCGCAAGGTGACGGTGAGGTCGGCAGGGAACCCGCCCGACAGGCCGATCCCACCTGAAATGGAGACCGTGCCGCCGCCAAGGTTGGCGGTGAAGCCCGCGAGCGTCACGCTGTCGCCGTTCAGCCGGGCGTCGAGCCGGCCTTCGGTCAACAACAGGCTGGTCTGCGGGTCGCGCAGGCTGATGTCGCTGCCCTGAACGCTGCCCGTGACCACAGGGTTGGAGAGGGCCCCCGTCAGCCGCACATCGGCAACCACGAGACCGTCGATCAACGCCCCGCGCTCGGCGACGAACCGCTCGGCAAGGGACAAGGGCGCCCGCGCCTGGATGGAAAGGTCGAGCCCGCCGCCGCCAAGGGGTACCGAGCCGGAACCGTTCACCTCAAGGCCGGAGCCAGAGGCCCTCAGCGCCGCAAGCTGGACGGTGTTGCGCGCGAACGTGCCAGATGCATCGATGGAGAGAGCGCCGACGCCTGCTTCATCGAGGGCTGCGGCGGAAAAGCCAGCAACGCTCACCTGGAAGTCGGCGGAAGGGTTGGTGAGCGAGCCACTTGCCCTTGCCCGCCCGTCGAGCCTGCCGCCCAAGCCAAGACCTGGGCTGAAGCCATTGGCCACGGACAGGGGAAGGCCCGTCACATCCACCGTGACGTCGAGCCTGCGGCCGATGCGGCCACGCGCCCGTGCCTCACCGCCGCCAAGGCGCACCAGAGCTTCGGTCAGCTCCACCGTCCCGCGCGCGAACGTGCCCGAGGCGGAGACTTGTGCCGCGCCAAGACCAGCCTGACGCAACGGCGCTGCCCCTGCCGAGGCGCTCTCCACGTTAAAGGTCACCTGGGGCCGTGACAGGGAGCCCGAGGCTTCCACCCGTCCCGACACGGTGCCCGACACATCGAACTCAGGCGCAAAGGCGTTGGCAACGGCAAGGGGGAGGCGCTCGAACGTTGCGGTCACATCCAGCGTCTCGCCGACCATGCCTTGCGCGTTCAAGGTGCCGCCGCCGAGTGTGGCGTTGACGGTCTGCAGCGTTGCAGACCCGTCCTTGAACGTGCCCGACACCGTGGCGTTGAGGTCGCCAACGCCTGAGGCGCGGGTGGCGTTCATGGACGCGCGGGCCACGTTGATGTCGAACGCGGCTTCAGGGGCCGAAAGCTCCCCGTCGAGTGTTGCTGTGCCTGACACCGTGCCGGACAGGCCAAGGTCGGAGGCGGCGGCGTTGGCAAGGGCGAGCGGCAGGTCCGACAGGCTGACATTGACGTCGAGCGTTTCGCCGACGGTACCGAAGGCGCTGATCGACCCGCCAGACACAGTGGTCTCGAAGCGGCGGATGGTGGCAGTCCCGTCGGCGTAGTTGCCTGCCGCGACAATGGTGAGAGGGGCAATCCCGCGCCGGGAGAGGATTGCAGCGCTGACGCCGTTGGCGTTGACCTCCACCGTTGCGGTGGGGTCTTCGCGCGTGCCGGTCAAGTCGAGGTTGCCTGAGACGGTGCCTTCAAGACCAAGGTCGGCGCGCACGAGATTCGCCACCTCAAGGGGCAGCGCGTTAAGAACCACGTTGAGGTCGAGGGTGTCGCCGATGCGGCCCGACACGTCCACCTCGCCAGACCCCACTTGCAGGGCTGTGCGGCCGATCTCGATGGTCTCGCCCACCTGGACCTCGGTGGGCGCAAGGAGCCGTGCGGTGAAGCCATCGCGGGACAGGTTGAACTCGGAGAGGCTTGCCGAGAAGCCCGATGGCTGGCGCTGCAGTCTGCCTGTGGCATCAAGGTTGCCGCTGCCAAGATCGGCGCGCAGGGTCATGTCCGTGGCATCGCCGTCGCGCCGTGCGTCGAGGTTGAGGTCGCGCACATCAAAACCGGCCGCCTTCACCGCGCGGGCCGCCACAGTGCCGTCCAGCGCGGGCACGCCGAATGCGTCTTCAATGGCAAGGGCAATGTCGACGAAGCCGAGGGAGATGCCTGCCACCTCCACCTGGTTCGCCGTCCCCTTGATCTGGGCGGACTGCGTGGTGCCGTCCACCGAAAGGCCGATATCGGCGGTCAGCCTGCCCGAAGCTTCCGTCAGCGCCAAAGGCGCAAGCCGCTCAAGGGAGGGGACGTTGAGGGAGAGGTTGCCGTCCAACAGCCCGTCGCCCCGCAAGGTGATGGAGCCGTTCGCCACAGCACCCACAATCCTGGCGGCAAAATTTTGCAGCGACCTGTTGCCGTTCGCCGTTTCGATGCCTGTGGAAAGGGAAATGGGTTCGCCCTCGTAGCGCGCGTCGACGGCAAGGCGGCCGTCCACGTCGAACGGCGTCTCCGATTGTCGTTGCAGCGTGCCGTCGAACGTGGCGTTGAGGTCGGTGAGCGCACGGCCCTTCAGTTCAAGGGCAGGGCTTGTGACGCGCAGGGCAAGGGTCGGCACGTTCGGGTCGCCCGTGACGGAGAAGCGAAGGTCCACAGCGCCTCTGACGGACGGGTCGAGCCGGCCAAGATCCTCAATTCGCCCCTGCGCCAAAAGGTTGGCGGTCTGGGGTGAGACGGTGCCGGCCGCCTCGAAGGAAAGGCCGTCCGCCTCAACGCGAAAGTTGTTGAAGGTAACGCTGTCGTCGCCGCGCGCCGCACCGCCAGTAATGCGCGTTTCTCCCCCGAGCACACCGTCGGCGGCAGGCACACCCACCTGGAGCGCGTTGGCGGTGGCATCGATCATCAGGTCGAACAGGCCGCCAAAGCCGATGGACCCATTGGCCGACAGGTCGATACGCCCTGAGAGGTCGCGCCCCGCAAGGCCTGAAAAGGCGTTCAGGTTGTCGGCCGACAGGCGGTAGCTGCCGTTCAGCCCGTCGCCGATGGTGCCGTTGAAGCCTGCGCGGATGGTCTCGGCCACAAGCTCCATGGTTTCGATGGTGACGGGGGCGCCCGCCTGCCAGGCGCCTGCAATGTCGAGGGAGAGTGCACTTCCCAGAGCGTCCTGCACGGCGCCGCTGTCGGAGGCGATGTCGCCCGCCTGGCCGTTGACGGTGAAGGTGACGCGGCGGTTTGCGGCATCGCCAAGGTTTGCCGCCTCGCCCGAGGCATCAATGGTGGCGCTGCGCGATGCGATGAAAGGGGTGTCGAGGTCTTCAAGGGCAATGTTCGCCTGAAACCTGTCACCCAAGGACCCGCCGAGCTGTGCCGTGATGGTGCCTGAACGGATGGTCCCACCCTCGCCCGCAAAGGGGAGCGAGACCGGTTCGCCCGTGTCGCGGCCAAGCTTTGCCTCGAAGTTCAATTCCGTCGGGACGCCGCCGGAAAAGTCGCCGGAGAAGTTTACCGATGCGACGCCCGAAGTCAGCGTGCCGCGGCGCACGGACAATGTGCCGTTGGGACGGTTCATCACGTCGACGGTGATGCGCGAGCCTTCGTCCACGAACGCGTCGTAGGTCTCACCGACGATCCGGTCCAGATTGCCGCCAACGTCGAGGGTGAAGTTCAACCCCTCGGTGACGCTGTTGACCCTTGCTGTGCCGGACAGAAGGGTCTCCTGATCGGCGGTGAGGGCAATGGCGGCCTCAAAGTCCGCCAGCGGGCCTTCGCCGATGATGGTGAAGGAGAGCGCAGGCCGACCTTCAATCTGCAGCGCATTGGCAATCACACCATCGCCGGGTTCGGCCACGGTCACGTCGACGGCAAGGTTGCGCGATTCGTTGGAGAAGGACGCCTTGATGGTGAGTTCGCCGTCGCGGTCCAGGCGATCGATGGCAACGTCGGCGTCAAGCTCACCGTCGGCAAGGCGCAAGGACCCATCCACCGACAGCGAAGCGGCCGGGCCGATGACCCCTTCGGCAATGTCCACCTGGGGGACGGACAGTTTGTCCAGGATGAGGGAGACGGGAAGCTCAGGAACGTTGAACGCGCCGCCCTCCTCGGTGTCCTCCTCTTCGTCGGCGTCGCCCTCAGGCGGCAAAGGCGGGCGGGCAACGGTGATGGAGGAGGCCTCCAGAAGGTCCACATCCAGCCGGCCGCGGATCAGCGCAAGACGGCTCCAGATGAGGTGCACGTCCTCGATGGTCAGCCACACGCCTTCGCGGTCGGCAATGGTGATGGAGGAAATGCGCACGTTGGAGGAAAGCGCCCCGTCGATGGTGCCAAGGCGGATCTGCCTGTCGGGGGTGGAAATCTGCCGTTCCACGAAGCGCACGAAGCGGGAGCGGTCATCGTCCTGCGCCACAGCAAGGCCGGCAAACACGGCAGCGATGGCAAGGATCGGAGCGATGAGGAGGATGGCAGCAATTTTAAGCTTGCGCATGATGTGCCTCCCTAAAACGCCTGGCCGAGGCCGATATAGAAGGCAACGTTGGGGTCGCCCTCAAAAGGTTGCAGGGGAAAGGCCACGTCAAACCGCAAAGGGCCGAGCCCTGTGAAGTAGCGCAGGCCAAGGCCGGCACCGTACTTCAAGGGTTCGGAGAAGTCCGGCAGTTCGTTGCGGTAGGCGTTGCCGAAGTCGAGGAACGGGACGAGGCCGATGGACTGGGTCACCTGCACCCGCGCCTCCACCGACCCCGTGAAGTAAGAGCGCCCCCCGATGATCTCGCCATTGCCGTCGCGCGGGCCGACACCACGGTATGGATAGCCGCGGACCGAGCCGCCGCCACCCACGAAGAAGAGCCGGCTTGCGGGAATCTCCTGCAAAGGCGCCCCCGCGATGGAGCCCAAAGACGCGCGGGCCGCCAACACGAAACGATCGGTCCCAAGGCGCTGATAGACCGAGCCTTGCACCTCCGTCACAGCCGCAACGTTTGAGAAGCGCGCCTCGTAGAACGGCTCGAACTTTGCCCCTGCGCGAAACCCTTTGGTGGGGTTCAGCCGGTCATTGCTGCCGTCATAGTTGACGGCCGTGGGCAGGCTGAACATCAGGAAGTCACCGTCGCCGACGGTGGTCCTGTCGATGGTGATGGCCTCCACCTTGGCGAACCCGTCCAGCGTCCAGCGCTTGCCGATCCTGTGGCTAAGGCCAGCGCGCGCGCCCACCGATTTGGAGCGGTAGGTGTCAGGCGCGATCTGCTCGGCGAAGACGGTGGTGGAAAAGTCGGTGTAGGGCGTGAAGACGCCAGGCTTCAGGAAGTTCACCGCAAGGCGGTAGTTGTACTCGTCAGGGTCGGGGCTGTTGATGCCGCCGACGCGCCCTTCCACCTGCAGCTTCTCGGCACGGCCGAAGAGGTTGCGGTGGCGCCAGTAGCCTTCAAGGCCCGCACCGTCGAGGGTGGAGTATTTGGCGCCGACGCCGAACACGCGGCGTTTGCTCTCGGCCACCTGGATCTCGATGGGGAGCGTACCGTCGCTGGTGATGGCGTCGGCCTCGACAATCCTCTGAGCTTGGAACACCTCGAGCCGGCGGAGCTGATCGCGTGCGCGCTCAAGCTGTTCGGGCGTAAAGGGCTCGCCAGGTTTGATGCCGGCGTACCAAGCGACGAAGGCGGGATCCATATCCTCCGTGCCCGTGACCGTTGTCTCGCCGAACACGGCGGAGCGGCCAGGGTCGACGGTGATGGCAACGTCCATCTCGTCATCGTCGTGGTAGGCGGTGGCCGTGCGCTCGGCAATGCGCGCCTTGGGGTGGCCCTTTTCGCGCCAGCGGCCCACCAGTGCGCCCTCAGCGGCAATGACGGCGCCCGAACGGGCCGGCGCACCGCTGCGCAACCCCAGCTCCTCGGGGGTTTGGGGCACTTTACGCTCGCCGGCGATGGGGCCGGGGCGGTTAAGGATGCTGACATTGTCAAATAGGTAGACGGGGCCTGGATTGACAGAGATCTCCACCTGCGCCTCGTCGCCGAAGGTGGCGTCGATGGGAATGTCGGCCGCCTCGCGTCCGTCAACGGTAATGGAGATGGTGCCGCCATAGCGCCCGTCGGCGTACAACACGCCCAGAAGGCGCTGATAGTCGCCCCGCGCGGTGGCCAGGAGCGCTGCCGCGCCAGGGCTCGGATCGCCTTTGTTTTCCTCAAGACGAGAGGCCGCGACCAGGCGTCTTGTGAGATTGCGGTCAGCCTCGGTGTTGAAGGAGACCTCGTAGGTGACAGCGTCCGGGGGTGGAGGCTCCTTCTCACCGCCGAATAGACGCACGCCGAACAGCTCGAATCCGAACGCAGGCGTGTTCGCCGCCGCGAGCCCAAGGCAGATGGCAGGCACAACGGCCCATTTCGTTCGCGCCAACGCCACGCCCGGCACTCCACACAGTCTCTGGCGAATAAGACTAGCGGCTGTGTATAAACAGCAAGCTCACCCCGAGTGCCTATTTACAGAGCCTGCCGAATCGATTGCGCCATGCGGCCAATCGGCAACAGTGCGGCGCAACCGCCCCTTGAAGCGGCCCGCTTGAAGCGGCAAAACACCCTCGCCGGCCCCCACCGATGGTGGCCGTCGGCTCAATGCCTTAAGTGTACGCTTGGCGCAGGGTTCCATGTGCCGGTGAAGACTGGAAAAGTTGCGTGATGGAAGCCGTCTTCAATCATCTGATCGGGTTCGTGGGGCTGTTTGCGCTGACCTACGCGCTGGTGTTCGGCTCCTACCTTGTGTTCGGCTGGGGCTTCACCAAATGGGCCGAGCGGCATCCTGAGCGCAAAATCCAGCCCAACAGGGACGGTTTGAAGCGCCGCAACAAGGAAATTCGCGCCAGCGCCCGCTCGCTCATCGTCACATGCGGGTGTTTTGCCGGCGGGATTTACCTGCAACTCCAAGGGGTGACGCTGTTTTCGCCCTGGGCGCTGACGTGGTGGTCGGCGCCGTTGATGATCCTCGCCTCCGTCATGTTGTTCGATACCTGGTTTTACTGGGTGCACAGGCTGGCGCACGTGGGGCCGTTCAAGAAGTGGCATGTGCTGCACCACCAGAGCGTCGCGCCGACGGTGTGGTCGAACTATTCCGACACCCACTTCGACGCGTTTTCCCAGCAAAGCTTCTTCCTGTTCATGCCGTTGATCGTGCCGTTTCCGCCGGCCATCTTCATCGCCCACAGGGTGTTCGACCACTTCAACGGGATGATCGGCCACTCGGGCTTCGAGTTCGCGGCAGGGCCGTCCTCTCGCTACCCCTCGCCAGTGGTGTGCGTGACGTTTCACGACATGCACCACTCCACTTATAACTACAATTATGCGAACCATTTCTCGTTCTGGGACAGGGTGATGGGCACCATCCACCCCGAGTACGACAGCGCGGTGAAGCGGTTCGAGACCAGCGGCAACGGCACCACACAGCAGGAGCCTGGCGCTGCCCGCCCCACCGCCTAACCCGACCGCATCGGGCGCGTGCGTGGGGCGCCCACAAATCGGTGCGCAGGCGCACGCGTGAGAGGACGACGGCCATGAGCACAACCCCTTGCCCCGACCCCGTGCCAGGCGATGCCGCTTCGGCCGATGCCATTGAGACCGTCATCATCCCCCGCGCGCGGGACCTTGGCGGGTTCGAGGTGCGCCGTGCCCTCCCCTCGCCCAAACGGCAGATGGTGGGGCCGTTCATCTTCTTCGACCAGATGGGACCGTCAGAGTTCGTGCTCGGCGAGGGGATCGACGTGCGCCCTCACCCCCACATCAACCTTGCCACCGTCACCTACCTTTTCGACGGCGAGATCCTCCACCGCGATAGCCTCGGGACGGAAATTGCGATCCGCCCCGGTGCGGTGAACTGGATGACCGCCGGCAAAGGCATCGTCCACTCAGAGCGCACCGCCCCTGAGGAAAAGGCCAAGGGCGCAAAACTGTTCGGTCTACAGACCTGGGTGGCGCTCCCCTCCCACCACGAGGAGACTGACCCAGGCTTTGCCCACCACGGTGCCGACGACCTTCCCATCGTTGAGGAAAACGGCGCCAGGTGCAGGGTTGTCGTGGGCAGCGCGTGGGGACAGTCTGCGCCCGTGAAGGCGTTTTCCGACACCATTTATGCCGACATCTCGCTGGCACCCGGCGCATCCTTGCCCGTCGATGCCGCCCATGAAGAGCGCGCCCTTTATACGGTGAGCGGCGAGGTGGAGATCGCCGGCACCAGCTTCGGCCCCGGCCAGCTTCTGGTGCTGCGTCCAGGCGACCCCATCACGGTGAAAAACACCGGCACGACACCGGCACGGTCAGTGCTTGTGGGCGGCGAGACCATGGATGGGCCGCGCTACATCTGGTGGAACTTCGTCTCCTCGCGCAAAGACAGGATCGAGCAGGCAAAGGCCGAGTGGAAGGCCGGCAAGTTCGACACGGTGCCTGGCGACGCTGAGGAGTTCATCCCCCTTCCCGAGTGAGCCGTTCAGTTCAGGCCGCCTGGGCCGTGGTTGCATCGCCAAGGGTTGCCTGGTAACGGGCGAAAGCGGCTTTGGTTTCGAAGGCGAAGGCATCCACCAGTGGGCGCGGACCATTGTTGGCCTGTTTCATCCCCACTTCGAAAGCGCCCGGCTCAGGCAACCCGGCTTGGGGTGACAGGAGCCGCAGATTGTTGCCCATGAAACGGTAGGGGAGCGCTGCCACGGCAAGGCCTGCGCGCACAGTGGTGGTCAGCGCCGATGCGCTGGAGCCCACATAGGCGATGCGATAGGGGATCGATGCCGATTCCAGCGCGTCGACGGCCAATGCCCGCCACACACAGCCTGCATGCCAGACCGCGACGGGGAGCGGGCGTTCAGCCTCCAGCGAACGATCCACAGGGGCCACCCAGCTCAACGGCTCTGTGTGAAGGCTTTGCGCATTCTTGATGGGCCCGCCAAGGGTGAGGATGGCAAAGTCCAGTTCGCCCGCCTCCAGCATCTCGTCCAGTTGAAGGCTGCTGGCACACGTGATGGCCACCTCCACCGTCGGGTGGCGGGCGGCAAACCGGCCGAACACCTCCGGCAGGAAGGCGTCGGCATAATCGTCAGGCGTGCCCACGCTGATCCGCCCACCCAGTGAGCGCGGGTTGAACCGCGTCAGCGCCTGGTCATTGAGGTGGACGATGCGGCGGGCATAGTCCTGCAGCTCCTCACCGGCCTGGGTCAGGTGATTGCGCCGCCCCGATTTGGCGAAGAGCTTTTGGCCCACCACCTCCTCAAGCCGCTTGATCTGCATGGAGACGGTGGACTGAGACTTGTTCACACGCAAACCCGCCTCGGCAAAGCTTGGCGCGGTGACGCAGGTGAGGAAAGTGCGCAGCGTGTCGATGTCCAGCGTGTGCATGACCGTCATTCCAATCCGTCCAACCGATGCATTCGTCCATAAACATTCGTTGGACCGATTTGTCAACAGAACGCATCTTCATTCCAGATCGCTCACGCTGGATGGATTGGATATGACGATGGTTTATCGCACCACCGACTCGCTGGATGACACCGCCGATCAGGCCTGGCGGCTGCGGCGGCTCTTCACCGCACCATGGCGCTGGCTGAAGGGTGACAGCACCCTTGACGCCTACGCCGATCTGACTGAGCACCAGTTGCAGGATATCGGCCTCGACAAGGCCGACATCGACTTTGCGAAGGCAGCGAGGGCCCACACCGGGATCACCCTGGCGCTTGCCTATAGGCGCCGCAAAGCGGCCCTTTCGGGGATCGCGAAGTAGGGCAGTGGCGGTGGGTCGGCCAAGCCGGCCGGTGTCATCATCAATTGAGTTGTGCGCCACTCACCGCCTCGTTAACCTCCGGCCACGTCGGAACCGACAAAGTTTCGTGCGAAACGGCACAGCGTTGCCGAACATATCCGGAGGAGATGCCCATGAAGATATTGACCGCTGTTTTGGCCACCACAGGACTGGTGGCCGGGCTCACCGCGGCCTCAGCGCAAGAGTTTACGTTGCGCATTCAAAACCACCAGAGCCCTGAATCGGTCTCTGGCAAAAACATCGCTCAATGGCAAAACGACGTTGAGGTGATGACCGGTGGTCGCGTCAAGATCGAGATGTTCTATTCCTCCGCGATCGTGAAATCGGTGGAGACGTTTGACGCGGCCATCAACGGGATCGTGGACGCCGACTTCACCAACGGCTCCTACCAGACCGGCAAGGATGCTGCCTTCCAGTTCGTGTCAGACGTCATGGGCGGGTACGACACCCCGTGGCAGTTCTACGCCTGGCTTTACAATGGCGGCGGCATGGAGCTCACCCAAAAGCTCTATAACTCCTACGGGATGCACCTTCTGGGCTGGCAGATTCCTGGCATGGAATCCCTCAACGCCGCCAAGCCGTTGACCGGCCCTGCCGACTTGGTGGACTGGAAGTTCCGCTCCCCTCCCGGCATGCAGACGATGATTTTCGACAACCTCGGCTCCTCGCCCGTGGTGATCGACTTCACCGAGGTCTTCACCTCGCTGGAGACGGGAATCATCGACGGGGCGGATGCGTCCAACGTGTCGACGAACCGCTCGCTCGGGATCTACGATCTTGTCAACCACACCACCTATCCCGGCTTCCACTCCATGCCGGCGGACCACTTTGCCATCAACAAGTCGGTTTGGGATTCGCTGCCTGAAGACATTCAGCGCATCATGACGGTGGCCACCCAAAAGACCTCGTTCCGCACCACGCTCGACTACTCGGTCGACATTCAGAACGCTGTGAACGAGTTGCAGGGCCAGGTCACCTTCCATGACTGGTCGACGGAGGACCGTGCCACCTTCCGCGAAGGTGCGCGCAAGGCGTGGGCCGAGTTCGCCGCCGATTCCCCTGAAGCGCAGGAGCTGATCCAGTCGCACCTTGCGTTCATGAACAAGCTCGGCCTCGTCACCTCAGGCGCCGAGTAAGACTTGAAAGGCCGGGGCGCAACACCGCGCGCCCCGGCCTTTGTCGGCTACATATCGTAGTAAAACTCTTCGCGAACGACCTTGCCGTCCTTCACCTGGTAGACGGCAACTTCCTTCATCTGCATGCGCTTGCCGTCAGACTTGCTCGTCACATCCATCTCGTAGATCACGGCAAACTTGTCGTCCCCGTGGGGGTAGGGTCCGTCCACGCTGGTGCTGTGGACTTCGGTGTTTGCGAACCACCAGTCGTGCTTGCCGCGAATGCCGTCCCGGCCATGGATCTCGCGCCCCGCCTCCTCGCCCATGGAGGTGGCCTCCACAGAGACAACGTCATCGGCGTAGTGGCTGTCCAACAACTCGTATGTCTTCCCATCGCGGTTTGCCGCAACAACCGCGTTCGCAACGTCCTTCAGCGACATTGAATTGCCTCCCGTCCTTGTTTGCAGGTGCGACCTTGCGCCCCGCCAGTCGCCGCCTGACCCATTCCAGCCGGCGGGCGACGGATGTAGCGCAAAATCGAACAAAAGTGAAACATTTATCCGACAGAGGTGATCACATCTGCGCGTAATCGACCCGGTGGCGGGGTCGACGTCACCACACCGTTGCGGCGGCGCACCCGCTTCGCTACCGTCCCGCTCACTGATCCAATCAGTGGCGTATGATATGCGACTGGCACCAGACCAGCGCACTTGGGAGGACCATAATGCTACGCACTTTCATTGCCGGCGCTGCCGTCGCAGCACTCGGCGTTACCGGCGCAATGGCGCAGGCTGAATTCACACTGCGCATCCAGACCCATCTGTCGCCCGAATCGGTGTCGGGTAAGAACGCCGCGCAGTTCTTCAACGACGTCGAAGTGATGTCGGGCGGGCGCATCGACATTGAGGAGTTCTTCTCCTCCGCCGTGGTGAAGTCGGTGGAAACGTTCGACGCTGCCATCAACGGCATTCTCGATGGCGATATGACGGGCGGCGCCTACCAGACCGGCAAAGACCCCGCCTTCCAGTTCGTGGGCGACGTGATGGGCGGCTACGACACGCCCTGGCAGCTCTACGCCTTCCTTTACAATGGCGGCGGCATGGAGGTGGCCCAGAGCCTTTATAACGAGTACGGGATGCAGCTTATCGGCTGGTGGATTCCGGGCCAAGAGGCGCTGTCGTCCTCGACCCCCATCTCCGGCCCCTCCGATCTGACGGACTGGAAATTCCGCTCGCCCCCCGGCATGGAAACGAAGATCTTCGCCAATATGGGCGCCTCACCCATCGTGATGGACTTTACCGAGGTCTTCACCGCGCTGGAATCGGGCATCATCGACGGGGCGGATGCGTCCAACCTGTCCACCAACCAGTCGATCGGCATTTACGATCTCGTCAAGCATGCCACCTATCCCGGCTTCCACTCCATGCCGGCCGACCACTTGGCCATCAACAAGTCGGTCTGGGACTCCATGCCTGAAGACCTTCAGCGCATCATGGACGTGGCAATGCAAAAGCTCGCCTTCCGCACCACCCTCGACTACGAGGTGGACATCCAGCGCGCCGCCAACGAGCTCGCCGAAGCGGGTGTGACGCTGCACGACTGGTCGTCCGAAGACCGCGCAGCCTTCCGCGAAGCGGCGGTCAAGGCATGGGACGACTTTGCCACCACCGACCAGTCCAAGGCCCTTGTCGCACAGCACAAGGACTTCCTGCAGAAGATCGGCCTGTCGGCAGAGTAAGCCTCCGCCGAACTGTACAAACGGCTGACAGGAAAGGCCGCTGCCCACCGCAGCGGCCCTTTTTTATGCCTCGACCATGGCCGCGAAGCCACGGTGCCAAGGGTTGATGAAACGAAGGCTTGATCGCCACAAGAGGGCGGGACACACTCACGTCTGAGCGCAGAGCGCGAACGAGAGCCGCAAGAGGCCCGTTTCCTGGGAGGGACAATGCACGAAGTCGAACCGCGCAGTTCCATCGACTATATCAGTCTCGGCATCAGCCGCGTTGGCATGTTTCTCGTCGCGGTGATCGTCGGGATCATGTTTTACGAAGTGGTCATGCGCTACTTCTTCGAGCGCCCTACCCTTTGGGTTAACGAGATGAGCCTGTGGATCGGTGGGTTCATCTACATTCTGGCGGCGCTTTACGTGCTTCAGCAGCGCGGACACATCCGCATCACGATGCTGTACGACATCGTCCCGCGCTGGCTGCAGAAGGTCTTCGACGTCATTTCCACCCTTTGCATCTGCATCTTCGGGATTATGGTGATCCACGGTGGCTTCCAGGAGGCCATCGACAAGTACAATCGCTGGGAAACGTTCGGCACGGCGTGGGATCCGCCCA
This sequence comes from Devosia sp., assembly GCA_051016205.1. Classification (GTDB taxonomy): domain Bacteria; phylum Pseudomonadota; class Alphaproteobacteria; order Rhizobiales; family Amorphaceae; genus Acuticoccus. The sequence goes on from CP136534.1 coordinate 252,406, forward strand.
TTCCTGCCACCATGAAGCCGGCGATCATCATTTTGTCGGGCCTCATCGTCGCACAAGCTATCGCCAATCTCATCGCCGACTGGAACCGCGAGCCGGTCCACGAAGATGTCGGCGAGGAGTATGTGGGCGCCTACGAAGAGACCGTGTCCTCGCGGCACGATTGATGGCCTTCACGCCAACACCTTCAACCCACCCGCGCATCCGTGCGGGCGTTCCCCAAGCCTTGATGCACTCGCCGGCCCTGGCCGGACGCACCAACTGAAGCGACAGGCCTCATGGATTTTAACCCCTGGTTTGCTTTTCTCCTGGTCTCCATCGCCTGGTTCGCCTACCTCAGCGTCCGCCGCGCCGATCTTCTGGCCGCCATCTTCCTGACGGCATCGCTGACGATCCTCATCTTCGTCTTCCCGCCCGAACTTGCCTCCGGCCCCAACACCGAGCCGGCACGCGATGTGGTGTGGTCCGCGCTCGACACGCTGCCGAAGGTGTCGGGGATGGACATTCAGACCCTGTCGATCGTGCTCCTCATCGGCATCTTCGTCCTCCTGGCGATCGGCATGCCGCTGGGCTTTGCCTCGGGCTTCCTGGCGGTGGTGGTGCTTTATCTGCGTTTCGGTCCCGACGTGCTGTTCAGGCAATTCGGGACGGGGCCGTTTTCCATCCTGTCCCAGCGCATCTACGGACTGATGACGGACTACGTCATCATCTCCGTGCCGCTCTTCATCTTCATGGCCTCGCTGTTGGAACGCTCCGGCCTTGCCAAGGATATGTACAGCTCCTTGAACGTGTGGCTGTCGCGCACCCGAGGGGGGATCGCGCTGGTGACGGCCATCATGGCCATCATCATGGCGGCCATGAGCGGCATCATCGGCGGCGAGGTGGTGCTCCTGGGCCTCATCGCGCTGCCGCAGATGCTGCGCCTCGGCTACAACCAGAACCTTGCCATCGGCACCATCTGCGCGTCCGGCTCTCTCGGCACGATGATTCCGCCGTCCATCGTCCTCATCATCTACGGGCTGGTGACGGAGACCTCCATTCAGGCCCTTTTCTCGGCCGCCTTCGTGCCTGGCTTCATCCTCGCGTCCTGCTACCTCGTCTACATTGTGGTGCGCACGCAGTTGAACCCGTCGCTGGCGCCCCTGCCGCCCCAGCAGGACGACGATATTGTGGGCTGGGGCAAACCGATCCGCTTCTTCGCCTTCATGATGGTGCTGGTCATCGGTGCGGCCATGTTCGCGGCACTTCTGGTCTACATGCAGTCCACCTTCGGCCAGCGCGCCAACGGGTTGATCATGGAAGACCCGATGACCGATGTGGCCGTCCTGTCGGGCTTCTCGGTGGCGGCCTCCATCTCCCTCATCACAGCGTTCGGCCTGCCCCTTGTCCAGCAGGCCTGGGACATGGGCAAAGGCCTGGTGGCGCCGCTCGTGGTGGTGTTCGTTGTGCTCGGGTCCATCTATGGCGGCGTCACGGGGATCACCGAGGCGGCCGGCATGGGCACCGTGGCGGTCCTCCTCTTCATCCTGGTGCGGGGGGAACTCACCTGGTCGCTGTTCTACCAGTCGCTCCAGCGCACGTTTAAGTCCACCGGCACCATTTTGATGGTGACGTTCGGTGCCACCGCCCTCGCAGGCGCCTACTCCATCGCCGGTGGGCCGGCCTATGTGGCCAACCTCATCACCGGGGCGGAGTTGTCGCCGATGGTGGTGATCCTCATCATGATGGCGATCTTCCTGGTGCTCGGCGCGTTGATGGACTGGGTCGGTATCGTCCTTCTGGTGATGCCCGTGTTCTTGCCCATCGTGCTCTCCCTCGACCTGGGGATGACACCGACCGAAGCGCGGATCTGGTTCGGCATCCTGTTTTGCGTGAACATGCAGGTCTCGTTCCTGTCGCCGCCGTTCGGGCCGGCCGCGTTCTACCTCAAGTCCGTTGCACCGCCGCACATCACGCTGCCGCAGATCTTCAAAGGGTTCTTGCCCTTCATCTGCCTGCAGATCTTCGTGTTGATGCTGGTGCTCTTCTTCCCGCAGCTCACCCACCTCTTCCTCTAGCGCCGGGCTGCGCGCGGGCCATAAATGCGCTACGCCTCGGCGGGCGAGAAACGTAAGCCGGAGGAGTAAGCCATGGCCGGGCAACAGGATGGGCCGAGCGTTGTGCGCCTCAACGCGGCCGACGACGTGGTCACCGCGACGCGCCCCCTCGAGGCGGGGGTGAGCGTGGAAGGGGTGACCACCCAAGGTCTCATCCCGCGCGGGCACAAGATCGCCCTTCACGCCATCGCCTCGGGCGCGCCGGTCAAGAAGTACGCGCAGATCATCGGCTACGCCTCACGCGACATTGCCGCCGGCGAGCACGTGCACGACCATAACCTTGCCTTCCGCAACACCGACTACGCCTACACCTTCGGCACCAACCTCCACCCTGCGCCGGAGCCGACCACGCTCGACACCTTCATGGGCTACAAGCGCCCGTCGGGCCGTGTGGGCACGCGCAACTACATCGCCCTCATCACCAGCGTGAACTGCTCGGCCACCGCCGCCCACAAGATCGCCGCCCACTTCACGCCCGAGCGGCTTGCCGACTACCCGAACGTCGACGGTGTGGTCGCCTTCGCCCACGGCACCGGCTGCGGAATGGCGGGGTCGGGCGATGGGTTTGCCGCCCTTCAGCGCACCATGTGGGGCTATGCCCGCCACCCCAACCATGCCGGCGTGGTGATGGTGGGCCTCGGCTGCGAGATGAACCAGATCGACTGGCTGCTGGAGGCCTACGGCCTGAAACAGGGCCCCCTCTTCTCCACCATGAACATCCAGGACGTGGCCGGCCTGCGCCGCACCGTCGATGCGGGGATTGCCAAGGTGGAGGCGATGCTCCCCATCGCCAACCAAGCCACGCGCGAACCTTGCCCGGCAAGCGACTTAATGGTGGCGCTCCAGTGCGGCGGGTCGGACGCGTGGTCGGGCATCACCGCCAACCCTGCGCTCGGCTACGCATGCGATCTACTTGTCGCCCAGGGCGGCACGGGCGTCCTTGCCGAAACGCCCGAGATCTACGGCGCCGAACACCTTCTGGCCGAGCGCGCCGCCAGCACCGCGGTCGGCGAAAAGCTGATCGAAAGGATCCGCTGGTGGGAAGACTATGTGGCCCGCAACAAGGGCTCCATGGACAACAACCCCTCCCCCGGCAACAAGCGCGGCGGGCTCACCACCATCTTGGAGAAGTCCCTGGGGGCGGCGGCCAAAGGCGGCACCACACCCCTCACAGGCGTCTACGAATATGCCGAGCCGGTGTCGACGCCGGGCTTTGCCTTTATGGATTCACCTGGCTACGACCCCGCCTCGGTGACCGGGCAGATCGCCTCCGGCTGCAACGTCGTGGTATTCACCACCGGCAGGGGGTCGGCGTTCGGGTCGAAGCCCGCCCCGACCATCAAGGTCGCCACCAACACCGAACTCTACACCAAGATGAACGAGGACATGGACATCGACGCCGGCCCGATCCTGACGGGCGAGGCAAGTGTCGAGGAGGTCGGTCGACACATGTATCGCCAGATCCTTTCTGTCGCCTCCGGTCAATCGACAAAATCGGAGGCGCAAGGGCTTGGCGATCATGAGTTTGTCCCTTGGCAAATCGGCGCTGTAATGTAGGGTGAAACCCTTCGCCGGCTCACCAAGGGGGCGGGCGAGGCTATCGACTTCAACGTTATCCACCGGGATGCTCACACCATCACCGCCCGTTAATTTATTCCGCCGTGTCATGCGATGCGGTGCCGTCGGCATTGATAAAAAAGGCTTTCGTCGTCGGATGGGGCTTTCGATAACTGCAATGGCTGTCCCGAGTGTGCCAACAAAATCACGCCTCGACCCATCAATTCGCACAAACATCTATAAAGCGCTTGAAATTCGGGGCGGGGATCGACCATCATTTCAAAAGGCGATGTGGGGAATCAACAATGGCTGCGAGCAAGGACAAGGTCGAGTACTACCAAGATAAACGAGGTGAATGGCGTTGGCGCATGCTGTCGAAAGACGGCAAGGTCGTCGGCGCAGCGTGCGAAGGCTACAAGCAAAAGTCCGACTGCGAGGCGAACGCCAAGCGGGGCAAGCGCGCGAAGGACAAGTGGGAATTCTACCAGGACAAGCGCGGCGCTTGGCGTTGGCGCAGGGTGGCGAGCAACGGCAAAGTCGTCGGGGCTGCGGCCACAGGCTACAAGTCCAAGAAAGAGGCACAGGCCAACGCAGCCATCCAAGGCTTTACGGCTTAGAGCGGTTTCGGCTCGGACGGCATCGTCTGAGCCGATCAAGACTGTTCTGACGCCGACCGCGCGCGGCTTGTTGTGCCGGGCGTTTATAGGCGCTGAAGTACCTCTCCAGTAAAGACCGACACGCGGCTCAGCCCCCCACCCCTATCGGGTCAGGCGGGTTGCGCTGCGTTCGTCGTGGGCGACCCTCATGCGGCGGCCGTGTCGGCGGCCTGGACCCTGGCAAGGTCGGTGATGGCGCGGCGCGTATCGGCATCTTCGAATACGTTGAGGACGGCCTCGGCCAACCGCTCCATCTCGCGGGTGAGGACAGCGGCCTCGTCGGGGCGCTCGGCGAAGCGCACCATGGTGTCCAGCGCACTCATGGCGTGGATTGCGGTGTTTCTATCGGTTGCCACATAGGGCCGTGCGCGCTGGAAGGTCCGCTCCACCATGGTCTGAAGGGTGAGGACGCGATGGATGACGTCGGCATCCTCCTGCATACGCAGCTGAGTGTCCTGTTGGAGAAACACCGTCAAAGCGCTGCGCATCCAGTCGAGGCAAGTCATGGCCGTAAAGGGATCGTTGACGCCGGGGGAGAGCGCCCGCGCCAGCACCTCCACCAGTTGGTCGGCAAGGAAGGCCGTGTCCTGCACGTCGCTGCGCTGAGCGCCGACGACCACGCCTGCACATAGCCTCTTGCCGAAGTCCTCGTCGACCTTCTCGGCAGGGCGGGCGAGAAGCACAGCCTCTCCCTTCACCACGAAGGTGCCTGGCGAGGCGACCGCGCGCACCTGCACGCCACCTTCCCGCGCCAGTTCGCGCAGGTACGCCACATCCACCTGCTGTACGTAGCCCGATAGGGGTGCGCGAAGAACCTTCGCCCCGTCGTCCTCGCCCTCAGGCCAGGAGCCGAGATCGCTCTTGTGCGCCTCTTCCTTCTCTTCGAACTCGGCGCTGACGCGGGTGCGCAAGGCCATCCCCACCTCGGCGACAAGGTTCATGATGTCGATGGATTCAGGCACGTGGTGGATGAAGGCGATCAACGCGCCGATGGAGATCAAAGTGAGCGCCAACGCCACCATCAGCGCGATCTGCGGCACGAAGGCAGCAAGCTCTGCGGACTGCCCGTCGCTCGCTGCATGGACAGTGCTGAGGACGGTGATGGCGTAGACGAAGGTCGCCACGAAAATGCCGAGGACCACCTGGTTGATCCTGTCGCGCATGAAATTGCCGATCAGCCGGGGTCCGTAATTGCCGCTGGCGAAGGACACGGCGACAATGGTGATGGAGAACGACACCCCGGCAACGCCGAGGACGGCGCCGGCAATGGTGGTCAGGATCGCCCGAGCCCCGTCCACCTGAACCGGCCGGCCGAATCCGGTCGCCTCCATCCAGCCGGTGCCGAGCCGGCCATCCACCAAGGGCAAGATCGACCCCAAGACAATGGCGATCAGCGTGAGCAGTGAGGGCCAGAACCAGTAGTTGTGGCGTAGGCCAGTCAGGGCTTTCAGAATCTTGGCGCGCACAGGGACCTCCGCCGTTGCAACCCTTGGGGCGGATACCCGTTCCCCAACCCGTTCTATACACGCCGCACACTGGTGTAGGCTTGTGCCATACTGACATGAGAGGAAACCGCGATGCCGCACCGCCCCCCCGCTGAACGCGAGGTCCTGAGCGAGGATCAGGTCACCTTCTATGAACAGAACGGCTACGTGGTGTTGGAGCGCTGGCTCCCCGAAAGTGTGGTGGCCGACTGTAAGGCCGAGCTGGACCGGTTTCGCAATCTTGCCCGCGGCCTCACCGAAAGCACCGACGCGCTGGACCTTGAGGACAGCCACACCCCGGACGACCCCCGCCTCAGGCGCGTGAGGCTGCCTCACACCCAAAGCGATGTGATGAATGCGCTGATGCGCTCCGACAAGATCCTCGCTCCCGTGCGCGACCTTGTCGGCCCGAACCTTCGGCTTCACACCTCAAAGCTGAACGTGAAATCGGCCCGCTACGGTGCTCCTGTCGACTGGCACCAGGATTTTGCCTTCTACCCCCACACCAACGACGATCTCCTTGCCGTCGGTGTCATGCTTGACGACGTGGATGAGGAGAACGGCCCCCTGATGGTCTTTCCTGGCAGCCACAAAGGAGCGATCTATGACCATCACTCCAACGGCGTCTTTGCAGGCACCATGGACCTTGAAGCGAGCGGGCTGAGAATAGAGGACGCGGTCAAACTGACGGCGCCCGCAGGCTCTATCTCCATCCACCATGCGCGGATTGTCCACGGGTCGGCGGTGAACCGATCCCCCCGCGACCGCGGTGTCATCTTTTACGAGATGATGGCGGCCGATGCCTTCCCTATCCTCGGCTCCATGACGACGGCGGCCTCCATCGAAGAGTACGATGAGCGCATGCTGTGCGGCAGCCCCACCAAGGAGCCGCGGGTGGAAGCCGTGCCTGTGCGCGTGCCGCAGCCGCAGCCGGCCCGCTCCGGCTCCATCTACGAGGTACAAAAGGCTGCCGCAAAACACGGCTTTGAAGGCGTACCAGCCGCCGCCTCGGTGTGAGCTTTGCCCTGCCGCTCCTGGGCGGCTGCCAATGTGGGGCCGCGCGGTACAAGATCACCGCGCGTCCTCGCACGCTTTATGCCTGCCACTGTACCGCCTGCCAGCGCCAGTCCGGCAGTGCGTTTTCCATGTCGATGGCGGTGGACCGCGCCGCCTTCATCGTCAACGACGAGGCGCTCGGCAGATGGGCGCGTTCCATCGATACGCGCCAGGTGACGGGCCGCTTTTGCTGCACGTGCGGTACGCGCCTCTTCCACGAGCCATCCCGCAACCCTTTGATTGTCAACGTGAAGCCTGGAACGCTGGACGATACCACATGGCTGCGCCCCATCGCCCACCTGTGGACCGCCCACGCGCTTTCCTTCGTGGCGCCGGCGCCTGGATCGCTGGTCTTCCCCGGCCCACCTGACAGTCACGAGGCCCTGGCGGCCGCCTTCGACGCCGCCTATCCGGCCTGACGGACCTGGAGCGTCCTGCGTCCACACGGCCGCAGGATGCTCTAGGCCGCAATGTCCCGCCGGTAGCGTCCGCCGGGCCAATCCAGATGGTCGAGTGCGGCGTAGACCTTGCCGCGGGCGGCGGCCGCGTCACGTCCCAGGCTGACGGCCGCCAGCACACGCCCGCCGTTGGCGGTGACGCCAGCGTCCGTCGCCAACGTGGCGGCGTGGTAGAGAGTGGCGCCTTGGGCCGCGACGGCGTTAAGCCCGCCGATGGCCTCGCCCTTTTTGGCAGGCCCTGGGTAGCCGTCGGCGGCGACAACGACGGCCACGGCGCTCTCATGGTTGAGCGCGATCGGGGCGTCGGCAAGGCGCCCCTCGGCAACCGCCAGCATCAGCGCGAACGGATCGCTTTCAAGCCGCGGCAGGATCGCCTGACACTCAGGATCGCCAAATCGCACGTTGAATTCAATCAGCTTCGGCCCGTCCGCCGTCAGCATCAGGCCGGCATAAAGGACGCCGCGATACTCTACCCCTTCGGCCTTCAGGTGGGCGATGACAGGTTCGACGATGGCTGCCATCGCCGCATCCGCGTCCGCCTCGCTGAACCCCGGCGCGGGGGAGACGGCACCCATGCCGCCCGTGTTGGGGCCGGTGTCCCCATCATAGGCGCGCTTATAGTCCCGTGCTGTGGCAAGGCAGCGCACACTGGTGCCGTCGGCAAGGGCAAACAGGCTGACCTCAGGCCCCACAAGGCGCTCCTCGATCACAACGCGTGCCCCCGCCGCGCCAAAACTGCCTGAAAAGCATGCCCGCACCGCCTCCGCGGCTTCTTGCGCTGTGGCGGCCACCACGACGCCTTTGCCGGCGGCCAACCCGTCTGCCTTCACCACCTGAGGGCCGCCGATGGCCTGAACGTGGGCGAGGGCGGGTTCGAGCGTGTCGAACACGGCAGCCTTTGCGGTGGGCACCCCTGCTGCCTCACACACGGCCTTTGTGTAGGCCTTCGAGGCCTCCAATTGTGCTGCGGCCGCCGATGGGCCGAAGACGGGCAAACCCCTTGCGCGCAGCCTGTCGGCAAGCCCGTCCACCAACGGAGCCTCCGGGCCGATCACCACAAGGTCGTAGGTGCCTTTCTCGGGAGCTTCCGGCGTGACCCTTGAGGCAATCGCCTCAAGGCCGGCATTGGGACCGCCGGCAAACTCCACCCTCCCCACCTGCGGCGAGGCGGCAAGCGCTGCGCCAAGAGCATGCTCCCTTCCGCCGGACCCCACCACCAACACCGTCGCTGCGCCGCTTGCCATTTTTGACCGATCCACCTTTGCCCGCGACATGGCGCGCGCGCATCATCGTTCCAACTGTCGAAGGCACTTGCTATCACCGATCGGGCGCTGGCCGCGCAAGCAAACCAAGGCGGGAGTTGGGGAGAGTGGCGATGGTGAAAGCCGAACCCGTGCCTCATGGGCACGTTGCCGATGCACCGCGCGGCAACCTTGTGGACCGTTTCGTGCCTGCGCGCCTGTTGCCGTTCGCCCGGCTTGCAAGGCTCGACAGGCCGATCGGCTGGTGGCTCCTTCTGTGGCCGTGCTGGTGGAGCACCGCCCTTGCAGGCGTTGCAGGTCAGACGGCACCCAACCTTTACCACCTGGTGCTCTTCCTCTTGGGGGCGGTGGTGATGCGCGGCGCCGGCTGCACCTACAACGACATCTTGGACCGCAAGATCGACGCGCAGGTGGAGCGCACGCGCTCCCGCCCCATTCCGAGTGGCCAGGTGAGCACGGAAGCGGCGACCCTTTTCATGCTTGCCCTTACCTTTGTCGGCCTGGCGGTGGTGCTCCAGTTCAACCAGACCACCATTTTCACAGCGTTCGGCTCGCTGGCGATCGTGGCGCTTTATCCGCTGGCAAAGCGGGTGACCCACTGGCCGCAGATTGTTCTGGGGTTCGCCTTTTCCTGGGGTGCGCTGCTTGGCTGGACGGCAGCCTTCGGCGCGCTTTCGGCCGCGCCCATTGCTCTTTATGTGGGCGCCATCGCGTGGACTGTGGGGTACGACACCATCTACGCCCTGCAGGACAAGCGCGACGATGCCATCATTGGCGTGCGATCCACCGCGCGGCTGTTCGGCAGCCATTCGCGCCTTGGGGTCGGGCTCGCCTATGGACTGACGGCAATCGCCTTCACCGCAGCGCTGTGGTTTGCAGGGGCGGGGCTTCTTGGCTTTGCAGGGCTTGCGGCATTTTGCGCCCACCTTGCCTACCAGCTCTGGCGGGTGGCGCCTGAAAATCCCGCCTCCTGTCTTGCCGCCTTCAAATCAAACAGGTGGGCGGGCTGGCTCCTGTTCATCGGTCTTGTGGCCGACGCTCTGGTGCCCGCGCTTTAGCCGCCCCGAACCTTCCCCGTCCGAAAGGCCCCTTATGGTCGAGCGCGCACCCCCCACCCGTCGCCGGGACTATCCCTTGTGCGAGATTGTCCCAACCCGCTGGGCCGACAATGACATCTACGGCCACGTCAACAACGTGGTCTACTACGCCCTCATGGACACGGCGGTGAATGGGGCCATGCTGCGGGCAACGGGGATGAACATCCACACAAGCCCAGCGATCACCCTCGTTGTGGAGAGCGGCTGCCGTTACCACGCCCCTCTGGAGTTTCCACAAGAAATCGCTCTGGGCCTGAAGGTCGCGCGCCTCGGCCGCACCAGCGTGACATGGAACATCGGCATCTTCGCATCGGCGAACGGGGAGGATGCACTTGCCGCAGCCGATGCCCATTTCACCCACGTCTTCGTCACACGACACGATTCCAGGCCGACACCGTGGACCGAGCCGTTCGTCGATTTCTTCCGCTCAGCAATGGACGAGGCAAGCAAGACCGGCTGACCCGGCAAACAAAAGGGCCCCGGAACAGGGTCTGTCCCGGGGCAAGTTTGAGGCAGTGGATGCCGGCCGCATCGGTTGAACGCGACGCGACCGTCGCTCGTGCAGCCCATGAAGCGGGCTGTGTGTTGCCGCGGCAGGCGGATGCGCCGGCGCGGCGAACCTCGTTGGGCGTACGGCAGGGCGAGCCCTTGGCCCGCGCCGCCGCAATGGCCCTTTAGTTTTCCACAACTTCCACCACGCGCACTGACGGCAGCTGTGCGCCTGTGCGCCTTGGCAGCGTGACGCCCGTACCTGTGGCAGGCGGAGGGGCAACGCTCGGCACACCCCGCGGGGGAGCAGGTGTCGGCGAAATCACGCCCCTTTGGGCAGGCGGCGACGGCACGTCGAACCGCGTGGCAGCAGAGCCAGCGCGCGGTATGTTGGAGTCCTCCACCGTCGGGTCGTTGAGGTCGGTGTTTTCAGGCCTTGGGACGACCGCAGAGCCAGGCACAGGGTCGTTGAGGACCGTCGGCCTTGGCGGTGCGGCGGGCCGTGCGCGGCTGCGCGAGGGTGCCCTGATTCGCTCACGCCGTGCCTCGCCATAGGAGTTGGGTGCGATGACCGTCCGATCCACAGCCTGCTCGGGCAAGATTGTGGCGCCAGGCGTTCCCACACGATCGTCGAGGGGCGGCGGGTCTCCATAAGGGTTCCAGCTGCGCGCCAGGAAGTAGCCGTTAATGGTCATCCCATAGGCGACGAGGAGGAGATCGCGCGCGGAGGTCTTGGTGTCGCACAGCCGCAACCGCCATGTGATCGCGCCCCTTTGGGCCGAAAACACCTTCGCCTCAGCCGAGATTCGCTGCCAGGCGTAGATGCAGTTGCCGGCCGAATGGGAACGGCCGACGGCATAGCTGAACGGGCCATAGCGGTTTTGCACATAAAGGCCCGAGATTTCCATGTGAACGCCTGGCAACCGTTCACGCATTTCCTTGCGGATGGCGGTCACGCTTGGAATGTCGGTGCTCAGGCGGCCGCGGCCACGGTCGCGCCCCATGGGCCCGAACGCGCGCACGATGATGGCATTTTGCCCGCGTGAGCCTGACCTGTTGCGCAGCAAGATGTCCTGCGCGAGGCCGTTTTCGTAGCGGTTTTCCAACACAGCAATGGGCTGCGGTCCGCCCGGCGGCGGCATGATAAACGCGTTGGTGACAGGAACTTCGTTGTTCAGTGTAGCGGTCTTATAGCCGCCGTGGTCGTAGGCGCACCCCGCGACGGCGCCTGCAAGGAGCAGTGTCGCGGCCCCACGCACGCAGTGCGATCGAGCGGTCATCGCATCCAGCCTCGTTTCGTATCGTATCCCCCGGTGTTAAACCCACCGGTGAACCGTGGCCGATTCGTGCTGAATCAGCTTCTGAGGCTCAGTCTTGAGCGAACTTCCTTGAGCGTTTGTTAACCTTGATGCGCGTTAAGATTCTTCCACCCATCTTGGCGCTCGTGCTGTTTCGCCGCGTGACCAAGACGGCAAAAATGTGGTTAATGGAAGAGATTCGCCTGGTGACGCGCCCGCTTACAGAGGCTTGGCTCAACATTCCCAGCGCGGCGTCTCGTCCGTGGGACCGTTCGGATTGATCGGCGCACGGGAAGGGCGTATCGAGAATGCAGGACAACTCTAAGATGAGACCTCCCGTGGGCCGCCCTCTCGCTCCCACAAGGAGAAAGGCGATGACCGGAACGTCCCTTTCGCTGCGCGTCCTGTGGGATGCCCCGAAAGACACTGCCTCAGGGTTCGCTGCGGCGACCCGCCCGCGGCACCGTTCCGGCGCGATGAGGAGCGCGTCATGAAGTTTCTGGTCTTCTTGCTTTGGCTGGCAACCGCCGCGCTGATCCTCTTCCTGGTGACGCAGCCGGTGAACCTTGACACCCACTTCGTCACTTCGATGATCATCGTGGTCATTATCGCTGTGTTGAAGATGTTTGACCGCAAAGGGGCGATGCGGGCGATCGTCCTCGCACTCGGCACCGCGGTGGTGCTGCGCTACGTTTACTGGCGCACCTTCACCACCATCCCGCCGGTGTCGGAGCTGCAGAACTTTGTCCCCGGCTTCCTGTTGTACCTGGCCGAGATGTACTCGGTGGTGATGCTGTTCTTGTCGCTGTTCTCCGTGGCCGACCCGCTGAACCGCCCCAAGAAAACACTGAACCGGGACAGCGTGCTGCCGACGGTGGATGTGTTCATCCCGTCCATCAATGAAAGCCCGCAGCTTCTGGCGACCACATTGTCTGCCGCCAAGCAGATGGATTACCCGTCCGACAAGCTCAACATCTTCCTGCTCGACGATGGCGGCACGGACGAAAGGGCGGAAAACGCCGACCCGCGGGTGGCCGCCGCGGCGCAAGAGCGCCGGCGCGAACTTCAGCAGCTCGCCCGCGACCTTGGCGTCAATTATCTAACGCGCGCGCGCAACATCAACGCCAAGGCTGGCAACCTCAACAACGGCCTTGCCCACTCAAGCGGCGAGTTCGTGGTGGTGCTGGACGCCGACCACGCCCCGACGCGCGACTTCCTTCAGGAAACGCTCGGCTACTTCGCCGACGACCCGAAGATGTTCATGGTGCAAACGCCACACTTTTTCATCAACCCCGACCCGCTCGAACACAATCTGGAGACCTGGAACCGCATGCCGTCGGAGAACGAGATGTTCTACGGCGTCATCCAAAAGGGTTTCGACAAGTGGAATGCCAGCTTCTTCTGCGGCTCTGCTGCCGTGCTTCGGCGCGCCGCGCTGGAAGAGGTGGGGGGCTTCTCCGGCACCTCCGTCACGGAAGACGCTGAAACCTCTCTTGGCCTGCACGCACAGGGGTGGAACTCGGCCTATGTGGACAGGCCGATGATCGCCGGCCTCCAGCCGGAAACGTTCGCCAACTTCATCGGCCAGCGCTCCCGCTGGTGCCAGGGTATGATGCAGATCCTCTTCTTGAAATCGCCCCTGTTCAAGAGTGGCCTCTCCATCCCACAGCGGATTTGCTATCTCTCATCGATGTTTTATTGGCTGTTCCCCGTGGCGCGGCTGATATTCGTGTTTTCGCCGCTCTTCTACCTGTTCTTTGGGTTCGCCATCTTCGACGCGTCGGGAGCGGAGTTTGCCGCCTACACCGTCACCTATATTTTGGTGAACATCTTGCTCCAGAACTACCTATGGAGCCGGGTGCGATGGCCGTTCATCTCAGAACTCTACGAGACGATCCAATCGGTCTACCTGATCCGCGCCCTGGGGGCGGTTCTGATCAACCCCAAACGGCCCCAGTTCCGCGTGACCACCAAGGGTGAAACCAACCGCCGGTCGCGCATTTCCGAGCTTGGCGGCCCGTTTTACATCATCTTCTTCATTCTGGTGGCCGGTGTTGTCGCCACCGTCTGGCGCATCATCGCCCAGCCGTTTGCGGCCGATATTGCCATGGTGGTGGGCGGCTGGAACCTCTTCAACCTCCTCCTCATGGGCGCTGCCCTCGGGGTGGTGGCCGAACGGCGTCAGCTGCGCCAGTCCCAGCGCGTTGCCATCAACCGACCGGCGGAGATCATCTACGGCGACCGCGTCATTCCCGCCAAGATCGATGACGTGTCCATCTCCGGCGCGCGTATTCTGGTGCCCGCCAATGTGCTGCGGCAGATCAAGCCGGGTGAGCAGATCATCATGCGCTTCCAGCCCATGGCCCCGCTTGCCTCCAACGAATTGCCGCTCACCGTGCGCTCGGTGGTGCGCGATGAGGGCGGTGTGGCGTTGGGGTCGGAGTTTGCGGTGGTAGACCCCCGCCAGTACGAACTTGTGGCCGACCTTGTGTTTGCAAACTCCGATGAGTGGGTGCGCTTCCAAGGCTCGCGCCGTAAGGACATTGGCGTTGTGCGCGGCGTGGTGGAGTTCATCTCGCTCGCCATCTTCCAGACCGTGCGCGGGCTTTCCTACCTGTTCAACGCTGCACCCGGACGCGCCGACAAGACGCCCACAAAGGCCGACGACAGCGGCAAGCCCGACAAGCAAATCCAACGCGGCGCCTTCGTGGGCGCCGATCCCAACGCCATGGTGACGTCAGGGTCAGGCGCCACGGCTGGGCTTCACGCTCCGCCCGTCACCCGTTCGGCCAACCAACGCCCCGATCGCTGAGGTTTCGTGATGCGAGTCCTGTCCGTTCTGTCAGCCGCTGCCATCGCGTTGTCTACCGTCTTCGTTGCGGTCACCGCATCGGCGCAGGCACCATTTTCGGTACGCGGCCAAGCTTCTGATGTGCCTGAGAGCCCCGCGCCGCAGGTCCAGCAACGCCTTGCCCAGGACGAGGCGAACACCGTCGCGCCCACCGCCCCGCGCACCACCCTCCAACCCGCAGCACCCGTCGCAGCGCCGTTCGACATCAACGAGGACGGCGCCTCCCCCGTGGTGCCGGACGACCGTGACGAGGAGGAGTTCTCCCGTCCCTCCACCACCGTCTCCCCCCTTGCGGGCGGGCGCAGGCCTGGCGCCGTCGTGCCTGTGGAGGCGGTCAGCTTTGAGCAGCGCCGTGCCCTCAACCAGCTCCTCAAAGACGACACAACCGACGTGCGCGAGCTGCGCGTCACCCTTGAAAACAGCGACGACTGGGTGGATTCGGTGGTGGACCGCCCCATCGTCCCCTACCGCACGCTGCGCCTTGACGGTGAGATCGCCTTCAGCTCCTGGACGGTGTTCTTGAATGCGGCGGAAGCGGCGCGCGGGGGCAATCTGTCCATCGCCTTTACCAACTCCGTCCTGGTTCTGCCCGAAGCCTCGCGCCTGCGCGTGTTCCTGAACGGCCGGCTGATTGCAGAAACGGCCATCGACAGCCCCGATCGCACCAAGGTGATCGCCCTTCCTGTCTCCTCCGACCTGTTGCGCCCTGGCGAGAATGCCATCCGCCTTGAAGCGGAGATGCGCCACAGGATCGACTGCTCCATCAACGCCACGTACGAGTTGTGGACGCGGATCGACACGCGCCTCACTGGCTTTTCGTTCGGCGGCGGGCGCATTCCTCTGATCGGCCTTGCCGATATCCCGGCCGTCGGCGTTGCCACAAACGGGGCGACCCGCCTGCGCGTGGTTCAGCCCATGGGCAACAGCCCGATCAACATGGACAGGATGCTGCGCGCCGTCCAAGCGGCGGCGTTGCGCGGTCGTTTCATACAGCCGCTCGTGGAGGTGGCGCCCGACCTTTCGTCCGCAATGCCGGAGCCGGGCGTCCTCAACATTGTCATCGGCACCTATGACATGGTGAGCGCGCTCACCAACGCTGTGCCCTCCGACGGGCAGGTGGGCCCTGTGGCGGCCATGGTGGACAACCCGCGCATTGGCCCGACGGTGGTTATCACAGGGCCCAATCAGCGCGCTGTGGACACTGCCCTTGCACGCTTCGATGCCCCGGCCCTTCCCAATCAGCCGCGATCGGCCATTGTGGCAACGCCGCCCTGGCTGGTGCCCGATGGCGTGCGCGTCAACGGTGCCGACACCGTCTCCTTGAGGCAGGCGGGTGTGGAGACCATCAACTTCTCCGGCAGGCGCTTCAAGACCCACTTCAACGTCACCCTGCCGCCTGACTTTTACGCCGCCGCCTATGGCGAAGCGCAGCTTCTTCTGGATGCGGCCTACGCATCGGATGTGGAACCTGGCAGCCGGCTCAGCGTCCTCGTCAACGGTGTGTTGTCGACGGCCATCAGCTTCACCTCCTCCAAGGGCGAGGTTATCGAGGACTTCCCCATCGCCCTTG
Organism: Devosia sp.; assembly: GCA_051016205.1. Taxonomy (GTDB): domain Bacteria; phylum Pseudomonadota; class Alphaproteobacteria; order Rhizobiales; family Amorphaceae; genus Acuticoccus. The sequence goes on from CP136534.1 coordinate 268,277, forward strand.
TGATGGAAAACTTCCGCCCAGGCATCAACACCGTCGAGATTGTCGCCGACCTGGAAACAGAGACCGACGCTGTCTGCCTGCCGGGCGGCACGGTGCCGGGACGCGACCGGTTTGCCCTCTTCTCCTCCACCGAACTCGCCTTCCCCGACTTTGCCCGGATCGGGCAGCTGCCGAACCTTGCCTCTTTCGCCACCAACGGCTTCCCCTACCAGCTCTCCGACAGCCCTGTGCGGGTGCGCATCGGCGGGACCGCGGCCGACACTGTGGGCGCCGCCGGCACACTGATTGCCCGCGTTGCGGTCTCCCGCGGCGCGTCCTTCCCGACCGAGGTGGTGGATCAGGCAGGCCCCTTCGCGGGCGAAGGCGTCATCATCGTCGCCCCCCTCAACGAGGTTTCCAACCTTGCCCTTGAGACCACGGGTGCGGCCCGTGCGATCCCATCGAACTGGCTGCAGCCCTACCCCACAAGCACCGGTGCGGAGCCCGAAGGGTTGGAGCGTTACGACAACGTCCTGCGACGTTTGCGCCAGCAATTGCGCCAGGAAGAGGTGCGCCTTGACCGCAATGTCGCCGCCGACGACGAGAACGCCTTGCGGGACGTCAGCGTCGACCAGCGCGGCGAAACCCAGCGCAGCCAAGAACGCTGGTTCGACGAGGTCACCAACGACAACGGCATCTCGCGCCTGTTCAGCAACCTGTTCCAGTCGGTGAAGAACGCGGTGAACTTCAACGTCAGCCTTGGCGATTCAGATCGGCTGGCTTCAATGCCGCTGATTTCCGACCGCTCCACCTTGATGCTCGCCCAAGCCCCCGCGCCCGACAATTCAGACACGGCGTGGACCCTCGTGACCGCACCGACAGCGGGCCTTCTGTCGGCCTCGCTGGCCTCGTTGTCGGCGCCTGGGGAATGGCGGCGCATCGGCGGTCGCATCACCGCCTATCAGCTTGACGACAGCCAGGTGCAGACGGTGCCGGTGGAACAGGTCAGCTACCTGGCAACGCTGCCTTTGTCGTTCACCAACCTTCGCCTCATTGCCGCCAACTGGTTCTCCATCAACAACGGCATCTACGCCATCGCGCTGATCCTGGTTGCCATTGTCCTCGGCGTCGTCACCTGGGCGCTGGTCACCCCCCTCGGCCGCCGCGGATAAGCCCCGCGCAACCCACGAAAAAGCCCGCCGGGGCCGTGCGCCCCGGCGGGCTTTTTTTGTTTCCAGTCAGCTGTGCCGTTCTAGGCGGCCCAGCCCCTCGCCTTACTGGGCGGCGGCGGGAGCGGCATTGTCGTTGGCAGTTGCGGGAGTGTCGTCGGCGGTCTCGGTGCCGTCGATGTAGGAGCGCAAGGTTGTGATAGACCGCATCAAAGCATCCTGGCTTGATTCAATCTCCTGGACCGCCTGCGCAAACGAGGTGTGCTCGGCCTTCAGCGTTGCCACCCTGTCGCTCAACGAATCGCGGGTGCCTGTGAGCGCGCCAAGCTCTTCGCGGATTTCGGTAAGCTCGGCCTGGGCGGCTTCAGCATTTCTCTGGCTTTCGGCAATATCGGCCTGCATTTCGGCAATCTGCTGCTCTGCGGCCTCGGCCTCGGCCCTGCGCTGGTCGCGCTGCTGCTCGGCCCGCTCCAGGGCGGCCACAAGATCGGCGTTGCGCGCTTCAAGACCACCCACTTCGCTGGAAAGCGCGTCGCGGCTTTCCGTCAAACGCGCCACCTCGTCCTGAAGCTGCGCCTGCTGCTCGGTCGAAGCCTCCAGCGCGGCCTGGGCCTGGCGCGTTGCATCCACCAACGCGCTGTTTTGGATGGTAAGGGTCTCGAGCTCCTTGGAGAGCTCTTCGCGAGTGGCGGAAATGGCGTCAACGTCCGCCTGCAACTCATCCAGCTGCGCGGTCAACGTGGAGGCCTTGGTGGTGCGATCCTCAATGGCGGACTCCGCCTCTTGCAGGCGTGCGGTGAGAGCGTCCTCCTCGCCCTTCAACTGGTCAATGGTGGCTGTCACCGTTTCGCGGGTCGCAGTGATCTCATCAAGGGCCGATTGCGCGGCGGCCTGGGCCTCCTGCGCTTCCTGGGCCTGCGCCTGGAGTGACTGGGCGCGGCTCTCAAGCTCAGACAGTTCGCTCTGCGCAGCGGCAAGGCGGGTTTGCGCCTCCTCGGTCTGCGCGTTCGCAGCCGCTTCGCTTTCTTGCAATGCAGCAATACGCGCTTCTGCGGCTGCGATCTCTGCGGCAAGGTCTTCGGTCGACTGGACAGTGTCGCGCAGGGTCTGAAGGTCCGTTTCAACGGCCTGGCGCGCCAACCTTTCTTCGGCGATGCGCTCTTGCAGCGCACCTTCTTGCCGCGTGCCCTGAACATAGAAAATCAGCGCAAGTCCTAGCCCGAGGACGGCAAGCGCCCCGACGAGGAGGAAGAGTGGCTTGTTGACGATGTCCATTGCGCGCTCCGTTTAGGCCCTTTGGTGTCTCAGGGCTTCTTAGTGACCTGGATCGGCCCTGTCAGCCTCCTTCGTGGACCGGCGCAACGGCGTGCACAACCCCGGTTATCGATGCTGCTCGCTGCAAGCCCGCGTCGTGGCGCCGCGCCGGCGGACGGTGAGGTCCTGCGGTTGAACCGGCGCGCGCTCGTATGCGTAATGGGGCAATCGACCGATCGGGCCTGTGCACACGCGCGGCCAAGCGACCGGCAAAGGCTGAAAGGACTGGGAGAATGGGGACAGCTTCAGGCAGGCCCGTGGCGCTGGTGGGGCTTGGCTCCATGGGTGGCGGCATGGCGCGCGCACTCCTCAAGGCCGGCTTCAAAGTGCACGGGTTTGATGTGGACCCAGCGCGCGAGGCCGCGTTCGATGCCGAAGGCGGCGCCGGTGCCGACGTTGCTGCGCTGAAGGATGTGGCCGCCATCATCCTCGTGGTTGTGAACGCTGCACAGACCGAGGCTGTCCTCTTCGCGGAAGGCCGCTTCGGCGAAGCGGGCCTTTCCGGCGCGCTCTCTGAAGACACCGCTGTGGTCAGCTGCGCCACCGTCCCGCCCGCCTTTGCACGACAGATGGCAGAGCGGATCGGCCCATCGCGTTATGTGGATGCGCCCATTTCAGGCGGCGCGGCAAAGGCGGCGGCAGGGGCGCTGACCATTCTTGCCTCAGGCGCGCCTGAGGCAATGGCCCGTGCTGAACCCGCGCTCGATGCCATGTCCGCCACCCTCTACCGGCTTGGCGATGAGGCCGGCGCAGGGTCGGCCATGAAGGCGGTGAACCAGCTCCTGGCAGGCGTTCACATTGCGGCAGCCGCGGAAGCCATCACCTTCGGCATGAGCCAGGGCCTTACCCCCGCCGACATGGTCGACGTCATCTCCCAATGCGCGGGAACGAGCTGGATGTTTGAAAACCGCGGCCCCCACATTGTGGACGGGGACTACACGCCGTTGTCGGCGGTGGACATTTTCGTCAAAGACCTTGGCCTTGTGGGCGACATTGCGCGCAGCGCCCGCTTTTCCGCCCCCCTTGCCGCCGCAGCGCTCCAGCAGTTCCTGGCTGCATCGGGCTCAGGCCTTGGCGGGGAGGACGATGCGGCCGTTGCCAAAGTCTACGCGCGCAACGCCGGCCTTGCCCTGCCGGGAGAGACGGCATGATCCTGGGCGCCATCGGCGATGATTTCACCGGCTCCTCCGACCTTGGCCTGATGCTCGCCGACGGTGGGATGAACACGGTCCAGTACGTTGGCGTCCCGGGCAGTGTGCCCGGCCCCGAGGTGGAGGCGGGGATCGTTGCGCTGAAATCGCGCTCCATCCCCGTCAAGGATGCCGTAGACCAGTCGCTGGCCGCCCTTGAATGGCTCCTCTCGTGCGGCTGCCAACAGATTTATTTCAAAATCTGCTCCACTTTCGATTCCACCAAAACGGGCAATATCGGCCCTGTCGCCGAAGCGCTGATCGAACGCCTTGGCACGCGCGATCCCGTCGTAGTGTGCCCGGTGTTCCCGGCAACGGGGCGCACGCTTTACCAGGGCCACCTCTTCGTCGGGGACGCGCTGTTGTCCGAGTCTGGGCTGCAGAACCACCCCATCACGCCCATGACCGATCCCGACATTCGCCGTTGGCTTGCCCACCAGAGCGAGGGAGCCGTCGGCCATGTTCCTTTGGACAAGGTGCGCCTTGGTGCTGCCGGGTGCCGGGACGCTCTTGCTGCGCAAAACGCCGACGGTCGGCAGTTGGTGGTGGTCGATGCCATCGATGATGATGATCTGAGGATCATCGCAGAAGCGGCCGAGGATTTTGGCCTTCTTGTGGGTGGGTCCGGCATCGCGCTCGGCCTTCCTGCGGTCTACAGGTCAAAAGGGTTGATCGGCGACAGTCGCTCGTCCTGGACCGGCAATGACGGCAAGGCGGTGGCGCTGTCGGGCTCATGCTCCATGGCCACCCGCGCGCAGGTGGCCGAGCACGGGAGGAACCATCCACAAATGAAGATCGACACAGATGCCCTCATGGCCGGGCAGCTGCGGGCGAAAGACCTTGCCGATTGGGCAATGGCTGAAGCGGGCCTGCCCCTCATCTACTCATCGGACGACCCCGCAGCGGTGTCGTCCGCACAGGACAAGCATGGCGGCGAAAAGCTGGCCGGCGCCCTTGAAAACCTCTTCGGCGAGGTGGCGCGAGACCTGAAGGACCGCGGCGTCGGCCGGCTCATTGTCGCCGGCGGGGAGACCTCAGGCGCAGTGGTGACCGCCCTTGGCCTTCACGCCCTTGCCATCGGCCCCAAGATCGACCCTGGCGTGCCTGCCATCAGCGCTGGCGGCCTTGCGCTCGCGCTGAAATCAGGCAACTTCGGCGCACCGGACTTCTTTGAAAAAGCCATGACTGTGATGGCCCAATGACAATCAACTTCTCAGCCAACCTGGGCTTCTTGTGGAGTGACAGGCCGTTCCTCGAGCGCATTGAAGCCGCGCGCGAAGCCGACTTCCGTCTCGTTGAGTTTCACGACCAGGCGCAAGAAGAAAACCCGGAAGACATTGTGGCGGCCCTCGACGGTATGAAGGTGGTAGGCCTCAACGTTCATATGGGCGAGACGGCAGGCTGCGCAGCGGTTGCGGGCGAGGAAGACCGCGCCAAGGCAGACATTGCCCAAGCCATTGAAACCGCGAGGGCTCTGGGGGCCGGCGCGGTCCACGTCCTTTCAGGCAAGACCGATGATCCCGCCGGGGCCGACCGCCTTGTGGCCCGGCTGAAGGAGGCAACGGCCGCAGCCCCTGAGATCACCTTCCTCATCGAGCCCATCTGCCCTCAGGCGATTCCAGGCTACTTCCTCAGCACAGTGGAACAGGCGGCCGACATCATCCGCGCGGTCGAGGCACGCAACGCCAAAATCATGTTCGACTGCTTCCATGTGCAGCGCGCAGGGGGCGAAGTGCTCCCTCGCTTCAAAGCCCACGCCGATCTCGTTGGGCATGTGCAGATCGCAGGCGGGTTCACGCGGGCTGAACCGGACCAGGGGGAGCTCAATTACCACTTCCTCCTGCCCGCCATCCAAGACGCCGGGTACGAAGGCCCGTTCGGGTGCGAGTATCACCCCGAAGGGTCGGTGGAAGATGGCCTTGGTTGGCGCGACGCGTTCTTGTGGTCTGGGTCGATGTAGTCTTGGCGCGGGCTTCTTTAGAATTTTGGCTCAGACGAAACGGTCTGAGCCTAATAAGAACCTGCTCGCATCCATAATCGACGCGCAATCATCTCCATGAAGACTGTGTACAGTGATCTTGGAATTGCACTAACCGTCCGGCGTTGACGGCTTAGGGTCCCAGACGCCGCCGACGAGGTTGCGCTCGAAAAGGTATTCGGGGGTGAACTCTGCGCGGATGCGGGGCGTGGGGTGGGCAATCTTGTCCTGAAGGACTTTGACGCGGCGGCGCGCGTCCTTGGTTTCGATCCAGCTGAAGGTGACCGAATCCCCTGGGCGCTTTTGGATGAGCCTTGGGCGCGCAGCGCGGGCCACCACGGCAATCTTCGGGTAGCCGCCCGTCGGCTGCCTGTCAGCGCAAAGGACGATGGGTTGGCCGTTTCCAGGCACCTGGATCGCCCCTTCCACAATACCATCGGAGATGATGTCGTGACCGTCCCTCGCTTTCAGTTCCGGGCCTGAAAGGCGGTACCCCATCCTGTCGACGGCATCGCTCAACGCATACGATGCGGTGGCGAAGAGATCGTGCACCGAGGCATCGAAAAGATGGTGCTGCGGCCCCCTTAAAATGGCGATGGGGCCGTTCTGGTCATAGACATCGTCGTAAAGGGACGGTGGGAGAGGGTCGGCGTCTTTGCAGGTGAAGTCGGTCGCGTCCCGGCGGCCCATTCCTGTGCGCACATTGGTGGCGAAAGAGCCGAGGACAGGCTCGCCAAAATCGATCCCAGCAACGGCCACATAGGCCCACATGCCAAACTTGCCCGGTTGAAGGGTGAGCGTCGCACCATCCTCAAGTGTGAGGGCCAAGGGCGGGGCAAACGTCTGGCCGTCTCCCAAGGACACGGAAAACCCAGGCCCCGTGACGGCAATGCGCACAGGGCCCTCGGCGCGGAAGGCAGCGCCCCCGAGCCCCACCTCGAATGCGGCCGTGCCGTTGCCGCCAACAAGCTTCAGCACGTGGGCGTGTCGCACCCAGTCCATCGGGCCGGCCTGGGAGACGCCGTAGCGCATGGCGCCCGTACGGCCATGATCTTGCACCGACACGGTGGGGTTGGTGCGGGTGAGGTGGAGACGTGCCATGGAGGACTTAAGACTTCTGCTCGCGCACGGCGCCGCCGTCCACATCGTCCTTCAGCCGGGTCAATTCATCGAACGACACCTCTTTGAAGGTCAACGCGTCCCCAACCGCGAACGGAACCATAGGGTCCTCCTTCGGCCTGAAGAGGGTGATGGCGGTCTGGCCCACAACGTACCAGCCCGTCGGCATGGAGGTGGCCGTCAGAGCCGCCATCCCGCCGGCAACGATGAGGCTGCCGGCAGGCATCGGCGGGCGCGGCGAGGCACGGCGCGGAATGGCGAGCGATGGGTCGACACCGCTCAGGTAAGAAAAGCCTGGCGCAAAGCCGTACATGCCGACGGTGTAGGTGGCGCCGAGCAGCCGCTCGCGCATGGTGTCTTCCGGTAGCCCGAGCTCTTGCGCGGCTTCCGCAAGATCCTCCGCCGCTTCCCCGGTGAGGCACACAGGGACGGTAAAGTGCGCGCTGCCGAAGGCGGACGGCGCATCGGCGCTGTCGGGCAGCCCATTCAAGATCGCATCTTCGTCGGTGGCGTCAGGATCATAGATGACGAGGACGGAGCGGAAGGTCGGCACCACCTCCACCACGCCCTGGAGGGCCACTTTGTCCAAAGCGTTGGTTAAAAGGGCAACCCGCTCGCCAATCTCGTGGTCGATGACGTCGCCATACTCCACGACGAAGGCATTTTCGCCGCTGGGGCGGATGTGCGCGCCCTCAAGCCAGTCAGCCATCGGCGCGCCAATCACTCACGATGCGAACGGCGCGACGGTGACGCCCGCCCCTTCCAACGCCGCCCTCACCGCGCGGGCGATCCCGACGGCCTGGGCGCTGTCACCGTGCACGCAGATGGAGTGGATGTCGGTGTCGATCCGCGTGCCGTCGTGGGCAATGATCTGACCCGCTTGCACCATCTCCACAATGCGGGAGGCGGCGGTTTGCGCATCGTGGATCATGGCCCCCGGTTTGCGGCGGGAGACGAGGTTGCCATCAGGCTCATAGGCGCGGTCGGCGAAGATTTCTGCCGCCACCTTGAGGCCCGCCTCCTTGCCGGCCCGCTCAAGCTGCGTTGTCGCGATCGCAAGGAGGGTGAGGGACGGGTCAACGGCTTTGACGGCAGCGGCGATGGCATCGGCCGTCGCACCGTCCTCTGAGGCGAAGTTGGAGAGCGCTCCGTGGGCTTTCACATGGGTGACGGAGACGCCTTCAAGGGCGGCCATCGCCAGCATGGCGCCGATCTGGTAGGCGACCATCCGCTTGACCGCATCGGGCGCCATGGGGATGACCCTGCGGCCAAAGCCGATCTTGTCGGCATAGCCGGGGTGCGCACCCACCGAAACGCCGTTTTCCTTGGCGATGCGAAGGGTGGCGGCCATGGTGTCCGGGTCGCTGGCGTGAAAGCCGCAGGCCACATTGGCGGATGTGACGACCTGCAAGATCGCCTTGTCATCGCCCATCTGCCAGGGGCCGAAGCTTTCGCCGCAGTCGGCGTTGAGGTCCACCGTTGCCATGTCAGGCCGCAACGCCTGGCAGCACGTCAGCCACGGCTGCCGCAAGGCGATCCACAATTTGGTCCACATCGGCCTCCGTCACGATGAAAGGCGGTGCGATGAGAATGTGGTCTCCCCGCGCACCGTCAATGGTCCCGCCCATGGGGTACACCATCAAATCCCGCGCCATGGCCGCTTTCTTGATGGCCGCATGGGTTTTTGCCGCTGGCGGGAGCGGGTCCTTGGTCTCCCGGTCGGCAACAAGTTCAAGGCCGAGGAAGAGGCCGCGGCCTCGGATATCGCCCACATTGGGGTGCTGACCGAACCGTGCCTCCAGCAACTGGCGAAGCCGCGCGCCCATGGCGTTGACGTTGTCGAGCACCGCCGCACTGGCGATCTTTTCAAGCACAGCCACGCCCGCCGCGCAGGCCGTCGGATGGCCGATATAGGTGTGGCCATGCTGGAAGAACCCGCTGCCTGAGGCGACAGCATCATGGATCTCACCGCTGACCAGCATCGCGCCGATGGGCTGGTATCCGGCACCCAGCCCCTTTGCGATGAGGACCATGTCCGGCCTGACATCATCCTCTTCTGACGCAAAGAGGTGGCCCGTGCGCCCCATGCCGCACATCACCTCATCGAGGATGAGGAGGACGCCATAGCGGTCGCAAATCTCCCGCACACGCTTGAAATAGCCGGGAACGGCGGGGACGGCGCCCATGGTCGCCCCGACCACAGGCTCGGCCATGAAGGCCATGACGGTTTCGGGGCCGAGCCGCAAAATCTCGGCCTCAAGTTCGTCGGCAACGCGGCGGCCGTAGTCCTCGGCGCTCTCGCCAGGTTCGCCCCAGCGCCAGTGGTGGCAGGGGGCAATGTGGCTCATGGCATCGGTCAGGAGCGGGGCGAACTGGGCGCGCCGCCATTCATTGCCGCCGGCGGCCAAGGCGCCCAGCGTGTTGCCGTGGTAGCTTTGGCGGCGGGCGATGATCCTGTGCCGATCTGGCTCACCCTTTTCCAGGAAGTATTGGCGGGCAAGCTTGATGGCCGCCTCAGCCGCCTCCGATCCGCCCGACACGAAGTAGACCCGGTCAATCCCCTCAGGCGCCCGTTCGGCCAGCATGGATGCAAGTTGCTCTGCAGGCTCTGAGGTGAAGAACGCCGTGTGGGCGAAGGGCAAGGCATCGAGCTGGCGCTTGATGGCGTCCGTCACCGTCGTGTCGGAGTGGCCGAGGCAGGAGACCGCCGCGCCGCCACAGGCATCCAGCACCCGGCGCCCATCGGCGGTCTTGATTGTGATGCCCTCACCGGCAACGGCGACAGGAAGGGTCGCCGCCGATGCCCTCTGGAAGACGTGGGGCGATGCCATCAGAACGCGGGCTGCGTTTGCCGGCGACGCTGCAGCAAGATCACACCAGCAAGGAGGATGAAGGCGGGGATGTAGAAGATCTCCTTAGGCATCCTCTCCGCAGGGGTCTGGACGGCCTCCAGCACCACGGGTTCGTCGGCATAAAAATCGAAGTCTTGGCCGAGATAGGCGAACGGCGTCCCTGGGAAGGGTTCGTCCAGCGTCATACGGTCGCCGTCCTCAAGGAAGGTCAGGCCGGAGTCGGCAAGCTTGGCCTCCCCGTCAGCCCCCTCAATCAATCGTGTGACGATGTACTTCTCATCCCTCTCATCGGGATTGTTGAAGTCCGTGCCCACAAGCCTGAAGCGCAACGTATCGCCCGCTGGCGTCTCGCCCGCCACCTGGAAGACGTCGCTGCCGGGACGCTCGATATAAGGCGGCTCCACAAAGTCCAGCCACACCCCTGGTCGGAAGAGTGTGAAGGCAATGAGGAGGAGGACCACCACCTCGACAATGTTGCAGCGGGCGAAGAAGTAACGCTGGGTGGCCGCCGCGAAGACGAGCATGGCCACCACGGCCACCGCAAAGGCTTTTATGCCGGTAAACCAGTCGACAAACTGGGCTGTCGGCGTGCCATCGATGATCACCACCTCCATCAACAACAACTCGGTGTTGAAGATGAAGAGGAACGGCAGAAGCGCCGTTCGGATGTCGTAGGCAAAGCCTTGGAAACCGGTCTTGATGGGGTCGCCACCCGATATCCCCGCCGCCGCATAGGCCGCCAGACCCACAGGGGGCGTGTCATCGGCAAGGATACCGAAGTAGAAGACGAACAGGTGTGCTGCAACGAGGGGGATGATCAACCCTTCGGCCGCGCCGAGGGAGACGATGACTGGCGCCATCAACGCCGACACCACAATATAGTTGGCGGTCGTCGGCAGCCCCATCCCGAGGATGAGGCTCATGACCGCCACGAGGATCAGCATCAGCATCAATGAGCCGCCCGCGAGCGCTTCGATGAAGGCTGCCACCACCTGGTGCGCACCGGTGAGCGAGATGGTGCCGACGATGATGCCCGCTGCAGCCGTCGCGACCGCGATGGGGATCATGTTGCGCGCGCCCGAAATCATCCCGCGGGTGAACTCACCCCACCCCCGGCCGAAGCTTGTGGCAAGGCCGCGACCCCCGCGCAGAAGCGCCTTGATGGGGTGCTGGGTGAGCGCAATGAAAATCATCGCCAGCGCTGCCCAGAAGGCTGACAGGGACGGTGAAAGCCCCGCCGCCGTCACGCAGTAAAGAAGGATGATGATGGGCAGGAGGAAGTGAACGCCCGTCGGAAACACCTCACCCACTTTGGGAAGTTCGTAGATGGGGGCGTCGGGATCGTCGATCTCAAGGTCGGGTCGGCCGGACGCCACAATCAAGCACGCAAGATAGGCGGCAAGGAAGATGGCGATCGCCGTCCACAATGTGGCGTCTGGGAACGCGTCCGACACCCAGCCAAGGCCATAGTGTACGGCAACGCCGAGCCCTGCGAAGAAGCCGAAGCCGATCAAGAACCCGCCAAGCTTGCGCGCCATGGATTGCGCGCGGGTGTGCCGCTCAAGACCTTTGAGGCCCAGCTTCAGCGCCTCAAGGTGCACGATATAGACCAGCGCAATGTAGGAGACGAGCGCCGGAAGCAGCGCGTAAACAATGAGGTCGCGGTAGGCCGTGCCCGTAAACTCGGCAATCAGGAATGCGGCGGCCCCCATCACAGGCGGGGTCAACTGACCGTTGGTGGAGGAGGCCACCTCCACGGCGCCCGCCTTTTCGGCAGGAAAGCCCGTGCGCTTCATGAGGGGGATCGTGAAGGTGCCCGTCGTCACCGTGTTGGCAATGGACGAACCTGAGTAGATGCCAGACAGTGCCGAGGCGACCACGGAGGCCTTCGCAGGCCCGCCCCGCAGGTGCCCCAGGAGCGCAAAGGCAATCTTGATGAAGTAGTTGCCTGCCCCTGCCTTTTCCAAAATCGCACCGAACAGCACGAACAGGAAGATGAGCGAGGCCGACACCCCCAGCGCCACGCCGAAGACGCCTTCAGTCTGCATCCAGAAGTGCCACATGGCTTTGCCGTAGGAGGCGCCTGCCCATCGGATCGCATCGGGGAAGATGTCGGACGAGCCGAAGAACACGTAGGCGAGAAAAACCGAAACGACGATCAACAGCGGCAAACCGAGCGCGCGATAGACCGAAATGCCCACGACGATCATGCCGATGGTGGAGACCACAAGGTCGGCCGTGGTGGGCAGACCAGGCCGCGCGGCAATCTGATCTTTAAAGACAATGAGATAAAGACACGTAGAGGCGCCGACGATGCCCAAAACCCAGTCGTACCAGGGGATCTTGTTGCGCGGCGCGCGCTTCATCAGCGGGAAGGCCATCGCCACCAACAGGAGGGCAAAACCAAGGTGGATCGCCCTCACCTCGGTGTTGTTGAAGACGACCCTCAGCCCCGTCTGCTCCTGGATGATGAAGGGCAGCGGCGAGGCGACGTAGAGCTGAAACGTCGACCAAACGAAGGCAATGCCAGGGACCAGCCACTTTTGCCAACCGACGGGGGAGCGGGCGCCTGTGTCGACGGAGGCGACGAGATCGTCGGCAGAGGTCGCGGCGCCTGAGGCGTTCGTGTCGGTGGCTTGGGTCATGGCGCGTATCCGTCTGGCCTTTTGATCTAGCGTTCCACGGTTTTCACCACGCGCAAAGGTCTTTTTTGGTGCACTTTGCGCACACCTTGATGCAATGGAGACAATGATGGTGCGGCGAGAGGCTGACGAATCCCTGGACTTGGTGGACTTCTGGTTGTCGGCAGGCCCGCCGCGATGGTTTGCACGATCTGATGAATTCGACGACGCCTGCGGCCGCTACAAAGACTTATGGCAAAAGGGGCGAGACGGGCAGCTGGAGGATTGGGCGGAGACGGCGACCGGCAGCTTCGCGCTGATCATCCTTTTGGACCAGATCCCCCGCAACATCTTTCGCGGGAGCGCTGAACAGTTCACCACCGACCCCCTTGCGCTAAAGGTTGCCGAGGGCGCCGTGGCAGCAGGCTTTGCCAAAGCCCAAGCCCTGCCGGCGAAGAACTTTTACTACCTGCCCTACCAGCATGCCGAAGACATTGCTGTGCAGGAGAAGGCCCTTGACCTCTACCGTGCGACGCGAAACCAAGAGGCTTACTACTGGGCTCTCGTCCACCACGATGTGATCCGCCGCTTCGGACGCTTCCCTCACCGCAACAAAATGCTTGGCCGGGAGACGACGCCGGAAGAAAAAGCATACCTCGACAGCGGCGGGTTCGGCGCCTGAGCCGATACTGCTCTGCCGTTCAGACCGGCCAGATTTCTCTGCGGTAGGCACCGTCCCAGAACATCCACTCAAGCTGCGTGGAGCGGGTGTAGGCGTGGTGCATGGCCACCCGCTCGGTTGGTGAGGCGGTGGCTGCCGCCTCATCGGTGGCGGCCACAACACCGCGCACGGCGTCGTGGAATTCATGACCCGCGTAAGTGTCGATCCACGCCCGGTAGGGGTTATTTGCCGCAGCCCTTGCGTGAATGTCGCGGCCCACCTCGGCGTAGATCCAAAAGCAGGGGAGGAGCGCGGCAACGCCAACGGGGTAGGACGCGCCGTAGCAGGTGCTGATCAAGAACGAGACATAGTGGTGGGTGGTGGGCGCAACGGGGCTCTCCAAAAAGGCATCCTCCGTGATCCCCCAATCGGAGAAGAACGAGCCATGAAGCGCCCGTTCCACCACGATGGCCTCGCTGGCAGCGCCCGCAAACTGGACGATCCTGTCGGGGTCGGGGGCTTTTGCGGCAAGGATCGCGAGCGCCCGGCCGTAGCCGATCAGGTAGTGCGCGTCCTGGACTATGTAGTTTTGGAACCGCTCCCGCGAGAGGCTGCCTGCGGCAAGCTCGGCATTGAAGGGCATGGTGCGAATGGTCTCGTAGGCCGCCTCGTTGCGCGCCCAAGCCTCAGCCGTAAAGGTCATGACAGAATCTCGATCCGTTGGTGTCGCTGGCGGGTTTGAAGCGCTGCGGCAGTACCCGCCCCTTAAATATGCAAGCGCGCCCAAACGACCATCCAACGCCCAAACTCTCGGACCCCACGGTCAGCGTCACACACGACCCCGGACCAGAGCGTCAGATCGACCCCTCCCCATGCGGTTCTGCGTTCCCGACCATTAAGGGTCAGGCTTGCGGCCCTGGGGCAGTAAGTCCCGGAGCAATCGTACAGCCGTGACGACAACGGGACGACACCGCGCGATCATGTCGCGATACTCTTCGACCGTCTCGTACTGGCGGTGGATCTCGTATCTGAGGTCTCCGAGCAGCAGCCAAACCCGTTCAACAGGGGGTAGATGGTCTTCCTCATCCTCAAGCGTTTTGTAGATGGCTTTGGGTTCTGGCGCGGGCGAAAACTTTGATGGTCGGTATCGGTCCCCCAGCTCGCTGCTGCGCTCTTCAGGAATCATGGTTGCGATGAGGTGCGATGCGCCTGCGGCCCGCGGATAGCACCTGACTGCCATCGCCACATACGCGTCGAACGCATCATAGGAGCGCCGAAACTCGTGGTTCAGCGCGCACGTCAGCCAGTATGCCTTCTCGATGTTGGAAACACTCGCGTCATCGTCCTCGCGCGCCATGGGTACCCCTCACCACCGATATTCTGACGGCCTTTGCGCTGACCCATACCGGTTTGATGCACGGTACCACCCACGCAAAAAGGAACCGCCCGCGCAGGTGGCGGGCGGTTCTGTCGCAGGGCGGGTGCGCCGGCTAGATGATGCCGGCGCGGTGCGGATTACATCCAGCCGCGCTCCTTGTAGTACTTCTCAGCACCTGGGTGCAGCGGGGCGGAGAGACCGTCGGTGACCATCTCTTCTTCCTTCAACACGCCGAAGGCCGGGTGCAGCTGCTTGAACTGGTCGAAGTTGTCGAACACAGCCTTCACCGTGGTGTAGACCACCTCTTCAGGCACATCGGCCGACGTGATGAAGGTGGCGCCAACGCCGAAGGTGGTGGTGTCGTCGTCATTGCCCTTGTACATGCCGCCGGGGATGGTGGCTTCACGATAGTAAGGGTTGTCGGCAATGAGCCCTTCGATGGGCGCGCCCACAACGTCCACGAGGCGCACGTCGCAGGAGTTGACCGCTTCCTGGATGGCAGCAGCGGGGTGGCCCACGGTGTAGATCATGGCGTCGATCTTACCGTCGCACAGAGCCTGGGCCATTTCGGACCCCTTCAGCTCGGTGGCAAGGGCGAAGTCGTCCATGGACAGGCCAAAGGCTTCCATGACGATTTCCATGGTCAGGCGCTGACCGGAGCCGGGGTTGCCCACATTGACGCGCTTGCCGCTGAGGTCTTCGAACTTCTCGATGCCGGAATCGCCGCGCACCAGGAGCGTGAAGGGCTCAGGGTGGACCGAGAAGACGGCACGGAGCTTTTCGAACGGGCCGGCGTCTTCAAAACGGGAGCTGCCGTGGAAGGCATGGAACTGCCAGTCGGACTGGGCAACGCCGAAATCCAGCTCGCCAGCACGCACGGTGTTGATGTTATAGACTGAACCGCCGGTCGACTCGGCCGAGCAGCGGATGCCGTGATCGCGGCGACCACGGTTCACAAGCCGGCAGATTGCACCGCCGGTCGGGTAGTACACGCCCGTCACGCCACCGGTACCGATGGTCATGAAACGGTCCTGTGCGGCCGCGCCGGTCACGGTCATGGCCGCGGCAGCTGCGATCGCGAGTAGAGTTTTAGTCATTCACTCACCCTCTTGGTTTTCATTTTCGGTCGCGGCGAAAAACCCGCCGCGCCACATGCAGCGCCTCGGGAACGGAACAGCCCCACGGATGACGTTGCAGCGATGAGGGACCACATAGTTCCAGCCAGGATTTGTCAACGCGTCGGTGATTGAGCGTGATCACCAACGCCGGCTCAAGGGGAACACCATGGGACGATGGGCCGTTGCAGCGGCTGTTTTGGCGGTGGTCGGGGCCGCAGGCGCGGCCACGTTCATCTATCTGGACAGCACCCCAACAATCGCCCCGTTCGACAGGGCCGACGAGGACGGCGATGGCCGCCTTTCGCCCACCGAGTTCGACGCCCACAAATTCTGGAGCGCCTCAAGGGCCGCCTTTGCCACCGTGGACAAGGACGGCAATGGCGAAATCACCCGCGCGGAGTTCAACGAGCACAGGAGTATGCCTGGCGGGATCACCGTGGATTTCGGCGATCCGTCGGTCACCCGCACCAAGGTTGAAGGCCCTGTGACGGTGGATGTGCCCGACGCCACCCTTCCCGACGGGGCGCCTGATGGCAGCGTCAATGTGCGCCCGGGCGCGGCTGTCGTGCCGGAAACGCCCGCCCCTGGCGAGATGGGCGTCAACGTACCGCAAGCCACCATCGGCGAGACGCCCCCCGTGCGCGATGTGACGGTGGATCACCCGGCCACAGAGACGCCGCCCCCGCCGCCACTTCCAGGCGTCAGCGTCTCGCCATCGGCGCGTTGACGACCTCAGGTGCGCCAGTCGAGGAGGTGGCGCTCGGCCCGCCCGATGGCCCAGGCGATGATGAGCCCGATGACCGAAAGCATCGCCACCCCCGCAATCAACTGGTCGAGGGCAAACAGCGACCCAGCCATCAAGATGTAAGCGCCGAGGCCATACTCGGCGCCAATCATCTCTGCCGCCACCAGAAGGACGATGGCGATGGAGACGGAGATGCGCGCCCCCGACAGGATCGAGGGTAAGGCGCCCGGCAAGATGATCTTGCGCACGATGGACAGCCACGAGAGGCCGAAGGACTGGCCCATGCGAATGAGGTTGCGGTCCACGTTGTCCACCCCGCCATAAGTGGCAATGACCGTCGGGAAGAAGGTGCCGAACAAAATGGTGGCGACTTTCGAGCCCTCGCCAATCCCGAACCACACGATGAAGAGCGGAAGAAGCGCAATCTTCGGGATCGGAAAAATCGCCGACACCAAAGGCGACAAGCCCGCCCGCGCCAAGGACGAAAGCGCGATGGCAAGGCCCACCAGAACGCCGATGACGGTGCCGAGCGTCCAACCGATGACGAGGCGCGAGAGGCTGGCCTCCAGGTGTCGCCACAGCATCCCCGTTTCCACAAGGTCGCCGAACGCGGCCAAGGCTTCAGACGGGGCCGGCAAGGCAATGTTGGAGATGAAGCCCGTGCGCGAGCCCACCTCCCAAAGCGCAATCAGCGACAGGAAGACGATGGGCCCCACCAAAGCGCGCTGAGTGTAGCGGAAACCGCCGCCACGGAAGGGAACGGGGCGCACGTTGTCCTGAGGGGCGGCGGCGGTGTGAACGCTGTCAGGGGGCATCGGTCAACTCCCTGTCGGCCTCGCGGGCTTCTTCGCGCATCAGCTCCCACAGGCGCTTTTGCACCGCGTCCAGCACGGCCGACCCCGCGACGCGCTCGGCAAGGGGCGTGTCGATGGACACCAGCTCGCGGATCCGACCTGGCCTTCGCGACAGGACGAGAATGTGGTGGCCGAGCCGCACGGCCTCGGCAAGGTTGTGGGTGACGTAGCAGGCGCTGAACCGCTCACGCGTCCAAAGGTCGACGAGGTCGTCCATCAGGAGTTCGCGGGTCTGGCTGTCCAGCGCCGAGAGGGGTTCATCCATCAGCATCACCGCCGGACGGACCGCGAGGGCGCGGGCGATGGCCACACGCTGCTTCATGCCGCCTGAGAGCTGGCGCGGCCAGGCACCGGCAAACTCGGTCAGCTTGGTGCGGGCGAGAACGTCGTGCACGATTTCGCCGATGGCAGCGCCGGACAGGCGATGGTCTTCAAGCACAAGGCGGATGTTGCCTTCCACAGTGCGCCAGGGGAGGAGGGCAAAGTCCTGAAAAATGAATGTGAGAGGGTTGAGGGAGCCGGGTGGCGCCTCCCCCGCAATCAGAATTTCGCCTTCGCTCGGTCGCTCAAGCCCACCGATCAGCCGCAGCAAGGTGGACTTGCCGCAGCCTGACGGGCCGACGATCGCAACAATCTCCCCATTGCCGACGCGAAAGCCGATGGACTCCAGCACCGCCGTTGCGCCATAGCGATGGCTAACGTCCTGTACGATGAGGTCCAACGGTTCGCGCCTGCGGCCGGGCCGCTTCTACATGGACTGTGTTTCGACGAAGCTGGTGTCCACAAGGTCGTCCATGGTGACGCCTTCGGGCACCAAACCTTCGGACTTGAACCAGTCGAGCTGGTCCTGAACGCTTGCCACATTGAGCGCTGCACCAGGGTTGATCCGCATCCCGAAGGCGCGGATGCGCGGATCGGCCTTTTCGATGGGCTGATCGGCATAGACATACTGGTGGATCATCTTGACGATCTCAGCCGTCTCAGCCTCCTCCAAGGACTTGTCCACGAGGGCCGCGTTATAATCGTCAATCCCCTTGGAAAGGGCGGCGAGGAACCGCTCCACAAGGTCGCGATGCTCTTCCACATTCTTGGTGGAGGTGAAGACCGCCGTCACCTGATAGCCTGGGATGTAGTCAGACACCTTGCCGATCTCGACGATCTCGGGCGCGCGCGAAAGGGCGTTTGCAATGTTGGGCACGATGGACCAGGCGTCGATCTGGCCGGACTTCAGCGCGCCGATCACCGCAGGCACCTTCTGCAAAGGCACCATGCGCACGTCGTCCCGCGCGACGCCTTCCTTGTCGGCAATCTTGTGGGCCATGTAGTGGAAGGAGGAGCCCGCCGTCGTCACCCCATAGCGTTTGCCGGCAAGGTCGGCAGGGCTTGTGAGGCCAGCATCGTGCGCAGCCTTGGAGGCGAGAATTTTCTGGCCCTCGACGCCGTCCACCTCCTGCAACGCGCCGCCGATCACCTTGATGACGCCCTTGTCGGCAAGACTGACGAGACCGCCCGAAATGGCCGTCATCCCAAAGTCGATGTCGCCCGAGGCGATGGCAACGGCCATGGGCTGGGCGGCCTGGAAGGGCACGAAGGTGACGTTGAGATCTTCGGCGGCGAAGTAGCCCTTGCCCTGTGCAATGATGCTCGGCGCGTGGGACGTCAGGCGTAAAATGCCGACTTTGATGTCGTCGGCGGCGAGCGCTGCGGGCGGTGCCAGAACGGCAAGGCTCAGCGCAGCGGCGGCTGCGGCCTTCATAAACGTGCGTCGGACGATGGCCATTAGATGCCTCCCTAAACTGTCATTGTACGGCGATGAACCTCGCCTTTGGGGCCTGTCATAGTGGAACGAAAGGTGCATGGCGAGTGGGCGCTCCGCCCTACCCTTCGCCAAGGCAATGGGGCGCTGCACCATCCTCCCAAAAGGGCTTGGAGGCGGCGCCGGGCGGCGGCGCCACGGCGGCCCACCAGCCGTGCGCGCATTCGGAGCGGAAGGCCATTTCGTCGGCAAGGCTTGTGCCTGCCGCCTCGCAGGCGCTGTCGAGGGCGGTGAGGGCGCGGCGGATGTCCCCATCGCCCGCCTTGCCGCGGGCAGCCTCACACATGGTCGTGGTGAAGTCGCGCATGGCCCCCGCCAAAGGGGCATCGAGAGGGACCTGCCAGGCGCGCGTCCATTCCACCATCACAGCATCGATGGCGGCTGCCATCTCCATCTCTGCGGTCTTCCTGGCGGTGAGGCGCATGTGACGAAGGAGTTCCGCGCGGGCATGAAGAGTGCGGGCGCCAACGGCGGATTGGCGCATGGTGGCGATGGCGGCATCCGCCCGCGCCGCTTCCTCGGCAATCACGTCGCCCACTGCGCCCCTGTCGTCCAACGTCTGGAGGGCTTGGCGAAGGAGGGCGAAGAGGCCGCGCACATCCACCTTGTCGACCACGAAGGCGTTGGGCGTTTTACCGAGCCGGCCGTTCCAGTCGATGGTCGTGCGCCCGCGCATCTCGCCCTCGTCGAGTGAGACCGTGACATGGCAGTCCCGCCCCGACACCAGCGAGGGGTCGCATATGGCCGCCATCACGCACGGGTCGTGCAAGGGATGGCGTGTTCCTTCCATCCCGCCAGGGCGCGGGCGGCTCATCATGGAGACGACGGTTCTGGCCGCTTTGGTGTCCAGCGCCTCAAGGGCGTGCACCTCATCCGGTGTCAGCACAACGGCATTGGTGGCGTGAAGGCCGATGAGCGTGATCGGAACGCCTGAGCCAAGGACGATCGCCGCCGCATGGGGGTCAGCATAGACGTTGAACTCGGCGGCGGGCGTGATGTTGCCAAGGTCGCGCGCCCCACCCATCAAAACGATGCGCCCGATGGACGAGGCAATTTCGGGCGCCAGTCGCAGGGCAAGGGCAATGTTGGTCAAAGGCCCGAGGCAGGCGAGAATCGCCGTTCCCGGCGGCTCTGCCTTAAGGTCAGCGATCATCGCCTCGACACCCGGAATCGGGTCAGCCTCGGAGGTCGGCGGGGGCAGATGGGAGGCGGCAAGACCGTCTTTCCCTGTCACGAACTCGGCCGTCACCATGGTGGAGACCAGCGGCCTGTCGGCACCCTGGTTCACAGCGGCAGAGGCGCCTGCAAGGTCACGGATGCGAAGGGCGTTGGCGGTCGTCAGATGGACGGGGACGTTGCCTGCGACGGTGGTGATGCGCTTCACATGCATCAGGCCGAAGGCCATCAGAAGGGCCACAGCATCATCCTGCCCCGGATCAGTGTCGACATAGATCGACGGGATGGTCTCGCTCACGCCGCCGCCTCAGCACCCATGATCATGTAGGAAATGTCGTCAGGCTTCAGACCGTCGATGGGTCTGTCGTGGATCTTCAGTCCCTGGCGCAGGATGACCACGCGGTTCGCAACGGCCACCACGTCATGCATGTTGTGGCTGATGAGGATGATGGTGTGTCCGTCATCGCGCAGCCTGCCGATGAGGTCCAGTACCTGGCCGGTTTCCTTCACCCCTAGGGCCGCCGTCGGCTCATCCATGATGATGATTTCAGCGTCCCACCGGAGCGCCCGCGAGATGGCGACCGCCTGGCGCTGACCGCCCGACAGATCGTCCACGGGCCTGCGGGTGTCCTCGATGTCGATGGACAGGCGCGACAGGTAGCTCCTCGCCTCCCGCGCCATCTTCCCCCGCGCCAGGACCTTCACGAAGGGGAGCAGCGTGTGCGTCAGCTCCGCCCCCATAAAGACGTTCTCGTAGATGGTGAGGCGCGGAGCGAGCGCGAGGTCCTGGTAGATGGTCGCCACACCTTTCATCAAGGCATCGTGGGGGGACTTGAAGGTCACGGGCTCGCCACGCAGGCGCATGGTGCCCTCGGTGGCGTTCTCGGCGCCCGAAACCACCTTGATGAGGGAGGATTTGCCCGCACCGTTGTCGCCGCAAAGGGCCACGACGTCGCCCTTGTGGACGGCAAGGTCCACATCGCGCACGGCGACCATCGCGCCGTACGCTTTGACGATGCCCGACAGTTCAAGGAGTGGCGTCACCCGTTACTCCTTCAGGTATTCGCCGACATTGTTTTCATCCACCAGGACCGCATCCATGAACAGGTATGGCCCTGCCGTGACGTTTTCCTTCGGCTCACCGTTGACCACGATGCGCTCGATGGCGTCCACGGCAGCAGCCCCCATCTCCTCGAACGGAATTGTGACAGTGGCAAGGAGCGATGAGTTGGGGTCGGCGATCCTGCGGTAGGTCTCTTCGCCACCATCCACCGACACCATGGGGATCTGGCCGCGCTCAACGCCCTGGGCCTGCAGAAGATCGTCGATGATGTAGGCCTGCCCGTCGAAGGAGACCCAAATGCCCTCCACCTGGCCCTGGTGGCGAAGCAGAAGCGCTTGCATCCCCGTGCGCACATCATCGCGCCAGGAGCGGGTGCGGTTCATGGAGAACGAGCCGAGCACCTCCACCTGCGGGTTTTCGGTGAGCACCATGTCGAGCACCTTGCCACGGATGCGCGAGGCGGCGTTCATCTCAAACCGGCTTTCAAGGATCTTGCCTTCGTAGCCCATTAGGCCGAGGAGGTAGAGGGCCGCGTCGGCGCCGATCTTGTACTCGTTGGCCTGAATCTCGAACAGCGCGTGGGGCGAGGCGCCCGACTGGACGGTGATGACGGGGATGCCGGCATTCTTTGCCGCCTCGAATTGTGCGTCCGCCTCCACAGGCTTGCCCATGGCCACGATGATGGCATCAACGCCCTTGGCAATCAGCGCGTCGAACTGCTCGGCATGCTTGGGGAGCGAGCCTTCGGAATTGAGGAGGGTGACGTCCCACCCTTTGGCCTCTGCCGCATCCTTCGCCGCATTGGCGACCCGTGCGTGCGTGTCGGCGGTGAACTGGAAGCCGATGACCCCGATTTCGAAGGCCGAGGCTGGCCCTGCGACGGCCACCGCCACAGCGGCCGCGGCCAAGAGTTTGAACAGACGCATGAACGTCCCCCCTGTTGTTTCGTTTCAGATGCTGAAGGCCACCTTCTTCAGAACGCTCGCCGAGAAGGCGACCGAGCCGATGATGATGAGCCCCAAGATGATGTCCTGCCAGTAATACTGCGCCCCAAGAAGCACGAGCCCGTTGCCCAGAACGCGCAGGACCAGAGCGGCAAACAGCGTGCCCAGAACGTTGGGGTGGCCGGGCTTGAACATGGTCATGCCCAACAGCACGGCGGCAATAGCGTAGAGGAAGTAGTCGCCCGCCATCTGCGGCGCCGCGGAGGAAAGGTTCGCCGCCAAAAGCACCGCCGTGATGGCTGCGAAGATGCCCGACAGCAAAAGCCCGAGCCGCTTCATCCCCTTCACGTCAATGCCTGACAGGCGCGCGGCCTCGTCGGCTTCGCCTGTTGAGATCATCCGTGCGCCCGTGCGGGTGTGCGCAAGGAGAAACCAGGAGAAAAAGCCCGCCAGCGCCAGCCAGATCACCAGGAGGGGAATGCCCAAAAACTCCCCCCGCGAAATGCCAGTGAAGCTCGTCGGCCAGCGCCCCACGAAGCCGACGCCCTTGGTGATCATGAAGCCGAAGCCCTTGGCGATGGCGGCCGTCCCGAGGGTCATGATGAGGGAGGGAATCTTGAACACCGTCACGCCGATACCGTTCAAGACGCCTGCCCCGAAGCCGACGCCCAGCGCTGTCGCCACCGCAAGGAGGGGGTCGACGCCATAGTGCACCAGCGCGCCGCAAACGACGGCGGCAAGGCTCGACACCTCGGCGATGGACAGGTCGAGCTCGGAGACGATCAGCGCCAGCATGAAGCCGAGCGACATGATCGCCAGGAAGCTCGTTTCCTTCAAAACGTTGATGATGTTGGCGGGCGAGGCAAAATTGGGTGCAAAGACGACGAAGAAGACAATCATCCCAAGGCCAGCCAACGCAGTGCCGTAGCGGCCCACGAAGCCGCTCAACCGTCCTGCGGTGTGGCGTTTGGTAGCGGTCGGTTGTGCGGCGACGGTCACAGGTGAGGATCTGCCCTATTCACGGCGAGGTTATCCACCTCCGCCCGCCAGGTCGACCCTGTTGAGGCACAACTCTTTTTCGCATTTGGCATGGACCCAACTGGCGACAATTGACGTTTATCAATCCAATGCCTGACGTGCCCCACTTCAGGCACAATCGGCGTCGTTCGCTGGCGGAGGACGGATGAACGAAGGCGGCAAAGCCTTTGACAGCGCCTGCGCTGTTGATGCGCACGTTAAAAGGTGGCCCTCAACCTTGCCCCATGAGACAGTTGCGTTGAGGCAATGGAACGGAACGGTGCTCTGATGAACCCCCGTATCCGGCATGTGGTTATTCTCGCACTGACCTTGGCGGTCCTTTTGCGGGGCGGCGGGGAGATTTCGGCCGCGCCGTTCAGCGACCAAGAGTTGATCAGGGGCTTTTTGGGCACCGTCTTCGGGGCGGAGCGACAAAGTGGCACGCGTGACCGTGCGGCGGCGGGCCAGGTGAAAAAGTTCGTCGGTCCCATCGGTTACCACATCATCAGCACCTCTCGGGTGGACCGGGTGGGGACCGTGCGCCGCTTCATGTCGAGCCTTGAGGCCGCCGTCCAAAATCTCAGCCTTTACGAGGAGCGCGACCCCACCTACGCGCGGCTGATCATCTACCTGGTGGACAGGGCCGCGTACGGCCGCACCATCCGCACCACCGTGTGGGATGGCGTCGACACCGGATTTCTGGAAATGAACGCGTGCTCTGCCGTTCTTGCTGCACGGCCATCAGGAATCGAACGCGCTCACGTCTATCTTGTGGCGGACGAGGGGTTTGCCGGCCTCTCCCACTGTCTGGTGGAAGAGGTGGCCCAGAGCCTTGGTCCCGCCAATGACGATCTCTCCCTCGCCGACAGCATTTTCAACGACGAGTCGGACCTCAACGCCTTTGGCCTGTTCGACTGGTATATCCTCAACATGCTCTATGACAGCCGGGTCGCACCTGGGATGACGATGGAGGAGGTGCGCCCTCTGTTACCGGCCATCATCCAGTCGGTGCGGGCCAGTCTGCCTCAGGTTCTGGGGGACGATACGGCCGGTCTTGCCCACCACAGCGCCTACCGCCGTTAACGAAACCGTAACCATAGAGACACAACGGGCGATCAAGTCGGCCGTTAACCCTGCCAAATTCCTTCGATGATTGCGGCAATTGCGCGATAGTGGCGGGCGTGTTGGTGTGCGAAGCTGTGCGCCGACGGATTAAGATCGAGGGTCGGATGTTTATAAAAAACCATATGGCGGGCCGCGCCGCCATTGCTGCTGCACTTCTTTTCACATCGGTCGCGGCGGCCCATGCCTTCAGCTCCGATAGGGCAGCATGGCTCGCCCATTTGCAGGCTGAACGCAAGGCCCGTCTGGCCGAGACAACCCGTGCGCCCGCGGCGCCGCAGGTTGGCGTCCAAACCGGGCGGGTCATGCCGCGCGGTGTTCTGCCCCAGGTGGCCCGCGTTTCGCCGGCCGCCCCCACCACCACACAACAGCGCGGCGTGCGCCCGGCGTCTACGCAAACGCGCCGCATCACCCGCCAGATGGATCCAAAGTTCCTTCCAGCTGACGTCACATATTCAGGTTACAAGCCTGGCACCATCGTCATCGATACGCGCGAGAAATTCCTCTACCACGTGGGTCCTGGCGGTAAGGCGCGGCGCTATGGCGTCGGTGTGGGACGGCCGGGTTTCCAGTGGGCCGGGCGTCACCGCGTCTCCATGAAGAAGGAATGGCCGGGCTGGACGCCCCCGCCCGCCATGCGCAAGCGCCAGCCCGAGCTGCCGGCCTACATGCCCGGCGGACCGGAAAACCCCCTTGGCGCCCGTGCCCTTTATCTGGGCTCCACGCTCTACCGGATCCACGGCTCCAACGCGCCCTGGACCATCGGTCACGAAGTCTCCTCAGGCTGCATCAGGATGCGCAATGAGGACGTGACGGAACTCTACGATCGTGTGAAGGTGGGGACTCAAGTCGTCGTCGTGCGCTAACGCACGCACCGCTTCGCCAGTCATTGGGCAGCGGGGGCTCTGGGCGTTCTGCCCCGAGCCCGGCGATCACGATCGACCCGCGGCAAGCGGGCAAGACAGGGCGGCTGATGCCACACACCGCGCGCCTGGACACGATCAGGCCGCCCGTGTGCACCGGCCGCCCCATCTAGGGAGCGATGGCGTCGATGGCGGTCAACCCGCAACTCCTGTCACATAGCATCACACTGGACGGCCTGCCTGAAGACCTTGCGGCAGAGCTTACCAAAGTGGCGCGCACACGCCCGGTCAAAGCCGGCCAGGCACTCTTCGAAGCCGGCGACCCCGGCGATGGCTTTTACGCGCTGCTGGAGGGCTCGCTCAAGGTGGTTCTAAGAGGCGAAGACGGCGAGCAGTTGCTTGCCTTGCTCTCGCCAGGCGCCCTCTTCGGCGAGCTTTCTTTGTTCGACGGACGGCCGCGCTCAGCGACGGTCCTGGCGGCGAAAGCCTCCCGCGTCGCTTTCTTCGACAAGTCAGCCGTGTTTCGCTTTTGCGACGACAACCCCGCCGTCTACCGCCACATGCTGGGAATTGTCGGCCGGCGGCTGCGTGCCTCCAACGAGTCCCTGGCAGCCCGCTCGCTGCTGCCTTTGAGCGGGCGGGTGGCCCAGAGCCTCCTTCAACTCGCCGACCTCTTCGGCAAAGAGGTGGGCGATGGCCGCACCCTCGTCCACCACAAGATCAGCCAGGCGGACCTGGCGGCGATGGTGGGTGCAGCGCGCGAAAACGTCAGCCGTGTTCTGAACGATTGGAAGCGCGAAGGCCTCGTCTCGCGCATTGCGGGCTACTACTGCATCGAGGACAAGCAGGCCCTCGTCGCCCTTGCCACCTTGTAGCCCCACCCGTCAGTTGCCCGCCGTCGCCTCACCCGGCAGCAGCGTCTTCAACTGATCCAGCGTGTCCGCTTCACTGGGCGGCTTGTCCCAGCGAAGGCGCGCCACCCGTGGAAAACGCATGGCAACGCCAGACTTGTGGCGGGTGGAGCGGTTCAGCCCCTCAAAGGCAATTTCGAGCACGAGGCCCTTGTCGGGCTGATGCACCACCTCGCGCACAGGGCCAAAGCGGTTCACAGTGTTGTTGCGCACGAACTTGTCGATCTCCTTCAACTCTTCGTCCGTAAAGCCGAAATAGGCCTTGCCGACGGGCACGAGCGAAGGCGTCTCGTCCGCCGTCCACACACCGAACGTGTAGTCGGAGTAAAATGAGGATCGCTTGCCAGACCCGCGCTGGGCGTACATCATCACCGCATCCACGGTGAACGGGTCGCGCTTCCACTTGTACCAAGGCCCCTTGGGCCGACCGGGAACGTAAAGGCTGTCCCAGCGCTTCAGCATCACCCCTTCCACGGCAGCCGCATCAAGCCCTGCGCCAGCAGCCTCGGGGTCGGCCCGGGCCGCGGCCACCCCCTCCCAGTCCTCAAAGTCGATCTGTGGCGACAGGTCAAACAGGTGATCACGCGCGGCGACGAATGCCTCAAGCCGCGCGCGCCTTTCCTGGAACGGCAGGCCCCGCAAGTCCTCGCCGTCCTCGGCCAGAAGGTCGTAGGCGCGCACCCTCGGGGGAAAGGATTTCAGCATCTTTGCGCTGACGGTTTTGCGGTTCAGCCGCTGCTGCAAGACGTTGAAGGACTGAACGCGTTCCTCCTTCACGATCAACAGTTCGCCGTCCACAGCGCCGTCAAAGTCCGCCGCGTCCACCACGTCGGGGAAGGCAGCGGAAATGTCCTCCCCCGAGCGCGAATAAAGCCGTGCCACGCGTTTGCCCGAGGCGTCCTTGCCGGCCACCACCTGGACGCGGATCCCGTCCCACTTCCACTCCGCCGCGAAGGCTGAAGGGTCCTCCCCTTTCGTCAACGCCTCAAGATCGGTGGGGTTGGCAAGCATCGGCGGCCTGAAAGGGGCAGGGTCGACGGTGGACGGGGCCGGCCCACGCCCCTCCAGCCAGTCGAAGAGCTGAAGGTAAGGCGGGCTCAACCCATGCCAGACCTCCTCCACCGTATTCACCTCCACGGGGCCAAGTCTTGCAACGGCGGTTTTGGCAAGCCGCGCGCTCACCCCCACCCGCAGCGCGCCGGTGATGAGTTTTAAGAGCGCCCAGCGCCCCACTTCGTCGAGACCATCCAGCCACCCTGCCAGAACGCCGGGAAGGCCTGCCTTGCCAAGGGTGCTCAGCGTCTCAATCACCTCAGACAATGGCGGCGCGCCGGGCGGGTTGTTGTGGCCGATGGCGCCGATCTCGACGGGCGGACGGCGCGGCCACATCAAGGCCACCGTCTCCGACAGGTCGCCCACATAGTCCCGCGAGAGGGAGAACAGGACAGGGTCGGTGCGCTCTGCAATCAACGCGCGGATCAGGCCGGGCTTGGCATTGTTGAAGGACAGATCATCGGTGAGCGCTGCAAGGGCGTAACCGCGCTCAGGGTCAGGGGTTGTGCGGAAGAACGCTTCCATGAGGGTGAGCTTACCGTTGCGGCGCGGCTCGTAGCTCAGGCGGTCCAACAGTTGGGCAAAGTCCTGCATCCAGCGCCATGTAGCGCGGTTCGGGGCGAGAGCAGCCGCGACACAAAAAAGCGCCGCCCGGTTTGGGCGGCGCTTGGAAGGTGATCCTTCCTCAGGAAGGATGAAAAATCGCTTTTACCAATGACGGCGGCAAACCTTGCGACGCTTGATCACGTAGGCGTGCAGCTTGGGGCTCCAAACCCGCACGCGCTTCTTGAAGCAGCGGCGGCCGTAGTAACCGGGGCCCACATAAACGTTGAAGCCGTGGAAGTGATGCTTATGGCGACGTCCACGGCGATGGACCTTCTCAACACCGGCATTGTCGATTTCGACATGCGCGACGGCCGCCGGAGCAAGAGGCGCGGCCTGGGCAGCGCCGGTCGGGGCCAACGCCCCAAGACCAATGGCGAACGCGGTGCCAAGAGCAATTGCATTTTGTTTAATGCGCATTGGTATCTCCTGGATCTATGCTTTACCTGCCAGCGGACCATCCGTTGGCTTCCAGAAGATGGCGACGATCTTTTCGTCGCCGCGTGATCGACATCACATCCTTGCTTTTCTGTCATGTTTGCGGCGCGCCGGGCCTCAGCCGCCGGTGGGCGCAACCAGGACCCCGTCTGCCACCAATGCCGCCGACACCGGCTGGAGTGCCGCATCGGCTGCACAAAACGCCGCGAACCGCCTGTCCACGAAGGCCGCATGGCTGCGGTCAGGCGCAACGATGGTGGTCGCGGCCCCCATCCTCTCCTGTGCAAGCGTGAGGGAGGCGTCGCGGCCGATGGCGACCGATGCCACCATCGCTGCGCCCAGAAGCCCCGGCTCGTCGCAAGATGGGATGATGATGGGGCGCTTCCAGGCGGTGGCCTTTACAGCACTGGCCCTCCCATTCCCGGCATGGACAAGGCCGCCCCCCATGCGCACAGCATCCACAGCAATGCCGGCCGCCTCGATTTTTTGGAGGATCAGCCGTGTGTGGAAGGCAAGGCCTTCAAGGACGCTGTAGGCCAGGGCGGCACCATCGTGCGCCTCAGAAAGGCCTATGAAGGCGCCGCGGCGGCCAGAATCCCAATGGGGCACACGCTCGCCGTTGAGGTAGGGGATAAACAGCGGCGCAGGGCCGATCTTTGCCTCGCTGGGGTCTATTTTGAGGGTCTTGCGCGCCCAATCCAGCGTAACACCGCCGCACTGGGATGGGCCGCCGAGCTGGTGGAGCCCCTTCCCCCATGTCACCGCCATCAGCCCTTTGGCCGTTGCAGGGTGGTCCGCAAACGCGCCCACCACCTCCGTTGTGCCTGCAACGTTGTAGGCTTTGCCCACATCAAGCGCCCCAAGCCCTGCCACGGAGCACCAGGTGTCGAAGGAGGAGACGGCCACCTGCGCCCCCTTAAGCGCCTCCAGGCCTTCGCAATCCACCCTCCCCAGGACGTCTGTGGGCGCCATCATTGTCGGCACCAGCGCCATGATGGCAGCAACACCTTCGTCATGGCAGGCGGCCGCGGAAAGGGCGTCCGACGCGGCCTTCAAACGTGCGCAGGACACCCAGTCGGTGGCGACCTTGCCTGTCAGCTGAGCGTTGATGAAGTCCTTCGGCTCGCACACCCGCGCGGCGGCCGCCAAAACATCCGGGCGCGTGCGCCACAGGTGCC
Source organism: Devosia sp. (assembly GCA_051016205.1). GTDB lineage: Bacteria > Pseudomonadota > Alphaproteobacteria > Rhizobiales > Amorphaceae > Acuticoccus. Next base: position 297,439 of record CP136534.1, read on the forward strand.
ACAGCCGGGCTGCCGGGTGAAAAGGGTTCAGCGCCTCCGCCTCTTGCGCATCACCGAAGAAGGGCGCCAACGAGGTCACATCGTGCGCACGGCTGTCGGCCCAGCCGATGGCGGGGTGAACGGGCTGGAGGGCGCGGTCGAGAAGAATCTGGGTGCGCGTCATGCCTGTTGCGGCAACGGCGGCAACGCTCTTGCCGCGGGTCAGACGCTCGATGCTGTCGCGAAGTCCGCCCCACCAGGCCACCACATCGAACTGATGGCTGCCGTCATCTTCAGTCCGCGCGCTGGGGCCTGGCGCGGTGACGATGTCGTCCGTCTCACCCTGTTCGGTGAGGAGTGCTACGCGGCTTTGGGTGGTGCCGGCGTCGATGGCCAAGATCAGCATCGCGCTCGACCAGTCTCACGCTGTGGGCGGGACAAGGGGCCGTCGGTGCGGCGTGTCGTTCAGTTCGCAGGCGTGTCGGCGTTTTGGCCAGCGTCTTGGTCCGCCCCATCGGTGGACGTTTGCTGCGTTGCGTTGCTGTCCCCATTGATGGGGGAAACGCCGGCGGCCTTTGCCTGCAAGGCGTCGATCTCAGCCACAATGGCATCGCGCTGGCTGCGCCACTGGGCTTCGCTCTTGCGAAGATCTTCCACCTGGCGCTCAAGGGCAGCCTTGCGGCCGCCAAGCTCGCTCTCGATGCGGCCCAGCTCGCGCTGGCGATCGCTGATTTCGGCGGTCTTGCGGGCAATCTGCTCCTGAAGGTCCCTGGTGTCGGCTTCGATCTTCTCGGCAAGGGCGCTCGCCTCGTCCTGGCGCGTCTTGATCAGCGCTTCGATCTGGCCCTGGCGCGTGGTCAGGTCCTCGATGGACTGGCTCAGCGCGGCCGTCTTTTCGGCTGAGGATTGGGTGAGGCTTGCCGCTTCCTCCTTCAGCGTTGCGATGGTTGCAGAGAGCGTCTCCCTTTGCTTGGCCAGATCGTCAAGCTGCGCGCGGGCTTGTGCACTTTCCGCCTTGCTGGCGGCCACCTCTTCTACAGCGCTCTCGTGCTGGTCTTTGAGGTCGGCAAGCTCTGCGCGCAAATCATCCATGGAGCGGCTGAGGTCGCTGGTGCGCGTCTTCAGCGTGTCGACGGTGGACTGAAGTGTGGTCTCGGCCGCTTTCAGGTTTTCCACCTTGGTGTTGCCTGTCTTGACGGCAGCTGTGAGCTTTGCCTCCTCATCGTTCAGCGTGGCGATGGCGCTTTCCATCGCACTTTTTTGACCCGTCAAGCCGTCGAGGTCGCTGCGCAAGGCAGCGACCTGACCGGTCAGGGTGGTGTGATCGGCGCTCGCTGCCTGGACCTGTTTCGTCAGGTCCTCAAGCTGCGTGCGCTGCTCTTCGGTGGCCGAGGCAGCATCTTCGCGCTGCTGTTTCAGCGTTTCGATCTCGCTGGTAAGGTCATCACGCTGCTTGGTCAGCGTGTCCACCTCGTCGGCCAGGCTGGACTTTTGCCCATCCAGCGTCGTGACCTCGGCCTTTGCAGCGGCCATGTCGGCCTCTGTGGCCTTTAAAGCCGCTTGCGCGTCGGCGAGAGCGCTTTGGGCCGCCTCGATGGCCGCTTGGGAGGCCTCCTCGGCAGCCTTTGCCTCAGCGGCGGCGGTCTTGGCGGCTTCGGCTTCGGCCTTGGCCTGCTCGGCCGTTGTGCTGGCGGTCTGAGCGGCGGTTTCGGCGCCGGTCTTGCTCGCCATTGCGGCCTCTGCCTCGCTCTTGGCCTTTTCGAGCGCGGCCTCTGCGGACGTCAGATCGTCCTGCAAGGTCTTGAGCTTGGCTTCCACGTCCGCCAGCGCCGTCTGCGCGGTCTGTGAACGGGTGGTGGCATCGCCAAGGGCCGTTTCAGCGTCCTGTCGCTTGCCCTCTGTCTCCTGAAGGGAGGCGTTGAGGGTCTCGATATCGGCCTGAAGGGCATCGCGCTCCTTGGTCAAACTGTCGACCGAGGTTTGCAGTTCGTCGCGTTGGGCAGTGGCTTCGGTCGTCGCTGACTTCACCTCCTCCAATGATCCGACGGCGGCAATCTGTTCTTCAAGCTCCTCGGAGAGCCGTGTCTGCTCTGCCTCGGAGGATGCCATTTGGGATTGGAGTTGTTCGGTCAGTTCCTGGTTTTCACTGTAATAGTAGCCGGCGGCCACAATGGCTGCGATGGCAACGATGAAAACAACGACGACGAAGGGGCGGCTTTGGGTCATTGGGCTGCTCGTTCGTGTGTGGGTGCTCGTGATCGGCAAGCCTCTATGGCGTGCTTCAAAAGGCTTGTCGATAAACACAGGACGTGTGCGGCACCTTATCGTGCGCCTGTGACCAACACCACCATGCCGTCGCCGTCCTGCCCTGATTTGGGGACAACAGGGACCCGCAAGGCGCGGTTTCGCAAAACCGTCATCGATCTGTTACGGCGGCGTAAAGCGCGGCGACTACCCGCTCCCGAAACTGTGTGACCCACACCAGCGGAGTGCCGAGCATGATGTCCGACCACGACCAAATCCTTCAGGACCTTTTGGATAGCCTGGACAACCCCGAAGACTTTCGGGCGGGCACACCTGAAGCCGACAGTTTCTTCGCCGGCACACTTTTTCCGCTGACCGCCCTTGGTCTTGGCGGCAGAGACATCCTCATCGGCCGTGGCTTGGACGATGTGCTTGTGGGTGGCGCTGCCGCCGACTTCCTTGAAGGCCGCGCTGGCGACGATCTCCTGCTCGGCGGCACCGCTGACGATGTCCTCGACGCAGGCGCCGGCGCGGATCTGGCCGCTGGCGGGCGCGGCGCCGATGTCATCCTTGGTGGACGCGGTTTCGACACGCTCATCGGCGATGAAGGCAGGGACACCCTGAACGGTGGCTTCGGCCGCGACATCATCAAAGGCGGCAAAGGCGGGGACGTGATCTTCGCGCTGGACGGTCCCGACACCGTCTATGGCGGCGAAGGGCGCGACCTCATCCACGTGGGTGACGACCGCTCCGTGATTTATGGCGGGCTCGGCACCGACACGCTGTCGGTGGAAGGCTTGCTGTCGGACTACACCTACACCACCCGCAGCGATGGGCGCATCCTCATCGAGGCGAAGAATGGCTCGGCCAACATTCTCGCCGACGATGTGGAGTTCATCACCGACTCCGTCGGCGGCACGAGCCGTCTTGATGGCCCCGTCACCCTGCAACTCCTCCACGCGTCAGACCTTGAAGGCAATGCCGACGCTGTGGAGAACGCGCCCAACTTCGCCGCCATCGTCGACACCCTTGAAGACACCTACGCCACGACGCTTCTGATCTCGTCTGGCGACAACTACATCCCCAGCCCCTTCTCCAACGCGGCAGGCACATCCAACCCTGAGGTCGAGGCCAGCCTGGAAGCGGTGTTGAACGACGTCTACACCCAGCTTCTGGGCGAGACCTTCACCAACCTTCAGACCGACCCCGGCCGGATCGACATCACGATCATGAACATTCTGGGGTTCGATGCATCGGCCATCGGCAACCACGAGTTCGACTTCGGCCAGCAGCAGTTCGCGGAGGTGATCGGCCCTGAGGCAGGCGGCGCACCAGGGCAGGGTGACGATCCGTGGGTGGGTGCGCAGTTCCCTTACCTGTCGGCCAACATTGAGATCGAGCCTGAAAGCGTGCTTGCGCCGCTTGTTGACGCCGACGGCATCCTTCCAGGCGAACCGTCCGCCGGTATCATCGCCCCCTTCACCGTCATTGAAGAAAACGGCGAGACCTTCGGTGTCATCGGCGCCACCACGCAGCTTCTGGAAGCGCTGTCGTCCACTTTCGGCGACCCCGACAACCCCAACGACGATGTCAACGCGCCTCCTGGCGAGGATGACATGGCCGCCCTTGCCGCCGTCATCCAGCCCATCATCGACGCCCTGCAGGACAACGGCGTCAACAAGATCATCCTCACCTCCCACCTTCAGCAGTTCGCGCTGGAGAAGGAGCTGGCGGGGCTGTTGAACGGCATCGACATCATCATCGCCGGCGGCTCGGACACGCTTCTTGCCGACAGCCAGGACCGCCTGCGCGAAGACGATGAAGCGGCCGAAACCTACCCCTTCATCACCAAGGATGCCGGCGGCAACGACGTGGCCATCGTCTCCACCGACGGCCAGTACGCCTACCTTGGCCGCCTGGTGGTGGAGTTCGACGCTGGCGGCAACCTCATTGCCGACTCCATCGACGAGAACGTCTCCGGTGCCTTTGCAACGGATGAGCAAGGCGTCCTTGACGTTACGGGTGCCAGCGATCTTGAAAGCGCCATCGAGGGGTCGGAAAAAGCCTCGCTGGTCCAAGACCTTGTGGACGTCATCAGCGAAGGCGTGCTCGAAGTCTCGGGCAGGAACTTCTTCGCCGATCAAGTGGACGATCTGAACGGCGAGCGCGACTTCGGCGTGCGCACCGAGGAGACCAACCTCGGCAACCTTACCGCCGACGCCAATCTTGCCATCGCCAACGAGTTGTCGGACGAGCCCGTTCTTGTGTCGCTGAAGAATGGCGGCGGCATCCGCTCCAGCATTCCCAACGACGATGGCAAGATCTCCGAGCTTGAGATCCAGCAAACGCTGGCCTTCAACAACACGCTCACTTTGATCACGCTGACACCTGACCAGCTGCTTGACGTCATCAACCACGGCGTTGCCGAATCCACCTATGACGCGGACGGCAACCCCACCAACACCCAGGGCCGTTTCCCCCAGGTGGGCGGTGTTGAATTCTCCTTCGACCCTGACCTTGCCGCCGGCAGCCGCGTCCAGGACGTTGTGATCAAAAACGCCGGTCCCAATGGCGAAGACGTCAAAATCTTCGAAGACGGCGCGGCCACCTCAGCGGCGGACGACTTTGCCTCAGGCATACGCGTCGTGACGCTGAATTTCCTGGTCGGTGGCGGCGACGGCTACCCCTACCCCGACTTTGTGGCGGCCAACCCCGACTTTGCCAACGTCGAAGGTCTGTTCGAACCCGACATCATCGCCGACGGCAACGCCCAGTTCACAAACGTCGGCACCGAGCAGGACGCCTTGGCCGAATTCCTGTTCGACAACTTCCCGCCCGACGATGCCCCCGGCAACGACTTCGGCGCCGCAGATACGCCGGCCGTGGAAGACACCCGCATCATCAACCTCGCCATCCCCGGCGCCACCGACATCGACCTTTTGTAGGGAATTCTCGCTTCCAAGAACGCCGTCACCGGAACCATCCGGTGGCGGCAATTCGGCGCCCTGTTGCGCGCTGTTCATTCACGCTATGTTCTGCCCGTGCAAAAGGCCATCGATCCCCCTCGGGCGCCCCTTCCCGAACCCTTCGAAAGCTGGTTTGCCGGCAGGGGGTGGCGGCCGCGCGCGCATCAGTTGGCGCTGGTGGACAAGGCCGAGGATGGGCGTTCAGCGCTTCTGATTGCGCCAACGGGGGCAGGCAAGACGCTGGCGGGGTTCCTGCCAAGCCTCATCGAGCTGACCCGCACCAACACAGCGCGCAACACGCCTGTGCGAGAAGGACCGCACACACTTTACGTCTCCCCCCTCAAGGCGCTGGCGGTGGACATTGCCCGCAACCTTGAAGCCCCCGTCGAGGAGATGGGCCTTCCCGTCACCATCGAAACGCGCACAGGCGACACGCCGCAAAATCGCAGGCGCCGGCAGAAGGAAAAGCCGCCCGACATCTTGCTGACGACGGCAGAGCAGGTGGCCCTTCTCATCAGCCAGGGGGATGCTGAGCGCTTCTTCAGCCAGTTGAAGGTGGTGATCGTGGATGAGCTCCACTCCATCGTCACCTCAAAGCGGGGCGACCTTCTGGCGCTCGGCATTGCGCGCCTTCGCAAGCACGCCCCAGGGCTGCGCACGGTGGGCCTTTCGGCCACCGTCGCGCGGCCTGATGAACTGTGCGGCTGGCTCGCCCCCCAATCCCCGGGCGGAGAGGAACGGGCCGACCTCGTGGTGGTGGAAGGCGGCGCCAAGCCCGACGTCTCCATTTTGAAGTCGGAGGCGCGGGTGCCTTGGGCCGGCCACATGACACGATGGGCGCTGAAAGACATCTACCGCCTCATCGAGGAGCACAGGACGGCGCTGGTCTTCGTCAACACGCGCAGCCAGGCGGAGCTTTTGTTCCACGAACTGTGGCGCATCAACGAGGCGACCCTTCCCATTGCCCTCCACCACGGCTCGCTGGACCGTGGGCAGCGCCGCAAGGTGGAGGCGGCGATGGCCGACAATCGCCTGCGGGCCGTCGTATGCACCTCAACGCTGGACCTTGGCATCGACTGGGGGGATGTGGACCTTGTGATCCATGTGGGCGCGCCGAAAGGGGCAAGCCGCCTTGCCCAACGTATCGGGCGGGCCAACCACCGCATGGACGAGCCGTCTAAGGCCATCCTCGTCCCCTCCAACCGTTTTGAGGTGCTGGAGTGTCAGGCCGCCCTCGATGCCAGTTATCTCGGCCATCAGGACACGCCGCCCGTGCGCGAAGGTGGGCTCGATGTCCTTGCCCAGCACGTCCTCGGTATGGCGGTGGCCGCCCCCTTCGATGCCGTGGAGCTTCATGAGGAACTGACCAGCGCCTACCCCTACCGCACGCTCGATTGGGAGACGTTCGAGAGGGTGGTCGATTTCGTCGCCACAGGGGGTTATGCGCTGAGGGCCTACGAGCGGTTCGCCAAGATCCGCCGCCGCAAGGACGGGCTGTGGCGCATGTCCCACCCGAAGATCGGCCAACAGTACAGGCTGAACATCGGCACCATCGTGGAAATTCCGTCCCTTCCTGTCCGGCTCGTCGGCCGCCGCGGTAAGACGCTGACCCGGGGCGGCCGTATGCTTGGCAACATTGAAGAGTACTTCCTCAACACACTCGCCCCTGGCGACACGTTCCTGTTCGCAGGCGACATCCTGCGGCTTGAAATGGTGCGCGAGAACGAAGTGCTCGTCACCCGATCCAAACAGAAAGAGCCGAAGATCCCGTATTATGGCGGCTCGAAATTCCCCCTCACCACCTATCTTGCCCAGGTGGTGCGCGGGATGCTTGCCGACCCGGAGCGTCGCCGCCATCTGCCCGAACAGGTGCGCGACTGGGTGGACCTTCAGGGCGAGCGCTCGCTCCTTCCCGCCGACGACCAGCTTCTGGTGGAGACGTTTCCCCGTGGCAAGCGCCACTACCTCGTCGCCTACCCGTTCGAGGGGCGCCTTGCCCACCAGACGCTCGGCATGCTCCTCACCCGCAGACTTGAGAGGATGCGGCTAAAACCCATGGGGTTTGTCGCGTCCGACTACGCCCTCGCGGTGTGGGGGCTGAGCGATCTTTCGGAGGCGTTCGATGGGTCCGAGCGCACCATGGCCGACCTCTTCAACGAGGACTTGTTGGGCGATGATCTGGACGAGTGGCTCGCCGCCTCCATCCTCATGAAGCGCACGTTCAGGGCGTGTGCGGAGATTGCCCAGCTCATCGAGCGGCGCCACCCTGGCAAGGAGAAGACCGGCCGCCAGGTCACTGTCTCCACCGATCTTGTGTACGACGTTCTGCGCTCCCACGAGCCCGACCACATCCTTTTGCGGGCCACATGGGCGGATGCGGCAACGGGCCTTCTGGACATTAAGAGGCTCGGGACGATGTTGGCGCGCATCAAAGGCGCCATCGTTCATCAACGTTTGGCGAAGATATCCCCACTTGCTGTGCCCATCATGCTCGAAATTGGGCGCGAAATTGTACAAGGTGAGGCGTCCGAAACGCTTTTGGCAGAGGCGGCGGACGCGCTGGTCGAGGAGGCTCTCGCGTGAGTTTGGACGAGACCACAGGTTTTGCCGCCGCCGCCATGGCGGCCTTCAGCCTCCCGGGGCCGCGCATCCCCAATTCCCCCACCGACAGCGCGCCCGCCACTGTGGCGCACGCATCGATCGCCGGCATGGACGCCGTGCTCGATCCGACAGGCGCTCTTTATTGGGCAAGCCAGAGCACGCTCGTCGTCTCCGACCTTCACCTGGAAACGGGTTCCTCCTACGCCCGCACGGGTCAGATGCTGCCGCCTTACGACACGGCTCGCACCCTTCAACGGATGTCAGCCGCCGTTGCACGCCATTGCCCATCAAGGATCATTTCGCTCGGCGACAGCTTTCACGACCCGGGCGGCGCCCAAAGGCTGAATGAGGCCGACAAGGCCGTCATCTCTTCCCTTGCCGCCAGTGCCGAGTTCGTCTGGGTCACAGGCAATCACGATGGTGACAGCGCCGCCGCCCTCGGCGGGACGGCGTGCGAGCACATTGAGGTGGAGGGCGTCGTCTTCCGCCACATCCCCACGGAAGGGACTGTGCAAGGGTGCGAGGTGGCAGGCCACCTTCACCCTGCCGCGTACGTGTCCATCAAAGGCCGCACCATTCGCCGGCGCTGCTTCATCGGCACGGACCAGCGCATGATCATGCCGGCGTTCGGTTGCCTCACGGGCGGATTGTCGGTCACCGACAGCGCCTTCGCGGGGCTATGGCCATCCGCACCACGCCTTCACCTGATTGGGTCCAACAGGGTTTATTCGCTCTAACCGCAAAGGGTCGCGACAATGGATATGATGCCTGTCATGGAGCCCTCGCCCCCTTTGCGGCATGTCTTGTCATCCACACAGTTCGACAGGCAGTTTCTGGACTATCTGTACCAGCTGACCACCACCATCAGGCGGTTCGACAAGACGCCTGAGGGGCTTGCGTACCTGCGCTCGCTGCTGCCCCACAAACGGGCCATGCTCTACTTCACGCAGCCGTCCACGCGCACGTTCCTGTCCTTCCAGTCCGCTTGCCACATTCTGGGGATGATGGCGTCCGAAATCCGCGATGCCGCCACGTCGTCCGAGCGTAAGGGCGAGAGCGTGGACGACTCCTTGCGCACGTTCTCAAGCTATGTGGATCTCATCATCATGCGTGCGCCCATCCCAGGGCTGTGCGAGCGCATTGCAAGGCTCCTGGACGCAACGCCGCGCCCTGTCCCTATCGTCAATGCAGGGTCGGGGCCTGACGAGCATCCCACCCAGGCCCTCCTCGACATCTACACGCTGACGCGCAGCTTGCGCCATCGGGGCGGGATCGATGGCAAAACCATTTGTATGGTGGGCGACCTGAAGCGTGGGCGCACGGTGCGCTCCCTGTCGCGGCTTCTGGCGAATTACCAGGGCGTAAAGATCCTATTTTCCTCGCCGGAGCACTATGCCATTGCCGACGATCTGCGCCGCGACCTTACCCTCGGCGGGGTCGCGTTTGAGGAAACGCGGGAGTTTCTGCCAGCCGTTTCTGCCGCCGACGCCATCTACATGACGCGCATTCAGGATGAGTACGACACAGGGCCGTCAGGCGGCGATGACGACTATGCCCGCTACCACCTGAAAGCCAGCCACCTCGATGCCTTGCGGGAAGACTGCGTGATCATGCACCCCCTGCCCCGGCGTGATGAGTTGGACCCTGCCATCGACACCGACCCCCGCGCCAAATACTGGCGGCAGGAGCGCAACGGCATGTGGACCCGCGTTGCCATCCTCACCATCCTGTTCGGTGTGGATGACAGAGTGCAGCTTCCTGCCCTTTGACAGCGGTCAGGCCGACTGTGACTGTGCCGCAGCCTTAGCCGCACGGCGGGCGCGCATCCGGCCAAAGACGGTAAAGCGGTCGATAAAGAGTTTGCCCGCCAGGTGATCCATCTCGTGCTGCAGGCAGACCGCGTGCATCCCGTCCACACTGCGTTGAAACGGTCTGCCGGTGGCGTCCTGGGCTGACACCGAGACGCGGGTCGCCCGCACAACGCTCCCCTTCACCCCAGGGACAGACAGGCAGCTTTCCTCAACGAACCCCCAGGCCGACTTCGCACTGATGGACGGGTTGATGTAGACCTGCGGCCCCGCGCTCTCCCCCGGCGGATCGACGACGAGCACCTGGCGCTGATCGTCGATCTGCGTCGCTGACAGCCCGATGGCCTCGTGCACCGACAGCGTCTCGATCAAATCGTCCACCAGTTGGGAGAGGTCATCGTCAAAGGCTGCCACAGGCTCGGCAGCGTGGCGCAAGCGGGGATCGGGATAGATCAAGATCTCACGTTGCGCCATGGGTTGTCCGCACTTCCAGCTTTGCCGATGCCGGCGCCTCCTCGGCAGGCTCGGCACTGGCCCTTTCGCTGACCACCGTCACCTTCTTCCGCAATAACGGCACGATTGCGATGATGGTGATGAGGAGAAGCAGAATCTCGATCACATAGACCGTGAGATAGCCTGACGGGTTGGACGCCGCTCCATCCGCTGCGGTCTTAACCGGCGTCAACGTGTCCACAAAGTCGCGGATGAAGGCGCCAAGGGCCATGGCCGTCCCTGCGGCGGTCGCTTGGACGGCGCCCCATGCGCCGAGCGCCAGACCCGCCTGGTCCCGCGGTGCCTGGTTCATGGTTGCGGTCAACGTGGCATGGCCGAAGAGGGCTGCCCCGAACCCGATCATGAGGTTTGCCACCACAAACGCCGCGTCCCACTGGAACGGCGCCGACAAAATGATGAGCCCAAGCGCAGGAATGCCGACGATCGACGCAAGGAGCGCCATGCGAAACGGGTTCCCCTCCGTTCCGAGCGCATAGGAGCCGAAGATTAACCCGAGCAGGCTGCCGAAGGCCAACACTGCGGTCAGCGTGGTGGTGCCAGCCACCGTCCACTGCAAGATTTCGCCGCCGTAAGGTTCCAGCAACACCTCCGACATGGCGAACGCCATGGTGCCAAGGCCGACAATGGCAAGCCGCCGCACAGCATCGGACCCACGGCAGAAATGCGCCCACGCCTCGCCGAATGAGGGGTCGACGACATCGGACCGCGGGCGGCGTTTATGGTCCCGCGCCTCCTGCTTCCACAGCGCGATGCAGTTGAGAACAACGCATGCAAGGGCTGCCCCTTGCACCAGTTGGATCAGTTTGCCTGCGGAAAAGTCCGCAAGCGCGAAACCGAAGAAGAGCGCGCTTGCGATCATGCCGAGGAGAAGGGTGACGTACATCAACCCCACCACACGAGCCTGGAGGCGGGGCGGGGTCAGGTCCGTTGCAAGGGCAAGGCCTGCGGTCTGCACAATGTGGGCGCCTGCACCGGCAAGCAGGAAGGCCGCCGCCGCCGCACCGTAGCCAAGCCACACAGGCGCATTGTCCGCCTCCCCCCGCCCGGCAAGGACGAGGACGGCGAAGGGCATGATGGCAAAGCCAGCGAACTGAAGCAGCGTTCCGCGCCAGATGAACGGGACGCGGCGCCAGCCTAGTTCACTCCTGTGGGTGTCCGAGCGGTGGCCGATGAGAGCGCGGAACGGCGCGAACAGCAATGGCAGCGCCACCATCACCCCGACCACCGTTGCCGGCACGTCGAGCTCGACAATCATCACGCGGTTGAGCGTGCCCACCAGGAGCACCAGCGTGATCCCCACCGAGACTTGAAACAGAGACAGGCGCAGCAGCCGGCCCGCCGAGAGGTCGGCGGACGTGATATCGGCGAACGGCAAGTAACGGGGCCCGAGCGAGGCGTAAAAACGCGTCAGCCGGCTCTTAATGCCTCTCATGGGCAAGCCTCGTCACGCAAGAGTCGGCCGCGGGAACGGCCAACCCAGTCAGGAACGGTCGTTGTCGGTATCGCTCAACACTTTGAGGCCGAACATGCGCGACAGCGGCGCAGCGGTCCTGGACAGAAGAGGAAACCCAAAGCTCGAGGTCTTCTTCGACGACGGCCGTGACAGTGTGCCCATCCCGAACATGGACGACAATGGCGCCGCTTTCCTGCTCAGAAGCGGGAAGCCGAAGCTGCGCCTCCACTCACCCTTACCTTTGGGCTTGGACAACGTCCGCCAGGAAATGGCCGACGACAGTGGCGCAGGGTTCTTGCTGAGGAGCCCCATACCCAGAGAGGATGACAGGCTCCAACTGGAATCTGTCAACGAGTTCGTCGCCTTCGACGACGACAGGACCGGCAGGCCCAATGCGTCCGAGAAAGGCGCTGGATCACTGATCTCGTAGCGACGCAGACGATCGGTATCGACGCACTCGCCGGTATCCATGATATCGACTGCGGTTTCCGACAGGCCAAACGGGGCCTCAACGGCAACCACAGCACGCCCGTCTTTCAAGCTTTGGATGGAGATTTTCTCAAAGCGCTGGGGGAGTTTACCTTCCCGGACCGCCTCGCGGACAGCCTTTTCCTCCGTGCCTGCCACATTGCTGGGCAACAGCACGGCACGGTCGGTAAAGCCACTCTCGGCAAGCCGCGCGTCGGCATCCAGAGCGGCCTGTTCGCTTGGGTAAATGCGCACATTCGGCGTCATGATCCGTCTCCGCCCGTCCCATCACCAGTTGGTATTATTGCGCGGCACCCACGCGTCGGCAATCAGCGGCACCCGAGCCGATTGCCGTTGTGGCGTCAGCGATTAGCTGCCGACGCCGCGGATGAAGGCTGAGAACCATTCCGTGTGCCCAAGCACAACAAAATGCACGATCAGCGAAACAACCAGCACACCACCGATGAACAGTGGCAGCCCCACCGTCGGATTAACGACGCACCAAATCCGTCCTTGGTTCATGATCTAAGTCCTTTCAGAAGCTCCAGGGGGACAGGACGTACACAAGTACGTGCGCGACCAAAGAGATGACGAAGAACACGCGCGCACCATCGATGATGTGCTTGTGAATCTCTTCTGACTCTCTGATCGTCAATCCTGTCGGCCAGATCCGATCTGGATCGTCCAAGTCTGCCGTCTGCTTTTCGTAAGCCATCAAATGCCCTCCAATGACAGCTCGCGTCCTTCCCGCGACCCACCGTCACAGGAGACGCTAGTCAGGCCTGCCAGATGTGTCAATACAAATTTACGCTCGCTATTGTCCAGTTTAGTTGACGCTACAGGGACTGACTTGATCCGGCGGCGGTCAAATGCAGCAACTGGCCTGGCGTTACCGCCTCAGGACAACATCCCCGCGACGCCCCCAAGTCGATGTCATCATTGTGGAATTGTCCACGTTGTCCGTGTACGCCGGCCTTCTCTCGGTCTACGGTCAACGCCATTGCGAGCCGCGCCCGATCGCCCGCGGCCATCTGTCAGATTGTTTTGACGGGAGGGCCATTTTGCCCTGCTTCAAGTGACCCACCATGGGCGCAGAAGGTCACGCCGGCGATACGGCCACCGGTGCTTGGCGACACGGGTCCGCACCACCCAAATCGGCGATCAGTAGGGGTGCTGTCAGCCAGACATTGTGACAGCCGCTGGCGACACGGTTGCCGATGTCCTGCGCGCCTGACAATTCGCGCCGGAGACGTTGTACGCGCCCGTCCGTCGGCCCACTTTGTTGTGGCATGGCGTCGGTAACCTGTCCGCCGCTAACCTTATGATCTTGCTAAGGACGTTTACCAGTGGACCGGGCCGAGATCATCCAGACCATTGCTGATGCCCTCGTCGGTACGCCGCACATCCGCGCCCTCTTTCTGAGCGGCAGTGTCGCCAACGGGCTCGCCGATGCCTACAGCGACATCGATTTCGTGATGGTCGCCACAGACGGTCCGAGTGACGAGGCCGCCACCCTCTGGCGCGCTGCCGTGGAGCGTACGGGCACCATCGTCCTGTGGTGGGACCGCACCACCCGACCCGCGCTCATCAACGCCATCACCAAGGACTGGACGCGCACCGACGTGGTGATCCTGAAGCCTGAACAGATGCGCCTCCAGAACCAGGCAAACCTGAAGACGGTGTTCGATCATGATGGTCTGTTCGCCACCGCCTCGACGGCATCGCCCGACCCGAAGCCGAGCCCTGCCCGCCTCAAGTATCAGTTCGAAGAGTTTCTTAGGGTATTAGGGCTGTTGCATCTGGCGATTGGGCGGCAAGAGTATTTGAATGGCGTGTTGGGCGTCTTTCATCTGCGCAACCTTCTGGTGGGGCTCCTGGTTGAGGAGACGGCGGCACCCCATCGCGGTGGCGCTCTCCACCTCAACCGGCTCATCACCGAGGAACAGAAGGCCCTTCTTGCCTCACTGCCGCCCCCGGTTCCGGAGCGCGATGCGCTGATTGCAACGAACCTTGCCTACGCCAAAGCCTACCTGCCCCGCGCCCAAAGGCTTGCCAAGCGCTGGGGCGTCGACTGGCCGGACGCCTTCGAGGCCGCAACCTGGGCCCACCTCAAAGCAACACTTGCGATCGAACGGCCCGACGCCCTTGCCCCAGCCAAGGACCCATAGCCGGCCCGGGTTGTTCGAGTAGCGCCCCGGTGCCGGTCGAGAGGGGTTTCTTTTCCAGCGAATTGATGGTGGATGGGAAGACTGGTGAAGGCTGCGTCCGCCTTGCCACGTTTGCCGCCGATCGAACCGTTTGGTCGATGGGCGGCGCCTTCGACACGATCACCCTCTAACCATGGCTGAAATCGATGCCTCACCACAGCGCGCGGGTGCACCCCGCTTGGGTCCTTGCGGTTCCTGTGGCGGCCGCCGCGTTTGCAGGGCTGGAGGTGGCCCACGTCATCCCCTTGGCGTTGCCGCTTGTGCAGATCGCCGCTGCCATCCTCATGGTGGCCGCAGTCTTTTCGGCGGTCCACCATGCGGAGGTGATTGCGTTGCGCGTTGGCGAACCCTTCGGTTCACTGGTGCTTGCCGTATCGGTCACGGTGATCGAGGTGGCGCTCATCTTGTCCATGATGGCGACCATCGAGGACGGCGCGTCGGAGATCGCAAGGGACACCGTGTTCGCCGCTTTTATGATCGTGACGACCGGCATTGTGGGGTTTTGCCTCCTCGTCGGCGGGATCCGCCATCATGAGCAGGGGTTTCAGGTCCACGGGGCGACCGGGGCGCTGGGCGTGCTCGGCACCCTTGCGGTCCTGGCGTTGATCTTGCCGAACTTTACCGTCGCTGTCCCGGGGCCGTCCTACTCCACAGGTCAGTTGCTTGGCGTCGCTGCGCTGTCGCTCATCCTTTACGGGCTGTTTTTGTTTGTGCAGTCCTTCAAGCATCGCGAATACTTCATTGGTGATGACCCTGACGAGCCGCACCCGCCACCGCCGCGGCCGGCCTTCCTGGCAAGCCTCGTGCTTCTTGTGCTGGCGCTCGTGGGGGTGGTCTTGATCGCAGAGGGTCTCTCACCGGCGGTTGAAAGCGCTGTGGCGCTTGCCGGGCTGCCGGGCTCCTTCGTGGGGGTGGTGATTGCCGCTGTGGTGTTGATGCCCGAAGGCTTGGCGGCCGTGCGTGCTGCGCGCGCAAACCTCCTTCAGCGCAGCCTCAACTTGGCGCTGGGCTCGTCCCTTGCCAGCATCGGGCTCTCCATTCCTGTCGTGGCGGTGGCCTCCATCGTCATGGGCATTCCATTGACGCTTGGTTTGGATGCCGAGCACATCGTTCTTCTGGTCCTTGCCTTGTTCGCGTGCACGCTCACCCTCGGGACTGGGCGCACAACCGTCCTGCAAGGGGGCGTACACCTTGTCATTTTCGGCGCATTCTTGGTGATTTCCGCTGTTCCCTAGAATGCTTTAGGAGCGCAGCCCTGCGGCGGGCATCAGCCTGTCGGCATCCGACGCCTCCTGGGCGCTTGCCGACGGGGACAAAGTGTTGGTGCCCAAATACGTGGTCTGCGAGGGAAGTGCGAAGGCGGATCCGTTGCGCTCCACAATCTCCATCACCTTAAAGAAGACGTCCTCCTGAACCTTCAAGAACTGCGCCCACTCATCGGTGTCGACATAGGCCCAGAGTTCGAGATCCAGCGAGTAATCTCCAATATTGCGGAAGCGCACGCGCACGGTGTCCGCCTGGATCCTTTCGTCCGTGCGCAGCATCTCGTCCGTGTCGGCGATGATGGCGCGGAGCTGCTGCGCCGTTGTTTCGTAGCGCAAACCAATATTGGTGTGCAGCAGGTTGGAGTCCCGCCGGCTGAAGTTGGTGATCGACAGCTGCGAAAACTCAGAGTTTTGCACCGTCACCAGTGTGCGATCGAGCCCGCGCACCTTCGTGGAGCGAAGGCCGATGGCCTCCACAGTGCCCACCATATTGCCGAACTTGCAAAAGTCCCCCACCCGAACGGGCCTGTCGGCATAAAGGATGATCCCACCGACGAAGTTCTCCAATGTCGGACGGACCGCCAAAGCGATGGCAAGGCCACCCACACCAAGACCGGCGACAACACCATAAACCGGCAATCCAATCCGTGTGGCGCCCATGAAGATGACGTAGCCGGCGACAATGAAACCAATGGATCGGAAGATCAGCCGTATCAAACTTGCATCAAGGCTTTCGCTCTTGATGCGCGGCGAGGCCACCACCAAGGCAGCAAGGGCATTGAACGTGAGCAACAAAAAGGCGGCGGCGACCAGTGTCTGAATGGTTTCAATGACAAGTTCGGCCGATGCAAGGACGTTGCCTGTGAGATTGACCAAGTCATCGATGACAGCATCATAGAGCCCGAGAAGCAAAATCACCGCCAATGGCGCCAACAACCGGCCGAGCGCGCGCGCCAGATCACCGCGCGCGGGGGATCGTTTCAACTCCCAGCGGACGATGATCCACGTCGCAACGACGACCATGATCGTCACGATGGTCAATGCGATCCACTGCCAGACGGCCTGGTCGTAGTAGAGCTCGCGGGTCCAGGGCGGCAGATCGAGGATATAATTGTAAAACTCCGTCGGTACGACCAACCCGGGTCCGGCGACAAAGTTCTTGTAAAGATCGATGGCGTCTGGCGCGCTCTTGGGGAAGGTGCGGATCAACTCGTAGTCGGCGTGAAGGCGCGCCACCGTATCCGTTGAGAACAAAAAGCGAGGTTCGCCCGACGGAGCTTCCAGGCGCATCATCCTCAATTGCGTGCCAGGAACGGTCCACCCTCTGGGTGCGGCACCTGCGGCGATGGCCGCCGCATCGGGAATCTGAGCCACGTCGATCGCCGGCAGCCTGTCCAGAACTTCCTCAAGCAGGAGCACAGCGTTGACCCCGATCGAGCCGCGGTTTGCCGGTGCGATAGCCGATAGGTCCAGCGTCGTCGCAGCCCGGTAGAGCTGGGCAGACGCCTCCCGCTTCAATTTTTGGACTTGCGGTGAATCGAAGAACGCATCGTCGTCCTCCGACAGTGCGAACGCCTTGTCCAAGTCGCGCGCTGCGCCTCTGACCAGGTTGCGGAAATTCACAAACGTTTGGCGCGGCGAACCGGTTTTGGCCGGCGCCAAAGGCGTTGCAAGGTCCATGGCATCACCGACAGATGGCGCCGGCTCGGCCTCGCTCGTCTGGGCCGCCAAGGGCCCCGCCGCACCAAAAAGCATGATCACCGCAAGGCCGGCGCCCATGAGGCAATGACGGAGGCCGACGCGGCACTGCGTGGTGATCCGCATAAGGGTGTTCTCCATTGATCGCACGCACGGCCATGCCGCCACTCCACAACCATAAATCCCCAAGAGCAGGATGCAATTGACACACACCAACCGGTGAGCCCGGTGTGGTGGGGCCAGGGTTGATCTTGCCCCGCTTCTACCGGCTTGTCATGCAAGCTGATTGGTCCACACCCTAGGGTGTGATCAGCCCACCGTTCACGTGGAGCGTCTGGCCGGTCACATAGGCGGACGATGGGCCGAGGAGGAACAGGATCGGCCCCACAACGTCGTCAGCCACCGCCATGCGGGCCAATGGTACGGTGGAAATGTAAGCGTCACGGTCGAACCCGATGGCGCGCTGGGGACGGCCCGTGCCGCCCATCAGAAATGCCGTTTCCACCGCAGAGGGTGCGACGGCGTTGACCCGCACCTCGGGCGCCACCTCCGCCGCCAAGACGCGGGTGAGCGACAGCACCGCAGCCTTTGCCGCAGCATAAGGGCCGTAGCCTGGCACAGCTTTGGCCGCGAGCCCTGAGGACACCATCACAACCGACGGGTCCGTGCCCCGCAAGAGGCACGGAATGGCCGACCGCGACACAAGGAAAGCGCTTGAGAGGTTGCCCTCCACCACCTCATGCCACAGGGCGGGGTCTGTTTCGGCAACCGCCGTGCGGGTGCCTGAAAAGCCTGCAAGGTTCGCCAAACCGTCGAGCGTGCCGATAGTGGTGAACGCGGCAGAAAGGGCCACCTGATCCGTGGCATCGACGGCCATATGCTCGGCACATTGAGGGGGCGGCGAACTGTCGAAGGCGGCAGGACGGTCAAGGCCGATCACCTCGCACCCCGCCTCCGTCAGCGCGGCAGCAAGGGCGCGGCCGATCCCCCCGCATACCCCCATGACCGCAATGCGCCTGCCTTCGGGCGGGGCAAGGCACATTGATGCTGCGCCCGACACATCAGCCCCCGGCGCGAAGCATGGCGTCAGCGACCCTCACGCCACCAAGTGCCCGATGCTGCGGCAAGCAGAAGGGCAAGGCCCAGGAAACCTGCGAACAAAGGCAGACGGTCCACGCCCACAAGCTCGCTGGCGCCCGAACGCTTCAGGCCCACCCAGTCGCTCCCCGTCATGGAGCGGCCTTCGGTGCGCATGAGGATGCGCGGCGGCTCGCTGCCGGGGCGCACGCGGCGGACCGAACCGCGGGTGGCCGAGGCAATCCCTTCAAGGGCGGCGGTGTCGGAGCGAAGGTCACGCGCCTCCAAAGGGTTGGCAGGACCCACATGGCCGAGCGCGGTCAGGCTGCCGTCGGTGGCGCGATAAAGCCCCATGTCGGCGGTATCCACCGAGGCACGCCACAGGCCCGGGCGCTGCTCGCTCAAAGTCACCGTCACCGTTTCGCCGGTCGGGGTTTCGAGGGTGACGTCTTCGACCGTATCGGAGAGGGTCTGGCGCTCCACCGTCAGCGTGCCCGGGCCTGAGACGAGGCGCAGCTTCTCCTCCTCCAACTCGGGTTCCTGCATCAACCAGTGGGACAGGCGGCGCATCAAAGGCACATGGGGGCCGCCGCCATCGAACCCGCGGGCCCACAGCCAAATGTGGTCAGACAGCATCATGGCGACCCTGCCTTCCCCCTCGCGCGACAGGACCAGGAGAGGCGTTTCGCGTGCGCCGTTCATCACCGTCTCGCCTGCGACCGGTACGGCCTCGATCTGGCGGAACCATTCGCTCCACTGGGGTGGCTCGGCCTCTGAGCCCGGCAAATCGCGGGTGACGGGGTGGCGCGCCCCCCTCTCCGACACCGTCGGCCTGAAAGGCTCCTCAAGCACCGAGCCCGACGGCGCGGCGGGAAGGGCGGCGGCAAGGGGCGTGTGGTAGACCGAGCGGGGGCCGGCATAATCGGGCCCGGCAGCAATCAGCACCGCCCCGCCGTTGATGACGTACTGGGCAATGTTGTCGAAATAAAGCGCCGGCAGCACGTTGCGGCGGTGGTAGCGGTCGAAGACGATGAGGTCGAACTCGTCGATCTTCTGGCTGAACAGTTCGCGCGTTGGAAAGGCAATCAACGACAGTTCGTTGATGGGCGTCCCGTCCTGCTTTTCAGGCGGGCGCAGAATGGTGAAGTGCACAAGGTCCACCGCCGCATCGGACTTCAAGAGGTTGCGCCAGGTGCGTTCCCCCGCGTGCGGCTCGCCCGAGACCAGCAGGACGCGCAGGTTCTCACGCACGCCTTCCACAATGGCAACGGCAGTGTTGTTGGTGTCGGTCAGCTCCCCATCCAAAGGCGGGACGGAGAATTGTATGAAGGTGTCGCCGCCGTGCTCGATGGGGGCGGGAATCTCCACCACCTCGCCGACGGTGACCATCCTCTCCTGGCTCACCTGATCATCGATCTTGACCGTCAGCGGCACACTGATCGAGCCCTCATCGGACCCTGTGTCCGCCACCCGCACGCGGATCGCCTGGACGGAGCCCACAAGACCGAAGCGCGGTGCGGCGACAATTTCGATGCGCCTGTCACGCTCCCCAGGCTCACCCACAACGAGGCCGTGGATGGGCGCCTCGAAGGGGGCGTCCTCAGGCACGTCATGGACCTGGCCGTCGGTGATGAGGATGGCGCCGGCAATCCTGTCAGGCGGCACGTCGCCCAGAAGGTCGGCAAGGGGGCCGAAGAGGGTGGTGCCGTCTTCATCGGCGGCGGCACGATCGACGGTGATGTCGCGCACCTCAAGGCCGGGGGTGGCTTCGAGCCGCTCAATCACCCTGGCGGCGATGGCATCGCTGGCCTCCACACGGCCCGCGGCGCGTTGGCTTTGGGTGCGGTCCACCACAACGGCGACGACACCGTCCAAAGGTTCGCGGATTTCGCTCTGAAGCGCGGGGTTGAGGAGTGCTGCGGCAAACAAGATGACGGCGACGACGCGCACCGCCGCCCCGCGGACACGGCGCAACACGCCGATGCCGGCAAGGACGACGCCCAACACGGCGAAGGCGACGACCGCCCAAACGGGGATGAACGGCGCGAACTCAACGGTCCAATCCATGGCGCTCAACTCCCCTTACGCAACACGCTTTGGCACACACTCACTGGCCGAGCCGCTCCAGGAGGGCTGGGATGTGCACCTGGTCGGCCTTGTAGTTCCCCGTCATCGTGTAGATGGCAATGTTGATGCCAGCGCGAATGGCAAGCTCGCGCTGATAGGGGTCGTTGGGAACGGTGGGGAACATGAAGCCACCGTCATCGCTCACCGCCCAGGCGCCGGCAAGGTCGTTGGCGGTGATGAGGATGGGGGACACGCCATCGCCGGCAATGGCGGGACGCCCCTCGCGCCTGTCCCCGCTGATGGTCTCCACCCACAAAGGCCCGCCGCTCCATCGGCCAGGAAAGCCTTGCAGGAGGTAGAACGTTTTCGTCAGCACATGGTCAGGCGGCACGGGCTCAAGGGAGGGAATGTCGAGCCCGTCGAGAATGCGGCGCAAGGCCATGGTCGCGGCCGTGGTGCCCATCATCACACCGGCGCCGGCCTGGTCGCGCGTGTCGAACAAGATGGTCCCGCCATTCTTCATGTAGGCGTCCACCCTGGCGATGGCGACGTCCGACGGGCGGTCGCTGTCAGCCGACACAGGCCAGTAAAGGAGCGGGAAGAACGCAAGCTCGTCCGTCTCAAGGTTGACGCCCATCGGGGCGGCTGGCTCCACAGCCGTGCGGCGTGTCAGCGCGCGCGACAGGCCCGTGAGCCCTGCCTCGCTCACCCTGTCGAGGTTCGCGTTGCCTGTGGCCACATAGGCCAGGCGGGTCTGCAGCGACGCATCCATGGCAAATTGCGTGGCATCGCTCGTCTGGGCCATCCCGTCCTGCGCCATCGGCAGAAGGAAAACGAGCGCCAGCGCCGTGACCGCAGGCCGCCGGAAAGCTCCCATCAGAAGGAGGATGGCCAGGGCATCGGCAAGGAGGAGCAATGCAGCCATGGTCAAAAGGGTCCCCTTCAATTCGGTCGGACCGTCAAATGTGTAGGGCAGTCGCGTTGCAGCCCCAAGGGTGTCGGCGTTGATGGGGGCAAGCGTCTCGCCAGCATTCAACAGATTGATGGCGCGGAACGCCCCGTCGGCCCCGTAAAGCCCCGGCGGGTGTTGCGGGCCGAGCTGAAGGTCGGCGGTGCGCACCAAAGGCTCCACCAGCGGGCCGGGCGCCACAAGGCGGCCCATCCCATCAAGGGCGCGGTAAGGGGGCAAGGCGGTGCCACCTTCGGCCGTTTCCGCCGTTGCCGTGACGGAGGACAGGTCCACCACTGCACGCAGCATTTCCACGAGCGTTCCCGACAACGGGAGCGTCGACCAGTTGGGATCGGCGGTCACGTGGAAGAAAACCACCCAGCCCCCGCCCACATTGCGGCCTGTGACAAAAGGCGTGCCATCGGCAAGGGACGCCCAGGTGCGTTCGGTGAGCGCGATGGAGGGTTCAGCCAGCACCTGGCGCGTCACCACCACATCGTCAGGCACGTTGAGCGTTGCGAACGGCCCTTGCTCGGCAAACTCCGTCAACGGCTGAGGCTCGTCCCAGGACAAGGTGCCGCCCAGGGTGCGTGCCCCATCGCGCAACGGGACGGGGATCAGATCATCCATCCCGTCGGCGGTGCGCGGGCCTGCAAAGCGCACAAGCACGCCGCCGGCATTGATCCACCTGGCCAAAGCATCCTGCGTTGAGGGGAGGAGCGTGCCCACGTCCGCCAGGATGATGACGGAGGTGCCCGCGTCGATCAGCTCGTCGATGGCGCCAGGAAGGTCCCGCGCGGTCGGCTCGCGAAGATCAGCAGAGGGCGCCAGAGCGGCCCGCAGATAGTGGAGAGGCGACAACAAAGGCTGGGCAAGATCGAACGAGGTGCCTGCAATCAACCCCACGGAGCGCCGCCTGAAGCGATCGTCGATCAACCTGACGGCGGCGGCATTGCGCACCCCTGCAACGGTCACCCGCATGGCATCGTTGCGAAGCTCTGTGGGCAGGTCGATGGTGGCCTCAGCGGTGGTCGCGCCTGCGGTAAAGGTGGCCTCCGCCTCACCGAGGACAAAACCGCGGGGGTCCAACACGCGCACACGCCGGGGCAGTTGGCCGGGGTCGGCGTCGGCCACCATGGTGACGACCATCCCCTCGCCGCTATTTGCAACGTCCGAAATGCCGATCACCGAGCCTTGTTCGGGCAGGACCACCCGCAGTGGTGTGGCGCTGGCGCTCTCCAGCGCTGCAATGAAGGCGTCGTCCCCCTCCCCCCCGAGGCCGTCGGCGAGCCATGCGGCACCGCCAAGCTCGAGACCTTCCACACGGGCGGCGAACGCACCGCGACGCGCCGGCCAGGGCTGCGGACGCATGCTACGCAAAATCTCGCGCGCTTCGGATGGGGTGCCGGCGGTCAAAGGCATCGACGGGTCGGCCGTGCCTGCAAGGATCACCGCACGGTCGGCAGCCTCGGCCTCGCCAATCAGCCGCTCGGCGCGGGTCACGCGGGCGTCCCAATCGCTCGCTGCGCCAAAGGTGTCGTCAATGGCAAGCAGGAGCGGGCCATCGCCGATGGCGGTCGGCGGCTCGGGCTGAAGCACAGGGCGGGCGAGAGCAAGGATGATAAGCGCGGCCAACATCAGGCGGATCAGCATCAGCCACCAGGGCGTGCGCGAAGGCGTTTCCTCCCGCTTCATCAGCTGGAACAGGAGGCGGGTTGGCGCAAACGTCACGTCCCGAGGGCGCGGCGGCGTTGCCCGCAACAGCCACCACAACACGGGCAGCAACAAAAGCGCCCACAACACGGCCGGCGCGCCAAAGACAAGGCTCGTCATACTGGCCGGGTCCTTCCGTGATGGGTGTTTTGGGCGCGCAAGTTCATCCGTTCACCCATCCCTCTCGCCCGACAAAGCGCCGCGCAAGGCAAGAAGGGCAGGCGCTGCCGACTTGTCCGTGTGGTGGACAATCAACGAGGAGCCCAATCGCCGCGCCTGACGATGGAGCGCCGTCTTATGGGCGGCCAAAGTGTCCTGATAGCCTGTGCGCCACGCCTCGGCCTTGCCCACAAGGAAGGCAAGTCCGGATTCAGGGTCCACGAACCGTGTGCGTCCATCGAAAGGAAAGCGCTCCTCCACAGGGTCGAGCACCTGCACCAGGTGGGTGCGCGCGCCGCGCGAGGCGAGCGCACCGAAGACCGCCTCCCACTCCGCCATAGGATCCAAAAAGTCGCCGATCAGCACAACATCGCTGTGTCGGCGGACCGCACCGATATCGGGCCTTTCGCGCTCGGCAAGGGACCGGTCCACGAGGGTCTCGGCAATTCTGTCGGCAGCGTTGCGACGGGCGCTTGCGGGTGGGCCACCCATCAGACCGATCCTCTCCCCACCGCGCCCCAAAAGGTCCGCAAGGGCAAGGAGGAGCACAACGGCCCGCTCTTCCTTGGAGGCTGTGGCAAGGCGGGAGCGGGCACGCATGGAGGCGGTGCGATCCACCCACAGGAGTACCGTGTGGGCCGCCTCCCACTCCCTCTCGCGCACGAGCAGGGTGTCGTCACGGGCCGAGCGGCGCCAGTCGATCCGCCGTGCAGGCTCGCCGAAGTCGAACGGGCGGTACTGCCAGAACGTCTCGCCAGGGCCTGGCCTGCGGCGTCCGTGCCAGCCTGCAGCGACGGACGCGGCAACGCGCTTTGCCTCCACCAGAAGCTCCGGCAGGTTGGCAGCGGCCGCCTTGGCAACCGTCATCGCCGCCTCAGGAGAGGCGGCCTCCTCAGTGTCTGGCCCGCGCCTGAACCGCTCGAACATGCCCCTGCCGGCCTTAGAGGTTGGCCGCGATTTCGGCGATGATGCCGCGCACGGTCTTGCCGTCCGCCCTTGCCGAGTAGGTGAGCGCCATGCGGTGCTGCAGCACCGGCTCGGCCAGCGCAATCACATCTTCGCGGGAGGGGGCAAGGCGCCCGTCCAGGAGTGCGCGGGCGCGGGTGGCAAGCATCAAGGATTGGCTCGCCCGCGGCCCAGGACCCCAGGCGATCTGATCGCGATAAGCCTCGTTGTCGTCTGGCCGCGCTGCCCGCACCAGGTCGAGGATCGCCTCCACCACGCTCTCCCCCAAAGGCAGGCGCCTGACGAGGGTCTGAAGGCTCATCAACTCATCGCGGGTGAGGACAGGGCGCGCCTCAGCCTCTTCGACGCCTGTCGTCTCCATAAGGATGCGGCGCTCTGCCTCGCGATCGGGGTAATCAACGTCCACCTGCATCAAGAAGCGGTCGAGCTGGGCTTCAGGCAGAGGATAGGTGCCCTCCTGCTCCAAGGGGTTTTGGGTGGCAAGGACGTGGAAAGGCGTCGGCAGCGTGTGGGCGCTGCCTGCAATGGTCACAAAGCCCTCCTGCATGGCCTGCAGCAGTGCGGACTGTGTGCGCGGCGAGGCGCGGTTGATCTCGTCCGCCATGATCAGCTGGGCAAAGATCGGCCCTTGGATGAAGCGGAACGCACGCTCGCCCGCCGTTGTCTGCTCCAAAACCTCAGCGCCCAAAATGTCGGACGGCATCAGGTCGGGCGTGAACTGGATGCGCCGTTCTTGTAGGCCAAGCACCGTGCCGAGCGTTGCCACGAGCTTGGTCTTTGCCAAACCCGGCACGCCCACCAAAAGCGCGTGACCGCCACACAAGACGGCAATCAGCGAGCGCTCGACAACGTCGCTCTGGCCGAAAATGACGCGGTCCACCTCGCTCTTCGCCTCACGCACTCTCGCGACTGCGGCCTCCGCCTCCGCGGCCAGCGCCTCGTCGTGCTCGCGCGCGATGGGGCTCAGCTCGTTCATACAAACCTCCGGGCTCTCAGCCGCAATTCGTCCGCTCTGTATAAAATGCAAGCGTCGTGCTCGCGTCGCCTAACCATTTGTTCATGGTCGGCAGTGGGTGACGGTCATCCGGCGCCGCCGGCTTGGCCTTAAGGCGCATTGAATGCGTCCTAAATAGGGTTCACCATCGCCCTTTAACATGCAACGGCGCGGGGGTGGGCTTTGACGGGCAGCGACGATCGGAAGCATGGCACTCCCACAAGCGCGCTGGCCGCCCTCCTCAAGCGCGCCGAAGAGCTTGGCGGCGGCGCTGCCCCCGTGGACCGCTGGGACCCACCCGATTGCGGCCCCATCCCCATGGAAATTCTGGCCGATGGGTCATGGCACTATAACGGCTCGAAAATTGACCGTGAGCGCCTCGTCAGGCTGTTTGCCTCCATCTTGAGGCGCGAAGGCGACGGCTCATATGTCCTCGTCACACCTGTCGAAAAAGTGACCATTGCGGTGGCCGATGTGCCGTTTTTAGCGGTGGAGATCGTGCCTGAAGGGGAGGGAGAAGCGCGCGTCATCACAGCGCGGACCAATGTCGGAGACGTGATCGCCATCGGGCCCGATCATCCGCTGAGATTCGAGACAGAGGTCGGCACCATGGGATTGAAGCCCTATGTGCGAGTGCGCGGAGGCCTCGACGCGCGCCTAACCCGCGCGGCGGCAATGGAGCTTGTGGAGCTTGCAAGCCTTGAAATGGTGGACGGTGTGGAACGGTTCGGCATCTGGAGCGATGGCGCCCACTTCGTCTTCGACCCCTCTCAGACCGCTTCCGCCGGCGACAGCCCCGCCTCGCCCGTCCCATGATTGAGCGCAACGGCACGATCGCAAGCAGTGCTGCCAACGCCCTGCCTGCGGGATCGGACGAGGACCCGGTCCACGTCGCACCGCCCCATCCTGGCGATGGGGAACTTGCCGATATCTTGGCGCGCGCCGCCTCGCTCGACCCTGCGGAGGACGCGTCAGCGGGCCGCATCATCGATGGCGACCATGCCCTCAACCCGCACCTCACCCCCGCCAAGGACGACCCGCCCCCGCGCGATGCGGCCGTTCTGCTGGCCCTCACCGCAGGGGAAGACGGCGCGCTGTCACTGGTTTTTACCGAGCGCGCCGCCCACCTTCCGGCCCACCCCGGCCAGGTGGCCCTGCCGGGCGGCAAGATCGAAGAGGGCGAAACGCCTCGGGACGCTGCCTTGCGCGAGGCATTTGAGGAGATTGCCCTTCCCACCGACGCCCTCCACGTCATCGGCAGGGCGGACCATTATGTGACGCGCACGGGATTTCGCGTCGTTCCGGTCCTTGCATTGGTGCAGCGCAAGGCCCTCCTCGTCCCCGACCCGGGAGAGGTGTCATCCGTATTTGTCGCGCCGTGGCGGCATGTTATGAGCGGTGCGAACCAGCGCCAGGTGGCCGTCTCCCACGACGGCACCACCCGGCGTTTTTACGAGATCATGTATCGCGATCGCAGGATTTGGGGCGTCACCGCCGGGATCTTGCGTGCGGTAAACGAACGGCTAAGGCGAGAATGATCCGAGTTGTTATTACGCAAATCGTCCTCTTTCTCCTGCCGTTCGTGGTGTTCCTGGTCTATCGACTGGCCACCCGTGGGCCGGCCGGTGCACGCTTTACCGACCTTGGCCCGGCAAGGTTCACCCTCACCCTGATCGGCGGGGCGCTGGTGGTGGCAGGGTTCATCTACTTCGCCATTTCGGGAAGCGAGCGCACAGGCGTCTACGTCCCCGCCCAGTACAAGGACGGTGAACTCGTCCCCGGCGGCTTCAGGAGTGAGTGAACGCTTCGCCCTTGATGCCATTTGGCTGAAGGGCGATGCCCTCGGTCAGCTGTTTGATGCCTTACAGCCAGTCGGCGAGGCGCGCATTGTGGGCGGCGCTGTGCGCAACACGCTGATGGGCGAGGCGGTCGCCGACCTTGATGTGGCAACCGACGCTTTGCCCAACGTGGTCGCCGAAGCGGCAAAGAATGCCGGCCTCAGGGTCCACGAGACCGGCATTGCCCATGGCACGCTGACCATTGTCGCCGCGGGCCTGCCGTTCGAGGTGACGACCCTGCGCGAGGACGTCTCCACCGATGGCAGGCGCGCCACCGTGCGCTTCACCAAGGACTGGGCACGGGACGCTGCGCGGCGCGACTTCACCATCAACGGCCTTTACGTGGACCGTGAGGGCAACGGCACCGACTACGTGGGCGGTCTTGCCGACTGCCTGGCCCGCCGCGTGCGCTTCATCGGCGATGCCGACACGCGCATCCTGGAAGATCACCTGCGAATCCTGCGCTTCTTCCGCCTCCACGCAGCCTATGGTGAAGGCCCCCTCGACCCCATAGGCCTTGCCGCAGCCCACCGCCATGTAGACACGCTCAAACACCTGTCCGCCGAGCGCATCCACAACGAGGTCATGCGCCTATTGTGTGCGCCGCGGGCCAATGAGGTGATCCCCGTGATGGTGGACGGGGGGTTTTTTTCCGGGTTCACCAAAGGTCCCCTCAGCCCGTCAAGCTATGCCGCCCTTGCGGATGTGGAGTTGCGGGCCGGCCGCACCCCAACGCCCGTTCTCGGCCTTGCCGCCCTTTGCCAGTACGATGCTGAGGCCTACGCCCACCTTGCCGACACACTCAAAATGTCCCGCAGGGATCGCGCGCGAGGGCTCGCGGCGTTGGAGGCCGCGCGGCAGTTTCCGCCCCGTTCGGCCCCCCACGTTAAACACCTTCTTTATGACTATGGGCCCGACACGTTCGCGGACGGTCTTATGCTTGCCCTCTCGCGCGGAATTGTGGTCGTCGATTGGCCGCACCTCATCGTGGAAGCCCGCCGCTGGGTCCAGCCGGTCCTGCCGATCACAGGCGAAGACTTGATTGCTGCCGGCATTCCAGAAGGGCCCCGCCTCGGCAACACCCTCCACGCGCTGATTGCCCGCTGGCGCGACAGCGAATTCACGCTCAACCGCGAGGCTTTGCTGACGATGGCCCGTGAGGCGTCCGACGGCGGCGACGCCTAACCGACGCATTGTGCCACAACAGGCCGCAGAGGCCTTTGCGGGTGCGTGGCTTTCTCGCATCTTGTGTGGGGTGTGGCAGCTTTGGGTTGCAGTTTTGCGGGAATTGGGGGCGGCGCAGGGGTTGACGTTGCTTATGGCTTCGGCAGAAAGACGCACCATGACTGTTGAGACACATGCCGCCGTGCCTGCCGAATGCATCGTCGCCCAAGGGGGTGACTGGATGCTCGTTTCGCCTGTGCCGGACAATTTGGCCGTCGAAGCGGCCCGCTATTCCGTGGCCCAGCGCGCCACCCTAAACCGGGTGATCGGCCTGCCCGAGGTGCGCCAAGAGGTCATCGGCCACCGCACACGGCAAGACAGGATCTGCATTGCCCTCGTCAACGGCGAGATCGCAGGCTGCATTTCCTACAGAATGGACGGCGAAGGATCCGTCTGGCCCCAATGGTCCCGCTTTCGCGACCATTTCGGCACCGCCAATGGCACCGCGCGCTACCTGTTGACCCTTGCCACACTCAAACGCGGGCGGTCCGACGAACTCTACCTTGAAGGCTTCAAGGTGGACCCCATCGCAAGGGGCCGCGGCATCGGCACAGGCCTCCTGCGTTGGCTCGGCAACGAGGTGGTGCGGCGCAACAAGAAAGCCTGGCGCACGGAGGCAAGCTCCACCGCAGATGCCGCCATGCGCGTTTACCAAGGCGTCGGCGCCAAACCCATCAAGACCATTTCGCTCGGCCCCATCGGCAGCCTCTTCAACCGGCCCAAGTTCGTGGTGCTGCGCTGGGAGCCTGACCAGGAAGCAGGCAGCGCCGCCTAGAGCCGTTCTGGCCTGACTGGATCCCGTCGGGCCCAACAAATTGCCTCGTGCTTTGGAGCGACGAGCCCCATCGCACAAAGCGCCGCAGTGCCGGCCTGCTCTGGGGCATACTATTGCCGCACCGCTTGCGCATACAAATATTCATGGCAACGAACAGTTGCTTCATGCGCGAGAGACCGGATGAACTTTTTCCGTACAACCCTCCTCCTGGCAGGGATGACGGCGCTTTTCATGGGCGTCGGCTTCATGATCGGCGGCGCCACCGGCATGATGATCGCCCTCGGCGTTGCCGTGGCGATGAACCTGTTCGCCTACTGGAACTCCGATAAGCTCGTCCTCAAAATGCACCATGCGCGCGAGGTGGATGAGCGGTCCGCGCCCGAATATTATGGGATCGTGCGTGAACTTGCCGCGCGCGCCCAACTGCCAATGCCCCGCGTCTACATCCTCGACGAGGATCAGCCCAACGCCTTTGCCACAGGCCGCAACCCGGACAATGCGGCCGTTGCTGCCACCCGCGGCCTCCTGCAGCTCATGAACCGCGAAGAAATTGCGGGCGTCATGGCCCACGAGCTGGCACACGTGAAAAACCGCGACACGCTGATCATGACGATCACCGCCACCATCGCCGGTGCCATCTCCATGCTCGCCAACTTCGCCTTCCTGTTCGGCGGCAATCGCAACAACCCTTTGGGGATGATCGGCCTCCTCCTCACCATGATCATCGCGCCCCTTGCGGCCATGGTGGTGCAGATGGCCATCAGCCGTACCCGCGAATACTCCGCCGACCGCCTGGGTGGTGAGATCTGCGGTCAGCCGTTGTGGCTTGCCTCTGCGCTCAACAAGTTGGAGCGCGGGCGCACCATCCCCAACGAAGAGGCTGAAGCGGTGCCTGCGACGGCGCACATGTTCATCATCAACCCCTTGTCGGGGGCGCGGCTGGACGGGCTGTTCTCCACCCACCCCAACACCGCCAAGCGGATCGCCCTTTTGCGCGAATACGCCGCTGAGATGCAGGCCAATCCTGCCAGCCTCACAGGGGCGGACGGGCCTTGGGGCAGCTCTGACAAATCGGGCCGCCGCGCTGGCGGCCCCTGGGGGTAGAACCGACTTGCCACGTCCCCAACCCGCGCGGCGCCGCAAGGGTGCCGCGCCAGGCGATGGCACGCCGGCACGGCACGCCGCCGCACAAGCCATCGCTGCGGTCATCGATGATGGCGACACCCTCCAAACCGCCCTCGACACCCTCGGCGCAGGCCTTGATGGCCGCGACACCAGCTTTGCCAGGGCTATCGTGCGAACCACCGTTCGCAGGCGCGGCGATATCGACTGGTGTCTGTCCCAATTGATGAACAAGGCGCTGCCCAAAAAAGCGGTTTTCGTTCGCGCGGTGCTTCGCATGTCGGCCGCGCAGCTCTTGTTCATGCGCCAGGCCGACCACTCCGCCGTCAACGCCGGCGTGGCGATTCTGAAGCGGGACGGGTCGACGGGCGGGTTCGCGGGCCTTGCCAACGCCGTCCTGCGCAGGCTGATTCGCGAGAGGGACGACCTGTTGGCCCGTGTGCCGGTGGAGGCGAACACGCCTGCCTGGCTGTGGGCGCGCTGGACGGCCCATTACGGCGACGATGCCGCCAAAGCCATTGCAGATGCCCACCGCCAGGAGCCGCCGCTGGACCTTTCCCTTGCCCCCGGCGCAGCGCCCCCAGGCGAGGGAATTGCCCTGCCCACAGGCGGGTTGCGGCTAACCCCACAGGATGTAAGCGCGCTCAAAGGTTACACGGACGGTGCTTTCTGGGTGCAGGACTGGGCCGCGCAGCTGCCGGCGCGCCTCCTTGGCGATGTCGCCGGCAAGCACGTCCTCGATCTGTGTGCTGCGCCAGGCGGCAAGACCATGCAGCTTGCAAGCGCTGGCGCCATCGTCACCGCAGTGGAGGCGAACGGGGAGCGGGCCGAGCGCCTTGCCGAGAACCTTCATCGCACGCGTCTGGCTGATCGCGTCACCATCCTTGTGGTCGATGCGGCCGAGGCGACGGGCACGTTCGATGCCGTGCTTCTGGACGCCCCGTGCTCGTCCACAGGCACGTTGCGCCGGCACCCCGATGTTGCCTGGTCGAAGTCTGCGACGGACATTGAAAGCTTAAAAAAGGTGCAGGAGCGGCTGCTTGGCGCTGCGGTGGATCGCGTGGCGCCTGGGGGCACGCTCGTCTACGCCACCTGCTCGCTGGAGCCGGAGGAAGGCGAGGCCCAAGCCGGCCGCGCCGCACAAAACCCTGCCCTCTCGCTGGACCCTATCACGAAGGACGAGGTGGGCGGCTTTGCCACCGCGGAGGGGCATATGCGCACGTTGCCCTTCATGGGCAATGGCGAGGGGCTGACGGGTTTGGACGGCTTCTTCGCCGCGCGCTTTCGCAAGGCGTGAGACGGGCCAACGACGGCGGCCGACACCGGTTTGATCCACAATCACCGTGCATGGCGGGCCGGGATCGCTTGGGAGGGATTGCAGAGCCACCCCGCTCCGGCGCAAAACCTCACCCCCATGGGCACTGACGCGACACGGCTGAACCATACCCCGACGCACCGGCAGGTCGCCCCCTGCCGTGCTTGCGGGCGCAGACGGCGGCGCTGACGTGGCGAAGCCTCGCGACACCACCCTTGCAAGCCTACTGCAGCTTGTCCTCAAGCGGGCGGGCGCGCGGCTGGTGGCAGGGCTTTCGGTGATCTTGTGGCGCCGCTCGGTGGTGACGATGCCAAGCCGCATCCACTTTGCGCCGGAGACCATGCAGGAGGCGGACGCTGCCATCGCCGCCGACATTTATTCAGGCGTCTTCGCTCTGGCAGGCCAGGTGGTGGACGTCTCGGGCGGATCGCCCTTCTCCCACACACCCCCATCGGAGGCTTGGGCAAGGGCGCTCCACAGCTTTGACTGGCTCGTCCACCTTGAGGCGAGCGCCTCGGAACTGTCCTCCTCCAACGCCCGCGCCTTGTTTGAGGAGTGGCTGGCCTCACGCTCGGCCAACGGCGCCACCGCCCAGGAGCCGAGCGTTGCCGCCCACAGGCTGATGGCCTTCCTCGTCCAATCCCCACTGCTCTTGAATGGCGCGGAGGCGGGCTTCCGCCAGCTCTACATGCGCACCCTGTCGGCCCACATGCGCCGGCTGGAGCGCGCCGTCGCCCTGATGCCCCACAGCCAGGAGAGGCTGACCATTGCGGCCATCCTTGCTATGTCGGGCATTGTGGTGGCCGACCAGCTGCGGTTGATGAAGCGCATGCTCGCTGTCGTGGGCGAGGAGCTGTCGGTGCAAATCCTGCCTGACGGCGGCCATGTCTCCCGCAACCCCGAAGCGCTGGTGAAGGCGCTGGACACTCTCGTCCCCCTTCGCGAAGCGCTCGTCCGCCGGCAGGTCCCGATCCCCACCAGCATCGACGAGGCGGTGGACAGGATGCACCCGATGCTGCGCTTTTTCAGGCTGGGCGATGGCACGTTCGCCCCTTTCAACGGCGCGGGCCACGTGGACGCTGAGCGTATCGACACGCTCCTGTCCTATGACGATGTGGCCGGCACCCCCACCTCCAACGCCCGCTACAGTGGCTACCAGCGGGCAGAAGCGGGCGAAACGGTCCTTTTGATGGACACCGGCAAGGTTCCCCCTCCGGGATTTTCCTCGGAGGCGTGTGCGGGGGCCCTGTCATTTGCCTTTGCCCATGGGGCGCAGCGGCTCATGGTCTCCTGCGGGGCTTTGCAAAGGGCGCGGCCTGCGTGGCTTGGGGCAGCGCGGGCGACGGCCGCCCAGTCCACCCTTGCCATTGCCGATACCTCGAGCGCCAAGGTGCTGACCACGTGGCCCCTCACAAGGCTCCTGGGACCTGCCCTTTATGGCGGGCCGCAGATGGTGGAGGTGGAACGGGAGGGGGCCTTCGTCAGCGCCAGCCACGATGGCTACCGCAACGCCTTCGGCATCACCCACCACCGTGAACTTCAACTCTCTCCCGACGGTCTGGCGCTGGATGGCCTGGACAAGATTGTCGGCGAGGGACGGCTTGACCGCAAAGCCTACGCCATCCGCTTCCACCTCCACCCCTCGCTCAAGGTGCGGCTCGACCGGTCGCGCAGGCAGGCTGTGATTGCGCTTCCCGACGGGGCGATTTGGGTATTTGCGGTGGACGAAGGCCCGCCCGTCGCAGTGGAGGAAAGCGTCGTCCTGGTCGGCCCGCGCGCGGTCCGCCGCACCATGCAGCTCGTCCTCAATGGGGATGCGTTGACCGACGAGGTGGCGCGCTGGCATTTCGCACGCCATGAAGGGGCTCTTGCCGCCCGCAACGACCCGTCCTGACCGGAGAGCCAAGAATGCAGCCACTTCGCCGCGCCGTCTTGTCGGTGTTCGACAAACGCGACCTTGACGGGTTTGCCAAAAGGCTCGCCGCCATGGGTGTTGAGCTTGTCTCCACGGGCGGCACAAGCAAAGCGCTCCAGGCGGCAGGCCTTACGGTCAGCGATGTGGCAAGTCTCACAGGCTTTCCCGAAATGCTGGACGGACGGGTAAAAACACTCCACCCCGCCATCCACGGCGGCCTGCTTGCCGATATGGACAATGCCGCCCACGCCAGCGCCCTCGATGGGGCGGGGATTGCCCCCATCGGCCTCCTGGTCAGCAATCTTTATCCATTCGAGGCTGCGCTGTCGGACGGGCGCAGCTACGCCGACCTGGTGGAGACAATCGACGTGGGCGGCCCGACCATGACGCGCGCTGCTGCAAAGAACCACAGCCACGTCATCGTCATTGTCGATCCTGAGGATTATGGGCCCGTCGCCGACGCGCTGGAGGCTGGCAACGGCACAGTCCCCGAGGCCATGCGAAAAACCCTTGCCGCAAAGGCCTTTGCAAGGCTTGCCAGCTATGACGCGGCGATAGCCGGCTGGCTTGGCGACGAGGCGGACAAAGCCGCCGAAGAGGCCATCGACCACCGCGCCTATTTCGCCATCGGCGGGCGCAAAACCGCCACCATGCGCTACGGCGAAAATCCCCACCAGAACGCGGCCCTTTACGGCGCACTCGGGGGCGATGGGCTCGCCGGCGCAAAGCCAGTCCAGGGCAAGGCACTCTCCTACAACAACATTGCCGATGCAGACGCTGCCTTTGCCGCGGCGGCCGACTTCACTGACGATTGCGCCTGCGTCATCGTCAAGCACGCCAACCCTTGCGGGATCGCTGTCGCCGGGACTCCAGGCCTTGCCTACCGCGCCGCCTTCCGCTGCGACACCGTCTCCGCTTTCGGCGGCGTCGTCGCCCTCACCCGGCCGCTGGACGAGGACGCGGCGAAGGCCGTCGCCGCGGTCTTCACCGAGGTTTTGATTGCCCCCTCGGCCTCACCTGAAGCGCTCGCCATCCTCAGCGCCAAGACCAACCTGCGCATCCTTTTGACGGGGGAGGATGCGGCCCGCCCGTCGCGCATGATCCACACCGTCAGCGGCGGCTTTCTGGTGCAGGACACCGACACCGCACAGCTTGACGAGAACGCCGTGAGTGTCGTCACCAAGCGCGCGCCCACGGACCAGGAATGGCGCGATCTTCGCTTTGCGTGGCGCGCCATCAAACATGTCAAATCCAACGCCATCTTATTTGCCAAGGACGGGGCGACCGTGGGCGTTGGCGCTGGCCAGATGAGCCGTGTCGATGCGGCAAGGATTGCCACCTGGAAGGCAGCCGACGCCGCCAGGGACGCCGGCGAAGACATATCGCGCACCGTCGGTTCGGTCGCCGCCTCCGACGCCTTCTTCCCCTTCCCAGACGGGCTTGAGGTGATTGCCGAGGCGGGCGCAACGGCGGTCATCCAGCCAGGCGGTTCGCGCCGTGATGGGGAGGTGATTGCGGCTGCCGACAAGCACGGCATTGCCATGGTCACCACCGGCATGCGCCACTTCCGCCATTAGAGCACGTTTTCATCCGCCTAGGTTGATCCAACCTGATCGGAGAGCGCGCCAGAGCCTTAAACAACGGCAACCTCTCACAAAAAAGTTCTCATTCCCGGTCGAGTTAATTTGAAACCGGGTTCAGGCCCCTTCATAAGCGCCACCTAACGATGACATTAGGGGGCGATGGATGGGATTGTTTGCTTTCGGTGACCTCCAGGCGGAGGACGTTGCCACACTCGCAGAGCTTGCCGATTCCGCCTACGCCAACGAGGACGCCCCAACGGGCTGGACGACGCTTCTGGCCGACGATATCGGCTTTGAAGGCAGCACCACCCGCGGCTCGTTTCAAGGCAATTACTACGAAACCGGCCTTTCCTCGGGCTTCACAGGCTTTGCACGGGTGCTTCAGGATGGGGATACGCTGACCATCTCCTTCCGCGGAACAGATTCCGTCGCCGACTATCTCCTGTACCCAGAGATTCTCAACTTCGATTCGTATGTGAAGAACTTCGCACCCCTCTTGGAAGCGGTGGCGAACTACATTTCAACCAACAGCATCACCGATGTCTACGTGACGGGCCATAGCCTCGGCGCGGCAGCGGTGAACGAACTGCAGAACCTTGCCGCCAGTGCCACTGTGGACTCCACGGCCGAGGCAACGGTCGACTATGGCGCGTTTGCCGATGCCACCTATGTGGCGTTTGCCAGCCCCGAAATCTTCAAGAACGCCAACGTCCTCAATATTGGCTTTGAGGACGACTGGGTGTTCAAAGCAGTGGAGCGGACAACGCCGTTGTCGTCAGCTCAGCCAGACTTCGATTCAGCCACCAACAACGTGGTCTGGTTCGACGAAACCTACGCCAGCAGTGATTTCGCCTTTCCGCTGTTCAACCCCTACAGCGACACCACCGCCCACCACGTGGACAACTACATCTCCATGGCCACGCGGATCCCCCAGTCCGTCTATTACGACCAGATGGACCGCAACGCCGTCGTCATCCTTGTGGATGTGGACACCGAGGTGACCGACAAGAAGGCGCCGACGTCAGACCATTTCGGCGACCCTGCCTTTTACATCGGGCGCGATGTGGCCGACATCATCTCAGGCGGCACGGCGGGTGATTTCATCAGTGGTTTTGCCGGTGATGACAGCCTCAGAGGCAATGCCGGCAACGACAAGATCGACGGTGGCGACGGGCTCGACCAGGCGTTCTACAGCTCCGCCTCCACCGACTACACAATCACCGACAACGGCAAGGGCCTTTACACAATCGCCCAGACCGGGGGCGATAAGCTCGACGGCACCGACAAGGTGCGCAACGTGGAACAGGCCGTCTTCACCGACACCACCATAGACCTTAGCAGCGACACAGGCGGCCCTGCGGGCGAGGCACCCACCGAGCCCGAGCCCAACGAAGGCCCCTCCCCCATCGACGGCTTCGACCCGAACGAGCAGCTTCTGCAAGAGCCTGGCCGACTGCTGATCGGCACGCCGCAGCCCGACAAGTTGGACGGCGGCTCGGGCGATGACCACGCGCGGGGCAAAGGCGGCGACGACACCATCAACGGCCGCAAAGGCGACGACGGTCTGTTCGGCGAGGCCAATGACGACTTCATCCTTGGCGGCAACGGTGCCGATCTTGTTGTGGGCGGCACCGGCCACGACACGCTGAAGGGTGAGGCCGGCCGCGACTATGTTGTCGGCGAAGGCGGCGACGACGTCCTCTATGGTGGCGACAGCCGCGACGTCCTTTTCGGCGACGGTGGCAATGACAGCCTTTTCGGCGGCGACAGTAACGATAGCCTGTATGGCGGCACAGGCCGCAACGAACTGACCGGCGGCAGCGGGAACGATCGCTTCGTCATCTCCGACAAAGGCAAGGACGACTATGTGATGGACTTCGTCAGCGGCGAAGACACCATCGTCTTCCAGGACGACTTCCCGAACGGGCAGTTCAGGGACCTGTCCTTCCGCAACGACGACGAAGGCCTCAAAATCTATTTCGACGGAACCCTTGCCGTCCTCCTGACAGGCCTGACGCGCGATGACGTGACGGCAGGCGATTTCGAGTTCTTGTCCTGATGCGCGACGGCCACTCATCCCCATATGAGCGCGATAGTGTCGCTTATGGATTGGATCGATGTGGCCGTTTCGCAAAACCCCATTTCTCGATGAGGATACTGCCGCCTGGCACCTTGAGAACTTCATCTGGCTGATGCGCCATTTCGGCGGCGGTGGAGAGTTTCACCGCTCCCGGCTGGTGCTTCCCAAACCAGGATTTTTCCCGGTTGAGGGCGAGAAGGGACATGCGCTCGCAGAGCGCCTGTTCCAGACCGTGAAAGACTATTGCGGCCTGTCCGACTGGCCGGTGGACCTTGTGGCCGACAATGGCCCCGACAGCCATCTCCTTGAAGGGAGCGCTATGGCGTCCATCAGATCGTCGTCTGCGGTCGGGCGGTTCGCGGTCTCCGACGAAGGCGTTCAAATCAGCTACGCCCCGCGGCTTCTCGATCGCCCGCAGGACCTCATCTCCACCTTCGCCCACGAACTTGCCCATTACCTCCTCGCCACAGCGCCCGAAGACCCTGTGTGCGAGCCTGATGAGTATGAGTTCCTGACCGACCTCACGGCCGTGTTCCTGGGCTTTGGCGTGTTCCTCGCCAACACACGCTTTTCCCAGGACGTGCTTCACCTTGGGCCGATACAGGGTGTGGGGTGGACCCGCCAGGGCTACTTGCCCGAGCGTGACCTTGTATTCGCAACGGCCATCTTCTTGGCGGTCAAACGCCTCGACCCATCGGAGGCGGCAGATAGCCTCGACAGTCACCTGCGCAGCCAATTGTCAAAGGCCTTGGATCAGTTGCGCGATGCCCCTCAGATTGCCGAGCTCATCACCCTTGCGGCACGCCCAGCCCCACAGGCACAGGCGCTCCAATCATCGTGACGGTTAGCGCTGGCAGGCGGGGCAGTAGAAGGTGGATCGGCCGGACTGGACGATGCGCGCAATGACCCCGCCGCACACATTGCGCCGGCAAGGGTCCCCCTCCCGTCCATAGACCGCGAAGGCGTGCTGAAAGCGGCCGAGGGACCCGTCGGCGGCCACATAATCGCGCAAGGAGGAGCCGCCGGCGAGGATCGCATCGTCGATCACCGCGATGATGGCGTCCGTCAACCGGTGCGCCCTCTCGCCGGCCGACCCGTCACGCCGCGGCACGGTGCGGGCCAGACGTCGTGGCGATAGGCGCGCCCGCCATAGCGATTCGCACACATAGATGTTGCCGAGCCCTGCAATGATCCGCTGATCCAACAGCGCAGCCTTCAAGGGTGTCACCTTGCCCACGAAGGCGGCGGCAAGCCCTTCGGCGGTCAAGGCGCCGGCCACGGGCTCAACGCCCAGATGGACGAAGTAGGGGTGCGCCTCCACGGGCGGGTCGGCAAGGGTCATGAAGCCGAAGCGGCGCGGGTCGTTGTAGACAATCTGGTTG
The DNA here is from genome assembly GCA_051016205.1 of Devosia sp. GTDB lineage: Bacteria > Pseudomonadota > Alphaproteobacteria > Rhizobiales > Amorphaceae > Acuticoccus. The sequence continues at coordinate 335,800 of CP136534.1, forward strand.
ACGCCAAGGGTCAGCGTCACATGGTCGTGGGCGGCAAGCTTGCCTTTGGCATATTGGTAGGTGCCGATGGGCGAGCCATCGCACACCCGAAACGCGCCCGACATGCCAAGATGCATGATCAGGGACGCGCCATCGTCCAGCGCCCCCACCAGATACTTGGCGCGGCGGCCGAGGGCGAGGATGGTGCGTCCGGTCAGCCTCTCGCCAAACGCTGGCGGAAACGGAAAGCGCAGATCCGCCCGCGCCAGATGGACCGCGTCGATCCGCGCCCCTTCCATGACAGGGGCAAGGCCACGTCTGACGGTTTCCACCTCGGGCAACTCAGGCATGATGCACCTTTACCGCCGCACGGTGCGATTGCGACGAGAGCGGCCATGGTCCCCGCGCAAGGTTCCGGCTAGGACTACCGGGAAACGATCGGAAAGGCACAAGCATGAGCGATGAGGCATCCTTCGGGTACCGCAAGGTGCGCGTCGACGAAAAGCAGGGCCTCGTCAACCGCGTCTTCGACACCGTGGCAAGCCGCTACGACCTGATGAACGATGCCATGTCGGGAGGCATGCACCGTGCCTGGAAGGACGCCATGGTCGCCTGGCTCGCCCCGCCGCGCCGGCCGCGCAAACCTTATCATGTGGTCGATGTTGCCGGTGGCACGGGCGACATTGCCTTCCGCATCGCCCGCGCCATCGACCAGAACGGTACCGTCACAGTCTGTGACATCAACGCCGAAATGCTGACCGTCGGCCGCGCCAGGGACGAGCGGCGGCTGCGCCCGCGCACACCCATACACTTCGTGGACGCCAACGCGGAAAGCCTGCCTTTGCCCGATGCATCGATGGATGCCTACACCATCGCTTTTGGCATCCGCAATGTGCCGCGGCGGGAGGTGGCACTGGCCGAAGCCGCCAGGGTTTTGAAGCGCGGCGGGCGGTTCATGTGCCTTGAGTTCAGCCATGTGGACCTTCCGGTCGTGGACAAGGCGTACGACCTTTATTCGTTCAACATCATCCCGCGGCTCGGCGAACTTCTTGCCGGCGATGGCGAGCCCTATCGCTACCTCGTGGAATCCATCCGCACATTCCCCAACCCTGGACGCTTCCAGGCAGAGATCGAGCGCGCCGGCCTTGAACAGGTGGAGGTGCGGATGATTTCGAGCGGGGTCGCAGCCATCCACTCAGCCTTCAAGCTCTGATGGTCCTTGCCGCGGCCCTGCGCTTGGTGCGTGCCAGCTTCGTGCTGGCCCGTGAAGGCGTGTTCGGCATCGTCCCTCTGGACGATGCGCCTGCGGCCGCGCGCTTTGGCGTGCGTGTGGCACGGCTGATCGAACGGCGCAGCGCCGCACGGCGGGATATGGCCGCCCGGCTGTCCATCGCGCTCGATCGCCTCGGCCCGTCCTACATCAAGCTCGGTCAGTTCCTTGCCACACGGGCCGATGTTGTGGGCGAAGAGGTGGCCGCAGAGCTTGCCAAGTTGCAGGACCAGGTGCCCCCCGTCGCCGACGCGCTCGCACGGGCGGAAATCGAAGCCGCCTTAGGCCAGCCTGTGGACGAAATCTTTGCCGAACTTGGCACCTGTGTAGCCGCGGCGTCCATCGCACAGGTCTACCGTGCCACCGTCACCGACGAGCAGGGCACCCGCCAGGTGGCCGTCAAAGTGCTGCGCCCAGGCGTTGCGCGACGGTTCGAGAAGGACCTTCAGGGCTACTACCTCGCCGCCCGCTTTCTTGAGCGTTATGTGGCCGATTCTCGCCGCTTGAGGCCACTGGCCATCGTCGACACCCTCGCCAATTCCGTCCGCTTTGAGATGGACTTTCGGCTTGAGGCCGCCGCCATCTCCGAAATGGCGGAAAACTCAAAGGACGATCCAAGCTTTCGCGTCCCCAGGGTGGAGTGGTCGCGCACCGCCAAGTCCGTTCTGACGATGGAGTGGATCGACGGCATCAAGTTGAGCCGCGTGGAGGAATTGCGCGAGGCAGGCTTCGACCTTCCAGAGCTCGGCCGCCTGGTGCTCCAGACCTTCCTGCGCCACGCCATGCGCGATGGGTTTTTCCATGCCGACATGCACCAGGGGAACCTCTTCATCGAGGGCAACGGTACCCTCGTGGCGGTGGATTTTGGCATCACGGGGCGCCTGCCGCGGGGCGAGCGGGCCGTATTGGCGCAGATCCTCTACGGTTTCATCATGCGGGACTATCGCAAGGTGGCCGAAATCCACTTCCGCGCTGGCTACGTGCCCGAAGAAGAGGATGTGGAGCTGTTTGCGCAGGCGCTGCGCGCCATCGGCGAGCCGATCCGCGATGCGACCGCCTCCGACATCTCCATGTCCCGCCTTCTGGCGCAGCTTTTCGAGGTGACGGACATTTTCCACATGTCCACGCAGCCGCAGCTCATCATGCTGCAAAAGACGATGGTGGTGGTGGAAGGGGTCGCGCGAACCCTCGACCCCAAACTCAACATCTGGCATGCGGCCGAACCCGTCGTGCGCGACTGGATGACGCAAGAGCTCGGCCCTGCGGGGACCGCGCGCAAGGCCCAGGACAGCCTTTCCGCCTTGATGCGCGCTGTCCTCCAAGCGCCGGAACTGGCCGAACGGGTGGATCGCCTCACACGCGATCTGGAGCGTGTCCTGGAAAGCGGCGCCCCGCTGACCAAACAGTCTGCCGCAGCGCTTGGTCGACAGGCAGGCGCGCGGCCAGTTCTGCGCGATATTGCTGTGTGGATCGGCGCCATCAGCCTTGCCGTCATCGCCATAGGACTGTGGTAGTCACGCCGGGCACACCCCACGGATAGGTGCCTTTTCAGGCCGCGTGACAGTTGTTTTTGCGCCTCCACTGGCCGGCTCTCAGATACGCCGCCAAGCAAGCCAGCATGAGAACAAGTCGTGTACAAGCAATCATGCAACAGTGCCCGCGCGAGATCGAACAATGTTTGGGATTTGTCGTAGGACCGGGGTAACCTCAACGTGTCGTTAACATTTGGCAGCGATGTTGCAGGACGAGGCGGGCGATGTCCGCCGCTCCCCTAGTCCATCATGGCGGACGACATGTGGTTCATTGCTGACATCTTCGAACGATACACCAACCGCGTCGCCAAAACCTTCATCAGGCTTGCCGCGTTGGAGGCTGACGCCGATCGCAAGGCCCAAGAGGCCGCCCGCGAAGCACGCCGACTGAAGTACCGCGCAGGCGAAGCGGTCAAAGCCACGCGTGAACCGCTGCCGGTCATCGCCAATGCCCGTCACGAGCACGCAACGCCCAAGCGCGGCGAGGCAGACGCTCCTTCAGGCATCCCTGCCCTGGCCGACGTGCCGATGGGTGTGCGCGGCGATGTAGTGGCGCAATACGTGGCCGCCTTCGAGGGGGCCAATGGCAGCGCCACCGGCTTGGTGGAAAAGCTGCGCAAGGACAAGAAGGTCCGCGTGGCAGAGCTCCAGATCATCGCAGCGAGGGTTTTGGACGAAGCGCCAACGCCGCGCAAAAAGGGCGAGCATCTTGATGCTTTGCGCACTCACTTCAGCCCGCCGGCGTCTCCTGCCGCCGTGCGCGAAGTGGAGCCGGCCTGACACTCTCCGCGTCAAACCGCGTAGCAACGGCCGCCGAAACTGCCATTTTTTTCGGCGGCCGGTACATCTAGACACCCCACACCCATTCACAATCTCGTCGCAAACCGTCTATGAGGTGCGGGACGGGAGGCGACACGCTCCCACTTTTCCAACAGACGAGGGAGCTTCCATGCGCGTCTATTACGATCGCGACGCCGACATTCAGCTGATCAAGGGCAAGTCCATTGCCGTTGTGGGGTACGGCAGTCAGGGTCACGCCCATGCATTGAACCTGCGCGACTCGGGCGCGTCGAATGTGGCTGTTGCTCTGCGTCCAGGCTCTGCCTCCGCCAAGAAGGCCGAGGGCGAAGGCCTTGCGGTGAAGACCGTGGAAGACGCTGCCCGTTGGGCCGACGTCGTCATGATGCTGACGCCGGACGAGCTGCAGGCCGACATCTACCGCGATCAGCTGGCCCCACACATGAAAGACGGTGCTGCGCTGATGTTCGCGCACGGCCTCAACGTGCACTTCAACCTCATCGAGCCGCGCCGCGACATCGACGTTTTGATGGTGGCGCCGAAGGGTCCGGGCCACACGGTACGCTCAGAATATCAGCGTGGCGGCGGCGTTCCTTGCCTGCTGGCCATTGCGCAGGATGCAACGGGCAACGCGCACGATCTTGGCCTTGCCTATGCCTCGGCCATCGGCGGCGGTCGCGCAGGCATCATCGAAACCACCTTCAAGGAAGAATGCGAGACCGACCTTTTCGGCGAGCAGGTGGTGCTCTGCGGCGGCCTTGTGGAGTTGATCCGCGCCGGTTTCGAGACGCTGGTGGAGGCCGGCTACGCGCCCGAGATGGCGTATTTCGAGTGCCTGCACGAGGTGAAGTTGATTGTCGACCTCATCTACGAAGGCGGCATTGCCAACATGAATTACTCCATCTCCAACACCGCCGAGTATGGCGAGTACGTGTCGGGCCCGCGCATCATCACCGATGAGACGAAGGCGGAGATGAAGCGCATCTTGAGCGAGATTCAGACGGGCCGGTTCACCCGCGACTGGATGCTGGAAAACCGCGTCAACCAGACATCCTTCAAGGCGATCCGCGCCCGCAACGCCGCTCACCCCATTGAAGAGGTTGGCGAAAACCTTCGCGCCATGATGCCATGGATCAAAGAAAAGGCCCTGGTCGACAAAGAGCGCAACTAGCCCTCGATCACCCCCACAAATGCCTGCCCCGTCCCACGTGACGCGGCAGGCTTTTTTCGTTTCAGTCTCCAAAAATGCGCCGCCGGCTCACAGAACACTTCCACCGTCCCAAACGCCCCCTCACCAGTTCCTTTGGTGAGTCAGGACTCTGTCATAGTTCCCTTCGGTCGTTCCACGAAAGCCCGCTGTTGCGGGCTTTCGCATTCATTGATGCCGAACTGCGGAACACCGCAGTTCGGTGGAGCCGTCATGCGACCGCAATGGCCCGGCGGGGCGCGATCAGTCACCCGAAGGGCCGAAACGCCAGTGGAGGACGGCGCAGCCGTTGACGGATTGCGCTCCGCCGGGCCACCCTCGCGCCATGATGGACCGGAGTTCCTACGCTACCGTCATCTCAAGCGTCGGCGAGTTCCCGCGTGGGTGCCGCATCCAGCTGCTCCGCGCCTTTCGGCGTCGGCCCGCCATAGGCCCAATCGAGCAGCTCCACGGTGTGGATCACGGGCCGAGATTCTGACTGAAGCTGTGTGATGCAGCCGATGTTCCCGGTTGCCACCAAATCAGCGCCTGTCTTTTCAAGGTTGCCGAGCTTACGGGATTTCAAACGCGCTGCGATGGCCGGCTGCATGATGTTGTAGGTGCCGGCGGACCCGCAGCAAAGGTGGCCTTCAGGCACGTCTTTCACGTCAAAACCCGCGGCAGAGAGGAGCGCTTTCGGCTCCCTTTTGATCTGCTGCCCGTGCTGCATGGAGCAGGCACTGTGGTAGGCGATCGTCACCGCCGCCTCACGCTGGGGCGCACCGAGGTCGAGTGTCGTCAAAAACTCGGTGATGTCCTTGGTGAGCTCGGAGATTTTGGCCGCTTTGTCGGCATAGGCGGCGTCTTGGGCCAGCATAAAGCCGTAGTCCTTCACCGTCGTGCCGCAGCCTGATGCGGTGATGACGATGGCATCGAGCCCGCCGTTTTCGATCTCGTGCCACCAGGCGTCGATATTGGCCTTCGCGGCGGCGTGGGAGGCGTCCTCGCGCCCCATGTGGTGGACGAGCGCGCCGCAGCAACCCTCCCCTTTCGGCAGCACCACCTCGACACCGGCGCGGTTCAACAGGCGGATCGCAGCGGCGTTGATGGAGGGTGCCAAAACGCTCTGCGCACAGCCTGTGAGGAGGGCGACGCGCGCCCGCCTCTCGCCACCAGGCGCGTGATTCTGGGGCCGTGCGGCATTGTCCGGCTTGGGCAACTTCGAGGGCGCCAGGGAAAGCATGGCGGCAGCGCGGGCAAGGAAATCGGCGCGCGTTCCCTGGCGTTCCACCTCGCCAAGGTCGGGCAGGATGCGCCTTGCAAACGGCCGCGCCAGACGCGCCATTCTGAGCGAAGCTTTGAAGCGGCCCGGATAGGGAAGAACACGGGCCAGCACCTCGCGCAAAACCCTGTCCATCAGGGGGCGCTTATAGGTTTCGGCAATGTGGGCGCGGGCGTGGTCCACAAGGTGCATGTAGTGGACCCCTGACGGACAGGTGGTCATGCAGGCCAGGCAGGACAGGCACCGGTCGATGTGAAGGGCATCTTCGGCGGTCGCCGCCCTGTCCTTCTCCAACATGTCTTTGATGAGGTAGATGCGCCCGCGCGGACTGTCGCGCTCGTCGCCCAGAAGGACGAATGTGGGGCATGTGGCGGTGCAAAACCCGCAATGGACGCACGCCCGCAAGATCCCATTTGCGGTCTGGATGGCGGGGTCTTCAAGCTGCTGCGCGGTAAAGAGCGTTTGCATGAGCAAGAGTTAGCGCGGTTTGCGGGCGAAGGGAAACGCCGCGCCGTCACATCGAGGCTGAGGCCAAAAACGGCCGCCGCAACTCATAAAGGGCGAGCGCCGTGGCAACGGCCAAATTGAGGCTGTCAGCCTCCCCCGCCATCGGGATTTTGACCAGACTGTCGCACACGCCGGCAAGGGCATCGGTGAGCCCTGCCTGCTCGGTTCCCATCAGAAGAATCTGCGGTTCCGACGGGGTCGCCTCGCGCACATCAAGGGTCGCGGCAAGGTGGGTGCCGACGGTGGCTCCCTCGCGGGCCTTGGCGAAGGCGATGAAGGCATCCTCGTCCGCCCGCGCCAAAGGCACATGGAAGAGGGAGCCCATGGTCGCCCTGACCGCCTCGATCCCGAAAGGGTCGGCGCACTGGCCGATGAGGATGACCCCCTTGGCCCCAAGCGCGTCCGCTGTGCGCACGACGGTGCCCACGTTGCCGGGGTCTCGGGGCGCTTCGAGGGCAACGAGCGTGCCGCCACCCATGGCCGACAGAGGCACCAGACGCTGCTCGAACACGCCGATCACGGTCTGCGGGTTGTCTCGCCGCGCAAGCTTTTCCATCACCGCGCCATTGGTGAAGATCACGTCGCTGCCCAACGTACGCACCCGCGCGGCAAGGTGGGAAACATCCTCCCGCGCCCCCGCCTCTTCGGTGACGAGGATCATTTCAGGCGCCCACCCCACCGACACGGCATCAAGGACGAGCTTGTGCCCTTCGGCGAGGAAAAGCCCGCTCTCCGCGCGGCCCTTCCGCTGGTGGAGGGCGCGCACGGCCTTCACGATGGGGTTTTGCAGGCTGGTGACCGTTTTGACGGCCCCTGGCCGGAGGGCCTTGCCCGTCATGGCCGCCACGTTGCGTACATGGAGGTGGGAAGGAGCCGCCCGCTCCCCTCCCGCAAGGCGAGTTCACCGCAGCGCACCGTCCCGCCATGGCCCTTGAGGGATTCAGCAGCAAGGCGCCCGACGGAAAGGGCCGAGGCGCGGATGGCGTAGGCGGTGAGGATGAAAAAGCGCGCGTCGTCTGCCAGAAGGCGCGAAAGGTCGTCCATCAAAGGGGCAAGATCGTCGAACAGGTTCCACACCTCGTTCTTAGGGCCGCGGCCGAACTTGGGCGGATCCACCAATACGCCTTGATAGCGTCGACCCCGCCGCACCTCACGGGCCACGAACTTGCGTGTATCATCGCAAATCCAGCGGATGGAGGCGTTCTCCAAGCCGGACGCCGCTTGATTTTCCTTGCCCCAGGCGATCGCCTTCTTGGAGGCATCCACATGGGTCACGTTCGCCCCCGCTGCCGCCAGCAGAAGGGAGGCAGCGCCCGTATAGCCAAAAAGGTTCAAGACCGCCGGGGACGATGCGCCGTCGATGGCACCCACAGCGCTTTGCCAGTGGGGATACTGTTCGGGAAAAACGCCCACATGGTGGTTCGCGCCAATGCGGCAGATGAGGCGGGCAGGGCCGCACGGCACCACCCAGTCGGCGGGGCGGGCGCTCCAACGGCCGCGCCCATCGTCTTCATCGCTCCCCTCGAATCTGGCGTCCGCCGCATCCCATGCCGCGGGGTCGGTTGCCGCCCACATGGCCTGTGGTTCCGGGCGCACAAGACGCATCTCACCAAACTGTTCCAGCTTGCGGCCATTGCCTGAATCCACCAGCCGATAACCCTCGAACGGCTCGGCCACTGTCACCTCAAGCCCATCCTCGTACAGGGGTGATCGGCTCACCCCGGCCTCCGACACGAAGGCGCGCGGTTGTCGATCTTGCCCGAACGCGGCACATATTGACGCAACAACGCGAACCTGCGGCACACGCATGCCGCGGCGCCACACTGGAGCGGCCCTGCCGCGCTGATCGGAGCTAGTCCCATGGAACTCACCGGCGAACACAAAATCCCTGCTCCGCGCAAGGTGGTCTGGGACGCCTTGCACGATGTGGAGCTTCTAAAGGAATGCATCAAAGGCTGCCAATCGCTGGAGATGGTGGACGACAGGCACATGGCGGGCCGCATTCAAGCCAAGGTGGGCCCGGTGAAGGCCACCTTCGACGCGGCAGTGGAAATTGTCGATCCGGTTGCACCCGAGCGCTACACCCTCCAAGGCGAAGGCAAAGGTGGCGTTGCAGGCTTTGCCAAAGGCTCTGCCGATGTGGTGCTGACCGAAGACGGCAACGAGACCATCCTCAACTACACCGCCAACGCCAAGATCGGCGGCAAGCTCGCCCAGCTCGGCTCGCGCCTTGTGGACTCGACGGCCAAAAAATACGCCTCTGACTTTTTCTCCGAGTTTTCAGAGCGCGTCGGCACCGCCTCGGTGACACCGCAGCCGGCGGACGCTGCCGCTGCCACCGCTCCGGGCCAGGACGAGACCCCCGAAGAGACCGCCGTCGCCGAGGTGGAGATGGCGACCGCATCACCGGCGATCGACCCGCCCCATGCAGAGGACACCGCGGCGGATGCGCTGGCCAACCAATCGGCCAAAGGTGCTTTCGGGGGAGCATGGCTGTGGGGCATCTTGGCGTTTGCCGCCGTGATCATTGTTCTGATAGCGTTACAATAACTGGAATTCGACCAGGTCCAGACACGAAGGGAAGACGCAATGAGTGAGGTTTCGCTGACCGTGAACGGTCGTCAGGTGACCCGCGACGTAGAGGATCGGACGCTGCTGGTGCACCTGTTGCGTGACCATCTGGGCCTCACCGGCACCCATGTGGGGTGCGACACCTCCCAGTGCGGCGCGTGTGTCGTTCATGTGGACGGTCAGGCGGTCAAAGCGTGCGGGCTCCTCGCCGCACAGGTGGATGGCAGTGACATCACCACCATCGAGGGCCTTGCCGACGGCGACACGCTGCACCCGATGCAAGAGGCCTTCCGCAACAATCACGGTCTCCAGTGCGGCTTCTGCACGCCGGGCATGATCATGATGGGCGTCGACATCGTGAAGCGCCACCCCGAAGGGCTCGACGAGGACACCATCCGCAAAGAGCTCGAAGGCAACATCTGCCGCTGCACGGGCTACCACAACATCGTCAAGTCGATCCAAGCTGCCGCCGACGAGATGCGCAGCACGCCGGCCATGGCCGCAGAATAAGACCTTTGGGGGGAAACGCTGATGGGACTTGAAGGGATCGGCGCGCGCGTCCTCAGAAAAGAGGACCAGCGCTTCATCACCGGTGCAGGCCGCTACACCGACGACATTACCGAACGGGACATGACGCACGCCGTTTTCGTGCGCTCGCCCCACGCCCACGCCAAGATCGCCTCGCTGGACACCTCAGAAGCTGAGGCGATGCCAGGCGTCCTCGGCGTGGTGACGGGCCAGCAGCTGATCGACGGCGGCGTCGGCAACATCATCTGCGGCTGGATGATCTATTCCAAGGACGGCAGCGCCATGAAGGCTGCCCCTTGGAAGGTGATGGACCCCGACGTGGTGCGCCACGTGGGCCAGCCCGTCGCCCTCGTGGTGGCCGAGACCCGCGCCCAGGCCGTGGATGCAGCCGAAAAGGTCGCCATCGACTACCAGGAGCTGCCGGCGCTGACCGACTTCGCCAACGCCATGGATGACGGCGCCGTCCAGGTGCACGAAGAAGCGCCGGGCAACCTCATCTGCGATTGGCAGCTCGGCGATGAGGCCGCGACGGAGGAGGCGTTCGCCAACGCCGCCCACGTCGTTGAACTGGACCTGATGCAGAACCGCCTGGTCCCCAATGCCATCGAGCCGCGCGCCGCCATTGCCCATTACGACAAGGCGGACGACCACTTCACGCTGCACTCCACCAGCCAGAACCCCCATGTGGCCCGGCTGGTGCTGTCGGCCTTCTACAACATCGCGCCAGAGCACAAACTGCGGGTGATCGCCCCTGATGTGGGCGGCGGCTTCGGCTCAAAGATCTACATCTATCCCGAAGAGATCGCCTGCCTTTGGGCCTCAAAGCATGTGGGCCGGCCCATCAAGTGGGTGGCCGATCGGTCCGAAAGCTTCATGACCGACGCCCATGGTCGCGACCATGTGACGAAGGCGCGCCTGGCGCTGGACGCGGACTACAAGTTCACCGGCCTGAAGGTGGACACCACCGCCAATATCGGCGCATACATGAGCCTGTTCTCATCAGCAACGCCCACGTATCTTTACGCGTGCCTGCTGGCCGGCCAGTACATGACGCCGAACATTTACTGCAACGTGAAGTTGGTTTACTCCCACACCGTGCCAGTGGATGCCTATCGCGGTGCAGGGCGGCCTGAAGCCACCTTCGTGGTGGAGCGCCTTGTGGAGGCGACCGCCCGCAAGCTCGGCCTCGACCCCATCGAGCTGCGCAAGAAAAACTTCATTCGCGAGTTTCCGCACCAGACCCCCGTCCTGATGGCCTACGACCCGACGGACTTCGACGCGCTTGTCGAGAAAGGCCTGGCGCACATCAAGTACGACGAGTTCCCTGCCCGCAGGGCCGACGCTGAACGGCGCGGCAAGCTGCGCGGTATTGGCTTTTCCTGCTACATCGAAGCGTGCGGGCTTGCCCCGTCGAAGGCCGTCGGCCAGCTTGGCGGCGGCGTCGGCCAGTGGGAATCGGCCGAGGTGCGGGTCAACCCCGTCGGCACCATCGAGCTTCTAACAGGCTCCCACAGCCACGGTCAGGGCCACGAGACCACCTTCGCCCAGGTGATTGCCGATCGCTTCGGCCTTCCCATCGACAATGTGGCCATTGTCCACGGTGACACCGACAAGGTGCAGTTCGGCATGGGCACCTACGGCTCACGCTCAGGCCCCGTGGGCATGGGCGCCATCGCCAAGGCCCTCGACAAGGTGGAGACGAAAGCCAAAAAGCTTGCAGGGCACCTTCTTGAAGCTGACGAGAACGACATCGTCATCGAAGGCGGCGAGTTGAAGGTGGCAGGCACCGACAAGAAGCTTGCCTGGCACGAGATGACGCTGGGCGCCTACACCGCCCACAACATCCCCGACGATATGGAGCCTGGGCTGGCGGAAAAGGCGTTCTACGACCCCGCCAACTTCACCTTCCCCTCAGGCTGCTTCGTCTGCGAGGTGGAGATCGACCCCGACACAGGCGTCACCCAGGTGGTCAACTTCGTGGCGGTGGACGATTTCGGCGTGATCGTGAACCCCAATGTGGTGGAAGGACAGGTCCACGGCGGCCTTGCCCAAGGGATCGGCCAGGCGCTGTTCGAGGGTTGCGTCTACGACGAAGACGGTCAGCTTCTGACCGCCAGCTACATGGACTATTGCATGCCCCGGGCCGACGACCTGCCGAGCTTTGCGCTCGACCATGTGGTCACGCCCAACCCCAACAACCCGTTGGGTGTGAAAGGGTGCGGCGAGGCCGGTGCCATCGGCGCCCCCGCAGCGGTGATCAATGCGGTCACCGACGCCTTGAAGACCGAAGACATGACGATGCCGGCAACGCCGGAAAAAGTGTGGCGCGCCGCGCAGGCTCTGCGCACCGCCGCGGCCGCTGAATAAGGGAGACGAGGATGTACGCCACAAACTATGTCAGGGCGAAGAGCCTCGACGAAGCGGTCGCCAAGCTGAATGGGGCCGAGGACGGCAAATTCCTCGGCGGCGGTCAGACCCTGATCGCCACCATGAAGCAGCGCCTTGCCGCACCGACCGATGTCGTCGACCTCACCAGCATTCCCGAGCTGAAGGGGATTTCGGTGGAAGGCGACACGGTGACCATCGGCGCTGCCTGCACCCACTCCGAGGTGGCAGGCTCCGATGACGTCAAGCGCGCACTGCCGAGCCTTGCAGGCCTTGCCGACGGGATCGGCGATCCTGCCGTGCGCAACCGCGGCACCCTCGGCGGTGTCCTTGCCAACAACGACCCTGCGGCCGACTACCCCGCCGCAGCCATGGCGCTCGATGCGGTGATCCACACCAACAAGGGCAGCCACAACGCGGCCGACTACTTCACCGGCATGTTTGAGACGGCGCTGGACGATGACGAGATCATCACCCGCGTCACCTTCAAGGTCCCGCAAAAGGCCGGTTACGAGAAGTTCCGCAACCAAGCCTCCCGCTACGCCCTTTGCGCCGTGTTCGTGGCACAGCACGGCTCGGGCGGGGCGCGCGTTGCGGTGACGGGCTCTGGCAGTGACGGTGTGTTCCGTGTGGGCCAGATGGAAGAGGCGCTGAACGGCAACTGGTCGGCCGATGCAGTCACCTCCATTGCCGTCGACCCGGGCATGATGCTGGCCGACATCCATGGCTCGGCGGAGTATCGCGCCCACCTTGTGACCGTCCTTGCCGGCCGGGCCGTCGCCAAAGCCGGGTGAGCGAGACGGACCCCGCCACGGCGGCTGACACCAAAGGAGAGGGCGAGCTTTTCGCCCTCTTTGAGACCCTCGGCTACACGTTGAAGACGGTGGAGCACGAGGCGGCGCACACGGTCGACCAGTCCCGCCATTTGCGCGGTGTGATCGATGGGGTGCACACCAAAAACCTCTTCCTGAAGGACAAAAAAGGCAGCGTCTTCCTGGTGATGGCCGAGGAAGACCAAAGCGTTGACCTGAAACGCCTTCACACGGTGATCGGCGCCAAAGGCCGCCTCAGCTTCGGCTCTGCGGAGTTGATGGGCACTCTCTTAGGGGTTGCACCGGGGTCGGTGACGGTGCTCGGCCTCATCAATGACGCTGACGCAAGAGTGAACCTGGTGGTGGACCGCCGTCTCGCGGATGCTGCTACCGTCAACGTTCACCCTTTGCGCAACACGGCGACCACGACGTTGCCCCAAGAGGCCTTCCGCGCCTTCCTGGCGGCAACGGGTCACACCCCTCTCATTGTCGACCTGCCGGCCGTGGAAGACCAAGCCACCGGCTGAGGCCGCCCCGAAGCCCGCGCCGCTCCAGGCGCCTCTACGCAACGCATCAAAACTCAGGCCCGCGCCATGCAAGGCGGCGAGAACACGCCTTGCCGATTGCCTTGGCGGCCACGCTTCCCATTTCTGACAATGGAACGCGACACACACAGGCAGGCAGTATGAGTACCCTTCTGGGTCCGAGCGGCCAGACATTGACCTCTGCACCGCAGCCGGCGACTGGCGATGCGCCTTCGGGCAATGTGATTGAGACAACGACGCAGACCTTCGCGCGCGATGTGATTGACGCCTCGCGCCAAGCCGTCGTTCTGGTGGACTTTTGGGCACCCTGGTGCGGCCCGTGCAAGCAGCTCGCCCCCGTTCTTGAAAAAGTGGTGCGTGCGTTCGCCGGCTCGGTCCAGCTGGTGAAGATGAACATTGACGATCACCCTGAGATTGCAGGCCAGCTCGGCATCCGCTCCATCCCGGCGGTGATCGCGTTCCGCAACGGTCAGCCCATGGACGGCTTTGTGGGCGTCCAGACCGAGCCGCAGATCCGCACATTCCTTGAGCGTGTGGCTGGCCCTGCCACCGACGGCGTGAGCGAACTCTTGGAGGAAGCCGACGGCGCACGCATTGCAGGCGACCTTGACCAAGCGCTCGCCCTTTACGAAGCCGTCCTGCAGCGCGACCCGGAGAACGCGTCCGCCATTGCAGGCCTTGGCCAAGCAAGCCTTGCCGCCGGCAACATTGCCGCGGCCACAGAAATCTTGAATTCGCTGCCCGAATCCATGCGGCGCGAGCCTCCCATCGAAGGGCTTGAGGCCGCCCTCCGCCTTGCCGAACAGGCAGCGTCCGTTGGCGGTGCGAGCGACCTTCAAGCGGCGGTGGACAAAGACCCTTCCGACCACCAAGCCCGCTTCGACCTTGCCGTTGCCCTTGCGGGCTCGGGCGACAAGGACGGCGCCGTCGATCACTTGATCGAAATCATGCGGCGCGAGCGCGAATGGAACGATGAAGCCGCCCGCAAGGAATTGATTAGTTTTTTTGAGGCCTGGGGCCCGCAAGATCCTGCCACCCTCGCTGGGCGGCGGAAGATGTCTTCGGTCCTTTTCGCCTGATTGTCTGGAGAATGTGATGCGCGTCGGCAATGTGAGTTACGAAAGCATCGACACCATCCCGTCCATCGTGCCGGTGTTCCCTTTGTCGGGCGCGCTTTTGTTGCCGCGCGCCCACCTGCCATTGAACATCTTCGAGCGTCGGTACGTGGCGATGATCGACGATGTGCTGGGTGCCGACCGCGTGATCGGCATGGTGCAACCCCGCTTCGACCGCGACACTGACGATCTGGGCGAGGACGAGTGGCCTGAGCTGTGCGAGGTGGGCGCACTGGGCCGGATCGTCTCCTTTCAGGAATCGGGGGATGGACGCTACATCATCCAGCTTGCCGGTGTGACGCGCTTCCGCATCCTGGAGGAGATGGACGAAGGGCACATCTACCGCCGCTGCCGCATCAGTGCCGATCGCTTCGCTGCCGACCTTGCCGACCCTTGCGGGGACGGCGACGTAGACCGCGATGCGCTGATCAAAGCGTTTCAGAACTATCTTGACGCCAACGACCTTGAGGCCGACTGGAAAAGCGTGCGCAGCGCCTCCAACGAAGCCCTTGTCAACACGCTGGCGATGATGAGCCCTTACGGCCCTGCCGAGAAGCAGGCGCTGCTGGAGGCCCCCGACTTGCGCGCCCGTGCCGCCACTTTGGTCGCCATCACCGAGATGGAAATTGCCCGTCAAAACGGCGACAAACCGACGCTGAACTAGGACGATCCGATGAACGAGCCGCGCCGCGTAGACCCCAAACTCCTTGAGCTTTTGGTCTGCCCCGTCACCAAGACCACCTTGCGCTACGACGCTGCTGCCAACGAATTGATCTCCGAGGCGGCAAAACTTGCCTACCCGATCCGAGACGGCATTCCTATAATGATACCTGACGAGGCGCGCCAACTGGAGGGTTAGGCCGCCGCCGACGCCTCAGGAGAAGGCGCGGCGCACGAACCCTCAGCGGCCGACGGTCTTGCCGGACCTTTGCGAACGGCACGCCCCGTACCGAGCAACGGACGATCGAAAGACGGACGCGGGAGAGGGGCAATGGCCAAGGTCGGATTCAACCGGGCGCCGCAAGGCGTCTGGACCCTTTTTGCACAAACACGCAAGACAACGCGGGACCTAGCCACCCGCCTGTCGCCTGAGGACATGGTGGTGCAGTCGATGCCCGACGCATCGCCTGCCAAATGGCACCTCGCGCACACCACCTGGTTTTTCGAAACCTTCGTGCTGGCCCCTTTCGAGGAAGGGTTTCGCCCGCACGATCCGCGCTTTGCCCACTGCTTCAACTCCTACTACGTGCAGGCCGGCTCACGGCACGCCCGCCCCATGCGCGGGATGCTGACCCGGCCCACCGCGCAGGAGGTCATCGCCTACCGCGCCGCCATCGATGCGCGGGTGGACGCCCTCCTGTCTCACCTGCCTGAGGACAGTGCGGACGACATCCTCACCCGCGTGGAGCTTGGCTGCCACCACGAGATGCAGCATCAAGAGCTCCTCCTGATGGACATCCTGCACGCCTTCTCCCTCAACCCTTTGGAGCCCGCCTACCTGCCGCCCGCTCCCATCGCGGTGAACCACGCCACAGGCCCGCAGGACTGGACGGCATTTTCCGCAGGCACTTACGAGATTGGCGCAGGCGGCGGTTTCATGTTCGACAATGAAGGCCCGCGCCACACCACCTACCTGCAAGACTTTGCCATCGCCGGCCGACTGGTCACGGGTGGTGAGTGGATCGACTTCATCGAAGACGGCGGCTACGAAGCCGAAACGCTGTGGCTTTCGGACGGTTGGGCCGCCCGCCTGGAGGGCGGCTGGGATGCACCGCTTTACTGGCGCAAGGCCGATGGGAACTGGTGGACGTTCAGCCTGCGCGGCGCCCAATCGGTGGACCGGGACGCCCCGGTCTGCCACGTCAGCTACTACGAGGCGGACGCCTTTGCCCGCTGGGCCGGCAAGCGCTTGCCCAGCGAGGCGGAGTGGGAGGTGGCAAGCGCCTGCGCCATCGACGACGGCCTTTACCTGGACGAAGGGTACCTGCGCCCGCGCCCGCAGTTCTCGCCCGAGGGCCTACGCCAGATGGCAGGCGAGGTGTGGCAGTGGACGCGCTCGGCGTATGCCGCTTACCCGGGGTTTCAGCCAGCGGTCGGCGCGCTCGGTGAGTACAACGGCAAGTTCATGGTCAACCAATACGTCCTGCGTGGGGCGTCCTTTGCAACACCGCGCGCCCATGCGCGGGCGACGTACCGCAACTTCTTCCACCCCCATCAGCGCTGGCAGTTTGCGGGTCTGCGCCTTTGCAAGGACCAGTAATGGATCTGCCTTCCCCCATCGATGCCGACACGCTCGCCTTCGCCCACTCCGTCCTGGACGGACTGAAAGCGGACCAAAAAACCCTCGAGCCCCGCTGGTTTTATGACGCAACGGGTGCACGCCTGTTCGAGGCGATCACCGAGGTGGACCACTACTACCTCACCCGCACGGAGCTTGGCCTGTTGCGCGCCTCAGCAAAGGACGTTGCCAACGCCCTCGGCGACGGCGTTGCCATCGTGGAACCTGGCAGCGGCGAAGGTCAGAAGGTGCGCCCTCTGCTGGATGCCATGGGCACGGCCGTCTCAAGCTATGTCCCCATCGACATTGCCGCCGACCAGTTACAAAGGCTGACCGCCGAGCTGACGGGCCTTTATCCGGACCTCACCGTCTCCCCGGTCGCCACGGACTTCTTCAAGCCGTTCGAAATGCCGCCGGTGGACAAGGCCGTCGTGTTCTTTCCAGGCTCAACCATCGGCAACATGGCACCTGATGGCGCGGTGGCGTTCTTGACCTCCATGCGCGCCGCGACCGGCGCGGAACGCTTCTTGATCGGGTTTGATCTCGTCAAGGACGAGGCTGTCCTCATCGACGCCTATGACGACCCTGTGGGCGTCACCGCAGCGTTCAACAAGAACATTCTCCAGCGCATCAACCGTGAGCTTGGCGGCACGTTCGATCTGCGAAAGTTTGACCATGAGGCCGTCTTCAACCGCGATGCCTCGCGCATTGAGATGCACCTTGTGGCGCGTGGTGCGCAGGAGGTGACGGTGGCGGGCCGCTCGATCACCTTTGATGACGGCGAAACCATCCACACCGAAAACAGCCACAAGTACACCCGTGAGACCTTCGCGGCGTTGGCGGCCAAGGCCGGCCTCACCGAGGCCAAGACGTGGAGCGACCGCCACAACTATTTTGCCCTGATGCTGCTTGAGGTGACATCGTAAAGGCCGGCGGCAAGGCGCACTCACCCCGCCGCCGGCACAGACTCACACGTTGAAGGGCAAGAGCACTTCGTCGATCACCTGGATGGTGCCGTTGCCGGTCTGAAGGTCGGCCAGGATGATGCTGGCATCGTCAAAGTCGGGGTCCTGGTCCTTGACGGTCACACCGCCGATCCTGACGTCGGCATCCTCAAACAGCGTGTCGACCGTGCGTGCGTTCTGCAGTTCGCCCAGTGTCTTGGCCCCTTCCGACACGTGGTAGAGAAGAACGTCGGTCAAAAGCGGGATCGGATTGCCACCGCCAAGGGTGGTGAGCGTCCCGAGGATGAAGTCCAGTGCCCCCGATTCGTCGCTGCCGTCGAACCCCAGCCGCTGCGCCAGCGAGATGAACGCTGCATCCGTGGGCGCGAAGACCGTGAAGCTTGCCTCTTCGTTGGCAAGGGCGCCGGTCAACTCGGTGGCATTCAGCGCGGTCAACAGAAGGTCGAAGTCGGAATTGTCGTCGTCGGGCGTGCCGCCGCTCGGCGCCACCACGGCGGCGATGGAGGCGGGGTTGCCAGCGTCAGGGGCAAGGCTCGTCAAAACCTCGCCAAGACCGTCAACGGCAAGGGCAGGTCCGATGTCGGCAAACGAGGTGATGCCGTCGCCAGGAATGCCGTTGAAGGTGATCGACCCTGTGGGATGGCTCACCACCAAGTTGCCGTCGCCATCACTCCCCAGCGCCCACAGGTCGCTGGCGTCGAGCGCGCCGATGACTGAGGCTGTGTCACCGCCATTGGCGAGAACGAAGTCGGCGAGGCCGGGCGTTGCCTCGATCACGTCGGCAGCGTTCAGCACCACCTTGTCGCGGCCAAGGCGGAAGTCGACGATGAGGTCGTTCCCCTCGTTTTCGCGGTTGGGGTTGAAGAAGAAGGAATCGCCCGCTGCGCCGCCACGCATGATGTCGTCGCCGCGACCGCCTTCGATCTCGTCGCGGCCTGAGCCACCGGCAATGGTGTCGTCGCCATTGCCACCGATGATGGTGTCGGCGCCCACTTCGCCGCGCAGTCTGTCGTCGCCACCGCCGCCGTTGACGAGGTCATTGCCCAGACCACCGATGATATCATCGTCGCCAGTATTGCCACGAAGATCGTCATCACCACGACCGCCGATCAGCGTATCGTCGCCGGCGCCACCAATGATCTTATCGATTCCCGCAAATCCAATGGCGGCATCGTTCCCATCGAACAGACGAATGACTTCATCTCTACGAGTGCCGACAGCAAAATCGTTGTCAGCCGCCCCGACAATAGCGCCGTCTTCATCTTCATCGATGAGAAAATTTAGACCGTCGTATTCTTCCATACTGCGCTCCCTGGGTTTGTCTTGCATTTGACCCCAGGTACGCAGCCGGCCTCCGATGGATGTGCAATCACAGAAGCGTGATCAAAAACAGGTATGTCTAGGGTGTGAACCCTAAGTCGCGTCTTCGCCTCTGGTGATGGCCGCAATCCCCGTCCGGGAGACCTCGACCAGCCCGACGGATGTCATCAGCCGCACGAAGCGCTCGATGTCGGTGGTGCCGCCAGTAATCTCGAATACGAAGCTCGTCAGCGTCGCGTCGATGGTGCGCGCTTCGAAGGCTTGGGCAAGGCGCAGGGCTTCAAGCCGCTGGTCGCCCACGCCAGCCACTTTCACAAGTGCCAATTCCCTCTCGATGGCATCGCGATCGTCGGCGGTCAGGTCGGCCACTCGGTGAACGGGCACCAGGCGCGCCAACTGGCTCTTGATCTGGTCGATCACCATCGGCGTGCCCGTGGTGACGATGGTGATGCGGGAGAGGCCGCGCTCGTGCTCGGTCTCAGATACGGTCAAGGAATCAATATTGTAGCCGCGGCCTGAGAAGAGGCCGATGACGCGGGCAAGGACGCCCGGCTCGTTGTCCACCAGGATGGAAAGCGTGTGGCGCTCCTCCGCTTCCTGGGGCCTGAGTGCCGGAGCGATGGCGATGGCTTGGTTCATGGTGTCACCTGTTGTTCCATGCGCGCGACAAGGGCGGCTGGATCGCCCTCAAGCCGCACCGTTTTCAATCGCGATGTGGTGCCTTTGACCACCCTCACATCCCCCTTCGCCAGGCCGTAGTGGTTGGCAAGGAGGGTCTCCAAGGCTTTGTTTGCGCGCCCGTTTTCCGGTGCGGCGCGGACCTTGACGGCCAAACGCACCGTCCCGTCGGCAAGGGCCAGAGCGCCCTCAACGCTGTCTTGTCTGGCCCCAGGCGTTGCCCGCACGTCGATAAGAAGGGCGCTGCCGGCAAAACGCACGAAAGCGGGCACATCGGCGCCCGCCCCGTTTGTCTCGCTCACACCAGCGCCCGCGCCTCTGGGTCGAGCGCCACTTCCACCTCTTCCTTCTGCACGTCGTCTTCGGCGGCCAGAAGGATCTCGTTGTGCGCCTTGCCCGAGGGGATCATCGGGAAGCAGTTGGTGAGGTTGGCGATGCGGCAGTCCATCACCACGGGCCCCTTGTGCTCCACCATCTCCATGATGGCATCGTCCAAGTCGGCAGGGTCTTTCACGTGCATGCCCTTCACACCGTAGGCTTCGGCAAGCTTCACGAAGTCAGGCAGCGCCTCCGTGTAGGAGTGGGAGAGACGGTTGCCGTGCATCAACTGCTGCCACTGGCGCACCATGCCCATGTGCTGGTTGTTCATGACGAACACTTTGACAGGCAGCTCGTACTGAACCGCTGTCGACAGCTCCTGAATGTTCATCAGGATCGACGCATCGCCAGCAACGCATAGGACCAGCGAATCAGGGTGCGCCACCTGCACGCCGATGGCCGCAGGAAGGCCGTAGCCCATGGTGCCGAGCCCGCCGGATGTCATCCAGCGGTTGGGCTTGTCGAAGCCGTAAAACTGTGCCGCCCACATCTGGTGCTGGCCGACGTCTGTGGTGACGAAGGCATCGCGATCCTTGGTGAGCTCATAAAGCCGCTCAACGCTTTCCTGCGGCATGATGATTTCAGAGCGCGTATCGTAGGCGAGGGATTTCTTGCCTCGCCAATCCTCGATCTGACCCCACCAGCCCTTCAGCCGCCCGCGATCATGCTGGCCCGATTCGGACCACACGCGCACAAGGTCCTCCAGCGCATGGCCGGCATCGGCGATGATCGCCAAGTCAGCCTTGACGTTCTTGTTGATGGAGGACGGGTCGATGTCGATATGGATCTTGCGCGACCCTGGAGAGAACGCATCGAGCCTGCCCGTGATGCGGTCGTCAAAGCGCGCGCCGATACACACCATCAGGTCGCAGCCGTGCATGGCAAGGTTGGCCTCGTAGGTGCCGTGCATCCCCAGCATGCCGAGCCAGGACGGGTGGGACGCCGGCAGCGCCCCAAGCCCCATCAGCGTTGAGGTGACGGGAAAGCCCGTCAGATCCGTCAACTCGCGCAGGAGCTGTGACGCGGCAGGGCCTGAGTTGATGATCCCGCCGCCCGTATAAAGCACCGGCCTGTCGGCGGCCTTCATCAGCGCGACGGCCTTGCGGATCGCTTCCATATCGGGCCGCAGCTGGGGCTGGTAGGTCTTGTGCTTGCCGGCCCGCGGCGGATTGTAAAGGCCGGTCGCGATCTGAACGTCCTTCGGGATGTCGACCACCACCGGACCGGGGCGGCCTGAGGTCGCCACATAAAACGCCTCGTAAAGGACACGCGGCAGCTCCTCCACACGGCGCACAAGCCAGTTGTGCTTGGTGCAAGGCCGGGTGATGCCGACCGTGTCGCACTCCTGGAAGGCATCGCTGCCGATGAGGTGGGTCGGAACCTGACCGGTGATGCACACAAGCGGGATGGAATCCATCATCGCATCGGTCAGCGCCGTCACAGCATTGGTAGCGCCGGGACCGGAGGTGACCAGCATGACCCCGGGCCTGCCTGACGAGCGGGCATACCCTTCCGCCATATGGCCAGCGCCCTGCTCGTGGCGGACCAGGATGTGCTGGATCTCGCTCTGCTGAAAGATCTCGTCATAGATGGGAAGCACAGCGCCGCCCGGATAGCCGAAGATCGTGTCGACGCCGTGGTCCCTCAGCGCCTCGATGACCATTTGCGCGCCGCTCATGCGGCCGTAGTTCCGTTCGTCCATGTTTCGCCTCCCCGGCCCCCGCGCCGGACGTGGTCCTCACCGCCCGCGGGACAGCGGGCAACAAAAAAGGCCCCCGAAGGAGCCTTGTTCCGCGCATCACCGTTCCCGGGCCTGATCCTCAGACCCCGGTGATGCGCCCCGCTACAATAAGAATACGCCGTGCCAGCACAGTCGTCCCCAATCGAATGATGGGAGCACGCATATCACGAAGCTTTTGCCCTCGCAACGCCGTTTCGCGGCGATGGTGGCGCCCTGCTTCAAGACGGCGCAATGCGGCGCCAGTGGCTGAAGCGGTTGCGCATCCACGTGTCCTGTCGTTTGGCATACTGGCGGGTCTGGACGATGGCCGCCTCCACGGCTGCCTCCCGGTCCATCCGCCCTTGCGCAAACGCTGCAAGGGGCGAAAGGCCGATGGCCTTCATGGCCGGCAAGGTCGGGTCAAGCCGTCTGGCAATAAGGCGCTGAGCTTCCTCAGCGGCGCCGGCGTCCATCATCGCCATGAACCGCTGGGCAACCCTTTCCCGCAGATCGGTACGATCGGGTGCGATCACCATGGCATCCACAGCCTCACTCAACGGGACGATGGGGGCCTCCCGCGCCTCCTGCCAAACGGCGAGCGAACGGCCTGTGGCGTCGAACACCTCCAGCGCCCGCACGATCCTTTGCGGGTCGGACGGGCGAAGGCGGGCCGCCATCAAAGGGTCCCGTTCGGCAAGGGCGGCGTGGAGGGCTTCCGGCGGCGCCTCCTCCTGGCGGCCCCGCCAGTGGGCGCGCACCTCGTCCGGGATTTCGGGAATGGCCGACAGCCCTTCGGTGAGCGCTGCAAAGTAAAGCCCTGTGCCGCCCACGATGACAGGAACCCGCCCCGCCTCCCGTGATGCGTCGATGGCAGCCTCCACCTCGCCAAGCCAGCGGGCGACGGAGTGGCGCTGTGCCGCATCCACATGGCCGTAAAGGGCGTGGGGCACACCGGCCATGTCCTCAGCGGTCGGGCGGGCGGTGAGGACGTTGAGGTCCCGATAGACCTGCATGGAATCGGCATTGATGACCGTTCCGCCAAGCGCCTTTGCCCGGGCCATCGCCAATGCGGACTTGCCGCAAGCGGTGGGACCGGCGATGAGAACGGTCATGGAATTCGTCGTCACCCTCGTCGCCCCGGCCAGCCAAGCGCTGGAGCCTGAACGGGTCGCCCCGCTGGTCGCTGCCGTCAAGGCCCATCATGTGGAAAGGCTCGGCCGCCGCGCCGCAGACATCATGGTCCACGCCGATGACAGGGCAAAGCTCTGCGCCGACGTCGCCCAACAGCTGGGCGGGGCTCCCATCGACGCCATCGTTCAGCCCCTTGAAGGCCGCGCCAAGCGCCTGCTGATCTCTGACATGGATTCCACCCTCATCGGGCAAGAGTGCATTGACGAGTTGGCCGGCGCGCTTGGCCTGAAGCCGCAGGTCGCCGCCATCACAGAGCGGGCGATGCGCGGCGAGATCGACTTTGCAACGGCCTTGCGCGAACGTGTGTCCCTGCTCGAAGGCACGCCCGAATCGGCCATCGCCGAGTGCCTTCGAACCGTCGTGACCCTCAACAAGGGCGCACAAGAGCTGGTGGCTGCCTGCAAACGCCAAGGCGTGCGTACGGTGTTGGTGTCGGGCGGGTTTGTGCAGTTCGCAGAGCCCATTGCCGCGCGCCTCGGGATGGATGCCGCCTTTGCCAACACGCTTCATGTCGAAGGCGGCGTCCTGACGGGGACGGTGGCAGAGCCTATCCTCGGCGCGGAGGCCAAGCGCGACAGGCTGGCGCGCGAGTGCCATGCGCTCGGCGTCTCTGCCGATGCGGCCGTTGCTGTCGGCGATGGCGCCAACGATTTGGCAATGGTTGATGCTGCAGGCCTAGGCGTTGCCTATAAGGCCAAGCCGTTGTTGCGAAACGGCGCCGACGCCGCGGTGGATCACACCGATCTCACCGCCGTTGCTTACGCGATCGGGCTGATGCCCGAAGATGAAACAAAAAATGAAGTGTTAGATAAGGCCGACGCAAATCGCTAGAATGAAAAGGAATGACGCCGTGACGGTTAACACGCCCGTGCCGCGTACCTGGAAAGAAGGTGTCCGTTCCATACCGCCCTCCCACTTGACTGTTGTTCGCCAATTCTGGTCGTTGGGCGAATCGTATCAGAACGATGACGCTGTGATCAAGAAAAACTCGCCAGCATCTTCGAGTGTTTTTGGAACCCGTTTCCGTCTGCCCGGCAACGTTTTGAAACCATTAGAGGTTGCGTGAGCGAAACCACCCATCCCGGCACCGAGACTCCCAAACCGGTGTCCACAGGCGCACGCCAGCGACCCACAAGCCTTGGCGCGCGTCCCGTCAGCGCGGGCGAGGCCATCCCCCTCATCAAGCGTTTCTGGCGAGAATACTTGTGGGACCACCGCAAAATGCTCGCGCTCGTGCTGGTGGCCATCGCGTTCGTGGCGGCAAGCACCAGCCTTTACCCACTGATCATCAACTGGGCATTCGACGCTTTTGCACAAAAAAGCTCCTGGGCCATCCACACCCTGCCGTGGATCATCCTCGGGGCGTCGGTTGCAAGGGGCGCTTCGCTCTATCTCCAGGTGGCGCTCACCCAACGCGTCGTCACGAAAACCGAGAAGGCCATGCAGGTGCGCCTCTACGGGCACCTTGTGGCTGCAGACCTTGCCCAAGTGGGGGCGGAGACTCCCGCCGCCTGGACGCAGCGTTTCACCACCGACCTTTTGTATGTGCGCCTGGCGCTGACGCGGGTGATCAGCGTCCTGGTGCGGGACGGGCTCACCATCATCTTCCTCTTCGGCACCATGATCTATCTGGATTGGGTGTTGTCGGTGATTGCCTTTGTCATCCTGCCGCTCGCCCTCATCCCGGTGACGCGCATCGGCAAGCGTCTTCGCAGGGTCTCCCGCTCCACGCAGGAACAAACCGGCGACATGGCAAGTCTGACGGCCGAGACCTTCGGCGCAGCCCGCGTCGTCAAAACCTATCGGCTTGAGGACTATCTCACCGCCCGCGCTGAGGGTGTGTTTGAGAAGCTGCGGGTCCTGCGCCTCACAGCCGCCCTCCAGAAGGGCCGTATGGAACCTGTGCTGGAGGCGCTCGGAGGGGCGGCCGTCACCGTCATCCTGCTGGTGATCGGCTGGCGCATCCTGTCGGGCGACAGCACCATCGGCGAGTTCTCAGGCTTTTTGGGCGCGCTCCTCATTGCCTCTCAGCCGATCCGTGCCCTCGGCAATTTGAATGCTGTGGTGCAGGAGGGCCTTGCTGCCCTCAACCGCTATTACAGCGTCATCGACACACCGGCCCGCGTGCAGGACAAGGTGGGTGTGCGCGCAGCTACAGACGCCGTTTTTGCCCGCCCTTCGGTGGCGTTTGAGGACGTGACCTTCGGCTACCGCGATGGTGTGCCTGCCCTCCATGGCATCTCGTTCGTCGCCGAGGCGGGCCAGACCACCGCATTCGTCGGGCGTAGCGGGGCAGGTAAATCCACCGTCTTCAACCTCATCCCGCGGCTTTACGACCCCGAGGCCGGCCGCATCATGATCGGCGCCACCGACATTGCCGACATGCCTTTGGCGGACCTTCGCTCCCACATCGCCGTCGTCTCCCAGGATGTGGTGCTGTTCAACGACACCGTGGGCGCCAACATCGCGCTTGGCCGAGAAGGGGCGGACCAGGCCGCCATCGAGGCCGCCGCGCGCGATGCGGGCGCCCATGACTTCATCACCAAGCACCCCCTTGGCTACAACGCTCCCGTGGGTGAGAGGGGAAGTAATTTTTCGGGCGGCGAGCGGCAGAGGATTGCCCTTGCCCGCGCCTTTCTGAAGGACGCGCCCATCCTCCTCCTGGACGAGGCCACCAGTGCCCTTGACGCTGAATCGGAGCACGCGGTGCGCGATGGGCTTGCCCGCCTCAGCCAAGGGCGCACCACCCTCGTCATCGCCCACAGGCTCGCAACGGTCCGCGCCGCCGACGCCATCCTCGTCCTTGATGCTGGAAAGGTCGCCGAGAAAGGCACCCACACGGAGCTTGTGGCAAAAGACGGCCTTTATGCTCGCTTCCACCGCCTGCAACTGATCGAGGACTGACTATTCGCGCCGCAAAACCGTGAGCAACACGTCCGCTCCAAGGTTGGAGCGGAAGGCCTCGGTGAGGGCTTGGGGGTCGTAGACGGCCTCAACCCACTCGCAAAAGCCTATCCCCTGCGCTTCGCCGGTTGTCGCATAAGCTTCGATGAAGGCGTCCAAAATACCGGTCTTGCCCCGTTCGATATGACCGTACTTGAAGGACAGCTGGCGCTTTGCCTCCGCCGCAGACCGCCCTTCCACGATGATGAGGTAAAGCGCTGCGGCAAGCCCCGCCCGGTCGGCGCCCGACTTGCAGTGGACGAGGATGGGGACTTGAAGCTGCGGCAACACGGCGATCGCCTCCCGCAGCATCTCCTTTGAGGGGGCCGCGCGCGAGAGCATCACCAGCCTTTGAAAGATGAGGCCGTGCCGTTCGCACGCCTCACGTTCCAACAAATCGCCACCGAAGCCATCGGCACGCACAGAGAGCATGGTGCGAATGCCATTGCGCGCTGCCCACGTCACATCGCTTGGCGCCGGCTGGGCGGAGCGCCACAGACGCCCACTGACTTGATGGCGATTGCGGTAGACGAGCCGCAGGAAGCCATGGTCGGCCAACAGGAGGCTTGCCCACGCCTGTCGCCTGTCGGCCTTCGTGGCCAGCGGCCTTTGCCAACGGGCGCGCCTGGCATTGCGCCGTTCGCGGGCAGCGGGTGTTCGCCCGCGCATGATGTCGGCAATGCGCGCCATCGTCTTCCTGTTCGTGCAACGCTGTCGGGGCGACGACCGCCGGCTTTATTGCCCGATGGCCAACCCGCCGGCACGGCGCGGGTCGCTCGCACCATAAAGGCGCCCATCCTCTCCCACCAAGATGGATTGGGTCGCCCCCATGGAGCGCTGCACCTTCACTTCATGCCCCATCGCTTCCAAAAGGCGGATGGTGTCGTGAGAAATTCCTTCCTCGATACGAATATAGTCCGGCAACCACTGGTGGTGCACCCGCGGCGCAGCGGTCGCCGTTGCAATGTTACGCTCGTGCACCGTGGCGTTGAGGATGATCTGCATCACCGTGGTGATGATGCGGCTGCCGCCTGGCGAGCCGGTCACCAGCGCCAACTCGCCGTCCTTCAAAAGGATTGTCGGCGTCATGGATGACAGTGGGCGCTTGCGCGGCTCCACCGCGTTGGCAGCACCGCCCACGAGGCCATAGGCATTCGGCACCCCTGGCTTTGCCGAAAAATCATCCAACTCGTTGTTGAGGAGGACGCCCACACCCTCGGCTGCAAACCCGACACCGAAGGAAAAGTTCAGCGTATAGGTATTGGAGACGGCATTGCCCTCGTCATCGACAATGGAAAAGTGCGTCGTCTCGTTGCTTTCGCGGGGCAGGGTTCCTGGGTCGGCAGCCACCTCGCTGCTTGGCGTTGCGGCCTCAGTGTCGATGGCCTCGCGCAACTGAAGCGCATAGGCTTTAGAGGTGAGGGGGCCGATCGGCACCTCCACAAAGTCCGGATCGCCCAGATAGACCGCGCGGTCGGCATAGGCGCGGCGCGCGGCCTCGGCCATCATATGGATCATCTCGGCGCTGTTGAGGCCGAGCGTCTCGAACGGCAGATCCTCCAAGATGTTCAGCATCTGGATGAGATGGATCCCGCCTGAAGAGGGCGGCGGCATGGACAGGACCGTGTAGTCCCTGAACGTCCCGCGCGCAGGCTCACGCACGACGGGGGTGTAGGCCTGAAGGTCCTCCACCGTCATGCGCCCACCTTTGGCGCTGACGGTGGCGACAATGGCCTCTGCCACGGGGCCTTCATAAAAGGCGCGCGGCCCCTCCTCGGCAATCCTGTCAAGGGTTGCGGCAAGCTTTGGAAGGCGCAGCGTGTCGCCCGCGGCGGGCGGTTCGCCATCGCGGTAGAACATGGAGCGCGCCTCGGGGTCAGCCAGAAGCCGTTCCCTGATGCGCTCGTTGTTCAGTGCCGATGACAGCGCCGGCGAGACCACAAAACCGTCCCGCGCAAGGCTGACCGCAGGGGCCAAGACCTCAGCCCACGTGAGGCGGCCCGACCCGTGCCGCTCAAACGCCATAGCAAGGCCCGCAACCGTCCCAGGCACGCCGACGGCAAGGCCTGAGCGGCGGGACAGTTCCTGCGAGACGTTGCCCTCTTCGTCCAGGAACATGTCCTTGTCGGCAGCGCCAGGGGCCATCTCACGGTAGTCGATGGCCTCCGACGTGCCGTCCGCTTTGTGGACGATCATGAAGCCGCCGCCGCCGATATTGCCGGCCCGCGGCAATGTGACCGCAAGGGCAAAGCCGACGGCCACCGCCGCATCCACCGCATTGCCGCCGGCAGTAAGGATCGCCTCACCGACGCGGCTTGCCTGCGCGTCCTGGCTCACCACCATGTGCGAGTTGGCCGCGACAGGCACGAAGCGCTGCCCTTCCGCCAGGATTTGTGCCCCTGACGGGCCAACGCAGAGCCCCAAACCCACGCTCACCGCAAGCGCCAAGGCGCCCGCGCGCCGGCACCAATGGCCTGGCCCATAAAGTCCCGCCGAGCGCTCAGATTGCAGCCGTCCCGCCATTGCTTCCTCTTTCCGCTCGCCTGTTGCCCCGGCGCAAATGAGCTGCCACTGTCGGCCCTCGCGCGGGTCTTCACCCTAACGTAAGTCTGGTGCAGATTGACTCTGTCTGTGTCAGATGACCATGCAGGGAGGCGAGAATGTGGCGCGGTGTCTGGTCGCTCGCCAGGCCCTCTCGTCAGACCGGCAGGAGGGGCGCTCCGCCCAGCCGACCGCAGCGGATGGTGGCCGCCCGCGGTCCATCAGCGCTTGCCGATTGAAATCACAGGCTGTATTCGCCCAGGAGAGCTTTCCGGCCGCAAGTGCCAGGAATGGGAATTGACACCCACCGGCTCCAGGAGCATAGTGCGGCTGGATGTAGTGCCGCTTTTCTTCCAAGGATCCACACCAGACCGCTTCGTCGCAAGGGCGTGTGTATTGCTTGTGGTTGGCTCCCGTCACACCTGCACGCTTCATGGGGCAGGTTGGCGGTGCAACGCATTGGGACGACTGCGCAAGCTGGGCGCAGACTTGGCGGCCCCGGCAGAACGCTTCCGCACAATGTAAGGATCCAGTGCGATGAACGGCCGGGCGCCCCTCAATATGCACGAAATGGCTTTACGGCATGTCCCGTTCGCCGTCGCAATTACCAACCCACACCTTGATGACAATCCCATCGTTTTCGTCAACGACGCTTTTACACGGTTGACCGGCTATTCGTCCGAAATGGCGGTGGGTCGCAATTGCCGCTTTCTCCAGGGCGAGGACACCGACCAATCGTCCATCAACACCATCCGCGAGAAATTGGGCGTTGGGGAAGAATTTGCCGTCGAACTGTTGAACTACAAGGCCGACGGCACGCCGTTCTTCAACCGCGTTCACATCTCTCCGCTCTATGACGCTGAGGGGAACCTTCAATTCTTCATCGGCATTCAGCGCGCCCTTGGAGACATGACGCAGAAAAGCCTTCTGGGCGGCGGGGCGGACGAAGCGCTGCGGGAGATCCACCACAGGGTCAAGAACCACCTGTCGATGGTGGTCGGGATGATCCGCATGCAGGCCCGCGCGGAAAACGCCAACTCGCTGGAGAACTACACCACCCTCGCAAGGCGCATCGAGACGCTACAATTCCTCTATCAAGAGATGACTGGCGGCACGGACGATGTGGACGAGACCGACATCGCGCTGGGCGCCTACGTCTCGCGCATTGCCTCGGCCATTGCCTATCTGGATGGGCGGGAGAGCATTCGCCTCAATCTGGACCTTGCCAACGTCAAAGCCCCCATCGATGCCGCCGCGCAATTCGGCCTTCTGGTGTCGGAGCTTTTGACCAACGCCTACCAGCACGCCTTTGTCGACAAGGTGGACGGGCTGAT
The DNA here is from genome assembly GCA_051016205.1 of Devosia sp. Classification (GTDB taxonomy): domain Bacteria; phylum Pseudomonadota; class Alphaproteobacteria; order Rhizobiales; family Amorphaceae; genus Acuticoccus. The sequence goes on from CP136534.1 coordinate 365,658, forward strand.
TGAGGTGCGTCTGTTCCCACTGAGCGATGACACCATCCGCCTGCAGGTCAATGATGACGGCGCCGGCCTTCCTGACGGCATGCGCTGGCCGGACACAGGCAACTTGGGCGGCAAGATTGTCCGCTCGCTCCTCACGGGCCTTGACGCGGATATCTCGGTCGGCGGCGGCGCCAACGGCACCAGCCTCATCATCGATGTGGCGCAGGAGCGGCTCAACCGCCAAAGGGACGCCACCAACGGCGCCGCTGCAAAACCGCAGGGGCAGATGGACGACCGCACCAACGGGCGCCATCCCTCCGCCCAGTCTCCTTCCCCTTAAGCCGACCTACTTGGCCAGCTCATCGGCGAGCTTGGCGATGGTCCTTTGGTAGACCTTCGCGCGGTTCCATTTGGCAAGGACGCTGTAGTTCGCCGTTCCAGGTCCCCAAGAAGCACCGGGACGCCAACCATTGCGCCGCAGCCAATTGGCAGTTGAGGCGAGCGCATCGGGGACAGAGCGCATCAGGTCGCGCCTGCCATTGCCGTCGAAATCCACCGCGTAGTTAAGGTAGCGCTCTGCCAGAAACTGCGTCTGGCCGATCTCCCCCGCCCAGGCGCCCTTCATCTCGCTGGCGCGCATGTCGCCGCGGTCGATGATTTTCAGCGCCGCCACAAGCTCAGCGGTGAAGAACGTGCTGCGCCGGCAGTCGTAGGCAAGTGTTGCCAGGGAGCGCAATATGGGCAGCGAGCCCATGTCCCGCCCAAAGCCCGTCTCAAGCGCCCAGATGGACACCAGCACAGGGCCCTGCACGCCATAACGCTGCTCGATCCGGCTCATCATCCCTTTGTTTTTTTCAAGGAAGGCGCGGCCCCTGCGGATCATCCTTTGATCCACCCTGCGCTTGTAAAACGCCTCGAAACTGAGCCGGAACGACTTCTGGTTCCTGTCGAAGCGGATCACCCGTTTGGAGTAGGTGACCCCTTTGAGCGCACTGTCGACGGTGGATTTGCGGATGCCCTTAGCCACAGCCTCCTTCTTGAAGGCGGCGAGCCAGGTGTTGAAGCCCCCCGGCCCATTGCCGCATGTGGCAGCGTGCGCCCCCATGCCCACCGCCATCGCCATCACGAAAGGCACCACGAACGTCAGTGTGCGAGCCATCTGGCAGCCTCCAGCCTCGGTTTTCGCCATCCACCGCCACCCCAATCACGAGGGGCTGCGTCGCGGCCATGGCCCTAGAGGGTGACAGAGCAGGCGGCCTGAGGGAAGCTCTGACCCTTGCAAGCGGCTCTCCCATCGCCCAGACGTTTCACGCACCGTTGAGGAGACACCATGGCCCGCCCGTACGAGATCTTGGACGTTTTCACGGCGACACCGCTTGAAGGCAATCCGCTCGCCGTCGTCTACGAGGCCGACGATCTTGGCACAGAGGCGATGCAGGCGATCGCCAAGGAGTTCAATCTCTCCGAGACCGTCTTCATTTGCCAAAGCACCGACCCGGCGATGACAGCGGCCATGCGCATCTTCACCCCCGTTGCCGAGCTCCCATTCGCCGGCCACCCCACCGTCGGTGCTGCCGTCTCCCTTGCCCGCAGGAGCGGCACTGCGGATGCGGCGAAGGTGTCCCTGTCCCTGCCCGCAGGCCCGGTGGTGTGCACCCTCACAGCGCGCAGCGGCACGCTGAACGCTGCGTTCGATGCCCCGTCCATTCCCACGGCCGACCCAGCGCCGCTCGACGGGGAAGCCATCGCCCAGGCGCTCGGCCTGTCACCGTCGGACCTTGGCTTTGACGCCTACGCACCAGCAAGGGCGTCGTCAGGCCCCAACTTCACCGTCGTGCCCTTGCGGGCGCCGGGCGTCCTTGCCGAGGTGTCCATTGATCGCAATCGGTGGCTCGACGCCTTCGGGCGGCCGCACGACAGTGCCTATCTGATTGCCCCTGACGGCGAAGGTGCCATGAGGGCGCGCATGTTCGCCCCCTACGGCGGCATCGGCGAAGACCCCGCTACCGGGTCGGCCGCCGTCGCCTTCGCCGCCCTCTTCGCCCGTGCCAACGGGGATGGCGACCACACTCTCACAATCCGCCAAGGCGTGGAAATGGGCCGACCGTCCATGCTGACCCTTAAGGTGAGCGTAGAGGCTCACCGCCCCACCCGCGTGCGCCTCTCCGGCGATGCTGTGCTGGTGGCGTCAGGCACCCTTGAGATGTGAGGGACCGTTCCCCAGCAGCGGGCCCTGCGGTCAGGGCCCGCTTTGCGGACGGAGCGGACCTTCGCTGAGTCGGATCGGCCGTCCAGACCAGACGTTCAACAGCGGCCCAAACTCGGCCTCGCAAATTCGACGGTTTTCGACAACGGTGCGGGCGTCGGCTTCGAGCCCATTTGCGGGCTTTCCACGAGGCCCATCCTCTCATCACGGCTGGCGGAACCGGACACTCAATGCGAACGCGGTGAGAGCCACTATACGCAACTGACCAGACGTTGCCGGGCGTTCAAAAGCGCGTTCCCGCACATTCGGCAGTGTAGCCGAGCTGGGGCGACCTTCCTGTTGCCAACTTGCCCATTCCGGTCTCGCAAGATACAATTAAAAAATCAATTCTGAACAAATTTCTGCGGCGAGAGCGCGCACTTGATAATTCATCCTCACCTCCTGAAAGCCGAAGTACAGCGCGTAACTTCGGAAGTATTCGTCTGTGGGCCGGGATATTCGTCAAATGGCATTGAGATCCGAGATCGCGCAAGAGACGCACTCACTAATGTGCCTAACGTCAAAGCTATCTATGGAGAGGAAATCGAGACACAAACGCGTTATCGAAGGCAACGAACAGACCTCCAAACACTGGAAGCGCGTTTTGCCCATGATGTGGATTTTACGCTACTAATACTTGAATCGCCTGGATCGATCGCTGAGCTTGGTACATTCACACAACTACCGGATCTCAGAGAGCGTTTGATTGTATTAGTGTCAAGCAGATTTTATCGTGCTGAAAGTTATATAGCCCGTGGCCCACTAAGTCTACTGACAAATTTCAATCCTAACAGCGTTATTTATTACGACCCCGAGGAGCCGAACGATTTAATTGTCAGAATTCTCTATTCACTGACTTTTTACAAGTATGCTCACTATTTGTATCGTTATGAGTACTTAAGGCGCACGAGAATTCGACTTGGTGAGATGGTTCCCGGGCAATACTCCGCGTTTATCTCGCCAATACGCGAACAATACAACATGACGATCGCACTTTTATCAATTATTGTGAAAGAGCGCGCCAGCTATGCCGATCTCTTGCTGCTATGTGGGCTGGCGCCGAAGCAGCTAAACGCAGCTCTTCATGGCCTGTATGAGGCGGCGAAGGTGGAGAAGGGTGCCTCCGGTCGGTACAGACCGACTGCCGGCTATCAAGACAGCCTGCTGAAGCCATTTAGCTCGACCGAACTTAGCAAGTTGCGTGCGCAACTCCTCGCTGCGGCTTGACATAGGGCGAACCGATATTAACGTTGCGATATTCCTAGCAAACCTCCTTCGGGAGGGACGCAATGTCATCGTTGCGGGCACGCGAAGTACGCAGAAGCCTGTCAGTCAACCAATCGAAAAGAGACTTTCTCTTTTGCGATCGCTTGCCTGACATCGAGTAAGAGCGGACGTAGAAATGGATGCTGCGGGGGAATATCAAGATTTGGCGTCAATTGCCAAATACTTAGGATTTGCCCCGCAGCATATTTATTATTTAGTTGAGAACCCAGACCGATTTTATGTTCGGATAGAAGTGCCCAAACGCTCGAAGCCATCCGAGGTGCGGAAACTCGATATTCCTAATACTGAACTCAAGGGTGTGCAGCGCGCAATAAACAAGAATATCCTCTCTCGTGTCAGCGTTGGTGATTGTGTACATTCGTACGTCCGAGGCCGTTCGATATTGACCGCCGCAAGGGAGTTTTGTCCTGGCAGATCGGTGCTGAAGCTTGACCTCGCAGATTTCTTCCCGTCAATAAAATCTCGTAGAGTTTTTGGCGTCTTTAGAGCGCTCGGGTTCAAACAAAGTGCAGCATTCATTTTGACTAGATTGTCGACCATGAATAATCAATTGGCCCAAGGGGCGCCAACCAGTCCCGTCATCTCAAATCTTGTTGTGAGAGAGATGGATTTACGCCTTTTGAACCTTGCATTTTCTTGGGATATAAATTACATTCGATATAGTGATGACTTGTTTTTTTATAAGGATCGAAACTTTAATCACCCACGTCTTGCGGCGATTGTTGAAGATATTGTTGACCGTAGTGGATTTTCTCTCAATCGTCACAAAACTATCTACCATCCGCGAGGGAGGCCACGAATAACGCTTGGGCTTCTTACACATGGCGAAAAGCCGGCAATACCCGGTCCACAACGGCGTAGATTTCGAGTATTGTTTTTTAAGGCGTCTCGCAATATCCACTGGGCGCACGAAAATAGAGAGCACCTGCGGGGTGTGTTGGAGTGGTACAAGAGCGTCTACGGGAAAAACGAGACGTACGATCAGTATCGAACCATTCTAGACAATGTTGCCCGACTGAGATTGCATGATAGTTATAAGAGTAGATAGTTAACAGGAAGGTCTGTGTAGATGATCTGTTATGGTCAGAATTGTGCATTTGCGACGTGCTGTGGAGTTCTTGAGTCGCGGTAGCGGGCCAACTGCCGACTCCCGACTCACTTTGGGAGTCTGCTTTGTCCGCTGAGCCGACGTGCGGCGGATCACCGAAAAACGAACGTTTTTCGGTGATAGGCTATGGAGATGGCGCTGGCGCCGATCCCGACATGCCTCCATTCGCGAAACTGTGCCTTGAAACTCTATCTCTCAAATCGACGCTTGTCGTCGGGTTTTGGGAGGCAACGAGAGCTGCAGTTCAAGGTCGGAGACGACGCCGGTATAGGCAAACGCTTGCAAAGTGCTCATCGCGCGCTTTGTCGGCCCGCGCCGCCAACGCGTGCGTTGCCGACAAAGCGGACGTTCAGTCCTGCCCCGAGGGGAGTGATCTCTGATCATCGCAGTTCCTGGTGCGTCTGCGCAATTTCGCGTATCACATCAAAGCAATGAAACGCGGTGATGAACCGCCGATCTCTACGGAAGAAGGACTGGACGGTTCAATGGGGTTGAGAATCATCGGTGCTGGGCTTGGTCGAACCGGCACATACTCCCTTCGTCTTGCTATCCAGGATCTCGGGTTCGGACCGTGTTTTCACATGGAAGAGGTGGCCAAAAACCTTCCCGTCCAGCTCCCGCTCTGGGAGGCGGCGCTTGACGGGAATGCGGACTGGGCCGCGATCTATGACGGCTATGACAGCGCTGTGGACTGGCCGACCGCGCGATTTTACCGAGAACTCCACACCGCCTACCCCGATGCCAAGTTCGTTCTGGGGGTGCGTGATCCACGAACCTGGGCAGAGAGTTTCAGCGAGACCATTCATAAGCTCACGTTCAGGACCGACGATCCGCCTCCCCAATTTCGCGGTTGGCTCGCAATGACGGCCCGGCTCATTCGGCAAAACGGCATCCCACCAGACGGGAGTGTGAAGGAACTGGAAACGGCGTTCGTCGAGCATTGCGAAGGGGTGAAGGCTGCGATTCCGGCCGATCGGCTCCTTGTGCACGATGTCAAGGAGGGGTGGGAGCCGCTGTGCGCGTTTCTCAGCGTGCCGGTGCCCGAAGCGCCGTTTCCGCACACGAATGATCGCAGCGGGTTCTGGAGACTCGTCGAGAGCGTGGCCTGAACCGCCTTTCTTCGCAAACGACGAATGTCGCGCGGTTGTGACGCCCGGGGGGCCGTTTGGCTGAAAACCGAAAGCTTGCCGCGATCGTGGTCCTGGACGTCGTCGGCTTTAGCCGCCTGATGAGCCACGATGAAGACGGCACGCTCGCAGCGTTCTCGGCACTGCGGGACCAGACGATCGAGCCTGCCGTCGCCCAGCACAAAGGCCGCCTTGTCAAGTGGATGGGTGACGGCGCGCTGATCGAATTCAAGAGTGTGGTGGAAGCGGTCCGAGCGGCGATTGCGATCCAGGATGGCGCCCTTGAACGCAACGCCGGCGTGGACGGCGATCGGCGGATGGATCTGCGGATCGGCATCCACCTCGGCGATGTGGTCGAGCAGAGCGACGGCGATCTTATGGGCGATGGCGTCAACGTCGCCGCGCGGCTGGAGGCGCTTGCAGCGCCCGGTGCGATCTGCCTTTCGGAGGATGCCTTTCGTTTTGTGCGCACGCGCCTTGACATCGCCGTGACTGATCTTGGCGAGACGCGTCTCAAAAATATCGGCGAGCCGATCAACGTTTACAGTGTCGAGGTCGGCGTGCCTGCGCCGCTCGGCAAGCGCGAAAACGAAGCGAGGGTCGCCGCGCGGCGCGACAGGCTTGGCCACGACAAACCATCGATCGCCGTCCTGCCGTTCACCAACATGTCCGATAGCGTGGAGCAGGAATACTTCGTCGACGGCATGGTGGAGGACATCATCACCGCGTTATCGCGCTTCGACGAACTCTTCGTCGTCGCTCGAAACTCCACGTTCGTCTACAAGGGACGGGCGGTCGAGATCAGGCGCATCGGCCGCGAGCTCGGCGTGCGCTATGTGCTGGAGGGAAGCGTGCGCAAAGCGGGCCAGCGGATCCGCATTACCGGTCAGCTCATCGACGCGGAGACCGGAACGCACCTTTGGGCGGACAAGTATGATGGCCGGCTCGACGATGTCTTTGACCTGCAGGACGAGATCACCGCGAGCGTCGTGGGGACGTTGGAACCAACGATCCGCACATCGGAGATCGAGCGAGCGCGGCGCAAACCGGCCGAGCACGTGGGTGCCTACGATCTTTATCTGCAGGCCCTCCCGCACGTCTACGCCATCAAGGAGGCCGACAACCGCGTTGCGCTCGGGCTGCTAACGCGGGCCACGGCGCTCGACGAGTCATTCGCGCCAGCGTTCGCTCATGCCGCCTGGTGCCTGGTTCAACGGATCACAAGGTTCTGGTCGCAGTACTGCGACGACGACATTGCACAGGCCGTGGCCTGGGGTCGCCGGGCGCTGGATGTCGGCGGCAATGACGCGAAGGCCGTTGTCCTTGGCGGCTTTGCGCTGGTCATGCTGCGTCAGGACTATTCTGTGGGGATGAATGCGCTCCATCGTGCGGTGGAGATCAACCCGGGCTCCGGTTTCGTCAACTCGATGGCGGGGTGCGCCTTGGTGTTCTGCGACGAGACCGAGGCGGGAATGCGCCTCATCGAGCGAGGGTTGGCCCAAGGCCCGAAAGACCCCAACACGTACGCAACGCTCACCGTCGCGGCGGCGGGCCACCTGTTTTCCGGCAACCCGGAGATGGCGCTTGCCCTCGTCAATCGCGCGCTGACGCACCATGCGACGCTGGATTCGGCGCACTGGGTGCGAACGGTCGCACTTCACAATCTCGGCCGCATGGAGGACGCAAGGGCGGCCGCGGTGAAACTGCTCGAAGCGTATCCGCAGGCAAGCACGTCCCGTTACGAGCGCGTCCTGCCGATACGCAGCAAGAACTCCCTTGCGATGGTGATCGATGCGCTGCGCGAGGCAGGCATTCCCGAGTGACGATGCTCGACCGAATGAAGGCCCGCAAAGGGCTCATAGCTGGCCTCCGCCCCACCCATTCGAAGTGCCCGCTCCGCGGTCAAGGCAGAGCTTGAAAATGGCGCAAGGTATCATCAATACGTTGCCGGTTCTGTGGAGGCTGCCTTGGAGATCAGGAAAGCGATTACGCCACATGAGATCGCCCGTGCCGTCTCAATAGATGAAGCTCTCCTTGGTTCGAATGACCGAGCTGACTACATCACGTCAGTGGCTGAAAACGGTGGCTTGAGCGTGGCCGCGTTGAGTGGTGAAGTCCAAGCCTTCTGCTGTCTTGATCACGGTTACTTCTTTGGAAAGCCGTTCATTTCTTTGCTCGTCGTGTCTCCTGATGCAAGACGACTTGGCCTGGGGGCGGACTTGCTTTCGCATAGCTCACGCGCGTACCCAGAGGTCTGGACGTCCACCAACCGATCAAACTCCGCTATGCGCAAGCTGCTCCACAAGGCGGGGTGGCAATACTGTGGTGAACTCATTGGCCTTGACGAAGGCGATCCCGAGCAATTCTACAGGACCGCCTGAAAGACGCCTTGGGCTCTACGGGTGCTTTCGCCCGGACGATGCGTTCCGCTCTTGGCCAACTGTTGCGTTGACGGTGAACTGTACCGGAAATCCCGGAGGCCGATTTGTCTTAGCTACGCGGCCACCCGATGCATTTCCAGAGCTGCGTAGTAGTTGGCTTCCGCCTCGGCAGGCGGGATGCTCCCGATGGGCTCGAGAATGCGACGGTTGTTGAACCAGTCGACCCATTCGAGGGTGGCGTACTCAATGGCCTCGAAGCTGCGCCATGGTCCGCGCCGGTGGACGACCTCCGCTTTGAAGAGGCCGTTGATCGTCTCCGCCAGTGCGTTGTCGTAGCTGTCGCCGACGCTGCCGACTGAAGGCTCGATGCCTGCCTCGGCCAAGCGCTCAGTGTAGCGAATCGCAAGATATTGCGACCCCCTGTCGGAATGATGCACCAGGCCTTTTCCTTTTGCCGGCCGACGCTGGTGAACGGCCTGCTCCAGGGCATCGAGGACGAAGCCGGCATGGGCGGTCCGACTGGCCCGCCAGCCGACGATGCGGCGGGCGTATGCGTCGATGACGAACGCGACATAGACGAAGCCCTGCCACGTCGCGACGTAGGTGAAGTCGCTCACCCAAAGCATGTTCGGAGCGGGCACCCGGAACTGGCGGTTGACCCGGTCGAGCGGGCATGGCGCGGCCTTGTTGGGAATCGTCGTTCGAACCCGTTTACCCCGGACAATGCCTTCGATCCCCATCTCCTTCATCAGCCTGGCGACGGTGCAGCGCGCGACTTGGAAGCCTTCTCGACGCATCTGCCGCCAGACTTTGCGCACCCCGTAGACTTGGAAGTTGGCGTCGAACACGCGCCTGATCTTAGGCCGCAGTTCGGCATCGCGGCGCGCCCGCGGTGAGCGGCGCGTCGGATCGGCCCGCTTCATCACATGATCGTGGTAGGTGGACGGGGCGATCGGCAGCACCTTGCAGATCGGCTCGACCCCGTGCTCGGCCCGGTGATCGTCGATGAAGGCGATCATGTCTTCGACCGGCGGTCGAGCTCCGCCTGGGCGAAATACGCCGATGCTTTGCGCAGGATCTCGTTCGCCTGGCGCAACTCGCGGTTCTCCCGCTCCAGCGCCTTCATCTTCTCGGCCATCTCGTTCGGCACACCGGGCCGCCTGCCGCTGTTGATCTCGGCCTTCTTGACCCACTCGTTCAGCGTCTGCGCCGCGCAGCCGACCTTCGAGGAGATCGACAAGATCGCCGCCCAGCGGGACACGTGCTGGTGCTCATTGTCCAAAACCAGCCGCACCGCGCGCTCGCGCACCTCAGGCGAATATTTGTTCGTCGTCTTGCTCATAAGGCTCCATCCTACTCAGGAGTTGGAGCCTCCGGCAGACCCGGTGCGGTTCACGGTGGTAAGATCTCTCACCTAACTGAGGAATTGGCATGGAGAAGCGGACGGCGAGTTGCAGCTGCGGCGCCTTAATAGTGACATGTAGCGGCGATCCGATCTTGGTATCGCTATGCAATTGTATCGAATGTCAGAAACGCACCGGCAGCATGTTCGGGATCGGAGCCTTCTTTAACGAAAAGGACGTCTCCATTGTTGGCGCCTCTGCCTGCTTCTCGAGGCCGTCTGACAGTGGATTTGATGTGCGATTCCACTTCTGCCCGACATGCGCGAGCACGGTTTTCTGGAGGCCGTCGCGGAGGCCGGACCTGATCGCCGTTGCGGCAGGCTCCTTCTCCGATCCGGAGTTCCCGGCACCGAACAAGGCCGTCTTCGACCGGCGCAGGCCGACGTGGATCGATTACGCCATCGAGGACCGTACGGACTAGAGCCGTTCCCATCTGACTGTACACAGCAGATGGGAGAAAACGCCTCGCATCCATGATCGACAAGCAATCATCTCCAGAAAGACTGTGTCCAGTCATCCTAAAATTGCTTTGGCGCTGCAATTGCGTGCGTGATCAGGGCCTTGGGGGAGTCCGCGAAGGGCTCGTAGCTGGCTTCCACGCCACCGATCCGTTGTGCCCGCTCCCCGGCCAAAACTGTATTTCCTCGAGAGGTCTCAGACGTCCCCTTTTGAATATCTCAGTTCAGCAATCAATCTAAGTCCCGGCCTTCAAGCAGGTTTTTAAAGCTCTTCTTCACGTCGGTTTCGGGCTCCGTTCTTAAGAACCGTTGCAGCGCGACTTCCGCGCCTTCCGGCCAAGTTTCCCGAGGCCATCCAGACAGAGCCCTTAAACCCATATTTCTGTTTCTTGTAACGGGGCTTTGCAGGCCTGCCTTGATGAAGGCCCAGCCTTTCCCCGGGAAGTTGGACAAGTCCTGCAAGATGAAGTCAAGCGCGCTATGGGACGCATATTCGATGCCCAATCCTGAATCATTGCTGGGGCCAGTTGCGATATCAGCGAGAGGAATTATCTCCATGCCTAATGCCAAAACGTCGTCGATGCGGCTGGCGTCCGATGTGCGCATAAGATCCCACCAATAATCTCCGCCCGCCTTCGTTCTTTCGAAGAAATATGGCCAAGGATCGATACCAATTCTATCGCATATCCTGCTTGCGTCCCAGAACGTGTTGTCATCTCCATTCTGCAAGGCGCCCGAGACGATCTTCTTCCAATTGCGCTGTGAAAGTAGGTCTTCGATTTTCTTGACGATTGCCTCTGCATCAGGCGCGGACCAATCCTGTTGCAATTCCCGCTCGCCAGACAAATGCTCGCCAACACGTTCTTTCAGTGTCCAAAGGAACTGGAAGTGGGAAGCGGATGAGACCATGCCGTCACCATGCGTCAACAGATGGCGGATAGCGGTGCAACCATGTTCATAGTCGCCCAGACCCTCGGCTGGGCCACCTTCTCCTGAGACCAGCGTCTTAATGAGTTCGGTTGCGGAGTTGAATAATTCAGGGTCAATCTCATCCTGTTCCAAAGCTATATGAAGCTCGCCCGCACGTGCACATATGCAGGCCAAATACTCGTACATGACGCGATTCTTGAACCCATCACGCAAAAGCCAGTCCTTGATCTTTGGATGGCTCGTTTTCGAAAGGTGTTCGACCGTACGGATGCGCCCCCAACCTTCGACGGTCTTGGCCAATTCCCAGAGAACTTCATCGCCGTAAGCTTCATTGTTGGAGATTGCCATCGCCGAGTAGGGCGCGAACTCGTCATGCCTGCCCAATGTAAGGAAGACTTCGGAATCATCACGACCGCGCAGCAATCCAAGCAACGCAATCGAGATTTTAATCGGCTCTCTGTCTGGGGCTTTCGTTGCGAACCAATGAACAATCACCCAGAGCCGATTTGCATCCAAGGCCTGTTCCTGATGTATACGCTCAATCAGTGGGTCGATGACGTTCAGTGCTGAAACACCAACGAGCAGCTCGTATAGGGCTCGAATGTTACAGTCCGAGGCGCTCTCGCAGGCCGAAGCCAAAGCCATATAAAGGTCGGTGACGATGTCATCGTCCGACTTTGTGGAGCCGTGGTATCCAAACACTCCGTCAATCGCGCCGGGGGCAAACGAAATAGAGTTGGGGTCAGGCTCTGGCTCGTCAGGAAGCCGATAACCTTCCTCTGACAGTCCCTCACTACGATCTGGATCAACGTGCTCGGTGATATGGTCGTAGGTAGATTTTCTGGCGCCCCATGGCGGGCTCTGGAAGTTCGGTGGCCAGACTGAATTCTTGCATGATTTGAACATTGCGGTAATTGCTATTTTAGTTAGGTGGCGACCTTCACTTGGCGAATGATTGGCACACATTGAAGTAACCGCTCAAGTGAGGAGCGCCACTTGGTTGCAGTTCCAAAGAGCCGACATTCGTGCACTGCGCAGCATCTCGCACTTTGGGCTCAAATGGGCCGATGGCCGCAAGGCGGCGATGATACGCCGCAAACTGCTCGACGATACCATCACGGCTCGCCGACAGCGGACCAAGACTATCGGTCGCGGACAGATGATGATCGGCTGCCGCACCGACCCGCGCGGGAAACGGCCGTGCAGCCATGGGCGCGGTGATCCGTTCAGACGTCTTTGCCACGCTAGGCATCTGGTTGAGTAAATCCCGTCGCAGCATATAAGGGCGATGACGTCTCCGGTACCATCGAGAACGCAAACGTGCCTCCTGGCGGGCGACACATCGCGGCCGACGTTACGGGTTGTCGGAGTTCTTTGGCGGCCGCTTTGGCATGGCAGTTCATCTTCATCATGCAAGCCAGATGCTCGAACCCACGCCCTTCGCTTCAGCGCGAGTGCAAGCTGGCGGGCCAGGTCACCTTCTCCCCAAAAAACCAGCGCCGCCATGAACCCATGGCGGCGCAGTCTTCGTCGAGCGAACTGATGCCAGCGTCCGGCCCTAAAGCAGTGTTGACCTGACTGGAGTCCAGCCAAGTCGGAACGGCTCTAGTTAAAGCCGCCGCTGTTGGTGGGCCTTGTGGCGGCCGGCAACTGTCTTTCGATTGTCACGGCTCTTGCCCTTAAGGATTCAGGCGTGGTGCCCGCTTGGTTGACGGCGCGGAAAATCTTGTCCGCGCTTTCGAAATCGCCAGCGTTCTGGTAGGCGAAGCCGCGCAAGAGCATCAAATCCTTCTGCAAGGGGGCGATGCGGTCGCGCTGGTCCAGGTAGTAAAGCGCCTCCACGTAGCGACCGTCCCGGTTCGCGGCGATGGCCCTTTGGGTGAGGATGCCGATCTGCACCTCCGTCCGCCGTGGCCGCGACAGGGGGCCTGAACTTGCCGCGATTGCCGCCTCATCGGTGAGGTTTGCGGCAATGGCGGCAAGGGTCTGCCCGTAGACGGCATCCTGATTGGCGTTGCTGCCAAAGCGCGAGCGCAGCTTGGCAAGCTGAAAGGCTTGCGCCGCCTCCACAGGCCGCCTCAATTCAAGCAGGCAGAAGCCGCGCGCCGTTGCATCCTCCGCCGACAGCGTCCCGTTACGAATGCCCCTGTCGGTGATGGACACGCACGCGCCAAAGTTCCTCGAGGTCAGCGCCCTTTGGGCAGCCGTCCCCCCTGACGTGCTCGACGTGCCGGAGACGGTGCGGCGGGGGCGCGAAACAATGCTGCGCACCCTTGCATCCTCGGTCCTGTCCAGCTGACCTTGACGCACGCGTCTGCGCACCGTGGAGCGCGGGGTATCGGCCACCCTGTTCGCGCCCGTCACGACGGTGCTGCGACGCTGGATCGGGCGGCCCACCGCCTGGGCCTGGCGCACCGTCGCCCCGTTGCCGGCGTGGATGGTGCCGGACGGGCGCGCCACACGCCGCTGTGCGGGGGCGAGAACGCTGCGATTGTCCTCCACCGGCTGCGGCTGGATCACCACGGAGCGGCGCGGAATGGCCGGCCGCACCATGCCCTTTGGCCGCGCGGCAAGCGCCTTGACGCGCACGGACGTCATGGAACCGGCTTCGGTGGTGGATAGACCGCGCGAGCCGGGCTGATCCACGATGAGCCGCCTCAACCGCTCCCGCTCTTCAGGGTCGCAGACGACGGAGGAAATGCCGAGTTCGCTGGTGGGATCGTCCTCCGCCTTCACAATCTGCGTCGTCGGATCGGTGCTGCCACCAAGGCTGAGCCCAGCCACGGACTGGTAGAGCGGCCCCCACTCCTGAACCACCTCGTCAAAGCCCTCCTGGTCGCCGAGCCGAAGGCGCGACAAGGCAAGGCCGAAGATGGCAGGCTCGGACGGCACCCAGTTCGCCGAGGTGATGAACCACTCCTCGGCGATGATGAACTGGCAGGTGTTGAAGGCGTACCAGCCGAGCGCCTGCGCCCCATTGGCATCGCGCTGGCCGATTACCACAGGAACGAAACGGTTCACCACCGTCTGCTCCACATCCTCCACCGACAGCGGGCCCAACTGGTCGGCCGTCAAAAGGCTCGCCACAGCGTCGAGGTAGGCTTCCATCAGCTCGGGCGATTGGTCGCGCCATTGATACGCCACCTCGCGGGCCAGAAACTCGTCCTCACGGTCGCCTGTGGCGCGAAGGGCAACGATGTAGCCTTCCGCCGCATCGCTCCCAAGGCCGTTGTCGAGGGCAAAGCGGAACCACTCCGCCGCCTCTTTCGGGTTGCCCTGTCGGTAAAGGTAGAACCCGATCAGCATGGCATCCTGAAGGTCCTGGCCGGTGCGCGCCTCCGTGGCGATGAACTGCAGCCACTCATTGGGGATGAGGGCGCCCTCCTGCTCGCCGCCGCGGGCGATGGCCGCACGGACGATGCCAAGCTGGGCGCTTTCAAATTCGCTGCGGCCGTTGGCGTCGGTGTCACCAAGGGCAAACAGGTCCGTCACGTACTGCGCGTCGAGCTGTGTGGCGGCCTTTTGCAGGCTCGATGCCCTGTCGTCGGCATTTTCGCAGTTTTGGATGATGTAGGCGTAGGCATCGAACGCGCGCTTGGGCCTGCCGCTCTCCGCAAACGCTTCGGCAACGCGCCAGATGGCGTCCACATCATTGCAGGTTAAAAGTTGCTCGTTGGCGGCGGCGATGGACAACACATCGGCAAATCGGCGTGCATCGCTGGCCGCCACAAGGCGCTGGCGCACCTTCGAGATTTCGATGATGTTCAACAATCGCTGCGGCGGATTCCAGCCGGGATCACGCTGACGGCGTTCGGCAATCTGCTGCTCGGCTTCGGCATAACGCTGGTTGCCCACAAGCTGCCACAATTCTTGCAGCTCTGTGTCTTCGCTCTCTGGGTCGAGAAGGTCGCGTGGCGGCGTCCAACCGGGATAAAGGGCACGCAGCCTGCGCAGCTCGGCTTCAAGACGCTGCACCTCGCCCTGACTTGCGAAATAGCGCAGCGCCGCACGGTCAGCCTCCGAGGGGACGGAGAAGTCGCCGGCGGTCTGCGCACGCGGCGCTTCCTGCGCGCCGGCGGTGCCAAGAAGCCGGCCCGTGATGGCACTCCATGGCCCGATATCGAGCACAAAACCCACCATCAGCGCGGCGGTTGCCCCAAGAACGAGGGGCCGCAAAGGCGGTGTGACGCGCTTGGGCATCGATGCTGCTGCCTTTCCTGCCATGCTCGCCACATGGCGCGCGCCCTGTTCCAGCGTGATGGGCTCGCGCGGCCTCAGAGCATGTGGCGGTTTGATCTCGTAGGTCTCCAAAGTGTGCTTCACCATTCGCACCTCACGCCCAGTGGGTCCCGCCACTATTAAAGAATCGGCCGTCACGAGACCCAGCGGTTTCCGCCCGACCATGCGGTTCAGACAGTGAACGAACAGGGTTAACGAAGTGTAAGGGATATGGGCTGCGCGATGAAGCCAAGTCCTGTTAAAGCAACGCGCGCGATCTTGCCGCGGCCACCGTCGTGACCCCTGACCGGCGCGAACCGCACGGACAGCCATGGCCGGCGAAACCGGTTGCACTCAAGGCGAATCAATGGTTGCGTTTCGCCAGGCGCGCTGGTGATAAAATCGTACCGGCGCACAACAACACACGTCTGCCGCTTGAACGGTGGACACAGGGAGAAAACCGATGATGAAGACGATCCTGGCCGTCGCCGTGGCGGCAGGCCTGTCCACCGCCGCCTTTGCTCAAGACATGACCGTGGGCGTCAGCTGGTCCAACTTCCAGGAAGAGCGCTGGAAGACCGACGAGGCCGCAATCAAGGCTGCGCTCGATGCCGCAGGCGCCGCCTATGTCTCCACCGACGCCCAGTCTTCCGCCTCAAAACAGCTGTCCGACATTGAAAGCCTGATCGCCCAGGGCGTCGACGCCCTCATCGTCCTTGCCCAGGATGCGCAGGCCATCGGCCCGGCGGTTCAAGCGGCTGCCGACGAAGGCATCCCCGTGGTCGGTTACGACCGGCTGATCGAGGATGACCGCGCCTTCTACCTCACCTTCGACAACGTGGAAGTGGGGCGGATGCAGGCCCGTGCCGTGCTCGCCGCAGCGCCCAAGGGCAACTACGTGATGATCAAAGGGTCCCCCACCGACCCCAACGCGGACTTCCTGCGTGGCGGCCAGCAGGAGGTTCTGCAAAGCGCCATCGACGCCGGTGACATCACGATTGTCGGCGAGGCCTATACCGACGGCTGGCTCCCCGCCAACGCCCAGCGCAACATGGAACAGATCCTCACCGCGCAGGACAACAATGTAGACGCGGTGGTCGCCTCCAATGACGGCACCGCTGGCGGCGCCGTCGCCGCCCTCACAGCCCAAGGCATGGACGGCATTCCCGTCTCCGGTCAGGACGGCGACCATGCCGCACTGAACCGCGTTGCCAGCGGCACGCAGACCGTCTCGGTCTGGAAGGATGCGCGTGAACTTGGCCGCGCGGCTGGCGAAATTGCCGTCAGCATGGCCAAAGGCACCGCCATGTCCGACGTGGAGGGCGCCATGCAATGGACCTCCCCCGGCGGCACGGAGCTGTGGGCCATGTTCCTGCCACCTGTCCCCGTCACCAAAGACAATCTTGAACTGGTGGTGGAAGCCGGGTGGATTGAAAAGGACGCCCTTTGCCAAGGCGTCAGCGGCGGCCCTGCCCCCTGCAATTGATGGGAAGGGCCGCCGCGCGCGGCCTTTTCTCTCTCGGTGCGGCGCCCTGTTGGCGCCCGCCGTTGTTATTGTCGGGCGCGCGTTCCCGGAAAGCTAGCGTCTCCGGGTGGCCCCAACACAAGGCCACGTCATGAGCGAAACCGCCTACGCAGCGCCCAAGACTGCCCCGCCCTCCCTGATGAAAACGCTCGACCTCGACACACGGCTCTTGGGCATGATCGGTGCCTTCGTGGTCATGTGCGTTGCGTTCGACCTTGTCACCGACGGGCGCTTCCTCACCCCGCGCAACGTCTTCAACCTGACCATCCAGACCGTGTCGGTGGCCATCATGGCAACGGGCATGGTGTTCGTGATCGTCACGCGCCACATCGACCTGTCGGTGGGGTCGGTGCTTGCCACCTGCTCGGCCGTGATGGCGATCATGCAGACCGCTGTGCTGCCCGATTGGCTCGGCCTTGGCCTCAATCACCCGTTCACTTGGGTCATCACCATCCTTGCAGGTCTCGCGGCGGGGACGGCCATCGGGATCTTCCACGGAATGCTGATCGGCTATCTCGCGGTGCCGGCCTTCATCGTCACACTGGGCGGGTTGTTGGTGTGGCGCAACGTGGCCTGGTATCTGACGAACGGGCAGACGGTCGGCCCGCTCGACAGTACGTTCATGCAATTCGGCGGCATCAACGGCACGCTGGGGCCCCAGTTGTCATGGGTGTTTGCGGGGCTCGCCTCTTTTGCCGCTATCCTCATCATCGTTCAGTCCAGACGATCCAAAGTGCGTCACGGCTTTCCTGTCAAACCCATGTGGGCAGAGGTGTTTCTGGGTGTTATTGCCACGGGCTCCATCTGCGGGCTGGTGGCGGTCCTCAACGCCTATGACGTGCCGACGGCGCGCCTTCGCCGCGCGTTCGAAGCGCGCGGAGAGGTGCTGCCCGACGGCTTCACCACAGGATACGGACTGCCCATCTCCGTCCTCGTCCTCATCGTCGTCGCTGTGACGATGACGGTGGTGGCAAAGCGAACACGGCTTGGGCGATACATCTTCGCCACCGGCGGCAATCCCGATGCCGCGGCCCTGTCAGGCATCAATACACGGCTTTTGACGGTGAAGGTCTTTGCCATCATGGGCGCGCTGTGCGCCATCTCAGCGGTCGTCGCCTCGGCGCGCCTCACCAACCACACCAACGACATCGGCACGCTGGACGAATTGCGCGTCATCGCCGCTGCCGTCATTGGCGGCACGGCACTCGCAGGCGGCGTCGGCACCATTTATGGGGCCATTCTGGGCGCGCTCATCATGCAGTCCCTGCAATCGGGCATGGCGATGGTGGGGGTCGACGCGCCGCTGCAAAACATTGTCGTCGGCACCGTCCTCGTGGCGGCGGTCTTGATCGACGTGCAACTGCGCAAATCTGGCTGGCGGCAAAGGAGCCGGTGATGGATCGCAACACCCCCCTCGTACAGCTTGAAAATATCCGCCTCGCCTTCGGCGGCATCCAGGCCGTCGACGACGTCTCCATCGACCTTTACGCCGGCGAAGTGGTGGGCCTTCTAGGCCACAACGGGGCCGGCAAGTCGACGCTGATCAAGATCTTGTCCGGCGCCTACCACATGGATTCAGGCAAGATCCGCATCAACGGCGAGCCAGTGCACATCGAGAGTCCGCGCGATGCCCGCCGCTACAATATCGAGACCATCTACCAGACCCTTGCCCTTGCCGATAACCTGGATGCGGCCTCCAACCTCTTCCTCGGGCGAGAGTTGACCACGGCGCTGGGCTTTGTGGACGATGCGAAAATGGAGGCCGAGACGCGCAAGATCATGGCGCGCCTCAACCCCAACTTCAAACGGCTGAAGGAGCCCGTGTCGGCGCTTTCCGGCGGCCAGCGCCAGTCGGTGGCCATTGCCCGCGCGGTCTACTTCAACGCCAAGATCCTCATCATGGACGAGCCGACCGCAGCCCTTGGCGTCCACGAGACGCAGATGGTGGCCGAACTGATCGAAGAGCTGAAGAAAAGCGGCCTCGGCATCTTCCTCATCAGCCACGACACGCGCGAAATGATGTCCCTTTGCGACCGTGTGGCGGTGATGAAGAATGGCGCCCTCGTCGGCATTGAACGGGTGGAAGACGTAACGGAGGACGACATCCTGTCGATGATCATCATGGGGCAGAACCCCAAGCACGCCGCAGCGCCCGCCGGGGCGGCGTGATGTTTCTCGGTCTCGACCTTGGAACGTCCGGCCTTAAAGCCCTTCTCATCGACGACCGCCAGCGTTTGGTGGCAGAGGCAACCGCCCCCCTGTCGGTCAGCCGGCCCGCATCCGGCTGGTCGGAGCAAGAGCCTGCCGACTGGGTGGCGGCGGCCGAAACCGCCCTTGCTTCCCTTGCCGAAAAGATCTCCTTGCGAACGGTGAAGGGGATTGGCCTGTCAGGCCAAATGCACGGCGCCGTCCTTTTGGACAGCACCCACACGGTCCTGCGCCCGGCGATATTGTGGAACGACACGCGCGCCAGCGAGGAAGCCGCCGAGCTCGACGCCAACCCCGACTTCCGCGCCGTCAGCGGCAACATCGTCTTCCCCGGCTTCACCGCACCAAAGCTCGTCTGGGTGAAGCGCAACGAACCGAAAATCTTCGACGCCACCGCCCTCGTCCTCCTGCCGAAGGATTACTTGCGCCTTTGGCTGACGGGCGAAGCGGTGTCCGAACCTTCCGACGCGGCAGGCACATCCTGGCTCGACACGGGCGCGCGCACCTGGTCCGACACGTTGTTGAAGGCCACCGACCTCAGCGCCGATCACATGCCGCGCCTTGTGGAGGGGCCGGAAGTTTCAGGCGGCCTGCGGCAGGACATTGCCGAGCGCTTCGGCATCCCTTCAGGCACGCCCGTTGCCGGCGGGGCGGGGGACAATGCGGCGACCGCCATTGGCATGGGCGTCATCTCGCCTGGCCAGGCGTTCTTGTCGCTGGGCACGTCGGGGGTGCTGTTTGCCGCCTCCGACGGCTATCGCCCTGCGCCGGAAACGTCCGTGCACAGCTTCTGCCATGCCTTGCCCGAACGCTGGCACCAGATGGGCGTGATTCTGGCGGCCACCGATGCGCTCAACTGGTTCGCCACCCTCACCGGCGAAGATGCGGCAGCGCTGACAGACGACCTTGGCGACCTTCAAGCGCCAGGCCGCGCCCTTTTTCTGCCCTACCTTGGCGGCGAGCGCACACCCCACAACGATGCCAAGGTTCGCGGCGCTCTCATCGGCCTCAGCCATCGGAGCGATCGCGAGCATGTGACGCGCGCGGTGCTGGAAGGCGTCACGTTTGCCGTGTGCGACTGTCAGGCGGCGCTCGCCGCAACGGGGACCCAAATCGAGCGGTTGATTGCGGTCGGCGGTGGCAGTCGGTCCGACCACTGGCTGCATATGATGGCAACGGCGCTCGGCGTCCCCATCGCTGTGCCCGCAGCGGGCGACTTCGGCGCGGCCTTCGGTGCCGCACGCCTCGGCCTGATGGCGGGTTCGGACGCCGATGCCTCCGCTGCCACCCCGCCGAAAATCGCCCACGAGATCGAACCCGATCGCGACCTCAAGGCCGCGTTCCAGGACGGGCACCAACGCTACCGCGCCACCTACGACGCGCTGAAGGACTTGTCATGACAGGCTTTTTCGACGGCATCGAACCCGTCTCCTTCAAAGGCGCGGACGGTGATGGCGACCTGTCCTTCCGCCACTATGACAGAACCGCCACCGTCCGCGGTCGCACCATGGAGGATCAGCTGCGCTTTGCGGTCGCCTACTGGCACAGCTTTGCCTGGCCCGGCGGCGACCCTTTCGGCGGCCCCACCTTCCTGCGCCCCTGGTCGGGCGATGACATGGAAGCCGCCAAGATCAAGTGCGACGCGGCCTTCGACCTTTTCAATATCCTCGGCGTCCCGTTCTTCTGCTTCCATGATGCCGATGTGAGGCCGGAGGCGGACACCTTCCGCCAGACCACCGCGAATCTTGATGCGATGGTCGACTACATGGCCGCGAAGATGGAAACCTCGCCCGTCCGCCTCTTGTGGGGCACGGCGAACCTTTTCTCCCACCGCCGCTATATGGCAGGCGCTGCCACCAACCCCGACCCGGACGTTTTCGCCTACGCCGCTGCAACGGTGAAGACGTGCATGGACGCCACCCATCGCCTCGGCGGTGCCAACTACGTCCTTTGGGGTGGGCGGGAAGGATACGAAACCCTCCTCAACACCGACCTGAAGCGCGAGCTCGACCAGATGGGCCGCTTTCTGTCGATGGTGGTGGAGTACAAGCACAAAATAGGCTTCAAAGGCACCATTTTGGTGGAGCCGAAGCCCCAGGAGCCCACCAAACACCAGTACGATTACGACGTGGCGACCGTCTACGGCTTCCTGAAGAATCACGGCCTGGAAGGCGAGGTGAAGCTCAACATCGAAACCGGCCACGCGTTCCTGGCAGGCCACACGTTCGAGCATGAGATTGCGCTGGCCCAAGCGTTCGGCATCTTCGGCTCCATCGACATGAACAGGAACGACCTGCAGTCCGGCTGGGACACCGACCAATTCCCGAACAATGTGGGTGAGGTTGCGCTCGCCTACTATCACATTTTGAAGGGTGGCGGGTTCGACAAAGGCGGAACCAACTTCGACGCCAAACTGCGCCGCCAATCCCTCGACCCGGAAGACCTCGTGGCGGCGCACGTGGGCGCCATGGACACCTGCGCAAGGGCGCTCAAAGCCGCCGACGCGATGCTGAAAGACCGCGTCTTGGAGGATGCGCTGGCCGCCCGCTATGCCGGCTGGGATCAAGGCTGGGCGAGGGACATGCTCGCCTCAGGCGACCTTGAATCCCTTGCCGCCTCCATGAACGACAAAAGTCCGCCCCAGCCGGTGTCTGGCCGGCAGGAGCGGCTTGAAAACATCGTCAGCCGTTACGTCTGACGGTGGGCCCGGCCGTGACCGGCCGGGCCCGCTCACAACTACACAAGAATGTCGTTGCCGAGGTCAGTGACAGTCGCGCCGTCCACGAACAGGGTGTCCCCGCCGCCGAAGGAGAACCGTACACCGTCGGTGATGTCGGTGGCGAAGGAGAGGGCATCGGCCACGTTCGAGAAACCGAAGTCGGTCAAGTCCAGCGTGTCCGCATCGTCCTGAAAGTCCAGGATACGGTCGGTTTTGCTGCCCTGGGTGTAGATGAACGTATCCTCGCCGGCGCCGCCTTTGAGAATGTCGTTCTGCTGTCCGCCGTCCAGCGTGTCATCGCCGGAACCGCCTTTCAGCGTGTCGTTGCCCTTGTCGCCTTCGATGCTGTCGTTGCCGGAGCCACCGCCAAGCATGTCGTTTTTCTGGCCGCCCGACATGCTGTCGTCGCCGCCACCACCTTTAAGGGTGTCTTGGCTGCCGTCACCGGACATGGAATCGTCGGCGTTGCTGCCTTTAATCATGTCACTGCCGTCGCCACCGAAAATGGTGCCGGCCACATCACCCATGCCTTTGGCCATGTAGGTGTCGTTGTCGCCACCCATCAGCACGTCGCCGATGATCTGGCCCGAGTTGAAGACGATGTCCTCACCGCCGGTCAGCGAGACATCACCATCGATGATGCCTGTGTTTTCAACGACTTCGATGCCGTCGCCGCCAATGACGCCGAACCCCGAAAGGCTCGTGGTGGCGATGGTGCCGCTGTTGAAGACCTCGTTGATGTCGCCTGCAACGCTGGCGCTAATGTCGACACCGTCGGTGCCACCGGTAACAATGCCGGAGTTGAAGACCGTGTGGTTCGTACCATCCAACTCAACACCATCGCCGTCACTGTTGGCGGTCCCGGTGTTGACAATGGAGTGGCCTGTGCCTTCGGCAGCAAGGGCATCGGCACCGCCGAACACGGACCCGTTGTTGACAATCCGACCGTTGGTGCCGCCGTTCAAGTCCATCCCCTGATCGGCAAAACCCGACACCTGTCCGTCGTTGATCAGGTCCCAGTTGTCGCCGTCAATGTTCATACCGTCAGAGTCGCCGTTCACGACGCCACTTGCGGTGACGTGCACGGAGCCGGACGAACCTGCATCGGCGTCGATCGCATCGTTGTCTGACACCACCAAACCTTCGACGGTGTAGTCA
Organism: Devosia sp.; assembly: GCA_051016205.1. Lineage (GTDB taxonomy): Bacteria > Pseudomonadota > Alphaproteobacteria > Rhizobiales > Amorphaceae > Acuticoccus. The sequence goes on from CP136534.1 coordinate 388,404, forward strand.
TTGCCGGTGGTGGCTAAGAAGTCGAATGCGTCACCGGTATTGGACAGGGTGAACCCTTCGCGCGTGACCCACTGGTCGTCGTTGGCGGCGAGGTCAACGCCATTGAAGTCGTTGCCGGTAAAGAAAACAGCCATGTCATTCTCCTGATGAATAAGGCCTTATGAAACATATGCGTCAAAACGCCTCAGGACCACCGCAAAAATGAAAGGGCGGCTTCATTTCGTCCTTCAGCAAGCATTCACTTAGGAACGCGCGCACGGCAATGTGAGGCAAGAAATGGGAATCTTTCGCGCAAGATTGTGTCGCAGATCACAAACTACGCTTTCAGTCAGGCAATCCGCGCCCTCTGCAAGGGGCGCAAAGCGCAAAATAGTTTGCGCCCTGCCACGAAAATGGCCGGACGTGTGAGCGGATACATCCAAAAGTTTTAGTTATGAGGCAAGGTCGCTCAAACGTTTTGCGCCTGAGCGACCTTTTGGCGGATCAGTAAACGCGCTTGGCCGGCGCGATGTACTCGATTTCGTTGGACAGGGTGTAGGAGTGCACCGGCCTGTCGTCGATTCGGACCTGATAATTGTCGTCCAGATAGGCGAGCGTGTGCTTCATCCAGTTCTGGTCGTCGCGATCGGGATGGTCCTCACGGGCGTGCGCACCGCGGCTCTCGGTCCTGTTCAGCGCTGAATCCATGGTCACCACGGCCTGGCCGATCAGATTGTCGAACTCCAGCGTTTCGATGAGGTCCGTGTTCCAGACCATCGTCTTGTCCACCACGCGGATGTCGCCCACACCGCCTGCCACCTGGTGAATCAGCGCGTGACCCTCGTCCAGGATCTCGCCCGTGCGGAACACGGCGCAGTTGGACTGCATGGTCTTTTGCATCTTGTCGCGCAGCTCTGCCGTGGTGGTGCCGCCGTCGGCGTGGCGGAAATGGTCGAGCCGGGACAGGGCTGGGTCGTCCGCCGACTTGTTGAGAGGCGGAAGGGACTGGCCAGGCGTCACCGTCTCTGCACACCGGTGGGCCGTCGCGCGGCCGAACACCACAAGGTCGATGAGCGAGTTGGAGCCCAGACGGTTCGCACCGTGGACGGACACGCACGCCGCCTCGCCCACGGCCATCAGGCCGGGAACCACCGTGTCGGGGTCGCCGTCCACCTTGGTCAGCACCTCCCCGTGGAAGTTGGTGGGGATGCCGCCCATGTTGTAATGCACCGTCGGCAAAACCGGGATCGGCTCGCGCGTCACGTCGACGCCGGCGAAAATCCGCGCGCTCTCTGAGATTCCGGGCAGCCTCTCGTGCAAAATGGCAGGGTCCAGATGCTCAAGATGCAGGTGGATGTGGTCAGATTCCTTGCCCACGCCGCGCCCTTCGCGGATCTCGATGGTCATGGAGCGTGAGACCACATCGCGCGAGGCAAGATCCTTCGCAGACGGGGCATAACGCTCCATAAAGCGCTCACCGTCGGAATTGGTGAGGTAGCCGCCCTCACCGCGCGAGCCTTCGGTGATGAGGCAGCCCGCCCCATAAATTCCCGTCGGGTGGAACTGCACGAACTCCATGTCCTGCAACGGAAGCCCAGCGCGCAGGACCATGGCATTGCCATCGCCCGTGCAGGTGTGAGCCGAAGTGCAGGAGAAGTAGGCGCGGCCGTAACCGCCTGTTGCAAGCACAGTCTTATGGGCGCGGAAACGGTGGATGGTGCCATCGTCGAGGCACATGGCCATCACGCCGCGGCAGGCGCCGTCTTCCATCAGAAGATCAAGGGCAAAGTACTCAATGTAAAACTCGGCCGCGTGGCGCAGGGACTGGCCGTAAAGGGTGTGCAGGATGGCGTGGCCCGTCCTGTCGGCCGCCGCACAGGTACGCTGGGCGGTGCCCTTGCCGTAGTCGGTGGTCATCCCGCCGAAGGGACGCTGGTAGATCTTGCCCTCTTCGGTGCGCGAAAAGGGGACGCCCCAGTGCTCAAGCTCATACACCGCTTCGGGGGCGTTGCGGCACAGGTATTCGATGGCGTCCTGATCGCCCAGCCAGTCCGACCCTTTGACGGTGTCGTACATGTGCCAGCGCCAGTCATCCTGGCCCATGTTGCCGAGCGCTGCGGAAATCCCCCCTTGCGCCGCCACCGTGTGGGAGCGGGTGGGGAACACCTTGGTGATGCAGGCCGTCCTCAGCCCCGCTTCGGCGCAGCCGACGACGGCGCGAAGGCCTGAGCCGCCAGCGCCCACAACAACAACATCGTACTCGTGGTCCACCACATCATAGGCGGGACCGGTTGCACCGTTCGAACCGTTCTGTGCCATCCTCACTCCCTCCTATTCAGGCGCCCGCCGCCACCGAGGCGAACATGATTTTCACGATCGCGAACAGCCCTGCCGCACCCAAGACCAGCGCAAAGAACGTGTTCAGGATCAACAAGACAATGCGCGCGCCCTCGGCATGGACATAGTCCTCGATGACCACCTGGACGCCCAGCTTCATATGGAGGCAGATGGACACGATCGCGAGCGCCAGAGGCACACCCACAAAGGGGCTGCCGATCATCGCCACAGCTTCAGGATAGGTCTTGCCGGACATGGAAATGGCGACGACCGCAAGGACGATCACCAGAAAGAAGTTGGCGAGCGCCGTCAGCCTTTGCTGGATAAAGTGCTGCGTGCCTTCCTTGGCAGACCCCAAATAGCGGATGGATTTCAGCGCGGTCCTGTGGCCGCCGCGCAAAGAGGTGCCCTCGCTGTCGACAGGACTGCGCATCACACCGCCTCCCAGGTGATGACGAACACCCAAAGCAACACCGTCAGCGTCACCGAGCCGAACAGCGTCAGCCAGGACATGGTGTAGCGCACGTCGCCGAAGCCGCGCCCGGCGTCCCAGATGGCATGGCGAATGCCGCCCAGCATGTGGTGGATCAGCGACCAGGAGAAGGCCACCATCACCACCCGCACCAGCATCGAGCCGAAGAACCACGAAGCGTCTGCGTAAGCTTGCGGGCCCGCCGCAACGGCGAGGAGATAGCCGACCACAAGAAGCATCCCGCCCACGTTCAAGATCCCCGTGATCCTGTGCAGGATGGACATGACCATCGTCACGATGGGTCGATAGATGGAAAGATGCGGCGACAAAGGTCGTGCCGGCCGTCCGCCCTCTTCCGTAGTGCCTGCGCTCGTCATCGGTCTCCCCACCTTGCGATGAGGGTTTCAGTACCCTTTTGTGGGCGCGAAATCAAAGCGGCGGTCGGCCACGCCCTGGCCGGGTACACTGTCAGTTCTGACCGTCGGTCGCAGGGGCTTCGGCAACTGGCGTCAGCGTGTAGCCCTCCTGGCGCAGCAGTTCCACAAGCCCGTCGTCGCCAATCAGATGAAGGCCACCCACAGCCACCACGGCGCCGCCGTCCTTGAGGGCCTCCTGCATGCGCTCGGCCATGCGCGTGTTGCGCTGGGTCAGCATCACATCCCACATGGCCTCGGTCATGGTCTCGGCCGCCTCATCGCCGACATAGTCCTGCAAGCCGACTTTGCCAAAGGTCCAGATCGCGCCGAGGTGGCCTGTGCGGTATAGCGTTTGGGTGAGCTGAAACGTCTCCTCGTCCACCGCCATCGCCAAGGCGAGCCGCACGATGTCGTCATTGCCGCCGAACTCTGGCGACATCAGCGCGTCGAACTGCTCCTGGGTGGTCTCAAGCGCCGTCACGGGCACATTGTTGTCGCGCGCCACCTTCTCAATGTTGGCGTCAAGACCGCTGCCTTGCGCCGCATCGCTCAATGCGCAGGGCGGCACCGAGAGTGTCGCAAACAGCATGAAAGGCCGCATCTGGTCCGCCATCACGAACGGCATTCCATAGCGGGCGAACGTCTCCGTCGCGGCTTTAATCTCCGCCTCGCTCATCCCGTCGGACAGGCGCGAGCCATCATCGCGGAAAATCTTTGCAGGGTCGCTCGCCCATTCCAGAAGCGCTGCATCGAGCGCGGCATCGTCAAGCTCCAGGAAAAGGCGGGAGGCATTTTCGACAAGCTCAGTGATGACGGGGCCAGGATCTTCAATGCCCTGGCCGGGCACATGGAAGGTGCCCACAAGGTAGGAGGGGCGCTCACCCTCGATGCGCCAAAGTCGACCTTCAGCGTTGGGAATGGCCTTGGCCTCGTCGATGGCCGCCTTCACCTCGGGGATCGCCAGCATCTGAGCATCGCTGAGCGCAGGCGGCGCGCATTGGGCCATCGCCACAGGCGCCCAAAGCAGGCCAACGCCGGCAAGGATGCCCCGCGCATGGCGACGGAAAAAGGACAAAGGCCGCGCCGGGCGGGGTGGCGAAATGGCAGGCATCGTCAACTCCACTCATCAATCCCGATGGGCGCGACCGCGTGTCGAAATGCAGCCGGCACCATCGTCTAAAGGTCAGATCCCATGTTGGGATCGCAAGGAGAAAATCCATGGCCGAACTTGTTCTCTACGGCGTGCCCCAGAGCAATCTTGTCTGGGCCACACGCATCGTCGCTGCCGAAAAGGGCATCCCTCACCGCCACGAGAGCGCCCTTCCCCACAGCGAAACCATCGCCGCCATCAGCCCTTTGGGCAAAATCCCCGCCATGCGCCACGGCTCGGTGGGTATGGCGGAGTCCCGCGCCATTGCCGGCTATATCGACAGCGCCTTCGACGGACCTGCCTTGATGCCGAAAGACCCGGCAAGAGCCGCCCTTCACGAGCAGTGGATCATGCTGGCGCTCACCTCCGTCGACCCGGTGCTCATCCGCAATTACGTGTTCGCCTTTATTTTCCCTGGCACGCCGGACAATTCGCCCAACCAGGAACGCATCGATGCGGCTATGCCCGAAGTGGAAAAGCAGCTCGACCTTTTGGAGCGCGGCGTTGCTGACGGTGCGATCCTGCAGGATGATTTCGCGCTGCCCGATGCGTGGATCATCCCCATGCTCCACTACATGAAGACGCTGCCCCACTGGGCCGGCCTGGCCGCCTCACGCCCCCATCTTGAAAAGGCGGCGGACCGCGCATTGGGCCGAGCAAGCGTCACCGCCACCCTGCCACCGCGCCCAGAGGCGGCCTAAAGGCGGCGCGGCCCACGCGAGGAGGCCCACCCGGCAAGCGCCGCGCCAAGGACGATGAGGAAAGCCGCGCCCACAAGCTCGCGGGTCGGCGCGGCAATGCCCACAACAATCAGCACCGCGGTGGACAGGAGCGGCGCTGCGTAGGAGGCAACGCCCAACAGCTGAATGTCGCCGTGCTTGACCCCCACGTCCCACACGTAAAAGGCGCCGCCGACGGGGCCGAGGCCGAGCGCTGCCACAGCCGCCCACTGGAGCGGTGTCTGCGGCCACACCGTCACCTCCCAGGTCAGGTGGCATAGGACCGCGAGCGCTGCCGCAACCAGGCAAAAGCCTGCCACAACGTCTGTCGGCACAGCGCCCACGCGCCGGCTGAGGACGGAGTAGCTGGACCAGATCAAAGCGCACGCCCCCGCCGCCGCGTAGCCAAACAAGTAGCGCGCATCGAACGCCAGCGAGCCGCCCTTGGTCACGATCAACCCAGCGCCGATCAGGCCAAAAAGCGCCCCCACCACATGAAGCGGCCGCAACCGCTCCCCCGGCAAGAGACCTGAGAACAGCACGATCAGCAGCGGCCAAAGGTAAGCGATGAGGCTTGCATCGGCAGGCGGCGCGTTCCTCAGCGCCGTGAAGTAGAAAAAGTGGTAGCCGAAGATGCCGCCCACCCCCAGCGCCCACACCTTCGCAGGCTGAGCGAAGGCGCGCACCAGCGACCCGCCCCGCGCCAGGATGACGGCCACGCCGACGGCCCCGCCAATCCCAAAGCACAGCGCCGACAACATGAATGGCGGCACCGCCCCCGACCCCACTGTGAAAAGCGCCAGAAGCGCCCACGACAAGATCGCCAGGAAGCCGATGCCCGTTGCCGCCGCGCGCGAAATGCCTCGCCCGGCGTGGACAGCTTCGCTCATCGTCCCCCCGGCAGAGAGCCCGTCTTCTCCCAGGCAAGGGCATCGTCCAGCCGGTCATCGCCCCAAAAGAGCTCGCCATCGCTGGTCTCAAAGCTTGGTGCGCCGAAGATGCCGATTTCCTTGGCCCTTGCCACATTGTCGAAGAGGGCTTGCTTCACGGCGCCGTCCTTGGTGCCTGCCACCACGGCGTCGGCGTCGAGGCCTGCTTGCCGGGCCGCCTCAGCAATCACCTCAAGGTCGGCAATGTCGCGGTTTTGGCCGAAGCTTTGGGTGAAAATCGCCCGCGTGAGAGCTGGCCTGTCCGCCTCGGACACGGCAATGGCGGCGCGGCAGGCGGCAACGCTGCGCTGGGGGAAGACGTAGGGCTTGAAAAAGTCGATCCCGCGGCTTTCGGCCCTGCGCTTAATGTCGCGCCACATGTACGCCGCTTTTGAGGGCGCGACGAGGTTGGGCGAGCCGTCATAGCCGGCATCCTGGAAGATCGGCCCCAGCAGGAACGGCCGCCAGGTGGCAGCAACGCCCGCCTTTTGCGCCGCCTCTTCGAATCGCATGGCCGTGAGGTAGGAGTAGCTGGAGGCAAAGTCGTACCAAAAAGTCAGTGCCATGAGGCCTCCACTCTTGCCCGGGACACACCGCCAGCCGGGTCTTCTCGCCGCACCATTGACCTGAAGCGGCGCGGTGCGCAACGTCATCTGCAATCAGATGAGGTGACCCATGCGATACGCTGTGTTGGCGGCGATCGGAGTTGTATTTGCGTCAGCGGCCGCCCCACCGGCAACGGCCCAATCGGACGCAACGCGCGCGGCCATTATTGATGCGGCGTGGGATGTGCGGCCCTACCTTGACGGGCTGAAGGCCAACGGCGTCCTCGTGGTGGGGCGCTACCTTGCCCGCTGCCCGCAGCCCGAACGCCACATTCCCGAAAAGCGGCTGATCGACCAGGGCCCCATCACCGACCGCAACAGCGAGGTCCGCCGCATCCTTGGCGCCGGCATGGCGATCCTGTCCATCTATCAATACAACAACGATTCCAAGAACAAGTTCTTGGGCAAGGACAGGGACGGCAAGCCCCTGAAGGATGGCGCCTGCCAGCCCACACGCCAATCGCGCACCCCCAAACAGGAAGCCGCACTCGATGCGCAGGCGGCGGTGACCCAGGCACGCGCTCTCGGTCAGCCCCGCGGCTCGGCCATCTATTTCGGCGTGGACATTGCGTTCTCGGCCAATGATGCCACCACCCGCCGCGCCATGGTCGCCTACTTCAAAGAGGTGCGGCGGATCCTGCGGCGCGGCCGCTTCCGCCTCGGCGCTTACGGCAATGGCGATGCCCTTGAGATTTTGGAGCGCGAAGGGTTGATCGACTATGCGTGGATCTCCGCCTCACGCGCCTTCCCCGGATCCACGCGCTACCACAACTCCGGCAAGTGGCACCTTTTCCAGAACCGCGTGAATCTTGAGTGGTTCACGGGCTCGCCCGGCGCCTGCCGTCGGGGTCTGCCGCTCGACACCAACGTCAAGAACATTCGCTTTGCCGACACGCCTTTGGGGTTTTGGCGCCGCGACGGCGTGATCTTGCTGCCGCCCCAGCGCACCAAGGCCGTTTTCGATTCCCGCCGCTTTGCCTGTGACGGCAAATCCCTCATCCGCAGGACTGCCTCGTCGGGGACGGGCGATCTGGCAAGCCACAACAGGATCTGCCGCAACGGGCGCACCGTGCGCCAGCGCGACACCGTCGATTTTGCCAACACCGCCCGCCTTGGCCGCCGCCAGGGCTCCGTGGTGGAGATCGACTATGACGAGGACGGCACCTTCGATGGGTGGACGGCCGCCTCAAACCTCACCCCGCATTTCGGGGTGAAGCCTGAGTGGGTGTTTCGCAAGGCAACACGCGAGCGCACCACCTGCCCTTGACCGCGGCGCAGTAGGCGGAACAGGGGCCGGACGTGGACGAACGTACGGCCCCACCCGCGCGGTCTGGTTCAAAACCGAGCGGACGCTGCTTTAGACGAGTTCGAACAGCAAAATGTCGTTGCCGATGTTTGCAAGGGTGGCGTTGTTGACGATCAGCGTTTCGCCGCCGTCGAAGTCGAAGCGCACACCGCCCGTTGCCATCTCACGGCCGAAGGACAGGACCTCGTCAATGGAGGCGAAGCCGAAATCGGAGAGGTCGATGATGTCGACATCGTCCTGAAAGTCCTTGAAGCGGTCAGTGCCGTCCCCGTGGCGGAAGACCAGGCGATCCTCACCCTCGCCGCCGAACACCACATCGTTGCCGCGGCTGCCGATCAAGACGTCATCGTCAACGCCGCCGGACAAGACATCGTCGTCCCCACCGCCGTCCAGAGTGTCGCGCCCTTCCGTGCCGCGCAGAAGGTCCTTCCCGCCACCGCCGAACAATTGATCGTTGCCGGCCTGACCCAAAAGGCGGTCTCCCTCGGCGCCACCGAACAGCCAGTCGTCGCCCTGACCGCCGCGCAACTCGTCATGGCCTTGGCCGCCTGAGATGGAGTCGTTGCCACCGCCGCCCATAACGAGATCTTGGTCGGCATTGCCTGTGATGGTGTCGTTGCCGGCGCCGCCGCCCAAGGTGTCGTCACCGGCGCCGCCCTTCATCCAGTCGTCACCGCCGTCGCCGCGCACATCGTCGACACCGGCATTGCCGAACAGTGAGTCCGCGTCGCTGCCGCCCCAAATGTTGTCGTTGCCGCCGCCTCCGACAATCTCGTCGGAACCGCTGTCTCCTTCCAGGGAATCATCGCCTCCGCCGCCTGCGATGGAATCGTTACCGTCGTCGCCGGCGAGAAGGTCGGCGCCGCCATAGCCGACCAACATGTCACCTTCCGTGCCGCCGGCCATGGAGTCGCTGCCCAAGCCGCCCACCAGAAAGTCCTCACCGGCCCCACCGTCAACGAAGCCGACCACTGACCCCTTGGCGGTGGACACGAAAAAGTCGTCTCCGCCGGACAGATCCACGAAGCCGACGATCAAGCCGCTGTTGAAGATGGCCTCTTGCCCCGTGCCACCTGCGATCGCCTCACCGGTGTCGCCGAAGGCACCTCGCACGGAAATCACGCCATTGTTGATCAGTTGGTTTTCTTGCGCCGGATTGTTGGCAAACGTGATCGCATAGTTCGACCCTGTGATCTCGCCATTGTTGAGGAGGCTGACATCCGTCCCCGTCACGCTGATGCCCGTATCACCGGCGGTGATGGTACCGTTGTTCTCCACCAGCATCCCGTCGACGGTGCTCAGCTGCACGCCGAGGACATCGCCAACAATGCTGCCATTGTTGAGAATGGCGCCGCCGCTGATTTGTTGGAACTGGATGGCCGAGTTGCCGCTGGATTGGATCGTCCCGTCGTTAAAGATGGTTGTGCCGTCCATCGACACGCGCACGGCCTGATCTTCACCGAAGATGGAACCTGTGGGCATCACCCTCAGGACGTTGTCGCCTTCCGTCTGTGAAGACCCGGTGGCGAACGTCACACCCGCGACGACCCCTTCGGCAAAGACCGAGCCGGCGACCACCACCTCAACGTCCGCAAAGCCGGTGATGCTGATGGGTCGGTCGCCAGGGTTGGCCGAACGGACGAAACTGGTGATCGGGACGATGTAGACATCGCCGTCATGGTTGATGGTTACGTTCGTATTTTCGCCGTCCGCGGCCACGATAAACGCCATGGATCCCACTCCTCACAAAGGCAGCACTGGTGGCCGCGCCCGTTCAAGGGCACGGCACACGAAGACCGCGGCAAACAAACGCAATTTGCTTGTGTGAAGCTTGGACGTGGGGGAGCGGCGACCTTCAGGCGGTCGCCGCCAACGCATGGCACGCACGAACCATGCGGGGGGTGGGCCCCCTCAGACCACCGGGGTGATGGCCGGCAGTCCTGCGAAATGGGCTTTCAAGTTGCGCACCACGAGGTCGCCCATGGCCCAGCGCGTCTTATGGGTGGCCGACCCGTTGTGGGGCGACAGCACCACGTTGGACATCTCCAGGAGTTCTGCAGGCACGTTGGGCTCGTCAACGAACACGTCGAGCGCTGCCATACCAAGCCGGCCCTCCTTCAAGGCCGCCACCATCTCCACCTCGTCCACGGTGTTGCCGCGGCCGATGGAGACGAGCCCGCCCTCGGAACCAAGGGCGTTCATCACCTCGCGATTGACGATCTTGTCCGTCCCCGTCCCCGGCACGATCACCACCAGATAGTCGGCATACTCGGCCATTTTCGTGAGGTCGGCGAAGTAGGGGTAGGGCACGTGCTTTTGCTCTGAGCGGCCGTGATAGACCACCTGCATCTTGAAGGCCTGCGCGCGGTTGGCGATCTCCTTGCCGATCCGCCCGAGCCCCAAAATGCCGAGGGTCTTGCCCGTCAACTCGCCTGTCAAAGGGTAGGTGGCCTTCAACCAATCGCCCCGGCGCACGTACACGTCGGCGGCGACGATCTCGCGCACCATGGCGAGGAGGAGACCCATGGTCACCTCCGCCACAGCATCATCCAATACACCCGGCGTGTTGGTGACGCGGATGCCCCGACGCTTGCAATCGTCCGTGTCGATGGCGTCGTAGCCGACCCCGAAGGAGGAGACGATTTCAAGGTTGGGCAGCTTGTCCAAAATGTGCGGCGGCGCCCCGGCGTGACCGTTGGTGGTCACACCGCGGATCTTGTCGCCCACCTCGGCAAGCATTCGATCTTCGTCCGCCGCCTCATAGAGCTTATGGACGGTGAAGTTGGCCTCAAGGTCCTCCATGATCGGCGGGGACATGGGGTTCAGCATCAAGATGTCGGCGGACATGGCGCGTCAGACCGCGACGACGGTTTGACGCTGCTCGCCAAGACCTTCAATGCCGAGCGTCATCACATCGCCCACCTTCAGGAAGGTCGGCGGCTTCATGCCAAGGCCGACGCCGGGGGGCGTGCCTGTGGGGATCACATCGCCAGGCTTCAGAGTCATGAATTGCGACACGTGGGAGATCACCGTCGGCACGTTGAAGATCAGCGTGTTGGTGTTGCCGCGCTGGCGCTTCTCGCCGTTGACGTCGAGCCACATGGACAGGTTATGGGGGTCGCCCACCTCGTCCTTGGTGACGAGCCAGGGGCCGAGCGGGGCGAACGTGTCGTGGGATTTGCCCTTGGTCCACTGGCCTGAGCGCTTGTTCTGGTAGTCCCTCTCAGACACATCGTTGAAGAGGGCAAAGCCTGCCACATAGTCCATGGCATCGGCTTCTGAGACATATTTCGCCTCGCGCCCGATAACGATGGCAAGCTCCACCTCCCAGTCCAGCGCGACGGACCCGCGGGGCAGCTCCACATCGTCATTGGGGCCTGACAGAGACGTGACGGCCTTGTGGAAGATGATCGGCTCTTCGGGGATCGCCGCCCCGGTCTCCGCCGCATGGTCGGAATAGTTGAGGCCAATGCACAAGATCTTGCCTGGCGCGCCCACGCACGGGCCGAACCGCTCCACATCGTTCACCACGGGAAGGCTCGGCACGTCCGTCTTCATGACGGCGTCGAGAACTTCTGGCGACAGGGTGGCGCTGGAAATGTCGGAGATGACGCCTGACAGGTCGCGCACGGCCCCTTGGTCATCGATGCAGCCGGGTTTCTCAAGGCCTGCGGGGCCATAGCGGACAAGTTTCAATTCATGTCTCCTGATTTTTGGGGGGTCACGCGACGGACCAGCCGCCGTCGATGGTGAAGGTTTGGCCGGTCACAAAGGCCGATTCGTCCGATGCCAGATAGACCACGAGGCTGGCGATCTCATCGGCGGTGGCGATCCGCCCCATGGGCTGGCGGGCAATAAAGGCTTTCAGCGCAGCGTCATAGTCGCCGGTGTCCCTCAACCGCTGTTGCAGCGAGGGGGACTCCACCGTCCCTGGGCAGACGGCATTGCAGCGGATGCCTTGGGTCACAAAGTCCACCGCGACGGATTTGGTGAGGCCGATCACGGCTGCTTTCGAGGTGCCGTAGATCGCCCTGTTCGGCGCGCCGACAATGGAGGAGGCCACGGACGACACGTTGACGATGCTGCCGCCGCCCCGCTCGATCATCCCAGGCAGTGCGGCGCGGATCATGCGCACCATGGACTTCACGTTCAGCCCCATGGCGAAGTCGAAGTCCTCGTCGCTCGCCTCAAGGAGCGTGCCTGCGTGGACGAAGCCTGCGCAGTTGAAGATGACGTCGGGCCGCGCCCGCTCCACCCCCACCTCGATGGAGGCCCTGTCCATGGCGTCGAGCGCAAAGGTCTCGGCGCCCTCAAGGTCGGCGAGGAGGTCCGTCTTGATGTCGGTGGCGAAAACCTCAGCCCCCTCGCGCACGAAGGCTTCTGCGGTGGCCCGCCCGATCCCCTGAGCGGCGGCGGTGATCAGCGCGCGCTTGTTCTTCAGCCTCATCTCGTCCGTCCGAAAAGGTCTGCGAAAAAGTCCACCATCTGCGGCACGTAGTCATCGCCGCGACCGCTGGCCTTGGCAATGCCCAACGCACCCTTGGCTGCGCCCGACATCAATGAGGGGACGCCGAGCCCATCGGCCATTGACGAATAGTAGCCAACGTCCTTGCTGGCATTGGCGATGGAGAATGCAAGGTCGTCGGGCCGCCCTTCGATGGCGTTGGCCTTGATGAAATCCATCATGCCGGACTTCAAAGGCCCTGCCGACATCACGTCGTACACCGTCTGGCGGGAGAGGCCCGCCTGATCGGCCATGGCGAAGGCCTCCGACATGGCGCACGCGGTGGTCATGGCGAAGAAGTTGTTGATCAGCTTCAAGGTATGGCCGGAGCCGAGCGGGCCGACGTGAAAAACATTCTCGCCCACATCGCGCAGCACAGGCTCAACCTCGGCAAAGTCAGCCTCAGCGCCAGCCGCCATGATGTTGAGCTTGCCGTCCACCGCATGGGCGGGCGTGCGGCCGAGCGGGGCGTCCATATAGCGCCCGCCTGCTGCCGCCACAGCTTCGCCCAGCTGCAAGGTGGACCCTGGGAGCGACGTGCCAAAGTCGATGACGAGGGCCCCTTCGCGCAAGCCTCTGATAACACCGTCCGCACCGTTCATGCGCGCTTCCACACTGGCGGAGGTGTCCATGCACAGCATTACGATATCGCTGGCTTCGGCGAGCTCCCGCGCGGTCTTCGCCTCGCTGGCGCCGCGGGCGACGGCCGCCTCCACATTGGTGCGGCTCTTGTTGGCGATCACCGTCATGGTGTAGCCGAGGGACTGGAGGCGCTCGACCATCGCCGAACCCATCAGGCCGAGGCCGATGAAGCCGATGGCGGGTTTGTTCGTCATTGTGGTTCCTTGGATTGTCGGCCGACCCCTGGCCGGCACAAGGCCTGACACAGGACGGCTGCCGGGACAATCGCCCCGGCACGATCCGTTCGGGTTAGTGGAGCCCGTTCAGTCAGCGGTGACGGTGGTCACATAGACTGCCAGCGCCTCGATGTCCTCAGCGCTCAGCGTTTCGGAAAACGCCGGCATGACACCAACGCCCTGGCTCATGGCCGCCCTCACCTGGTCCATGGATGGCTTCAGATCATCAAGGTTCGGGCCGATGGCCCCTTCCGTCCCGGCATCGGACAAGACATGGCAGATGCCGCAAGAGGGTTGGGCCCCTTCGATGAAGAGCGCGCGCCCCTTCTCCACCAAAGCTGCGTCCGCCGCGGCACCGGAGGCGGCAAACGCCGCCCCCAGACCGATGGCGGCCGCCAAGAGACGGCGAGACGTCACGAGACGGTCAACTCGATGGCGTGCGCGTCCCACCCGTTGTGGCCATAGCCGCGGTGGTTGGGCGGGAAGTCCTTGGGCTGAGTGTCACCGGCCTCGTTGCTGGCCCGGCTCGCAATCACGTAGCTGCCCGGCGCAAGGTCTTCGATCAGCGCAAACGGCCGCCATGCGTAGGGGCCAAGATCGGGTCCTGTGAAGGGCGCATCCTTCCAGGTGGCGCCGCCATCGGTGGAAACCTCCACCTTCGTAACGGGCGAGGTGCCACCCATCGCAACCCCTTGAAGCACCGTGCGGCCCGATCCCGTCTCGCCCATGGGCACCGTCATCCAGGACTTCACGTTCATCTTGAACATGGAGGGCTGCTCCGGCGCCCCTCCTGCACCCACTTCACGCACACGGTAGCCGGACTGCTGGATTTTCGCAGGGCTTTCCTCTGCCGTCAGCGCCAGTCGCTTGACGTACTTCACATTGTTGACGCCGAAATAGCCTGGCGCCACCAAACGGGCGGGGCCACCGTGGGCAACGGGCAACACCTCGCCGTTCATCTCATAGACAATCAGCGCTTCGTCCAAGGCTTCGATGGGGACCGAGCGCTCCACCATGATGGTGGTGGGGTCGATGCCCGCCGGAAGCTCTTCACCGCCCGTGCCGGTCAGATACTTCATCCCCTCGGCAGGGCCGCCCATGGCATCCACGACGGTCTTGAAGGGGATGCCCGTCCACATCACGTTGCCGGCTGCACCGACGCCCCATTGGGTGCCGCTGGTCTCGTGCGCGAAAAAGAGCCGCCCATTGCCCGAGCATTGCAGCACACAGGCCACCGTATGGACGCCGTAGGGCTTCAGGTCGCCCAGGGTGACCGTGGCCGGGTTCTTCACCCCCTCAATGGCGATCTCCCAGGCGTCGGGATCGTCGGCGATGGAGGTGGGGGGCGCTGGAAGATTATTGCGGATGTAAAGTTCATCCGAAGGCGTGATGGAGGGCGCACCCATGGCCTCGCGCCGCGTCTCCATGGTGTTGGCGGTGTGGACGATGAGAGCGTCTTTGTCCTTCCAGGCCGCATAGTCGGGCATTGCCTTGTCGTCGGCCAGCGCCACGGCCGGGACGAGGCCAGAGGCAGCGCCCGCCGTCGCGCCCCCTGCGACCAGCATGAATTTGCGCCGATTGACGGACAGTGATGTCACCATGATCAACGTTCCTCCCAATATTTTTATAGGCGCCCATAAAACCCTATGAGCGGCACAAATGCGAGGCCGTTTGCCTGCGTCAGTCCGCCTTGAGGCTGCTGAAGTCCACCATCACATGGTCGCGATAGGCCTGCCGCGCGCAAAGACCCTCATAGTACCGGGTGAGTGCGGGAAGAGCCGGCCGGTCAATCTCCATCTCGTGGTAGCGATATAGAATGTGGCCAAGGACGATGTCGGCGATGGACAGCGTCTCTCCTGCCAGGAACGGATGCGCCGCCAACTGCGTCTCCGCGGCCTTCAGACCAGTCAGGGCCGCATTCAGATTTTGTGCGATCAGATTTTGGTCGTGATCCACCTTGCGGGTGCGTACCAGCGCCCAAAACAAGCCCGTCACCGGCCGCGAGACCGCGTTGTGCGCCCATTCGGCCCACATATCGGCGTCCGCCTCGCCGTGTCGATCGGTGGGCCACAGCCGCCGCTCGGGATCGTGCCGTGCCAGGTGGCGCATGATGGCGTTGGATTCCCACAAGACGAGGCCGTCCCCCGTCTCAACCGTCGGAACCAGCCTGTGCGGGTTGAGGGCTCCATATTGATCGGTGTCGAGCCCGCCGAACTGGCCCCCCACATCCATGCGCTTGTGCGCAAGGCCGAGTTCGCCCACCGTCCACATCACCTTTTGCACGTTCGACGATGTCGCCCGTCCCCAAACCTTCAGCATAAAGCCCGTCTCCATGGTGGTTGCTCTGTTGTCTCAGGTCGCTTCGGCCGTCAGCGCCGCGGTCAAGCGGGCAAGATCCTCAGGCGCCGGCGCGTCGAACGCCATCGTCTCGCCGTTGATGGGGTGGGCAAAGCCAAGGTGCGCCGCGTGAAGCGCCTGCCTGCCGAGCGCCTCCACCAGCGCGCGTGTGCTGGCATTCAACAGGTTCGCCTTGGTGGCAAAGCCTGTGCCGTAGAGGGGATCGGCCATTAAAGGGGTGCCAATGGCGGCCATATGAACGCGGATCTGGTGGGTGCGGCCCGTCTCAAGCCGGCAGGAGACGCGGCTTGCATAGCCAAACACCTCCAGCGTCTCGTAATGGGTGATGGCGCGCTTGCCCTCACTGCGCACCGCAAAGCGCTGGCGGTCAGACGGGTGGCGGCCAAGCGGCTTGTCCACCGTCCCTTCAGGCGGATGAGGCGTTCCCCACACAAGCGCCTCGTAGCGGCGCGTCAGAGGGCCCGTGCGGCCATGGTCGGCAAATTGCGCGGCGAGGCCTTTGTGGGCCGCATCGCTCTTGGCCACCACCATGACGCCAGAGGTGTCCTTGTCGAGCCGGTGGACAATGCCTGGCCGCATCACCCCGCCAATCCCCGATAGACTGTCCCCGCAATGGGCAAGCAGCGCATTGACGAGGGTGCCCCGCGCGTGCCCTGCAGCAGGATGCACCACAAGGCCTGCGGGCTTGTTGAGGACAATCACCGCATCGTCCTCGAACAACACCTCAAGGGGAATTGCATCAGGAACCGGCGCAGCGGGCTCGGGCGGTGGTGGGTGGACGGCAAGCCTGTCGCCTTCCACAACGCGCCGCGAGGGGTCGTGCAAGGTCTCGCCGTTGAGTTCCACAGCGCCAGCCCTTATCAGCGCCTGAATGCGCGTCCGGCTGAAATCGTCCATCGACTG
This sequence comes from Devosia sp., assembly GCA_051016205.1. Taxonomy (GTDB): domain Bacteria; phylum Pseudomonadota; class Alphaproteobacteria; order Rhizobiales; family Amorphaceae; genus Acuticoccus. The sequence goes on from CP136534.1 coordinate 404,939, forward strand.
GGCGAGGAAGGCGTCGGCGCGTGCCGGACGGTCCACGATCCTTTCCATGGAGTTTGCGTGTCTCCCACCCGCGACGATGACGAAACCGAAGAGCCCCTCGACCCCGCCATGGAGCGTGTGCGCCGCAAGCTGATCTGGCTTCTGGCCATTTCAGGCGGTGTGATGGCGGTGGGGTTTCTGACCGTGATCGTTGCGGTGATGTACCGCGTGTCACAGCTCTCTGTCGAGGATACGGTGGCAGAGATCAGCCTCGACGTGCCGGCGAGCGCGGTTGTGTCCGCGACAATCGCCGACGGCAACCTCGTCCTCACCCTCGGCGGCGACAATCCTCGCATCGAGGTACGCAGCCAGTCCGATGGCACGCTCCTGCAAACCTTCCGCCTCCAGGGCGCAGCGCAAGCGCAGTAAGAGGCGTCAGCGCCACAAAAAAAGCCGGGCGCGCAACACGCCCGGCTTTGTCTTTTCAGCGACGGATCAGACCGTCGTCGAGCCGTGCACCACGACCACCGTCGCACCCACTTTGGCGCGCTCATAAAGGTCGATGGCGTCCGTGTTGAGCATGCGGATACAGCCTGAGGACATGGCCTGGCCGATGGACATGGGCTCGTTGGTACCATGCAGACGGTACAGCGTGTCGCGGCCACCTTTATAGAGGTAGAGCGCACGGGCACCCAGCGGATTGGACGGTCCGCCAGGCATGCCGCCGGCCCATTTCTTCAAGTGCGGTTCGCGGCGGATCATGGGGCCAGGCGGCGTCCATGTGGGCCACTGTGCCTTGCGGCCGATCCGCGCCTTGCCGCCCCAAGCAAAACCGGCGCGCCCGACGCCAATCCCGTAACGGATCGCCGTCTTGTCCTTGCCGATCAGGTAAAGGTGGCGGTTGGCCGTGTCGACCACGAGCGTCCCGGGTTTATAGCGCCCGGTATGGTTGACGTATTGGCGGTGAAACTCCTTAGGGATCTTGTTCATATCCACGCGCGGGACCTTAAAAGCCTCCCGCTCGGGTGTCCCCAATTGCGGCACCGGACGATAACCCAGCGACGCGGCTTGGAAACTGGTGCCATCGGCAACGCAGCCCGCCAAGGCGGCCGTCGCCGTCGTGGCCCCCAGGACGCAAAACGTCCGGCGGCTTAGTAGATTGTTGTTGTCCGACATACCCTTCAATTCCTCGACAGACAGGCCCATGGCGTGCACGGAGAGATGCGCTTGCCAAACCGGCCCGGCGCTCCCACGACCTGTCACAATTTCATGCGCACTCACAAGCACATGCTCTCGCCGATCAAGGCTTCGTGAGGCTTTTGTGCTATCGAAGACATGAGGGTGTGTTGAGAAAACAACGCAGGCGCGGCACCGTTGCTCAATTGCCGCGCACAAGCCTTTATTTTCGACTGTTTTCGCCGTCTTCGTTGCCAAGCCGTCCTGGCGGCCTGGCGGCGGGGGTCAGGCGCCCTTTGGCTGGGATGCTGGCCAGAGCATCCTGCGTCCACACGGACGCAGACAAGACGCTCTCTTCCCTCAAATGAGGGCTAAACGAGAGCGGAGTTCTTGCGGTCTGACGGCTCCATCTGACCGCAATCGGCCTCGCCTCAGCGCACGCCCACGGCGTCCGGCACCACGATCACCGCGTCATCCTCGCCGATGGTGGCAATGGCGACGGACTTTTCGCCCTCAAGCGTCACAATCTGTCCAGCGCGGAACACTTCGCCGCGGCGCAAGATCACGCCGCGCTCGACGAAGAGGACCACCGCCTCGTCCTTGGTGTTGGCAAGATCGGCCGAGCCGCCAGGAGTGATCACCACCGTGCGGGCCTTCGGCGCCGCGCGTGATCGGCCATTTCTGCGAGCCGTCGGCCCCGTTTGCCCAGTGCGGGCCGCGCTGGCAGGCCGTTCGTCAGCCGGCAACTCTCGTGCAGTGGTTCGCATCATCGCCTCCGCCCAAATTTGAGGTCTCTTGCGCCCCGTGAGCCCATGTCATACCAACACACGCCAAGATTGCAATGCCTCTTTCTATCTAACCGTTGAGGTCCACTAAAAGGGTGAAGCTTGTGTGAAGCTGTCGCCTGGCCCCGGCAAGGCCGGCCGCAGCCCTTACTGTGAGGCGAACATTTCCCTCAAATCCACGGTGGAGTGAACACCGATATCGTCAAAATGATCGTCAATCCAACGCGCTGCGGCGGACCGTCCAATATCGCGCAGGTGAAGCAAGAACTCCCACTCAGCATTCAATTTCGAAGACGCGCCAAGGCTGCGCATCTGCTTGCGCGAGTGGATGATGTGAAGTTTCATGTCACGATAGTCACCGCCGTCCAGCTTGTCTTCGCTGATGAGCCTGTGGACAAAGTCGATGGCCCTCAGCTCCCGCAACAGCGACGCGTTGAAGGTGATCTCGTTGATCCGGTTCATGATTTCAGGCGCTGTCCGCGGCACGCCGGCGCGCACAACAGGGTTGATCTGCACAATCACAATGTCATCGCACGGACTATCGCTGAAAAACGGGAACAGCACGGGGTTGCCCATGTAGCCGCCGTCCCAATAGGGCACGCCATCAATGAGAACGGCCTGAAACAGGAAGGGCAGGCAGGCCGAGGCCATTGTCACATCAAGGGTAATCTCTTCGCGTTCGAAAACGCGCACACGCCCCGTCTCCACATTGGTGGCCGACAGGTAGATGGGCATGTCTGCGCAATCGCGGACCTTTTGAAAGTCCACGTACTCCTCCACCAGGTCGCGCAATGGGTTGATGTTGAGCGGATTGAGGACGTAGGGCGAGGCCACCCGCGTCATCAAATCCATCATCACGAAACCTGGCGAGTGGTCGAGCGACCAATTGCCCAAAAACCGGTCCCAAATCCCGCGCTGGATGGGACTGGTGCGGCTTGCCTCCGACACCTGGCGCCAGAAATTGTGGAGGCACTCGCGCGCGCCGACCCCGCCGCCGTCGTACATGCCCTGGGCTGCGACCACAGCATTCATCGCCCCTGCAGAAGTTCCTGAGATGGCCTCCACCCAGATGCGGCCATCCTCGAAAATCTTGTCCAAAACCCCCCACGTAAACGCCCCGTGCGCCCCGCCTCCCTGAAGCGCAAGATTGACGGCTTTGACGTGCTGGGCGCTGCGCCCCTTGGCTTTCGACATGGCTTCGTCTCCTCGGCGTGGCTGGCGCTCTGTCCCAACCCTGGTGCACGATTGGCGCCAACCCGTCACCTGGCGGCGCTCGCACATCGTCTTCAAAACACCATGATGAGCGCGGCGTTGGGTGGCACCGAGCCATCCACGATCAGGCAAGGCCCGCGAAACCACCCCTCCTCCGCCAGCGCATCCTGCGTGCATACCGACGCAGATAGGAGGCTATACTCCTCTGAAATAGAGCGGTTTTCTGCGACTTAACTGGAGTCCAGCCAGGCCGGAACGCCTCTGGAGCATCCCGGGTCTTCTCAGACCCAGTTAAGATGCTTGTCTCATGATGTTTCCGCCTTTTCCGGTCAGGGAAGAGGCGCTGCAGAGGAAGGTACCAGCTCCCCTGCAGCGGCGAGGGACGGACCGATAAAATGCTGGCCGTAATGGGCCGAGCTAGAGTTTGATCGCCCTCGTCTTCAGCCAAGGCCTGAACGGATACGTGGCGCCAGGCGCCGCATGACAAGCAGAGGCGGACTGAAGATGACCCATTTCGTTGTCGGCGTCGATGTCTCTAAGGATTGGCTCGATGCTCACCGCCGATCTGATGGCGCGGACCGCCGCTTCCCCAACACCAAACAGGGACGGCAAAATCTCATCCGGTGGGCCGGTGGCGCCCATGTCGCCTTCGAGCCGAGCGGCCCTTATCACCGAGCCCTGGAACGGCACCTCGCCGCGGCCGGGATCAGCGCGGTGAAGATCAACCCGCTCCAAGTCAGGCGGTTCGCCGAGGCGGTCGGGACGCGCGCCAAGACCGATGCCGTCGATGCACGCCTCATTGCGGCCATGGCCGTGCAGCTCGATCTGCCCGCGACGCCGCCGCTTGACCAAACCATTCGCGATCTCAAAGCGTTGCAGATCGCCCGGCAGGGCCTCGTCAAGGACAGGACTGCTGCGAAAAACCGAGCTCAGAGCCACGAGTGCGTCTTCCTGAAGCGCCAGACCGCGGCGCGTCTTCGCCATGTGGAGGCCCAGCTCGCTGCCCTTGATGGCGAGATCGCCGCACTCATCGCCTGCGACCAGCATCTTGCCCACCGCTGCGATATCCTCGTCAGCATTCCAGGCGTCTCGGCGGTTACGGCCGCCGCGCTTCTCGCCGAGGCGCCCGAGCTTGGCTCCATCGAGGGAAAGGCCGCCGCCAGCCTCGCCGGGCTCGCGCCCATCACACGGCAGTCGGGCAAATGGAACGGTCGTGCGATGATCCGCGGTGGGCGGGCAAACTTACGCCACGCCCTTTACATGCCCGCCCTCGTCGCGGCCCGCTTCAACCCCGACCTAAAGGATGTCTACGACCGGCTCATCGGCGCGGGCAAGCCGCCCAAGGTGGCGCTAACCGCGCTGATGAGGAAGCTTCTCATCCTTGCCAACGCCCTTCTGCGCGACAACCGGCCCTGGGACGAAAAGCTCGCTTGACCAACACGGATACTCTAGTTCTTTGATTGAGAGCCGATTTATTCAGTTCAGACGCTTCCGTCTGAGCCGATACTGCGCCAGCGGCGGCAAACGGAAAGACGAAGCGATGCACACCATCACCCAAATCATACTGGGGTCAGGGCTCTTGATGGTGTCGATCGTCGCCCAGGCCGCGATCCTCATTGTGGTCTACGACCAGCTTCGCGCACGCCATCCTGACGGCCACCCCGATAGGCCGCGCTCGAAACTGATGGCATTGGTGCTGGCGCTGGCTGGTATACTGCTCGCCCACACGCTTCATGTGTGGGCACTGGCGTTCGCCCTTGTGGCGATCGATGCGCTTCCGCACCTGTCGGAGGCGCTCTATTTCTCGCTCTCCACCTACACGACGGTGGGTTATGGCGACATCGTTCTGGGCCCTGGCGTGCGCACCTTCGCGGCCTTCGGCTCTGTGACGGGTCTCTTGGCGTTCGGCCTCAGCACAGCGTTTCTGGCAGGTCTCGTCTCGCGCCTTTTGCCCCATTGGGACGGTGGCGGCAGCATCTGAGCGCTTACCAGCGAAGGGCCGCCTGGGGCGCGTCCTTCAATTCAAACGACAGGGGGCGCAGATCGATCAGCCTCCTGGCCTTATGCAGATACGCCTCGGGCGCAACGCCCTCCCAACCGCGCAACCTGAACACCTGCCCATCTGCCGCAAACAACAGGTCGCGGGTGGTGGCGGCATTCACCCATTCCACCCAGCGGGCGCCTGCGGCATGAAGGGCGTCGATAATGGGCGCGTGCGCCTGGCGATGGGGGTCCGTCGCAGTGTCCGTCGGTGCATAGGCACGGCCCGTCACCGTCTGGCCGGCCTGCTCCAACGCAAAGACCCGTTCGACGGTCATATTGGATGGCAAGGGCACGTTCTCTTTGGGGGCCAGACCGTCCTCGCTTTCCCAAAGTGCGATGGTGCGGTCGTCCAGAAACACGCCGCCGCCTGTCCAGTGACCATAGGCCGGCCACACTGCAAGGGCGGAAAAGTAAGGCGGCGTGCTGATGGCCGTCCAAACACCCTCGAACCGGCGGATCTTGCGCCGTACCGCGCGTCCTTTCGCTGCCTGTGCCATGTAGCGCGGCACCTTGCGCCGGCCTCGCGGTTTGAAAGGCGTGTCGGCATTCAGCGGCTCGTAAGTGCCCTTGCGAGAAGGCAGCGCTTCATGACGGGGCGCTGAGACATGGAACTGGCGCGCCCAGTAGATCAGCTTGTCGCCAGCATCGTTCAGATCGAAAAGGTGGACGGTCCCCTTCATCCACTGGCCGCTCACGAACACGTCGCGGCGAAGGTCCCAGGTGATCAGATGGTGGTGCAGGCGCGGCCCCCTTCGCAGGAGCACCGCCGTCGTCCCGCCGCGCGCAAAAAGGGCCGTGATACGGGTCCTGTAAGGCTCCGTCTCGGTCCCCTCTGCGCCCTTGTCCATGGGCCCTCCCGAAGCGCCCGCCATTGCCAGTGCGGCAGCCGGCGGGAGCGGATCAAGCGACGATGGGGCTGTCAGGCGGCCGCACAATCACCCGCGAACCGTTGGGGACGCGATTGTAAAGGTCGATCACGTCCTGATTGAGAAGGCGTACACAGCCTGAGGAGACCGCACGCCCGATGCTGTAGGCCTCTTGCGTGCCGTGCAGCCTGTAAAGGGTGTCCACCCGCCCTTGGAAAAGATAGAGCGCGCGGGCTCCCAAAGGGTTCTGGAGGCCAGGCTCCATACCGTCGCGGTATTTTTCAAGCTCGGGCTCGCGGGCAATCATCTCCGCAGGCGGCGTCCAGGTCGGCCACTTGCGCTTGAAGGGAATGCGCGCGGCACCGTTCCAGTCGAACCCTTCACGGCCGATGCCGATGCCGTAGCGCATGGCCCGCCCGTCTTCCTGGACGAGGTACAAGAAGCGCTTGGCGGTATCGACCACGATGGTGCCCGGCCGCTCGCCTGTCGGGTCCGGCACTTCGCGGCGGAAGTAGACAGGGTCGATCTGCTTCAAATCCACCGCGGGGATGGGAAAGCGCTCCTCGGGCATGGCCGCGTACATGCGCAAGTAACGCTCGGGAATGGCGTTGGAGGAGACCGTGACGGTCTGCTGCTGCCCCTCAGGCACAGTGCAGCCAGCCACAACAGCTGCCCCTGCACCTGCCACGAAAACTCGGCGTGTCATCATGGCCGCTTTACTCCCATACCCTTACGCGCGCAGCGAATCACAGTGTTCCGCAACCCTGATGGCTTACGGTTAAAATGTGAGGGTCCTGCCCTCGTGCATTCGTGCATTTCAGCAATCTCCGATCCGTTCATTTGGTTCCGCGCGATCTGTTGCGCGGCAGTCACGGATCAGAGGCGTGGGGGCGGTGTCTCAATACCGGCGGCATAGCCGGGGGGCGCCGTTGTGCCTGTGTGGGTCAGCACCGCCTTGTGCACACCAGGCACGATGGCAGCAGCAGCTTCTGTCAGGCTTGCCACAGGGCAGGCACTGACACTGGGGCACCCTGCGGGAACGGCGGCCATATCGGCACAGGGGGCCGAAACGCAGTGGCGCATGCTGGCACGGTTCTCGCCAACGTCCGCCACAGCATAGATGGCCACCTGACGATCGGCAGGCGCGCCCGCGGCAGAGGCCGCAGCAACACCCACCACCGAAAGCAGTCCAAACAGCGCCAAGCGGCAAATTATGGCAAAAATGCCTTGCATCACACCGCGCTACGTCGGGTCGATGGCCGTGTCAATCAAGGTCCAGGGTCACGGTCACGTCATCGCGTCACGCGAATGTGCGGTGAAGTGCTTGTGCATCACCGCACAAAAGCCCTTGCCTCGCGCCAGTATCTTGGCCTGCCGCGATGGCAGCGTGGAGAGTTATTCGCTGCCGCCCCAGCGGTCCGGATAGTTGTCCATCTCCTCGCAGCCGCACATGGCGTAATGGAGCGGCGGCATCTTCTCGTTCACGAACTCGGCCAGATTGTCGGCGTTGATCTGCGGCTGAGGCAGCACCCACTCGGGCCCCGGCACCTCTTCACCGTCGAGGATCTTCATGGCGGCGAGAATGGCCGTGCGCCACTGGAAGGTGGGGTAGGTGGGCGCAATGGCGGTCAGCCCCATGGACTGCCACTTCTGCAGAAAGTCCTGCTGATCCTCACCGTTGAAGGGCGGCACCTCAAGACCGTTGTCCTCGAACGCTTCGATGGCGGCAACGGCGGTGGCACCGGCATCCATCCACACAGCGTCCACCTGGCCGCGCTGCAGATAGTCCTCAACGATGGACTTGGTCTTGGCATTGTCGCCGTCGGTGAACTCGGCGCCGACGATGTTGATGCCGGCCTCATCGAAGATGCGCTTGGCGGCGGAGTAGCGCGTCTCAAGCACGTCCACGCCGGGCAGAATGCGCAGCATCAGGAGGTTGGCGCCAGAGTCCACATTGTCGGCAATGAACTCGGCCCCTTCGATGCCGAACGCATAGCCGCCGATGGGGTGGATGAAGGTGATGGGGCAGTCGGTGTTGACGCCACGGTCGAACACGATCACCGGCAGCGCCTCGCACGCCCGCTCCACGGCAGGGGTCAGCGCGGCGGTGGTGTTGGGCGACACGATGAGGATGTCGCAATCGCCGCCGGCCAGAAGGTCCTCGATGTCGGCGATCTGCTTGTCGTCGGAGCCTTCAGCGTCCACGTGGACGAAGTTGTCGATGGCATCGCCCATGGCGTCCACCTGGGCCTGCATGTTGGTGTAGCCCACCACGCGCCAAGGGTTGTTCACCCCCGCGTTGGAAAAGCACACCGTGTGCGGACCGTCCTTTGCGAACTTTGCCGTGTCCACCAGGTCCTCGCCAATATACTGAAGCCAGGGCTGATCGGCAGGGCCGTTGGGCGTCATCTCGAGCTGAGCGCGCTGCTTGGCGAACTCGTCGGGGTCGTCAAAATTCTGGGCCGACGCATGGCTTGCCGCCAGCGCCAATGCCACCGTGCCGATGACAAGGTGAACCGATTTCATGGGCGTTCCTCCGTTATGATTAACAACTTTGTGCCCTTAGACCGGCCGGCGGATCAAGCCGGTTGCGCCGGGAGGGCATTGAGCGCGACGAGGGCCTGGATGATGTTGTCCACCGCCACCGCTGCAAGGATCATCCCCATCACACGGCTGACGATGGCTGCCCCCGACATGCCGATCAGCTTGATGATGGGCCCTGCAAGAAGCATCAGGATGAAGGCAACGAACACCACCAAAAGCATGACGCCCGCGGTGATCAGCTGATCGGTCACACCGAAACGGTGGTTGTCGGTCAACACCACGATGGCAAGCATGGCGCCAGGCGAGGCGAGGGACGGCACCGCCAAAGGGAACACGGCCAGGGACTTGTGGTCCACCTTGGCCTCATGGGATTCCGACTCGGGCTTCGATTCTCCGAAGATCATGGTCAGCGCAAACAGGAACAGGACAATCCCGCCGGCAATCTGGAAGGAGTTGAGGCCGATCCCCAACGCCTCCAGGACGAATTGCCCCGCCACAAGGAAGAACAACAGGATCGCCGCCGACACCAACGCCGCCTTGAGAGCCACGAAGCGCTGCTTGGCCGCCGACAGCCCTGCCGTCACAGCAATGAAGACGGGGATGGTGCCGATGGGGTCGATCACCACCCAAAGGGTCACAAACTCTGGCAGGATGTTTTCAAGCATAGGGATCACTGTAGTGCGCCAGCGCGCGCACCGCAGCCGGAAATATTCTGGGGCACCGGCGCGGCCGTCAGCGACCCGTTCGTCGTCGTCGCACCATCGCAAAGGCAACGGCGAGGATCAGGATCAACCCCTGCACCACATCGCGCACGGGTTTCGGCAGCCCGAGGAAGTTGAGAAGCGTGAAGATGGCGTTCAGCGTCAACGCGCCCGCCATGGCGGAGGGCACGGACCCGCGCCCACCAAGAAGCTGCGCCCCACCAATCACCGCCGCGGTGATGGCCTGAAGCTCGTACCCCACCCCCACATCGGTGGAGACGCCCGCGAACCCGCCGAGCAGGATCCCCGCAATGACCGCCGTCAGCGAGGAGATGACGAAGGCGAAAATGCGCACCCGCGCCACAGGCACACCGGCGAGGAAGGCCGCGCGCGGATTGTCCCCCACAGCGTGGAGCAGCTTGCCGTAGGTGGTGCGGTGCATGAGGAGGGTGAGGATCACCCCCACCACGATCATCACCAAAAGCGCCACCGGAAGGATTTTGACGAACGGCACGTCAAGCAGGTTCACCCGGCCGAAGAAGCGGAACGTTTCGGGCAGATAGCCCCGCGGCGCACCGCCTGACCACATCAAGGCGAGCCCCGACAGCGTGATCATCATGCCAAGCGTTGCAATCAGCGACGGGACTTTGAGGTAACAGACCACCAACCCGTTGATCAGCCCCACCGCAACGCCCATCGCCAGCATCAAGGGAATGACCCAATAGGTGGCCGCAGGGTCGTTGTTGGTGAGCATGGACGAGCCCACCACCGTCAGCGTGATGAGCGAGCCCACCGAAAGGTCGAACCCACCCGACACGATGACATAGACCTGCCCTGCCGCCAGAATCGCCAGAGGCGCCGCTCGCTTCAGGAAGTTCATGTAGCCGATGGGCGCCAGGAAGTTGGCGTTCTCGATGGCGATGGCCGCAATCAGCGCGGCCAAGATGAACCAGACAGGGTTGATGGCAGGCAGCTTGAACTTGCGCCTGGGCGTCTCGGTCTCAACGCTCATGCCACGAACCGCTTCGAGCGCACCGCATAAAGGGCCACCGCCGCAACGATGATGACCCCGCGCAGCACCTGTTTGGCGAAGGCATCGACGCCAGCGACATTGAAGACCGAATCGATGAGCGAGAAGATCATCACCCCCGCCACAGTGCCCAAAACCCCACCGCGCCCGCCGGCAAGGAGGGTCCCGCCGATCACCACCACGGCGATGGATTCAAGGTCGTACACCCCGTCCCGCCCGATCCACGGCGCGCCCGACCCAAGCCGCGCGGCAAGGTAGAGCCCCGCCAGCGCCGCACACATGGAGCACACCACGTGACAGCCGATCACCACGCGGTCAGTCTTGATACCGGCAAAGCGCGCCGCATCCTTGTTGCCGCCGACAGAGTAGACGTTGGAGCCGAACGTCGTCCCACGCAGAACGAACCAGGCAAAGGCCGCCATTAGCGCCAGGAAGATGAGGCTGAAGGGCACCCCCGCCACCTCGCCATAGGCAAAGAACTTGAAGGAGTCGGGCACCGACCCGGCGAAGTTGTTGAAGTTCGCCGACAGCGCCCCTTGCAGGAGAAGCGCCATGCCGAGTGTGGCAATCAGCGGGTTCACCTGAAGCTTGGTGATGACAAGGCCGTTGACGAGCCCCACCACAGCACCCACCCCAAGGACGGTGACGATGGCAGGGACAATCATCCCCGCCTCCCCCTTCATGATGAGTGAGCCCAGCACCGCCGCCACCGAGATGAGGTTCGCCACCGACAGGTCGATGGACGCAACCAGGATCACGAAGGTCTGCCCGATGGCGGTGATCCCCAGCGCGATGGAGCGGTTCAGGATGCCGATCAGGTTGTCGACGGTCAGAAACTGCGTTTGACCGGTCCCGATCACCACCGCCACGTAGGCGACGACTGCAAGGGCGAGGATGGCGGCAGGGGCGTAACGCTCGAACCCGAGGCGCCGGCGCGGGGCGTGTGCCTCGGCCGGGGCGTTGGTCTCCACCGCGCTCATGCAGCAACCCTGTGGTCGCCTGTGGCATCGTGCATGATGTCGGCCTCGCTGACCCCGCGTTCGCGCTCGGCCACAATGCGCCCGTCGCGCATCACGAGCACCCTGTCGGCAACGCCAAGCACCTCGGGAAGGTCGGAGGACACCACAAGGATCGCCGCCCCCCCGCGCGCAAGCTCGCGCATGGCGTGGTAGATCCCCGCCTTGGCGTTCACATCCACCCCCCGTGTGGGCTCGATAAAGAGGAGCACTTTGGGCCGCAGCGCCAGCCAGCGCGCAAGGATCGCCTTTTGCTGATTGCCGCCGGAAAGGGTCGCGATTTCCTGGTCGAGGCTCCCGGCTCGCACATCCACCCGCTTTAAAAGCGTGTCGAACGCACCGCGATCGCCATAAGGGGTGCGCTTGGCCCCATTCCAAAGCCCTGCCAGCGCACGGGCGGCGGCCATGGCATTGTCGCGCACCGACTGCATGAGGAAGAGGCCCTCGGCCTTGCGGTCCCCAGGCAGCATCACGACGCCTGCTTCAATGGCCTCGCGCGGGGAGGTGAAACGCGCATCCGCCTCCCCCAGCCGCACCGTCCCTTCGATGAGGGGCTCTGAGCCGAAGAGGGCCGCGGCCAGCGCCGTGCGCCCCGCACCCTGGACGCCTGCAAGACCCACCACCTCGCCTGCACGAAGCTCAAGGTCGATGTCCTTCAGCTTCGCGTTGCCGCCGCCTTTGACTGTGAGGACGGCCGCGCCCACCTCCTCAGGTGTTGCGGGCGGCGGGTAGAAGTCGCCGATATCGCGCCCCACCATGGCGGCCACCACCTTGCCCGTTTCGGGCACATGGTCGAAGTGCGCTGCCACCTCGCCGTCTTTCAGAACGGTGACGCGGTCAGCAAGACGCGTCACCTCGCGCATGCGGTGGGTGATGTAGACCAGTGCCAGTCCCTTACGGCGAAGGTCATCGACAATGGCAAAGAGGATCTCGCACTCCGCCTCGTCAAGCGCTGCCGTGGGCTCGTCCAACACAAGCACCTTGGCGTCGACGGAAATGGCCTTGGCGATCTCCACAAGCTGCTGTTCGGCAACGGAAAGGTCCGCCACCCTTTCGCGCGGCGAAATCTTGTGCACGCCGCCGAAGCTTGCCAGCACCTTCGCCGTCTCACGCTCCATCACGGCGTTGTCGATGAGGCCGCGGCGGGACGGCTCGCGCCCCAAAAACACGTTCTGCGCCACGGTCCTGTCAGGCAGCAGCGAAAACTCCTGGTGGATGACGCTGACCCCCGCCTTGATCGCCTCCACAGGGTGGCGGAACCGCACCGCCTCCCCGCCCAAAACGATGCGGCCTTCATCCGGCTGATAGACGCCGGACAGGATCTTCATGAGCGTCGACTTGCCGGCGCCATTCTCACCGACGAGAGCGTGCACCTCCCCCGCTTCGCACGCGAAGGACACGTCAGATAGCGCCTTGACGCCAGGGAACGCCTTGGTGATGCCCTCCATCAGGAAGACGCTCACAGCGCCGGCCTCATGCTTTGTCCCAGGCTTGGCGGACGGTGTCGTGCGCCTCGGTGATCAGCGTTTCAAGGTCCGGGAAGAGGGGACGCCACACCCGCGTTGCCGCAGCAAGCTCGGGCAGCGCGCTGCCGAACGCTTCGATGACGACAATCCCGTCCCACCCGCCGGCCTTCAAGGCCCTGAAATGGCCGACAAAGTCGATATGCCCGCGGCCAGGAATACCCCGGTCGTTCTCCGACACATGAAAGACCCCCGTGTGCGGGGCGATCTTCGCGGTGGCGGCGATGGGATCACGCTCCTCAATGTTCATGTGGAACGTGTCGGGCATGATCTTGAAGGCTGCGTGGGAGACATCGTCGGCGTAGGCGAATGCATCGTCCATGGTGTTGAGAAAGTGCGTCTCGAAACGGTTCAATGCCTCCAGCGACAGGACCATGCCGTCAGGCAGCCTTGCGGCCATGCGCCTGTGCGCGGCAATGCCACGGGCGCGCTCCTCCTCGGTCGGGCCGGCGCCGGTGAAGTGGCCGAGCGGCGCATGGAACGGCCCGCCAATGCTCTGCGACCCCAGCGCGCTCGCGCAGTCCACCAGCCAGTCCAGATGCGCAAGGCCGCGCGCGCGCACGGCCTCGTCGGCGCTGGTGGGGTCGGCATCGGGCGAGGGAACGATGGCGCAGTTGGTGCGGGCAAGCCCCACCTCGTCCAGCATCGCCCCGACGGCGCGGAAGTGGTCCGCGTCGCCCTCAAAGACCGGGACCTCCACAAGATCGTAGCCGACCGCCTTGATCTGTTCGCAAAGCGCCCGATCGGTGGCGCCAACGTGCCCCGTGGCACACAAAAGGTTCAGACCAAGCCGCATCGGGCCCCCAACCGCTCCAGGAACCGCCAGCATGGGCGAGCAGGGCGGATCGATCAAGCAACGTCGCCGGGCAACCTTTGCCGCTTCAAGAGCGCCGTTGACGGGTGAGGCCCGGCACGCCAGTCTCGCCGGATGATCTATGAAGAGACCGAGCCGTTCTGGAACGGACAGCTCCAAAACTCCGTCCTCATCCCCGATTTTGAGATTTGGGAAGACCGCTACCGCACCCTGTCGGAGGCTGCCAAAAGGCTCGGCGAGACGGAGAGGATTGCAACCGGCCCCGACCCGTCCCAGTCGCTCTGGCGCACGCGCACGGGGCGTGCAAGCCACGGGCTGATCTTCATTCACGGCGGGTACTGGCGCAGGTTCGCCGCTGCAGACTTTCATTTCGTGGCAGAAGCGGCCGCCGCCGCCAACGCCACGTTCTACAATGTCGACTACCGCCTGATGCCGGCCGTCAGCATGGAAGAGCTTGTGGCCGACACGGCCGCCGCCTGCGGCGCTGCCATGGAGGAGGTGGAGGTCGCCGTCATCGTCGGCCACTCAGCCGGCGGCCACCTTGCCGTGCAAATGGCGCTCGACCTTGAAAGGCCCCCGACAGCCGCCGTCTCCATCAGCGGCTTGTTCGACCTTGAGCCGCTGCGTCACGCCTTCATTCAGCGCGAACTCGACCTCACCAACGACGATGTCGCCCGCTATTCGCCGCTGCCCCGCGCCGGCGCGCTGAAGTGCCCGGTGCACCTGTCGGCCGGGGCCGAGGAAAGCGTAGAGTTCCGCCGTCAGTCCGCGGTGATGTTCGAGGCCATCCGCGGGGCAGGCGGGTCCGCCGAATTGGCCTTTGTGGGCGGCACCCACCACTCAAGCGTGGTCGCGGCCCTTGCCGACCCTTCAAGCCCGATGACCCAAGGCCTTGTGCGGATGCTTGCCTAAACCACCTCGCTGACGACGATCTTGTGGATGCCGACGCCAAGGGTGCGCTTGTCGTCTCCGCTCGTCATCTTCGTCACTTTGCCGAGGACAAGCTCCAGCGTCGTCACAGGAAGCCGTGGCCCTTTGGGAAGCGGGTCAAAGTTGAAACGCTTGATGATGATGTCGCCGTCGGCGGGCCGTGTGTCGGTGCTGACCGCAGGGTCGCCGTCGCAACTGACGGTAAAACTCTCAAGCACAGCCGCCTCCACATGGACGGCAATAAACACCTCCACAAGCAGCGGCCTGTCGCGGCCGATCTTCACCCGGATCTCAGCCTCGTTGGCACGGCCCATCCAACGAAACGGCAGACTATCCTCGCCCCTTTGCTCAAGGGAGAAAAAGGCAGAGTTGGCGAACTTGCCGCCCACCATGATGGTCTCGCTCTTGGGCGGATGCTGTGGTGCCGCGGGAACTGCTGCAGGGCCGGCAGTTTCCATGGCGGACAGCTTCATCAAGATGTCCGCCAACGCGTCCTCCAGCGCACTGACGCGCTTGGTGAGCTTGCGAATTTCAGGATCGTCAGAGGTCATTGCCGATTAAAACCTAACAGGGTCGCGCGGGGCTGAGCGGTACGGGTTGCGCCAAGGAAAGGGCGGCTCTCCCCGTCACAGCGTTTCCACGTTTCCGTCAACGCCGATGGACTGGCCCGAGATGGATCGCCCGTCTACGCTCAGAAGCATGGCGACCATGGCGGCCACATCGTCCGCCGTCACCATCGCGCGCAGGGACACGTTTTGAAGGTAGCGCGTGCGCATCTCCTCAAAGCTGATCCCAAGCTCCGCGGCGCGATGTTCGATCACACCGTCCATACGCGCCCCTTCCACAATTCCAGGCAAGATGGCGTTGACGCGGATCTCGTGCGGTCCAAGCTCCTTGGCAAGGCTTTGCGTCAAGCCGATGACGCCGAACTTTGCTGCACTGTAGGGGGAGCGAAAGGCATAGCCGTACTTGCCGGCAGCGGACGACATGTTGACGATCGCCCCACCCCCGGCCGCCTTCAAGTGCGGCACGGCATGGTGGGCAAGGATGAACTGCCCGGTCAGACACACATCCACCGTACGCCGCCAATCGGCGATGGAAAGGGCGTCCACCGCGCCCGTCGGCCCGGCAATCCCGGCATTGTTGATGAGAGCGTCAATGCCGCCGAGCGCGCCCGCAGCATCGTGCACAAAGGTCGCAACAGCACTCTCATCCGTTACGTCGGCGGCACGCACGAGGGCGTCGGGCAAAGCCTCGCCAGCAGCCCCAAGCGCTGCGGCATCCACGTCGCAAAGGGCAACCTTGGCGCCCTCGTCGGTGAGGCGTTTGGCGATGGCAAGGCCGATCCCCGCCGCGCCGGCACTGATCAAGACGCGTTGGCCCTCGAGGCGACTGGTGGGTGCGCTCACGGGCGATTAATCCGCCGTCTCAGTTACGGTCTGCTGGCCGCTGTTGCCGGCAAGGCCTTCTTCTTTGTAAAGGCCTAGCGCGCGCAACACGGGCAGATCATGGAAGGCAAACAGGCACGCATCCTCGCTTTGGGAGGCATTGCCATGCTCGTGCCAGGACCATGAGGGAACGACGAAAATGTCCCTCTCGCGCCAGTCGAACCGCACACCGTCGATGACGGAAAAGCCCTCTCCCTTCGCCACCTGGTAGACGAACGAGCCCACCTGCCTGTGCGCGCGTGTGTGCTGACCCGGGCGCAAGAGCTGCATGGAGGCGCCGATGGTCTTCATCACGGGGCCGCCTGTGGCAGGGTTCACAAAGTCCATGATGAGGCCGTCATAGGGCGAGCCCTCGCTCACCTTGGCGTAATCGATGAGGGCCGAATAGGTCGGCTCCCACGCATACCGAAGGAGCGGGGAATAGGGGGCGCTCCAGACCTCGCCGCCGGGCAGAAGGCCGGGGCCGCCAAAGGTGGCGGGAGAATCGTCCACCGGGAAGCTCGCCTGTTGGCGCACATCAGGGTGCACTTCGTAAAAGTTGGCGTCGAGGGCGTTGACGAGGGGGATATCCAGCCCGTCCTGCCACACACATGTGCTGCCATCCTCGGCAACACCATGATCGTGCCAGGTGCCGTTGGGTGTCAGGACAAAATCGTTGGCCGACAGCATCACCTTGTGGCCGTCCACCACGGTGTAGGCACCTTGCCCTTCCATGATGAACCGAAGGGCCGATGCGGCATGGCGATGGGCGGACGTGTCCTCGCCGGCGCGCATGGCCTGGATGCCCGTATAGAGCCAGCCTACAGCCGCCGACACGTCCCGCCGCCCGGGATTGGCCAGGTAGACGACCCTGCGCCCCGCCTTCTCGGGCGTCACCAGATCGAGCGCCCGCAAGACGTGCTCGCGAAGGTCGCCATAACGCCATCGGAACGGGACGGAGGAGGGTTTTGGCTCCCAAGGCTCGATGGCGTTGGCAACGTTCCACAACGCGCCGGCCTCCATGGCCTCGAGCTCTTTGTAATAGGTCTCAAGCTCGGGCGTGTCGGCGACGTTGGCGCGTCCGACGACGTCTTCACGGATGACGGCGGGATCTGCCACGAAAGACCTCCCTCAATGGTGTGTGTCCGGCAGCGGGCTTTCGCCTGCCCAGTGCGCCGGCGAGCGTCGTGCATGCACCCGATGGCGCCGTGCTCGATCGCGCTTCCTACGCAAATGTGGCGCGGGGGGTGGCCGCGCCTAGGGGGGAGGGGTCCTCAGGCAGGGGCCATGAGGTTGGGCCAAAGGCCGGTGACGCCGACGAAAATCAGGTAGGCGGCAATGGCGTAGTTCAAGATCCGCGGGAAGATGAGAACCACGATGCCGATGACGAGGGCTGCGAGGGGTTGCGCGTTGAGAAGGTCAGTCATGGGTCCGAACGTGCTGGTTAAACATGTCGCACTCGGCCTAGCGCGCTTTGGGCCCGATGGGAACTCGTACGGCCACAAATCCCGCAGCGCCATGGAGCGTCCCTACGGAGCGCGGGGGCTGAAACGCAAAACGCCGCCCCCAGGGGAGCGGCGTTCGCATCGATCGATCTGCGGGAAGGCGGCTCAGGCGGCCTTTTCTTGGATCTCGCCGTCGTTGTCGTCCTCGTCTTCCTCTTCGCCCTTGGCCGCGCGGCGCGGGCTCTTGGCCAGCTGCGCCTCGATCAGCTTGATGGCGGTCGCCTCATCGGACTTGTTGATGGCGGCGATCTCACGCGCCATCCTGTCCAGCGCGGCCTCATAAAGCTGGCGCTCTGAATAGGACTGCTCGGGCTGGCTCTCGGCCCTGTAAAGGTCGCGCACCACCTCGGAAATGGCGATCAGATCGCCCGAGTTGATCTTCGCCTCGTACTCCTGAGCGCGGCGGCTCCACATGGTGCGCTTCACACGGGCGCGGCCAGTGACGGTGTGCAGGGCTTTGTCCATGGTCGGCTCGTCGGCGAGCTTACGCATGCCGACGGTCTTCGCTTTGCCCACAGGCACGCGAAGGGTCATCTTATCCTTGGCGAAAGTCACGACGATGAGCTCAAGCTCATGGCCACCGAACTCGGTGGTTTCAATCGCTTCAACCTTGCCTACGCCATGCGCTGGATAAACGACGTGCTCGTTCGGCTTGAACGTGGACTTGGCGCTTTTCTTCACCGTGGCCATAGGCTCTGATCACTCCTAAAGGGCCGCACGTCATGTGCGACGCGATGTCTTGAATTGTCAAAGATCAGGTTGTTCGCCGGCTCTTAGGGGCTAGTCGGCGGTCACAGGACAGTCTTTCTCTTTCGTGCATTGAGTGTGGTTACGCGGCACTCCAAGGCCTGTGTGGGCCCCACCTGGACTGCGCGTGAGAAACACGATCAACCCGAACATTGTCACTCATATGTAACACATTGCAGGGTGAATTAGAAGGGATGCTGGCTGCAAAAGCCGAGATTTAAGCTAGCCGGAACAAACCGTGCCAGACTCTGGGCCGCTTTGCGCCACCCTTGGAAAGGCCGCGTATTCGCCTCAAAAACTCAACGCCTTGGCCCTGTTTTGCACGCGTCGGCGCGTCAGGTTAGACAATCAGTCCCCTTCGCCTGGTGCCGGCGAGAAATGGTTATCCATTTTGTTTGGGACGCCCTCGAACTTTTCCGCCTCGGGGAGCGGCTCTTTCTTGGCCGTGATGTTGGGCCATTCGGAGGCGTAAGTGGCGTTTAGCTCAAGCCATTTCTCAAGGCCGGGCTCGGTGTCGGGTTTGATGGCGTCCACAGGACACTCAGGCTCGCACACCCCGCAATCGATACACTCATCAGGGTGGATGACGAGCATGTTCTCGCCTTCGTAAAAGCAGTCCACCGGACACACTTCCACGCAGTCCGTAAACTTACACTTGATGCACTCTTCGCCGACGATATAGGTCACGCAAACCCCCTTCACCTCAACCGCGGATGTACGGTGCGGCAAGCCATTGGGCAAGTCGTGAACACTACGTGGATGTAACACGTTGGCGCTGGCGCCTCAGTCGGCGTCCAGACTCTCATAAAGTGCTGCGGCAGCTGGTGGGGAGAGGCGCCTGTCGGCCATGCCCAGAATGCGCACCACACGCACAGCGCGCGGCAGGCGGATGGTCAACACGTCGTCGGTGCGCACAAGACGGCTCGGCTGCTTGACCTTGATCTTGTTGACGCGAACCTTGCCGCCTTCCACCATCGCCTGGGCAACGGTGCGCGTTCTGGCGAACCGTGCGTAGCACAGCCACTTGTCGACGCGTTGCGCGCCTTCGGTCGCCTCCTCAGCGATCGTCGGACCCTTTCTCCATCTGCTGCTTCAACGCTGCGAGCGCTGCAAATGGTGAGTTGGGGTCGATCGTGTCATTTCGCCGCGGCTGCTCTTTTGCATCCACGCGCTGGGGTTTGTTGCGCCGCTTGCCCTTGCGGCCCTCGCGCTGCTCGCGCCCATCATCGCGCTTGCCTGGTGAGCGCGGGCCGTCCTGGCGTGGCCCTGCGGCCTTGTCTGCCGGCTGCCCCTCATCGCTGCGACGACCGCCATCCCTGCGGCGCCTGTGGCCGCCTTCGGCCTCGCCCTCGCCCCGTGCGCCGCGGCGGCGATGGCGCTGATCGCTGCGCTGATGCCGCGGCACGCGCCACACCTCAATCAAGATGGGCTCGGCAGGATCGGCAGCAGACTCCTGGGGCGTATCGGCCGGCTCCGCAGCCGCATCTGCAGCCGCTTCGGCCGGTGCCGGCTCCACATTTTCCTCGGCCGGCGTCGCGGCCTCAGCGTCAGCCGGCGCCGTCTCAGTCATCTCCGCAGGCGGCGCGGCCGGATCAACGGTCTCAGGCGAAGCGGCTGGGGCGTCGCTGTGTGCAAGCGCCGCTTCGGACGCTGTATCCCCTTCGCTCACCGTGCCGGTGGGCTGAGGGATCTGAGCGCTCGCCTCGACTGACGTCGATGGTGCTGGCTCAGCCGCAACGGCGTCTGCCTCGGTGGGGCTCGTCTCGGGGGTGGATGTCGCGGCCTCCTCAACGGGTGCGGCGGCTTCGGTGGGCACACTCGCCTCCGCCGAAGAACCGAGGTCGACGTGTGCACCACCCTCTGCCGGTGTACTGGTTTCGGTTTGGGTGTCGTCCTGTGCCAGGGCGCTGGGGTCGGCTTGCGCCTCACCTTCCGCTGGGGTGCTGGCCCCGGCAGGTGCCGTGGCCACCTCGGCGCCGGTGTCCGCGGCAGGTTTGTCGCGGCCGCCTTTCTTGGCGCCGCGGCCGCGGACTTCTTGGGCAGCGGCGATGGCGGCGCGCTCGGCCTCGTTCGCCTCGTGCTTGTCGACGCGATAGCCGAGCGAGGTGAGGATCGCCGCGAAGTCTTCGCCTGAGCAGCCGAGCAGCGAGGTCATCGTCACCGTCACCAAGAACCCGCCGCCCTGGGGCACGGCCCCTGGGGGCGGATCGCCCGACTCTGGCCCCGGCCGCCAGGCCACAAGCGGCCTGATCTGATCGGCAAGCCTTTCCAGAATATCGATGCGCACCGCCCGCGGCCCGCACACGCGGAAGCCGACGACCCGATAAAGCTCCCCCGCCACCTCAGGATCGACGGGAATGGAGGTGCGGCCGGAGGCGGAAAGCTGCGGCACTTCCGTCAACCCGGGCACGTCGAGCGAGGTGTTTTTTAGCGCCCATAGCAACGCCAAGAGCTGGCTCGGCGCAGGCTTCAACAACGTCGGCACAAAGATGTGGTAGGCGCCGAACCGCACCCCCAATGCGCGCAAACCGGCGCGCGCGGTCTGGTCCAGCCCTTTGGCTTCCTCAGCCACATGGGCACGCTCCACACTGCCAAGTCCCTCGGCAATGCGGTAGGCAAGGCCGCGGGCAGGGCCCGAAATCTCCTCAGCCGCCGTCAGATCGAACAAAGGCTTCAACAGCCCCGTCACGTGGGTCGTCAGCCATTGGCCCAGTCGCGCCTGCACCTTCTCGCGCGCCGGCTGGGGCAAGGTCTCATCGCTCAGCAGGACCACCTGGGGCTGGAGCACCTCGGCGCCGGCAATCAGTTTGGCGATGACAGCGCCCTGCCAGCGCACGGCAAGGTCCGAGCCGAGCGTGAAGGCGGCATCGGAGGCCTGCGACACCTTGTCCGCCCGCCGCTCCATCTCATTGGACAGCGCCTTGGCTGCGGCGGAGCGCAGCGCCTTCTGGTCGCGCGGGTCGCCCGTCGACGCATCCGCCTGGAACCGGAAACCGTGGAGGGCCCCCACGTGTTGCCCCTCTACGATGACGTCGCCAGCGTCGTTCACTTCCGATTCAAGCATCGCATTCTCTCTCAGGCGCTTCATCAGCACGCTGGTTCGCCGGTCCACGAAGCGCTGCATCAAACGCTCATGAAGCGCATCCGACAAGCGGTCTTCCACAGCACGGGTGGTCTCGCGCCACTCGTGCGGGTCGTTCAGCCAATCATTCCTGTTGGCGACAAATGTCCAGGTGCGCACATGGGCAATCCTGTTGGACAGGGTGTCGATGTCCCCATCGGTCTTGTCCGCATAGCGCACCTGCCGGGCAATCCACTCATCGGGGATGACGCCGCCGCCTGCAATGAACTGAAACAGGGTCAGCACCAGATCGGCATGGTTCGCGGGCGCGATCTTGCGATAGTCGGGCACTTGGCACACGTCCCAAAGCCGCGCCACCTGTGCGGGGGCGGCGGCCCTGTCCATCACCTCCGGCGATTTGACCGCATGCTCCAGCGCCTTCACGTCATCGGCGGGCGGGGCACGGGTGAGCCCCTCCTCCTGCGGCGGCTGCTCAAGCGAGCGGCGCAGCGATGGCACGGACGAAAAGTCCAGTTCGGGGTTGCGCCACTGAAACACTTTGAGCTGTGGGAAGGCATGGGTCTCCAGCTGCTCCACAAGCTCGTTGTCGAAGGGAGCAACGCGGCCCGTAACGCCAAAAGTGCCATCGCGGGTGTGCCGGCCCGCGCGCCCTGCAATTTGCGCCAGCTCGGCCGCCGACAGTGCGCGGTACTGGTAGCCGTCGAACTTGCGGTTCGAGGCGAACGCCACATGGTCCACATCAAGGTTGAGGCCCATGCCGATGGCATCGGTCGCAATCAAGAAATCCACATCGCCCGATTGGAAAAGCTCCACCTGCGCATTGCGCGTGCGCGGCGACAGCGCCCCCATGACGATGGCAGCGCCGCCCCTTTGCCTGCGGACCAATTCGGCAATGGCGTAGACTTCATTGGCCGAGAAGGCCACGGCGGCCGAGCGCGGCGGCAGGCGCGTAAGCTTCTTCTCTCCCGCGTAGGAGAGGACCGACATGCGCGGCCTGGTGATGACGTTGATGCCAGGGTTCAGCCGCTCAAGCAGCCCGCGGGCGGTGGAGGCGCCAAGGAGCAGCGTCTCGTAACGGCCACGCACGCGCAGCATACGGTCGGTGAAGACGCGGCCCCGCTCAAGATCGCCTGCAAGCTGCACCTCGTCGATGGCGACGAAGTCCACCTCAAGGTCCAGCGGCATCGCCTCGACCGTTGCCACATAGTAGCGCGCGCCCGGCGGCAAGATCTTCTCTTCGCCGGTGATGAGCGCGGCAACTTCGGGCCCGAGACGCGCGACGATGCGGCCATAAACCTCACGCGCCAGCAGGCGCAAAGGCAGGCCGATGACCCCCGTGCGGTGGGCCAGCATACGCTCGATGGCAAGGTGGGTCTTGCCTGTGTTGGTGGGGCCGAGGATCGCGGTCAGATTGCGCGACCGCTCAGCTCGTTTCGTAAGGGGACTGGCCGTCAAGTTCGGTTCCTTGGGAAGGGCCGCGCTAGGCCGAAAGCGCGACGGGCACGCAAACGCTGCTGCCGGCGATCACGCCGGCACACGCCGCGCAGGCCTCAACCGAGGCGCGCCGTCACACACCCGCGCCGCTGATGCTCATCTTGCTGGGCTCGACCCGGATCTCGCCGTTGGGCGTGCCGATGGACACGCTGTAGGGGATGGCAACGCCTGCCGCCGGAAGCGGAATGACGGTCATCTCAAGGCGCTTGTTGTTGGCCAGATAACGAACCTCTTTCTTGTGGGGGCGATGCCCTGCCACGGGGATCCATCGCGCGCCACACACAATGGCCTTGCCGCGATACCCCTTGGTGGAGACCGACCGCGTGCCCTTATAGTAAAGGCGAACGTCGTACCGGGTCCACCCGTCGAAAATGTTCAAGGTCCGGTCGCATGCGTCACGCCCGTTTGCGGTGCGGATCGGCAGGAGACCCGACGATAACGGGTCGACGATGCTGCGCCTGTGCGCGTTGGTGATCGGCACCCGCCCGTCCAGCTTCTTCAGTTTGGGCCGGGCGTTCAGCTTCGACACGCTGCCCGAGCGCAGCGTCATGTTGACCCTGACGGGCCGGCGCGTCTCATCGGCCTTCACGCTGTAGCGGGTGGGCAGAACCTTGCCGCTTTTCACCCGCCCCTCCGCCTCCACACTGGTGCGCACGGCTGTGACGATTTTCGCCACACCTTTGGGGCGCATGAACAGATCCGCCTCGTAGCGATCGCCGGACATGGAAAAATCCAGGCTGGCCCTGGCTATGGCCCATCCGGCGATGGAGATTTCATAATTGGCCTCCACCGTTACCTTACTTGAGGCAATGGCAGTGGGCGCGGCCGAGAAGGCAACCAAACCCAGCGTCAACGCAGTCAGGCTCAGGACTTTCACAAAGGCACTCCTCAGGTCGCTTCGGTGATATGCGGCCGTACAACCGCTTTATGGGATGGAAATGGGGAGATCAAATGACATATAGCGTGAATTGGCGCTGAATGCGCAGTCCTGCCCGCCACTTGACTGTGACCGGTGCGGAGCGTACTGACGCGGGCTTTCACAGACCATGATCGATCAAGAGGACGCCGGGGCTCCGGCGGTATGCAAGATGGCACGTCGCTGCGAACTGACGGGTAAGGGCGTGATGGTGGGCAACAATGTCAGCCACGCCAACAACAGGACCAAGCGGCGCTTCCTGCCGAACCTTGTGGATGTGACGCTGATTTCCGATGCGCTGGAAGGCCGCAAGGTCAAAATGCGCATCAGCGCCAGCGCTTTGCGCACGGTGGAGCACAAAGGCGGGCTGGACCAGTTTCTTGCCTCGGCCGACGATGCAGCGCTGTCTGAGCGCATGCAGCGGCTGAAGCGGGAAGTGGTCGCCGCGCAGAAAACCGCTTCCAGCCCTTCTGAGCCTGCCAGCCCGGCCGCGTAAGCTGCCGCCAAGCTGCCTTTTTCGCCCATGACCAGAACCGACAGCCGCGCCCTTGTTGTGGCCGTGGCCGCAATGGCGGTCGTGGTGGTGGCCTCCAACTATCTGGTGCAGATCCCCGTCGGCGCTGTGGTCGGCGGGCTCGACCTGTCGCACATCCTCACCTACGGCGCGTTCACCTATCCGCTCGCATTCTTGGTCACGGATGTGGTCAACCGCACCTTCGGGCCACGCCTGGCGCGACGAGTGGCTTATGTGGGTTTTGCGTTGGCGGTGGTGATGTCGGCAATCCTTGCCGATCCGCGCATTGCCATTGCGTCCGGCACAGCCTTCCTCACCGCACAACTTCTGGACGTCAGCCTCTTCAACCGGCTCCGGCAGGGGAGCTGGTGGCGCGCGCCGCTTGCGTCCTCGCTGGCAGGCTCGGCGCTCGACACGGCGCTGTTTTTCACCCTCGCCTTTTCCGCCACCATCCCCTTATCGGTGGACGGGTTTGCGACGGAGGTGATCCCCCTCTTCGGGGTGATGGCAGGCGCAGAAGCCCCGCGCTGGGTCTCATGGGCACTGGCGGACTTTACGGTGAAGCTGATGGTCGCCGCCATCGCCCTCATGCCGTACAGGCTGATCACCGCCCACCTTGCCTACCGTGTGAACCAGGCTTAGCCCGCTTTACTAGCGAGCGGCTCCTCAAGAGCGGTGGCCGAGGCCGTCAAGCATCGGTCCTAGCCAGGGCTCGTACTGCCGCCAAGCCTGTGAACTTCCACGGTAAATTCCGTTGCGGACCTGTAGCGTGCTGATGGTTTGCACGGCGCCCACATGGTCGACATGGTTGAGGCAACGCGCCGAAAACCGCAGGCCGCAATGGTCGAGGAGGGCGCGGATTCCGTCCTCCGGCGCCTCGGTCAGCGCCTCATAGCCGATGTCCACCACCGCCTCAGGATCGAGCCGGCGCCATGTCTCCATCAGGTCCCTGTAGAGGCCGTGATAGGCGGCAACATCGGCCTGATCGTAGGCATAACCGTGGCCGCGGACGGCGAAGTAGTGCTTGTAGAGCGAGAAGCACATCGCAGGCGCCGCGCGGGTGATGTGCAGGATCCGCGCCTCAGGCACCATCGCCCGCACAGCGCCGACCCAGCGAAAATTTTGCGGCATCTTGTCGGTGACAAAGGGTTTGCCGCCGCTCACCGCCCGCAGCGCATCAAGGTATTGGCGCCTTGCCTTTGCAATCATCGCCTCTGTGGCTCCCGCCTGCCCTCTGGCGGAAAGGAGCGGCGCCACAGCGCGGCGCAGGTCGTCCCTCTCTCCGCCCGCCGCCACATCCTCATGGCTTGCAAGGATCGCTTCCACCAAGGACGTGCCCGACCGTGGCATGCCAACGATGAGGATCGGCCGCACCGCGTCGGCGGGCGCAATGCTGACGTCCAGAAGCGGCAACGCAGCCAAGGCGGCCTTGATCTCGCCAAAAAGCGCCCGGTCCCGCTCTATTTCGTAGGCAAGGGCCTTCTTTCGCAGCCGGTTGCCCTCCTCAAGATGGGCAAAGGCACGCTCCCTCTCGCCACACCTGTCGAAGGCTGAAAACAGCGCAAAGTGAAGGTGGGTGCGGGCGCCATCATCGATGTTTTTGTCGGCAAGAAGTTTCGTCATGGCCGCAACCTCGGGTGCGTCATGGTCGAAATCTGCCACAGCGGCGAGATTGCGATAGGCCTGGGCATATCGTGGCCGCAGCGCCACGGCCTTGCGCAGGGACGCCGCCGCCCCTTTCTTGTCGCCCATCTCGGTCAACGCAACGCCGAGATTGTTGTGGGTCTGCGGCCTGTGGGGCGCGAGATCGAGCGCCTTTCGATAGTGCGCGATGGCCTCCTCAAGACGCCCCAACCCTTTCAGCGCATTGCCCAAATTGTTGTGCGCGTCAGGATGATCGGGCGCGATGGTGATCGCCTCGGTCAAGCGCTCTGCCGCATCGTGGAACCTGCCCAACGCAATGAGGACGGCGCCAAGGCTTGCCAGCAAAGAGCCATCGCGGGGCCGGCAGGCAACGGCGCGCGCAAAAGCCGCCTCAGCCTCCCCGAGGCGGCCAAGGGCCATGGCGGTCGCGCCTTTGATGGCGTGGACTTCGGCCACCGTCTCGTGACGGGCTTGCAGGTCGGCGGCCATGGCAAACGCTTCGCCGTGCCGGCCCTTGCTGTAAAGGGTTGCCAGTAGGGCAAGGTCGGCCTCTGCGCCCGACCCTGCCTCGCCCGTCAGATCTTCCAGGCGGCGTTGCAGGCGGGTATTGGCGGGGTAGTGGTCAAGACCTTGCCGCAGGATGGCAACGGCGGCAGCGTTGTCGCCACGGCGAGAAAGCTGCCGCGCCCGCGCCATGACCCTGTCCACCGATCCCCCTGCCATAGCCCACGCCCCGCAACGCCACTGTTGCCGGCAATCTGGCACAGTTGGCTAGGCCGGCGCTGTCAGCCCGGAGCAGGGAGATCAGCCTTTGGGGAGGGGTTTACGGCGGGGCAAAGGGTCGGCAACCGCAAAGCGTAGCATCAACGTGCGCTGCCAGAAGGAGCGGTTGTCGTCCGACATCAGCGTCAGGATGATTTCGCCGTCCACAATATCGGTGGCGATCGCCTCCATGTTGTCGATTTCGGCGGAGAACCCGGCCTCAAGCAAGACCGGCCCATCAAACGGTCCGGTACCGCCGGCAAGGGCATCCGCCCCAAGGCGGCGCACGCGCACCCCTACATCGATCCCGCCTTCATAGCGCCGCTCCACAATCACCACATCGCCGCCAGGCAGGGTGTCGGCGCCTGTGATGGACCAGGGACCGTTGCGCACCACGGTGAACCCCTCACCCCCCAGCCGCCACACGGGAATGCTTGCGCCGGTGTTGATGCGCCCCTCCACGAACGCCACAACCTGTCCGGAGGGGAGCGTTGCCAGCCCCTCCACACCTTGCCTGCGGCTTGCCTGGACCATGGCAGGGGGGATCGCCACCTCACGCGGCGTTGCGGCAAAATCGACGTCAAGCCCGTCGGCGGGGTAGGACAGGAGAACGCGCAGGCTCTCCACCATCACCAGGATGGCGCCGTCCACCGCGGTCAGCCCTTCAGCATCCCCTTGCCGTTTGTCGGTGATGGGCCGGCCAAGACGGTCAAGCCTGTCGGCAGTGACAACGTCTTCAAGACCAGAGAGTCGGCCGCCTACAAGGCGCATGCGGCCCTTCAGCCACTTGCCTGTGTCGCTTGCGGCAAGGAAGCGATCGCCTTCTGTCAACAAGCCCGAAATGGCGCCGAAGCCCCGCGGCCCCGTCAGCACCAGCCCACCACGAAAGTCGAGCCTGCCGAAACGATCTCCGCCCGCGTCGAACCGCTCGATGGTGCGGGTGCGGACGTCGATGGGCGCGGGCGAGGCTGCGGCGGACAGCACGCCGAACGCCAGCGCCAAGACCGCGAGCACAAAGCGCCTCACGCGGCCCTGCGGCGCCCGTGCTTCGGACCGCGGGCGCGCCCACGGCCACGCCGGCCTTGCGCCATGTCCGCTATCTGGTCGTCAAACAGATCGGCGAGCTGGTCCACCATCGCGCCCGCCAACTCCT
The DNA here is from genome assembly GCA_051016205.1 of Devosia sp. Taxonomy (GTDB): domain Bacteria; phylum Pseudomonadota; class Alphaproteobacteria; order Rhizobiales; family Amorphaceae; genus Acuticoccus. Next base: position 432,802 of record CP136534.1, read on the forward strand.
CAGCGTCGACAATGGTGACGGCGCGGCGATAGTGACGTGTCACATCGTGGCCGATGCCGATGGCGATCAGCTCAACGGGTGAGTGCTCTTCGATCTCGTTGATGACGGTCCAAAGGTGCTTTTCCAGGTAGTTGCCTGAATTCACCGACAGGGTGGAATCGTCCACCGGTGCGCCGTCGGAGATCACCATCAGGATGCGCCGCTGCTCGTGGCGCGCCATCAGCCTTTCGTGCGCCCACAAAAGCGCCTCACCGTCGATGTTCTCCTTCAAAAGGCCTTCGCGCATCATCAGGCCAAGGTTGCGCCTTGCCCTGCGCCAGGGGGCGTCGGCGGACTTGTAGATGATATGCCGCAGATCGTTCAGTCGCCCCGGCGATGGGGGCTTACCGTGGGACAGCCAGTGGTCCCGCGCCATGCCGCCTTTCCACGCCTTGGTGGTGAAGCCGAGGATCTCCACCTTCACATGGCAGCGCTCCAGCGTGCGCGCCAAAATGTCGGCACAGGTGGCCGCAACGGTGATGGGCCTGCCGCGCATGGAGCCCGAATTGTCCATCAGCAGCGTCACCACGGTGTCGCGGAAGTCGCTCTCCCGCTCCATCTTGAAGGCAAGCGGCTGCATCGGGTCGATGACCACGCGCGACAGGCGCGCGGTATCAAGAACGCCCTCTTCCTGGTCGAACTCCCAGGCGCGGTTCTGTTGGGCCAGAAGACGACGCTGCAGGCGGTTGGCAAGCCTTGCCACGGCCCCTTGCAGGTGGGTGAGCTGCCTGTCCAGGAAGCCGCGCAAACGGTCAAGCTCAGCCGTATCGCACAGATCTTCGGCCGCAATCGTCTCATCGAAGGCCCGGGTGTAGACCTTGTACTGCGGACCTGGGGGCGCTTTGGCATCGGCATCGTTGACGCGAACGCCGTCCATCGCCTGCTCGGCGTCACCCAACTCGTCGTCGCGTGCATCCTCTGCGGTGACGTCTGAGTCTTCAACGTCTTCGCCGGACTGTTCTTCGCCCGACTGGTCGCTGTCCTGGGCGGCTGCGTTGTCCTCAGCCTCGTCCTGACCGGTCTCGCCGGAGGCCTCATCGGGCGTGTCGACGGATTCCTCGCCATCCTCGCCCGTCTGGTCGTCGCCTGCCTCTTCGCCAAGCTCCTCGGCCATCTCTAGCGCTGCCAGAATGTCCCGCACGGCTGTGGCGAACGCCTTCTGATCGGACATCTGGCCCGCAAGGTCTTTCAGATCCGTGCCGCACCGCTCTTCAAGCCACGGGCGCCACAGGTCCACAAGGTGGCGCGCGCTATCGGGGGGCGCAGCGCCCGTCAGCGCCTCGCGCACCATCAGCGACAACGCGTCGGGCAAAGGCGCATCGGCCTTGTCGGTAATTTCGTGATAGTTGCCGCGGAAGTAGCGGTCCTCCAGCATGGCCGACAGGTTGCCAGCGATCCCTTCCATGGACTGGGCGCCCAAGGCATCGCAGCGCGCCGATTCCACAGCGTCGAACACTGCGCGCGCTTCGGTGCCGGCCGGCGCGTATTTCTGGTGCAGCGCCTGATCGTGGGAGGCAAGCTTCAGCGCCATGGAGTCGCCAATGCCCCGCGTGATGGCAACGTCCTTGGCGTTCAGGCGGCGCGGCGGTTCGGGCAAACGCGCCTTTTCGCCGGCAAGATGGGGCTTGTCGGGCGAAAAGGTGACCTCAAGGTCAGGCTTGCCGGCAATGGCGCGCATGGTGCTTGCCACTGCCGTGCGGAACGTGTCGTGCCGCGGGTCGACAGGCTTTCCCTTGCGCGCGTTGTCGCCGGGCCCCGCCATCCGCTACTGCATGACCACGTTGGGCGCTGCCGCTGACAGGTCCTTGCCGAAGCAGCGCTGGTAGAACTCTGCGACAATCGCCCGCTCGGTCTCATCGCACTTGTTGAGGAACGTCACCTCGAAGGCGAACGCCTCGTCACCGAAAATCTCGGAGTTTTCCGCCCAGGTGATGACGGTGCGCGGGCTCATCACGGTGGACAGATCGCCGTTGATGAAGGCGTTGCGCGTCATGTCCGCAACGCGCACCATGTTGGACAGCGTCGCACGGCCCTCCTCGTCGGCGTACTGGGGGGCTTTCGACAGAACGATCTCCACCTCAACATCGTGAGGCAGATAGTTCAGCGTGGTGACGATGGACCAGCGGTCCATCTGACCCTGGTTGATCTGCTGCGTGCCATGGTAAAGGCCCGACGTGTCGCCGAGCCCCACAGTGTTCGCGGTGGCAAACAGGCGAAAGGCCGGGTGCGGGCGGATCACCCTGTTCTGGTCCAGAAGGGTCAGACGGCCCGACACCTCAAGCACGCGCTGGATCACGAACATCACATCGGGCCGGCCGGCATCGTACTCGTCAAACACCAGCGCCGTGTTGGTCTGCAAGGCCCAGGGCAGGATGCCGTCGCGAAATTCGGTCACCTGCGTGCCGTCGCGCACCACAATGGCATCTTTGCCCACAAGGTCGATGCGCGAAATGTGACTGTCGAGGTTCACCCGCACGCACGGCCAGTTGAGCCGCGCGGCCACCTGTTCGATGTGGGTGGATTTGCCGGTGCCGTGGTAGCCGGCAATCATCACACGGCGGTTGTACTTGAAGCCTGCGAGGATGGCCTTGGTGGTGGGCGGGTCGAACACATAAGACGGGTCGAGATCGGGCACATGCTCGTCCGCCTCCGCAAAGGCGGGCACCTCCATGTCGGAGTCGATCCCAAAAGTCTGGCGGGCGGACACGGTGATGTCCGGCAGTCCGTTGGACGCGCTTTGGAGCGTGTCGGCCATAGAGTTTCCTCGCGCGTGTCCGTCCGGTCGCGGACATGAGGCGATACCCCCGCACGGGCGGGCGCCGCCATCGTTCCTTCAATGGTGAACAGGTGCCGGCCCCGCGAGCGTTGCCGAACCTAAGCCTGTCCTCGCCGTCGAACCAGGTGGAACCTCAACAATACCCTGCGCGGCGCAGCACGTTGTAGGCATTGATGACGTTGCGCAACCGATCCTCCGAGCTGCGGTCTCCCTTGTTTGCGTCAGGGTGGTGACGCTTTACAAGGGTTTTGTAGCGCGACTTGATCGCCTCTTTCGACGCATCGTCCCCAATGCCCAGCACTTCGAACGCCGCACGCTCGGGCCCGCGCGGCCGCCGGCGCTCCGGTTCAGGGTTGATGACGGTCTCGCCATCGCTGAACAGGCCGAACGGATCTTCATGAAATGGGCCCCAACCATTGCCCGCACCACGGCCGCCCCTGTGCTCACCGCGCACGCCGATGGGGGCGGTGGGGCGATGGCCGGTCAACGCATCGCGCTGGAAGGCAATCACGTCATCGTCGGACATGCCGTTGAAGTAATTATAATTCTTGTTGTACTCGCGCACATGGTCCAGGCAGAACCAGCGATACTGGCCTTCCTTGCCGCGGCCAAGGGGGGCTTTGTATTCGGCCTTCTCGCGACAGCCCTGCCACGAGCAGCCGCGCTCCATGACGGTGCCCTCGGCCGCCCCGCCCCGGCGTGCCCTGCGCCGTGCGGCGCGAATGCGGTCATATGATTTGGACGAGAAATCCATTGGCCGATTATGGGTGGGGTCCGACATGCCAGCAAGGACTTGACTTTCCCATCCTCACAGCATTGCGACAGCCACGCTGCCCTTCCCCCCTCTGGCCGTGCTAACAGCCCCTGACAAACCAATCGGAGTGAATGCATCATGACCCAGCGCGAGCAGTTCAAGCCCGTCGACGTCACCGCTGCGCAGCAGATGACCCAGTCCGATGCGATCCAATATCATTATGACAATGATACCCGCTTCTTTTCCCTGTGGCTCGATCCCACACTGTCTTATAGCGCAGCCCGCTGGACCGGTCCCATGGGCGCCCCGCCGCACGCAGAAGATCTTGCCGCCGCGCAGCTTGAAAAGATCCGCTACCACCTCGACGCCGCCGATGTGAAGCAAGGCACCCGCCTTCTGGACATTGGCTGTGGCTGGGGCGCCGTCTTGAAAGCTGCGGCCGAAAGGGGTGCGGACGCGTCCATCGGCCTCACCCTGTCGCGCGACCAGCTTGACCACATCCAGGCGCAATCCTGGCCGAGCGTCACCGCCCTCCTAGAGGACGTTTACGACTATCGCGCCGACAAGCCGTTCGATGCGGCCATTTCCATCGGCGCCTTCGAGCATTTTGCAAAGCCCGACATGGACCGCGACCAGAAGGTGGAGACCTACCGCACCTTCTTCCGCCAGATGGCCGAGCAGATGACCCGCGGCGCGCGCTTCTCGCTCCAGACCATCGTTTGGGGCAACGTCATCGACTTTGCCGATTCAAAACGCTTGCTGCCGCAAACGGTGTTCCCCCAGTCAGACCTTCCCTTCATCGAGGAGATCGCAGCAGGCTCCAGCGACACCTTCCGCATGGTCTACATGGAAAGCGATCCCGACCAGTATCAGCGCACTTTGGAAGCGTGGATCGCCAACCTGCAGCACCACCGCGAGACCATTTTGAAGGAATGGGGTGCGCAGAAGTATGACTTTTTCGAGCATTATCTGCGCCGCTCGCGCCTTTCCTTCAAAGGCCGCCGTACGTCGCTGGCCCGGTTCGTCTTGGTGCGCCGCTAAAGCCGCTCCGTTACAATCGAACTGAACGGCATTTGCGCCAACGCCAGCCATTACTTGAACGCATAGGTGGTATGCCGGCAGTGCGCCGGCAAAACGGCCATGCCGCCGAAAACGGCCGCGCGAGGGAACCGACAGCCCCGCCCGCACTTTCCTTCCCGTCGCGCGTGTGGCGATCGAAGGGAAGGGTGGAGCGATGGGCAAAATCGCACCGGAGGCACAAGAGCGCCAAGAGGGTGACCGCCGGTACGGCGTGGTCGACACCGACGCCTGGAACAGACCGGGCGCCATCGCCGCACTGATTGGCCGGCCCGACAATGACGACGGCCCGGACGACATGCCCCCTGCGCCTGTTGCAGCGCTGATGCCGCCTGCCGCGGCTTGCCTGACCCCATATTGCCGTGGCACATGGCCGGTTCGACCACAGGAACCGTCTTGCCATGACAGCGCCCAAGAAGATCGTGCTCGCCTATTCGGGCGGCCTCGACACGTCCATCATTCTCAAATGGCTTCAGCAAACCTTCAATGCCGACGTCGTCACCTTCACCGCCGATCTCGGTCAAGGGGAAGAATTGGAGCCGGCGCGCGCCAAGGCACAGCTCTTAGGTTGCCGCGAGATCTACGTGGAAGACCTTCGCGAAACCTTCGTGAAGGACTACGTCTTTCCCATGATGCGGGCCAACGCTCTGTATGAAGGCGTCTACCTTCTTGGCACATCCATCGCACGGCCGCTGATTGCCAAACGTCAGATCGAGATCGCGCACGAAACCGGGGCCGATGCCGTCTGCCATGGCGCCACAGGCAAGGGCAACGATCAGGTGCGCTTCGAGCTTGGCTACGCCGCCCTCGACCCGTCCATCAAGGTCATCGCCCCCTGGCGGGACTGGGAGTTCAAGTCCCGCAGCGACCTCATCGAGTTCGCGCGGCTCAACCAGATCCCCGTGGCCAAAGACAAAGAGGGCGAGGCGCCTTTCTCGATTGATGCCAATCTCCTGCACTCCTCCTCCGAAGGCAAAGTCCTGGAAGACCCTTGGGTGGAGCCGCCCTCCATCGTCTTCCAACGCTCCGTCTCGCCCGAGGAAGCGCCGGACAAAGCCACCGTCATCGAAATCGGCTTTGAGCACGGCGATGCCGTCTCCATCGACGGCAAGGCCCTATCACCCGCCACCCTCCTTGCGCAGCTCAACGATCTCGGCCGCGACAATGGGATCGGCCGGCTCGACCTGGTGGAGAACCGCTTCGTCGGCATGAAGAGCCGCGGCATCTACGAGACCCCCGGCGGCACCATTCTGCACGTGGCCCACCGGGCGATGGAATCCATCACACTCGACCGCGGTGCCGCCCACCTCAAAGACGAGCTGATGCCGCGCTATGCAGAGCTCATCTACAACGGCTTCTGGTTCTCGCCTGAAAGGGAGATGCTGCAGGCAGCCATCGACCACTCCCAAACGCCTGTCACAGGCACGGTGCGGCTGAAGCTTTATAAGGGCAACGTCATCGTCATGGGCCGCAAGAGCCCGCAATCGCTCTATTCCGAAGCGATCGTGACGTTCGAGGACGATGCTGGCGCCTACGACCAGAAGGATGCGGAAGGTTTCATCCGCCTCAACGCGCTGCGCCTCAAGCTGCTTGCCAATCGCAACGCCAAAGGGTGAGGGGCACCCTTCACCCTCTCCTCACTCGGTGATGAGCTTCACCAGGTCGCCCGGAACAAGTGGCCTGTCGGGACCCACACCGTTGATAACCTCGAACAGCTCTTTCTTGACCCTGTTGTCGACGCCTTGCATGCGCGCTGCCAAGGTGTCGACGGTCTCGTTGGGCCGTACCGACACCACCCGCATGCGCAATGGCCGCATCCCGGCCCTTTGGGAGGGTGACAGGAGGCGGAAGGAGTCCACTGTCCGTCTGAAGGCTGCCTCGTAGGCGCTGGCAGGGCGCGAAGAGGCGAAAATGAACCGGTAAATCCTGTTCGGCCCCCTGATGGCGGCGATCCTGAACGACCACCCCTCCACCAGCGCGGACGCGGTCGCAACGTCGAGGCCGCGCACTTTCTCTTCGCGGACCGAATCCACCACAAGGCCCTTCACCCAGCCTGAGCGCAAATAGTCCCCCAACGACTGGTTGGTGACGGGGACGGCATCAAAACGCACTGCCGTCTGGTCGCCGTCGGTGGCAAGGACGGCGGCAGAGGTGTTTTTCAACACGTAGCCTTTTGGCACTGTGAAGGCGATGCCGAGCTCCACGTGGCCGAACTCACGCCCCCGCACGAAGCCCTCGCGCGGGTCGTCCCCATATAGAAGGCCGTCAAGGCTGCGCAGATACTGGTTGCGCGCCTGCCTGCCGAGCCCGGGCGCACCATAACCACGGGCAACGCGCTTGGCGTTTTCCACCCGCGCAGGGGTAGAGGGGTGGGAGGACAGGAAACCAGGCTTGTCGGCAGAAGCCGCATTGAGCGTTGGAAGGTCCGCATGGCGCGCCATGGATTCCAGGAACCGGCTTGCGGCAAATGGGTCGAAGCCGGCGCCTGCCAGGGTTTTGACGCCGATCTTGTCGGCCTCGAGCTCCTGCTGCTGGCTGAAGGCGGCAAGGCTGAGCTCAGCCGTCTCGCGGGTGTCGGCAGCAATGACAGGGTCGGACACCACCTCGCTCACGCGCTTTGCGAGGGCAGCTGCCTGGGCCTGGCGCTGGCGCAACGCGGCATGATTGGCCGTCACATGCGCAATCTCGTGAGCAATGACGGCGGCAAGCTCGCTCTCGTCGTTGGCAAGGCCGATGAGACCGCGCGTGACGTAGACATCGCCTGAGGGAAGCGCGAAAGCGTTGACCGCGGGCGAGTTGAGGATCGTCACGCGGAAAGAGCGATTGGGCTCGTCGGAGGCCTCGACCAGGCGCCCCACAAGGCGCGCCACAGCCGCCTCCACCCGCGGGTTGGAGTAGACGCCGCCATAATTGCCGATGAGCTTGACGTGCTCGCGCCCCCGTTGGGACGGTATGACGCGGCCTTGGGAGGGTGTGGTCACCACCGGCGCTGCGGAGGTGATGATGGGCTCTTCGCCTATGGAATTGGCGCAGCCGTTAACGAAAGCCGCAAGGGCGAGCGCTATCGCGACGCGGCGGGCGTGCCCCTTGGTGCCGCGTCGTGGCTGAGCGCTTCGATCTGCGCGCGGTGCTCGACCCTGATCAAGCCGCCGTTCCACGCTTCCAAATAACCTCTTATGCGGACCTCTTCGCCCGCCATCGCCTTCACGCCCGCGATGCCGCCGGGCCACCCTTTGGCATCTTTAACCGCAATCAGTGCGGTAAAATCGGTCGAATAGATTTCACCAAAGTTTAGGTAAACGGATCGTTGCGTTTCTCCGACACTCAGTACGCGACCGCGAACCATCACAAATCGACCGGCGTCGGCGGCAAGATCCGGCGCATCGGCCGAACGCACCACACCGCCGTGCGCCCATAGGCCCTTTCCCTTATTCTCGGCAGAACGTTCCACCACCAACAAGGGGTTAAGGCACGGTTCCGACATAACAGTGGGATTGACGAACGCAAGTCCGTCCGCGACCAGAGCGTCGCGAAGTGATGCGCCTGTGGCTTTCAAGACAACCTCACCCATCACCCGCCCATAACGATCGCTTTTGGCTTCGCCGGCGAGCGGCAGCAGGCTCGCCGCCTTTCCTTCGGCGGTAACAAGGGCGGTTTGGGCAGTGGCCGCGTCCGTCAACCATCGGGCAGGGGCAATGTCGGCAAGGCGCACGCTGCGCCCATCTTCAAGGACGAGCGTCAGGGGTTCTGCGGCGTTCTTGATGACGACGGATTCGGGCGGGCCGAAGCAAGGCTCTGCCGCGGCGGCCAGGGGCACGGCGGCAAGACAAAGGGCAAGAAGCGCTCTCGTCAGCGTGTCGGCACCGGAATGTCGCCGCGATAGTCATAAAAGCCGCGGCCGGCTTTGCGGCCGAGCCAACCGGCTTCCACGTACTTCACCAGAAGCGGGCAGGGGCGATATTTGGAATCGGCAAGCCCGTCGTGAAGCACCTGCATGATGGACAGGCACGTATCAAGGCCGATGAAGTCAGCCAGTTGCAACGGGCCCATCTTGTGGTTGGCGCCAAGGCGCATGGCCGTATCGATGGCCTCCACCGACCCCACGCCTTCGTAAAGGGTGTAGATCGCCTCGTTGATCATCGGCAGGAGGATGCGGTTGACCATGAAGGCGGGGAAATCCTCCGCCACCGCGGTCACCTTGCCCACGCGGTCCACGAAGCCTTTGGCAAGGTTGAAGGTCTCGTCCGCCGTCGCAATCCCACGCACAAGCTCCACCAGCTCCATGATCGGAACGGGGTTCATGAAGTGGATGCCGATGAAGCGCTCCGGCCGGTCGGTCGCAGCCGCAAGCCGGGTGATGGAGATGGAGGAGGTGTTGGTGGCAAGCACGGCTTCGGGCTTCAGGAGCGGACAGACCTGCGCATAGATCTTGCGCTTGACCTGCTCATTCTCCGTCGCCGATTCGATAACAAGGTCGACTTCGGACAATTCGTCGAGATTTTCAGCAAGGCCGATGCGGGTTTCGGCCTGCTTGCGCACCTCATCGTCGATGCGGCCGGACGCCACCTGGCGGGCCATGTTGCCCGTGATTGTGGCAAGGCCCTCTTCGATCCGCTCTCGCGAAGTGTCGTTGATATAGACTTTGTACCCGGCGAGCGCCGCCACGTGGGCAATGCCATTGCCCATTTGTCCGGCGCCGATCACGCCTACCGATTCAATCCTGTCCATCACCACTGCCGAGGACGCTGAGTACTTGTCATCGATAAACCCGGAGCGCCCCGGTGAGTCGAGACGGTTGTTGCTTACCGTCATGGCCGTCCGTCCGTCAGCGTCAAGACGAATGCTTTTCGATTTCGCTCTTCAACTCAGGAACCAACGCAAACAAGTCGCCCACAAGTCCATAATCGGCCACCTGGAAGATGGGGGCCTCCTCGTCCTTGTTGATGGCGACGATCACCTTTGAATCCTTCATACCCGCCAAATGCTGAATGGCACCTGAAATGCCAGCGGCAATGTAAAGTTCTGGCGCCACCACTTTGCCTGTCTGCCCCACCTGCCAATCGTTGGGGGCATAGCCTGCATCCACCGCAGCGCGGGAGGCACCGATGGCGGCCCCCAACGCATCGGCGAGCGGGGTGATCACCTCTTCGAATTTTTCTGCCGACCCCAGCGCCCGGCCGCCTGAGACGATGACCCTTGCGCCGGCAAGCTCGGGCCTGTCGGACTGGGCCACCTCCTCGCCCACGAAGGAGGAAAGGCCGGGGTCTTCGGCAGTGCCGATGGTCGTCGTCTCGGCATTGCCGCTCTCTGGTGCGGCTGCGAAGGACGCTGTCCTCACCGTCACCACCTTCTTCGGGTCGGTGGATTTGACGGCCTGAACGGCGTTGCCAGCATAGATGGGCCTTTGGAAGGTGTCGGGCCCGTCCACCGCCATCACGTCGGACACCTGCATGACATCCAGCAAGGCAGCCACGCGCGGCATGATGTTCTTGCCGGTGGTGTTGGCCGGCGCAATGAAGGCATCGTAGTCGCCGGCGAGGGACACCACCAGGGCGGCCACAGGTTCGGCAAGGCCGTGGCCGTAAGCATCGTCCTCGGCGACGAGCACCTTGTCGACACCGTCCAGCTTGGCGGCGGCCTCAGCAGCGCTCGACGCACCAGGGCCGGCCACAAGAACATGAACGGGCGCTGCAAGACCCTTGGCGGCGGTCAGCGTCTTGGCGGTTGCCTCCCCAAGGGTTCCGTCGGCGTGATCGGCAATCAGTAACGTCGTCATCGTCTCGTCCCAGTTCCGCGCGGCGTCAGGCGTGCCGCGGGCATGTTATTGACCGTGTCTGGATCGCGCGCCGATTTCTGTTTGCGGTCTTGAACATATGTTACGCGAATGGCGCGCGTTGTCGATCCATCCCGCTCAGATTGCGCCAGGTCAGATGACGCCGGCCTCGTTCTTCAATTTGTCCACCAACTCGCCGACGGACGAGACCATCACGCCCGCCTCGCGCTTGCCAGGCTCTGTGGTGCTGAGCACCTCCAGCCTGCGGCGCGGCTCGACGCCATAGTCGCCCGGAGTCTTCTCGGCCAAAGGCTTCTTCTTCGCTTTCATGATGTTGGGAAGCGAGGCGTACCGGGGCTCGTTCAGGCGAAGGTCCGTGGTGACGATGGCTGGGAGGTTCAGCTTTACGGTCTGAAGGCCGCCATCCACCTCGCGGGTGACGTCGGCGTGCTCCCCGTCGATGACCACTTTGGAGGCGAAGGTTCCCTGGCCCCAGCCCAAAAGCGCGGCAAGCATCTGGCCGGTCTGATTGCAGTCATCATCGATGGCCTGCTTGCCCAGGATAACCAGCTGAGGCGCTTCTTCATCGACGATGCCTTTGAGGATCTTGGCAACGTCCAGCGGCTCGGGCGCCTCCTCGGTCAACACGAGGATGGCCCTGTCGGCGCCCATGGCAAGGGCGGTGCGCAACGTCTCGCCGCATTGTTTGACACCGATGGAGACCGCCACGACCTCCTCTGCCGTTCCCGCCTCACGCAAGCGCAGTGCCTCTTCGACGGCGATCTCGTCGAAGGGGTTCATGCTCATCTTCACGTTGGCAAGATCCACGCCCGACCCGTCCGGCTTGACGCGGATCTTTACGTTGTAGTCCACGACCCGCTTCACGGGCACGAGGATTTTCATCTTGCGCTTCCCTTATCTCATTGAAACTGTTTGCGGCGGAGGCGGACGCTATCGGCGCCAAATTGCGCTGTCAAACGTCCCTGTTTTGGCCGGGCACCCACAGAACATCGTCCTTTCCGTCGTTGTTGGCAATGCGCGCGGCAACGAACAGAAAATCCGACAGACGGTTCACATAGTGTAGGGCAGGCGTGCCCACCGTCTCCGTGGTCGCAAGCTCCACCATCAACCGCTCGGCCCGCCGTGACACCGTGCGCCCCAGGTGAAGCTGGGCCGCCAAAGGTGAGCCGCCCGGCAACACGAAGGATTTTAGGGGCTGAAGGACACCGTTCAACTCATCAATCTCACGCTCCAACCGTTCCACCTGGGCGGGGATGATGCGCAAGGGTTCATAAGGAAGGTCGGTGGTTTCGGGCGTTGCAAGGTCCGCCCCAAGGTCGAAAAGGTCGTTCTGGATGCGTGCCAGCATGGGGTCGAGCTTGCCCTTGGCATGAAGGCGAGCGCAGCCGAGGACGGCATTGGTCTCGTCCACCGTGCCATAGGCTTCGACCCTAAGGTCGTACTTTTTGCGCCGCTCGCCGCTGCCAAGGGCAGTGGTCCCATCATCACCTGTGCGGGTGTAGATGCGGTTCAGTGTCACCATCGGGTGAAGGCTCCTTGCCCAAAGGCCGCACGGGGCATCCGGGCGGGTCGAAACTCAACGTGTCGTGAAATAGAGCGCTGTCATGGCGATGACGATGGCAACGGCCTGCAAGACCACACGCATGCGCATCAAGGACTGCGAGCGGTTGGGCGAGCCGCCCTTCATCATGTTCCAAAGGCCCATGAGGAGGACGATCGCAACCGCTGCAAGGGCGATGGCGGTGATGATGGTGAAGACGTCGGACATGGTGCTTTCTTTCTCTCCGGCCTGACGGCCGGTCGGACGGGGCGCCCGCATCGACCGGGCGGGTCATTGGGTGGGGCGCCGGTCTTGCAACTGTAGCACGGCCAAGGGCAAGGGTTGCGCGCTGGAAATCGACCTCAGACGGCCTCGCCGCGCATCAGATGCGGCACGTCGCCCTCAACCCCTGCCGCCTCGCGGATGAAGAGCGCCTTCAAATCCTCATCGCGATTGACGAGGCCAAGGCCGATGCTGCGGATCGACCGCACAAGGTCGGATCGGCGTGAAAACAAAGTGTTGAGCCCATCGGTCACAAACGCCATCTGAGTGGTGTCGGCCCTGCGCCAACGCTCGTAGCGGGGAAGGGCAAGGGCAAGGTCCTCGCCGTGGCGATCGGCCTCGATCAACACCTCCGCCAGCGCGGCCACGTCGCGAAAGCCAAGATTAAGGCCCTGACCTGCCAAGGGGTGGATCACGTGGGCGGCATCGCCTGCAAGGGCGAGCCTGCCGTCCACCCAGCGCCGCGCCAGCAGCCCTTTCAAGGGATAGACCTGCAAAGGGCCTTCCACACACAAGCGGCCGAGCCTCAGACCAAAAACCCTCTCAATCTCCAGGGACGCAAGCTCGCCGTCCATGTCCGCCAATGCCCTGGCAAATCCTGGTCGCTCCGACCAGGCGAGGGAGGATTGATCGCCCACCAAGGGGAGCATCGCCATCGCGCCGTTGGGCAAAAAGTGTTGTGTGGCGTAACCGTTGTGGGGTTCGCTGTGGCTGACCGTGCCTGTGATGACGGACTGGTGGAAGTCCTTCTCCACCGTCGGGATGCCTGCAATGCGGCGCAGTGCCGACCGGCGACCGTCGGCGGCGATCAGAACGTCAGCCACCTCCTTGCTGCCATCAGACAGTTCCGCGGTGATGTGGCCTTGATGGTCTTCAAAGAAGACGACCTTGCGGCTGTCTTCCTGGATGCCGAGCTGAGCGCACCGCTCCACCAAAGCTGCGTGGATGATGTGGTTGGGCACAAGGTGGGCAAAAGCGTTGGCGCCATGCTCGCCCTCAAAGTGCAGGACCTCCGGGCGCACCACATCCTCACTGGCACTGTCGGTGATGTTGAGGCCGTAAACGGGCTGTGCGGCCTCTGCCATCATGGGCCAGGCGCCGATGCGAGACAGCATCCGCCGTGCCGATGCGGACACGGTGCTTGAACGCGCATCGCTCGGCATCGCACCGCCGGCGTAAAGCACCACGTCCAGGTGGGACTGGGTTTTCAGCGCGATGGCAAGGCTGCGCCCCACATAGCCTCCGCCGGCAATGGCCACTGTGCGCTGCATCGTCCCTCCTCCTCATGGTGCGTCCGCGGCCGACTATACCCTGTCCGCGACGGGGCGGCGCGCGTCTGCCATGCGTTGCGCCGGACCAACAGATCATGACACGGTCGGACAGTCGCCCACCTGCCCCGAGCCCGCCATGCGTCCTGCCGTCGCCGAACTGTTGTCCACCCTCGATCTGGAACCCTTGGAACGCAACCTTTTCCGAGGTCGCAGCCCTCAAGTGGGGTGGCAAAGGGTTTTTGGCGGGCAGGTGATCGGCCAGGCGCTGGTCGCCTCCAACAGAACGGTGGAAGACAGGCCCGCGCACTCCCTCCACGGCTACTTTCTGCGGCCAGGCGACCCGGCCGTTCCCATCATCTACGAGGTGGACCGGATCCGCGACGGGCGCAGTTTCACCACCCGCCGGGTGAAAGCGGTCCAACATGGCGAGCCGATCTTCTCCATGAGTGCGTCCTATCACCGGCTCGAAGAGGGGCTGTCCCACGCCATGGACGCGCCCGATGTGCCGCGGCCTGAAGACCTTCCCGATGAGGACGCGCTGAAGGAGCTGATGATTGCCAACGCACCGGAAAACGTGCGGCGTTACTTTGAGCGCGAGCGACCCATTGAATTGCGCCCGGTCGATCTTCGCCATTACTTGTCATCAGAGCCGCTCAAGCCGCAGCAATACGTGTGGCTGCGTGCCACAGACAGGCTGCCCGACGACCCTCTCGTCCACCAGGCCGTTCTCGCCTACCTGTCGGACATGACGCTGTTCGACACGGCGCTGTTTCCGCACGGCACGTCGGTCTTCAACCGCACCATGCAGGTGGCAAGCCTTGACCATGCCATGTGGTTCCACCGCCCCTTCCGTGCCGATGACTGGCTGCTCTACGCCCAAGACTCCCCCTCAAGCAGCGGGTCCAGGGGATTTACGCGAGGGCTGATCTTCAACTATGCCGGCGACCTCGTGGCATCGGCCACCCAGGAGGGGCTGATGCGGGTACGCACCCGCTAAAACATCCTGCGTCCAAGTGGACGAAGACACGAGGGTCCAGGCCCTAAGGAACGAGGACGGCGGCCCCGTCGAAACGGCCTTGGCGGAGATCTTCAAGGGCTGTGTTCGCCTCGGCCAGAGGATAACGGGTGACGTGGACCTCGGGCGCCTTCTGGCGGACCGTCGCCATGAAATCCGCCCCATCTTTGCGGGTGAGGTTTGCCACCGACACCACTTCGCGTTCGCCCCAAAGGTCAGCGTAGGGGAAGGTGGGAATGTCGCTCATATGAATGCCCGCGCACACCACCTTGCCGCCTTTCCTAATATGCCTCAGAGCCTCCGGAACGAGCGCACCCACTGGGGCAAAGAGGATTGCAGCATCGAGGGGCTCAGGCGGCGCGTCGGTCGAAGGGCCTGCCCACGTGGCGCCGAGCTTGAGGGCAAACGCCTGTGATTGGGTGTCGCCCGGGCGCGTGAAGGCGAACACCTTTGCCCCTTCCGGTGCTGCCACCTGGGCGATGATGTGCGCGGCGGCGCCAAACCCATAAAGGCCGATGACCCCCTTACTTTGGGCCTTTCTATAGGCTCGGTGGCCTATGAGGCCTGCGCATAGGAGAGGCGAGGCGGAGATATCATCAAAAGAATCAGGTAGATGAAGGCAATAACGGGAATCGGCCACAGTGTGCGTGGCGAATCCCCCGTCCCGACTGAAGCCTGTGAAGGTGGGCGCGTCGCACAGATTTTCTCGTCCTGCGAGGCAATACCGACAGGTGCCACAGGTGCCACCCAGCCAAGGGACGCCGACCCTGTCTCCGATGTTCCAACCTTTCACATTGGGGGCGATGGCCATCACGCGTCCAACGATCTCGTGCCCCGGAACAATGGGGAGGATGCCGCCATCAAGGTCGCCATCAACCACATGAAGGTCGGTGCGACAGACGCCGCAGGCGGTCACCATAATCACAAGATCGGCGCCTGAGGGCGCTGGAATTGGCCGCTCCTCCATGACAAGGGGGGCACGCTCTTCCGATAAGACCATCGCGCGCATGGCGGTCATCGGCGATCCAACGCGTCTCCAATGGCTTCTGCGACAGCGTCAGGTTTGGCTGATGCGTCGATCTGAACCCAATCGGTCGGGGGTGTGTGGGATTGGACCTGGCGGTCGATCACGTTCGTGTTTGCATCGGAGGGGTCGTTCTGGCGCGCCCTGACGCGCGACTTCAGGACCTCGGGAGGCGCGGTCAGCCAAAAGCCCTGGAAGGGGACGCCGACCTCCTTCGCGAGGGATTGTGCGGCGTCGCGCCAGGGGCTTCCTGTAAAGGTTGCGTCAAGGATAACGGGAAAGCCTGCATTCAAAGCTTTGCGCGCATCGGCGAAGGCGCGGCGGTAGACCCCGGCGCGGCTTTCGGCGGTGTAGTCCGATGGGGGGAGAGGGGCCTCGGGTGCAACCTTGTGAAAACGCTTCGTCACAAGGTCGGAGCGAATGATCACACCGCCGACAACAGGAGCAATGGCGTGGGCTGCGACGGACTTGCCGCTCCCTGAAAGACCCCCCACTGCCAGAACGCGAGGCGTAATCGTGCGTGTGGCGTAGCCCAAAGCTTCGGCGAGGTGTTGGGTTGGATCGCGGTCCTTGAGGCCGGCGGTCAGTGCACGCACCATCGCCCTTAAAGATTGAAAGAGAGGGAGGATTTCAAGTCCACCATAGTCTCTCGTTTGAGAGAGATAGCGCGAAAGGAGCCTGTGTTCGTCTTCAACGAAACCGCGATGGTTGAGGTCCACCAGCACGAAGGCAACATCGTAAAGGACATCTACGGTGGCGATCTCTTCTGAGAACTCGATGGCATCGAAAAGGGTTGGGCGGCCTTTCCAGAGGCAAATGTTGGACAGATGAAGGTCACCGTGGCAGCGCTTGATGAAACCATGGCGCGCTCTTCGCTCGAGCTTAACGCTGTGCCGGGTGATGACCCGCTGAATGGTTTCGGCCCACCTGGCGAGGGTGGCTTCGTTGTGGTCCCGGTGGGTGGATGGGGTCGCGCGAGGGGCCTTCAGGACGGCACCGACATCCTGCGTGAGCTGTTCGGCAAGGCCTTTGAGACCCCCGGTCGCGTCCGATCTTGGGCTGGCCGGCGCGGCTCGGTGGGTAGCGGCGATGATGTCGGCCAATTGGTCGATCAAGGTTGGCGTCAAAGCACCGCGAGCCGCCAGTTCGTCGAATTGGTCGCCTTCGGCGAACCTTTGCATGTCGACAACGGCGTCGATCACTTCGCCTTGGCCATCAAGGTCTAAGGTATTGCCTTGACGCGTTATTTTACGGACGCCGCGATAGAGGTCTCCGGCAAAACGCGTGTTGATCGCGACTTCCTTTTGGCACAGGTCAACACGGGACGTCAGCGTCGAGTGATCGGCGAAGCTGAACCCGATTGCGCGTTTGAGTTTGAGTGCGCGGGAGGCACCCAGGAACACGTGCGACATGTGGGTGGTGATGTGACGCGGTGGCGTGCCGCCGAAAGCAGCGCCCGACTTAAGATAGGCGACGACCGGCGCTTGGGCGCGTTCGGCATCTGTGAGGTCACAGTTGCGGGGTTCTTGCGGACCTGTGCGCTCCAGCGCGTCCACCACCTTGTCCTCCTATGGCCTGGTCGGCTTGTCGGGTGGAGGGTTCCCGGAATTGGTGTTGGCGTCGTTGACTGAAGTCAAGGGGCGATTGATGGCGATCGCGCAATGGGTCGAGATCAGTCCGATTCTTCGAGGGTGCGGCAGAGGGCGTCGAGTTGATCGAGGCTGGAGTAGTGGATGGTGAGGCGGCCGCTTTCGTCATCATAGTGGTCAAGGGTGACTGTGAGGCCCAGTCTTGCCGTCAAACGGCGGACGAGGGCCCGCGTGTTGGCATCATCAACCGGTTTGACTTTGGGAAGACGCGGTTTAGGCGCAGGGCGCGGCTCTCGCTCCTTGGCAACGCGGGCTTCGGTCGCCCGCACGGAGAGGCTGTCGTGAATCACTTCAAGCGCCATCAGGCGGGGGTTTGATGCCGACAACAGGGCGCGGGCATGACCTGCAGAGATCCGTCCCTCCACCACGTGCTCGCGGACCTCATCAGGCAGATTGAGAAGGCGGATCATGTTGGTCACATGACTGCGGCTCTTGCCAATGAGTTTGGCGAGATCATCCTGCTTGTGGCCGAATTCTGCAATGAGCCGTGTGTAACCTTCCGCCTCTTCAATGGCGTTGAGATCGGCTCGCTGGACGTTTTCGATGAGGGCGAGCTCGAGCGCTTCGGACGGGGTAACGTCACGCACCAGGACGGGAACGTCATGCAAGCCCGCCTTTTGAGCAGCGCGCCAGCGACGCTCACCTGCAATAATTTCGTAGCCGTCGTCCACAGGCCGCACCAGAAGGGGCTGCATAATGCCGTGGGAGCGGATGGACTGAGACAGCTCATCAAGGGGCTTGTCGTCGAAAAGGCGGCGAGGGTTGGCAGGATTTGGCGTCAACTTTTCGATCGGGAGGCGTGTGACCCCTTTTTGAGCCACCGCTTCGGCGGAGTCGTCAGGCACATCGATATCGGCAAGAAGGGCTGAGAGGCCACGACCGAGACGGCGTTTTGTGTTGTCGGCGGTCATTGGACGCCCATGCGTTGTTCTCTATCGATGAGTTCGGACACGAGCCGCAGGTAAGCTTGCGAGCCAGCGCATTTCACGTCGTAAAGGAGCGCTGGCTTGCCGTGCGATGGCGCTTCCGAAAGGCGCACGTTGCGCGGGATCATGGTGTCGTAAACGAGATTGCCCATTGTAGCGCGAACGTCGGCAACCACTTGATTGGCAAGGTTGTTCCGGGCGTCATACATAGTCATGACAATGCCGTGAATGCGCAGTTCAGGGTTCAGACCGTCACGCACTTGGGAGATCGTGCGCATCAGCTGGGTGAGGCCTTCCATGGCAAAAAACTCGCACTGCAGTGGGGCGAGAACGGCATGGGATGCGGCAAGGGCGTTGATGGTGAGCATGGTGAGCGACGGTGGGCAGTCGATCACCACATAGCTCGGGGCGTCATCCGTTTTTGCCAGAGCTTCGATGGCGTGCCTGAGGCGTAAGGCACGGTCGGCGGAGGAGGAGAGCTCAATATCGATGGACAGAAGGTCCATCGTGGCGGGCGCAAGGGCGAGCTTTGGGATTGCTGTTTCCACCGAGGCCCCGCGGAGGGTGGCATTTTGAGTCAGGACGTCATGGGTGGTGATGGTGCGCCGTGTGGCGTCGATGCCAAGGCCTGTCGAGGCATTGCCTTGCGGGTCGAGATCCACGAGGAGGACACGCTCCTCAAGCGCGGCGAGCGCTGTGGCGGCATTGATTGCCGTTGTGGTTTTGCCGACGCCACCTTTTTGGTTGGCAACAGCGATAACCCTTGGTCTAGAGGGCAGCATCAGAGCCTCTTGAGGTCTTTTACGCACACAATTGACGCGCCGTCCTCTGTAGCACTGGGGATTTGCCAAGCCGTGAACGAAAATTCTTCGCGAGCCTTTTCAACTTCAATGGCTGCATTGGTGCCTTTTGGAAAGAGGCCGAGTGTTTCTGGGCCGAAAAATCCGTGGGCAAGTGCGAAGAGAGCCGGCAGAGGGGCCAAAGCGCGAGCAGAGACCACATCATAGGACCTGTACGGAAGGGACTCGATCCGTTGAGGTTTCACGTGAAACCTCACACCGCACGTCGTAGCGGCTTGAAGCAGGAATGCCGCCTTGCGGCGGTTCGACTCCACGAGGGTCATTTCGACGTCAGGTTTCGCGATGGCGATCACGACGCCGGGAAATCCGCCACCAGAGCCGAGATCGATCCACTCCAAGGGACGATCCGGCACAAGGTCAAGGAGCTGCAAACTATCTTGGACATGACGGGACCAGAGCTGATCCCTGTCCGCTTTGCTTGTCAGATTTTGGATTTCACCCCACCGTTTCAGAAGATCTACAAATGTCGACAGCTTGAAATGTTTCTCCGTGGTGAGGCTGGCGAGATCAGGGGGCATCGGTCGAACCAGAACACAACGGACACACTGCAAGGAACAAGGCGTAGGTCGGGATCAAGCGAGGTCGTCGTGGCGAACACGCTGTGTCCGATGGTCGGAACCCGACCGGCAAGAGCGTTTGCCGATCCGATGGAAGGATTTGACTGGAACAAAGCCGCTCAAAATCAGAGGTCTTGAGCATCTAGTGTGCTTCCACTTGGATGCGGAAGGATCTAGGCCGTTTTCCGAGCGTGGGCAATGATAAGGGCCAGGCCAGCAGGCGTCATCCCCGAGATCCTGCGTACATCGCCAATCGTCTCGGGACGCCTTGTCTTGAGCTTCTCAGCGAGTTCATTCGACAATCCAGGAAAGGGGGTTTCCAACAATGTCGCCGGGACCCGGATCCGATCCGTACGTTGGTCGTCTTCAACAATGGTCGACATGCGCTCGGAGTGGATACGGTAAAGGGCATCAGCTTCGAGGTTTTCCCTCAAAGAGCGTCGGACATTGGAGTATTGTGGCCAGATCCGATCCACCGCGTCCCACCCAGCGCCGACGATACCCAACAGATCTAGACCTGTGCGCCTCTTACCGTCGCCTTTTAGCTTGAGCCCGAATGACTGCGCTTCCTGCGGACTGACATCGACTGCCCTTAGTCCTCGCCGGATTGATTCCTTCTCCTTCTGGAGCTTCTGCATGAACGCGCTTCTCTCAGGGCTGAGGAGACCAAGATTCTTCCCGAGAGAACCAAGCCTCTCCCAAGCATTGTCCGATCGTAGCGAGAGCCGATACTCTGCCCGTGACGTAAACATTCGGTAAGGCTCATCAACACCGTTGGTCACGAGGTCGTCGATCATGACCCCTATATAAGCAAGATGCCTTTCGAGCGTGACAGGGCTTTGTCTCGATGCCCGGCGCGCTGCATTGATCCCCGCGACCAACCCTTGTGCAGCGGCTTCTTCGTACCCTGTCGTGCCGTTGACTTGCCCAGCCAAAAACAGACCCGACAGTTCCCGGAGCTCCAACGACGCGGTGAGGGCCCGCGGGTCCACATAGTCGTACTCAATGGCATATCCTGGCTGTGCAATAACTGCATTTGCACAACCATCCATCGTCCGGACCAACTGGAGTTGCACATCCTCAGGCAGCGAGTTGGATATACCATTTGGATAGACGAGCTCGCTTGTCAGGCCCTCTGGCTCCAGGAAAATCTGATGTGATTGACGGTCAGCAAACCGAACGACCTTGTCCTCGATTGAAGGACAATACCGGGGGCCGGTTCCTGTGATCTGACCAGAATATAGCGCCGACTGTCCGATGTTCTCTTCTACGACCATGTGGGTCGCAGGGTTTGTGTGGGTAATATGGCAGGGGATTTGAGCCAGTTTGGGACCAGCGCTCAAATCGCTGAACAGATACGGGTCATCATCGCCTGGCTGGGCGGTTAGCCTGTCGACATCCAAGCTATCGGCCCGCAGTCGCGGCGGGGTCCCAGTCTTTAGCCGCCCCAACGGAAGGCCGTAGGAGCGCAACCAGTCACCGATCCTGACAGTTGCTTTCTCTCCGAGCCGTCCCGCCGGCCAATTCTTATCGCCGAGGTGGATGACACCACCCAAAAACGTCCCTGTCGTTAATACGACCGCCTTGGTCGAAAGCGTCGATCCATCAGCAAGAACCAGACCCTCAATGATATTCTTGGTCACCACAAGGTCGACCGCTTCGCCAACAACGATATCGAGATTGGCCTCGGCTGTAAGAGCCTCAACCATGCTTTGACGATAGGCTTCGCGATCGACTTGGGCCCTCGGACCGCGCACAGCCGGACCCCGACTCCTATTCAAGAGCCGGAACTGGATTCCAGACTGATCGGCAACCCGGCCCATCAGGCCGCCCAGCGCATCGATCTCTCTCACCAGGTGACCCTTACCAATCCCGCCAATTGCAGGGTTGCAAGACAGCCGCCCGATACCTTTTCGCTCGAGGGTCACAAGCGCCGTGTGCGCACCCATCCGCGCAGCAGCGGCTGCGGCCTCGCAACCAGCATGACCGCCACCAACCACAACCACATCATAAGTCTTAGGTGAGGGTTTCACGTGAAACATCACTTCCCGATACAAAACCGCCCGAACACGTCGTCAAGGACATCTTCCACACCAATGTCCCCTGTCAGCCGACCCATCGCATGAGATGCCGACCTCAAACACTCCGCCTTGATTTCCTGCGGGCCCGCCCCCAGAGCTTCGTCCACCCCGGCAACCACCTCAGATAACCCCGACCGTTGCCGCGCCCGCGTCACCAACGCTGCTTCCGCACCACCCATTGAAAGCCGAACTCTCTCCCGCAAGACATTCCGGAGTGCATCGATGGTCGGCGGATCGCTCAAAGCAGTTGCAATCCCGTCATCACAATCGGCCCAATCCCCCCTCGAAGATGGCAACAGGTCCGACTTGTGATGCACGTGAAGCACAGGGCCATCAACGTCAAGCGGAACCGTATCGGGGCTTGATACAAGAAGAATCAAATCGGCCTCATCGAGCTTGCGATGCGTCCGCGAGATACCGATTGCCTCAAGACCCTCAGCGTCCTCGCGCACACCAGCCGTATCGTGGATCACCACACGATATCCGCCAAGATCGGCCGGGACCGAAACCACGTCTCGGGTCGTGCCCGGTTCATCGCTCACAATGGCGGCTTCATCTGCCACCAACGCATTGAGAAGACTTGATTTACCGGCATTCGGCGGACCTGCGAGCACGATATGAAAACCATCGGTCAATCTCTCCGCCCCTTCGCTCCCCTTTAGCACCGCGACAATGTCGTCCCGCAAAACCGCAAGCCGCGCATCCACCGCGCCGTCATCATCGTCCACGTCGCCTTCCTCGCTAAAGTCGAGCCGTGCCTCGATCATGGCAAGGCATGCAATCAGATCGGACCGCCACGCAGCAAGCCGCGACGACAATGCCCCGCCGGCCAGTCGAACGGCTCGCCGCCTCTCCCCTTCCGTTCGCGCATCAATGAGATCGGCCAACGCCTCGGCATCGGATAAACCCATACGCCCATTCAAGACACCACGAAGCGTGAACTCTCCAGGCTCGGCCATGCGCACGCCTGGCAATGCCACGCAATCATTGAGCACGCGGTCCACCAGAGCCGGACCGCCATGAAGATGAAACTCGACGATATCTTCCCCCGTGGCCGACCGCGGCCCGAGGAAGTGCACGACCAACGCCCGGTCCAAAACAGACCCGTCGATGGGCGAGCGGATGACGCACAGGCGAACGATCCGCTCATCCCCATCGCTGACACCAAAACGACGGGCAGCCGCTATCGCTCCCGAGCCGCTGAAACGAATGATCGCAATGGCGCTCGGCGTGGCGCCCGATGACAGCGCCACTATGGTGTCGTTTCTGCCGGAAAACCCATGCATCAGCCACCACATCCACAACAGCTAGTGGATCGGCCCAGACATTTGAGTCCCTCTGCTTAAGCGGAGTGATTTGCGCTCAGACACTCAAACGACTGGATAAGCTGATCCATCAAACGAACGGGCTAGGGGTTCGATCCATTCGGATCGGACCGTTAAGAGATGAGATCGAGGCAGAGATTCCGCCTCACACCATCATGTGTTCATCGAATCAAAGAATTCGTCGTTGTTCTTCGTTTGCTTCAGTTTATCCAACAAGAACTCGATGGCGTCCACACTGCCCATCGGGTTGAGAATTCGCCGCAAGACATAAATCTTTTTCAGATCTTCCTTGCGCACCAACAGCTCTTCCTTGCGGGTGCCAGAGCGCTGGATGTCGATGGACGGGAACACGCGCCGATCCGCCACCTTCCGATCCAAGATGATCTCGGAGTTGCCGGTGCCCTTGAACTCCTCGAAGATCACCTCGTCCATACGGCTGCCCGTGTCGATAAGGGCGGTGGCGATGATCGTCAGCGACCCGCCTTCTTCAATATTACGGGCCGCACCGAAAAAGCGCTTCGGCCGCTGAAGTGCGTTGGCATCCACACCCCCGGTCAGCACCTTGCCGGAGGACGGAACCACAGTGTTGTAGGCACGGCCAAGGCGGGTGATGGAGTCCAGCAAGATCACCACATCGCGCCCATGCTCGACCAGGCGCTTGGCCTTCTCGATCACCATCTCGGCCACCTGCACGTGGCGCACGGCAGGTTCATCGAACGTGGAGGACACCACCTCGCCGCGCACGGAACGCTGCATGTCGGTGACCTCTTCGGGCCGCTCATCAATCAACAAAACGATGAGATAACACTCGGGGTGATTGGCGGTGACGGACTTTGCAATGTTTTGCAAAATCACGGTCTTGCCGGTTCGCGGCGGCGCCACGATCAAAGCGCGCTGTCCTTTGCCCAATGGCGAGACAAGATCGATCACACGGCCCGACAAATCCTTCGTCGGCTCGTCCACCTCCATCTTGAAGCGCAACTCTGGATAAAGCGGCGTCAAATTGTCGAAGTGAATCTTATGGCGCGCCGCTTCGGGCTCTTCGAAGTTGACCGTGTTCACCTTCAAAAGCGCAAAATACCGCTCGCCGTCCTTGGGGCTGCGGATATGCCCTTCAACAGTATCGCCTGTTCGCAAGGAAAACCTTCGGATCTGCGAAGGAGATACATAGATATCGTCAGGCCCCGGGAGGTAATTTGCGTCTGGTGAGCGCAAAAAACCGAAGCCGTCTTGTAGAACTTCCACAACGCCTTCGCCGATAATATCGACATCTCGGTCGGCCAATTGTTTCAAAATACCGAACATCAGCTCCTGCTTACGCAGGGTACTGGCGTTTTCCACGTCGTACTCTTCGGCAAACGCGATGAGATCGGCGGGGCTTTTCGCCTTCAGTTCGTGGAGTTTCAACTCACGCATGAGGTTGTCCTGAGCACCGGCACACGCCGGGTAACGTAAGATGGGGATTGGGCACGGTGAGCTCGAACGCGATGGCCGCGGAGAAGACGTGCGATCAATTGGCGCGAGGCAGCCCAATTCGTGCGGTAGGGATCACATTGGAAAATATCCGCCGCGCAGCCTAAACGCAAGGCCCTTGCCCACAGAACCCGCAAAAACAACACGATGGCCCCTTCATGGGGCCCGATTCTAGAACGGTTTGACCACCACGAGGATGACCGCGGCAATCATCAACAGCGTCGGCACCTCGTTCATAAACCTGAAGAAACGCCCGGTTTTGGTGTTGCGATCGTTTGCGAAGTCGCGCACCCAGCGGGCCATCGCCATGTGCATGATGGTCAGACCCACCACAGCGGCAAGCTTGGCGTGGAACCACCCGCTCGACCATAGGCCCGCAAGGGTCGCTGCCCAAAGGCCGAAGACCCACGAGGCAATCATCGCCGGCGTGGCAATGGCCCGCAACAAGCGGCGCTCCATCACCTTGAAAGTTTCCGATTGTACCGACCCCACTTCAGCGTCAGCGTGGTAGACCATCAGCCGCGGCAAATATAAAAGCGCGGCCATCCAAGAGATGATCGACAGGATATGAAGCGCCTTTACCCAAAGGTACAGCATCCTTTAGGCAGTCTCGTCTTTGATCTGCGCCAGGACTTCGCTCACATGCTCGGGCGGTGTTTCCAGCGAGATACCGTGACCAAGATTGAACACGAACGGTCCATCCTTCAGCGCCTTGCAAATGTGCGAGACCGCCTCGCGTAGCACAGGGCCACCGGCGACGAGCTTTGCAGGGTCAAGATTGCCCTGGACGCATTTGCCCGTCGTCTGAAGCGCCCTCGCCGCCTCCATGGACACCGTCCAGTCCAGCGAGACCGCATCCACCCCCGTCTCGGTCAGGAACGGCCCGTAGCCGCTCCCAGCCCCGCGCGGAAAACCGATGATCGGCACATGGGGCTCCGCCGCGCGCACGCCTTCAACAATCCTCCCGATGGGATCGATGGACCAGCGGTGAAAGCTCGTCTCATCGAGCGCGCTCGCCCAACTGTCGAAGATCTGCAGGGCATTGGCGCCAGCCTTCACCTGGGCAATGAGGTGGCGCGTGCAGGCCGCCACCAAAATGTCGATCAGCGTGGCAAAGGCCTTCGGATCTTGTGCGGCGGCTTTGCGGGCAGGCCATTGGTCGAGGCCGCCACGGCCGGCAATCATGTAGGTGGCAAGGGTCCAAGGGGCGCCGCAAAAACCGAGCACCGCCTTCTCGGCCGGGAGCGCTTTGCGAAGCCGCGACAGCGCCTCGTAGACAGGCGCCAGATGAGCATCGAACCCGTCCATGGACAAGGTGTCCAGGGTCTCCAACGGTTCAAGCCGCGGTCCTTCCCCTTGGACGAACCACACCTTTTGCTTCAGCGCATGGGGCACCACCAAAATATCGGAAAAGATGATGGACGCGTCGAAGGGGAACCGGCGCATGGGCTGAAGCGTTGCTTCCACCGCCTGATCAGGGTTGTAGCAAAAATCCAGGAACGAGGGCGCCGATTGCCTCAGTTCCCGATACTCCGGCAGATAGCGCCCGGCTTGCCGCATGAACCAGACGGGAGCGGGATTGACGGTCTCACCCTTGAGGGCGCGTGTGAGGGCGGTTTCGTCCTGCACCGTTAGGCCATCCATCAAAACAAAGAATCCCTATTGAAGATTGATGTTGCTGTTGGGCGGTGGGTCACGGGGATCATGTGTGAATGCACAGCGTGAGGACGGCGCCTTGGCTGTCCACCAGCCTGACAGGCGCACTGTACACATTCATTGACAAGACGCCAGAGAGGGCACCCGATATTAACCTTTACAACTGGTTAGCGCTCCATTTCCCCTGCTGTCGCGAATGCGTTGATTGTGGATGACCCTTGACGAGGATTGGACCGCGTCGCCGCAAAGATGTGACGTTCAGCACTTGTGCACCGGACCTTGGCAGTGGACGAATGCGTGTGTTGACGGGCACACCGTCCACAGGCGTACCGCCACTGGCGGGCGCTTAGAGAAATTGTTCGAGGTTTTTCCAAAGGCTTTGCCGTGAATCGCAAACGCACGTTCGTCCACGTACACCTCGTCTCCGATTCCACGGGCGAGACGCTGATGACGGCCTCGCGCGCGGCCGTTGCGCGCTATGAGGATGTGGAGGCCATCGAGCACGTCTATCCCCTCGTGCGGTCCTCAAGGCAGGTGGACAGGGTCCTGTCGGAGATCGAAGACGCACCGGGGATCGTCATGTTCACCCTGGTCGACCAGGAAATCATGCAGCGTCTCCAGGCCACCTGTATGGAATTGGGCCTACCCTGTATCGACGTGCTGGACCCTTTGGTGGCCGTCTTCCAGTCCTACCTCAACGTGCCCACTCGCTCCCGGATCGGCGCCCAGCATGAGCTTGATGCC
Source organism: Devosia sp. (assembly GCA_051016205.1). Classification (GTDB taxonomy): domain Bacteria; phylum Pseudomonadota; class Alphaproteobacteria; order Rhizobiales; family Amorphaceae; genus Acuticoccus. The sequence goes on from CP136534.1 coordinate 459,645, forward strand.
ACCTATTTTCGGCGGATCGAGGCGTTGAACTTTGCCATGCGCCACGACGATGGCGCCCTTCCAGACAACATCGATGATGCCGATGTGGTCTTGGTGGGCGTCTCGCGAACGTCGAAAACACCCACGTCCATCTACCTTGCCAACCGCGGTGTGCGGGCGACGAACCTTCCCATCGTGACCGGCCTTGGGGTGCCGCCACTGTTGTTTGAGGCCAAGCGCGCCCTCGTGGTGGGCCTCACCGCCTCGCCGGAGCGCATTGTGGCGCTGCGGGAAAACCGCCTTCTGACCATGAATGCCGAGCGGCGCGGCTCGTCCTACGTGGACCGGCAGGAGGTGGCCAAGGAGGTGACGTTCGCCCGTAAACTGTGTGCGGAAAACGGCTGGCCCCTCATCGATGTCTCCCGCCGGTCCATCGAAGAGACCGCCGCTGCCATCGTCGCTCTCATGACGGACAGGCGGTACGGCTCGGGCCTGACGGATAACGCGTGAGTGCCCGTGTCGGCGTGGTGGGCTGGCCCGTCGCCCACTCTCGCTCCCCCATCATCTTCGGGCATTGGTTCGCCCGCTACGGGATCGATGCCACCTACGAGGTGATCCCGGTTTCGCCCGGCGATGCGGACGGGTTTTTCGCCACCTTTGCCGACGGCCCCTATCGCGGCGTCAATGTCACCATCCCCCACAAGACGACCGCTTTTTCCCATGTGCGTGCCGATGCGGCCGCCTCGGCCATGGGCGCCGTCAACACGGTGTGGCGGGAGGGCGAGGTCATCTGCGGCACCAGCAGCGATGGTGATGGCTTTCTGGCAAGTTTGGACCATGGCGCTCCGGGCTGGGACGATGAAGACGGCCCCGCTGTTATCCTCGGCGCAGGGGGCGCGGCACGCTCCATCGTTCACGCCTTGGTGGCCAATGGCCGTCCTGTGATTGTTGCCAATCGCAGCGCGGAGAAAGCGAACGCCCTTGCCGCGGCGTCGGGGGCCAAGGCCATTGCGCTGGAACATCTTGGCGATGCGCTGGCCGAGGCGTCCGTCTTCGTCAACGCCACATCGTTGGGGATGGAGGGCGAGCCGCCCCTCACCGTCGACCTTGCACCCATGCGGGCGAAGACGACGGTGGCCGACATTGTCTACGTGCCCTTGGAAACGCCTTTGCTGGCTGACGCGAGAGCGCGGGGGCTGAGGCCAGTGGATGGACTCGGCATGCTCCTGCACCAGGCGACCGTCGGGTTCCAGCGCTGGTTCGGCCTCTTACCAGAGGTGGATGAGGCGCTTCGCCGGCAGGTGGCGGCGACCCTGTGATCCTGCTTGGCCTCACAGGCTCCATCGGGATGGGCAAGAGCACGACGGCGGACATGTTCGCTGCCCACGGCGACCCTGTCTACGATGCCGACAAGGCCGTTCACCGCCTTTACCAAGGCGCTGCGGTCGGTCCCGTGGGCGAGGCCTTTCCGGAGGCCATTGTGGACGGGCAGGTGGATCGGAAACGCCTGGGCGACGCCGTCCTCGGCGACAGGGCTGCCCTGAAGCGCCTTGAGGCCATCGTCCACCCTTTGGTGCGCGAGGAGGAAGCTCGCTTCCTTGCCCTTCACAAAGAAAAGGGCTGTCGGATCGCTGTCCTCGACATCCCGCTGTTGCTGGAAACGGGACGGGAGGGTCTTCACGCCGTCGTCCTTGCCAGTGCACCGGCCGATGTGCAGCGTGCCCGCGTGCTTCAGCGCGAGGGAATGACCGAAACCCGCTTCGAGGCGATCTTGGCCAAACAGATGCCTGATTGCGACAAACGCCGGCGGGCCCATTTCATCGTTGAGACAGGCGAGGGTATGGAAGCGGCGCGCCACAGGGTGGCCGCCATCAGGCGGGCCGTTCTCAGCATGGGAAAATGACGGCAGCCCATGTCAAACACGCCATGGTCTGTGGCAGAATCGTCTTCTCTCAGGAGGGGGCAGGGTGCGCGAAATCGTTCTTGATACGGAGACCACGGGGCTCGACCCCAAAACCGGCGATCGCGTGGTGGAGATCGGCGCCGTAGAAGTCCTGAACGCCATTCCCACAGGCACCGTCTTCCACCGCTACATCAATCCCGAGCGCGACATGCCTGACGAGGCTTTCCGCGTGCACGGCCTTTCGGCCGATTTTCTGGCCGACAAGCCGCTTTTTGAAGAGATCGTGGACGAGTTTTGCGATTTCATGGGGCAGGACCGGCTGGTGGCCCACAACGCAAGCTTCGATGTGGGCTTCCTCAATCACGAGCTTTCCTTGTGCGGCAAGCCGGCGATCCCCTCCCATCTTGTGGTGGACACACTGTCCATTGCCCGGCGCAAGCACGCGGGCGGCTCCAACTCGCTCGATGCGCTGTGCGCGCGCTATGGCGTGGATGCCTCGCGCCGCACCAAGCACGGCGCGCTGCTGGACGCTGAGCTTTTGGCCGAGGTCTATCTTGAGCTGACCGGAGGGCGCCAGGCCATGCTCGGCCTTGCCTCCCGCTTAGGCGAGGCTGAGGCAGAGGGCCCCAGCGGCAAGGTCCGCCGCACGCGCGCCGCGCCCTTGCCGCAACGCCTTTCTGCCGATGAGATCGCCGCCCACAGGGCCTTCATGGCAACCTTTGCCGACCCGAAGTGGGCCAAGGTGCCTGGCGTTCTGTCCGACGAGGAGGGGGTGTAATCCATCATGGCAGCGCACAACAAAGTCCGCCGGATCGGGCGAGCCGATCGCAACGGACTTTGTTTGTGCCGAGCGGCCGTGCGGTCCGCAGAGCGCTGTGGCCAATCGGGCGCAGACGAGATGGCCCACGCTTTGGCCAGATGGTGCCATCTGACCCAGAAGCGCCTTAGTTCGGGCCGATGATGCCGTCGCCGTTGGTGTTTTGCGCCTGTGCCTGCACCCGCTCCATGTTGCGACGGTAGAGTGTCACAAAGTCGATGGGGTCGATCATCAGGGGCGGGAAACCACCATTGCGCACAGCGTCAGCCACAATCTGACGGGCGAACGGGAACAGTAGACGCGGCCCCTCGATGAGGAGGAAAGGCTGCAGGTGCTCCTGCTTCATGTTTTCGACGCGGATGATGCCTGCGTACTTCAGCTCCACCTGAAAGTTGGTGCTGTCCTCTTCGGCGGCTTTTGCCTCCAAGGTAAGCGTCACTTCGTAATCGTTTTCGGTGAGGCCGCGCGCACCCACATTGACGCTGATATTGATGGCCGGCTGCGTGTCCCGTTTTTGTAGGGACGCAGGGGCGCGCGGGTTCTCAAACGACAAGTCTTTGATGTACTGCGCCATCACGCGCACGCTCGGCTGCGCGCCAGCTTGTGTGGCGCCGGCTGTCGGGTCGACGCTGCTATCGCTCATGGGTCATGATCCTGGAGGTGTGAGGGGTTAACCGGGCGGGTCGCTAACACGGCTCCCGTGGTCAAACAACCCGCAGACCCTGAAGGACTGCGGGAAATGCTGCTTTAATTGGCGGCGCGACGGTCATTGTCCTGGCCGCCATCTGACCAGGGCGAGCCTTCGTTGGCAGGGCCATAGTCGTCGGGATCAAGGTCGATGGTCTTGCCGCCGCGCGTGGGCCTGCCCCCTGGAGGAGGGTCGTCCGTGCCCCCCATCTTGCCTCCCATGGAGTGCACCTTCACCGAACCTGCCACGCTGCGCCAAATGCCTGAGCGCACCGCAGGAATGAACAGGAGAAAGCCCACAGCGTCGGTGATGAAGCCTGGCGTCAGCAGCAAAATGCCGGCAACGGTGATGGCAAGGGCGTGGCCGATCGCCGCTGCGGGGACGCGCCCTTCGTCCATATCGGTGCGGAGGCGCGCGATGGCCGAAAGGCCCTGGCGGCGCAAAAGCATCGCACCCAGGATCGCCGTCACGATGATCAATGCCAGCGTCGGCAGCACGCCAATTGCACTGCCCACGGTCAAAAACACCGCAATTTCGGCGATGGGCACGGCAATCAGGGCCGCGAACAAAACAAGGCGTATCACGTTGTCCTCTCAAGCCTGAGGCCTGCATCATCCTATGATATGGGCAAGGTGGTTCGCGATTTCACAGGCTTTGGCATGGACCGGATGGTTACGATTGGGTAGGGTCACACAGGATTGGGCTCCTCATGGGGGAGCCGCCCCTGTTCTTTCGGGGAAATGGACTTAACTTTGCCGCAGCAGGGGGTCACGGTCCTGGGGGTGCCACGGGCATCGCCGCGCCGAAGCCTTCTTTGCAAACGCTGACAGGTTGATCGTGGATGAGTGACTTTTTCGACATCTACAATCTGATGATCCTGGCGCTCGCCGTTGCGATCTTCCTGCGGCTGCGCAGCGTCCTGGGTCGCCGCACCGGCAACGAGCGTCAGCCTTACGATCCTTTCACCGCCAAGAGCGGCGGCGAGGGTGCGCGTGAGGCCGGCGGCGACAATGTGGTCACGCTGCCGCGCCAGCCCGAGGCCGCGCGCTCTGACCAGCACTTTGGCAATATTGACGAACGCATTGCCCCCTTTGCCGAAAAGGGCACGCCATTGGACGAAGCGTTGCGGTCCATCATTGCTGCTGATCCCTCGTTCGACCCCAAGTCGTTCCTGAATGGGGCGTCGGCCGCTTACGAGATGATTGTCACCGCCTTCGCCAATGGCGATCGCGACACGCTGGGCCCACTGTTATCGGCCGAGGTGTTTGAAGGGTTCGACGCCGCCATCTCCGGCCGTGAGGAGAAGGGGCAGACCATGTCCACCACTCTGATCGGCATCGATAAGATGACTCTTGCCGACGCTGCCATGCGTGACACCAACGCCCGTGTCACCGTGCGGGTGGAAAGCCAGATGATCACCGCCACTTACGATAAGGATGGTGAACTGGTGGACGGCGACCCAAACAAGGTGTCCGACGTTGTGGACGTGTGGACATTCGAGCGCGATACAGCGTCGCCCAACCCGAACTGGGCGCTGGTGGCGACCGAGTCGGCCTGAGGCCGTCGCTGCCGCCGCCGCCGATCGTGGTGCCGAACGCGGGGCGGCTGCATGACCGTGCGCCCTGTATCGGCCAGGGCAACCCTCCGCCCCGCTGCCTATAAGGATCTTCCAGGCTGGGGAGAGGCTGAGGCCGTGGCGCTCCTTTCGGGCGTTTCCCGCCATGCCGTCCCGTCCATCTATGCACGCAGACACGAAGCGCCCTGGCTCGCCGACCTTGCAAGTGCCCTCCAAGACGGTTTGCAGGACGCGCGGGCAACCGTCGAAAAGGTCTTTCAGCCGCTGAGGATTGAGGCCGAGGGTTTTCTCACCGGCTACTACGAGCCTGTGGTGACCGCTTCACGGGTGCGTGAGGGGCCGTATCAAACGCCGCTCTATCGCCGGCCTGATGACCTTGTGCGGGTGGATCCGCCCGATCCCTCCCTCCCCGGCGACGGCACCTTTGCCCGCAGGGTGAACGGAAAAATCCAAGCCTATCCCGACCGCACGGCCATTGCCGAAGGGGCGCTCGAGGGCAAAGGGCTTGAGCTTGCGTTCCTGGCGGACCCCGTGGATGCCTTCTTCATCCAGGTGCAAGGGTCTGCCCGGCTCGTCTTTACCGACGGGACGGCAACGCGCGTCGGCTACCACGGCAAGACGGGGCATACCTACACAGCCATCGGCCGCGTTCTGATCGACAAGGGGTTCTTGCCCGAGGGCGGCGCCACCATGCAGACGATCCGTGCCATTCTGGCAGCGCGTCCCGACATTGTACCATCCATATTGGCGGCCAACAGGTCCTACGTGTTCTTTCGCGAGCGGCCAGACCCCGGGCGCGATCTGGGGCCCATTGCGGCCGGTGGTCTGCCGTTGGTGCCGTTTCGCAGTCTTGCTGTGGATCGCGCGCACATCAAGCTCGGCACCCCTGTCTATGTGGAAACGACCGTTCCGCAGCGCGGCGCCCACGCCGGCGTGATGATTGCGGAGGATACCGGCTCGGCCATTGTCGGGCCGGCGCGGGGCGACGTTTTCATGGGCAGCGGCGATGTGGCAGGGGCCATGGCGGGAGAGATGAAGGCGGCCGCCATCCTCACCCTTTTTCTGCCAAGGGCCGCTCTGCCATGACCAAGCGACCCCTGCGCCATCACGAAAAGGCGCTGTGGGAGCGGGTGGCAAAGACCGTGGAGCCTTTGCGCAAGCCCGACAGGCGGATCGAGCCACCGCCACCCCCAGCCCCCAAAGTCAAGCCTCCCGCTACGGCCGATGCGGCCCCTGGCCAGAACAAGTCGGCTCCGAAAAAGGGTGCCGACAAACCCCCTTCAGCGGCAGGGCGTGCGCCCACAAAGTCCCGCGGTCTGCCTGATTTGGACCGCAAGACGCGCCGAAAGCTTGCCCGCGGCAACCTCACCATCGAAGCGCGTATCGATCTTCACGGCATGACGGAGGCGCAAGCCCACGGAGAGCTGATCCGATTTCTGGACAGGTCGTTTCGTGACGGGCGCCGCCACGTCCTTGTGATTACCGGCAAGGGAACCGGCGGGGAGGGACGCGGCGTGCTGCGCCGCGCCGTTCCCCATTGGCTCGGCGGGAAGGAGCTCTCCCGCCTGGTGGTGAGCTTTGGCCCCGCCCACCACCCTCACGGTGGCGACGGGGCGCTTTATGTGCGGCTTCGCAGCCGGCGCTGAGAGCCTCGGATTAGCGGACGAACCCGACCACTGACTTCACATCCTCAAGGATGGGCTCGGCGATGGCGCTCGCCCGCTCCCCGCCGTCGGCAAGGACGCTGTCCAGATGGCCGGGGTCGGCGACGAGGCGGCGCATCTCGGCATTGACCGGTTCAAGGACGGAAACCGCAAGCTCGGCCAACTGCGGCTTGAAGGCTGAGAACTGCGCGCCGCCGTGTTCGGCCAGGACCTCTTCCTTCGTCTGGCCAGCGAGCGCTGCGTAGATGCCGATAAGGTTGTCCGCCTCGGCGCGGCCGGCAAGGCCGCCAAGTTCGCTCGGCAACGGCTGAGGGTCGGTCTTTGCCTTGCGGATCTTTTGGGCAATGGCGTCCGCATCGTCGGTCAGGTTGATGCGCGACAGGTCCGACGCTTCCGACTTCGACATCTTCTTGGAGCCGTCGCGAAGGCTCATGACCCGTGTGGCAGGCCCTTGGATGATGGGTTCGACCATCGGAAACAGCCCGCCCTCGTGGCCAAGGGCTGCCAGCCGCTCGCCATAGTCGTGGTTGAACTTTTGGGCAATGTCGCGCGTCAGCTCAAGGTGCTGCTTCTGGTCCTCGCCCACAGGCACGTGGGTGGCCTGGTAGGTGAGGATGTCGGCCGCCATCAGGTTCGGATAGGCAAAAAGGCCCACCGAGGCGTTTTCGCGGTCCTTGCCGGCCTTTTCCTTGAACTGCGTCATGCGGCTCAGCCACCCCATGCGCGCCACGCAATTGAAGATCCACGCAAGCTCCGCGTGGGCCGACACACGGCTTTGGTTGAAGACGATGTGGGCCTTGGGGTCGATCCCCGCGGCGATGAAGGCGGCTGTGACGTGGCGCGTTGCCTCCGTCAGCTCTTCAGGGTCCTGCCAGACGGTGATCGCATGAAGGTCCACCACGCAATAGATGCACGGGTGGCTCTCTTGAAGGGCAACGAAGCGGCGGATGGCGCCCAGATAGTTGCCAAGATGCAGGCTGCCGGTGGGCTGGACGCCCGAGAAGACGCGCGGAGAGAAGGTCACGGAAGGCGCACTCGGTTGAGGTGGAATGGACGGGTCTTACTGAGGGGGCGGCGTCACGGCAACCGTTTGTGGGCGGTGACCATCAGGATCGGCGCAGCGCCCGCCACAAATCTGCAACGCCGATGGCCCCAAGGACCTGCGCCATGGCGAAAAACACCACCATGGATGCGCCCACCATGGCGCCAAGGGCAAGGCCTGCGTGCAACAGGCTCTTGTCGAAGAACCAGCCGTCAAGGCACTGGGCCACCACGACGGCCGCGATGGCAACGGCGAGCGCTGCCGCCAGGAAGCCTGACAGGCGCACATACAGAACGTCGTCGGCCCTGAAATCGCCCCTGCGCAAAAGGCCGATGAACAGGAGGACGGCGTTGACCCAGCCGGCAAGGCTTGTGGCGGCGGCAATGCCCACATGGGCAAGCCCGTCTGGAGCAAGCATCAGGGCAAGGACGATGCTGCCGGCCACATTCACCGCCATGGAGATGCCGGCGAAGATCATCGGCGTCTTGGTGTCCTCACGGGCAAAATAGCTGGGCGAGAACACCTTGATGAGGACGAAGGCGGGCAGGCCGAAGCCGTAGGCGGACACGGCGGCGGCCGTCAGCGCTGCATCCTCTCGGGTGAAGGCGCCGCGCTCGAACAGGACCACCACCAGCTCCAAAGGGACGACGATGAGGGCAGCGGCAGCGGGGAGCGTCAACATCAGCGCGAACTCGAGCGCGCGGTTTTGCGTCCACAGCGCGCCGCCCACATCGTTGGCCCTGAGGCGCCTTGAAAGGTCCGGCAGAAGGGCGACACCAATGGCAATCCCTACCATGCCGAGGGGGAGCTGGTAGAGCCTGTCGGCGTAGTAGAGGTGGGAGACGGCGCCGGTCCAGAACGAGGCGATGATGGTGCCGGCCACAATGTTGATCTGTGTGATGCCGCCGGCTGCAATGCCTGGAATCGCCAGCGTTAGAAGGCGCTTAAGGCGAGGGGAGCCGCGCGGGCGCTTCAAAGTGAGGTGAACGCCGAGGCGCCGCACGGCGAAAATCAACAGAACGAGCTGGAGGATGCCTGCCAGGAACACGCCAGCACACATGATCAGCCCTGCCTGGCGCGGGGTCACTTCAAGCCAGGACGCTGCGGCAAGACCCCCGATGAGCACGATGTTGAGGATCACGGGCGCGAAGGCGGCGGCGGCGAACTTGTTCAGCGTGTTGAGGATACCCGACAACAGCGCCACCAGCGACATGGCGACGAGGTAGGGGAAACAAATGCGCATGTAGAGGACCGTGAGGTCCACCTGCTCTCCGCCCGAAAAACCTGGCGCCAACACCAACACAAACACCGGTGTGAAAAGCTCCGCCAGCGTGGTCAGCGCCAGGAGGATGACGAGGAGCCAGGACAGGACCGATGAAGCGAACTGTTCGCCTCCGCTTGGGCCCTCCTCCGCGCGTACCCTTGCAAACAAGGGCACGAAGGCTGAGTTGAACGCCCCTTCCGCAAACAGCCGCCTGAAGAGGTTCGGCAGTTTGAAGGCAACGAAAAAGGCATCGGAGATAGGGCCCGCGCCCAAGACGGCGGCCACCAACAGGTCGCGCACGAAGCCGAGAACCCGGCTGACGGCGGTGAACGCACCCACCGTTGCGAAATTGCGCAAGAGCTGCATGGCTGCCGCTTGCTTTCAGTTCAGAACCCTAGGCCGCCCTGGCACCAAGTCCTGCGCCAGGTGCGTTGTCGTAGGCGGCAATCAGGCAATCGGCAATGTGCGCTTTGACGTCAGGGTCCGTGATCTGCGTGTTGTCGTGACCTGTGACGTAAAAGACATCCACAACCCGCTCTCCGAAGGTGGCAAGCTGAGCGGATCGGACATTAAGGCTGAGGTTCATCAACGCTTTGGAGAGGTCACGGAACAGGCCAGGTCTGTCGAGGCCAGTGACTTCGATGGCGGTGTAGCGTTCCGACCAGTCGTTCGCCATCAACACGTCTGTGGTGTGGTGGAAGGCCTTTTGTTTGACGGCGCGAGGCCGCCTGTCGACCGGGGCGGGGATGGGCTCCTCCCCCGACTGGGCTTTGCGCACCATGTCGACGATGCGCTCCACCCGAGCCGATTCCTCCCCAAGGTCGTCGGTCAAAGGGGTGAGGGTAAAGACATCGAGCGCGAGGCCGTCGCGCGTGGTGAAAATGTCGGCGGAGACGATGTTGGCTTGCGCCGCCGCGCAGGCTGCCGCGACGATGGACAAAAGCCGTGGCGCGTCGCGGGCAATCAGCGTCATCTCGGTGACGGCCTTGTCGCCCAGGAGCCTGCAGCCGGAGATCAGCTCATCGTCCTTGCGGTCGTACAAAAGGTCGGCGTGGTAGAGGGCATCATCGGTGGACACGCGGATCCAGTAGGGCGCTGCGTGCATGTCCGCGTAGGCCTCGCGCTGGCCTTGGGGCAGGCCCGTCGCCCTTTGCCGGAAGGCCTCCCGCTTGGCTTCCACCCTGTGGGAGCGGGGCTTCCTGGTGTGGCCTGAGGCGATGATCGCCTCGCTCTCATCGAACAGGGTTTGCAGGAGCTGCGCCTTCCAGCCGTTCCACACATTGGTGCCGACGGCGGCAATGTCGGCTTCGGTAAGGACGGTGAGGAGCTTCAGACGCTCGAAACTCTGCACCTTGTTGGCAAACGTATCGATGGTCTTGGGGTCGGACAGATCGCGCGACTGGGCGGTGATCGACATGCACAGGTGCTCTTCGATCAGCCAGGCCACAAGCTCGGTCTCGGCCGGTTTCAGCCCGAAGCGGGGGCCGAGACGCCTTGCGATCCTCATGCCTTCGATGGAGTGATCCTCGGGCCGGCCCTTGGCAATGTCGTGCAGGAAAAGCGCCACATAAAGCGCACGGCGGTTGTGGATGGTGCGGATCAGCTGGCTGGCGAGGGGATGTTCCGCTTCAGCGCGGCCATTTTCGATATCTTGGAGGATACCGATGGAGCGGATCAAATGCTCATCCACCGTGTAGTGGTGGTACATGTTGAACTGCATCATCGCGACCACTTTGCCGAAGTCGGGCACGAAGCGGCCAAGGACGCCGGTCTCGTTCATGAGGCGCAGCAGCGTTTCGGTGTCTGAGCTCTCGGTCAGGAGTTTTAGGAAGATGCTGTTGGCCTCAGGGTCGTTGCGCACCGTGTCGTCGATGAGGCGCAGCGAACGTCTGAGCGCTGCCAAAGTGTCGGGATGGAAGCGCAGATTGTGCTCGTCAGCGATGGCGAAGATGCGCACCGTGTTCACAGGATCGGCAGAGAACGCCTTGTCGTGGGAGAGGACGATCCGCCCGTTCTGGGTATAAAAGTCGTCCGTCAGGCTGCGGCCCGACTGGCCTGTCAGGTTGCGCATCAATCGTGACAGGCCGATGGCCGGCACCACGTGCTGGGCTTCCAAGGCCGCGCACAGGATGCGGGTGAGGTCCCCCACGTCCTTGGCGATGAGGAAGTAGTGCTTCATGAAGCGCTCCACGTCCGACAGGCCGGGGCGCGGCGTGTAGCCGAGACGCTGGGCAATCTCCCTTTGCAGTTCGAAGGTGAGGCGCTCCTCCGCGCGGCCCGTCACGAAGTGGAGGTGGCAGCGCACGGACCAGAGGAAGTGGTCGCACCGTTTGAACAGGCGATACTCGTCTGCGGAGTAGACGCCGCAGTCCACAAGGTCTTCCTCCGAGCGCACGCGGTAGAAGTATTTGGCGATCCAGAACAGTGTGTTGAGGTCGCGAAGGCCGCCTTTGCCTTCCTTGACGTTGGGCTCCACCAGGTAGCGGGTGCGGCCCTGGCGGCGATGGCGCTCGTCCCGCTCGGCAAGCTTTGCGGCGATGAACTTCTTGCCGGTGCCGCGCACGACGCCCTGATCGAAGCGCTGGATCAGCATGCCGGACAGTTCGGTGTCGCCGTCGATGTGGCGGCATTCCAAAATGGCGGTGCGGATGGTGATGTCGTTGCGTGAGAGCTTGATGCACTCGTCCACGCTGCGGGCGGCATGGCCCACCTTCAAACCAAGATCCCACATCAGGTAGAGGAGGGTCTCCACCATGGATTCGGTCCACTGGGTGGGCTTGTAGGCAAACAAAAACAGAAGATCGATGTCCGATCCTGGGGCGAGGAGGCCGCGTCCATAGCCGCCCGTGGCCACGACGCTCAAGCGTTCGGCGACGGAGGGGTTGGCGGTGGGAAACAGCTCTTCGGCGGCAAAACGGTAGAGTGCTTGGATGATGGCGTCCTGGCCCGTTGCCAGGACCTTGGCGCACTTGATGCCTGATTTGGTGGTGTTCAGCGTCTCCTCGGCAGCGTCCAGCGCCTGTTGGCGGGCGGCCTTCATGTGGGCGAGTATGGCGGGGCGGGACGTCGGCCAGTCCTCACCGGCGTCGCGGTGCATGGTGATGATCTGTCTCAGGAGATCGTCCACTGTGGCAGGGGTCATGGGGACAGTTCCCTGACGATGGCGCCCGTCAAAAGGCGCGCAGTGTCTGTGACGGCGATCTGCGTGCCGTCCTTGACCATCAGCCCGTCCGCGATGAAGCGCGCCAGCGTGTCCTGGTCGAGCGGGCGGCCGGCACGCCTTTCGTGGACGGCAAGGTCAATCCCTTCGCGCAGCCTGAGGCCCATGAGGAGATACTCATCGCCCATGGCCTCCTCCGTCAATGTTTCGCGCACGGTGAGGCCGTGGCCGTTCGTCTCAACCGCGGCGAGCCAGGTTTCAGGATGCCGCTCTGTGGAGGTGGCAACGCGCCGTCCGTCGATCTGAAGGCGGCCATGGGCGCCAGGGCCGGCGCCCACATAGGTGCCGCCGCGCCAGTAGACGAGGTTGTGCTTGGCCTCAGCGCCGGGGCGGGCGTGGTTGGACACCTCGTACCGGCCGAACCCTGCCGCGCTGGTGAGGGCGTCGGTGAGGTCGAAAAGGTCGGCGGCGGCATCGTCTTCGGGGATCGTCAGGCGGCCTGCTTGTGCAAGGTCGTAAAAGCGCGTCTCAGGCTCGATGGTCAGTTGATAAAGGGACAGGTGATCGCCGCAGATGGACAGCATCTGGGACAGTTCCTCGCGCCAGGCTGCAAGGGTCTGGCCCGGGCGGGCGTAGATGAGGTCCGCCGAAACGCTGGCGAAAATCCTCTGTGCGAGGCCGAGGGCGGCGCGCGCTGTGGCCGCATCGTGCCTGCGGCCGAGTGTGATGAGCGCGTCGTCGTTCAAGGACTGGACGCCGAGGGAGAGGCGGTTGACGCCTGCGGCGCGATAGCCCTCGAAGCGGGCCTGTTCCACCGAGGAGGGGTTCGCCTCCAGCGTGATTTCTGCCTCGCCTGGCAGGCCGAAGGCGCCGTCGATGGCCGCAAGCACGCTCTCAACGGTGGACGGCTCCATCAAGGACGGCGTGCCGCCGCCGAAAAACACGCTGCGTGGGCTGCGCGCGGCGGTCCACTGTGCCGCTGTGGCGATCTCACGGGTGAGGGCGGCGGCGTAGCGGCTCTGGTCGATGGGTGTATGGCGGACGTGGCTGTTGAAGTCGCAATAAGGGCACTTCGACTGGCAGAACGGCCAGTGGACGTAGACGGCAAAGCCGCCGTGATCGTCCGCGGCAAGGCTCTGACGTTCAGCCAGGGCGACCATCGGGGGCCTCTTGCGTCATCTCGGCAAGGAATTTGGCAATGGCGCGGGCGCGGTGGGACAAAGGCTTCTGGCCGCCGGACTTTTCCTCCGCCGTCATCTCGCCGAAGGTTCGCCCGTCTCCCTCCTCGGGGATGAAGATTGGGTCGTAGCCAAAACCGTGGGCGCCGCGGGGGATGGAGGCGATGGTGCCTTTGACGCGACCCTCATAAAGGCGCGTTGCTTCGCCTGGAACGGCAAGGGCAAGGACGGAGATGAAGGCAGCGCCCCGTTCGAACGTTCCTTTTTCAGACAGGGCGTCAAGGACGCGGGCCATCGCCATGGCGAAATCTCTCTGCGGTCCTGCCCAGCGGGCGGAGTAGACGCCTGGATCACCATCCAGCGCGTCAACGGCAAGGCCAGAATCATCGGACAGCGCGGGAAGGCCGGTGGCTTTGGCCGCAGCTTCGGCCTTGAGGGCAGCGTTGCCGTCGAACGTGGTCTCGGTTTCCTCAGGCTCGTCAAGGCTCAGCTCCAACGCGGAGACGACTGTGATGCCGAGAGGGGCGAGGAGCGTGCCCATCTCAGCCACCTTTCCCTTGTTGTGGGTGGCAAGGATCAGTCGCTCGCCGATGTTCATGGCCATAGTCCTTCCTTGCGTCTGGCCTTTGCTGGTCGCGGTTAGGCGACGGTCATCTTCTGCAGGTCCACCAGGCGGCGCACACCGTCGGTGGCCAGGTCCAACAGAGCATTCAGTTCATCGCGCGAGAAGGGTGTGCCTTCCGCCGTGCCCTGGACTTCAACGAGGTTGAGTGCGCCTGTCATGACAAAGTTTGCATCCGTTTCGGCGGCCGAATCCTCCGGATAGTCAAGGTCGAGGACGGGTGTGCCGTCCACAATGCCGCACGAGATGGCGGCCACATGGTCGGTAAGGACATCGCCCGTGACCATCGACAGCGATTTCATGCGCTCCACACAGTCCGACAGGGCAACCCATGCGCCCGTGATGGCGGCAGTGCGTGTGCCGCCATCGGCCTGGACGACGTCGCAATCCACGGTGATTTGCCGTTCGCCAAGGGCCTTGCGGTCCACCACAGCGCGCAGGCTGCGGCCGATGAGGCGCTGAATTTCCTGCGTGCGGCCTGACTGTTTGCCTGCGGAGGCTTCACGGCGCACGCGCTCCTTGGTGGCGCGGGGGAGCATACCGTATTCGGCCGTCACCCAGCCCTGGCCGCCGCCGCGCAGCCAAGGGGGCACACGCTCCTCCAACGAGGCGGTGCAAAGAACGTGGGTGTTACCGAACTTGATGAGGCAGGACCCTTCCGCATACCGCGAGACCCCGCGCTCCAGGCTGACCGAGCGCATCTCGTTGGGGGCTCGTCCGTCGTGTCGCATGTTATGACCCTTTTCCATTCGGGGCCGAGGGTTGACATATATGAGGCGCTGGCAACAGGCCCCTTGGTGAAAGGAGTACCATGCGGGGGATCGATCAGACTGAGGGCATTGACCTGGACGAGCGGTCGGAGAGCATTTTCCGGCAGATCGTCGACACTTACCTCGCCACTGGCGAGCCCATAGGCTCGCGCTCCATTTCAAAGTCCATGTCGAACCCGCTGTCGCCTGCCTCCGTGCGCAACGTGATGAGCGACTTGGAGAGCCTTGGGCTGATTTTTGCCCCGCACACCAGCGCAGGCCGGCTCCCTACCGAGCAGGGGCTGCGGTTTTTCGTCGATGCGCTCCTCAATGTGGGGGAGCTGACGCAGGAGGAGCGTGCCGGCATCGAAGCGGAGGTGACGGGCGATGGCGCTGAGGCTGTGGATGCTGCGCTGAACAAGGCGAGCATCATGCTTTCGGGCCTGTCCTCAGGGGCCGGCGTGGTGATGACCAACAAGTCCGACGTTCGCCTCAAACACATCGAATTTGTGTCGCTGGACCCCGGCAAGGCGTTGGTGGTGCTGGTGGCCGAGGACGGCTCGGTGGAAAACAGGCTGACGGAGCTGCCCGCAGGCTTGCCGCCGTCGGCCTTGCAGGAAGCGTCCAACTATTTGAACGCCAATATTCGCGGGCGCACGGTGGGCGAGGCGCGCGCCATCATCGAAGCGCGCGAGCAGGCAGAGCGCGCCGTTTTGGATGAGTTGACCAAAAAGCTGGTGCGCCAGGGGATCGCCACCTGGAGCGAGGCGACCGCTGGCGGGCCTGGCGCCTTGATCGTCCACGGCCGCGCCAACCTTCTGCAAAACCTTGAGGTGCGGGACGATTTGGACCGCGTGCGTCAGCTGCTGGACGACTTGGAGACCAAGCGCGACCTCGTGCAGCTGCTGGATCTGGCCGAAGAGGGCGACGGTGTGCGCATTTTCATCGGCTCGGAGAACAAACTGTTTTCCCTGTCGGGCTCTTCTTTGATTTTGTCGCCTTACCACGACAAGCATCGGCGGACGGTGGGAGTCTTGGGCATTATTGGCCCGACACGCCTGAATTACGCGAAAATCATCCCTGCGGTGGACTACACCGCCCAGGTGGTCGGGAAACTTATCAAGTAATGCAACCCAAGCGCAGGCTTAAGCGTTTATGGCCACACAGACCCGTTTGCGTTAAGGTATTGCGTACGTGACCGGTGCTGCGACCCGGCAAGGGCGATCGTTGAGCGTTGTTGGCTTGGCTTTCGGGGTCGGACTCTCAGCGGCGGATGACCCGCTAAGGAGAAGATTTATGAGAATTTGTCTGGCGGTGGCCTCTGTGCTGGCGATGATGGGCACGGCAATCGCACAGGACATCCCGCAAATTACGGTGCGGCCGTTGGATGACGGCAGGGGCACCGGCCCGGTCTATTACGGACCCTATGGGCGGGACTTGCCAGGCGTCTCGATGTTTGCTGGCCGGGCGGCCCCTGCTACGCCCGACTTTGCCCAAGGTGGCGTGAAGCTGCCCAGCGGCAACAAGATTGCCAACGAATACACGTACAGCCGCCGTCCTCTGCCGCCGCTGGATGCGTGGCACGGGACGTTGAGCCCGGGATTTGCCTTCTAAACAGACGCCTTCGGCGCCCCAGCTTTTGCGGGCGCCATAGTACGCCGTTCGGCCGGTATGCGCCGGCCGCTTATGCGCCATGCGCACGATCCTTGCCCTCACGGGCACGGTTCGGCTTGCGAGATTGCGGCACAGGCTCGATAAGGGTTTTTCGCCACACGAAGGCGGCGTGTCTGGGGCGCGCAATCGGCTTGCGCACCCGTCGAGCTCTAACCGAACGGACCTGATGCCATGGCTTTTCTCGCCGACACCCTCTCCCGCGTCAAACCCTCAGCCACCATCGCCGTGACCACCAAGGCGGCGGAGCTGCGCCGGGCCGGCCGGGACGTGATCGGCCTTGGTGCGGGCGAGCCTGACTTCGACACGCCTGAAAACGTCAAGGAGGCGGCCATTGCCGCCATCCGCGACGGTAAAACCAAGTATACGCCCGTCGATGGCATTCCCGAATTGAAAGAGGCGATTGTCGCCAAGTTCGCTCGCGACAACGACCTCGCCTACGCCACCAACGAAATCACCGTCGGCACGGGGGGCAAGCAGGTCCTCTACAACGCGCTGATGGCGACCCTGAACCCTGGCGACGAGGTGGTGGTTCCCGCCCCTTACTGGGTCTCCTACCCCGACATGGTGCTTCTGGCAGGCGGTACGCCGGTCCCCGTCGAGGCAAAGGTAGAGGACGGCTTCAAGCTGCGCGCCGACGCACTTTCCAAGGTGCTGACGGACAAGACCAAGTGGGTGATCCTCAACTCGCCCTCCAACCCTTCGGGCGCTGCCTACACGCGCGAGGAGTTGAAGGCGCTGACCGACGTGATCGTCGAACACCCCGATGTGTGGGTGATGACGGACGACATGTACGAGCACCTCATCTACGACGACTTCACCTTCACCACCGTTGCCCAGGTGGAGCCGCGGTTGAAGGAGCGCACGCTGACGGTCAACGGCGTGTCGAAGGCCTATGCGATGACAGGCTGGCGGATCGGCTTTGCCGGCGGGCCCCAGCCGCTCATCAAAGCGATGGCGAAAATCCAGTCCCAGTCCACCTCCAACCCTTCGTCCATCTCCCAGTGGGCAGCGGTGGAGGCGTTGAACGGCCCGCAGGATCACATTGCCGCCAACAACAAAGTGTTCCGCGAGCGGCGGGACCTTGTGGTCTCCATGCTGAACCAGTCGAATGGGATCGACTGTCCGACCCCTGAAGGGGCGTTCTACGTCTATCCCTCCTGCGATGGGGTGATTGGGCGGACGGCGCCGTCGGGCAACACCATCACGAACGATGAGACCTTCGTCACCGAACTGTTGGAGGCTGAGGGCGTTGCCGTCGTGCAAGGCTCGGCCTTTGGTCTGGCGCCCCATTTCAGGATTTCCTATGCCACCGCCACGGACGCGTTGGAGGAGGCGTGCAGCAGGATTCAACGGTTCTGCGGCAACTTGAAATCGTAACGTCGGGGCCTTCCGCCCCCATCCAGGAGCAAGACATGAAACGCTATGCGCTGATGCTGGCCGCCCTCTTTTTCGGGCCCATCGTTGCTTGGCCGACCGCACCGGCCAACGCCAATATGGGTGTGAAGGTGGGTGCGCTCACCTGCCATATCGATGGTGGGCTCGGCCTTATCGTCGCCTCGCGCAAGACGCTTGAGTGCCGCTTCGACGGTCTGAAGACCGCCGATGAAGTCTATGACGGGTCCATCACCAAGATCGGCGTCGACATTGGCGCCACCGAAGGCGGCCAGCTGGTCTGGGGCGTGTTCGCACCGACGTCGGACCTCGAGCCAGGCGCGTTGGCGGGCCATTATTATGGCGTCTCGGCGGAAGCCACCGCCGGCGTGGGCGTTGGCGCCAACGTCCTCGTGGGCGGGTTCGACAAGTCCATCTTCCTGCAGCCTTTGTCGGTGCAGGGCCAGGTGGGCGCGAACATTGCCGCCGGCGTGTCGTCCATGAAGCTGGAAGCCAACTGACGGGCTTTCCGGCACACCCTCGGTTTGGACCGCCCCAGGACGGCGGCCCTACTGTTGTGATGGCAACGTCCAAACCACCGTGCGCTTGATGTCGGTGTCTTCAAGCGCACGGGTGACCGGAACATGGTGGACGCTCACCTGCGTCAAGTCCTTCCGCGGCAGGTAGGTGCGGCCAGGGTCGCCGATCAACACGGTGGCGCCTCGCCCTCGTGCGCGGCGCAGGAACGCCAGCACGCGCTCCGCCAAGGGCTTTTCATAGAACAGGTCGCCCACAAGTATGACGTCTTGTGCGGGGTCGGTGGCCAGAAGGTCGCTTGACACAACCGCCACATCGACGCCGTTCTCGGCCGCGTTGAGAGCGATGGCGGCAAGGGCGAACGGGTCCACTTCGTTCGCCGTGACCGTGCCGGCACCTGCCATTGCCGCGGCAACGGCCACAATCCCTCCCCCTGCCCCCACATCAAGAACGGTTTTGCCGCCGACCGCTTCGGGATGGTCGAGGAGATGGCGGGCGAGCGCCTGTCCGCCTGCCCACGCGAACGCCCAGAACGGGGGCGGCAAGCCCTCCTCGGCAAGCTCCTCCTCGGTCTTGTGCCACAAAGGCAGTGCGTCGGTTGCCAGATGAAGGGTGATTTCAGGCACCAAAGAGGGGGACGCAAGGCCGGTGTTGGCCACAATGAAGCGCTCCGGGTCGGCCCCAGTCACGGGCCAACGCCGGGGCGCCTGCCACTCATGCTTTGGACCGGGAGAGCTTAAGGATGTGCTTCCACTCTTCGGGCGTGACGGGCTGAACGGACAGCCGGCTTGTCTTCACCAGCGCCATCTCGGCAAGCTTCTCGTCAGCCTTGATTTCGGCGAGGGAGACGGGGCGCTTCAACGGCTCGACGGCGCGGATGTCCACGCACTCCCACTGACCGCTATCGTCGGTGGAATCGGGGTGCGCTGTGGCGACCACCTCGACTATTCCCACAATCTGCTTCTCGTTGACGGAGTGATAGAAGAAGCCGCGGTCGCGCTTTTTCATCTCGCGCATCATGTTGCGCGCCTGGTAGTTGCGCACGCCATCCCATTCAGCGCCGCCATCGCCCGCCGCCACCTGGTCGTCCCATGACCATGTGTTCGGCTCCGATTTGAACAGCCAGTACGCCATCCCCGCTCCCTTGTCCCGCTCGTCGGCTCACACCGCCGCCTTGATAGGCCCGTTCGCCCCGTTTGGGGAGGGTGCGGCATTGGCAGCGCTATTGATGATTAAAAAAAGCGCAATTGCCTATGCTATGATCAATTCGGGTGTTCCCAGTAAGCCAAAAAAGTGGGCAGCGGTGTTGGCATGGCTCTTGTAGGGGGCGGGCCGTACGCCGCCGGGCATTGCCATGTCCCGCGGAGAGACGAAGGAAATGCGCATGAAAATTGTGATGGCAGTGATCAAGCCGTTCAAGCTGGACGAGGTGCGCGACGCACTCTCGGCGATCGGCGTGCAAGGGCTGACGGTGACGGAGGTTAAGGGATACGGCCGCCAAAAGGGCCATACCGAAGTCTACCGCGGCACGGAGTACGCGGTCAGCTTCCTGCCGAAGTTGAAGATCGAGGTGGCGGTTGCCTCTGAATCGGTCCCGCGAGTGATCGAGGCCATCCAATCGGCTGCCAAGACCGGTCAGATCGGCGACGGCAAGATCTTCGTTTACTCGCTCGACACCGCCGTGCGCGTGCGCACCGGCGAGGTGGACGGCGAAGCCCTTTAGACCACCCTCCCCTGTGAAGCGGACACCCTTATGAAGAAACAGACCTTTTGGACCATCGCCGGGGCGGGCATAACGCTTGCGGCGACCGCAACGGCCGTGTGGGCGCAAACGGAAACGGGCGCCGACCCTTCGGCGGCCACCGATGCGGCCACAACGGCGGCACCGGCGGCTGCTGAGACGGCGGCGCCAGCTGCGGCAGAAGCGGCTCCCGCGGCGGAAGCGGCCGAGGCCGCACCTGCCGCGGTCAACCCTGACCCATTCGTCTTCAACACCCTGCTCTTCTTGATGGGCGGCTTCCTCGTCATGTTCATGGCGGCGGGCTTTGCCATGCTGGAGGCCGGCCTCGTCCGCGCCAAAAATGCGGGCATGCAGTGTCTGAAGAACATCGGCCTTTACTCCATCGCGGGCCTGATGTTCTGGGTACTCGGCTACAACCTGATGTACATGGACGTGAACGTCGGGGATCAGCTGGCCGGCTATTTCGGCACCTTCTCCATGAAGGACATTCCTGAACCATCGGCGGATTCGGGCGACTATGCCGCGGCCTCCGACTGGTTCTTCCAGATGGTGTTCTGTGCCACCACGGCGTCTATCGTCTCGGGCACCGTGGCTGAGCGCACGCGCCTTTGGCCGTTCCTCATCTTCGTGGTGTTCCTGACCGGTGTCCTCTACCCGATCACCGGCTCCTGGGAGTGGGGTGAAGGCTGGCTCGACCAGATGGGCTTCTCCGACTTTGCCGGCTCCACCCTTGTCCACTCCGTGGGCGGCTGGGCGGCCCTTGCCGGTGCCCTCGTGATTGGCGCGCGTGCAGGCAAGTACGGCTCCGATGGGAACATCCATCCGATGCCGGGCTCGAACATCCCGCTCGCAACGCTGGGCACGTTCATCCTGTGGCTGGGCTGGTTCGGCTTCAACGGCGGCTCTCAGCTTGCGCTGGGCACCATCGAAGATGCCTCCTCGGTGGCGAAGATCTTCGTCAACACCAACACGGCTGCCGCCTCCGGCGTTGTGGTGGTGATCATCCTGACGCAGATCCTTTATCGCAAGGTGGACGTCACCATGGCGCTCAACGGTGCCATCGCTGGCCTGGTGGCCATCACCGCCGAGCCGCTGACACCGTCCATGAGCCAGGCTGCGCTGATCGGCGGCGTCGGTGGGCTCTTGATCGTCATCTTCGTGCCGCTGCTAGACCGTCTGCGGGTGGACGATGTGGTCGGTGCCATCCCGGCCCACCTTGTGGCCGGTATCTGGGGCACGATGATTGTGCCGCTCACCAACACCGGGGCCACTTACTACGTCCAGTTCATCGGCGTGGTGTCCATCGGTGCGCTGGCCTTCTTCTCCAGCCTCATCGTCTGGCTGATCCTGGCGGCGGTGACCGGTGTGCGGGCAACGCCAGAGGAAGAGGCCGTGGGTCTGGACCAGAGCGAGGTGGGCGTTCTCGCCTACCCCGAGTTCGGCCCCAACCGGTAAAATCGAACGCCACAGTTGTGGTGATTGGGAAAGGCCCGGAGTTTTCCGGGCCTTTTTCCTTGCGTGCGAGGCGATTGTGCGCTCGACTCGGGCAGCGTACGTGGGGAGACGATGACGGACAGCGTGCTGCGCCACATCCATTGGAACGATGCGGTGGCCCGAAAGGTCTACGGGCTCGACCGGATGCGGCCGACCATTCCTGAGAGCGCGACGCCCCGACAGGACACGATCGGGGAGGGCGAGGGCGACAAGAGCCTGCCGCCTCTGGAATGGCACGTGCTGTTCGGCGTGCCTGTGGCGCGGGTCAGCGTCCACAAGGCGGTCCAAAGGATCGTCTCATGGTCAGGGGCCGTTCCCGCCAGGACGGTGATTGCCACCAACCTCGATCATATCATGGCTCTGCGCGCCGACGCGCCGTTCAAACGCGCCTACCGCCGTGCAGGGTTGATCACCGCGGGCAGCAGGGCGTTCGTGCGGCTCAGCAAGGAGCAGCGCAAGCCGCTGCCTGAGCGCATTGCCGCCACAGACCTTGTCCAGCCTTTGATGGCGGGGGCGGCCATTGCGGGTCGGTCGGTATTTTTCTTCGGCAGCCATCTCGACGTTCTTCATGACGCTGCACGGCAATTGAAGCGCATGTTTCCCAAGCTCGATGTGCGGGGGGTCTATGCGCCCCCTCCCGGCTTTGAGAGGGACCCTGACGGCAGCGACGAGGTGCTGACGCTGTTGCGCATTGCCAGGCCGGACATTGTGCTGGTGGCGCTTCCAACGCCGCATCAGGAAATCTGGTCCGACGGGATGGCGGACAAAGTGCGCCACGGCGTCTTCGTCAATGTGGGCGATGCGCTGGACAGGCTCGTTGGCGTCGAAACCATTAAGAAGCCGGAATCGGTTGAGGCGGCGGGGCTTGGCTGGTTATGGTCAGCCGTCGGCCATTCGGCCCGGCATGCGCCACGGACGACGCGTCGTCTCATGGCTCTCCCGGGCCTCTATGCGCACCACTATGATGACCGCTTGACCCGAGAGGAAATGGCGGCGATCGAGGCCAGCGAAACGGGGTCACTGCCCTACTGGCAACGCACGGGAGACACCCAAGGGATGAGCGACAAAGGTTCCACGCCAACCCGGACGCGCCGCATCCGTGGGCGGACACCGCAACCGGTATCTTCGATCACGCGAGGACGGGCGGGTCGTGCGCTCAAGCCTTACAGCGAAGCACACGGCACGGACGAGGACACGACCGGCACCGTCGCTGGCGTGGTGCCTGTCGATGATGGGGCGACCCCGATGTGGGAGCGCCCTTTGGGTGGTAGCGACGAAAGCCACGGCTCGCGCCATCGGACGGTGGCCTCGTTCAAAGGTCGCCGCGAATTGCTCACGTCCAAGCCTGCCGCGCGCCTGTCGATCGTTGGCAAGGATGATGTGCCTGTGGACCTTTTCACCGTCGTGCCCATGGATTGGACGCGGTCGCCTTCCACCGCCGGGGAGGGGAAGGCCGGTGCTCTGAAAGGGCGGGACGTGTTGGGCAAGATCCCTTTGAAGCGCCGTCAATCTCGGGTCTCGCGAAAGCCCCGCGCACCCAGACTGATGATCGACCTGGAATAGGACCGCCGCGCATGTCTCGCCCGATCCGGGTCGGATTGAGCCACGAGGACATGCGCCAGATTTGTGTGCGCGCACGCTTTCATCCGCCTGGTTGGATCAAATTCGGGCGGATCGTCCTTTAGACGCCAAAGAACGTGAGCCAGACGCTGAACGTGACGAGAGAAAACACCGTCGTCAGCGTGATGGTGTTCGCCGACAGCGCAAGGCCGGTCTGAAACCTGACGGCAAACAGGTACGCATTCACCCCCGTGGGACAGGCAGCTCCAAGCACGACGATGGCCGTTGCAAGGGGCGGAAGCCCTGCCACATGGGCTGCGACTAGGTAGACCACCAGCGGCATCACGCCCAGCTTCAGCACGCCAAGGACAACGGCAGGCGCCACATTGCCGCGGATACCGTATTTGTTGAGGCTCATGCCCAGCGACACCAGCGCCAGGGGGATGGCGGTGTCGGACAAACCGTCGATCACCGTTCGCGGGACGCCCTCCAAAGGAAGCCCCGTCGCGCGGAAGGACCCACCCGCAACAATTGCGATGATGAGTGGATTTTTCGCCAAGGAGCGCACCACACGCACCATGGCGGGACCGAGCCGGAGCGGTCCTTGTGCCACGCCATCGCGATGCTCGCCGATCTCGATGAGGATGGAAGAGACCGTCATCATCACCGGCAAATGGATGGCCACGAGGAGAAAGCCCGTCACCAAGCCTTCTTCCCCGAAGGCTTGGGAGAAGACGGGAATGCCCACCATCACGAGGTTGGAGTAGGAGGTGGAGACAGCGCCGACCACACCGGCCCTTGCATCGCGCTTGAACAACCGCTCGGTGATGAAGATCCCCACCGCCATGTTGACGGCGACACCGAAAAAGTAGGTCAGCCACAAAGGCCAAGGCGAAATGTCGGGGAGCTCCAGCGTGCCAAGGGCGCGGAACAACAAGAGCGGCACCGCCACCATGAACACGAAATCGCCGAGCGCGTCGCCCCTGTCGGCAGGCAGAAACTTGAGGGCGATGACAAGGTATCCGAGCGCGATGAACCCGAAGACGGGCAGGACGATGTCAAAAAGGCCTTCAAGCGCCATTCAGTCGGGGGCCGAGGGGGTTGCGCCGACGGCATGAAGGCCGCGTCCGTTGCGCCGCAGCCAGTGGCGTGCGGCCTCATGGTTGGGGTCAAGCTTAGCGTTCACCCGCCAGAACGCTGCCGAATGGTTCAGCTCCACAAGGTGAGCCACTTCGTGCGCAGCGACGTAGCGCAGCACAAAGGGCGGCGCGAGAACCAGCCGCCACGAGAACGACAGGACGCCCGAGGGCGAGCATGACCCCCACTGCGCCCGTGTGTCTTTGATGCGGATGGCCTTTGGCTTGCGGCCAACCGCGGCGGCAAAGTTGGCGACGAGGGGCTCAAGATCCTCCCGTGCCGCCCGTCGCAGATAGTCGCCCACCCGCCGTGGCAAGTGCTCTGGCCGGCCACCCACGTGCAGGGCGTTGCCATCCTCGCCTAGCCAGACGGCACCACGGCGCCTTGCCGTTCCCATATGGCGGATGGTGTGCGGAGTGCCGCGAAACGGGATGATCGCGCCATCGTCGAATGGGACGGCGGGGCAACGCTCTGCAAGGCGGGCGGCAAGCCAGCGGGACTGTTGGTTGACGAACTGCTCGGCAGAGCGCAGCGGCGCGTGGGCGGGAATGGTGACGACCGGGTTCGCGTTGCCCGGCGGAATGCGCAGCGTCATGCGTTTGGCCCGCGGGGCACGGCGCACGTCGATGGCGACCGCGTCGTCCGGCAGGGGCGCAAAAAACATTTCTCGTCCGGACGCCATCGCGCCGTCACTCCACATCGTGTCGTCAGGGCCAGCGACCCTGAACCGATTCGCAAAGGCGGCCCACCAGGGACGGTCGTTAAGGTGAACGAAACGTCAGTCGGCAACCACGCCTGTCGGCGCCTGCTCATGATACAGCGCCGCCGCCATAAGGGCGCGTGTATAGTCCGTTTTGGGCGCGTCGAAAATCTGGTCGGTGGTGCCACGCTCCACCACCTTGCCGCCACGCATGACGATCACCTGGTTGGCAAGGGCGCGCACCACCTGAAGATCGTGGGAGATGAACAGGAAGGTGAGGTCGCGCTTGGCCTGAACGTCGCGCAGCAAATCCACCACCTGAGCCTGGACGGACCGGTCGAGTGCGCTCGTGGGTTCGTCCAGCATGATGAAGTCCGGCTCCAGCACCAGGGCGCGGGCAATGGCAATGCGTTGGCGCTGGCCGCCCGAGAACTCATGCGGGTAGCGGCCGCGGGTGGTGGGATCGAGGCCCACCTCCAACAGCGCTTTGACCACAGCCTCGTCGCGCTCGGCCGCGGATTTGTCGGGAAAGTGGATTTTGAGGCCTTCAGACACGATGTCGGCCACCGACATGCGCGGGCTCAGCGAGCCGAACGGGTCTTGAAAGACCACCTGCATGTCGGAGCGCAAGGCGCGCATTTTGGACCATGAGCGGTCATCGATCCTCTCACCCATGAAGACGATGCGGCCCTTTGAGGCGATGAGGCGCAGCACGGCAAAGCCGAGCGTCGTCTTGCCCGAGCCCGATTCGCCGACGACACCCAGCGTCTCCCCGCGGCGCAGCGACAGGTCGATCCCGTCGACGGCCTTGATGTGATCCACCGTTTTGCGCATGAGGCCGCGCTTGATGGGGAACCAGACCTTCAGGTCCTCAGCCTCAACAACGATGGGGGCGTCGGGCTTGGGTTTTGGCGGGGTGCCTTTGGGCTCAGCGGCGAGGAGGTGGCGTGTGTACTCGTGCTGCGGGCGGCTGAAGACGTCCTCCGTGGCGCCGATCTCCACCACTTTGCCACCCGTCATCACCGCGACACGGTCGGCCACCTTGAGGACGATCCCGAGGTCGTGGGTGATGAACAAGAGCCCCATGCCGAGGCGCTGTTGAATGTCCTTCAAAAGGGCAAGGATCTGCGCCTGAACGGTGACGTCGAGGGCCGTCGTGGGCTCATCGGCAATCAACAGGTCGGGTTCGTTGGCAAGGGCCATGGCGATCATCACACGCTGGCGCTGACCACCCGAGAGTTGGTGCGGATAGGCGGTAAGGCGCTTGTGCGCATCCTGGATGCCGACTGCATCGAGAAGTTCAAGCGTGCGCTCGCGGGCTTGCTTTTCGGACATGCCGCGGTGGCGCCGCAGGATCTCGCCCACCTGCTTTTCCACCTTGTGGAGTGGGTTCAGCGAGGTCATCGGCTCCTGGAAAATCATGGTGATGTCGTTGCCGCGCAGCGACTGAAGCTCGCGCGGCGACATGGTCATGATGTCCTTGCCTTTGAACAGGATCCGCCCTGACGGGTGGGTCGCCGACGGGTAGGGCAACAGCCGCACGCACGACAGCGCGGTGACGGATTTGCCTGAGCCCGACTCCCCAACGACGGCCAGCGTCTCCCCTTTGTCGAGGGAGAGGGAGACGTGGTCGACCGCCAGCGTGGTGCGCCCGTCCTGGTGGAAGGCGACGGAGAGGTCTTCAATTCTGAGGAGCGGTTCGGTCATGGTCAGCGCCTCATGCGAAGGTCTTGCGCGGGTCGAACGCATCGCGCACCGCCTCGCCGATGAAGATGAGCAGCGACAGCATCAAGGCGATGATCATAAAGCCCGAAATGCCAAGCCACGGGGCCTGAATGTTGTTCTTGCCCTGGGCCAGCAGCTCACCCAAAGACGGCGAACCCGGCGGCAGGCCAAAGCCCAAAAAGTCCAGCGATGTGAGGGTGGTGATGGACCCGTTCATGATGAAGGGCAGGAAGGTGAGCGTCGCGACCATCGCGTTGGGCAAAAGGTGGCGCCACATGATGGTGGCGGATCGCACGCCCAGCGCACGGGCAGCGGTCACGTATTCGAAATTGCGCGCCCGCAAAAACTCCGCTCGGACGACGCCGACCAGTCCCACCCAGGAGAATAGGAGCAATATTCCTAACAATAAGAAGAAGTTGGGTGAGAAGACGGCAGCCAGAATCAGGATGATGTAAAGGGCGTTGACCGAGGTCCAGATCTCGATGAAGCGCTGGAACAACAGGTCCGTCCAGCCGCCGAAATAGCCCTGAACCGCCCCTGCGGCAATGCCGATGACGGAGGACAGCACCGTCAGGACCAAGCCGAACAGCACCGATATGCGAAAGCCGTAGATGATGCGGGCCAGAACATCGCGCCCCTGGTCATCGGTGCCGAGCCAGTTCCAATTCCAGATCGAGCATTTGGGGTCGTCCACCCCGCCCGGATAGACGGCGCACCGCTGCTCCTTGGTGAAACTCCAGGACGGGGCTGAGGGAAACGGGGTTGGCGGCGTGGAATTGACGGCAATGTAGTCGTAGCGGATGGGCGGCCAGATCATCCAGCCGTTGGCTTCGATCTCTTCGATAATGAAGGGGTCGCGATAGTCCGTCCGCGCCAGGAAGCCGCCGAATTTCTCTTCAGGATAGTCCACCAGGACGGGGGAGAGGACTTCGCCCTTGTAGACAATCAGGAGCGGCCGATCGTTGGCGATGAACTCGGCAAACAGCGTCAGGAAGAACAGGACGAGGAAGATCCAGAGCGACCAGAACCCGCGCTTGTGGGCGCGGAAAATGCGCCAGCGGCGCTGGTTCAGCGTTGTGGCGCTGGCGTGGATGGGGCCTGGAGGCGCTGCGGCCACCACATCGGCCGCGCGGGGGTTTGTGGGTTCGGCGGGCGGCACGGGGGTGCCGCCGGTTTTCTCACGATCGCCGCGGAGGTCTTCCATCCTCAGACCTCCCGGCTCTCAAAGTCGATCCGCGGATCGACCCAGGTGTAGGTGAGGTCGGTGACAAGGTTCACCACCAGCGCCATCAACGAGAAGATGTAAAGGGTGCCGAACACCACCGGATAGTCGCGGTTGAGGATGGATTCAAAGCCGAGATAGCCGAGCCCGTCGAGGGTGAAGATGGTCTCAATCAACAGCGATCCTGCGAAGAAGGCGGAGATGAAGGCGCCAGGAAAGCCCGCAATGATAATGAGCATGGCGTTGCGGAAGACGTGGCCGTAAAGCACTTCGCGCTCCGACAGGCCCTTCATGCGCGCCGTCATCACGTACTGTTTTCGTATCTCCTCGAGGAAGGAGTTTTTGGTGAGCAGCGTGAGCGTGGCGAAGGAGGCGAGCGACAGGGCGATCAATGGCAGAACCAGGTGCCACAGATAGTCGATCACCTTGCCCCAGAGGGAGAGTTCGTCCCAGTTGTCGGACGTCAGCCCTCTCAGCGGGAACCAGTCGAAGAACGAGCCGCCTGCGAACAGGACAATCAAGAGCACCGCGAACAGGAAGCCAGGGATGGCGTAGGCGACGATGATGATGGCGGAGGTCCACACATCGAATGTCGATCCGTCCTTCACCGCCTTGCGGATGCCGAGCGGGATGGAGATGGCGTAGGAGATGAACGTCATCCAAAGGCCGAGCGAGATGGAGACGGGCAGCTTTTCGATGATGAGGTCGATGACGCTGATGTCGCGGAAATAACTCTCGCCGAAGTCGAACTGGATATAGTTGCCCAGCATCAGGAAGAAGCGTTCCACAGGCGGCTTGTCGAAGCCGAACTGCCGCTCAAGCTCGGCAATGAACTCAGGATCGAGGCCTTGTGCGCCGCGGTAGGCGGAGGTGTCGCCCCCTGTCGCGGCTTCACTGCCTGTGTTGGCAAAGTCTCCCGAAGGCGTGCCGCCTGAGATGCGGGCGGTGGCCGACACATCGGTGCCGCTGATCTGGGCGATCACCTGTTCCACCGGCCCGCCGGGGGCGAACTGGATGACGGCAAAGGAGACCAGCATGACCCCGAACAGCGTCGGGATCATCAGCAAAAGGCGGCGGAGAATGTAGGCGGCCATGGGTCAGGCCTCCTTCGCCCACCAAGTGGTCGTGACGGGTAGGTCGTAGGGCGGCTTGATTTCAGGCCGGCCGAAAATGTCCCAAAACGCGGTGGTGTGGCTGCCCTTGTACCACTGGGGCACCCAGTAGAAGCCGCTTCGCAGCACCCTGTCGAGGGCGCGCGCCGCTGTGACCATCTCCTCGCGGGTTTTGGCCTGGATGAGGGTATCGGTCAGCGCGTCAACCACAGGGTCTTTGATCCCTGACAGATTGCGCGAGCCTTCAATGTCAGCGCGGGCGGATGTCCAGAACTCGCGGATGACCTCGCCTGGGGTGAGGGAAAGGGAGAAGCGGCGCGTCACGACGTCATAGTCGAAGGATTTCAGGCGGCTTTCGAACTGCGCGGCGTCCACCATCCGAAGCTGCGGCTCGATGCCGAGAAGGCGCAGGCGTGAGGCGAAAGGCTGCAGCACCCGTTCCGACCGCGGCTGGCGGTAGAGGAACTCGATGGTGAAGGGCTGACCGTTGTCGTTGACGAGCTTGCCGCCCTGGCGTGACCAGCCGGCTTCCGCGAACAGGCGGTTCGCCTCGCGCAAAGGCGCCCTGTCGCGGCCTGTGCCGTCGGTGACGGGCGGCGTCCAGGCAGGGCCGAAGACGGCGGCTGGCACTTGGTCGCGGAAAGGTTCCAGCAGGGCGAGTTCTTCGGGCGAAGGCTCGCCCGTCGCCATCATGTCGGAATTGACGAAGAAGGAGGGGGTGCGCGTGTAGGCGCCGTAAAAGACGTTGGCGTTGGTCCACTCGAAGTCGAAGGCGTAGTTCAGAGCCTCGCGCACACGGGGGTCGGCGAACTTCTCCCGACGCGCGTTCATGAACCAACCTTGCGCGCCTGCCGGCCGCTCGTCAGGGAAGACGTGCTTCTTGATGCGGCCATCCTGGACGGCAGGAAAGTCGTATTCCGTCGCCCAGGTTTTCGAGGTGAACTCCTCGCGGAAGGTGACGTCGCCCTTCTTGAAGGCCTCGAAGCTGATGGTGTGCTCGCGGTAAAACTCCATCCGCAGACGGTCGAAGTTGTTGTGGCCGCGCTGGGTGGGAAGGTCGGCAGCCCAGTAATCGGGCAGCCTTCGGTAGGTGACAAAGCGGCCCGGGGCGTGATCGCCGACGGTGTAAGGGCCTGATCCAACAGGGATATCGAGCGTTGCCTCAGTAAAGTCGTTGGCGGTGTAGTAGGCCTTCGACAGGATCGGCATCAGCGCCGTGACAAGGGGCGGCAGGCGGTTCGACGTGCCGTCCTTGAAGGTGATGACGGCTGTGTCCTTGTCCGCCGCCTCCACGCTTTCGATCCCCGCCAGGATGTTGCGCAGGATGGGGTGGCTCTTCTCCAGGAGGAGTTCGGCGGAGAAGGCGACGTCTTCGGCCGTCAAGGGGCTGCCGTCGGAAAAGCGTGCGTTGGGGTTGATGGTGAAGGCGTAGCGTTTGCCCTCCACCTCCACCCATTCGGCGATGAGGGCGTAGACCGCGTCTGGCTCGTCCAGCGCGCGGGTCA
Source organism: Devosia sp. (assembly GCA_051016205.1). Lineage (GTDB taxonomy): Bacteria > Pseudomonadota > Alphaproteobacteria > Rhizobiales > Amorphaceae > Acuticoccus. Next base: position 490,065 of record CP136534.1, read on the forward strand.
TCAACGTGCCGTGGCACATCTCCATCAGCGGCGGCGCATCGCCCCGCAGGATGAAGGTGTTGAAGGTGTTGTAGGTGATGGGGTTCTGATTGAAGGCCCAGGTGGAGGCGGTAAGGCGGATCTCCCCGCCCTTCGGTGCGTCGGGGTTCACATAGTCGAAGTGGGTGAAGCCGACAGGGTATTTCGGCTTGTCAAAGACGAGGAGCGCGTGGCTGCGCGTGTCCGCCTCGGCCACGTCCGTCGTCAGCGTTGTGGCACGCAGGGGCGAGGCCCAAAGGGTGGCTGCGGCGCCCGACAGCGCCAGCATGGTGCGGCGGGACAGGGCGCTCATGAGGGCGACCCCACCTTGGTGGCCTTGTCCTCGTCCCACCACCAGATGGTGGGGAAGCCGTGGGTATAGGGCGGAATGTTGTCGGGGTGGCCGAAGCGATCCCAGCGGGCCGTGCGCAGCGTGTTGCTATAGTACTGTGGCACCATGAAGTGGTTGTGCAAAAGCACACGGTCCAAGGCCTTCGTGGCGGCGACCAGATCTTCACGATCCTCCGCGAGGATGACCTTTTCGATCAGTGCATCAACACCAGGGTCCTGGATGCCCATATAGTTCTGCGATGACGGGCGGTCGGCAGCTTCGGAGCCCCAATACTCCAACTGCTCGTTGCCTGGTGAGAGCGACTGGCCGAACACCAAGACCGTCATCTCAAAATCGCGGTTGCGCAAGCGATTGATATACTGGGAGGTGTCGACAATGCGCAGTGTCATGTCGACGCCAATGCGCGCAAGGCTCTGCTGGTAGGGAAGGGCGACACGCTCCAAGGTGGGGGAGTTGTCCACCAGCTCGATGGTGAAGGGCTCGCCCGTCTCGGCGTTCACCATCTTGCCGTTGCGGATCTCATAACCCGCCTCGCGGAACAGGCGCACGGCCTCGCGGGCGTTGGTGCGCACGTTCTGAGGGTTGCCGTTGACCGGGTTCTCGTAAGGCTCGGTGAAGACGCTCGCGGGGACGAGGTCGCGTACCTCCTCGAGGATTTCCAGTTCGCGCCCTTCGGGCAGGCCGCGTGCGGCAAGCTCTGTCCCTTCGAAGTAGGAGGCGATGCGGTCGTACTGGCCGAAGAAGATGGTCTCCTTCTGACTCTCAAAATCATAAAGGAGGTTGAGGGCGCGGCGCACTCGCGGGTCTTTGAACTTGTCGAGCCGCAGGTTCAGGACGAACGCCTGCATCACGCCGCGGCCTTCGTCGGGGAACACCTCCTTCACCACGCGGCCATCGCGAACCGCGGGAAAATCGTAGCCGAGGGCCCAGTTTTTGGCGCTGTTTTCGGAGCGGAAATCAAACCGGTCGCCCTTGAAGGCCTCAAGCAGGACAGACTGGTCCAGGTAGACCTCGTAGCGCAGGGTGTCGAAATTGTTCTTGCCCACCTGAGTGGGGTGATCCTCGGCCCAATAGTCGTCGACCTTGACGTACTCGACGGAGCGGTTGGGCTCGAAACGGCCGATTTTGTAGGGACCGGAGCCAAGAGGCGGCTCAAGGGTGCTGTTTTCGATGGAGCGCTGGCGACCGTCCGGCGTCGTCCCCGTCCACCAGTGTTTGGGCAACACCTGGAGCTGGCCGAGGATGTGGGGCAGCTCGCGGTTGCCTGCGCGGGCAAAGTTGAAGCGGACCACGCCGTCGCCCACATCCTCAGCGGAAACCACGTCCTTGTAATAGAACTCGTACAGCGGGTTGACGGATTTGGCGGCGTCCAGCGACCAGATCACGTCCTCGGTGGTGACGGGCTTGCCGTCATGGAAGCGGGCATTGGGGTCGATCCGGTACTCCACCCAGGAATAGTCGTCAGGGTAGCGCACGGCATCGGCAATGAGTCCGTAGCCGGCCGAACTGCTGATCTCGTCGTAGGACGGTGTCATCAGCGTTTCGTTGATGAGGAGGAGGCCCGGCGCGGGGTTGCCCTTGCGAAGGAGCGGGTTGAACGTGTCGAAGCCTGACGGGGTGGACAGGCGCACCACCCCGCCTTGGGGGGCGTCGGCGTTCACATAGTCGAAGTGGGTGTAGCCCTCGGGGTATTTGGGGCTTCCTGTGAGGGAGGTTGCGTGACGCCACTGGGGTTCGGCGTTGAATTCGCTGGCGTGTGTTGTCGGGGCGGACAACCACACCGTCGACACGAGCGCTGTGGCGACAGCCAGAACTGTGGCGCGCATGAGACACCTCCTCGCTATTACGACTCGCCTCAGAGTAGGGTTCCGGCGTGACTTCGCAAAGGCACTCCGTTCAGTCTAACGCAGATGTAATGGAGCATTTTGCGCCGGCGTCGAGCACGACGTGCATAACTGTGAGCGATTTGAGGGTTTTGCACGGTCGACGCTGCACACGCAAAAAGAGCCGGCAAAGGACTGTCGGCTCATCAACACTGTGAGAGTGTTTGGGGGTGCCCGCCGCAACACTTCAAGGTGTCCGGCAGGCTTTGTTTTACTGCCCGCCCGCGACGATCGGTCCCGATTCAGGCGACAGCGAATGGAGCCACGCGATCACCGCTGCGCGGGTGTCATCGTCGGGAATGCCGGCATAGGCCATCAGCGTGCCCGGAACGGTCTCCATCGGATGCAGCAGATAGTCGTTGAGGTTGGCGATCGTCCACTCACCGTGGGACTCAGCATAGGTCTTCATGGCGCTGGAGTAGTTGAACTCCTTCGCAGCGATGGGCGCCCTGAAAATGCCGTGAAGGTTGGGGCCGACGCGGTTGGGCTCACCCTCGTTGACGGTGTGGCAGGCCATGCAGACCGCAGCGTTCGCCTCACCGGTGGAGGGGTCGCTTGATGCAACCAGCTGCGTGAAGGCGTCCGTCCCCGAATCTGCGGCCGGCGCGTCGGTGCCGGCCGCATCGGTGCTTGCAACGTCGGTGCTGCCATCTGTGGCAGCGTCGGTCTGCGTGGCGTCCTCGGGCGCGGCTTCGTTGGCGACGGCTGCCGTTTCCGTCTCGCCGCCCTCGATGGCAGCCTCTTCCGTCGCTTCGGGCACTTCCGGAAGGGGTGGCGCGTCAGGCGAGATGGAGCGCAGGTACGCCACGAGGTTCGCGCGTTCCTTTGCGTCCTTCACGCCTGCATAGCTCATGGTGGTGCCAGGAACCCAGCCTTGCGGGTTTTCCAGAAAGCCGTTCAGCTCTTCATAGGACCAGGTCTTGCCTTCGCCGTGGGTCACCAAAGCGTTGGAGTAGCCAAAGTCGGCCACACCGGCAATTTCGCGGCCGACCACGTTGTAAAGGGCGGGGCCGATGCCGTTGGGGCCCCCATCATCGAAGCTGTGACACGCAGCGCACACGGCGACGGAGTTTTCGCCCGCAACGGGATCGGCACTCGCCAAAAGGACGGAAAAGGCTTCCTCAGGCTCGCTCTCGCCCGCCTCGTTTTCCGCCGAGGTGTCGGGCGGGGCGTCAACGCCATAGGCCAGCTCGTCAAGCGGGTGTTCGTCGAAAATGAGATCGGACAACACGCTCAGACCCATCACGAACACCAGCGCACCGAGCACCGCGCCTATGATCTTGTTGATTTCGAAAGCGTTCATTGCCGATCAGGTCCTTGTCCGTTATCTCGCCCGAACCGTTGTGGGAATACCGCCCCTGCTGAGGTCGGGTTGGGGGGCAGCTGCGCCGTAGGGGTGCAGTCATACACTGCTATAGAAAAGCTATAGAGAGGCAACCATCACCAGGCAATTGAGACACCGCGGCGCACGAGTTCGGTGCAACCGTTGTACATGCGCAGCGGTGCGCGAGGATGGAGACGCGTGGCTTTGAACCCCATTGTCCTCATCCCGGCCCGCATGGCCGCAACGCGTCTGCCAGGAAAACCACTTGTGGATGTGGCGGGGCTGCCTCTCATCGTACAGGTGCTCAACCGTGCCCTTGAGGCGGACGTTGGCCGTGTGGCCGTCGCGTGCGACGGGGGGGAGATTGCCGATGCGGTTAGGAAGGCCGGGGGCGAGGCGGTCCGCACACGGGCCGACCACCCCTCAGGCTCTGACCGCATTGCCGAGGCTCTGACCCTGCTCGACCCCGACGGCGTGCATGACTGTGTCGTGAACCTCCAAGGCGACCTCCCAACAATCGACCCTGCCTCCATCCGCGCAGCCCTTGCCCCCATGGACGACGGTGCCGTGGACATTGCGACCCTTGTGGCGATCATCACCGACCCTGCCGAGCGTGACGATCCCAACGTGGTCAAATGCATCGGCTCTGAGCGGGGCAACGGGCTTTACCGCGCGCTTTATTTCACGCGCGCGACGGCGCCTTCAGGCGAGGGGCCCTTGCTGCACCATATCGGCCTTTACACCTTTCGGCGGGCGGCTCTGTCGCGCTTCGTCGCCTTGGCGCCCTCGCCTTTGGAAAAGCGGGAAAGGCTTGAGCAGTTGCGCGCCTTGGAGGCGGGAATGCGCATCGATGCCGCCCTCGTATCCGCCGTGCCCCTTGGCGTCGACACCCCTGCCGACCTAGAGATGGCCCGCAAGCTCCTTTCCTCGGAGAGACTGACGTGAAAGCCAACGTGACCGAGCGGGTCGTCTTCCAAGGCGAACCCGGTGCCAACTCCCACATCGCCGTGACGGAGGCTTTTGCCAACGCCATCGCTGTGCCGCTGCCCACCTTCGAGGATTGCTTTGCCGCCGTGGAGCATGGCACGGCGCGCTACGCGATGATCCCCATCGAAAACTCCGTCGCGGGGCGTGTTGCGGACATTCACCGCATGCTCCCCTCATCGGATGTTCACTTCGTGGGTGAGTATTTTCTGCCAATCCGCCATCAGCTCATGGTGGTGCCTGGCACCAGCCTGTCGGACGTGCGCACCGTACACTCCCATGTCCAAGCCCTTGGCCAGTGCCGCAAAACGCTGCGCAGCCTGGGGCTGAAGCCGGTGGTCGCGGCCGACACCGCAGGGTCCGCGCGCATGGTGGCGCAACAGAAAGATCCGTCCGTTGGGGCCATCGCCTCGCGTCTTGCCGCGCAAATCTATGGGCTGGAAATCGCCCGCAGCGACGTGGAGGACGAGGCCCACAACACCACACGCTTCGTGATCCTTGCCGCTGAGCCTGAGCCCATGGAGCGCGGAACCATGGCGATGACCTCGTTCCTGTTTCGGGTCCGCAACGTGCCGGCAGCCCTCTACAAGGCCCTCGGCGGGTTTGCCACCAACGGCGTCAACATGGTCAAGCTTGAGAGCTATCAGATTGGCGGGCAGTTCTTCGCCACCCTCTTTTACGCCGACATCGAAGGGCATATCGAAGACCCTGGCGTGACGCTGGCGCTGGAGGAGTTGGCGTTCTTCTCCGCCGAGCTGCGGATTTTGGGGACTTACCCTGCAGCGCCTTTCAGGGAAACCATCAAGGAACCTGCAGCGAACGCGGCATTGCGGCCTTCCCCCGAGCGGTGAGTGTTGGTTCGGGCCGTTAAGGGGGGCCTCGGTCCCTCATGGCGCGAGGGTGGCCCCGCGGGGAGGCTTCGGTGGGCGTCGTGTCGCGCCGGCGACGGGGTTAGGCGGCGGCGAGCTTTTCCATCACTTCGTCGCTGATTTCATAGTTCGCGAAGACGTTTTGGACGTCGTCGTCGTCCTCCAATACGTCGATCAGCTTCATCAAGGTGCCGGCCTTGTCCTCGTCCACCGGCGTCGTGTTCTGCGGGCGCCAGACGATGCGCACGGCTTCGGCCTCGCCGAGCTGTTCGGCAAGCTTTGCGGAAACGTCGGCCACATCCTCGAAGGCGCAGGTAATGACGTGGCCGTCTTCGTCAGACGTCACGTCCTCGGCGCCAGCCTCGATGGCGGCTTCCATGACGGCGTCGGCGTCGGCGGTGTCGGGCGGATAGGCCACCTCACCCACCCTGTCGAACATGAAGGAGACCGAGCCGGTCTCGCCAAGGGCGCCGCCGTGCTTTGAAAAGGCGGCGCGCACGACCCCTGCGGTGCGGTTGCGGTTGTCCGTCAACGCCTCCACGAGGACGGCGACGCCACCGGGCCCGTAACCCTCGTAGCGCACCTCCTCGTAGTTGGCGTCCTCGTCGGCCTGCGCCTTCTTGATGGCGCGCTCGATGTTGTCCTTGGGGACCGACTGGGCCTTGGCGGCCTGGATCGCAAGTCGCAGCCGCGGGTTCATGCCGGGGTCGGGCGTGCCCATCTTCGCCGCCACGGTGATCTCCCGCGACAGCTTGGAAAAGAGCTTGGACCGCTTGGCGTCCTGCGCGCCCTTGCGGTGCATGATGTTCTTGAATTTGGAATGGCCGGCCATGATCGTCCCCTTATCCGCTTCACATAGCAATTTCGGGGACGAAGAAAACCCGGATCAGGCGCTGATCTTCGCACTGCCCTCCGTGTCCCAGCGAAGGGGAAGGATCTCTTCCAACACGCCGCCGCAGCGGATCGGGCTGATCCATGCGGCAAGTCCTGTGGCATCGTCCGTCTCAACGGCAAGGCCAGAGATTGTGGCAGGACCCATGGCAGGGCCGATCCTCTGGCCGGGAACCTGGTAGGTGGCCCGCCGCATGGGCTCTTCCTTATCCATGCCGATGACCGAATCGTAGTCCCCGCACATGCCGATGTCGGTCATGAAGGCGGTGCCGCCTGCCAGAATGCGGTGGTCCGAGGTCGGCACATGGGTGTGGGTGCCGATCACCACAGACACGCGGCCATCCAGAATGTGACCCAGCGTCTGCTTTTCGCTGGTCGCCTCGGCGTGAACGTCCACCACCGAGGCGTCCACCTCGCTGGCGAGCCTGTGCATCTCAATGGCGGGGTCGAGTGTGCGGATGGGGTCGTCCAGCGCATCCATGAAGAGGCGGCCCATGACGTTGGCGACCATCACCCGCGCCCCGTTGCGGGCCGTGTACATGGCAGCGCCCCGGCCAGGTGTGCCTGGCGGGTAGTTGATGGGCCGCAGGAGGCGGGGCTGCCGCTCGATAAAGACAAGCGCGTCCCTCTGGTCCCAAACATGGTTGCCTGTGGTGACAGCATCGGCGCCTGCATCGAGGAGGCTGTCGAGGATCTCCTCGGTGATGCCGAAGCCACCGGCAGCGTTCTCACCGTTGATGACGGTGAAGTCCACGCCAAACCGGGCGATGAGGCGCGGCAGGTGGGTGGTGACGGCTTGCCGGCCGGAGCGGCCCACAACGTCACCCAGAACGATCAGACGCATAAAGCCCCCGGTGCGCGGCAGTGTATGATGTCCGCCTCTGTCAAAATGGCGGTGAGGGGCACGTCGTGCGGTTCCACCGGGAGTGAAGGGACCTCTTGGGCGCCATAGGCAACGCCGATGGCCGTCGCCTCGTGGCGGGCAAGCCAGCGGTCATAGTGGCCCGCGCCATAGCCGAGCCTGTCGCCCTTTCTGGTAAAGGCGAGGAGGGGGACGAGGAGGAGGTCTGGCACGACGCTTTCGCCCATGGGCTCGCGGGTGCCGAAGGGGCCGTCCGTCAGCGGGTCGCCTTCGCACCAGGCGCGGAAAGACATCTGTTTGCCGGCAACAGCCGGCAGCGCGATGGGGCGGCCGCTGGAGGCGGCGAGCGCAAGGGGGACGGGGTCGATCTCATCACGCATTGGGACGTAAGCGGCAATGAGGGTGAAGGGCGGGAGGGCGTCGGCGTGCTGCGCAAGCCGTTCCGCTGCATTCGGTATGGCACGCGCGGCGTTTTGGCGGGCTTTGAGGGCAGCCCGGCGCAACGCCGCCTTGTCGTGGGAGAGTGTCAAACGAGCCGTCCCTCGTCCACCACCGCCTCGCCGTCCAGCTTGATGGTGCAGCCCATCATCGGCAGGTCGAAATGGCCCTCGCAATAGCGGCCCGCAAACTCGTTCGCGCCGGTGGAGAACAGGAAGTTGCCGGGAACGGCGCGCAGCTCGGTGCCGTTGTGGTGGCCTTTGTCCACCATGGTCATCGCATCCCACCTGGCGCCAGGGTTGAGGCCCCAGCCCACGTGGCTCACCGCATAGGCATCGTCGTCGTTCCATGCCGCCCATGTGTCGCGCATCAGCTTGGCGTCGACCCCGTTTCCTTCCACTGCGACCACACGGTCATCCTTCAGGGTGAGGGCGACGGGGCTTTCGATGTAGCGCTTGTAGGTGAGGTTCATGTCCCCCGGCGACAAAACGAGCCGCCCCGCAACGGTGCCTGCCCGCGGGAAAGACACGACAATGCCGCCAGGCCAGTGGGCAAGCGTGCCTGGCTTATCCGTCCACCCCCATACGCCAACGGTCTGCGCCCCTTCCATATTCACGGTGAGGTCGGACCCCGTCTTGGAGGTGACGGTCATGGTCTTGGCGCTGCGTGCGCGCCGCGCGGCCTGGAGCGTTGCCTCCTTGAGGGAAGGGTCGGGGCGCATGCGCTCCAAGATCTCAGGATGCTCGTTGGAAATGACGAGGATGCGTGTGCCTGAGGAGAGGATGGCGCCCGTCTGAGGGGCGTGCATCAGGCCTTCGAGGGTGAGGTCCACCACCACATCGGCAGCCTGCATGGCGGCGACCAGAGGGTCGAGCCCCGTCAGCACCTGTGAGGCGCCCGTGGAGCGGCTGATCATCCGACCGGAGCGCAGCGAAGGGGCAACGAGACGATAGGGCCGCACGCCAAGCCGCGACAGGGCAAGCTCGGCAAGGTGGACGTTGATCTCGCGCGACTGGGTTTCGGCCAAAATGGCAACGGTTTCGGCGGGCCTGACGGCGGCGGCTTCAAAGAGCTCGGCGAAGGCGTCGATCCACTTTCCTTCGATGCGATCGGCAAACATGGGGTCCCCTTCCACAGACCCACATCCTTTAACGCCGTTGCAGCGGATTGGAACCACTGGATCGATGCATTTCGTGGGACCAGACCCTAGACTGGTACGGCGCCAGGTGCGCACTGATCGCAGACGAGAGGCCGCCGTGACACAATTGCAATCCGCCCTCGACCCCTCCAGCAAAGAGGCAAACCGCGCTGCCATGGGCGCCCTTGTGGAGGACCTGGACCAGCGCCTTGCTGATGCGGCAAAGGGCGGCTCGGAAAGGGCGCGCGAGCGTCACCTGAAACGCGGCAAGCTTTTACCGCGGGAGCGCGTGGAGACGCTGCTCGACCCCGGCGCGCCGTTCCTGGAGCTTTCGCCCCTTGCGGCGAACGGGCTTTATGGCGAGCCGATCCATGCCGCAGGGCTGATCACGGGGATCGGCTCGGTGTGCGGGCGGCCGGTGATGGTGGTGTGCAACGATGCCACCATCAAAGGCGGCACCTACTACCCCATGACGGTCAAAAAGCACGTCCGCGCACAGGAGATCGCGCGGCAAAATCGCCTCCCCTGCGTCTACCTTGTGGATTCGGGCGGGGCGAACCTTCCCAACCAAACCGAAGTCTTCCCCGACCGCGACCATTTCGGGCGGATTTTCTACAACCAGGCCACCATGTCGGCTGAGGGCATTGCGCAGATTGCCGTCGTCATGGGCTCGTGCACGGCCGGCGGGGCCTATGTGCCTGCAATGGCCGACGAGGCGATCATCGTGCGCCATCAAGGCACCATTTTCCTTGGCGGCCCGCCTTTGGTGAAGGCGGCCACGGGCGAGGTGGTGAGCGCGGAGGACCTTGGCGGGGCGGACGTTCATGCCCGCCTGTCCGGCGTTGCCGACCACTATGCGGTGGACGACAGGCAGGCGCTGGCCATGGCAAGGCGTGCCGTCGCCAACCTTGCGCCACCGTCCATCCACGCCCTTGCGCTGGACGCGCCAGAGCCGCCTGCGGTGGACGACATCGATGCCGCCATGCCTGCCGACCTCAAAAAGCAGACCGACATTCGCGAGATTATCGCCCGCTTGGTGGACGGCTCGCGGTTCGACGAGTTCAAGGCGCTTTATGGGACGACGCTGGTGACGGGGTTTGCCCGCCTGTCGGGGATGCCCATCGGGATCATTGCCAACAACGGCATCTTGTTTTCCGAAAGTGCCGACAAGGGCGCGCACTTCGTCGAGCTGTGCTGCCAGCGCAAGATCCCGCTTCTGTTCCTGCAAAACATCACAGGCTTCATGGTGGGGCGGGAGTATGAGGCGGGCGGCATTGCCCGCGCCGGCGCCAAACTGGTGACCGCGGTGGCGTGCGCGGCCGTACCCAAGATCACCCTCATCGTCGGCGGGTCCTACGGGGCGGGAAATTATGGGATGTGCGGGCGCGCCTACAGCCCGCGCTTCCTGTTCACCTGGCCGACGGCGCGGATCTCGGTGATGGGGGGCGAACAGGCGGCCTCGGTGCTCGCCACCATCAAGCGCGACAACATCGAGGCTGGCGGCGGCACCTGGTGGCCTGAGGAAGAGGAGGCCTTCAAGGCCCCCATCCGCGACACGTATGAGGCTGAGGGCCACCCCCTCTACGCCACAGCGCGGCTGTGGGACGATGGTGTGATCCGCCCCAGGGACACGCGGCGCGTCTTGTCGCTGGCCTTTGCCGCCACCTTGCACGCGCCCATCGAAGACACGCGATTCGGCGTCTTCAGGATGTAGCGGCCGCCCTTGTCAGCGGCTCTGTTCGACAGAAGCGGCCGGTGGTTCCGGGGCGACGGCCGTCTGGTCGTTGGTCCATGCCGTCGGGTCGATATCAAGGTCCTTGTAGGCTTCGGGGTCGAGCTTCGGCTCATCCGCACCCGCGGCAAGTTGATTGTGATAGTCCCTCACCAGGCGTAGGCCCACGGGGAAAAGCATCAAGATCGCAATCAGATTGACGAGGGCGAGGACACCCATCAGCGGGTCGGAGAAGAAGAAGACCGAGGTTGCCCCTTCCGCCGTCGCGCCTAGGAAGACAATGCCGATAATCACCACCCTCAGCGTCTGCCGTGCCGCCCAGTTCTCGGTGAAGACCGATAGCCCCGTCTCGCCCAGATAGTAGTTGTAGACGATGGACGAGAAGGCAAACAGCAGGATCGCGACGGCCAGCGCATCGTCCGCCCAGCTGCCAAGGTGGGAGGAAAGGGCGGTCTGTGTCAGCACGACGCCATCAATGTCGGCGCCCGGCTGATAGACGTCGCTCAACAGGATCATGAAGGCTGTGGCGCTGCAGATGATCATGGTGTCGATAAACACCGACAGGGACTGCGCCACCCCTTGTGTCACGGGGTGCGGCACGTAGGCGACGGCGGCGACGTTGGGCGCCGAGCCGAGCCCCGCCTCGTTGGAGAACAGCCCCCGCCGCAGCCCTTGGGAGATGGCCGCCCCAACGCCCCCTGCCACAGCTTCCTCGAACCCGAACGCGTTCTTCAAGATGGTCAGGATGACACCAGGAACGTCGGCGATGTTGAGGACGATGACGAGGAGGGCAAGGGTGATGTAGCCGACCGCCATGACGGGGACGACAACATCGGCCACCTGGGCAATGCGCTTGATGCCGCCGAACACCACGAGCGCCGTAATGACCGAAAGACCGATGCCCGTGTAGTAGCGCTCCACTGCGAAGCTTTCCTGCAGGGCGCCTGCGACGGTGTTGCCTTGGAAGGCGTTGAAGCCGAGCGCGAAGGCGGCGATGAGGCAGACCGCGTAGATCACCGCCAGCCAGGTGAAGTTCCGACCAAGCCCGTGGATGATGTATTGGGCGGGGCCGCCACGATAGGTGCCGTCCGGCTCGGTGCGTTTGTAGAGCTGGGCGAGGGAGCACTCAAAAAGGCTGGTCGCCATGCCGACGAGGGCGATGGCCCACATCCAGAACACCGCGCCGGGCCCGCCAAGGGTGATGGCGACCGCAACGCCTGCGATATTGCCGCCGCCGACGCGTCCGCCGACACTGACGAGGAGCGCTGCACGGGAGCTGACATGGCCGGCCACCCCCGGCTGGCGCTTCGTCAAGACGCCGAACATGCGCTTGAAATACTGGATCTGAATGAAGCGCGAGGACAGCGTGAAGAAGCCGCCGATCACCACAAGGAAGGGCACGAGCGCCCACCCCCAGGTGAAATCGCTGATGCGATTGAACAGCTCGGTCAGGATCGTCATGGCCGCCCTCCCTTGGGGTTGTCCGAGGCAATGCGCCTCGGCACGGCAGTGGTGGGAGCTGTGGCGACCAACGCTTGCAACAGCAAACGTCGACTTTCCGCCTGCCAATGGGCATTTGTCAACGACAGGCTGCTGGGGGCCGGCTACGCTGCCTTTAGGCGAGGCGCCCGGCCTGCTGATCAGTCGGTGTGGACGGGGTCCGACGCAGGCGTGACGATCCCCACATAGTGCCAGTCTTTGCGGGCGCGCAGACCCTTCTTGTGGGCCCAGGTGGCGTACTTCTGCCAGAGGATCGCTTGGCGATGCTCAAGCCCTGGCAGCGGCCAGAACCAGTTTTTCACGAACGGATAAAACGGGTTGGGTCGGCTTGAGGCCCACAGCTCCACCCTGCGTGAGGGCCGCGTGGCGCGGGTGCGGCGGTGAAAGCCGAAGGTGTCGCCCGCCACCATGGTGCCTTTGGGAACAACGAACTTGTGCGCGTCGGGAAGGCGAAGGTGCGTACGCTCAGCCTCACTGACACGAAACGAGCCCCCATTGGGGCCGCCCGTGGAGGCGATGACGCTGCGCCTCTTGTGCCAGGCAAGGCGGCGCTGATCCACCTTGTGAGAGCCGAAAACGTAGGCGAACGGGCCCATCGCCTCGTCCACATCGTCCAGCCAGAGCCAGGCTTTGACGGTGGGGTGGAAGGTGTCCATGTGCAGATCGTTCTGCGGGTCGGGGGCGTTGGAGTCCCCGTTTACGTGGGTGTAGATGGTCTGAATGTAGAGGTAAGGGGCCACATCGAACGAGCCCACATAGCGGATCGGCCCCTGGTAGGCCTTAGAGGTGAGAAGGTCGTTCAGGGCCGGGCAGGACTTTAGAATTTGGGGGGTGACGGCGATGCGGCGGGTGATGGCATCGCCCTCGCGCATCTCGTAGGCGGGGGCGCGGATCGCCATCACCTCATCGCGCACCTTCTGGAAGGCTTCGTCCGACAAGGGTTGTTTGACGATGGCGCCGTCCCTTGCGAAGGCCTCGCGCTCCTCCGCGGTGACGAGATTGGCAAGCTTGCGCCTGCGCCTGTCGGCCATGCGATGGGCAAGGGCGACGCGAAAAGCATGAAGGCCGCGTCTGTTGAGCCGTTCGCTGCGCAAGAGTGGATTTTTGCTAAAAGCCTTTTCCGAAGAGAAGATCGCCAGCGGCCACACGGGGGCCAAGAGCCAGTTCGCCATACGCCGTTACCCCATTTGTTTTGGGGGGCGGCACGGCCTACGGCCGCAGGGGCGCCCCCACCTTCCGCTCCTCGCGTTGCAGGCCGAGCCGGCTCTCGCGCCAGATCACGAACAAGCCTGACGCGATGACGATGGCCGCGCCCACAAGCACTGCCGTCTGCGGAATTTCGTCGAACACCAAATAGCCGATCGCCACAACCCAAATCATGGAAGAATATTCAAAAGGGGCAATGACGGAGGCTTCCGCGTGGCGGAACGCCTGGGTGATCATCAACTGGCCGACGCCGCCGAGAATACCGATCACCACCAACAACACAGCGTCCCAGAACGAGGGCATGACCCATGTGGGCGCTGTCAGCGCGGTGACGCAGCTGCCTGCAATCAGAAAGTATAGGACGATGGTAAGCGTGGATTCCTGCTTGGCGAGTTGGCGTACGAAGATGGATGTGAGCGCCATGAAGGCGGCCGCACCAAGGGCCATTAACGCGCCGAGGGCGGCTGCGTTGTGCCAGATGTCGAACCCGTTCTCCACTTGCGGGTAAATGATGACGAAGACGCCGCAAAGGCCAACGCCCACAGCCGACCAGCGATAGATACGCACCGTCTCGCGAAGGACTGTGGCGGCGAGGATCACCATCAACAAAGGCGCCGCGTAGATGATGGCCGTCGCTTCGGGGAAGGAGAGGCGTTGAAGGGCCGCGAACCAAAGGCCCATGGCCAGCATGCCCGAGATGGCGCGGCGCACGTGACCACCGACGTTGGAGGTTTGCAGTGCCTCGCGAAGGCTTGCGGTGTAGGCCACAAGGATGAGGACGGGGATGAGCCCGAAGAGGTTGCGGGCAAACAGCATCTGCCCGACGGGGATGCGCTCGCCGGCGATCTTCACTGCCGTCAGCATGAGGGTAAAGACCAGCGCCGACGCCACCTTCCAGGTGATGCCGATCAAGACGTCATTTTTCGATGGAGTGAGGGGCACGGCGACCATTGCCGCCTAACAATCGTCCTTCATGGCTCAATCCGCAACCCAGCGACAGTGCGCACCCGGTATGCAATCGCGCCCCACGCAAGTCCCATATGCGATACGCAGGCGTCTAAGGGGCGAAGGGTGCAAGAGTGTTTTCCCCGTGACCGGACGGGCCATTGGAAATGTAACCCTCAAGCCGTTTCGGCTCGGATGGCATCGTGCGTACCAAGTAAACTGCGCCCCATCAAAGGACGGGTGCATCTCATCTGGCTCTGAGCAGGTTGAGGACGTGGCCTACGGGCGGTATTGGATGCAGTGGCCGTCATAGGTGCGGCCGCCGGAAGGGGCGATCACCAAGCGGCAGTACCACACGTTGTAGGGTGGGCGCTCGGTGATGCGCATGGCGGCCAGATAATCGCTGGCGCTGGAAATGGCCTCGCGGGGGATGTCGCCGTCTTCCTCATAAAGGTAGGCGGCAGTGAGGGTGCCCTCTGTCCACGCGACGTTCTTTAACAATGCGCGCGCCTGGCCTGGCGTCAGATCACCATGGGAGCGATAGGCGAGCACGCGATGACGCTCGTCAGACTTGTAGTAGGCAGCCTGGATCAAATCCTCAGACGGGGTGCACGCGGACGCCACACACGCCGCCACCGCCAAAACTGCAAAAGTTCGCCACACCATGGCGCAACTTTAGACTGTATTGCGACAACGTCAAGCCGGCGGTGTGGCGAGGCTGGGGCTGATGGATCGTCCCAGCCTCGCCGAAACGGGTGAGCGCTTAGAAGCGCTCTTGCACCTGACGGTCCAGATCGGTGACCATCTCGGACACACCGTACTCTTCAGACAGGGTCTCCACTTCCTTCATCAGGCGCGCGAGGGGGCCGTCCTGGGGGATGAACGCGTCAGCAGGAAGCGCCTTCAGCTTGGTGATGAACTCCTCGTAGTCGCCCTGGGCCCAGGTGTCCTCAAGCTTTGAGGGATCGCCTGCAAACAACAGCGCCTTGGAGCACATGGCCCGCGCGGTCTTGGTTTCGCCGAAGCCGAACCAGGACAGCTCGTAAGGGGCTTTGCGGTTCAGGTAGAAGTCGTTGGAGCCCTGGGCGACGGCGGGCGACAGAATGCCCATCACGGTCATGCCCTCTTCGGCGGCGGAGTTCACCATGCCGTCGGTGGGGTTCGGGTAGGCGTAAAAGACGCCGACGGCACCGCGCGTGGACAACACTTCCTTGAAAATCGCGTCCTGGCCGCGCGCGTACTTGAAGTTGGGCGTGGTGCCTGCCAGCGACGGCTCGGCCTCGAACACCTTGCGGATGAAGGCTTCCGAGCCGGACCCTTCAGGCACCACGAAGGTGACGCGCGCCGCATTCGACATCACAGAGCGCCAGTTGGGAAGGCGCGGCTCGTTGGTGAACGCCATGGCGCATTCGCCAGGCAGATCGTTGCGCAGGATCTGCGTGTCGCCCGTCCCCACAGCGTCATAGGACAGACCGCCCTGGCCGATGCCAAAGCAGATATTCTGGGTTTCCTTGGCGCAGGCATTGGCGTTCGCCACAGCGCCGCCCGATGGGATGCGTCGCACCTCATAGCCGAACGGCCGCGCCAACTCGCGCAGCTGTTCCTCAACGGCCTTACCCATCCCATTGTGATAGGTGGAGCCCTCCCCAGTGGGGGCGCCACCTGTATAGATCACGATGTCGGTGGCGTGAGCGCCCGTGATCGTGCCGGCGAGAATTGCGCCGATGGCCAACGTTTTCCTGATCGTCATGGTCGTTCCTTGATGTGAAGCACATTGATGCCCCTGCATGGCAGACATAATGAAAGCGCAGAGCTTTGAAAGGTATTGACCTTGCAAAGCGCAGCACCCATGGGTGGTCCAGCGATGACAGACAGCGAAAAAACGCGCCAAGACCGGCTTGCTGCCGCGCTCCGCGACAACCTGAAGCGGCGTAAGGACCAGGCGCGCGCCCGTGCCGACACCGATCCGCCGAAGGAGGCAACGCCCGAACCGTCTCCCAAGGACGGGTAGGGGCGCTGCGGTGACTGTCGTCAGTATTCGGGCACGGTCACGGAAATGGTGATGGAGCCGTAGTAGTCCGCAAGGTCGCGGATGTCCTGGTCGCTCAGCCCTGAGGCCACGATGGACATTTGCCTGTGCTGACGCTCGCCCGAGCGAAAGGCGCGCAGCTGCTTCATCAGGTAGACTTCGCTCTCACCGGCAATGTGCGGCACCTCGGGATTGGTGCCGAGCCCGTCATACCCGTGGCAGACCTGGCATTGGGAGGCCTTTTGCCGGCCCGCGGCAGGGTCTGCTGCGGCGGCGACCGTGCCGAGCGCCAAAGCCGCGGTGATGGTCATGGAAAGGGTTTTCATGGTGGTGGCCGCCGCGAGGGTGTCGCGGCGGCCTGTCTCCTAGTTTTCGTAGGAGATGCGGTAAAGGGCGCCGGCAAGATCGTCCGAGACGATGATGGAGCCATCGCGCAGCTGCGCCACGTCCACGGGCCTGCCCAGATACTCGCCATTTTCGTCGAGCCAGCCTTCGGCGAAAGGCTCAGTCCGTGCGGTCCCGTCCTCGGCGATGAAGGTGACCATCACGCGCGCGCCGATGGGCGTGGTGCGGTTCCATGACCCGTGCTGTGCGGAGAAGATGGCGTTCTTGTACTTCGCCGGGAACATGTTGCCGGTATAGAACGTCATCCCAAGGTCGGCGGCGTGGGCGACCGTCTCCACCGCGGGGAAGACAAGATCCGCAGGGGGCTCAGTGTCCATCCACTCGTTGGTGCGGGTGTCGCCACCGCCATACCAGGGGAAACCGAAGTTCTGGCCGGCCGCCGTCTGGTGGTTGATTTCACCTGGCGGAATGTCATCGCCCATACCGTCCACCTGGTTGTCAGTCCACCACAGATCGCCTGTGACGGGGTGGAAGTCGTGGCCGACGGAGTTGCGCACGCCGAGGGTATAGACCTCGCGGTCGGACCCATCGGTGTTGAGGCGGATGATACCGCCGATGCCCAGCCTGTCGTACTTTTCAAGCTTGTCCTTGGGGGTGACGTTGTAGGGCTGACCCAGCGAAATGTAGAGTTTGCCGTCGGGTCCAACGCGGCATACACGCGCTGTGTGGTTGAAGCTTTCCTCGTCCACGGGGATCAGCTCGCCCTGGGGCACCACGTTGAAGGCGGCCACATCCGGGCTCTCATAAAAGAACTCGGCGGCGGGGAAGACCAGGACGCGGTTCTGCTCGGCAATGTACAAAAAGCCGTCGCGGGAGAAGCAGGGGCCGTTGGGAATCACGAAGGCGAGGGAGGGCGCAAAGTCCTTCACCTCGTCGGCCACACGGTCCTTATCGCGGTCGGTGACGGCCCAGACCTTGGTTTTGCGCGTGCCCACGAACGTGACGATCCCCTGAGGGCCGACAGCAATGTGCCTGGCGTCCGGCACGATGGCGTAAAGGTCGATCTTGAAGCCGTCGGGCATCTCGATCTTTTCCAAGATGCGCTTCAGCGCTTCGGCTTTGGAGCCGCCCTGCTCGATGACCGTGTGTTCGGTGACACCGGTGGTTCTGAAGTTGGAGAGCCTTTCGAGATTGTCCGGTGCCGGGCCTTGGGCGAGGGCCACCGTGGTCAACAAAGCCGTGGATGCAACGAGCGCAGTCAATCGCAGCATTATGCACTTTCTCCCTAGCGTTGGCTTGGAAAGCCGTTGTGAGATGCCGCCTTCTGACGGCTTGGCTCCCGTAAGAGCAGGCCAAGATTGCCCCATGATTGTGGCAAAGACCAGAGCGTGTGGTCCGCATGCGGCGGCGCTTCGGGCGTTGTCTTTTCGGGGGCCGCTAGGGGTCGGCGGGCTCAGCTGGCAACGAGCAGGGTGTGAAGGCCGTAATAGGCGATGAACAACAGGTTCATGGCGAGCATCCAGAGCCCCGTCATGAAGTAGGCCTCTGTGGGGATCGCCTTGTCGGGCAGCACAAGGAAGTCGCGCGCCGGAGTCGGACCGCGCGCGGCAAGGATGATGAGAACGGTGATGATCAAGAGGTGGCCGATGGCATCGATGAAACCGAAGATGCCGATGGCCAGAATGAAGATGGCGTTGAACGCAAATGCGATCAGCCGTGAGAGCACCGACGCGCTGCTGAGGAGCACAAAGGCCAAGTTGAATTCGATGAACCCCGCGATGACCATGTAAAGGTCAGGAGGGAAACCCATCAGCAGCTGGGGCATGTCCTCCAGAAGCGGGTAGGTCCATGCCGGATAGGCGAACTTTTCAATGGCGCCCCAGCCGAGGGTGATGCCCGTGGCGGCGAAGATGGCCACATAGCGCCCCGTCACCCAGCCCTGCCCTTTCATCCCCGCGAAGATGAAAAAGCCGGCGATTCCCAGGAAAACCGGGTAGTCCAACAGGTGGAAGACGCCGAACTCGGCCACCGCCATGCCGTAAAGAACAATGATGCCCAGCCCCGCCAAAGGCACCGTCGGGCGGAACAAGGGCGCGAGCCCCAGCGCCAGTTGAATGGCAAGGACGAACCACCTGTCCGTCGTGAGCTCAGGCGTCAGATAGATGGGCCCGCCTAGAAGGCCGATGACGAACAGCGACAGGAACAGGATCGAGGTGGCAAGGCGCATCAGCCAGAAGGCTTGTTCCTGGGAGATGACGAGCCCGCTCAACGTCTCGCGCAGGACGCCGCGGCGCCACAGGAACCGGTCCACGCAGTAGAACAGGTAAACGGCGACCATGGAGATCAGGTAGAAGGTGATGAAGCCGCGGTTCAGCACCTCGCCGATGGGGCGTGGCGGAGCGGTAACGTCGTAAGGGTAGAACCACTTCACATGGGCGTGGGCGGCGGTGGCGAACACCACCATCACCAGCGTTGCGAAGACAAGCGTTTCGACCCGTCGTGCCATTGTTGTCGTGCCCGGTGGTTTCGATTTCACCGGAACGTTAGCAAGGCTAGAATGCGGCAGGAAGTGGGCGCGGGCCACAATTGTCTCCAACGCATAGATGCTGTGCGTGGCTGCGTGATTGGCGCCACCTGAGGCCGAGGGTATGGTGCGCCAGCGCCGGGCACCCTGCCGTGCCCGCTGAAAGACCGACCCTTGGAGGACATTGGGGTGGAGCGGCGCGTGTCATCACGGCCAAAAGAGGTGGCCCCGCCGGAGGATGCGCGCACCGCAGCGCTGCGCGTGCCCGAGCGCACGCCCTCGCGCCTTTACACGGCCTTCAAGCGGGTGGTGGAGCGCGTGGTCTCCGTCGGCATCGTCAGCCGCGATCCTGACGTTCAAAGGCGCCAAAGGTTCGTCAACACAGGGGCGTGCGTTGGCGGCATCGCCTCGATCCAGCATGTAATCGAGCAGGTGGCGCTGGACCCGATGGCGCTGCAGCCGCTGATCGCCCACAACGTCATCTTCGCCATTGCCCACCTCGTCACCCCCGCCTTCCACCGCGTGTCCCAGAACGCAGCGGCTTTGTGGCTGTGTTTTGCCATCATCATCGGCACGCTGCGGGTGATCTGGCTGACCGGGCTTGAGGGCGGCGCGCACGTCTACTTCGCGTTTACGGCGGCAGCGTTCCTGTTTTTCGGCGTGGCGCACTGGCGCCTTTTCGTCCTGGTGCTTGTGTCCGCCTTCGGAGCGGTGGTGGCGGCCTTGTCGCTGGCGCCCAAATGGGGCCCCATGGGGCTTGCCGCCCCCCACTATATCGAGCATCTGGCGGCCATGGTGGTGATCAACGTGATGGTCATCAATGTGTGGCTGTTCACCTACGCTTTGGTGAAAACCCACAGAGCCGAAACCAGGCTGGCCGACGAGTTTGCCCGGTCCGACAGGCTTCTCCTCAACATCATGCCGAGCCCTGTCGCCGCGCGGCTGAAGGAGGCGCCCGGCCGCATCGTCGCCGACAGGCATGACAATGTGACGATCTTCTTCGCCGATCTCGTGGGCTTTACCTCGCAAGCGCGCAACGCTGCCCCCGAAGCTCTGGTCTCTTGGCTCGACACCTTATTCAAGACGCTGGACGAGCTGGCGATCGCCAACAAGGTGGAGAAGATCAAGACCATCGGCGATGCCTATATGGCCGTCTCCGGCCTCAGGGTAGAGCCCAAGGTGGGGGCGGAGCGGGTGGCACGGTTCGCGCTGCAATTCCGGCAGGCCGCCCACGCCTATGGGGGGCTTGAAGGGGGCCCTTTGGAGGTGCGCATAGGCCTTCACACAGGCCCTGTGGTGGCTGGCGTCATCGGCGGTACGCGCTTTGCCTATGACCTTTGGGGCGATTCGGTGAACACCGCCTCGCGGATGGAAAGCCACGGCGCGCCTGGCCGCATCCAAATCTCAAAGCCCACGCGCGATCTGTTGGGGCCAGCGTTCAAGACCACCACCCGCGGGCGTCTTGCCGTCAAAGGGCTTGGCGAGGTGGAGACCTTCTGGCTGGAGGGTCTTGCCGGAAAGCTTGAGGGCGACAAGCGGCCGGGCAGCAAGCCGCCAGCGGCGGAGCCGCCCCTGCGCCGTGCCGTCTAGGGGCGGCTGCGCCAGCGGTTGCCGGACAAGGGCTTGCCTCGCCTGCACAATCGTTCATTGTCGCGGACAATAGTCCTTCCTCTAGCCTCTCCGCCACATTCAAGGAACTGCCGTCATGGAGAACGCCCCTTCATCGGATGCCGCCTCGGGCATCTGGAGCACCATTGTGGAATGGCTCGCCGTCCAGGGCATCAACATCTTGATCGCCCTTGTGGTGCTGTTTGTCGGCTGGCGGCTGGCCCGCCTTGCACAGTCCCTTTTCGAGCGGTGGATCGAGCGGTCCGACCACATGGACCCCATCGTCGAGCAGTTCCTTTCGAGCCTGCTTTACTATGGGCTCCTGGTGATCCTTCTGATCATCGCGCTCAACCTTTTCGGCGTGCAAACGGCAAGCTTGATTGCGGTGTTGGGCGCAGCCTCCCTTGCCATCGGTCTTGCGCTGCAAGGCTCGCTCACCTCCTTGGCGGCGGGGGTGATGATCATCCTCATCCGCCCCTTCAAGATCGGCGATTATGTGGAGATCAACGGCCACGCGGGGACGGTGAAGACCATCACGCTCTTCCTGACCGAGCTTGCCACCTACGACAACATCCAAAAGCTCCTGCCCAATTCCGAGGTGTGGGGGAACACGGTGACAAATTACTCGGTCTACGCAACGCGGCTGTTGGATATCGAGGTGGGGATCGACTATGAGGACGACATCGCGGCGGGCCTGAAAGTGCTGCGCGACATTGGCGAGGGCCACGACCAGGTGCTGGCCGAGCCCGCCCCCAACGCGTTTGCCAGCGAGTTGGGCGAGTCCTCGGTGGATTTGACGCTCAGAGTCTGGGTCGCCGCCTCAGACTACTGGCCCTTGAAGCGCGAGCTGACCAAGGCCGCCAAAGAGGCCATCGAAGAGGCGGGCCTTTCCATCCCCTACCCCCACAGGCAGATCGTCTCCATCAAAGGCGGCGAGACCAAGGAGGTGGGCCAGGAGGCGGCGTAGCGGGCGAGCTACGTGGCGAATTTGAAGAGCATCACGTCGCCGTCGGCGACCACGTAGTCCTTGCCTTCGTCGCGGGCACGTCCGGCTTCGCGGGCCGGGTTTTCGCCGCCGAGGCGGATATAGTCGTCGTAGGCGATGGTTTGGGCGCGGATGAAGCCGCGTTCGAAATCGGAGTGGATGACGCCTGCGGCCTGGGGGGCGTGGGTGCCCTCCGTCACCGTCCAGGCGCGCGCCTCCTTGGGGCCTGCGGTGAAATAGGTGATGAGGCCGAGGAGGCCGTAGCCCGCCCTGATGAGGCGGTCCAGGCCAGGCTCGTCAAGGCCAAGGGTCGCCAGGAACTCGTCCTGTTCTTCGGCGTCGAGCTGGGCAATTTCCGATTCGATGGCGGCGGAAATCACCACCGAGGGGGCGCCTGCGTCGGCGGCCATCTTGGCGGCGCGCTCTGACAGGGCATTGCCCGTGGCAGCCGAGCCCTCGTCCACATTGAGGACGTAGAGCATGGGCTTTGAGGTCAAAAGGTTCAGCATCTTGAAGGCGTGCTGGTCGCCCTTGGAGACGTCCAGTTCGCGCGCAGGCCGGCCTTCGCGCAAAAGTTCGAGCGCGGCGTCCATCAGCACGAGGTCGGCTTTCGCGGCCTTGTCGCCGGATTGGGCTTTTTTGCGCAGGGCAGTGGCGCGACGTTCAAGGCTCTCAAGGTCGGCGAGCATCAGCTCGGTCTCGACCGTTTGCGCATCTTCGATGGGGTCGACAGCGCCCGAGACGTGGGTGACGTCGCCGTCCTCAAAGCAGCGCAGGACGTGGGCGATGGCGTCCACCTCCCGGATATTGGCAAGGAACTGGTTGCCAAGGCCCTCGCCCGTGGAGGCGCCGCGCACAAGGCCGGCAATGTCCACAAAGGTCAGGCGGGTCGGGACGATCTGCGCGGATTTGGCGATGGCGCCGATCTGATCGAGCCGCGTGTCGGGGACCGCCACGTCGCCCGTGTTGGGCTCGATGGTGCAGAACGGATAGTTCGCCGCCTGCGCCGCCGCCGTCTTGGTGAGCGCATTGAAGAGCGTCGACTTGCCCACATTGGGCAAGCCGACGATGCCGCATTTGAAACCCATAGCTACTTCCGGAAGAACTGCGCCAAGGCCATGAAGGGACTGTTGGGCGCCCCTTTGTTGCTGTTTTGCGCCAACACTGTGCGTGGTACCGCCGGACGTGGTGCCACCGGTTTGGGGTTTGCTTTGGCGTTGGCGTTCAAGATGGCGTGCACCTTGTTTGCAAACTGCCCGTCGCGTCCTTCCAGGAGTTCGGGCGCCTCGTCGGCGATGGCATCGAGCAAAGGCCCAAGCCACGTGCCGTCCGCCCTTGCAAAATCGTGCAGGACGTAGGAGGCGACCATTTCCTTGCGGCCAGGGTGGCCAACGCCAAGGCGCAACCGCCGATAGCCATCCTTCACGTAGGCCGAAATGGACTTCAGCCCATTGTGGCCTCCCGTGCCGCCGCCGGTCTTGACGCGGAATTTGCCCGGCGCGAGATCAATCTCGTCGTGGATGACCACGACGTCTTGCAAAGCGATCTTATAAAAACGCATGGCGTCCGCCACGGCTTTCCCGGATTCGTTCATGTACGTCATGGGTTTGACGAACATGACACGTTGGCCGGCCACATTGGCCTCCGACACAAGCGAGTGAAACTTGCGCCGCCAAGGGCCGCCATGCCAGCGGCCATGAATGCGATCGACCGCCATGAACCCCACATTGTGGCGGTTCATGGCGTACTCCGATCCGGGATTGCCGAGGCCGACCAATAATTTCATCATGGTTTCGGCCCGTCCGTTGCGTTAGCTGGTTTCGGTCTCTTCGTTGCCGCTTTCGCCCGCGTCGCCTTCGCTGTCGCCACCGGCGTCGGCAGGCACCTCATCAGGTGCAACCTCAGCTTCGGGCTCTTCTTCCACCTCAGCCACAGGGGCCGCGATGGTGGCAACGGGGAACGCGTCACCCTGGCCGGCAAGAGCAATATCGCCGGTCAGGACAAGGTCCTCGCTGGTGATGGTTGCACCGATCTCAAGGCCAGCGACGCTGACTTCGATGGTGTCGGGGATGGCTGTCGCCGGGCATTCCAAAGGCACAGTATGCGTGACAACGTTGAGGACACCGCCTGCCACGAGGCCAGGGGAGTCATTCTCGCCCACGAAGCTGAGCGGAACCTCCACAGTCACGCGCGACTTGGCGTCAACGCGCAGGAAGTCCACGTGGACCAGCGTGTCCTTGACGGGATCGCGCTGGTAGTCACGCGCCAGTGCCTGGTGCGTCTTGCCGCCCACATCGATGGACCACACGTTGGTGAGGAAGCCACCGCGGTTGAGTGCGAACGTCATTTCCTTGAAGGGAATGGCGATCGGTGTGGGCGGTTCGTTGTTGCCGTAGATCACGGCGGGGATAAACCCGGTTCGCCTCAGTGCACGCGCGGCCCCCTTGCCCGTCCGTTCGCGCACGTCGGCCTTCAAGGCAAAGCCTTCAGCCATAATGCTCTCCAATACTAAGTTAGCGCCGTAGTGCGTCCTTCCACTACGAGCGTACGCGCGATGGCGCGATCCGCCTCCAGGGGTGCGGATGGTGTTGTATAGGTAAACATCGCGGCAGCGACAAGGCGCTGGAATGACATTCCATTGATCCGCCAGTCAATCACGCAAAGGTGTGACCTGTTGGCCGCCCGGCCTCAAGGCGCTGAGGTCAGACCTTAGCCGGTGGCGACCCGCCTTGCGGTGGCAAGGTCGATGGGACGGTCGGGAATGGTGATTTCGAAGGCCGCCCCCGTGGTGCTGTCCAACAAGGTCAGTGCGCCGCCGTGGGCGCGCACCAGTTCAGCGGCAATGGCAAGCCCAAGCCCCGTGCCGCCTTTGCTCGCAGAGGCCTGGAACGGCTGAAACAGGTGCTGGCGCAGCCTCGATGGCACGCCTGGCCCAGTGTCAGACACGACGATCCGCACCACGGACCCCGTGCGCTCGGCCGCAATGGCAAGACGGCGCACGACCGCATCGTGGGGGTCGGCCTCAAGCGCCTCCATGGCGTTGCGGCACAAATTGAGGAGGACGCGATAGAGGTGATCGGGGTCGGCGTCGATCTCCATCCCATCGTCGATGATGATGCGAAAGTCGATGGATGGGTGGCTGTCGAGCCCCAGCGTCTCGCACACGTCGGCGGCAAGGTGGTGTAGGTCGATGAGCCTGCGCGAGGGTGGCGCCTCGCCCGCACGCCCGTAGGCAAGCACGCTGTTGGTGTAGTCCACCGCGCGGTCCAGCGCGCGCACCAGCTTTGGCACGAACCGCTGCACCGTAGGATCGGGGATCAGCGCCAGACGGTCGGAGAACAGCGCGCCTGCGGCAAGGATGTTGCGCAGGTCATGGTTGATCTTGGAGACCGCGAGGCCGAGCTCGGCAAGGCGCCGCCGCTCGCTCATGGTGTCGGTGAGCTGGCGCTGCATGGCGGCGAGTGAGCGCTCCGCATCGCCAATCTCATCATTGCGGCGGGAGGGTTCGATGGCGCGCCTGTCGTCTTCAGGGTCCTCTGCAAAGTCCACCATGGCATCGGCAAGGCGGCGCACAGGCTTCAGGAACAGCCAGCGCAGGCTCATATAGACGAGGGTGGCGGTGATGACGGAGATCACCAAAGACAGGATCAAGATGTTGCGCGAGTAGCCGATCATGTCGCGCCTGAGCGGTGTCTCGTCGAGGACGACGTCCACCTCCTCAGAGCGGCCCTTGGGCATTGCGGTGACACGGATGATGCGACCATTGGGGGCAAACAGCGTGTCGAACGCGGCGGCGATGGACTGGGCGATGGTCTCTTCGCCCAGAACAATGTGGCGGTCGACCGAGGTGGGCGGCATCCCCACCGCAAGAAGGCGACGGCGATTGCCCTCACGGTGGGCAATGGCGATGGTCTCGGTCGCCTCCAAGAGCCGCATCTTCAATTCCTGCGGCACATTGGGGGTCTGGGCGATGATGGTGGCCGCGACCGAGGCGTTGCGGTGGGCGTCCTTCAGCCAATTGTTGCGGTAGTTGGCGATGGACGGGACGAAGATCAAAACCTCCGAAATCATCACGAAGGCGATGGTCAGGACGAGAAGTTTGCTGCCAAGCCCGATGCGCGGGCCGGCCCTGTCATCCACGTCAATGTCGTCATCGTCGGCGTGCATGCCGCCCTATACTAAAAACGCTTCAATATGCCGAGCACCGTCTTGACCCATCCTTGCCCTAACTTGTGGGCGAAATGGAGGACGGCGGCGCGTTTGCCGGCCTCCGCTAGGGTGGGGTAGGCGGGTGTAAAACTGGCTATCGTCTTTAAAGGGACTTTGCCTGCAAGCGCTAGGGCATAGGTGGAAATGATGTCGCCTGCGGTGGGCGCCACGACGGTCGCGCCGACGAGCTTGCCCTTGCCGTTGACGACAAGCTTCACGAATCCTTCGGTGGCATTTTCAGTCTGCGCGCGGTCGTTGCCTGAAAGATCGGCCCGGTAGGCCTGGGCTTTGGTGTCGCGCGCCTTCGCCTCGGCCTCCGACAGGCCCACCTGTGCCACCTCAGGGGCGGTGTAGGTGGTGCGCGGCATCATGTCCGCGTCGTAGCGCACAGGAAGGCGGAACACGATGGAGCGCACCGCAAGGCTTGCCTGGTGGCCTGCCACGTGGGTGAACTGAAGGCCGCCCGCCACATCGCCAATGGCATAAACGCGTATGTTGGTGGTGCGCAGGCCCTTGTCCACCTTGATGCCTGCACGATCCGCCTCAATTCCCGCCGCATCCAAATTGAGCGAGGCGATATTGGGTGTGCGGCCGACGGCGACGAGCACCTTGTCCGCATCCACAGTGCTGCCATCGCCAAGGTGAAGCCGCGCGGCCTCCCCCACCCGTTCGCACCGCTCCACAGCGGCACCTTCAAGGAGCTTGACGCCGTCCCGCTCCAAACTGTTGCGGACGATGGCGACAGCGTCAGGGTCTTCCCGCGACAGGAAGGTTGCCGCCTCCACCACCGTCACGATGCTGCCAAGGCGCGCAAACGCCTGGGAGAGTTCCGCGCCGATGGGTCCGCCGCCGATGATGGCAAGGCGTTGAGGCAAACGGGTGAGGTCGAAGACGCTTTCGTTGGTCAATGGATCAACGTCGGCAAGGCCTTCGATGGGCGGCATGAAAGGGCTCGACCCTGTGGCAATCACCACTCTGCGCGCCTTGATGGTCGTCTCGCCGGCGACGATGGTGGCCGTGTCAACAAAGTGAGCTTCGTCCTTTATCACGGTGACGCCGAGGCCCTCGAACCGCTCCACCGAATCGTGCGGGGCGATGGCGGCAATCACAGCGTGGATGTGGTCGTGGACCTTCCCGTAGTCGACGTCGGCAGTGCCTGTGATGCCAAACGGGCCACCCGACTGGAGAGCATGGGCGTGCTTTGCCGCAGCAATCAGCGCCTTAGAGGGGACGCAGCCATAATTGAGGCAATCGCCCCCCATCTTGCCGCGCTCCACCAGGACCACCTTGTGGCCGAAGCTTGACGCGGCGGCCGCAACGGTCAGCCCGGCAGAGCCGCCGCCGATCACGCAAATGTCCGGTGTCAGGCTCATGCCGCGTTCGCCTCGCGCCGCTTGCGCGCTCTGGCCCGCCACGCCTTCAGCGCCAGGGGAAGGAGCGAGGCAAAGGCCAGCGCCAGGAGCGCTGCGATGAATGTGGGCGTGATGATGGCCTTCAGGTCGATCGCGCAGGTGCCCGCGGCCGCGCAGCCAGGGTTGGCGGCCTCCTGCGCGTCGATCAAACCGCCAAGACCGTCCCCGAGGAGGGTGTAGGCGAAGGTGCCCGGGATGATGCCGATGGCGGTCGCGGTGACGTAGGTGCGAAGCGGGACGGCAAACAGCGACGGCGCCACGTTGATGAGCCAGAACGGAAAGATCGGCGCAAGGCGAAGGAAGAGGAGGTAGCCGAACGCATTCTCCTCAAAGCCTGAGGCAAGGCGCCCCGTCCAGCGGCCGGCCCGTGCACGCAGCGCCGTCCCGAATGAGGTTTTGGCCGCCAGAAACACGATGGAGGCGCCGGTGGTCGCTGCAATCACCGTCAACAGCCCGCCGAGGATCCAGCCGAACAAAAAGCCGCCCACGACGGTGATGAGGCTTGCGCCGGGAAAGGAGATCGCGACGGCGAGCGCGTAAAAGCAAAGATACCCTGCCGCAACGAGGGCAAGGTTTTTCTCAACCACGGCCGCAAGGGTGTCACGCTCGCGGATGATGGTGTCGAGGGAGATGTAGGTGTGGCCGCCTGACAGATAGAACGCGGCCATCAGCGTTGCGATCAGCGCCACGGGCCACAGGCGGCGGATGGAAAAGCCCTCGGTCCGCGAGGGGGTGTCGGCGGCAGGTCTGTCGGTGTCCGTTGCCTGCGACGTTTCGCCGGATGCCGCTTTGGGTCCATCGGCGTCATCACAGATGGCGTCGGTTGGGCGTCTCGATTTATTCATCAATGCCAATCCGCGCCTTTCGAGGGTGGATTTGTGTGGTGCTGGGGCTTTAAGGGCAAGGGATTGCGTCTTCATGAGGTCGTGACAAGGGGTCACGGCTCCGTGACGAGGCAGCGCTGATCGAGGGGCAGTGCGTTGACACTGCGGTGACGCATTCCTATACCGCGTTCACCAGGCGCTGCGACCGGCGCGCGTGAACAATTCCCATTGTCCTGTGACCTGCGCTGCGGCGAGAGCGTGGCCACGGCGAGAGGCTGACCGATGAAACGGACCTATCAACCCAGCAAATTGGTGCGCAAGCGCCGCCACGGCTTTCGTGCGCGCATGGCCACCAAAGGCGGACGTCGCGTGATCAACGCGCGCCGTGCGAAGGGCCGCAAGTCCCTGTCGGCCTGATGGCCAACCCGCGCTGGCGCAGCGGTTGGTGAACCGCTTGAAAAAACGATCCGAATTCAAATCCGTGGCGACCGGCCAGCGGGTGCGTTCGGCGTTTTTCACCGTCCAGGCGCTGGCCCGCGGTGATGACGAGGGGGCGCTTTCTGCCCCTCGCGTCGGCTTCACCGTGACGAAGCGGACGGGCAATGCCGTGGAACGCAATCGCATAAAGCGTCGATTTCGTGCGTTAAGCGAGGCCAATGAGGCTGAATTTCTCCCCCACACGGACTATGTGATCGTGGCACGGCGGGCGGCGTTGGCGGCGCCCTTCAACATCCTTGAGCGAGAATTGGCGGGAACGCTGTCGGCGTTGGCCACCAAAGTGCAACGACCTGTCCTCGAAAAGAGAGCGTGATGGGCGACAATCGGAATATGTTCATCGCTGTGGCGCTGTCGCTCGCGGTGATCATCGCTTGGCAGTTCCTGTTCATCGAGCCCCGGATGGAGGCCGAACGGGAAACCCAGAGAGAAGCCCAGATCCGCGCCGAGCAGACGGCCGTGGCGCCTGGGGCCGATCCCTCCGCAGTGCCTGCCGCGCAGGCCACCCAAGGCGACATCCCCGCCGCCCCTGCCGTGACGGGGACGGACGGTGTGCCTCAACCCGCAGTCCTTCCGACGGCGCCTGGCGCGCCCACATCGCGCGATGAGGCGGTGGCGTCCGGCCAAAGGATCACCATCGACACGCCAAAGGTGGAAGGCTCCATCAGCCTTGCCGGCGCGCGGATCGATGACCTTCGCCTGAAAGACTATCACGTCACCGTCGACCCTGAGAGCCCGACTGTGGTTCTCCTGTCTCCCGCAGGCACCTCGCACCCTTACTTTGCCGAAACCGGCTGGGTGCCGTCCGACCCTGCAACGGCCGTTCCTGGCAGCGACACGGTGTGGACCCTTGAGGGCGCTTTCGACACGCTGACGCCCGATACCCCTATCACGCTGACCTACGACAACGGCGCGGGGCTTCAGTTCCGCCGCACGATCGAGGTGGACGAGAATTACATGTTCACCGTCCGCCAGGAGGTGGTGAACAACACCGAAGCTGCTGTCAGCCTGTTCCCCTATAGCCGCGTGCGCCGTCAGGGAACGCCTGAGATCACGGGCTTTTTCATCCTCCATGAGGGGATGATTGGCGTGATGGGCGAGGAGGGCCTCGTCCAAGAAGACTATGACGATCTGGCAGAGGCCGGCGTCCAGTCCTTCCCCGCCTCCACCTCAGGCTGGCTCGGGATCACCGACAAGTACTGGGCGACGGCGGTCATTCCGGACCCCGGCCAGTCCTTCACGCCGCGCTTCTTGTCGTCCAGCGCCAACGGCGTGCCGTCTTACCAGGCCGACTATCTGGCCGGCGCCCTCACCGTTGCGCCGGGGCAGACGGGCGAGGCGGTCAACCGCGTCTTTGCCGGCGCAAAGAAGACCAACCTCATCCGCGGTTATGAAGAGACTGTCGGCATCGACCGCTTCAACCTTCTGATCGACTGGGGCTGGTTCTACTTCATCACCAAGCCGCTGTTCTTTGCGCTGGATTGGGTTTACGGCCTTGTCGGTAACTTCGGCGTGGCGATCCTCATCGTGACGGTGGGTGTGAAGCTCATCTTCTTCCCCTTGGCCCAGAAGGCGTACACGTCCATGGCCAAGATGAAGGGTTTGCAGCCGCAAATCATGCAAATGCGAGAGCGTTACAAAGACGACCGCATGAAGCAGCAGCAAGCCATGATGGAGATGTATAAGAAAGAGAAGGTGAACCCGCTTGCCGGGTGTATCCCAATTCTCATACAGATCCCTGTATTCTTTGCGCTCTATAAGGTGTTGTTCGTCTCCATCGAGATGCGCCATGCGCCCTTCTTTGGGTGGATCAACGACCTGTCGGCACCCGATCCGACGACCATCTTCAACCTGTTCGGTCTGTTGCCTTTCGATCCGTCGACTGTGCCGTTCATAGGGCCGTTCCTGATGGTGGGTGTGTGGCCTTTGATCATGGGTCTGACCATGTGGGTGCAGATGAAGATGAACCCTGCGCCCCCCGACCCCACGCAGGCGATGATCTTCAACTGGATGCCTGTGTTCTTCACCATTCTCCTCGCCTCGTTCCCGGCGGGTCTGGTGATCTACTGGGCGTGGAACAATTTCCTGTCTGTCTCGCAGCAATACGTGATCATGCGGCGCCAGGGCGTGAAAGTGGAGCTGTGGGACAACATCACAGGCCTGTTCAAGAGTAAGCCGAAAGACCAAGGCAGCGCCACCTGAGCGAGGACGCTGGCCCCGAGGATGATGCGGCCCGTCTCATCGAGGCGGGCCGCCGGCTTTTTGCGGGCCCGTTCGTCTTCACCCGCGCCTGCCATGGGATGGACCATCTGCCGCCCGCCGAAGGATTGGAGGTGGCGTTCGCAGGCCGCTCCAACGTCGGCAAATCTTCCCTCCTCAACGCGCTGACGGGGCAAAAGGGCCTGGCGCGGGCGTCCAACACGCCTGGCCGCACCCGTGCGCTCAACTTCTTCAAGCGGGAGGATCTGGACTCGCCCGTCCTGGTCGACATGCCGGGCTACGGCTATGCCAAAGCGCCAAAGGCCGATGTGGCCGCCTGGACGGCGCTGGTGTTCGACTTTTTGCGTGGACGTCCGAACCTCCAGCGTGTCTACCTTTTGGTGGACGCGCGGCACGGGCTGAAGCCCATCGACCTCAGTGCCATGGACGTTTTGGACGAGGCGGCGGTGAGCTATCAGGTGATCCTCACCAAGGCGGACAAGGTGCGCCCCAATGCTCTTGAGGAGGTGGTGCAAGGCACCCTTGCCGCAATGGCGCGCCGCAGTGCCGCCCATCCTGAGGTGATTGCGACGTCATCCGCCACAGGGGCGGGCATGGCTGAGTTTCGCGCCGCCGTGGCGCTCCTCATCGACCCAGAGCTTGCGAACCCATAGGGCGCAGTCTCGCTGTGTGACGGGTGCCAACTGGAGCATCCTGCGCAAGTGGACGCACACACGTTGCGCGATGCCTTTGATTTGGAGCGCCATTGCCCCGATCAGAGGGACCCATCTGCGCTGGACTCATCTGCGTTGGACCCACTCAAATCGGCGTTTTTGGTGAGGGATTGGATTTCCCGCTGTTGCTTGGCGGTGGTGAGGTGGAGGCCGTGGGCCGTGCGGGCGAGCGCCTCGGCCAACGGGTCCGGCTCAATCTTGAGCCGGGGCGAGGTGTCGAAGGTGATGGAGAACGCCTCTTCCAGCCACGCCATATCGTCCTCGACGCGGGCCTGAATGTAGCCGATCGTCCAGTCCGGCAACCGAAATTTTGGACCACCGACCTTGAGCAGCGCGCCGACGGGCGTGTTCTTGAACCCCTCCTCGCGCGCAAGATCGGTGTGGGCGGAGAGGGCGCGGGCGGCAGGCATGGTGATGCTCTCGTTGCGCCTGACCACCGTCAGTCCATCCAGCAGCGCGCCCGCGTCGATGGCGTGCATGAAGTCTTCGACCGCATCGCCCTTCATGCTGGCCCGGTCGAATTTGCGCACGGTCATGTTTGCTTTGCCGAGGATCCGTTTCCACGCGGTCAGCTGCTCGCGGTAGGGGTAGATCTTCGGGCTGGCACAGATCTCCTCGTAGGTCTTCTTGCGCGTCTTGATGGCCTGGGCCGCGCTTGAGATGGCGTGGTCCACCGGCTCGCGCAGGTAGATCAGAAGCCGGGCGCGGCCGTACTTGTTTTCCAGGGCGCTGACGAAACGGCGTTTTTCCTCGACGGTGAGGGTCTGCACGCGCTCTGTGCTGATGAGGATGGTCTTCGCCCCACCGTTGCCCTTGCCGCTGGGGCCGAGCGCATCGACGGCGGCAGCCATGGCTGCCTCCCCCTCCTCTGCGGCACGGACCAGGTGGTGGTGGTTCAGCGTGGTGCCCGGGTAGACGATGCCGTGCTTGGCAAGCCATGGGCGCGAGGCCTGAAGGCTTGCCTGGATGGATGTGGTCCCCGTCTTGTTGGTGCCGGCATGGATCCACAGCATCTGGCGTTATCTCCTCGGATTGCCCTAGGGCCGTGGCTAGTTGGCGGTGGGGGAGGCCGCCGTAGCCTCAGCCTTTTTCCTGGCGGCGCGCCGAGCTTGTTTGTCGTCCGACAACGCCGTGCAGATGTCGGCCACCTCAGCCTCGCTCAGCGCCGACAGATCCGCGGCATCGGGCGAGGAGGGTGAGGCAGGCTCGTCGGCAGCCGCAATGTCGACCCCCATGGTCTGTGACATCCATTCGGTGGATGACGCGCCTGTTTCAAGCCCCTTCTCGATAATCTCCAAAGGCAGGCGAAAGCTTGGGCCGGGGACGGCCTGGAGTTTGCGCACGATCTTGCCTGGCCAGCGGAAGCCTTCGCCGCGCGCGGTGACGGCCTTGTCCACAAACTCGGCGAAGGGCCCGTCAGCCAATGCGTCGGCGATGGGGGCGGGAAGCCCGTCGGGGCGCTGGCGCTTGCGCAGCTTGGCATTGACCATCAACAACAGCTTCGCGGCCGTCTGGGGCAGAGCGACATTGGCCGATTGAGGACCGACGTCATCGAAGGTGACGCCTTCGCGGTCGATCATCCTCAACAGGGTGGGGACGATGGCCTTCTCGCGCCGCATCTGTTGGGTGTAGAGGGTGAAGCGCACATTGTCCTGTCCGAACACTTCAATCAAGGGGCCGAACCGACCGCGATAGCTGGGGGCCGGCGGATCGGCGGCAAAGGACGCCAGTGTCGACCCGCTCTTGATCAGCTGCTGCGCGGCGCTGTGCATGAAGGAGCGCGGCGGGCGCACCAGCGCCACGACCACGATGTTGGAGAAGTGCTGCAGGGCAAGGTCGCGCAGGGTCGTCAGACCGCTGACGCCGACAATGGCAATGTCCTCGCCGCTGATGATGCCGTCGAGACCATCATTGGCGGTCTTTGCAAGGTAGGCCTCGAACTCGGCGCGCAGTCTGTCGCTCTCATCCAAAAACACGTCGAGACCGTTGCGGCGCAGCCGTGCCACACGCCTGTTCATCACATCGCCCGGGCCGGCAAACTGGGAAACCAGAAAGTGGCTGTGATTGGGTTGTGGAAGATCAGGATAGGCAAGGCCGTGGGCGCGCAGGGTCTGACTGTGGCGTGCGGCGGTCTTTTGAAAGGCGGTGGAGCCAGTCTTATGCATCCCGGCATGGATGTAGAGCGTTGGTTGTCTCACCCTGATCTCCAATATATGTGCCCACACCTTGGTGTCCGGCAAAATCTTATCGCGTCCGCATGCGGCAGGATCAATACCGGCCGCCTCGCGCAAACGTGTCAGGGGCGCGGCGGCATGCCCTAGCCCCCTCACCTTGCCTCAATAGACACGGTCCCCATCTTCGCACCCTCGACCGCCTCGCTCACACACCAAACACTGCCGACGGAACCTATGCGCGTTTTCTCATTCGAAACGTCTGTGCCGGCCGGCGCAATGCCTTTGCGTCTTCGTGCGGCAATCATCGGCCTGTGGGCGGTGCTTGTGGCCCTGTCGGCAGCGATCGTGGGGGCCGGTCCTGCGGCTGCCGTGCTGGACCCAAGCGGTGACTGGCCCTCGGCTTCTATCAGAGGTGAGCGTGTGGCGGTGGCAAGCACCAGCCCCTTCGGCCTGGCGGACGTTGGCAGTGAGAATGTGCCGGCGATCGATGCCGACGTGACCTTCTACCCCGCCCTCGGGGCGAGCGCCGAGGCGCCTGCCCCCGCCGTGATCCTGCTGCACGGGGCGGGAGGGGTCAGCCGGGCCCGCGAGGGACGCTACGCGCAAGAGCTTGCCGCCCAGGGCGTTGCCGTTGCGGTGATCGACATCTTTCGCGCCCGCGATGGCGGCGGCTTCATCCAGCGCCTCATTGCCGTCACCGAGACCATGGCGCTGGCCGACGCCTTCGCCACCCTCGCCTACCTTGACGGGAGACCCGATGTCGATGCCTCCCGCGTGGCGCTGATGGGCTTCTCCTACGGGGGCATGTCGTCGATCTACGCCGCCTACAGGCAGGTGGTGGATGTGTTCGACCCCTCCGCGCCCTTTGCCGCTCATGTGTCGTTCTACGGCCCTTGCGTGGCACGGTTCGACGACCCCACCACCACAGGTGCGCCCATCCTGAAGCTCTGGGGCGACAGGGATCAAATCATGGACCCCGTCGCCTGTGCGACGCTGGTGGAGGACCTTGAGCGAGGCGGGTCCGACGTCGGGGTGGAGCGCTATGATGCCATGCACCGGTGGGATGGTGGGAACCGACGCTGGCGGGCGCCTGCGCACATTGCAGACTGCCGCTTTACCGTCGGCACGGACGGCACCGTGCGGGATGAAAACTCGTTCTTCACCATGACGGGGCCGGCCATGCGCGCCACCATCCTTGCCCTTTGCGCCAACCGCGACGGCTACCTGATTGGCGCTGACGAAGCGGTGCGCCGCCGCTCCAATGCAGCGCTTGCGGCGTTCTTGAACCCCATCCTGTTCCCCGCCTCCGCAAGCGCGACGGCAACAGACTGACGGGCGCCGACACCGCGTTCGGCGGTGCGCAGGTGGCCGCTTAACAGCGGCAGGTCTTGAGCGGGCCGGGCCAACCCGGCATGGTCGCCCGCGAAAGGGCTGCGGCGATACCGCCATGGCCATGTCACACGATGGACCGTCCATGACCGACCACACCAACCTCGATGCGCCCGCGCGGGCCGAGATCATCTCCCAAGCCCTGCCCTACATGCTGCGCTATGACGACAAGACCATTGTCGTGAAGTACGGCGGCAACGCGATGGGCGACCAAGACCTTGCGCACGATTTCGCCGAGGACATCACGCTGTTGACGCTGGCCGGGATCCGCGCGGTGGTGGTGCATGGCGGCGGTCCGCAAATCGGCCAGATGTTGGAGCGGCTCAACATTCGCTCTGAGTTTCGCGATGGTTTGCGTGTGACCGACCGTGCCACCGTGGAGGTGGTGGAGATGGTGCTTGCCGGCGCCATCAACAAAGACATCGTGCGCACCATCAACGGGGCTGGCGGCAAGGCCGTGGGGCTGTGCGGCAAGGACGGGCGCATGGTCCTCGCCGAGCCATTGAAGCGCACCACGGTGGACCCTGACTCCAACATCGAAAAGGTGGTGGACCTTGGCTTTGTGGGCGAGCCCGTGGAGGTGCGCCGCGATGTCTTGGACGTCCTGGCAACACACGAGATCATCCCCGTTATCGCGCCCGTGGCGCCCGGGGCGGACGGGGAGACCTACAACATCAACGCCGACACATTCGCAGGGGCCATTGCCGGGGCGCTCGGTGCGACGCGGCTGTTGTTCTTGACCGATGTGGACGGTGTGATGGACGCCGAAGGCAGGCTCCTCGACGAGCTGACGGTGGCTGAAGCGCGGCGCCTGATGGCCGCTGGCGTCATCTCTGGCGGAATGGTGCCCAAGGTGGAGACCTGCATTGCTGCGCTGGAACGAGGGGTCGAGGGCGTTGTGATCCTCAACGGCAAGACGCCCCATGCGGTGCTGTTGGAGCTCTTCACCGACGGGGGCGCAGGCACTCTCATAACGCAATAGAGCTTTTCCGGTCGCCCGCGTGCGCGCGCGGCTGTCGGGAGACTTGCGATTTATGCGAGTGTAGATTCTCTCTAAGCGAGAGATTTTTCCGTTACGAGAGAATTTCCCGCGTTTTGAGAAGTTTGACGCGCCCGCGGGCGGTTTGCGCTTTGGCGAGGATGACGCCACGATAACCATGCGCCTCAAGCCAACCCAACTGGGGGCGATGGGGTCGCAAGGAGGCCGTCATGTACGCACGCAAGAGCGTGGAAAACAAATGGGTTGATCTGGAGCGCATCGCGCTCGATCGCCCGGCTCCGGTGCAGCGCTAGGCGCCGCTTTCCGCCCGCACGCGGCGGGGTCATAGGGGAGCGCCTGGCCGATCCGGCGCAGTCCTCCGTCTGGCGATGAGGATCGCTGGCGAGGACAGCGAGAGCATCGATGTTCAGCGCTTTGCTTGGGGTTTGGTGGGGCCACCAAAGTCTAAGCCGCTCAACGACACATCACAGACCCCGGACCTGCACCAGGGTCGAGGATGGCCAACATCCCCGACCTCACGCCCGGATTGCGCCCGGCGACGGGCGCTCCAACACCACGCGAAACTTCACACTCGCCCGTCTGTCGGCTCAGCGCCGTGGAGGGCGAAGCGAGGGCGTATGCCAAGGCCACCGAAGCGCTCCTTCTGGGGCGAGGGGCGCAGTCACAGTCACCACGGATTCAGCGACCCGGCTGCGGTCGCAGCGATTTTTTCAGTTCTCGGCGGGGCGCCTTTCGATCCCGCCGAGCCGGCCGCGGAGCCGACGTCCGGTGGCGGCGCGCTAACGAGCGCGTCGCTGCCGGACACATCTGGCGGCGGGGTTTGGTGCGCATCGGCCTGGCCGGCGCCGCCTCGCACCGTCGTTCGGGACAGACCCGACGGACCGGTCCTGGGCGTGGTCTTGCGTGGGGCGAGGGCGGGCGAGGATGGCGCCCTTTACCTTCATGCTCTGCGGAGCCCTTACGAGATCACGACCCTTCTGCGCGAGGGGATCATCGGCTGACCCCGGCGGCCGAAAGGCTGTCCGGTCAATCGCCGTAGACCACCTTGGGCAGCCAGGTGGCGAGCTGCGGGGCGTACCAAAGCGTCACCAGCATCGCCATCTGGATCATCACGAACGGGATGATGCCGCGGTAGATGGCCGTGGTCTTCACCTCAGGCGGGGCCACGCCTCGCAAGTAGAACAGGGCGAACCCGAACGGCGGCGTGAGGAACGAGGTTTGCAGGTTCACCGCCATCATCACCCCGAGCCAGACGGGGCTCATGGTCCCGCCGTCCGGCATCTCCAGCATCAACAAGACAGGCGCGACGAGGGGAACGACGACGAAGACGATCTCCAGGAAGTCCAGGAAGAAGCCGAGGATGAACATCATCAGCATCACGGCAATCATTGCGCCGAGGGCCCCGCCCGGAAGGTCCGACAACAGCTGCTCCACCATCTCCTCGCCACCAAGGCCCCTGAAGACCAGGCTGAAGAGCGCCGCGCCGATAAGGATGACGAACACCATGCAGGTGATTTCTGCCGTGGACCGCAGCACGGAGTTGAGCACTTTCGCCCCCGACACCCGCGCCAGCGACACGAACAGCCCCAACGCCAACACCACGCACAGGAAGCCTGCGACGTAGATGCCAAGCATGTCGTTGGCCGGGATCTCCGTGCGCGTCACGCGAAGGTCCATCACCGACGTCAGGATCAGGAGCGCGACGAGGGCAAGCGTCGCGGCGTAAATGAAGAACGGCTTTTCTTCGTTCAACCTGTAGCCGGCGAGGAGGATGGCGCCGACGCCGCCAACCGCTGCGGCCTCCGTCGGTGTTGCAACGCCTGCAAGGATGGAGCCCAGCACCGACACGATGAGGACGATGGGCGGCACCAGCGCGTGCATCACCTTCTTGATGGACAAGGGATTGTTCGGGTCGCGCGGCACCGGAGGAGCGGCGGACGGCTTCACGATGGCGACAAAGACCGTGTAGCCGATGTAGCAGCCCACGAGAATGAGCCCGGGGAGCAGCGCGCCGGCAAAAAGGTCGCCCACCGAGACAGGTGGGCCAGGTACGAAGGAAAAGTCCCCCTTCCCCCATGCCTCTTCTTGAAGGAGGCGCTGGGATTCCTGGTAAGCGTTGGAAATCTGGTCGCCGAGGATGACGAGCACGATGGAGGGCGGGATGATCTGGCCCAACGTGCCTGAGGCCGCGATGGTGCCTGAGGCAAGGGACGGGGCATAGCCGCGCCGCAGCATGGTGGGCAGCGACAGCAAGCCCATGGTCACCACCGTCGCGCCCACAATGCCTGTGGAGGCGGCAAGGAGCGCACCCACAACGCACACGGCAATGCCAAGGCCGCCGCGCAAGGGGCCGAACAGCTGGCCCATGGTCTCAAGCAGCTCTTCGGCCACCCGACTTCGCTCCAGCGTCACCCCCATGAAGACGAACAAGGGCACTGCGATCAGCACCTCGTTGGTCATGGTGCCGTAGATGCGGTTGGGCAGCGCGCTGACGAAGGAGAAATCGAACACACCGAACGCCGAGCCGATGAAGGCGAAGAGCAGCCCTGTGCCGGCGAGGGTGAAGGCGACCGGGAAACCCGTCAAAAGGAGCACGATCGCTGTGACGAACATCAGCAGATCGAGAAGATGCGCAAGATCACCCATTCAGCGACACCCCGTCGATCGGCCGTTTCATCATATGGATTGCTGCTCGTAGTCGTGCGGCTGGTCGCCCTTGGGGGCGTGGCCTGACAAGGTGAGGATGGAGCGAAGGATGAGAACCACGCCCTGCGCGGCCATCATGATGCCGAACACGGGGATCGCCGTTTTGAGGATGAAGACGCCCGGAATGCCTGACGCCTCCATGGAGCTTTCGAAGATGCGCCAGGAGTTGGCGACGTAACCCCAGCTCGCCCACACGATGAGGAGCGACACGGGGATCAGCAAGAAGATCGATCCCAGAAGATCAACGACCGCTTTGTAGGTTTTGGAGGCGCTGCGATAGAAGATGTCCACGCGCACATGCCCGTCCTGCGACAAAGTGAACGCGGCGGCCAGCATGAACAAAAAGCCGTGCATGTAGACGATGGATTCTTGCGCCCACAGATTGCCGACGCCGAAGACGTAGCGGGCGACCACCACGCCGAATTGGATCAGCACCATCAAAAGCACGAACCAGGCCAAGACCTTGCCGACGAAGCGGTTGGTGTTGTCGATGGTGTTGGCGAGGAATTCCATCGGTGTGATCCGGTGTGATGTTCGGCCTGCGATGGAAGCTTGTTCCGACGATACGATCAAGCTCCGATTGTGGCAGGGGCCAAGATTTACGGTTCGGCCGCCCGAGATCGTTAACGGGGCGCCGCCGGCAACGGGGTTGCCGGCGGCGCCGTCGCATTAGTTTGCGCCGAGCGTCCTGGTGCGCTCGTCGGTGTAGGCCTGCTCGGAAATCGACGTCCAGCCGCCGAAGTCCTTACGGCCGGCGCGGAAGCTTTCCAGCACCCGCTTGCCGAGGTCATCGTGATCACCGACCTTGGCAATCACCTCTTCGGAGGTCTTGGCGAAGGCGTCGAAGATCTCGTCGGGGAACTTCTTCAGCTGCACGCCATGCTGATTGACGAGTGTGGTGAGCGCCGTGCCGTTCTTGGCGATGAACTCAGCGTACATCGTGTTGTTTTCGGCAATACAGGCATTTTCGACGATGGCCTGATCGGTGGCGGACAGGGCTTCGTAGGCAGCCTTGTTGACACCGCAGGACAGGAGCGCGCCCGGCTCGTGGAAGCCCGGGTAGTAGTAGTATTTCGCAATCCTGTAGAAACCGAACGCGAGGTCGTTCCACGGACCCACCCATTCGGTGCCGTCGATGGCGCCGGACTGGAGGGCTGCGAAGATTTCGCCACCGGGAAGCGCGATCACGTTGACGCCGAGCTGGCGCAGGACTTCGCCGCCGAGACCGGGCATGCGGAACTTCAGGCCCTGAAGGTCATCGAGCGAGGTGAGTTCGTTGCGGAACCAGCCGCCCATCTGGACGCCCGTGTTGCCGCACATGAACGGTTTGATGCCGAATTCGCCCGACAGCTCGTCCCAAAGGGCCTGGCCGCCGCCGTGCATGATCCATGCATCGATCTCGGGGGCGGTGAAGCCCATGGGAACGGCGGTGAAGAAGGCAAAGGCCGGGTGCTTGCCCTGCCAGTAATAATCGGCGCCGTGATAGAGTTCGGCCGTGCCGTTGGAGACCGCATCGAAGCTCTCGAATGCGGGAACGAGTTCGCCGGCGGCAAACAACTTCACGGTGATGCGGCCGTCGGTCATCGCGGTGATGCGATCGGCGGCACGCTGGGCGCCGGTCCCAAGGCCCGGGAAGTTCTTCGGCCAGGTGGTGACCATCTTCCACTCGACGCGGCCCTGCGCGATGGCGGGGGCGGCCAGCGTGGTCGCTCCCGCAGCCGCGGCGCCGATGGCACCCGTTTTCAGAAATGAACGGCGATCCATAAACCTCTCCTCCCGTACCTGTTTCGGTCGGCTTTGATCAGTGTTGAATCGGGGGTTTAATCGGAAGAGGCGGGCGGCAGCAAGGGTTTTAACGGCAATCGGGGCAGATTTCACGGCCTTGGTTATCGATATTCCGTGAGGAGCCCCGGCGCGCGACAGTGAAACGCCCTCGCTATCGCGCGCCGGGGCGGTGAATGATCTTGCCAACGCTTGGGCAGCACGCGTGAAGTCCATCACGCTCAAGGACATGCAGGTGGGCGCTCTGCCGTCACACTGTTGTGTTGGTGAGGCGAAATTCGGCCCCCGCTACCGTATATGTTGCAAACACGGGCGGCGGACCCCGATCCGCCATGGCGAAGGAGCAAACAATGAGGATGGCATTGACTGTCGAACGGGGCGCTGCGGCGCGGTGGGTTGTCGCGGCTGGACTGGCGGTGGCGAGCATGGGTGGAGTGGCGACGCCGACATTGGCCGCGCCCGGCGCGTCAGGGGAGCAGATTGCCAGGAGCTGTCCGCTGATCAACATCGGCACGCCCGACAGGCCGCGGATGGTGAAGGACCCTGCCTGCCAGAGCGGTCGCTGACGGTCGCAGCACGCGGGCACGAAAAAGCCGCGCGGCCGGTGGCCCGCGGCTCATCACCTCGGCGGATCGATGGATGGTGCGATCCGCCGTCGACTGTCTGCGCCCCTAGGTTTTGGGGCGGATGCGCACCACAACGTCGATCCTGGAGATCTCCATGCCTTCGGGCGCTTCAGGAACGCTCGACAGGGTGAGGCCTTTGTCGGGAATGTCGGACACGACACCGCTCGTCTCATCGAAGAAGTGGTGGTGGTCGGACGTGTTGGTGTCGAAATAGGTCTTGGTGCCGTCTACCGCGATTTCCCGCAGCAGGCCCACCTCGGTGAACTGGTGGAGCGTGTTGTAGACGGTGGCGAGCGACACGGGCACCCGTGCGCCCACAGCCTCCTCGTGCAGCGCTTCTGCCGACACGTGGCGATTGCCGCGGCCGAAAAGGATGCTGCCCAAGGCGAGGCGCTGGCGGGTGGGGCGCAGCCCTGCGGTCTTCAACATCTCGCGCACTTGCAATCCGGCAGGCTGCACGTCCTTCGCGCCATCCGCCGTCTCGCGAGAGAAAAACACTGCCATGGTTCGCCCTGTTGATCCTGCCCGGCATCGCTGCCAGAATTGCACTGTCATCAGATATAGCGAGCCTTTCCGGTTTGATCAACGTTGCAAGCTGGTGGCAGACGCTTGTCACGAGCGCATAATCAGCCATAACCCCTCCCAACGCCGCCACATCCTTTCGACACGGTCCGAGCGGCACACAGAGCCCGCACGAACCTTTCTCCAAGCTGAAGACGTGAAGCACATGGCCATGACGAACAACGCGAAGCGGTCCCGCTACGAGTATGAAGACCTCTTGGCCTGCGGTCGCGGCGAACTGTTCGGCCCAGGCAATGCGCAACTCCCGCTGCCGCCGATGCTGATGTTCGACAGGATCTCCCACATCTCCGACACAGGCGGTGCCAACGGCAAGGGTGAGATCCGCGCCGAGATGGACGTGCGCGAGGACCTTTGGTTCTTCGCCTGCCACTTCAAAGGCGACCCTGTGATGCCCGGCTGTCTCGGGCTCGACGCGCTGTGGCAGATGCTGGGCTTCTTTCTTGGCTGGCTTGGGGCTGAAGGTCGTGGACGTGCACTCGCGGTGGGGGCGATCAAGTTTTCCGGTCAGGTGTTGCCGACGGTCAAACGCGTGGAATACGGGCTCGATCTGAAGCGCGTCATGCGCTCCAAACTGACGCTTGGCATTGCTGACGGCTGGTTGAAGGCCGATGGCGAGGTTATCTACAAAGCCGAGGACCTGAAGGTCGGACTATTCAAGGATGCCGCGCAGCCGTCCTGACAGGGCGTGGCGCGCGGCACATCCAGGCCAGGTTGAGGAGTTCACAATGAGACGCGTGGTCGTCACCGGAATGGGGATTGTCTCGCCGCTCGGCGGGTCGACCCAGGAGGTGACAGCATCGCTGCACGAGGGCCGTTCAGGCATCGTGCGGGCAAAGGAGTACAGCGACCTTGGGTTCCGCTGTCAGGTGCACGGCGCGCCGTCGCTGGATGCCAGCGAGAGCGTGGACCGTCGTGCCATGCGCTTTCATGGTGGCGGCACTGCCTGGAACCACGTGGCGATGGACCAGGCGATCCGCGATGCGGGCCTTGAGCCGGACGAGGTCTCCAACGAGCGCACAGGTCTTGTGATGGGCTCTGGCGGCCCCTCCACCCGCACCATCGTGGAGGCGGCCGACACCGC
Source organism: Devosia sp. (assembly GCA_051016205.1). GTDB lineage: Bacteria > Pseudomonadota > Alphaproteobacteria > Rhizobiales > Amorphaceae > Acuticoccus. The sequence goes on from CP136534.1 coordinate 532,911, forward strand.
CCGTGAGAAAGGGCCCAAACGGGTCGGCCCGTTCGCTGTGCCGAAAGCCATGAGTTCCACAGCGTCGGCGACCCTTGCCACCAACTTCAAGATCCGCGGACTGAACTATTCCATCTCCGCGGCGTGCTCCACCACCAACATTTGCATTGGCCACGCGGCCGAGCAGATCGCTTTCGGCAAGCAGGACATTGTCTTTGCCGGAGGGTGCGAGGAACTGGACTGGACGCTGTCGGTCCTGTTCGACGCCATGGGCGCCATGTCGAGCCGCTACAACGACACCCCGGCCGTCGCCTCCCGCGCGTTCGACAAGAACCGCGATGGCTTCGTCATTGCAGGCGGTGCTGGCGTTCTGGTGCTGGAGGAGCTTGAGCACGCCAAGGCCCGCGGCGCGCGCATCCTTGCCGAAATTACGGGCTACGCGTCCACCTCCGACGGGTACGATATGGTGCAGCCGTCAGGCGAGGGCGCCGTGCGCTGCATGGAGCTGGCCATCAAGGAAGCCGGCGGGCGCAAGATCGACTACATCAATCCCCACGCCACCTCCACGCCCATCGGTGATGTGCGCGAGATCGAGGCGATCCGCAAAGTCTTCGGCAGCGACATTCCGCCGATCTCTGCGACGAAATCGCTGTCGGGTCACTCCCTCGGGGCCGCCGGCGTGCATGAGGCGATTTACTCGCTCCTGATGATGCGCTCCGGCTTCATTGCCGCGTCGGCGCACATCGATGAGCTGGATCCTGACTTTGCCGACATGCCCATCGTGATGGAGCGGCAGGACGATCAGACCATCGACACGGTTTTGTCCAACGCGTTCGGGTTCGGCGGGACCAACGCCTCACTGGTGATGTCGCGCTATGACGGCTGACGGAAACGGCATCGGCCGCACCGGCAACGGCCTGATGACAGGCAAGCGCGGGATCGTGATGGGCGTGGCCAACAACCACTCCATTGCCTGGGGCATTGCCAAAACCCTTTATGAGGAAGGGGCGACGCTGGGCCTCACCTTCCAGAACGACCAGTTCGGCCGCAGGGTTCGCCCGCTTGCCGCGCAGGTGGAGGCCGCCTTCCTTGAGCGCTGCGACGTGGAGGACCTTGAGAGCGTCGACGCGCTGTTCGACACGGCGCAGAAGACTTGGGGCTCGTTGGACTTTTTCGTCCACGCTGTGGCGTTCTCCGACAAGAACGAGCTGAAGGGGCGTTACGCCGACACCACGCGCGAAAATTTCTCCCGCACCATGGTGATCTCGTGTTTCTCCTTTACAGAAGCTGCACGGCGTGCGGCCGCGTTGATGACGGACGGCGGCGCCATGATCACGCTGACCTATGGCGGCGCCGTGAAGGTGATGCCCAACTACAACGTCATGGGGGTGGCGAAGGCGGCCCTTGAATCGTCCGTGCGCTACCTTGCCGCCGACTTTGGCTCAGGTGGCGTGCGGGTGAATGCCATTTCCGCAGGGCCCATGCGCACACTGGCGGGCGCTGGCGTCACCGATGCGCGGCTGATGTTCAACTACCAGCGCAAGCACTCCCCCCTGGAGAGGACGGTGACGCTGGAGGAAGTGGGCCGTTCTGCCGCCTACCTGTTGTCGGACTATTCGGGCGGTGTGACGGGCGAGGTCCACTACGTGGATTCAGGCTACAGCATCATGTCCATGCCAAAGCTCGACGAGCTGCGGGCCGAGGAGCGGCGCGAAATCATCGAAGAGAAGGTGGAGCGCGCCAGCCCCGACATTCTGGCGGACCCGTCGTGATGAGGCTCGACGGTTGGCCGCCCCGCCAGCCGTCACCCTTGGTGAAGATCTGCGGCATTTCCTCCGTCGAGATGGCGCTCGCCGCAGTGGGGGCGGGGGCCGACATGATCGGCGTCGTCCACTTCCCGCCGAGCCCCCGGCACGTGAGCATTGAAGAGGCGGCGGTCGTTGCCGAGGCCGTGCGCGGCAAGGCGATGATTGTAGCGCTGACCGTGAACGCTGACGATGCCACCCTCGATGCCTTCGTCGCCGCCGTCCGCCCCGACGCGCTCCAGCTTCACGGCAAGGAGACGCCTGAAAGGGTGGCAGCGCTTGCCTCGTGGTTCGGCCGGCCTGTCGCCAAGGCCCTCGGGGTATCGGAAGCCTCCGACCTTGAAGCCGCGAAGGACTATGACGGCCTTTTGGTGATTGACGCCAAACCGCCCAAAGGGGCTGATCGTCCTGGCGGCCACGGCCAGCCTTTCGACTGGTCGCTGTTGGCAGAACTCCCCGAAGGTCAGCCCTACATGCTTTCAGGTGGCCTCAATGCTAAGAGTGTTGAGGCAGCAATTGCCGCCCTTTCCCCCTATGCTGTCGATGTGTCGACAGGGGTTGAGACGGACGGACGGAAGGATGCAGCAAAGATTACGGCCTTCGTTGCTGCTGCCAAAGCCGCCGCAACGGCAACGGCGTAGGCCAAAAACCGGGCCGCCGTTGCGGCCGGACACAGGCTGCACGTGCATCGGCGTGCTTGACCCTGGTTTCGCCAACGTGCTTTCAGCACCGGCTAACGCCTGGCAGCGCTGCCGGCACCCTGAACGCCCAACGCCATGAAGGACGCCATGAGCGAACGCCCCAACTCCTACCGCAATGGGCCAGACGAGCGTGGCCGGTTTGGCATCTTCGGCGGCCGCTTCGTGGCCGAGACGTTGATGCCGCTGATCCTGGACCTGGAGAAAGCCTACAAAGCGGCGCGCGAGGACCCTGCTTTCGCCGCTGAGCTTGCCGATCTCGGCACCCACTATATCGGCCGGCCCTCGCCGCTTTATTTCGCCGAGCGCCTGTCGGACGAGCTTGGCGGCGCGCGCGTCTACTTCAAGCGCGACGAGCTGAACCACACGGGCAGCCACAAGATCAACAACTGCATCGGCCAGATCCTGCTGGCCAAGCGCATGGGCAAGACGCGCATCATCGCCGAGACGGGGGCCGGCCAGCACGGCGTTGCGGCGGCAACGGTGTGCGCGCGCTTCGGGCTGCCGTGCATCGTCTATATGGGCGCCAAGGACATTGAGCGGCAGGCGCCGAACGTCTTCCGCATGAAGCTTCTCGGCGCCGAAGTGGTGCCCGTGGAGGCCGGCGCCGGCACCTTGAAGGATGCCATGAACGAGGCGCTGCGCGACTGGGTCACCAATGTGGACAGCACCTACTACCTCATTGGCACGGCGGCAGGCCCCCACCCCTACCCTGTGATGGTGCGCGACTTTCAATCCGTCATCGGCACCGAAGCGCGCAGCCAGATGTTGGAGATGGCGGGGGCCCTTCCCAACCTGGTCATCGCGGCGGTGGGCGGCGGCTCCAATGCCATCGGCCTCTTCCACCCGTTCCTGGATGATGTCGGGGTCGAAATTGTCGGTGTCGAGGCTGGCGGCGAAGGGCTCGACGGCGACCAGCACTGCGCCTCGCTCACCGCGGGGGGGCCTGGCGTCCTCCACGGCAACCGCACCTACCTCCTTCAAGACGGTGACGGGCAGATTTTGGAGGGCCACTCCATCTCAGCAGGGCTCGACTATCCTGGCATTGGGCCGGAGCACGCCTGGCTGAAAGAGACAGGCCGGGTCTCGTACGTTCCCATTGGCGATGAAGAGGCGCTCGCCGCCTTCCAGCTCCTTGCGCGCACGGAAGGCATCTTGCCGGCGCTTGAGCCTGCCCACGCCCTCGCCCATATCGCAAAAGTCGCACCGACCATGGGTCGCGATGCGACAATCCTGATGAACCTGTGCGGCCGCGGCGACAAGGACGTCCACACCGTCGCTGCAGCACTCGACGCACGTGCCAAGAAGGCGAACTGACCGTGATGAGGGTCGGCGGCCATGTACGAGGTTCAATACATCGCCCCCGTCGACTGGAAGCGCGGAACGGCGGAAATCTCGTTCTCCTGGAAGGGTGGCGAGCTCATGATTTTCATCGATCATGAACGCCGTGCCTTCAGCTTCGATATTGCCCACACCATTGTTAGGTTCAGAAGGTGGCGAGATCCCTGTGTGCGAGAACGGTCCGGAGCAGCCTCTCGTGCAGCTGAAACAGCAGCTTGAGAAGAACGGCGTCGAGGCGCTGTGGTTGGAAGGAAAGGGCGGCCCCGGCACCTATTCGGCGAAAACGCAGGACATCGATGTCGGAGAGATTTTTCGTGCCTTTGACGAGGTGACGGCCCACCTTACCGAGTGGGAAATGGACATGCGCGCGCGCGGCGTCGCAGAGTATTAAGGGTTGGAAGACAGATGGATCGGATTGCCAAGCGGTTTTGCGCTCTTGCGGCAGAAAACCGTGCAGCGCTCGTCACGTATATGATGGCGGGCGATCCTGATCTTGAGACCTCCGCTGCAGTGCTGAATGCGCTGCCCGAGGCAGGGGCCGACATCATCGAGCTTGGAATGCCGTTCTCAGATCCGATGGCGGACGGGCCGACCATTCAGGCAGCGGGCCGTGGCGCTCTGGCCGCCGGTGGATCGCTGAGCGTAACCCTTGACATGGCGCAGACCTTCCGCGCGAAGGACGACGAGACTCCCATCGTGATGATGGGCTACTACAACCCCATCTATCACATGGGCGTGGACGCGTTCCTGCGCCGTGCCGTGGACGCGGGGGTGGACGGTTTGATCGTTGTGGACCTGCCGCCTGAGGAAGATGAAGAGCTGTGTCTTCCTGCGCGGGAGGCGGGGCTCGATTTCATCCGTCTGGCAACACCCACAACGGATGATCACAGGCTTCCCCAAGTGCTGCGCAACACCTCTGGCTTTGTGTACTACGTCTCCATCGCGGGGATCACGGGGACGGCAAGCCCGGCCTCTGCGGACGTGGGGCGTGCGGTCGCGCGACTGAAGGCAGCAACGCCGCTTCCGGTTGCCGTGGGGTTCGGCGTCAAGACGCCTGAGCAAGCGGCGGAGGTTGCGCGGGTGGCGGACGGCGTTGTCGTCGGCTCGGCAATCGTCAACATTGTGGCCACCGCACCCAAGGAAGAGGCGGTGGAACGGGCAGCGGCGTTCGTGCGCACCTTTGCCGACGGCGTGCGCGGCGCCCGGGTGGAGGCTGTGGCATGAACTGGATCAGCTCCGTCGTCCGGCCAAAGATTTCTTCGTTCTGGACCAAGCGCGACACGCCCAAAAACCTTTGGATCAAGTGCCCTGAAACCGGCGAGATGGTGTTTCACAGGGACCTTGAGCAGAACGGCTGGGTCGTCCCCGGCTCGGGCTTTCACATGAGGATGCCTGTGCCCGACAGGCTGGCGAGCATCTTTGACGGTGGCGAGCATGTGCTTCTGGAGATGCCCGCCGTCACCCTCGATCCGCTGAAATTCCGTGACGAGAGGCGCTACCAGGACCGCCTGCGCGATGCCCGTGCCAAGACAGGGCGAGAGGATGCTGTCGTGCTTGCCTCAGGCACCATCGAAACGCTGCCCGTCACCGTCGCCGTCCAGGACTTTGCCTTCATGGGCGGCTCGTTGGGGATGGCGGCCGGCGAGGCCATCGTCACAGGTGTCGAGCGGGCAATTCTGGAAAAAACGCCGTTTGTTTTGTTTGCCGCATCGGGTGGCGCGCGCATGCAGGAGGGCATCTTGTCCCTCATGCAGATGCCGCGCACGACGGCTGCGCTCATTGCGCTGAAGGAGGCTGGGCTGCCTTACGTGGTGGTCCTCACCAACCCCACCACCGGCGGGGTGACGGCCTCTTACGCCATGCTCGGCGACGTTCACATGGCAGAGCCTGGCGCGCTGATCGGCTTTGCCGGGCCGCGGGTCATCGAGCAGACCATCCGCGAGAAGCTGCCAGAAGGCTTCCAAAGGGCCGAATACCTGTTCGAGCACGGCATGGTGGACATGGTGGTCCATAGGCATGAGCTTAAGGCGACGCTGGCGCGGGTCCTGCGCGTCTTCCTCCACCAGGCGCCGCCCCCTGTGGAGGCACTGGCGCTGCCTGCGCCTGAAGGCGAGGGTGCTGAGGGCGCGCCTGCCGAAGCGGTTGACCAGCCTGCCGGCCAGACAGAGCCGGCCCCCACTGCCGGCTAGGGGCGGAGAGCTGCGATGACGGCAAGGCCCTTTTGCCGCGCCCCATGGTGCGCCCACCCCATCATGGGGGGTGAGGCCACCTGATGGACGCCTCGACCCCCATCCTTGACCGCATCAAGGCGCTGCACCCTAAGCGGATCGACCTTTCGCTGGGACGGTTGGAGCGCCTGCTTGATGCGCTCGGCCGCCCGCAGGACCGTTTGCCGCCCACCATCCATGTGGCAGGCACCAACGGCAAAGGCTCCGTGGTTGCCTACCTGCGCGCCATCTTGAATGCGGACGCAAAGACCACCCATGTCTACACCTCGCCCCATCTCGTGCGCTTCAACGAGAGGATCAGGCTGGGCGACAAGCGCGGCGGAACTTTGGTGGACGACGACACGCTGGCCGATGCGCTGACGCGGACCGAAAGGGCCAACGATTCCCTCCCCATCACCTTTTTTGAGATTACCACGGCCGCAGCATTCCTCTTGTTTTCGGAGATCGAGGCGGACGTGTTGGTCCTGGAAACGGGGCTCGGCGGGCGGCTTGACGCCACCAACGTGGTCGACACCCCGTTGGCATCGGTGATCACCACCATCGGTATCGACCATGAGGGTTTCTTGGGCACCTCCATCGGTGAGATCGCGGCGGAAAAGGCCGGCATCATCAAGCGCGGCATCCCTGTGATCAGCGCGCCGCAAAAGCCGGAAGCCGCCAGCGTCATCGAGCGTCATGCCGCCCGCGCGCAGGCCCCGCTTCACTTGGGCGGCGAGGATTGGACGGCGGTGGGCGAGCTCGGCCGCCTAGTCTTCCAGGACAATGATGGGCTGGTGGATTTACCATCGCCGCGGCTTGCTGGACGCCATCAGTTCATCAACGCAGGGGTTGCCGTGGCGACCATGCGCCGCACGGGCCTCGTGAGCACGCCTGCGAGCCTTGAAAAGGGCATGGTCGAGGTGTCCTGGCCGGGCCGCATGCAACGCCTGACCTCGGGCCGCATTCTGGAGGCTGCGCCAGGCGACGCTGAGGTCTGGCTCGACGGCGGTCATAACCGCGATGCGGGGGAGGCTGTGGCCGCCGCCTTCGCCGACCTTGAGGAGCGCGTTTCACGCCCGCTTTTCCTGATTGCGGGCATGCTTTCCACAAAGGACCCGAAGGCTTACTTCCAGTCGTTTCAAGGGCTTGTGCGGCACGTTTTTACCGTGCGGGTGCCTGGGACGGATGCATCCATCGAGCCTGGCGCCCTTGCCGATGCGGCCGAAGCGGCGGACCTCTCGGCAGAGGCCGTTGGGTCCGTTCGCACGGCCATGCGCCTTCTGGCGGAGAATTGGCGGTTCGAACCGCCGCCGCGCATTTTGATTGCGGGGTCCCTTTACCTCGTGGGCGATGTGCTTGAGCAAAATGGCACGCCGCCACATTGAGGCGCGCCTTTCGGGACTGCGGCAAGGACCGCATTCACAAATCGATACAAGGCCATCCAAGAGATTGATTTTTGAGATGTTTTACGCATCATGTCGGTCCGTTTCGTTAGGCCGTTGATGAAGCCGACGCACGCTTTTTGAGGACCGTCGCCATGGCGCTGGATGTTGATGTGGTTTTGGACCGGCGGCGCCTTTTGCGCCGCGCCGCCATCTGGCGTGCCCTTGCGATCCTCGTGGTGCTTGGGGCCATTGGCGCAGGCGTCATCGCCAGCGGCGGGCTGAGGAGTGAACACATTGCCCGCCTTCCCATCGAAGGGGCCATCGTCTCCGACCGCAAGATCCTGACCCTTGTGGATAAGTTGGCGAAAGACGACAAAGTTTCCGCCGTCCTTGTGTCCATCAACTCCCCAGGCGGCACGTCCGTCGGCGGTGAGCGCCTCTACAACGCGCTGCGGCAACTTGACGAGCGCAAGCCCGTGGTGGCGCACATCACCACGCTGGGTGCGTCGGCGGCCTATATGGCGGCCATTGCGAGCGACCATATCGTTGCCCAACGCACCAGCCTGACGGGTTCTGTCGGCGTCCTCATCCAGTATGGGCAGATCAACCAGCTCCTGGAGAACTGGGGCATCAAGGTGGACAAGGTGGAATCGGGCGCGCTGAAGGCCGAGCCGAACCCGTTCGAGCCAGCGCCGCCGGCGGCCGTTGCCGTCCTCCAGTCGGTGGTGGATGACACGTTCGCGTGGTTCATCGAGCTCGTGCAGGACAGGCGCGAACTGAGCGATGCCCAGGTGGCCCGCATTGGTGATGGGCGCATTTTCACAGGCTCCCAAGCACTGGATGCTGGTTTGATCGATGCCATCGGCGGCGAAGCGGACGCCGTGGATTGGCTGGTGGCCGAGCGCGGCGTCCCCCGCGGCCTCAAAGTGCGCGGCTATGAGGTGGAGGACGTTGAGGGCGACGGCTTCCTGGCGCGCATGGGAGAGCGTGTGGTTGATCGTGTTTTTGCCACAATCGGACTCACGCCGAGCCCTTTTGCCGGGCAAGGACCTGTTGACGGGCTATGGTCCCTTTGGCAGGCTCATCCGCCGTCGGATCTGCCGGAAGGGCAATAACAATGATCAAGTCCGAACTTGTGACGCGCCTCGCTGCCCAAAATCCCCATTTGTTCCAAAGGGATGTAGAGGCGATTATCAACGCGATTTTGGACGAGATCGCCGACGCGTTGCATGAGCGCAACCGCGTGGAGCTACGCGGCTTCGGCGCGTTCTCGGTCCGCGTGCGTGGTGCGCGCACGGGCCGCAACCCGCGCACGGGAGACCCCGTAAAGGTTGAGGAGAAGGCCGTGCCCTTCTTCCGCACAGGCAAAGAAATGCGCGATCGCATCAACACCGTCCCGGTGAAGGCCAAGCGCAAAAAGGCCAAGCGCGCGTCAGCTGGGGCAAGATCTCCCGCCTGATCGTCGTCGGGAGGCGGAAGGAACCGCCGGTGCGCATGGGTTTTGTCAGTATCGCGCTCGGCCTTGTGTGTTTGGTCTTGATCTCCCTTGCCGTTGTCAATCGCGCGCCCGTGCCTGTGGTGGTGGACCCGTTCGGCGGCACGCCAGCGTTTGAGCTTCCCCTTTATCTCGTTGTCTATGCCGCGCTGATGGTGGGTGTGGTGGCGGGCGGTGTTGCCGCGTTCTTCAGCCAACGCCGCGTGCGCCGTCTGGCACGCCACCGTACCCGCGAGGTGGAGCGGCTGAAGGACGAGCTTGAGATCACGCGCGCCGCCGGCGGCCACGGCCAGCCCCAGCGCGCGCTCCCCTCTCACACGGGGTCGTAGCGGCGGCACGCGTGGAAAACGCGCCCGGAAGAGCGCGCGCCGGTCGCGGGCGGCCGAACCGCGGAAGCGCCACTTCGCTGCCTTGCCGGTCCTGTCCTTAGAACGACAAAGGCGCCCCTCGGAGCGCCTTTCCGCGCAGCGCCCTGCGGTCGATGCTCCAGCTCTTTCAATGAGAGCAATTCTACTCGGTTCAGACGACTCTGTCTGAGCCGTCTGAGCCGAAACCGCCCAAGAGTCTGAATCTGGGGCGATTTTCTCCTCGAACTATTGATTCCGTTTGGTCTGAAAGCGCCCTAAATGGTGACGACCACCCTGCCGCGGACAGCACCTTTGAGGATGTCGCGACCAAGGGCTGGCACGTCGTCCAGCGTTGCCTCGACGATCATGGCCTCAAGGAGGTCCATGGGCAGGTCATCCTTGATGCGCTGCCAGGCCTTCACGCGGGCATCGTGGGGCTGCATCACCGAGTCGATGCCGAGAAGGTTCACCCCGCGCAGGAGGAAAGGCACCACCGTCGCCCCTTCCAGCTTCGCTCCGCCGGCAAGGCCTACAGCGGCAACACTGCCCCCATAAGACAACAGCGTGAGGACGTGGGCGAGCATGGCGCCGCCCACAGCATCCACCGCCCCGCCATAGGTTTCCCGGCCAAGGGGGCGCTGGGGCGGATCGGCAAGGTCGGCGCGCGGAACGATGGTTTTGGCTCCGAGCGAGGTGAGATAGTCTGCCGTTTCCGGCCGGCCAGTGACGGCGGCAACGTCATAGCCGCGGTTGGCAAGAATAGCGGTGGCCACGGAGCCGACGCCGCCCGCTGCCCCTGTCACCAGAACCGGCCGGCCCGAGGGGGCAAGGCCGTGGGCTTCAAGCGCCATCACGGCAAGCATTGCGGTAAAGCCTGCCGTCCCCACAGCCATCGCCTGGCGTGCGCTGAGGCCCTGCGGCAGCTTGACCAGCCAGTCACCCTTCACCCGGGCCTTTTGCGCGTAGCCGCCCCACCAGACTTCGCCCACTCGCCAGCCGGTCAAGACAACAGCGTCGCCAGGGGAAAAACGCGGGTCGTCTGAGGTCTCCACCACGCCTGCAAAGTCGATCCCTGGCACATGGGGATAGGTGCGCACGAGCCCGCCGCCACCCGTCAGGCACAGCCCGTCCTTGTAGTTCACCGTGGAGTGGGAGACGCGCACGGTGACCATCTGGTCGTCCGCCTCACCCTGGGGCAGGCGCCCTTCGTCGATTTCTTGAAGGGTGGCAGTGACACCGTCGTCGGCCTTGTCCACCAACAGCGCTTTCATAGGGCTTTCTCCGTTCGCGCACGAGCCACGGCGCTCTGACATTGGGTCAGGCAGGCTCACGTTGAAGGCAATCTAGAGCGGGTCGCGCCCACAGGGAAACGCGATGGGGGAAGCGGCGTCGCAGGGCCCTCAGCCCTCGCCAGAACCCTCGGCCTGACCCTTCCGCCGATTGGCGCGTTGCAGGGGAAGGACTTTGCCCGCCTTTTCCACCAGGGAATGGACGGCAGAGCCGAGGGCCAGAAGCTGGACGAGCCGCGCGGTCTCAAGGCGGTTCATGTCATCGTACCAGCCGGACAGAAGCTCGATCAGCTGGGTGAGTTCGGCGATGCGCTGATGGGCATAGGTGTCTGCCTCCGCGCCATGATTGCGAAAGGACAGGTCGCGCAGTTTGGACAGCGTCGGGTCGATCTCGCGCTGCTTACGTTCCTGCACGAGGGTGCGCACAATCTCCCAAAGGTCGGATGGGGTGGTGAAGTACTCCCGCCGATCGCCAGGCATATGCATCAAGCGCACGAGCTTCCAGGCCTGCAATTCCTTCAAGCCCATGGAGACGTTGGAACGCGAGAAGCCAAGTTGGGCGGCGATTTCCTCAGCGTTCAAGGGCCGCTCGTTCAAAAACAGCAGCGCATAGATCTGACCCACCGTCCTGTTGATGCCCCAGCGCGACCCCATCTCGCCGAAATGGAGAACGAATTCCTCTTGGAGCGGGGGAAGGTTCACGCAGGTACCACCATGGGACTGGCTCGCTTGCCATGCCCATGCGCCCCAATGCGCCGGGCCACGCTGCCAAGGCCGACAAGAAGGCCGCGGCGCGAAACCCCACCATAGCGCCTTTTGAACATTTTTTCACCGCGTGCGGAAAACCGGCCCGCATCGAGTTCACGAAGCAGGGAATAAACCCCTACCGCCACCGTTCCTCCACTGGGCGATGGTGGCCGCATGCCCCGGACGATGGGGCCAGGAAGACCTCGCAAAAAAGCCGTCGCGAGCGGTCGAGCGGCTGCCCGCCCGATCCCTGAAACCACCCCGGCGGCAACGCACGGGGGGCTTATGGAGCACACCAGTCAATGGCAACGATCAACGGAACTGACGAAGCCGATACCCTGTTCGGGACCGGTGGGGCCGACGCGATCTTCGGCCGTGACGGCGATGACAGCCTGTTCGGCGGTCAAGGCAACGACATGGTCGACGGCGATGACGATGACGATGTCGTCAACGGCGGCGGTGGCAACGACCGCGTCATCGGCGGCAAGGGGGAGGACTCCTTGTTCGGCGGAGACGGCAACGACCGTCTCTCCGACGAAAGCGGCGATGACGAACTGAGCGGCGGTAAGGGCCGCGATACCCTTCTTGCCGGTGAGGGGAACGACCGTCTGTCAGGTGGCAGCGGCGCGGACAACCTCCAGGCGGGTGAGGGCAACGACACCGTCATCGGCGGGGATGGCAAGGATACGCTGTCCGGCGGCGATGGCGACGATGACATGACCGCCGGTCGCGGCAGCGACATCATGACCGGTGGTGAGGGCAACGACACCCTCATCGCGGGCGGCGGCAACGACACCGTCAAGGCAGGTGAGGGCGATGACCTCATCAACGGCGGCGGCGGCCATGACACCATGAGCGGCGGCGAGGGCGATGACACGCTGATTGCCGGCGGTGGCGATGACACAATGGCGGGCGGGGAAGGAAGCGACACCTTCGTGTTTCGCCAGGGCGATGACGTGATCCTCGATTTTGAGACCGATGAGGACGTCATCGACGTATCTTCTGTGAGGCCGCTGAGCGACTTCGACGATGTGCTTGCCAACGCGTCCGACGTGTCGGGCGGCGTTCTGATCGATCTTGGCAATCGCTCGCTACTGATCGAGGACGTTTCGCTCAGAAACCTCGATGGAGATGATTTCATCTTCTAGACCCCTCTGCCTGATTGGGGGTGCTCGGCGCCAGCGCTCCTGACGAAGGCGCATCATCGGAGGCCGGCGGGGCGATTGCCCTGCCGGCTTGTCGCGTTTGGGTGCGACCGTTTCGCGGCGCCGCCCTTCAGCGTTTGGGGGTGTTGTGCTTGCCCTCGCGCACCAGGTGGGTGCATGGGATAAACGGCGCCCGCGGGTCCGGCATCCATGCGCTGCGGGTCGCAAAAGTTTGGTGAACCGGGCGGGCGTGGCATCGTCCGCGCATATCCAGGCCACCGCACGCCATGATGGCGCAAGCCGCAGCCACGCATTATGGAAGGGGGCGCGGCGGGCAGAGTGCCATGCCGGCGTCAGCCTTGGCGGAGCGCTTGGGTGCGGCTGAAGATTTCGAGGCGTTTGATGACACAGGGCGCAAATTCAAACGGCGACCGCCCCATCGCCAGCCGGCTGAGACGGGGCCGCGGTCGTACGGCCACCGATCAGGATACAGCCGTCGACATGGACACAGCGAGCGACATCGATACGGACGCTGGCACCGAAACCGAGGTGCCTGGAGAGGCGCCGCAGGAGAAGAGCGCCCCGTCAGAGTTCGATTTTGGCTATGGCGGGTGGTCCGTCACCCTGCAAAGCCTTGCAATGCCGGAGCCTGCGCGCCAAAGCGCCGTGGTGGAAGACCGTCCGGCACTTCCTGCCCCCAGCGACACGGGCGATGCTTCGGCGGACGAAGCAGGCCGCCTTGCCATTGCCCCGCCTGACCCGCGTCCCGACGACCGCCCGCTGATTTCGCCCGAACGCCCTCGCGGTCGCCTTGCAAAGACGCGCCGCGAGACAAGTGCGCCGCGCAACGCACGGCCCCTGCGCGGCAGGAAAGGGGGCGATGATGGTGCCCGCAACCGCCGCGCCCGACGCATTGAGGGTGGCGGCACGGTCATCATCGAAGGGGCGCTTTATCCGCTGGTGGACTGGTCGGCAGGCGGGATCGCCATTGCCTCCAAGGAACAGCTTTACCGCGTTGGCGACACTCACAGGCTGGAGCTTGAAATCGACCTTGGCGATTATGCCGTCAACCTTGATCTTGATGCGGAGGTGGTCAACCGCGATTCCGAGAAGACGGGTTGGCGCTTCAACGAGCCGAGCGACACACAAAGGCAGGTGCTGCGCTCTCTCACCCATGCGGCGGTGAGCGCGCAGTCCTTCAACGCACCGCGGCAAAGGACGGGGGTGGGCTCGCAAAAAATGGCCGCCGAGCGTCCGCGACGCCGGCGTGGCAGCAGGGGGCTCCTGGGCGTTCTGTCACTGCCGTTCAATGCAGGGATGGCGGCCATCATCGCCGGGATTGTGATTGTGGCAATGGACCTAAGGGCGCCCCAAGATGTCGCCACCCCCGTGGTGGAGGAGCCCACCATGGTCCGGGCCGAGCACGCAGCCGTCGCGGTGGCGCGGTTCGCCCTTGCCGCGTCCGTGGGCGGTGTTGTCGGCCAATGGCAAGTGGCGCCCGAAGCGCTGGTGTCTGAGGGCGATCCTTTGGTGGTGATCACCGACGCGGGCGGCCAGGCCGACACGTTGACCAGCCCCTGCGACTGCTTCCTCGCCAGAACCCTTGCTGAGCCAGGACAGACCGTCACCGAAGGCCAGGACGTGGCGCTCTTTTACGGCCAAGGCGCTGTCGGTCACATCCAGGCGCTGTTTGATGCCGACGGTGCACCGAACCCTGGCGACCAGGTGGCCGTGGACCTGCCCTACTCAGGCCAGACCTATGCTGGCGTGGTGGAGCGGGTGGGCGACGCTGAACGGCCCGACGCCTTCATCGGCCTGCCATCGGCTATTTTGCGCGGCAATGCCGATGCGGTCTTTGCAAGAATCCGCACCACGCCGGGCCTTCCGGCCGCCCTTGCAGGCGATCCCGCCATCGTGACCCTTGCCCGCCAACCTGGCGCATAGGCGCCGGTTTGCGGGCTTTGCGATGATTGGCGGGGTCGTGCCTTTTGTTACTCGGCAGGCTCCAGGATGAGGGCCGTGCGGCCGTCGGTGTAGTAGGCCTGGGCGCGGCCGTCGCCCAACGGGACCAGGCGGAAGCAGTTCTCGGAATTGTCGCGGAAGGCGGCGTAGCGCGTGCAGTAGGCATCACCGTCGAGGCGATAGCTGCCGGGCTCTTCCCGTCCGTCGGGGAAGGACAGGACCGAGCTTCCGTCGTCCTTGTAGATGACGGTGGCCACAGCCTCGCCGCTTGAAGGATTGACGCCCGTATAGCTCTTGCCGACCACGTAGGCCTTCAATTCGTCCGCTGACATGGTGTCTTCAGCCATGGCCACACCAGCGCTTGCGGCAAGGCTCGCCGCGGCAACGATCATCGCCCATTTCATCGTACAGCTCCTGTTTCGATGTCGTGCGACCTTAGCGCATGTTCGCGCCCGTGCGGCTGGCAATGGGCCGGCAATGGCGTCCGGGCGGTCGCGGGCTTGATTGTCGGCCACCTGGCCCCATTCCGGATGTGGGCAGACACTCTATATGCCGACAGCCATCATCGAACCGGGGAGAAGCCGATGCGCGAGCGTTTGCGCGCCATCATCACGTCGACGGCGTGGGAACGGGCCATCACAGGTCTGATCATCTTCAACGCCATCACACTTGGTTTGGAGACAAGCAGCCAAGTGATGGCGGTGGTGGGCCCCGTGCTTCTGACCATCGATACCGCTGTGCTTGTGATATTCGTGATCGAAATCACACTGAGGCTTTATGTACACCGCCTCCAGTTCTTTCGCGATCCGTGGAGTTTGTTTGATTTTACCATCGTTGCCATTGCGCTGATCCCGGCCAGCGGGCCGTTCACCGTATTGCGGGCGCTCAGGATTTTGCGCGTGCTGCGGCTTGTCTCCATGGTTCCGTCCCTGCGCCGTGTGGTGACGGGGCTGATGCACGCCCTGCCGGGGATGGGTTCGATCATCCTTCTTCTGACAATCTTGTTTTATGTGGCTGCTGTGATGGCGACCAAACTCTTCTCCGCGGGCTTTCCGGAGTGGTTTGGCACCATTGGTCTGTCTGCCTATACGTTGTTTCAGATCATGACACTTGAATCCTGGTCCATGGGCATCGTGCGGCCTGTCATGGAAGCTTACCCATTCGCCTGGGTTTTCTTCGTGCCCTTCATTTTGATGACGTCGTTTGTGGTGCTGAACCTTTTCATCGGTGTTGTTGTGTCGGCCATGCAGCAAAGCGTGGAGGAGGAGATGAAAGATCAGAAGGAAGCCGAGCATGATGAGCGAGCCGCCATCGCCCAGTCCTTGAAAGAGCTGCGGGCCGACGTTGCGGCTATGCGCGAGAGCCTGGAGCAGCGCGCTTGAGCGCTTTGCGGTCAGCCGACCCTTGCGATGGGCATCGAGTTGTGCAATCTGAAAAAACAACTATAAATCGTATTGCGCGGCGCGTGTGCCGCTCAGAGGGTCCATGGCACACTGCTTTCTCCATGTGGGCTTCCCAAAAACGGGGACGACCGCACTACAACTGGCCGTCTTCGGTGCGAGGGATGCGGCAAAGGAGAGCGGCCTTCACGTCCCTGACGGGATCGGCAATCGCCATCGCTGGCTCCAGGCGGTGGAGGCACGGCCGAAGAACGCCAACCTTGCGAGGGTTTTGGGGGTTGGCGACTGTGTTGAGCAGCAGCGCCGGGCCCATGCGTTCATCGCCGAGGCCGCTGCCGTCGACGCTGCCTTCGACAGGGTTTTTCTGACTGAGGAAACGTTGGCGCTGGCCGACATGAAGGAGCTCACCACCCTTTACGGACTGATGGGTGAGCGGTTCGATGGCGTCACCGTCCTGATCTGCTTTCGCCGCCATATGGACTATGTGAGAAGCACGTACAATCAGCGCGTTAAAGCCACCAACTACGCCCTTCCATTCGAGAAATACCTCAAACACTATGGCAGCGGTCTGTTGGCCTATTCGCAGTGCCTGGAGCGGTTTCACACCGTGTTCGGCAGGGACAATGTGCGCTGTCTCATCTACGACCCTGACCCCTGGCGAGGTTCGAACGCGACAATTTTACGCCTCATCGGCCTCCCCGGCGTCGCGGGCGAAGAGGTGGGCGCGCGCAACCCTTCGGTGTCGTCCATGGCGCTTGAAACAAAGCGGCTTTTCAACACAGCCCTCTGCCGCAGCCAGGCCCTTTATGGGGGCAACGACATCCCCGCCGACCACAAGAAAATGATGAACCTCATTGCCGCTCTGGAAGCGAGCGGCGCCTTGGGTGGCGGCACCCCTGCCGACCCACCTGACAGCCCTGGGCCGGAGGTCACAAGCCGACAGGCTGACTGGGATCGCGATTGGGAGCGCATCCAATCCGAAGCCGCCTTGAAGGTGGCCTAACGTCTGTCCCGCTCAATTTGGGTCAGGTCGAGCGATGAGGACATGCGCGAGATGGAAATGCGTGCCCGTGGTCATCCGCTCGGTTTGATCCAAACTGAGCGGGTCATGCCCTTGCGCGGCTGACCCCCGATTGAAGCGCGCACCAGCCCAGCGTCATGAGGCAAGCGCATGCGGTGTCCATGTGGCCGTATGCTCTAGGAGCTCGGCGTCAGGCGATAAACGCCGCCGCTCCCCTCGTCCGTCAGAAGGTAGATGGCGCCATCAGGACCCATCTCTACCTCGCGAATCCGGCCAATCTCCCGTTCAAGCAAAATCTCTTCGGCCACGACGGTGTCGCCCTCCAGCACCAGCCGCGACAGCAGCTGATCCTTGAGCGCACCAATCAGGATGTTGCCTTGCCAGGCCGCGAAGAGGTCACCGTCGACCACCGCAAGCCCGGACGGTGCGATGGACGGGTCCCAATAGTAGACCGGCTGCTCCAGCCCGGGCGCCTCAGTGCCCTCGCCAATCCGCCCGCCGGAGTAGTGTCGGCCGTAACTGATGGTCGGCCAACCATAGTTTTGGCCCGCTTGCGGCAGATTGAGCTCGTCGCCGCCGCGCGCGCCATGTTCGACGGTCCAGAGCCGCCCGTCCGCATCAAGATCTGCGCCCTGGATGTTGCGGTGGCCGAGCGAGTAGATGGTGTCGAGCGTTGACGGGTCGCCGAGGAACGGGTTGTCAGACGGCACCGACCCATCGTCATTGATGCGCACGACGGTGCCGATATGGTTCTGCGGGTTTTGCGCCTCCGGCCGGGCTGCACGATCGCCAAGCGTCACGAACAGTGTCCCGTCGTTGGCGAACACGAGCCGCGATCCAAAATGGCGCGAGGAGCGGATCTTCGGCGTCTGGCTGAAGATCACCTCTACGTTATCAAGCCCAGCGCCATTGTCCGCCAACCGACCGCGCGCCACGGCGGTGCTGGATCCGCCGTCGCCAGGTTCGGCGTAGCTGAGGTAGACAAGCCGATTGGCGGAAAACCCCGGGTGCGTCGTCACATCCAAAAGGCCGCCCTGGCCTGATGCCGCCACTTCAGGCACGCCGGCCACCTCCTGCACCGTCCCATCTGTCCCAACGTGGATCAGCCGGCCCTGCCGCTCCGTCACCAACATCGCCCGATCGGGCAGGAACGCCAGCCCCCAGGGGTGGCGTAGCCCTGAAACCACCTTTTCCACCTCCACATTTATCGATGCGCCCGCCCGCGGCGCATCTGTCATGGCGGATGCCGTGGAGACACTGGCCGACACGGTCAGCGCGGCGATGGATAGGAATACGCGGAACATGGCGAAGTCCTTATAGTTGTCGCGATCGGCAGGCCGTATCGCGGGGTCCGTGATGGCGGCTTTGGGCGATGCCGCAGGGGCGGAAGTGGCGCACCGATTGCAAACATATACGTCTGCCACGGGACAGCGGTTGCAGGCCGGCGGACCAAATCATGTGCGCCGGAGCGCCGCGGCGGGTTTGCCCCTCCGCCGCCCCACCATAGTTAAGGACCCTGTCAGGCCGCACCATGTTCGCGGGCTCACACGATCGTTTGATGAGGAGATGCGGCCCCCGCTCTCCCCTATGCCGGAGATGCATGATGGCCGTGCTGGTTGACGCCCAAGACGTGAAGTTGACCCTTGGGCGTGGCCCAGCCGCCGTCCCTATTTTGAAGGGCCTCAGCCTTTCCATCGACAAAGGTCAGTCTCTGGGCGTGATCGGACCGTCGGGCTCAGGCAAATCCACCCTTCTCATGGTGCTCGCTGGATTGGAGCGGCCGAACCAAGGCAGCCTTAAGATCGCCGGCCGGGACATTGTCGCCATGGGTGAGGATGAATTGACCGCATTTCGTGGCGGGGCTATCGGCATCGTGTTCCAGTCTTTTCACCTGATCCCCACCATGACAGCGCTGGAAAATGTCGCTGTGCCGCTGGAACTGGCGGGACACCCAAACGCCAGTGAACGGGCGGCGGAGGAGTTGGCGGCCGTCGGCCTTCAGAACCGTCAGAAGCACTATCCCTCCCAGCTCTCGGGCGGAGAACAACAGCGCGTTGCCATTGCCCGCGCGTTGGTGCCTGAGCCGGAGCTCCTCCTTGCCGACGAGCCGACGGGTAACCTTGACGAGTCAACCGGCGAGGAAATCATCGCCCTCATGTTCAACGCCCAGCGTGCGCGGGGACAAACGCTGGTTCTCGTTACCCACGATCGCCGTTTGGCGGCACGGTGCGACCGTGTGGTGAGGGTACGCGACGGCCAGCTCGTAGAAGAGAACCTGCAGGAGGCGGCCGAATGACCGCCGTTGCCATTGACGCCGAAAAACCGTCGCGCCGCGGGGCGCCCTTGAGTTTGCTTGCTTGGCGGTTCGCCTGGCGCGAAATGCGCGGCGGCCTTCGCGGGTTTTATGTGTTTCTTGCGTGCATTGCGCTCGGCGTGGGGACCATCGCGGCCGTCAACTCGCTGGCAACGGGGCTGAGTCAGGGGATTGCTGCCGAGGGGCAGTCGCTGCTTGGCGGCGACGTGGCGTTTTCGCTGATCCACCGACGTGCCAGTGACGAAGAGCGCGCCTACCTCGACACGCAGGGGATCGTGTCGGAAGTGGCGACACTTCGCGCCATGGCCCGAACGGAAGGGGCGTCCCAAACCCTCGTCGAGCTTAAAGCCGTCGACAACCTCTACCCGATCTATGGCTCGCTCGACCTTGCGTCCGGCCGCCCCGTCGCCGAGGTCATGAATACCGGCAATCCCGTGGCTGTGGTGGATGAAAGCCTTCTTGCGACAGCTGACCTTGCGATTGGCGACACCATTTCTCTGGGTCGCCTCAACGTGGAGATCGCCGATACCATCGATCGCGAGCCTGATCGACTTGCCGGAGGTATTGCTTTCGGCCCGCGCGTGATGATTGCCGTTGATGATCTTGAGGCCTCGGGCCTTGTGCGCACAGGCAGTTTGGTGCGCTGGCGCTATCGTGTGGCCGGTGCCGACGGACAGATGGGAGATGGCGCACTCCAGAGCCTTGTGGCAGACGCCCGCGAGCGGTTTCCCGCGGCCGGCTGGCGGATCGAGACCCGTACCGAGGCAGCCCCGGGCCTTCGCCGATCCATTGACCGTTTCGCACAGTTCCTGACGCTGGTGGGCCTCACGTCTCTGGCCGTCGGTGGGGTGGGCGTTGCCAACGCCGTTCGCGCCTATTTGGCGAAGAAACGCGCAACCATCGCCACGTTGCGTTCGCTCGGCTCGTCCGGTGCCCTGGTGGTGCGGATCTATCTGGTCCAGATCCTTCTGCTTGCGATGATCGGCACCGTATTCGGCCTTGCTTTGGGAGCGATCGCCCCACCGGTAGCAGGATTGTTTCTGGCGGACCTGTTGCCTGTTTCGGCGCTTTTTTCTCTTTTCCCAGGCGCGCTTGCTCTGGCGGCCCTTTACGGGATCTTGACCGCGCTCACCTTTGCTATGTGGCCCCTCGGCAAAGCGCACAGCGTCCCACCGACGGCGCTCTTCAGGGATGAGCTCGATGACCGTGCCACGAGGTCCCGCTATAAATTCGCTGCGGCGACAGCGGCATTTGGCGCAGTATTGGCCGTTTTCGTGGTGGTCGCCGCGTATGACCGGTTGCTGGCCGCCATCTATGTTGGCGCGGCGATCGCGATCTTCCTCCTGTTGCGATTGGTGGCGATCGGCATCACCGCCATTGCACGCGCTGCGCCACGCAGTCGATCGACGGTGGTGCGAATGGCTGTGGCGAACATCCATCGAAGGGGCGCGTTGACGCCGACTGTGACTCTGTCCCTGGGCCTCAGTCTCACGCTTTTGGTCACGCTGTCTTTGATCGATGGGAACTTGCGGCAGACGTTGATGTCCCGCTTGCCTGCTGCGGCGCCGAGCTTTTTCTTTGTCGACATTCAAGATTCTGAGAAGGATCAGTTCTTGGCGCGCCTTGAAGCTGTCGCGCCTGACGCCTCCATCCAATCCCAGCCTATGTTGCGGGGGCGAATTGTCGCCATCAACGATGTGCGCGCCGAGGACTATCCTGAAACCGAAGCCTCTTGGGTGCTTCGCGGTGACCGCGGTGTGACCTATGCGAGCGCGCCTCCGCCTGAAAGCCGGGTCGTTGCGGGTGAATGGTGGCCGCGCAATGGGCCGGCCGCCAACGAGGTCTCCTTCGCCGCGGAAATTGCGGGGGAACTCGGCGTTGATGTGGGCGACAAGATTACGGTGAATGTGCTTGGCCGTGAGGTAGACGCGACAATCAGCAATTTGAGAACGGTCGCCTGGGAGTCCCTTTCCATCAACTTTGTCATGGTCTTCTCGCCCAACGTGTTTGCCGGCGCGCCCCATGCTCACCTTGCCACGCTGACGTTCCCAGATGGCGCAGAGGAAAGCCGCGAACTCGACGTTCTTCAGGCGATGACGCAAGAATTCCCAACAGTAACCTCCGTCCGGGTGAAGGAGGCGCTTGAAACGGTCAATGATGTTGTTTCCGATCTTGCGCTGGCCATCAGGGCAGCGGCTGCCGTGACTTTGATTGCGTCCATTCTTGTTTTGGCCGGAACGCTGGCAGCCAGCCATCGTAGCCGCATTTATGATGCGGTAATTTTGAAGACACTCGGCGCGCGGCGACGCACGCTGCTTGCCGCCTTTGCGCTCGAGTATGCCCTTTTGGGGGCGGCAACTGCGGTGTTCGGCATTGCCGCTGGGACGGTGGCCGCTTGGCTGATCTCTGTGGAGTTGATGGAGCTGTCGTTCGTGTTCCTGCCATGGACGGCGGTGGGGGCGGTTGGCGCAGCGCTTCTCGTAACGGTTGGGCTTGGTCTGGTGGGCACTTGGAGGGCCTTGGGCGAAAAACCTGCGCCGGTTTTGCGCAACCTCTAAGAGTTTCTGGTTGGCCAACATCATGTTTGCGCACGTAATGTTCTCGCCGGCGTGTCCATGACGCAACCATAGATCGAAGATTTGACATTGACAAGCACTTTTTGTTCGGCCTAGACTAGAACATAGAAAGAACATTAACCCATCAGTAAGATATGCCTCCTGTGCCAGTCTCCCAGCATGTTTTGCACTCCTCCCAGTCGGCCGCGCAGGTGTTGGCCTCGTTTCGGACAGGGGCGGCTCTGTCTCTTCAGGGTCGTGAAGAGCGTGGCTTAAAAGAGCTTTTGCTGGAAGGGTTTCCAGCGGCGTGTCATTTGGTTGAGGTAGACTATCAATCGCATATTGCCTGCGCTGTCGGCTTCTTGGGTGGCATTGTCGCAAAAGAAACGAAGAAAGGCGGTTGCTTCATTTGGGTTCGGGACAGTTACGCCTCCAGCGAGGCGGGATGTCTTTATGGTCTTGGGTTTTCATCCATCGGGATTGATCCCGACAAACTGATCCTTGTCGATGCGAAAGCACCGAAAGACGTTCTGTGGAGTGTCGAAGAGGCGTTGAGGTCCAATGCCGTCTCAGGTGTTGTGGGTGAGATTCACGGCGGCTCTCACGTGATCGACTTGACGGCAACGCGAAGGCTCTCGTTGCGCTGTGCGTCTGCAAAAGTGCCGGTTTTTCTGGCGGCAAGCCGGTTGTCGTCGCAGGTTTCGACAGCTGCAAAAACCCGCTGGCGCATTGGTCCCGCGCCTTGCCGAGAGCCTGGGGACCGTTTGCTCGGCTCCCCTGCCTGGCAAGTGACTCTCACCAAGAACCGCTACGGGCTCTGCACCTCAGCAACTGTAAGATTTTCGCCCAAGACACAATCCTTTTTCACGGGGAATGCAAGAGAATTGAGCCAAGGTTTAAAAGGAAAAATACAAAGGGAAGAAGATCGAGGAAATATCATTGAGCTTGCACCGCCTCAAAAGAAAAAAATCGCGTAGCGGACACTCAGATCGCAGGATTGTTAAAGAAAATGCGCCGCATCCTCCATCTTTGGCTGCCAACTTTGGCGACAGATCGGCTGTGCCGTGCCGCGCGATTTGGCAACACGCAGCGCCATTTGCGACAAAGCCGCCCCGGCCGGGAGTTTGCGTGGGTGGGCGATGTCCCCTTGATCACGATCACGAAGGTCAGGGGGGCGCTCGTTGTTGATGCTACAAATGAAAGGGCGGAACAAAAAGGGATCACTGCGGGTCAAGGTCTGGCGGATGCAAGGGCCTTGCTGCCTGACTTGAAGGTTGAGGCGGCCGATCACGCCGCCGACGCAGATACGCTGATGGCCCTTGCAAAAGCCATGAACCGCTACACCCCTTTTGTGGGGCTCGGCCCACCCTCAGGGTTGTTTCTGGACGTCAGCGGGTGCTGCCATCTGTTCGGCGGCGAAGAGGGCTTGATGGAAGACCTTTGCCAAAGGCTTTCCCGATGGGGGTTTGCCGCAAAAGTTGCCCTTGCCGACAGCCCCGCGGTTGCCTGGGCGCTGGCCCGCTATGGCAAGCAGCCGATCGTTGCCCCTGGCGAAGGCCCGCAAATGGTGAGGCCTTTGCCGATTGCAGGCTTAAGGCTGGAAGACGAAACGCTGGCTGTTTTGTCGCGGCTTGGTCTGAAAACCATCGAGCAGGTTTTGTCTCAACCCAAAGCCTCGCTGGTGCGGCGTTTTGGGCCGGACCTTGCGCGCCGGCTCAATCAAATCGAGGAGACAGAAGAGGAGCCGATCACGCCGCTGGCGCCCGTGCCTGATTTTGTCGTCGAACGTCGTTTCGCCGAGCCGTTGATCAACTTGGACGCCCTTCATGCAACGCTTGCATCCTTGGCGATGGCCTTGGGGGAGGCGCTGGACGGTCGGGGCGAGGGGGCGCGCCTCATACGCCTGCGCCTGTTTCATGCCGACGGCGCCGTCCGTGAGACAACGGTTGGGGCGAGCGAGCCCCTTGCTGATCCAAAGCGTATCGTGGCCCTCATCACCCCGCGGCTCGAGATCTTGTCCAACAGAATCGAGACAGACAGCGGGATCGATCTTTTGCGCCTTCATGGAGAAGAGACGAGCCGCCGCTCCACACCGCAAGACGATTTTGATGGTCGCCAAAGTCTTCAAGCCGATCTGACGCGCTTGATCGACACGCTCGCCGTTCGCTTGGGCGCCCAGGCCATCACCCAGTTCAAACCGTGCGACAGCCATCAGCCGATGATGGCGGCTGTTCGCACCAAAGCCCTCGTCGGAGAGAAGACTGGTGGAGCAGCTGAGGCGCCACGGTCGGCTGAGGGGGCTGTGGTCCCCTCTTCGGGCCCTGAAGCAATGGAGAGAGCAAAGCGCGAAAAGTCTAGCGAAAACTGGGCGGTCGAGGGGTGTGCGAGCCGATTCACTCATGTCCCAGATCGACCTGTGACGCTCTTCATGCCGCCTGAGCCTGTGGAGACCATTGCCGCCATTCCTGACGGGCCGCCTGTGCGTTTCCGCTGGCGACGGGTCCTTTATGTGGTCGCCGCCGCCGAAGGGCCAGAAAGGATTGCGCCCAATTGGTGGGAGGGCACCGATCCGGGAGAGACGTGCGATTACTTTCGTGTGGAAGATGTTGAGGGTTGCCGGTTCTGGCTATTTCGGCGCGGTCTTTATGGGCGCGAGACCAGTGAGCCGCGCTGGTTTTTGCATGGCCTTTTTGCATGAGAAGGTCGCGCTCTGAGAGTTTCCAGAATGTTTGCTGAGCTTGCAGCGCGCAGCAACTTCGATTTTCTTCAAGGGGCGTCGCATCCTGAAGAATTGACCCTAGTGGCAAAAACACTGGGACTGTCAGGTTTTGGCCTTTGCGACCGGAATACTGTGGCGGGGGTCGTCCGGGGGCATTTGGCGGCGCGGCAAGCGGGGTTGCCTTTTGTGGTGGGGTGCCGCCTGTCCTTTATGGACGACACGCCTGACATCTTGGCCTGGCCCATCGATCGCGCGGCCTATGGCAGGCTTTGCCGCCTCTTGACCGTCGGCAACATGCGCGGCGCGAAGGGGGACTGCCGGCTCCTGTTTGAGGATTTGCTGGCGTGGTGCGACGGTCTGATCTTGGCGCTGGTCGCAGAAGGTGAGGACGGCTGCAGGATCGAGCGCGTTGCCCCAGTCTTAAAGGCGCGCACGGACGAACCTTTGAGACTTGCACTCAATCGGACCTTTTGCAGCCACGACACACGGCAGATCTTGAGCGGTGCGGCGCTGGCCAAAAAGCTGGGGCTGAGGCCCCTTGCCACCAACTTGCCGCTCTATCACGCGCCCGAGCGCAAGCCCTTGCAAGATGCGCTGACGGCCATTGGCGCCCACACAACTCTTGAGCGGGCGGGCCGTCTGCTTCAGGCCAACGCAGAACGCCATATCAAAAGCCCTGCGGAGATGATGCGGTTGTTCGCAGACCTTCCTGAGGCGGTGGCTGAAACCCAAAGCATCCTTCAAAGGGTTCAGTTTTCGCTGGAGGAATTGCGCTACGAATACCCTGAGGAGCCCACAGACCCTGGCCGCACCCCGCAAGAAACGCTGGCGCGGCTAACGGCGGATGGGGCACGGCGGCGCTATCCCAAAGGCTTGCCGGAGGCTGTGGAGCGTCAGTTGGCGCACGAGCTATCGCTTATCAAAACGCTCGACTACGCGCGGTATTTCTTGACGGTCTACGATGTGGTTCGCTTTGCGCGCGAGCGTGGAATCTTGGCGCAAGGCCGGGGGTCGGCCGCCAATTCCGCGGTGTGCTTTTGCCTTGGAATCACGGAGGTGGATCCCGGCCAGACGGACCTTTTGTTTGAGCGCTTTATCTCGCCGGAGCGTCGTGAGCCACCTGACATCGACGTGGATTTCGAGCATGAGCGGCGCGAAGAGGTCATCCAATACATTTATGAAAAGTATGGGCGGGAGCGGGCAGGGCTTGCCGCAACGGTGATCACCTATCGCGCCCGTTCCGCAGCGCGTGAGCTGGGCAAGGCGCTCGGGTTTTCTGAGGACGCGGTATCGGCGGTGGCAGGGTCGGTCTGGGGCTGGTCGAGCCAGGGGATTGACCCTGAAGATGCCGCCCGCGCCGGCCTCGACCCAAGGGACCATCGCATTGGCCATCTTATTAGGCTGTCGCGGGAGATTGCCGGCTTCCCCCGGCATTTGTCTCAGCATGTGGGCGGTTTCGTCATCACCCGTGGGCGGCTTGATGAGTTGGTGCCGATCGTCAAGGCGGCGATGGATGACAGAACCACCATCGAGTGGGACAAGGACGATCTTGAAGCGCTCGGCATGCTCAAGATCGACGTCTTGGCGCTTGGCATGCTGACCTGTCTTCGCAAAGGTTTGGCGCTACTGGCTGCCCACTACCGCCACGACTTTCCCCAAAGCACTGCGACGCCCCTGTTGGAGGCGCATGCCGCCGAGTCGCATGAGGATTCAGCGCCGCGCGAAGCCTTCTCGCTCGTTGATGAAGCCCATCAGGCAGAGGGCGCCCGCAAGGGGCAGCATGCGCTCCCGCCCCAGCTGCCGGACGCTGGCGTGCCCCAATATGATGACTGGCCCGTCACACTTGCCACCATCCCGCCGGATGATCAGGAGGTCTATGAGATGATCTGCCGGGCCGACACGCTCGGCGTTTTTCAGATCGAAAGCCGTGCGCAGATGACCATGCTGCCGCGACTGCGCCCCAAAAATTTCTATGACCTGGTGATCGAGGTGGCCATCGTCCGCCCCGGACCCATTCAGGGCGATATGGTTCACCCTTATCTGCGGCGCCGGCAGGGGAAGGAGAAAGTCACCTACCCCTCCAAAGAGCTGGAGCAGGTGTTGGCCAAGACGCTCGGCGTGCCGCTGTTTCAAGAGCAAGCCATGCGCATTGCCATTGTCGCGGCAGGATTTACGCCAGCGGAGGCCGATCAACTGCGCCGGGCCATGGCCACCTTTAAGAAGGTCGGCACCATCGGCACTTTCCAGCAAAAGATGATCGATGGGATGAAGGAAAAAGGCTACGACCCTGCCTTTGCCGAGCGCTGCTTCAAGCAGATCGAGGGCTTTGGCGAGTACGGCTTCCCGGAGAGTCATGCGGCAAGCTTTGCGCTTTTGGTCTACGCCTCGTGCTGGCTGAAGTGCCATTACCCCGATGTCTTCTGCGCGGCGCTGTTGAACAGCCAGCCCATGGGTTTTTACGCCCCTGCACAGATCGTACGCGATGCACGCCACCACGGTGTCGAGGTGCGCCCCGTGGACATCAACCTGTCCCAATGGGATTGCGTGCTTGAGCCCGGTCCCATCGCGGCGGACAGGCTTCACAAAAGGAACGCGTCGATGCGCGGGGCAATCCGCTCGACAATGTCGGTGCGCCTCGGCTTTCGCCAAGTCAAAGGGCTGGGTGAGGAGGTGCTGCGCCAAGTGGTGGCTGAGCGTGGCAAAGGCTACGATTCGGTGCGCGATCTTTGGCTGCGCACGGGCCTTCCCCGCG
The DNA here is from genome assembly GCA_051016205.1 of Devosia sp. GTDB lineage: Bacteria > Pseudomonadota > Alphaproteobacteria > Rhizobiales > Amorphaceae > Acuticoccus. The sequence continues at coordinate 560,072 of CP136534.1, forward strand.
CGACCATTGAGCGGCTGGCCGATGCCGACGCGTTCGGGTCGCTTGGTCTTGGTCGCCGCGACGGTCTGTGGGCAGCGCGCGGGCTCGACCAAAAGGGGCGGGCGGAGGACCTGCCACTGTTTGCCGCGGCCGACACGGCGGACCTGCAAAAGGATGCGGCCGCGGTCTTGCCGCCGATGCCCCCTGGTGAGGAGGTCATCAACGACTACCGTTTCCTCTCCCTTTCGCTGCGCGCGCACCCTGCCCAATTTGTCCGCCACCGCCTCTTGCGCGAAGGGGTGCGGCAGGCTGAGGACATCGAGCGGTGGGCAGGCAAGGGTGCGGTGTCGGTTTGCGGCCTGGTTCTTGTCAGGCAGCGGCCCGGCTCGGCCAAAGGCGTCATCTTCATGACGCTTGAGGATGAGAGCGGCATTGCCAACGTCATCGTCTGGCCGAAGGTGTTCGAGCGCTATCGCCAGGCGATCTTGGGGGCGCGGTTCGTCATGGCCAAGGGCAGAGTTCAGGCCGAAGACGGCGTGGTGCACCTTGTGGCGAACACGGTGGAGGACCGCACCCACCTCCTCACCCACCTGACGGAGGAGCTGGGCGGGTGGGATGCGCTGGACCGTGCCGACGAAGTCAAACGGCCTACCAATGACCTGCGCTTTAACCCCAAGGCGCGCTCGCGCCTGTCCCGCCTCATCGAAGAAGCGCCTGAACTGTCGGGCGACCTTGCACAATACGTCTCGGACAATCGCCACGTGCTCGCCTCGCTGGAGGCCCACGCCGTCGCCGCTGCAAAGATCGACCCCGCCATCCCGGCGGCTGAGCGCATGGCGCACTCGCACATGCCGCCGTTGCCGTCCTCCGCCTGGGGCAGCGGGCGCATGGCAGCGACCGCCCTTGGCACATTGGGTCAAGGGGTCGAGGCGGCACGCACCAAGCGGGTTCTCCCCAAAGGACGCAACTTCCATTGATCGGTCGCCCGAACGCCACGCACCGTGCCGGGGGAACGATCGCAGCATCAGCCACGTTCAGACCTTCAAGGAAAACCATCCTGTTGCTTGCCCGCCCACTGAGCGGGGCGACCACCCTCTCGCGTGCCCACGCACCCACCGAGGGGCCTGGCCCGAGGACGCCGACCCATCCTGACGGTCGGCCCGCGTGCCGCCCTTGGCGATGAAGACGGATAGACGATGACGGAAGACAACAAAGAAGACGGTTCCGACCCGTCCAACATGAACCTGTCGCACGTGGAGGAGCGCGACGCCCTCGAACGTGCCGGCCCGCGCGCGCCGGTGGTCTACGCCGCCATTTCCGCCAGAGGCAATGAGGAGATGGGCCGGCCGCTGATCTCCCTGGCGGGGTCGGGCATATCGGCAGGCCTCGTGATCATGGTGTCGGTGGTCGCCGAAGGGCTCCTGCACATGGTCCTGCCTGAGTTCAAAGGCAGTTCGGCAGTCTCCGACATTGGCTACACCCTCGGGTTCATCATCGTCATCTTGGGGCGCATGCAGCTCTTCACCGAAGACACGGTGACGCCTGTGCTGCCGCTTCTCGCCCACCCTTCTACCAAGGCCTTTGTGCGCACGGGCCGGCTTTGGGTGGTGGTGTTTGCGGCCAACCTTGTGGGCACATTCATCGCCGCCTTGATGCTGACCAAGGGGGGGATCGTCACGGCCGAGCAGCTGGAGGCCATCTTGTACGTGTCGGCGAAGGTGCACAACCACGGCCCACTGGACACGATGCTTCTGGCGATCCCCGCAGGCTTTTTGATTGCCGCCCTTGTGTGGTGCATGCCGTCGGCGAAGGGCAACGAGCTGCTCCTGATCTTCTTCATCACCTACGCCATTGCGCTGGGTGACTTCGCCCACGTGATTGCGGGCTCTGGCGAGGCCTTCCTCCTGCTCCTCAACGGTCAGGCCGAGCTTGGCTTCGTGTTCTTCGGGTACATCGCCCCGGCCTTCGCCGGCAACGTGTTGGGTGGGACGGTGTTGTTTGCCACTCTTGCCTACGTGCAGGTGATGGAAGAGATCGCATCACACAAGCGATAGAGCGGGCCTTCGGCCGCGCCATTCGCTTGCAACGCCCACCGATGGGTCGACCGGGATGCCCGTCTAAGGGGCGATGAAACCCGGTCGGCGAAAGGTCCGATCGCAGCCGAATGCTCGGCCCGGCGGCGCGTGCAACCCACCTATGCGTGGCGGTTTGCCTGGCTTTCAAAGGCGGCGCGCTCGTCCGGGGTGGCTTCGCGCTGGTGCTTTGCTTTCCATTCGTCATAGGGCATGCCATAGACCCGTTCGCGCGCCGACGGGCGGTCCATCTCGACCCCTGCCTCGGCTGCGGCTTCCTCGTACCACCGCGACAGGCAGTTGCGGCAGAACCCCGCGAGATTCATGAGTTCAATGTTCTGTACGTCATTGCGCGCCTCAAGGTGGCTCAGCAGCTTCCTGAACGTGGCAGCGTCCAGTGCATCGCGTGTCTTGGCGTCCATGTCGGGAAGATCCTCGTTGCAAAAATAGAACATTGGTTAACGATGTGGAGCGTTTGTATGGCTCTGCCATCCCCGAAAATTACCGAGTCGACAGGTTCGACTTTTGCGTTTGTGCGACACTTCATAGAAACGCTAAGCGTCACGCAGAAGAATCTTTGACAACTTTGTGGCACTCTCGCGGCTGGCCTAAAGAACTGGTTGATCCGCGTAAGTTGTTTGGAAAAATTTTTGCAAGGATTTTTAGCAAAAAATCTGTGGATGTTTTACCAATGTCGCGTTGGGTGAGATAGGGCGTTAGTAACATTAGATTGCGAAAGTGATTCGATCGCTCTCACCGGCATTTTGCTGGTGGACTGTTGGTGCGACCGCTCTAGGTGGTCGCGATTGACAAGGGGTGTGTAACCTCGCATGACAGCGCTTAGGTTTGCGCCGCGAACACGTTGACGATGAACGAAAACAAGGACGGCTCGCTGCACATGTTCCGCTCGATCGGCTTAGTAGTGCCAACGCTCATTGGCGCGATTGTTGCGAGCTTCGGATCTCTCGCCACATCGTCCGAAGCTCATGCCGAGCTCAGGCTCTGCAACAAGACTCCGGTGCAAATCGGCATCGCCATTGGCTACAAGAGCCACGAAAAATGGGTCAGCGAGGGCTGGTGGAATCTCGACGCTGAAAGCTGCCAGGTGGTGGTCGACGGCCCCCTCCCTTCCCGCTACTACTACCTCTACGCCCTTGATTATGAAGAGGGCGGCGCGTGGAACGGTACTGCAATGATGTGCACCCACGACAAAGAATTCACCATCGAAGGCACTGGCGATTGCGTCGCGCGCGGCTATGAACGACGCGGCTTCGTGGAGGTCGACACCGGCGACAAACTGTCCTGGACCGTTCAGCTCACCGAGCGACCGAAAGGCGGTATCGGCGGTCAATGAGGCGATCCCGCAGGGTCCGGATCGTCGCCACGCTAGGACCTGCATCATCCCACTTTGAAGAGATCGAGGCGCTCCATCGCGCCGGTGCGGATGTGTTCCGCATCAACATGAGTCATGCCAGCCACGACCTGATGCGTACGTTGTGTGCGCGCATTCGCGAGGTCGAGCGCGAGGTGGGCACTCCCATCACAATCCTTGCCGACCTGCAGGGCCCCAAGTTGCGCATCGGCAGCTTTGCGGAGGGGTCGATCACGTTGAAGAACGGCGCCACCTTCGTCCTGGACAGGGAGAAGACCGATGGCGACGAGACCCGCGTCCACCTCCCCCACCCTGTGATCCTGAGCGCTTTGCGCAAAGACCATCGCCTCCTTCTGGATGACGGCAAGATCACCTTGCAGGTGACGGAGGCCTCGCCCGAGCGGGTGGTCACCGAGGTGGTGCAGGGCGGCAAACTGTCCGACCGCAAAGGGGTGAGCTGCCCCGACACGCTGCTGCCCCTCGGCGCTTTGACCCCCAAAGACCGCAGCGATCTTGAAGCGGCGCTGGACGCACGGGTCGATTGGATTGCCCTGTCCTTCATCCAGCGCCCCGAGGACCTTGCTGAGGTGCGCAAGGTGGCGCGCGGCCGTGCCAGCGTCCTTGCAAAGATCGAAAAGCCCCAGGCCATCGAGCGGCTCGAAGAGATCATGGAACTGTCCGACGCGGTCATGGTCGCCCGCGGCGACCTCGGTGTGGAAATGCCGCTCGACATGGTGCCGGGTCTGCAAAAGCGGATCGTGCGGTCTGCAAGGCGCGCCGGCAAGCCTGTGGTCGTCGCCACGCAGATGTTGGAAAGCATGATCAATGCGCCGGTGCCGACCCGCGCGGAGGTGTCGGACGTTGCGACCGCCGTGTTCGAAGGGGCGGACGCTGTGATGCTGTCGGCGGAGTCGGCGGCTGGCGAGTTTCCCATCGAGGCGGTGCGCACCATGGACAGGGTCGCCCAGTCGGTGGAGAAGGACCCCAACTACCGCTCGATCCTGCTTGCCCAAAGGGTGGCGCCCGAGCCGACGGGTGCCGACGCGCTCGCGGCAGCTGCCACACAAATTGCCGAAACGCTGAACATCAAGGCGGTGGTCTGCTACACCAAGTCAGGCGGAACGGCAGCGCGTGTGTCGCGGGAGCGGCCGTTGTGCGCCATCCTCACCCTTTGCCCCGAGATGGAGACCGCGCGCAGGCTCGGCATCGTTTGGGGCCTTGATGCTGTGTTGTGCCCTGAAGCGCGCGACATCGACGATTTGATCGCGATGGCCGGGATGATCGCCGTCGATATGGACATCGCCAAGACAGGCGATCGCCTCCTTGCCATTGCCGGTATGCCTTTACAAACGCCAGGCGTCACCAATGTGTTGCGCCTCGGTTTTGTCCGCTCCTCGGACGAGCGCTAACCCTTTCGACACGACATCGATGGTGCCATTGCCCGGCGTGGCCTGAATGAGTTCCTGGAAAAATACAACCAAAGGGTATTGAAGTGGGCATATACTGCCGCATACTCTATCTAAAATAGAATTGAGGTGGTTGATGCTGTTTGAAGGCCCGCCCCCGTCGTCCGCAGCCGCGTCGCGGTCGCCCGGCCAACAGGGTGCGTCGGCGCGAAGCGGACGTGGCGCCGACGACGACACTGCCGCAGCCCACACCGTCCACGCTGCCAAGGGTTTTGGGACCGGCCCGCGCGGTTTCGGCGCTGCACCCAACGCGGATGAACCTGCGCCGGCAGAAGCGCTTTCTTCGGAAGCGAAGATGCCCTCCCCGCGCGAGGCCTGCATCATTTTCGGTCTTGCCAACCGCACCGATGCGCCGCACCGCCGGCCAGGGTTCACCCCTCGCCCTTTGTCGGAGGCGCTCGAAAAGGCAACGGCTGAGGAGTGCCTGGACGCCATCTTCGCCATTGCCGTCGGCGGTCCCGCAGGCGACATCATAAACGCCGCGCACGGCAAGGCCCACCGGCGTCCGTTCGACGATGAGACCTACTATCGCGCCATTGCCGCCTGGCTCGGCTGCGCCTTCGACACGGGCGCTGACGTGGAGCGGCTTGCCCGCGGGCGCGAGGCCAAGGTGGTCTACAAGGACGATGGCGCGCTTTTGCACGTGACGGTGGACGGGGCGCGCCTCCTCGTCATGACCCCTGCGCCTGCATGGCTCCCCCGGCTTGCTGCCCTCGTCTGCCGGCAGCCCGAGGTGGCCGCGCATGTGATGATTGTTCCGCCAAAAGCCCTGTCGCGCTTGCCGTCCGCATCCGGCGCGACGGTGTTTCGCGGTCGGCTCGACCCCCTCCACGACGTGCCGCCCCAGGAGGTGGCCGACAAGGTGTTCACCAAGGGGCAGGTGGCAGCGTTCGCCGTTGCCGTCGCGGCGCTTCTGGCGGCCGCCATTGCCGCCCCGTCTGCCCTTGCAATGGTCGGTCTGGTCTCGGTCAATCTTGCCCTCTTCGCCTATGCCGCAACGCGTGCGCTGGCCATTGCCCACGGCAAGCATGTGCACCCACCGCGTAAGCGCCTGCGCTCTTCAGAGCTGCCTGACTACACCATCCTCGTGCCGCTCTACCGGGAGGATGAAGGCCTCATCCAGCTTGTGCGGGCGTTGCGACGGCTGGACTACCCGCGGGAAAAACTGGACATCCAATTTCTCGTGGAGGCCGATGACCTTATGACCCAAAGGGCTGTGCGCAGCGCTGCCCGCTACCTCAATTGCCGGATGAGCGTGGTGCCGGAGGGGTCCCCGCGCACCAAGCCGCGGGCGCTGAACGTGGGTCTGCGTCAGGCGCGCGGGGAGATCGTCACCATCTACGACGCTGAGGATCGGCCTGACCCGATGCAGCTTCGCATCGCCGCGGAGACGTTTGCCGCCGCCCCGCCGGAGCTTGCCGCACTCCAGGCGCGCCTCACCATCGACCATGTGCGTGACAACTGGCTGACGCGCATGTTCGCCATCGAGTATGCCTGCCTGTTCGACCATATCTTGCCCATGGTCGCGTCGCGCAACCGGCTGATCCTGCTCGGCGGGACGTCCAACCACTTCCGCGTCGATGCCCTGAAGGAGGTCGGTGGATGGGACCCCTATAACGTCACCGAAGACGCTGACCTTGGCGTGCGGCTCGGCCGATCCGGCTACAGGATCGCGATGATCGATTCCGACACCTTCGAAGAAGCGCCGCTCACCATGTCGGCATGGCTGAAACAGCGCTCGCGTTGGTTCAAAGGGTGGCTTCAGACCTGGCTCGTGCATCACCGCAACCCTGTGGCGCTGGTGCGTGAACTGGGCATCGTCGATGCCTTCGTCTTCAACCTTTACATAGTCGGCGGCCTGCTTGCGGCGGTCGCTCACCTTGCCTTTGTGACGCAGATCGGTTTTGCGGCGGGCGGGATGGGGAGCGTTCTGTCAGGCTCCGCCGGGTGGTTGTCGGTGGCTCAGTTGGGGGTGTTTGCGTTCGGCTACGGGGCCAGCCTTGCCTTGGGCGCGGTCAGTGCGGCGCGGCACCGAACCAGCGGTGTGGGGGCGTTCGCCGTGGTGTGGTTCCCGCTCTACTGGATCTTGATGGGGATTGCCGTCGCCATTGCCCTTCACGACCTGATCCGCCACCCCCACCACTGGCGCAAGACCACCCATGGCCTTGCCAAACGCCCCCGCCTTGCCGGCCGCACAGCCGCCCTGCCAAGGGCGTCGGTCCAAAAGCGTGCGCTCGCCAGCGAGGCAGCGGGGGAGGACAATGGCTTGGTCGCCACCCACTGGCCGCCTTCGGCCGCCACCCTTGAGGACGCGCCGCCATTGCGTGCGGGCGCAGGCTGACCGCTTCCATGACGGGCCGGGCGTCACAGGAAGGATTGGGGGTCGATGTCGACGGTCCGGCGGACGGACCCGTCCACCGCGACCCCCTCAAGCCAGGCGGCAAGGACGGCCTGAATGTCGAGGCTCCGGGGCGCCCTGACCAGAAGGCGAAAGCGGTATCGTCCACGCAGCACGGCAAGCGGCGCTTCGGCAGGGCCGAGGACCTCCACACCCTCGCGGGGCGCCGTACGGGCAAGGTTTGCGGCATGGGCATGAGCTTCGGCGCGGTCGGTGGCCGAGATGATGATGGCGGCAAGCCTTGTGAAGGGCGGCAGCCCTGCCTCGCGCCGCATCCTTGCCTCTTCGCGATAAAACCCTGGCCCGTCGCCTGCCACCATGGCGAGAATGACCGGGTGATCGGGCGCATGGGTTTGCAGGAGCGCGCGGCCGCCTTCGTGCACGCGGCCCGCCCGGCCCGTCACCTGGGTCAGAAGCTGGAAGGTGCGTTCGGCGGCGCGCAGGTCACCGTTTTCGAGCCCAAGGTCAGCGTCCACAACCGCCACGAACTGGAGCTTTGGGAAGGTATAGCCCTTGGCCACCAATTGCGTGCCGACGATGATGTCGACCTCGCCTCTTGCCACCTGGTCCAGTGTTTCCACCAGCGCGTCCGGCCCGCCAGCGTGGTCTGAGGAGAGGACGGCGCAACGTGCCTGCGGCCAAAGTTTCTTGGCTTCCTCCTCCACCCGCTCCACCCCGGGGCCGCAGGGGACGAGCGTGCCTGTGGCCTTGCAGGAGGGGCAGGCCTCGGGCCGGTTTTCCTGATGCCCGCAATGGTGACAGACGAGCTTGCGCTTCAGCCTGTGGTCCACCAGCGAGGCGGCACAGTGGGCACAGTGGAACCTGTGGCCGCATCGCCTGCACACGGTGAGCGGCGCATAGCCGCGCCTGTTGAGGAAGAGCAGTGCCTGTTCGCCCGCGGCAAGGGCGCTCGTTACCGCCTCGCGGACAGGGGTGGACAGCCACTGCCCGCTCGCCAGCGTGTCACGCCTCAGGTCGACAACACCAATCTGAGGCGCCGGCAGACCGCCATAGCGGGCCGGCAGAGACAGCCGCTGATAGCGGCCCTTTTCGGCATTGACCGTTGTCTCGACCGACGGCGTCGCGGACGACAAGATGACAGGTGCGCCCGCCATTTGCGCCCGCACCACCGCCATATCGCGGGCATTGTAGATGACGCCGTCCTCTTGCTTGAAGCTCGGGTCATGCTCTTCGTCCACCACCAAGACGCCGAGGGATTGGAACGGCAGAAAGAGCGCAGAGCGCGCGCCCACCACCACAGGCACGCTGCCATCGGCAACGCCGCGCCAAAGCCGTGCCCGTTCCCCAGGCGGCCGTTTGGAGTGCCAGGCACCAGGAGCGGTGCCGAAACGCTCCGTCATGCGCGCCACCACCATGGGGGTCAGCGCAATCTCAGGCATCAAAATCAACGCCTGGCGGCCTGCCGCGAAGGCAGCCGCCGCCGCCTCGAAGTAGACCTCGGTCTTGCCGGACCCCGTGACCCCTTCAAGGAGGATGGGGGCAAACGCGCCGCCCGACACAAGGTCCGCCAGGGTGCGGGCCGCCTCGCCCTGTTCGCACGACAGCGCGGGGACTTTGCCCTCGCCGCGTGCCGGGCCCGCTGGTGCGGCCTCGCCAGCCACCTCTTCCAGCGTGCCGGCTTTAAGGAGTGCTGCCACCACCTGCGGACTGACCTCGGCTGCCTTGGAAAGGTCGGCCCGGGTGAGGGGGCCTTCCTCCAGCGCCGCGCGTACCCTGAGGCGCGGCTCTGTCCAGCGGGGCGGTTCCGTGCCTGACAGGGCAAGGCGTTTGGGCGCGGGGCGCTCCACAGGCGTGTCGGGCGAGCGCAGCACCATGCGGATCACAGCGCCCCGAGGCGTCATCGTGTAACGGGCGAAGAAATCCACGAAGCGGCGCAGGTCAGGCGCCACCGTCCTGTGGCCCACAGGGCCGAGCACCGCCTTCAGCCGCCCCGCCTCGATGGCGGTGTCGGGTGGATCGTCCCAGACAACACCCACCACCTTTCGCCCCGCCAAAGGCACCTCGACGATGGTGCCCGGTTGAAGCGCAGGATCCGCGGCGTAGGTCAACACACCGAGGCGGTGCGGAAGAAGCACCGAAACGCGTGTGAACTCGGGTGTCACGAGGCGCACAATCCTGTAGTAGAGGCCGCAACAATCGCTGGGAGAGGGCGCGGATGCAATTCTTCGTCGATACGGCCGACGTGGCCGAGATAAAATCGATGGCCGAAACCGGCCTTGTGGACGGTGTGACCACCAATCCATCGCTGATCATGAAGGCGGGCCGGCCGATGGCCGAGGTCATTGCCGAGATCGCTCAAATGGTCGACGGCCCCGTCAGCGCCGAAGTGACTGCCACGGAACACGCCCAGATGGTGGCCGAGGGGCGCAAGCTTGCCCAGATCGCACCCAACATTGCCGTCAAACTCCCCCTCACCTGGGATGGATTGCGGGCCTGCCGGGAGCTCACCTCCGACGGGCACATGGTCAACGTCACACTTTGCTTTTCCGCAGCGCAGGCGTTGCTGGCGGCCAAAGCGGGGGCAACGTTCATCTCCCCCTTCATAGGCCGCCTCGATGATATCGGCATCGACGGTATGGAGCTTATCCGCGACATTCGGGCCATCTACGACAATTATGAGGACCTTGAGACGGAAATCCTCGCCGCCTCCATCCGCACCCAGAACCATCTTCAGGATGCGGCAATCGCTGGCGCCGACGTGGCGACCCTTCCGCCCGACGTTCTGAAGAAGCTCGTGGCGCATCCGCTCACCGACAAGGGCCTTGCCCAATTCCTTGCCGATTGGGAGAAGACGGGCCAGTCCATCCTTTAGACTGGAGCCGCGCCGCCCTGGTTGCCCGGATTGATGCAATTGGACCGTTGAGCGTTGCAAAATGTTGAAGCGGGCCATGGCTTATGGGCGAAATGGCAGACCCTTTTGCCCTTTCGCTCTCGCAAGATGTCGCCGCAGCCCGGGCCGATTGGCTGCTTGGGCTGACGGCAGAGCGCGGCCGCTCCAAGGCGACCGCCGAGGCCTATGAGCGCGACAGCCGCCAGTTTCTCCACTTCCTCACCGTGCATCTTGGTGGGCCACCGTCCCTTGCCGACCTTGGGGGCCTGCGGCCGGCCGATATCCGCGCCTTCCTCGCAGAGCGGCGCCGCGCTGGCGTTGGTCCTCGCACCCTTGCCCGTGTCCTTGCGGGGGTGCGTGCGATGCTGAGCCACTTTGAAAGGCACCATGGTGTGAATGCCGCCGCTGCCCGTGCCGTCGGCGCCCCATCAAAGCCGCGGGCGCTGCCAAGGCCGGTGGCGGAGGCGGCAGCATCGGCTATGCTTGCCCCAGCCGACGGCTGGGTCGACCGCCGCGATCGCGCCGTGTTGGCACTGTTGTACGGCGCGGGGCTGCGGGTGGGGGAGGCCGTCGGGCTTAACGCGGAGGATGTGACGCCGCCTCTGACGGCGCTGACCGTGCGCGGAAAAGGCGGGCGGGAGCGCCTCGTGCCCATCCTGCCCGAGGTGGCGGCCGCCGTTGCGCACTATCGGGAGGCCGCGCCATTTCCCCTCACAAGCGGCGCGCTGTTTCGCGGCGAAAAAGGCGGGCGCCTGTCGCCGCGCATCGTCCAGCGCACGGTGGCAGCCTGGCGTGGGGCGCTGGGGCTCAGCGAGACCGCAACGCCCCATGCCCTGCGCCATGCCTTTGCAAGCCACGTGTTGGCGGCAGGCGGCGACCTTCGTTCCATCCAGGAAATGCTGGGCCATGCCAGCCTCTCCACCACGCAAATCTACACCGCGGTCGATCAGGCGCGCCTCATCGCCCATTACCGCGATGCCCACCCCCGTGCCCGCCGTGCGTGAGCGACCCTGCCTCCCGGCTAAGGGGCGCGTGGTGTCATGAAGGCGCCGCCGCGCTGGTTGCGCCGCGCTCCCCTTATTCGCGAGCCTTTGCGCAAGGCCATGAAGCGCCATGCCCCGAAAGGACCCGTGGCGGTGACGGTGGAGGGCGTGAGGCTCAGCCTTGCCCCGCGCGACAACAAGGTCGACTTCGACATCTGGTACAAGAAGCGGCTGGAGGAGGCCGCCGAGCGCGATTTTCTGGCGCACCATATGCGCCCCGGCGAAACGTTCATCGACATTGGCGCCAACATCGGCCTCTACCCTTTGACGGTACTTTCGGCCGTGCCCGACAGCCGGGCCGTCACCTTCGAGCCGTTGGAGCGTCTTCGCCACAGGCAGCGGCAGAACTTGGCGCTGAACGGGCTTTTGGACCGCGTTGCGGTCCGCGCCGAGGCGGTGGGCCCGGACGGCACCATGACGCTTTATGAAAGCGACAATGCCGGCCGCTCCAGCCTCGTGCCTTTCGAAGGGTCGGGACGCGCGCTCCCGGTCCCGGTGCGACCCCTGGCAGATATGCTGGCGGAGGAGGGCATCGTCCCAGCCACGCTCAAGATCGACGTCGAGGGCTTTGAGGATCGGGCGCTCTTGCCCTACTTCGACACCGCGCCGGTCGCCGTCTGGCCGCGCGCCGTCGTCATTGAGACGCTTCACCGCGGGGCATGGCAGCGCGACTGCCTACAAGAGTTGTTCCAAAGAGGCTATCAATTGGCTATCACCACCGATGAGAACGCCCTTTTGACCCGTACCGACGGTGTCTTCCCAGATCACGAGTGAGATTGATGGTCCAGCTGACGCTCCCCAAGAATTCACGCATGACGACCGGGAAGACGTGGGACAAGCCGGCCGGCGCCTCCAATGTGCGCGAGTTCCGCGTCTATCGCTGGCAGGAGGAAGACGGCAAGAACCCCCAGATGGACACCTACTACGTCGACACAGACGACTGTGGGCCGATGATCCTGGACGGTCTGTTCTACATCAAGAACAAGGTCGACCCGACGCTGACGTTCCGCCGCTCCTGCCGTGAGGGGATTTGCGGCTCCTGCTCCATGAACATCAACGGCCTCAACGGTCTGGCCTGCACGACGGGGATGGACGAGGTGAAGGGCCCCGTCACGCTGCACCCTCTGCCGCATTTGCCCGTGGTGCGCGACCTTGTGCCCGACCTCACCAACTTTTACGCCCAGCTGCGCGAGATCGAGCCGTGGCTGAAGACCGACACGCCAATGCCGCGCAAGGAATGGCGGCAGAGCCACGAGGACCGGCTGAAGCTCGACGGCCTTTACGAGTGCATCCTTTGCGCCTGCTGCAGCACCTCATGCCCGTCTTACTGGTGGAATGGCGACCGTTATCTGGGCCCCGCAGCGCTCCTCCAGGCGCACCGGTGGATTGTGGACAGCCGCGATGAGCACACGGGCGATCGGCTCGATGCGCTGGAAGACCCGTTCCGCCTTTACCGCTGCCACACCATCATGAACTGCGCCAATGCCTGCCCCAAGGGCCTCAACCCCGCCCAGGCCATTGCCGAGATCAAGGCGCTGATGGTGGAGCGGCGCGTCTGAGGCCGCTCACGCAAAGCCTGTGAGAACGCCTGCGAAAAACACGTAGGCGAACTGCACAAACGCCAACAGGGCGTGGAAGATGAATGTCAGCCCCGTCTGGGCGGGCAGCATGTGGGCGTGGGTCACATGGGGCAGGTCGAGGGCGGCCCCCGTGGACTTGATGGCGCGGGCAAGGCCCCTTGCCTCAGAAAATCCCATCGCTGACAGAACCGCAAAACCCGTCGACACCATGCCGAGGACGATGGGCAGCATGAAGGTGAGCGGGTCCTTGATCATCAAGAACGCCACCAGAAACACGCCAAAGACCAAGGCATAAAGAAGGTTCGCGAAAACGGTGAGGGCGATGTAGAAGCGGAACGCCTCCATCATCTCGCTGTAGACGGCGCGGCGGTCGGCCCGGTCCTGGGGCACCTCGGCCATCACCCTCAGCCTCCCCACACCGGCAGGGTGAAGATGGCGATGGTGAGCACTGCCCCAAGTCCCCAAAGCGCTGAGCGCACCACGGAAAGGCCGCCATAGTAGGCGGCCACATAGCCGACCCGGACCACCACAAACGCCACGGCCAACATGTCGAGCCGGCCTTGGGGCGCGCCCAGCATGTGCGCCACGATGACCGCCGCGGCAAAGGGCGTCAGCGCCTCCAGGCTGTTGAGGTGTGCCGAATAGGCGCGACGGCGAAACCCCTTCTGAAGGGCATGGCGGGCGCGGGGGTCGCGGTTGTCCATCTTGGTGTCGAGTTTGGCCGGGTAGGCCGCCACGATCGCCAAAAGCCATGCGGCAAGAATGCACCACAGTGCGATGGAGATGACGTCCATCAGCCTCCCACCTTCCTGGATCCTTGCGTGGCTCTCGTCTCGTCGCGACATCGTGACGAGGAGGGCTTTGCCCTTCGCGGCTGACGCAGTTACCTCTTTGGGGAGGACCCATAGCGGGTCAGGGCGGCGACCGCCAGAACCGGCCAAGGGGTCGGTCGGCGGGTGGACGTGTCCTCCCTCATCCGCTGCTGCCGGGTTCGGTGCCGATCAACCACAGTGCTTTTGCGTTTCATGTTCGACCGCTTCGTCTCCGCCGTCTTCGTCGCGACCCTTGCGCTGATAGGGGGCGTTGGGCCGGCGGTGGCCCAATCTGCGAGCATCGAGGCCGACCACATCCGCGCCGACATCAAAGTGCGCGCGGCAACCGTTGCGCCCGGCGAGAGCACCGACATTGCCTTCGTCCACACCATCGAGCCGGGGTGGCACACCTACTGGGTCAACCCTGGCGATTCGGGTGAGCCGCCCATTTTCGATTGGACGCTGGCAGATGGCGGCAAGGCCGGTCCCTTGTCGTTCCCTGCACCTCAGCGCCTGCCCTACCCGCCGTTGATGAACCACGGCTACAAGGACAATTTTACCCTCCTCACCGACGTGACCGTCCCTGCCGACTGGCCTGTGGGCGAGCCTTACCCGGTGGATGTGCGGGTCGACTGGCTGGTGTGCGAGGCGATCTGCATTCCTGAAGGCGGCACGGCCTCCTTCACCATTCCGACCGCTCTGGAGACGGTGGCCGACTCCACCGTTGCGTTCACCTTCATGCAGGCCGAGTGGGCACTGCCGAAAGTCTCCGACGCCAAGGTGACCTACGCGCGCGATGGCGATGCGCTTGTCATCTCCTCTCCCGTGGGCACGGCGGACGACGCGCAGTTTTTCGCCTTCCAGCGCGATGCCATCGACCATGCCGCACCCCAGGAGATTGCCGCAAATGGTGAGGGTGTGACGCTCACGCTCACCCCCGGCGGCGGGCGGTTGACGGGAACGCTGGAGGGGGTCATCACCTCCGCCGACGGTGCTGTGAAGGTGGCGGCGACAGGCCCTGCCGATCCTGAAATCGTTGCCGCTGCCACCCCGGAACAGACGAGCGGGCTGCCCGAGATCGTCCTTGGCGGCAACGTGGTGGAGCCGGCGCCATCGGGCGACTTCAGCATCTCTTTGGGCCAGGCGATCTTGTTTGCGTTCCTTGGCGGGATGCTCCTCAACTTGATGCCGTGCGTGTTTCCGGTCCTGGCGCTGAAGGCTCTGGGGCTCGTGCAGCACGCCCGCCAGTCCACAACCCACCGCGCGGCCATTGGCGGGGCCTATATGGCGGGCGTCCTTGCCTCTTTCGCGGCGCTGACGGCCGTGTTCTTGGGGCTGAAGGCGAGCGGTATTGCCGTGGGTTGGGGGTTCCAGCTGCAAGAGCCCATCTTCGTGTCGGCGATGGCGGTGTTGCTGTTTGCCCTCGGGCTCAGCCTGTCGGGTGTGTTCGATATCGGCGTCGGATTGACGCGGCTTGGCGGGCGCGGCCCCAGCGATGGCGTGCCAGGCTCCTTCGCCACGGGAGTTTTGGCAACGGTGGTGGCAAGCCCTTGCACGGCGCCTTTCATGGCGGTGGCGCTGGGGGCCGCTCTTGCCGCATCCACCCAAACGGCGGCAGCGGTGTTTGCGGCGCTGGCGCTCGGCTTTGCAACGCCCTTCACGCTGCTTTGCGTGGTGCCCGGCCTTGCCCGCATCCTTCCCAAGCCTGGCGTCTGGATGGAGCGGTTGAAGCAAGCGCTTGCCTTCCCCCTTTACGCTTCGGCGGCCTGGCTCGTCTGGGTTTTGGCGCAGCTGACGGGGGTGGAATCCCTCCTCACCATCCTCGGCGGCTTCGTCATGGTGGCGCTGGCGGCTTGGCTTTATGGCCTTTCCCAACGGGGGGCGATGCGTTCACACAAGGTCGCAGCGGCGTTCTCGATCATCTGCCTTGTGGTTGGCGGGGCCGCCTTCTGGAACGGTGTGACCGCAGCCCCTGTTCTGGCACAGGACACGGCGGCGCCGGCGCGTGGCGAGCCCTTCACCCCTCAACGCCTGTCGGATTTGCGGGGCACGGGGGAAAACGTCTTCCTCAACGTCACCGCCGCTTGGTGCATTTCGTGCAAGGTGAATGAGCGTGTGGTGCTCCAGACCGAGCGGTTCGATAGGCTCCTCAGCGACTACCGCGTCACCTATCTCGAGGCCGACTGGACGCGACGCGACCCCGACATCACGCGCTTGATGGAAGAGTTTGGCCGCGCCGGCGTTCCCCTTTATGTTTTTTATCCGTCAGGGGGGGCGCCTGAGATCTTGCCGCAGATTCTCACCAACGCCGTCGTTGAAGACGCGTTCAGGGGCGGCTAGAGGAGTGTCGGCTGAGACGGTCTCGCTTGAGCCGAAACGGCTCTAAATCAAGGGACTAGAGTGTCTTGATCGGGTATGAGAAAGCCCAGCATGCACTCACAAGGCGCAACCGTAACGCTGGAGCCTTCGTCGTGACCCCTCACCCATCGGTAGAACGATGAGCTTTGGGCGGCGCCTTGCCGCAACCGCTGCCGCGGTCGGCCTTACCGCAGCGCTCCTTACCGCGGCCGTCGCGAAAGATGCGCCGGCCCCCACCGACTGGGAGGCGGTGGAGGCAGCGGCGAAGGGGCAGACCGTCCACTGGTATGCCTGGGGCGGCGAGAGCCACATCAACGACTTCATCGCATGGGTGGGTGATGAGGTGCGCGTTCGCTATGGCGTCACCGTCAACCACGTCAAACTGTCGGATACGGCTGAAGCGGTGGCGCGGGTCTTGGCCGAAACCACCGCCGGCAAGGTCGAAGGCGGCGCGGTGGATCTTGTCTGGATCAACGGCGAGAACTTCGTCTCCATGAAGACCAACGGTCTCTTGTTCGGCGATGAATGGGCCCACCACCTTCCCAACCGCACGCTGGTGGACCTTGATCGCTATGGCGCTGCCATCCTGACCGACTTTGCCGTCCCGGTGGAGGGCATGCAGTCGCCCTGGGGCCGCGCCCAACTGACGATGCTTTACGATGCTGACAGGCTTCCCGACCCGCCGCGCAGCCTTGAGGCGCTCGTGGCGTTCGTCGAAGCCAATCCGGGCCGCTTCGCCTACCCTCAGCCGCCAGACTTTGTGGGCACCTCGTTCCTCAAGCAGCTCATGTTGATGAGCGTGCCCGACCCGTCCATCCTGCGCGAACCTGCGGGGGAGGATGGGGAAGAGATCGTCAAAACGCATCTTCTTCCCGTCCTGGAGAGGCTTCATCCTCACCTGTGGCGCAGCGGGCGGGCCTTCCCCGTCAGCGTGTCGGACCTTCGACGGCTTTATGCGGATGGTGAGATCGACATGGCGCTCACCCACAACCCCAATGATGGCAGGGCCGGTGTCCTCGCCGGCACGCTGCCACCGGCAACGGATGTGACGGCGTTCGCCGAAGGCAGCCTCGGCAATGTGCATTTCGTCGCGATCCCCCACAACGCCGCCCACAAGGCCGGGGCGATGGTGGTGGCAAACTTCCTGCTCTCGCCCGAGGCACAGTCGGCAAAGGCGGACCCCGCCGTTTGGGGCGACCCTACCGTGCTGAACCTTGGCGCGCTGGGTCGGGACGCAAGGGCCCTTTTCGGCGAGGAGGTGGATGTCGGCGCCCCCACCCTTGCCGAGCCCCACGCGTCATGGACACCATTGATCGAGGCGGTCTGGTCGGAGGCGTTCTTGAAGTGAAGGCGCCCCAGAAGCGATCGACACCATCTGCCAAAAACGTCAAATCGGTCGTGGAGGCCAAAGCGTCCGTGAGAGCCAATGCGCCTGCGATCGGCAAGTCCACAGCGAAAGCCAAGCCTGCCGCGAAGCCAAAGACACTGAAGCGCGCCCGCTACACCAAGGCGGAGACCGAAGCGCTGTTTGAGCGGCTGAAGGCGGCCATGCCTGAGCCCAAGACGGAACTTACCTACACCAACCCTTTCACGCTGCTGGTGGCGGTCGCCCTCTCCGCCCAGGCGACGGACGTCGGGGTCAACAAAGCCACAGGTCCGTTGTTTGCCATCGCCGATACGCCGGACAAGATGCTGGCGCTCGGCGAAGAGAAGGTGCGCGACTTCATCAAGACCATTGGCCTTTTCAACACCAAGGCGAAGAACGTCATCGCGCTCAGCCAGGCACTGGTGGACAAGCACGGCGGCAAGGTCCCTGCCGATCGCGATGCCCTGCAGGCGCTGCCGGGCGTGGGGCGCAAGACGGCGAACGTTGTTCTCAACGAGGCGTTCGGCGAGCCGACCATTGCCGTGGATACCCACATCTTTCGGCTCGGCAACCGGCTGGGCCTTGCCCCTGGCAAAACGCCCGATGCCGTGGAAGCCTACCTGGAGAAGGTGGTGCCCGACGCCTACAAGCGCGGCGCCCACCACTGGTTGATCCTGCACGGCCGCCATGTGTGCAAAGCGCGACGCCCCTTGTGCGAAGCGTGCGTGATTGCCGATCTTTGTAAATCTCCCGAACGGCGCGTGTTGCCGGGCGATACCTGACAAGGCATTGTTCTGACGGGACGGTCGTCCCATTCCGTCATGCCATCCAGGCGCCTTGCGCCCAACGTCGCCGGTTTTCCTATGACACCACCCGTGCCGGAGAGGCCGGCATTGTTCCTCGATTTCGATGGCACGCTGGTGGAGATTGCCGACAGGCCCGACGCCGTCGTCGTCGCCCCCATGGTCCCCGGACTGATTGAGCATCTGGTGAAAGCGACAGGCGGCGCCGTTGCGGTGATCAGCGGCCGCCGGATCGAAGAGATCGATGCGTTCTTGCACACGGCCATTGCCGCGGCAGGCATGCACGGCTCCCAACGCCGCGCCGAACCCGGCGCCGAGGTGGCGGTCTTGTCCGATTCCCCTCAGGTGGCTCAGCTGCGCCAAAGGCTGCATGACAGCGGGCTGATTGGAGGCCCCATCCGCCTTGAGGACAAAGGCGCGGGGATTGCCGTTCACTACCGCGCCGCGCCTGATCGAGGCGACGAGGTTTCCAGGCGCATGGAAGAGGCGGTCGCCGACCTTGATGATCTGAACCTTCTCCACGGCAAGATGGTGGTGGAGGCCAAGCGCAAGGGCTTCGACAAGGGTGCGGCCGTGCGCGGCTTCATGGAGCATGCCCCCTTTGAAGGCCGCACGCCGGTCTTCCTGGGCGATGATGTGACCGATGAAGACGGCATCAAGGCCTGCAACGACCTTGGCGGTTTCGGCGTGAAGGTGGGTGAGGGGGAGACTGCCGCCAAGTACAGGGTGGATGACGTTGCCGCCATCATCGCCTGGCTGTCCAAGGTGGCGGACACGGTGCGATGAGCACGCTTGCCCTTGGGATCATCGGCAACTGTTCCATCTCAGCGCTGGTGGACGACATGGCAAGGATCGTCTGGTGGTGTCTGCCGCGCCCTGACGGCGACCCTGTGTTCCATGCCCTCCTGGGCAGCCGCGGTGCGCCTGAGGACGGTGCGTTCGGTATTGAGATCGAGAACTACTCCCACTCCGAGCAGTCCTACATCGAAAACACGGCAATCCTGCGCACACGGCTCATCGCCACCGACGGCTCGGCCTTTGAGGTGGATGACTTTGCCCCCCGCTTCCTGTCGCGCGGACGGGTGTTTCGCCCGGCACAGATCGTACGGCGCTTGCGGCCTGTGTCAGGGCGTCCACGGGTGCGCATTGTGCTGCGGCCGCGCTTCAACTGGGGCAAGGAGCGCCCGCAAATCACCTCAGGCTCCAACCATGTGCGCTATGTGTCGGACGCGCAGACCATCCGCCTGACCACCGATGCCCCCGTCACCTACATCCGCGACGAGACGTTCTTCGTCCTTGAGCGGCACTACAATCTCTTCCTCGGCCCCGACGAATCGCTGACCGATAGGGCAGGCACCCTGGGGCGCGAGTTCGAGGAGGAGACGGAGTACTACTGGAAGCGCTGGAGCCTTCGTCTCGGCCTTCCCTTGGAATGGCAGGACGCTGTCATCCGTGCTGCCATCACCTTGAAGCTGTGCACTTTTGAGGAGACGGGCGCCATCATCGCGGCCGTCACCACCTCCATTCCCGAAGCGCCGAACTCTGAGCGGAACTGGGACTATCGCTATTGTTGGCTGAGGGACGCGTTCTTCGTGGTGCGGGCGCTGAACGCGCTTTCCGACCTTGAGACGATGGAGAACTACCTCGCCTACATTCGCGACATCATCGGGTTGACGCGGGGGGACCATGTGCAGCCCGTGTTCGGCATCGGCCTTGAGGCAAACCTTTTGGAAGCGACGGCCGATTTGCCTGGCTACCTCGGCATGGGGCCTGTGCGCGTCGGCAACCAGGCGCACGAACACCATCAGCACGACGTTTACGGCAACATCGTCCTTGCTGCGGCACAGGCGTTTTTCGACAAGCGCCTCCTGCGCCAGGCCAACCTGGACGATTTTCGCCAGCTGGAGGTGGTGGGCGACAGGGCCTACATGCTGCACGACCAGCCTGACGCGGGCATCTGGGAGCTTCGCACGCGCTCACGCACGCACACCTCTTCCGCCCTCATGTGCTGGGCGGCGCTGGACCGTTTGGCCAAGATCGCCAATCATCTCGGCCTCAGCCCCAAGCACTGGCGTGCCCGCGCCGATGAAGTGCACGCGCGCATTTGCCGCGAGGCGTGGAGCGACAAGGTGGGCGCCTTCGCAGAGAGTTTTGGCGGCGACGACCTTGATGCGTCGCTCTTGCTGATGGCGGAAGTGGGCTTTCTCGACCCCCTCGATCCGCGCTTTGTGGCAACGGTGGAGAGGGTCGGCGGGCGCCTGCGCGAAGGCAACCACCTCTACCGCTACCACGCCGCCGATGACTTTGGCCGCCCTGAAGTGGCCTTCAACGTGTGCACCTTCTGGTACATCGATGCCCTCGGCCGGATGGACCGGCGCGAGGAGGCGCGTGAGATTTATGAGACGATGCTCTCCTGCCGGAACCATCTCGGCCTCCTTTCGGAGGATACGGACCCGCAAACGGGTGCGCTCTGGGGCAATTTTCCGCAGACATACTCGATGGTTGGCATCATCAATGGTGCGGTGCGGCTTTCCCGACGGTGGGATAAGGTTATCTAACCGAGCTGTATCGGGTCTCTTGCAGCGTGTGGGGTCTTTGAGATGAAACGTATCGTCGTCGTGTCCAACCGAGTCGGACCGTTGACCGACACAGGACGCGCCGGCGGACTGGCCGTCGCCCTTGTGGACGTTCTGCGCGAACGTGGCGGCCTGTGGTTCGGCTGGAGCGGCGGTGTGTCGGAGGAGGGCACCTACGGGGCTCTGAGGATGACTGAAGAGGGCAACGTTTCCACCGCCACCATCGACCTTGCCCAGACCGACTATGACGAGTTCTACGCAGGCTACGCCAACCGCGCCCTGTGGCCGACGCTGCACTACAGGCTCGACCTGACCGATTTCGACAGGCGCCTTGAAGAAGGCTATCGGCGGGTGAACGAGCGCTTCGCGGCCCGCTTGATCCCCCTGTTGCGCCCTGACGACATCATTTGGGTCCAGGACTACCACTTCTTCCTGCTGGGCGAGCACCTGCGAGCGGCAGGCGTGACGAACCCCGTAGGCTTCTTCCTGCACATCCCCTTTCCCGTGCCTGAGGTTTTGACCGCGCTCCCCAACCACAAGGCTATCGTCTCTGCGATGATGGCCTACGATCTGGTTGGCTTTCAGACCAGCCAGCACCTGATGGGGTTTGAGCGCTACCTCTTGGAAGAGGCTGGCGGTGAACGGGAAGAGGACGGGTCCATCACGGCCTTTGGCGGCAAGGTGGTGGCCGATGCCTTCCCCATCGGGATCGATGGCACCGCCTTCTCCGAGTTTCCCACCTCCAAGGAGGGGGCGCAGCACTTCCACCTGATGCGAGACGAGCTTGAGGACCGCAAGCAGATCGTTGGCGTCGACAGGATCGACTATTCCAAAGGCCTGCCTGAGCGCTTCCATGCGTTTGAGAGGCTGCTGGAGTTCTACCCGGAGAACAGGGGGCGGGTGTCCTTCCTTCAGGTGGCGCCGCCGTCGCGTTCTGAAGTGCGGGCCTACTCGCAGATCCAAAGGACGCTAGAAGGGTTGTCGGGCCGCATCAACGGTCGTTTCGCCGATCTTGACTGGACGCCTTTGAATTTCCTCACACAGTCCTTTCCCCGCCGCGCCCTCGCGGGAATTTATCGCGCCTCAGGCGTCGGTCTGGTGACGCCGTTGCGGGACGGGATGAACCTTGTGGCGAAGGAGTATGTGGCCGCGCAGGATGAGGACGACCCCGGCGTCCTGGTGCTCTCACGCTTCGCCGGTGCGGCTGAAGAGATGAGCGAGGCGCTGATCGTCAACCCCTACTCCATCGACGAGCTTGCCGAGGCCTTGCAGGAGGCCATCCGCATGCCTTTGGACGAGCGCAAGTCCCGCTGGTCGGAACTCTATCGCAAGGTCATGACCAACACCGCCTCCAACTGGTCCCGCATTTTCCTGGACCGCCTCACCACCATCAACAACGGCCACTGACCGGGCGCAGTCGGCCGCGGACGGCGACGGCGAAAGCCGGACGTGCGGGGTCAATCGGCGACCGGAGCCGGGTGGCGCAAGTGCCGAGGTCGCCGGTAAATGCCGAATGGGTGGGCAAGCCTTGCGGAACAAGGCCGGTTTTCCAACGTCCCGGATCTTCTCAGACCGCGGACGGTCTCGCCTTAATGTTCGGAGAGGTTTTCGGGGGCGACGGGTTCAGCGCGGACCGAAACGGCGCCTGCTCTGGTCGCGTCAGGCGAAGCATTGCACCCCGGCAGCAGGGATCGCGTGCTCTAACCCATCGTCGATATGATCGGCCGCGACCCCGCTCAGGAGCGGGGCTGTGCGTAGACGGTGATTTTGAGGCCGGTGAAGCTCTCCGTGTCCAGGAACTCGCGGCCTGTGCCGAAGCCTGACGGTGCGCCCAAGAAGCCTTTTGCCATCAGGACGCCTTCGCGAGCTGAGGTGGCCCTGTCGGGGGCTGTGAACGCTGCGAAAGTGGCGTCGGACACCGATCCGCTGTCGGCAATCAGCGCGGCGCTCGCCCCTTGGACAGGGGTGAACATGGCGTTTGCATCCTGAACCACGGCGGCACGGGTGACCGAAGGCAGGAGGTTGCGGCCGGCTGGCGCCAAAGAGGCTGTCCGCGGAATGAGCGCTGCGGTGGCACTCAACGGTGATGCCGGTTGAAGCGCGCCGTCATCGTCACGGGCATAGCCGAGGCGTACGGGCGAGGCATCGGTCGCCGTGCCAGCGGGGCCGACGGGACGCTGGGGCGGCAGAGCGGCCAGGGTGATGGTCTCATCCTGCGGTGTGTCATTGCCTTCCGCGGGGGCATCGGCCGCGCGCGGTGCCTGACGGGGCACGGGCGCCGCGGCGCTTGCGGGGGCGGTTGGCGCGGGCTCTGCCGTGACGTCGGCCGGGTTTTCGACGGCCACCGCCGTCAGCGGCGCGGCGGGCGGATCGACCGGGCGAACTTGGGGCGCTTCTTTCTCGTCATCGTCGGAGAAGCGGTTGATCAGGCCGCCAAGGGAGACGCTCGGCAGTTGGGAGAGGATGCCTGAGCGCGATTCCTCGGCCGCCGCTTCAGGCGTCGGCGCTTGTGTGACGGAGGCGGTGCGAACGCGCGCCGGCTCGTCACGCCGCGCTGGGGCTGACGGCGCCGGGCGGGCCGGTGCCGTGCCTGGGCGGATCACACCGCTGTCCACCGTGCCCCCGGCTGAGGGGTCGCTTGCGGTGCGGCGGCTGCCACCAAGAAATGCAAAGCGGGACCGGCCGGCGCTGCCATCAAGCCTTTGCAGGCGGCCTGCACGCTCCGCAGCCTGGGCTTCCGCATAGCGCTTCAAGGGTTTGCCATTGCGCGGCAGGTGCAGCGTCTTCCCGTCAGGAAACACTTTGGCGAGCTGGCTGCGCGACATACGGGGCCAGCTGCGTACGCGGCCTGTGTCGAAGTGCACGAACGGGCTGCGGCTGCGCGGGTAGTAGCCGACACCGCCCACCTGGCGCTTCATGCCGGAAATGCGCACCTTGGCGGTGTTGGCGCCAGGGATGAAAAAGTCGATGGCCTTGCCGGCCATGTGTTGGGAGTTGCGTGCAACACCGCGGGAGCGGCGGCGCAGCATCTGGTTGGTGGCTGGCGAGCGGTAGGCCGACACAATATGGATGGTACGGCCGCCATGCTCCTGCTGCACCTCCCACAGGAGGTCGAACAGTTCACGATCCATCTTGGTGGCTTCGTTGCGCCGCCAGTCGCGCAGGAAGCGGTTGAGATCGCGCAGCGCTGAGGGCACGAACCGGCCGTTGCGCTTGTAGACGACCTTGATGCTCTCCTTCGTGTGGGTGAAGTAGAGGCTGAGGGTGCGCGAGTTGGCTTCCGCCGTCGGTGGATTGACCACGACCATCGACAAACTGAGAAGCGCACACAGGGCAATACGCGCGGCCGCGGACACACCGGAGCACACCCGCGAGCCCTGGCGGCTGGGTCGATGCACCCGGTTCGCTAACGAAGGGCGAGACTGGCTGCGATAATCGGGCAATTGGCCCCCTGTCGGACACATGGCCGGAAAACGTCGAGACATTGACGCCGTCTGCCGGCATACGCGCAAACGCTTTATCGGGGCTTAACCGATCAAGCGGCCGGCGAAAAGACCGGCCGGCAAGACTCCCAAAAGAGTTGCCCCGCCGCAACAGCAGCGAGGCAACGTTAATAAACCTTGAGTGGCGTTACAAATTCAGCGCACGTTGGGTGCGACGATCGAAGCCGTAGATGTCGCTGTGACGGCGCAACTTGCCGTCTGCATCCACAGTGCGCGTGAAGTAGGCAAGGTGCACGGGGATGTGGGTGTCGAACCGCAGCCAACGGGCACCGCCACCCACCATCCGCTTCAGGCCGGGACCGGTGAGATCCTCGTTGGCAAGCAGGGCTTCTGCGAATTTAAACGGATTTTGCACCCTGACGCAGCCGTGGCTGAAGGCCCGCTGGCCGCGCTTGAAAAGGTGCTTGGTGGGCGTGTCGTGCAGGTAGACCGCATACTTGTTCGGGAACATGAACTTCACCGCCCCCAACGCATTGCCGCGCCCCGGGCGCTGACGGACGCGAATCTTACGCAAGGTGGTGGCGTTCCACGTCAGCGAGGATGGGTTCACCACGCGGCCGCGATACACCGCCTCGTAACCACGCCGCGCGAAATAGCCTGCCGGGTTGCGCTGGATGCCCGCCAACATCTCCTTGGAGGCGATGGAGTAAGGCACGTTCCAATAGGGATTGACGACGATGTGCTCCATCATGTCGGAGAAGATGGGCGTCGGGTTGGATGACTTGCCGACGATCACCCTGCCGCGATAGCGCTCCTCGCCACCGGAATGGATGGCCACCTCGTACTGCGGCACATTGACCATCACGTGGTGGCTGCCAAGGTGCCGCGGCAGCCAACGCCAACGCTCCATGTTGGAGATCAGCGCTGAGACAGGATCCTCGCCGATCCCCTCATCGATGATGCCGATGGTGCGCGGACCCACGATGCCGTCGGCGCGAAGGCCCTCGGCGCGCTGAAACTCTTTCACCGCCTCTGCAAGGCCGTCGTCGAACACCGTCGGATCGGTGCCGCGCATGACCGTGGCACCAAGACGGCTGCGAAGGATGGCAACGCGCGGCTCCTTAACGCCGCTCTTCAAGTTGCGCCCCTTTCCGACGGGAATGGGCTGTGACTTTGCGCTCTTCAGCGCGCCGCGCAGTTTTTCGCGCAGGGCCTGATACTGGGCGTGCTGCGGGTGAACGCTCTCAAGCACCCGCAGCGGATTGCGGGCGTTGGCAAGGCGGCGCAGGAAGCGCGCTTCGTTCAATTGCGGCGGCTCGTGCGCCATGATGGAGGAAATGCGGGAGGGTTTCAGCCGCCCCGAGTAGGCGTGGCGCGCATAGCGCAGGGCCGCCTCGGTCAGCGAGACATCCTCGGCCGCTTCGCTTAAAACGCCGGGCGTTGCGAAGGGCACGCGATAGTCCGAGGGGTTGAGGCCATCGCCATCAGCCTCGGCAAGGCGGGCGCGCAGCGTTTTCGCGCGCGCCTCGTCCCACACGGGCTTATGGTCCCGTGCGGCATAAAGCTCCGCCACGGCGAGGCTGACGTCCACCGTCAACTCGCGCTTGACCGCCTCCTCGAAGGACACGGGTGCCCGGGGCTTTTCAATCACCGGCGCGCCGGTCACGAGGCTCGCCTGGGTGATTGTGGACAATGGGGAAATCCGCGGGATCGGCACCTCGGCGGCGGCGATGCCCGACAGCCCCAACACAGTCGCCAGCGCGATCACTGGTCGCGCGGCATCCTCAACACGCATCCTCAACTCCGCAGTCGCATTGCCTGGACTCGCCCTATGCAGCCTTGCGGCGGAACGGGCACTGTTCCACATCTTACCAGCTTCAGGACTTACAACCCGCCAATGCGACGTTTGCCACCATCACGAAAGCGAGAATGATGCGAAGGATCGCAATTTTGCCACATGACACGGCCGAGCGTGCCCAAGCGGCAACACGGCTCGGCGCATTGCCCGAGTGGCAGCTGGGCGATCTTTACCCAGGCCCCGAGTCCGAAGAGCTGGCCGACGCGCTAACGGAGCTTGAGGCCGACTGCAAAGCCTTCGAGGCGGAATGGAAAGGCAGCCTTACCGACCGTTTGGCAGCCGACGATGGCGGTAAGGCGCTTGCCGAAGCGCTCCGCCAGTACGAGCGGCTTGAGGACACGCTGGGCCGCATCGGCTCCTATGCGGGGCTCCTTTATGCCACCGACACCACCAACCCGCTCTACGCCAAGACCTATGGCGACATCTCCGACACGCTGACCCGCTACGCCTCGCATCTCTTGTTCTTCCCGCTGGCGCTGAACAAGATCGACGATGGGGTCATGGAGCGTGCGCTCGCCGATGAGGGCGCAGGGCACTACCGCCCGTTCATCGAGGACCTTCGCAAGGAGCGGCCCTACCAGCTGAGCGATGAGATCGAGCGGCTGTTTTTGGACAAGACCGCCTCCTCGCGCGTTGGCTGGACGCGGCTTTTCGATGAGACCATTGCCGGAATGCGCGTCGAGCTGAAAGAGGGTGAAGACCCTGTGACGCTGGAAGAGGCGCTGAACAAGCTCCTCGACCCCGATGAGGCGGTGCGCAAAACGGCGGCGGAAGGGATTGGCGCGGCGCTGAAGTCCAGCGAGCGCACCTTCACGCTGATCACCAACACGCTCGCCAAAGACAAAGAGATCTCCGACCGTTGGCGCGGGTTTGAGGACGTTGCCGCCTCACGCCACCTCGCCAACAGGGTGGAGGGCGAGGTTGTGGACGCGCTTGTCGGCGCCGTGCGGGAGGCTTACCCGCGCCTCTCCCACCGCTACTACGCCATGAAGGCGCGTTGGTTCGGCAAGGACGCTCTCGACACCTGGGACCGCAACGCCCCCCTGCCGGACGCAGATGACAGGACCATCCCCTGGCCTGAGGCGCAGGAGACCGTGTTGTCCGCCTATGCGGGCTTTTCGGAAGAGCTTGCCGGCCTTGCCAAGCGCTTCTTCGACAACCCTTGGATCGATGCACCTGTGCGGCCGGGCAAGGCGCCCGGTGCGTTCTCGCATCCGACGGTGCCCTCGGCGCACCCTTATGTGCTCCTCAATTATCAGGGGCGCTCGCGCGATGTGATGACGCTGGCGCACGAGCTTGGCCATGGCGTGCACCAAATCCTCGCAGCGCCGAATGGGGCGTTGATGGCGCCGACGCCTCTGACGCTTGCAGAGACCGCTTCGGTGTTTGGTGAGATGCTCACCTTCCGCCGCCTTCTGGCCGAAGCGCCTGATGCCAAGACCCGCCGCGTTATGCTCGCCACCAAGGTGGAGGACATGCTGAACACTGTGGTGCGGCAAATCGCGTTCTACACGTTCGAGCGCAACGTCCACACCGCACGCCGAAACGGCGAGTTGACGTCCGAGCAGCTGGGCGAAATCTGGCTCGATGTGCAAAAGGAATCCCTCGGCCCGGCAGTGCGCCTCAACGAGGGGTATGAGGTGTTTTGGGCCTATATCCCGCATTTCATCAATGCGCCATTTTACGTCTACGCCTATGCGTTCGGCGACTGTTTGGTGAACTCTCTCTACGGCGTGTTCGAGAGGGAGCCCGACGGGTTTGAGGACAAGTACATGGCCCTTCTGTCTGCCGGCGGCACCAAGCATCATGCCGAGCTGTTGGCTCCCTTCGGCCTTGATGCGCGCGACCCGTCTTTCTGGCAGGCGGGCCTCGGGGTGATCGAAGGGCTGATCGGCGAGCTTGAAGCCGCCGACAAGGTGGTCTGAAGGCACATGCCGCCTCTTCAACAGAAGAGCGGCTTTGCCCCAGGGCCACGGCCGTTGCACGCCCCTTACGCGGGGCGGACCAAGCCCTTCACCATCGGCCTTGCCCCTTTGGGCGATGCGCCATGGTTTGAGGTGGATGAGCGCCGGGACGCCGAGCTTGCGCAAAAGGCTGCGATCCTTGCCAGCGAGCCCGAAGCCTTCATGGCAGAGCCAGGCACGGACGAGGCGCAGGAGGTGGTGCTGTCGCGGGTCGAGGGGCACCTCTCGGGCCGTGGTTTGCTGCCTGGCGCCGCGCCACGCATTGAAGGGGCGCCGGCTTTGATGAAGGCGGCGCTGTTGGTCCAGGACGATCTCATCTTGATGCGCAAAGGGCTTGACGGGTATCGGCTGGTGGCGGCAGCCCTTTGCTTTCCGTCCGCCTGGTCGCTGGCGGAAAAATTCGGCAGACCCATGGACGAGATCCACACCATCGTGCCCGGTTGGAAAGGGCGGATGGCGGAGCGCGTTGCCCGCATTTTCGACCACCTTGCGCCTGATTCGCCTGTGTGGCGGTTCAACTGGTCGCTCCAATTGGGAGACACGCTGCGAAGGCCGCGGCCCAAGCATGCCGACATTCCAGGCCCAGACGCAGGCACCTTCGATGAGGCGGCTTTGTTCGTGCGGGTGGAGCG
Organism: Devosia sp.; assembly: GCA_051016205.1. Lineage (GTDB taxonomy): Bacteria > Pseudomonadota > Alphaproteobacteria > Rhizobiales > Amorphaceae > Acuticoccus. The sequence continues at coordinate 588,645 of CP136534.1, forward strand.
GCAGACCCTGCTGCGGCTCAGCGAAACCGGCGACATCGTTTTCACAATCAAGGTGATGCTTGACCCGCTGCAAGCGCTTGCCAGCCACCCTGACGGGGCGCGGCTGCTGTGTGCTCTGCGCGACCATGTGGCGGCGCTTACGCCCGACCAGCTTGCCTATAAAGGCTTGGTGGAAAGCCGCGACCGTGTGGTGGCGATGATCGACAAAAGGGCTGCGGCATTGGCGCCTGTGGCCGCCCCTTCACGATAAGGCCATGCTCGACACCTTGAACGAAAAGGACGCATGGCTTTGGAAACGACCTCGCCCAAGCGGGCGCTGATTACAGGCGGCGCCCACAGGATCGGCCGCGCCATTGCCGAGGATCTTGCCGCAGCGGGTTATGATGTCGCAATCCACGCCAACCGCTCTGGCGATGCGGCGGCCGACCTTGCCGCCGCGCTGTCGCAAAAGCACGGCGTCACAACGGCCGTGGTGCGCGGCGACCTTGCAGCGGCAGGGGATGTGGCAGCGCTCGTGCCTGCCGCAATAGCCGCGCTCGGCCCTTTGGGGGTCCTCGTCAACAACGCATCCATCTTCGAAGAAGATAGCATCCAGACGCTGCAGAGCGAGCATTGGCGCCAGCACATGGCCGTCAACGCTGAAGCGCCCGCCATCCTCACCCGCGCGTTTGCCGAAGCCTTTGAGGGTGGCGGAAGTGGCGGCACGGTGCCGCAGCCCGCTGCCACACCGGCAAGCGGCCTTGTGGTGAACATCACCGACCAAAGGGTGTGGAAGCCGACGCCGCGCTTTTTAAGCTACAGCGCGTCCAAAGCGACGTTGTGGTGGTTGACGCGGACCATGGCGCAAGGGCTCGCACCCCATGTGCGCGTGGTGGCCCTTGCACCAGGCCCCATCATAAAAGCCGCCAACCAGACCGAGGCGGACTTTGCCCACCTCGTCACCCACATTCCCATGCAACGGGCGCCGGCCCGCCAGGAGTTTGGCGCCACCATACGCTTCGTGCATCAAACCCCGTCCATCACGGGCCAGATGATTGCCCTTGATGGCGGCCAACACCTTGCCTGGCAAACACCCGACGCGCTCGTGGTGGAGTAGCGCCGGACGATGCACCACCGCCCTTCAGCACCTGTGAAACCTCGCAGAATCAACTAGAAATTGTGAAACTGCGCGTGCTGAAAGGGTCGGTCCGCTACAAAGAGAACTGCTGGGTGTCTTTGGGGCGGGCAAAGCTGTCGCGGGTGCGGTCCAACACCGACTGAAGATGGGAGAAGATCATATCGATCTCATCATCGGTATAGCTGTAGGAAGACGGATTGGAGAGATTGCGAACCCTTCGCAACGTGGTCTCCACATTGCGAACCCGCCGCACCGCCGCTTCCCGGAACTTGGTGGTCTTTTCCGTGCTCTCGTGCGCCATGACGCTCATCCATGCCTGAAGTGGTAATTGTGCAATCCAAACGCTTCTTCGATTAAAATGTCAACTAAAGATTGATAACGAATTTTCCTTAGGTTGCTTTGCCGGTTGTAAATTGCCTGAATGGCGTTGGAACTTTGGACGCACCCTGCGCCGCCGCCCCACCTGATTGCACGAGAGAGCGGGAGCGGGCACATAAGGACGATGGACGCAGGCACACGCATCAAGGACGCCCCCGATCGCGGCTCAGCGCGGGGCAACGGCGAAGAGGTGCGCTTTCGCCGCGAGGCTGAAAAGACCACCGGGTTCGAGTTCATCGCCGAAATCGTCAAGCGTCTGCCCAACGCCCCCGGCGTCTACAGGATGGTGGATGACAAGGGCGACGTTCTTTACGTCGGCAAGGCGCGCAGCCTGAAAAAGCGCGTGGTCAGCTATTCGCGTCCCACAGGTCTGTCGTCGCGGCTGATGTCGATGGTGAACCGCACCTGCGCCATGGAATTCGTCACCACCGCGACGGAGACCGAGGCGCTGCTCCTGGAAGCAAACCTGATCAAGCGTTTCCGCCCGCGTTACAATGTGCTCCTGCGGGACGACAAGTCCTTCCCCTACATCCTCCTGACGAAAGGCCACGCTGCACCGCAGATCCTCAAACACCGCGGCGCCCATTCCCGGAAGGGAGACTATTTCGGCCCGTTTGCGTCCGCAGGCGCTGTGGATCGCACCATCAATGCGCTGCAGAAAGCGTTTTTGATCCGCTCCTGTTCCGACAGCGTCTACGACAGCCGCACCCGGCCGTGCCTGCTTTACCAGATCAAGCGCTGTGCGGCCCCTTGCACCGGCGAGATCGGTGAGGCGGACTACCAGGCGCTTGTGGGCGAGGCAAAGGCGTTCCTGTCAGGCAAATCCAAGGCGATCCGTAAAAAGCTTGGCGAGGAGATGGAAGCGGCGGCGGAAGCGCTTGAGTTCGAGCGCGCGGCACGCATCCGCGATCGCCTCGCCTCACTGTCCCACGTGGACAGCCACCAGGGCATCAACGCCCAAGGGATTGAGGAGGCGGATGTCTTTGCCGTCCACCAGGACGGTGGGGAGACGTGCGTGCAGGTCTTTTTCTTTCGCACGGGGCAAAACTGGGGCAACCGCGCCTTCTTCCCGCGCGATGAAGGCTTTGATGCGCCCGAGCTCCTGCAATCCTTCCTGGCGCAGTTTTATGACGACAAGCCTGTGCCCAGGGCGCTTTTCTTGTCCCACACGGTGCCTGAGGCGGACCTTCTGGCAGAGGCTTTCACCCAGCGCGCAGGACGAAAGGTGGAGGTGACCACCCCTCAAAGGGGCGTCAAGAAAGAGCTTGTGGACCATGCCCTTGCCAACGCACGCGAGGCTTTGGGCCGGCGCCTTTCCGACAAGCACAGCCAGGACAAATTGTTGACGGGGCTGGCGGAAACCTTCGGCCTCGATGCGCCGCCCCGCAGGATCGAGGTCTACGACAATTCCCACATCATGGGATCGTCCGCTGTGGGTGGGATGATTGTTGCAGGGCCCGAAGGGTTCTCCAAAGCGCACTACCGCAAGTTCAACATCAAGTCCGAGGATCTCAACCCCGGCGACGACTTCGGCATGATGCGCGAGGTGCTGACCCGCCGCTTCTCGCGCCTTCTGAAGGAAGCGCCGCGCGGTGAAGCCACCTCTTCCGATGAAGACGCCATGGGGCCATGGCCCGACCTGTTGCTGATCGACGGTGGGGCGGGCCAGCTTTCAGCCGTGCAGGGTGTGCTCGCCGACCTTGGGATCACCGATGTGCCTGTGGTGGGTGTTTCCAAAGGGCGGGATCGTGACGCGGGGCGCGAGCAATTCCATAAGCCCGGCACGGCCCCTTTCCGCCTGCCGCCCCGTGACCCTGTGCTTTACTACATCCAGCGCCTGCGGGACGAGGCGCACAGGTTTGCCATCGGCGCCCACCGCGCCCGCCGCAAGAAAGCGATGACTGCAAATCCCTTGGACGAGATCGCTGGCGTTGGCACGGCGCGCAAGAGAGCGCTCCTGAAACACTTCGGCACGGCCAAGGCGGTGGCAAAGGCGGGCATTGACGACCTCACCGCCGTGTCCGGCATCTCAGCAAGCGTTGCCAGAAAAGTCTACGACCACTTTCATGACAAGAACGGCGGCTGATTAGACGTGCACGCTCTGCCCAACATTTTGACCGTCGCGCGTTGCCTTGCGGTGGTGGTCATTGCCTTTTGCCTTGCCTCACCGTTCGGAGAATGGCGGGCGGCGGCACTCGTCTTTTTCGCTCTGGCCGCTGTGACGGATTGGCTGGACGGTTTTCTTGCCCGCTCCATGTCCGCCACGTCGGACTTCGGGCAGATGCTGGATCCGATTGCCGACAAGCTCTTGTTTGCCGTGACGGCTTTGATGCTGTGTGCCGATGGCACCATCGACGGGTTCAACGCCTTTGCCGCAGCGATGATTCTGACACGAGAGATCGCCATTGCCGGCCTTCGTGAGCATCTCGGCGGTCGCGGTGTGAGAGTGCCGGCAAGCCTGTTGGCCAAATGGAAGACAACGGTTCAATTGGTCGCCTTGGCGCTCCTTCTTGCTGCGCCTTTGATGCCGCTGTCGGAAACCGTGAAGGTGCTTGGCCTGTTGGCCTTGTGGGTGGCGATGGTCATGACGATCTGGACCGGTGCCCAATATGCCTGGGCAGCCCGTGGCACCTGGGGCAAGGAGACCGCCACATGAAGCTGAAATACTTCGCCTGGGTTCGCGAGAGGATTGGTGTTGAGGAAGAGGATCGCGACCTCCCCTCCCACGTGAACACCGCAGGCGACTTGATCCACTGGCTGAAGGGCGAGGGCGAGAACTACGCCCACGCGCTGGAGAAGGCCGATTTTATCCGCGTTGCCGCCGACCAGAAACACGTGCGCCATGACGCCTCCATTCGTGATGCCGACGTGGTGGCCCTTTTTCCGCCGATGACAGGCGGCTGAGTCTGGTCGATGATTGCCGTTAGCGTCACCTCAGAGCCGCTTGCGCCGGACGCGATTGTGGCAAGCCTCGGCGCTGACGCGGATACTGGCGCCGTTGCAAGCTTTGTGGGCCTTTGCCGCGGCGAGAGCGGACGCCTGAAAGGTCTGGAGCTGGAGCACTATCCTGGCATGGCCGAGGCGGAGATCGAGCGGATCGCGGCCATCGCCAAGGATCGCTGGCCCGTGGATGGGATTGTCGCCGTCCACCGCCACGGCCTCGTTCATGTGGGCGAGCCCATCGTCGTGGTGGCTGCCCGCTCCCGCCACAGGGACGCAGCGTTCGATGCCGTCCGCTTCGTCATGGACTTCTTGAAAACCAATGCCCCGTTCTGGAAGCGCGAGCACCTTGTGGACGGCTCCCACGGGGCGTGGATCGAGGCGAAGTCGCGCGACGACGAGGCCACCGCCCGCTGGGCCAACGATTGACCGGCCCGCCAAAAGTGGCGGGCCGTGTTCGTGTCAGGCGGCGACGGTGATGCAGTGCTCACCGTCATCGAAGAGGTGGATGTTGTCCCGCCGGGCGCGCAGATGAAGGACATCGCCGAGCTTTGCCGTGTGGTCGCCAGGGGCGCGCACGGACACCTCGCCCACACCGTCCACCTCCACATAGTAGAAGCTGTCACCGCCCAAGTGTTCGGCAACGACGATGGGGCCTGAGAAGTCGGCCTCTTCGGAGCCCGTCAGCGCAATGTCTTCAGGCCTGATGCCAAGCTGCACGGGCTTGCGCCCGGCCATCACAGTGCGCTCGGTCTGAAGCGCGGTCGGGCCGACGTGGACGGAGTGGGCCGAACCGTTGGGCTGACACGGCAAGACGTTCATGGTGGGCGAGCCGATGAAGGTGGCCACGAAGATGTTGGACGGGTTGCGATAAAGGTCGAGCGGTGCGCCCATCTGTTCGATCTTGCCGGCAGAGAAGACGACAATCCTGTCGGCCAAGGTCATCGCCTCCACCTGGTCGTGGGTGACGTAGATCATCGTTGCATCGAGCTTTGAGCGAAGCCGCGCGATCTCGATGCGCATTTGCACCCGCAAGGCCGCATCAAGGTTCGACAGCGGCTCGTCGAACAAGAACGCCGACGGGGCGCGCACAATGGCCCTGCCGATGGCAACGCGCTGGCGCTGGCCGCCGGAAAGGTCCTTAGGCTTGCGGTCCAGCAGCGGTTCCAGCCGCAGGATGGAGGCTGCATCGTCCACCGCAGCCTTGGTTTCGCTCTTGGAGGCGCCGGCCACCGACAGCGGGAAAGCCATGTTCTCGCGCACCGACAAATGCGGGTAGAGCGCGTAGGACTGGAACACCATGGACAGGCCGCGCTCCGGCGCTGACAGGGCGGTGACGTCCTTGCCGTCGATCTCCACCCTGCCGCTGGTCACCTCCTCGAGCCCTGCAATCAGCCGCAGCATTGTGGACTTGCCGCAGCCGGACGGGCCGACGAAGACAACGAACTCCTTGTCTTCGATGGAAAGGTCGACGCCCTTGATCACCTCAAGGGTGCCGAATGCCTTGCGGATGGTTTTCAGGTCAATCCGTGCCATTGGTGTTCCTCGCCCAATCCAGCCATGCCGCAGCGGTCCATGTGAAATCGCCGCCGCCAAGGGGCGCCCCGTCGAGGGGGCTGTAGTATTCGTAAAAGCCGCCCGTCATGACGAGCGCGTGGGAATCGGCGCGCAGCTTGGCCGCGCGCTCCGTGTCGCCGCGTTCCTCAAGGCCCATGGCGATCAGCCAGTTGACCACGAGCCAGATCGGCCCGCGCCAGTAGCGCTTTTCGTCAAAGGCGGGGGCCGCGGGGTCGTAGCTCGGCACCATGTAGCGGCACGCCGCTGCCACACGCTCGAAGTGGGCTGTCAGCGCGTCCGACTTCGCAGCGTCCAGGGGTCCTGCAACGAAGCCGAGGAAGCTGGCACTGGAAACGTACTCGCCCCGATGACCGGTATGGGTGTCGAGGGTGGTGAAGGCACCCAGCTTGTCCGACCACAGGGCGTCGAGCCCGCCTTGAAGGTCGGCAAGGCGGGCTTTGGCCGCCTCGGCGATGGTGTCGAGCCCGTTGGCCGCGGCAAGGGCACACAGCGCCCTTTCGGCTCGCATCAGGATCGCCGTCATCCCAGGGTCGCAGACGAAAAAGGGCGACGTATCGCGCAGCCTCGCCTGGTCCCAACCGACGGACCGGCCAAACTCCACCAGAGCGATGTATCGGTCGTATTGCGCTTTGGTGGGGCGCATGGCGGCGTCGATGTGGGAGAGGTCCCGCCGCTCGAACGGGGTGACGTTGTCGGCCGATACGGCGGACAACGGAGAGTCCCAGTCGGGCATGTTGTCCCGGCCGGACTCCCACGGGTGGACGACGCCGATGGCCCCCGTCTCGGGGTCGCGCCGCGCGGCCTTGAACCACGCATGCCAGCGGTCGGCCGCCTCCAGAAGGGGGACCAGACGGTCGCCCCCAAGGTGGCCACGTTCCACCAGGAGCTGCGCGGCAATGGCAAGCACAGGCGGTTGGCTGATGCCCGATGTGGGGGGATCATAGGGGGTCTGCCACACGTCTGGCCCTGGGAAGTAGCCCGTGTCCGGCGTGTGGAAGATGATGTGCGGGATCATTCCATCGCGCCATTGAGCGTCGGCGAGGGTCTCCAGCTCCCGTACGGCCCTTTCGGGGTCGCTGTGCTGGTAGCCGAGCGCGGCAAAGGCGGAGTCCCAGTTCCACTGGAAAGGGTAAAGGCCCGCAGTCGGGACGGAAAAGCCGCCCCGGTCGTTGGCGGACAGGATGGCTTCAGCCTCCCTGTCGCGTGTGGAAACGGTGGCGTTCATCCCTTCACCCCGCCGGCTGTGAGACCTTTGACCATGAAGCGTTCCGCCAGAAGAAAGAGGAAGAGGATGGGAATCGTCGTCACCACCGCGCCAGCCATCAAGTATTGGCGTGGGACCTCGGAGGAGTTGAGTGAGACCACCGCCCGCGACAGGGTGAAGATCGATGGGTTGTCCAAGAACATGAAGGCGAAGAGGAACTCGTTCCACGCAATCATGAAAACGTAGAGGCCGACCGAGGCGAGTGCCGGGAGCGACAAGGGAAGCGTGATCTTGCGGATCACACCGACGCGGGAGAGCCCGTCCATCAACCCGGCCTCCTCTAGCTCTGCGGGGACGCCTCGGAAGTATCCGGCAAGCATATAGATCGCGACCGGCAAGGTGGTGGCCGGGTATACGATCAAAAGGCCTGCAATGGTGTTTCTGAGGCCAAGTTGTGAGAACACCGCGTAGAGCGGGATGACGAGCACGATGGCCGGCACGAGGTAGATGAGAAGCACCGAGCGTGACAACGCCTGCCGGCCGGGGAAGTTGAGCCGGGCCACGGCATAGGCGCCAGGCACGGCGAAGGCGAGGCAGATAATCACCGTCAACGTCGAGACGACGAACGAGATGATCATATAGCGGCCAAAGTCGTAGTTGGTGAAGAGCTCCACATAGGACGAAAACAGCGAGGTCAGCCCCTGGCTGAAATCGATGGAAAGGTCCAGCGGGTTCGCCAGCAGCGCCTGTTGTGTTTTGAAGCTTGTCATCAGCAACACGTAGAACGGCAAGATAACGATGATGGCGAAGAACAAGTGCCCCAGCGTCGTCAGGCTGGAGGCGACCGCAATCTCCGTTGCCCTGCGGGTCTGCCTGGCAAGGGTAATGGGCTTTAAGGACGTTGACAGGACAGCCACGAAAGCTGCCGCCGTCAGCACGAGGCCAATCCCTTGCCAGGTATAGTAACCGTGGAAGCCCGGCGCGTACGCAAAGCCAAAGGAGAAGAACAGGAGAAAGATCACCCAAGTTACGCCGCAGATGGCCAAAAAGACGCCGTCGCGAGCATGGATGGGACGAAAGCCGATCAGCAATCCGACGAGGAGGCCCGCAAGGGCGGCGGCCCCCAAAGACGGCGTCATCGGGAAGCCTGCAACAAGGGTCAGGGCAATGCCCCCCACAAGATGAAGGACGGCGCCCCACAAGAGGCCGAGTAAGCCTGCGGTCAGCCAGCCAGGCACGGGTGTCTTTTGAGCCACCGTGCGGCCGGGATTGGAGTGCTCCGCTGCGGCGGTCATAGCCCCTCTCCTTTCGGCATGGCGCGGAAATAGAGCAGCGCGAATATCAACAGCATCACGAAGATCACCACCGCGACGGCTGCGCCTGCCCCGAGGTTCCCGACAGCAAAGCCTTGGTAGTAGACGTCTACGGTTAGCGTCCGTGTGCCCGCGGCTCCACCGGTGAGCAGAAAGATGTCGTCGAATTTGTTGAAGGTCCAAATGAAGCGCAGTAAGAACAGGACGGCCAGAATGCCCATGATCTGCGGCAAGGACAGCCGGAAGAATTTCTGGAAGGGCGTCGCGCCGTCCATGTCGGCTGCCTCATACATGTCGGTGGGGATCGACTGCATGCGCGCCAGGATGAACAGGAACGACAGCGGGAAGTATCGCCACGCCTCGAATACGATCACCATGGCAAGCGCCAGGGGGAAGCCGAATTGTAGACCGAAGATGTCCACCGGGACGGTGCGGGTGCCGAAAAAGTTCACCGGTTCGCCTGCGACATCCATGCGCGATAGCATCGCATTGATGACACCGGAGAACGGGTCGAACAGCACAAGCCAAGTAAATGCCATCGCAATCACGGGCGCCACGTAAGGAAACAGGTAAAGCCCGCGCAGAATGGATCGACCTTTGAATTCCCGGTTCAACAGTTGCGCCGCAATGACGCCAAGAACGATAGCGCCCAAGGTGCCGAACAGCGTGTAGACGATGGTGACCCAAAGCACGGTCAAGAATTCGTCGGAGTCGAAGACCGCGATGAAGTTGTCCAGGCTGAACGAGAGGCTCGTGAGAACGTTGGAGGCGCTGGCGGTGGTCAGAACCTCTGTGTCGCGCGGATTGATGGGGTTGGCGAGGTAGGCCTCTGTGGCGCGCACATTGATTTCCAGAGTCTCGCGTGCGCCTGGGTCGAAAGCCCCGAGGGCGCACGCGAGCGAGCCGCCGTCCAGCGTACAGCGGCGATCAAGGTCGATGGGTTCCAGACCTTCAGGCCAAGTATCGGTAAGTGTCGTGTTCGACAGCGGGCTGTCGCGCGAAGAATTGCGCAGGCGGTATTGGAGGCGAGCCTCGTCACCCGGGTTTTCAAGGTCGCCCCTTAGCCGCTCGTTGGCGACAAGTGTGGGTGGCCGCAAGTCGGCGATCTCCACCGGCTTGAAGCTGATCCAGATGTTCGCCGCCAAGGGCAACAAGACGATGGCCATGACGATGGCGACCGTTGGCAGCAGCATCGAGTAGGCAAGCCGCGCCTCTCGTCGTGCAATGGGGCCGACGCCGTTGTCGGCAATCGGACTGGTGTCGCTCATGATCCCGCCTCCCGCGTTTTTGGCCGGCGGGCACGACGGCCCGCCGTTTTACTTTGGGTCGATGACGTTAGATCTTCGCCAGGGCGTCGTTCATCGCCGAAACGGCGGCGGGACCATCAAGCTCACCGTCCAGATACTGGCGGACGATGCGGTTGATCTCTTGGCTGTTGATCATCTTGGAGGCGAGGGCGAGTTGACCTTCGGTGACGCCCCAGCGCGAGGCGCTGTCGAGGCCCGAAACAATCTCCTCGATGGTGTCAGCGGCATAAAGCTCCGTCAAAGGGGCCTTGCGATCGACGCCCACAGGGAGGGCACGCCAGGCCTTGACGAATTTTTGCGGGTCCTCAGCATCACCCCGGCGGACGGGAAACTTGCCTTCAGGGGCGATGGAGAGGGTGGATTCGTACCCCTCCTGCATGGAGAACATAACAAACTCCATGGCCACATCGGTGTTGGCGTCTGCCGTCACGCCGAGATAGCGCACGTCGCCCCAGGCCGCACCCTCGGGGTTGGAGGGGCCTGAGAAGCGGGTGACGATGCCTGTCTTCTCGGCCAGCTCGCGGCTCGTGGGGTCGTCATTGATGGTGACGGGGGCGGAGTCGCGCAGGCCCGCCATCTCGTCCAGAATAAACGGCGACCAGATGATCATCGCGGCTTTGCCGGCAAAGTAAAGCTCGCGCGACTGTTGCCAGTAAAGGTCGCCTGGAGGTGAGGCGTCGGCGATTTTCTTGTAAAACTCAAGCACTTCGACGGTCTTGCCTTCGTCGAGCGGGGCGAACCCGTCGCCGTCCACAGGTGTCACGCCGTTGGCGAGGAAGACGTGCTCCAGCACTTGGCTCATGAAGTTTTCGTCCACCTTGGTGGCGGCGACGAAGCCGTACATGTCGGGCGGGCTGTGCAGCGCCTCCAACGCGGCCGCGACGTTTGCGTAGGAGTCGGGCGCATCGAGGCCGGCTTCGTCGAACAGGTCCTTGCGGTAGACGATCATCTGCGTCCACCCGTCGACGGGGACGGCGGCGGTCAGGCCATCGAAATCGGCCATCGCCAGCGCGCCGGGGGCAAAGGTGTCGCGGCCGAGCTCTTCGACAATCTCGTCATTGGTCTCAACGTCGAGGATGCCGTCTTCTGCCCAGGGAAGCACGTATTGGAGCGTATGGTAGATGACATCCGGCAGGTCACCTGCAGCAAAGGCAGCGGTGGCGCGTGTGCCAAGATCGGACTCCGTCACGGGAATGACTTCAACCGTGTGACCGGTCTCCGCCTCGAATGCGCGGGCCATCTCTTCCTGTTTGGCAAGGCGTTCAGGCTGTTCTTCGGTGGTCCAGTAACGGATGGTGTCGGCGTTGGCGGCCGACAGCGCCATCCCGAGCGCGGCAACGAGGATGACCCCGCGCGATGCTGTGGCCGTAAGGGCGCGCCGTGAACGATCAGACATACGTGTCTCCCTGTGGTCGTTTCGTTTCAAGAATGTGCCGCCGGCGGCGGTCCGTCCGATGACCGGCGGATCAGCTCCGCCCGCCAGAGTTCTTGCAGGCCGGCAGGGTCTTCGCCGGCCAAGAGCGTGAGCAGCATCTCGGCGAGGCGGCGTCCCGCATGGCGGCCGCGGGTGGCCATTGTGGTGAGCGGCGGGTCGACCCAGGCGGCCGATTCCACACCGTCGCACCCGATGACGGAAAGGTCCTTCGGCACCGACAGGCCGGCATGTCCCGCCGCTTGGATGACCCCGAGGGCGGCCGCATCGGTGATGGCAAGGATGGCGGTGGGCGCCTCGCCCTTCCCCAAGAGTGCCTGGCAGGCGGCAAAGCCTGAGGCGGGGGCAAGGCCTGCCTCAATCACACGCCGTTCGGCGCCAGCCTCTGCCATGGCGCGGCGGTAGCCAGCTTCCCGCAGGCGGGAGAAGTTGTAGTTCTGAGGCCCGCCGAGGAGGGCGATCTTGCGGTGTCCGAGGGCAAGCAGGTGGCGTGTGGCGTCGTAGAATGCGACCTCGTTTTCCGTGTCGAGCCAGGCATAGCCGCTCTCATCGCGGGTGCGCCCGTGGGCAACGAATGGGGCACCTTCCCCCTTCAGGAAGGCGACTCGGGCGTCGTCCGTCTCGGTGCGGTAAATGATGAAGCCATCAACCCTGCCGTCGTCCAGGAGGCGGCGATAGCTTTCGATCGGCTCTTCGCCTGGCGCGGGCGTTGCAAACAACAGGTCATAGCCATGTTCGCCAAGGGCAGCGCTTGCCCCGCCCACGAACTCGCCCAGGAACGCTTCGCTCATGGGGGCGGGGTTGGCTTCGCGCACGATGCCGATGGTGTGGGTGGCGCCTTTGGCGAGGCGCTGGGCAAAGCTTGACGGGGAATATCCGTGCGCGATGGCCGCCTCACGCACGCGCCTGCGGGTCTCTTCGGAGATGTCGGGATAGTTGTTGAGGGCGCGCGAGACGGTGCCCTTCGACAGCCCGATGCGGGCGGCAAGGTCGGTGATATTGAGCTTGCGTCGTGTTGGCCGGCCGCTCTGACCACGCCCCGTTCGCGCGCCGCTCACGCTGGTTTCCGGATGGTCATCCGGCCTCCCTCGCGTTTCCTCATGGCGCGACGGGTGGCGGCTCTAACGGCCGCTCTTGTCTGCGCCTTTCCCTTGGCCTGGCGGGCTAGGAGCCGCTCGGCACTGTCATAACACTGTCGCCGAAACCGGTTTCGGTGTCAACAGGTCTCGTCACGGTTGTCGCACCTGCCGCCGGGGCGCGTCAGGTTGGTGGCGTTTCCCGACATGTAATGTGAAGCTGGCGACAGCCTGGGGCCGGCACGTTTAGCAATACTTGCTTTCGGTGGAAAACGCGGTGGAGTTCCTTCAGACCGTCGACAAAATCGACAGACGATGCGTCATCGTCGCTGTGTATCGAGAGTACGGTGGCGGACTTTCGGCGTAATCCGTTCGGTCGACCTCAACCATCCATCACGTAGTGGTCCGGCCCCACCTCCACCATGCGGCGCTGGGGCGGCTGCCAGTCCAAAGAGCGCACGGTGCTTGAGATTTCGTCCGTCGAAAGGCCGCGGCGGATGCCTTTGCGGTCGGGATCCGGGACGGGGACGGCGGCAATCAGCTTTTGCGTGTAGGGGTGACGCGGGTTGGCGAGGACCTCCGAGCGGGGGCCGATCTCGACGATTTCGCCCAGCAACATCACGGCAATGCGGTGGCTGATCCGCTCCACCACAGCAATGTCGTGGCTGATAAAGACGTAGGCGAGGCCAAGCTCCCTTTGCAGGTCCAGCATCAGGTTGATCACCTGCGCTTTGATGGATGCATCCAGCGCTGAGACCGACTCGTCCGCCACAATCAGTTTCGGGTCGAGGCCGAGGGTGCGGGCAATGCACAGCCTTTGGCGCTGGCCACCGGAAAATTCATGCGGGAAACGCACGGCGTGGTCGGCCGGAAGACCGACGCGTTCCAGGAGGAAGGCCACCTTGTCCTCCACCTCGCTGCCATGGCCGAGGCCGTGGACGCGGATGGGCTCGCCGATGGCCGCCCCGACGGTCTTGCGCGGGTTGAGCGAGCCGTAGGGGTCCTGGAAGATCATCTGCATGCGGCGGCGCACGGTGCGCATCTGTGAGGCCGAGGCGGTCATCACATCGCGCCCCTCAAAGCTGATGGCGCCTGCCCGCGGTTCGATGAGCCGAAGGATGGAGCGGCCTGTGGTGGATTTGCCGCAGCCCGATTCCCCCACGAGCGCCAGCGTCTCGCCTGCGCGCACGTCAAAACTCACATTCTCCACCGCGTGGACCCTGCCCTGGGGCCGGCCCAACAGCCCGCCGCGGATATCGAACCGCGTGACGAGACCGTCGACGGTGAGGATGGGCGCGCCGCGCTTGTCGGGCTCGTCGGCCGGTTCGCCCGTCGGTTCGCCATCCACAATGTCGGGGAAGCGGCGGGGGGTTGCCGTGCCTGTGAGCCCACCAAGCTTCGGGACCGCGGCAAGGAGCATCTTCGTGTAACTGTGCTTGGGCCTGCGGAAGACCTCTTCGGCAGGACCCTCCTCCACCTTCTCCCCCCGCAGCATCACCACCACGCGCTCTGAGATTTCGGCAACAACGCCCATGTCGTGGGTGATGAACATCACCGACATGCCGATCTCGGTCTGCAGCTCGCGAATCAGTTCAAGGATCTGCGCCTGGATCGTGACGTCCAGCGCCGTCGTGGGTTCATCGGCAATGAGGAGCGTCGGTTGGCAGGCCATTGCCATCGCGATCATCACGCGCTGGCGCATGCCGCCTGAGAAGGTGTGCGGATGCTCCTCAAGGCGCCTTGCAGCATCGGGGATGCGCACAAGGTCCAGGAGGCGCAACGCTTCGGCCCGCGCCTCCGTGCGGCTCATGTTCCGATGGCGGCGCAGCGCCTCCATGATCTGGAAGCCTGTGGTGAGGACGGGGTTGAGGCTCGTCATCGGCTCTTGGAAGATCATGCCGATCTCAGCGCCGCGCACGTCCCGCATGGCCGGTTCGCTGAGGGCGGTCAGGTCGCGCCCCGCCAGGCGCACCGTTCCCTCCACACGGCTCACACCCTGCTGGAGGAGCCGCATGACCGACAGCGCCGTCACCGACTTGCCTGACCCGGACTCCCCCACCACCGCCACCGTCTCGCCGGGGTTGATGTGGAAGGACAGGTTCTTGACGACACTCACCCACTTGCCTTCGGTGCGGAAGGAGGTGGTGAGCCCATCCACCTCAAGGGCGGGCGCGGTCACGATTCGCCCCTCAAGCGCGGGTCGATGGCATCGCGCAGTCCGTCGCCCAGAAGGTTGAGGGAGAAGACCACGATGAGGATGGCGATGGACGGGAAGAGGGCGAGCCAGAAGCTGTCCAGGATGTTCTCAAACCCTTCGCGGATCATGCCGCCCCAGGTGGCGGTCGGCGGCGAAACACCGAGCCCGATGAAGGCGAGCGAGGCTTCGACGCGGATGGCCGTTGCAAGCCACAGCGAGCCCATCACCAAGATTTCGGGCAGGATGTTGGGAAGGATGTGCCGAAACAACAGCCTGAGGTCGGAAAAGCCCATCGCCCTGCCGGCTTCCACGAACTCCCGCTCCTTTACCGATATGGTGGGCGCGCGGGCGATGCGGGCAAACGGCGGGATGGCCGTCAGCGCGATGGCAATGGCAAGGTTTTCCACCGAAGGCCCAAGCATGGCGACAATGATGAGGCCGAGGATCAGCGACGGGAAAGCGAGGAGAACGTCCATGATCTGCATGATCACGATGTCGACCACGCCGCCGAAGTAGCCCGCAATCATCCCGATGAAGGAGCCGATGATCATCGCCGCCGAGATCGCGACCAGGCCGATCACCAAAGAAATGCGCGCCCCGTAGAGAATGCGCGACAGCGTATCGCGGCCGTAAAAGTCCGTCCCCAACCAGTGTTCGGCCGAAGGGGGCTTCAGGCGGTTGAAGATGTTCTGGTCGATGGGGTCGTAAGGGGCAATCCACGGCGCGAGAATTGCCAGGAGGCACACCGTCAGGAAGATGCCAAGCCCGACCCAGGAGGTCTTGTTGGTGTTGAAGGCGCGGAAGATTCCGCTTCCCATCGCGGTCAGCGTGCTTCTGAGGTAGGCCCCGCGGGCAGGTCTTGCGAGGCTCATTGGTATTTGATCCTCGGGTCGATGAGACCGTAGACAAGGTCTGTCAAAAGGTTCACCAGCACCACGACTAGCGTGTAGATGACCATCATCCCCTGAAGCATCGTGTAGTCGCGCTGGTTAAGCGCGCCGACAATCAACTTGCCGAGGCCCGGCCGGTTGAAGACGATTTCGGTCAGAACCGAGTTGCCGATCAAAATGCCAAGGTAAAGGCCCACCACCGTCACGACGGGGATCAGCGCGTTCCTCAGGCAATGGCGCCAGACGATGGTGGTGAAGGTCAGCCCCTTGGCGTGGGCGGTGCGCACATAGTCCTGGTTCAGCACCTCAAGCATGGCAGAGCGCGCCACGCGGGTGATGTAGGCGGCCATGATGAGGCCAAGGTTCGTGGCAGGGAGCGCAAGGTCACGCAGCCGCTCGCCCAACGTGTCCCCCTGACCTGACGAGATGACGGGGAACCAGGCAAGCTGGATGGAAAACGCCATCAACAACAACACCGCCGACACGAAAGCGGGCAGCGAAAGCCCCAACAGCGAAGCGATGCGCACGATGTAGTCGGGCAGCTTGTTGCGGCGGATGGCGGACCACACCCCCAGAGGAATACCGATCGCCGCCCCCAGAATGAGGGAGACCACCGTCAACTCGACCGTGGAGGGGAGGACATTGAGGATCTCTTCGATGACGGGTCTGCCGGAGACCAGCGAGGTCCCCCAATCACCCACGAAGACGCCGCCCAAGAAGTCCAAGTATTGTTGCCAGATGGGAAGGTCCAATCCCAATCGGGCGCGTAGGGAGTCGATGGCGGCCTGGTTGGCCTGGTCGCCAAGGATCACCAGCGCTGGGTCGCCCGGCAACACGCGCACAATGAAGAACACGATGGTGAGAACGCCAAACAGCGTGATCACCGCGAAGCCAAGGCGCTTGATGACAAACGCTGTCATGACAGGCGTCTCCGGCCCAAAACTGGGCCGGAGCAATGGTGGTGTGGATCAGTCAGTGAAACGCGCCTTCTCGGTGATCGGTGGAGACAGGTTGAGCGACCCCTGAACGTCGACACCAAGGTCGAGGTTGTCCTTCCAGGCCCACAGCTGAAGGTTCTGGTAGATCGGGATGGCGCACACCTCTTCCATGATCTTCTGCTGCGCGGCGGCCCAATGGGCGTTTTGCGTGTCGGCATCGCTCGCCGTGCGGGCGGCCTCGATATCGTCGTCGGCGACGCTGCAATGGGAGAAGTTGGTCACCGCCGTCGGTGTGCCGACAATGGAGTCGGAGTGGAAGAACTGCGTCAGATACGTGTCGGCGATGGGAAAGCGCGCCGCCGAGTAGTGGGTGACTTGGCTCGCATCATCGCGGATCTGGCTGTGGAAGGTTGCGTGCTCCACGGTGTCGATCTCAAGGTTGATGTTCGCCTCACGCAGGAGCGCTTGCACCGCCTCCATGGTGGTGAGCATCCCAGGCAGCGTGGTGTGGATTGCGTTCAGCGTCACACCGTCTTCGTGACCGGCCTCGGCCAGAAGCTCTTTGGCCTTTTCCACCGAGTAGTCGTAGGTGGGCACATCGTCCGTAAAGCCGAGATAGCCTTCAGGCACCGGTGAGACGGCCGGCAGCGTCACGTTCTCGCCCTTGAACTGCACCATCGCATCGCGGTTGATGGCGTGGGCGACGGCCTTGCGCACGTTGATGTCGTCCAGCGGCGGCATCGTCATGTTGAGGTGGATGACGCTCATCTCGCCAGGCGTCATCACCGTGACTTTGGTGTTGGGGAGCTGGGCGATCCTGTCCACCCAGGTCTGGTCCTGCTTGCCGTAGATCATGTCGATCTCACCGGCCTGGAAGGCGAGGTCCCGCGAGGCATCGGAGGGGATGTAGCGGTAGAAGATCTCTTCAATGGCCGGCTTGCCGCGGAAGTAGTCGGGATTTGCCACAAGCTTCACGAACTGCTGCGGCTGATACTCGGCAAACATGAACGGACCGGTGCCGATGGGTGTCGCTTTGAAGTCTTCCCCCATGGCTTCCACAGCGTCCTTACAGACGATGTTGCCGCCATGGTAGGGAACGAGCGTGCCAAGAAGGCTCGGCACAGGCTCCGACAAGGTGACCGTCACCTCGTAGTCGCCGGTCGCTTCGATGGACTGGACCGCCGCAAAGTCCTTCGCAAAGGAGGACGTGTCGGGGTTGGCGGCGCGTTCCAGGGAGAACACAACGTCTTCGGCGTCGAGATTGCCGTAGTCGCCGTGGCAATCCACGTCTTGGCGCAAGGTGAACGTCCAAGTCAGGCCGTCGTCGGAGCTTGTCCAGCTCTCGGCAATGTCGGGCTCGATGTATTCGGGGCTTGCCTGGCCGGGTTTGATGCGCACAAGGCCGTTGAACATCCAGTGCAACAGGCCCTTGTCGGGCGTTGTGGTGGCCACGTGCGGGTCAAGCGTGCCTGCATCGGCGCTCGCCATACCGACGTTCAACGTGGTTCCTGCCGCATGGGCCCCGCCTGCGCACAGCGCAGCAGCAAGACCCAAGGTCATTGCGGTTGCCTTCATTGTTCACCTCTCTCTCGTTTTGTGTTTGGTGGGAGGCCCGCTCAGAACAGGTCCTCCAGCCGGCAATTGACCAGCATTTCCGCCATTGTGGCGGTGTTGGGCAGTGCGATGGCGGTGGCCACCAGCTCGGCGAAATCCGCCGGGTCGATCATCTCCTCTCGCGGCACCTTCACGACGTCGGCCGTCAAATCCGTCGCAACGAAGCTGGGACAGACCGCCGTTGCCCTCACACCGCTCTCCCAGCCGATGCGGCGGGTGGAGTGGGTGAGCGCCATCAAAGCATGCTTCGTCATGGCGTAGGCCACATTGTCATTTCGCACCCGCTTGCCGGAAAGCGACGACACGTTGACGATGCGCCCAGAGCCTGCAGCTTTGAGGTGGGGCAGGCAGATGCGCGTTAGAAATAGCGGGCCCTTGATGTTGATGGTCCACAGGGCGTCGAGGTCGGCCTCATCGCCCGCCTCCACCGAAAAGGTGTTGGAGGTGCCGGCGTTGTTGACGAGCCCGTCGAGGCGGCCAAAGCGGTCGATGGTGGCGGCAAGCCATTGTGCATGGCTGTCCCTGTCGGCCGCGTCGTAGCGGGCCGTCAAAAGGCGATCGCCGACAAGGTTTGAAAAGGCGGCGTCGAGGTCCTCAGGCCGCCGTGCGCCTGCGCTCACGCTGTAGCCTTTGGCGTGGAGCGCGTCCACCACTGCCCGGCCGATCCCGCGGCTTGCGCCTGAGACCATCACGACGCGGCCGGTGGGATCTAGCATTCAGGGGCTCCGATCGCTCTTGCAAAAACGTGCCTGTGCAAAGGGTTGAAGCCGTGGGTCTGGCTCCTCGCCGGCGATGATGTCGGCAATAAGGGGGCCGATCAAGGGCACCAAGGCAAATCCGTGACCTGAAAAGCCAAACACATGGACAAGGCCGGGCAGTGTCTGTGATGGGCCGACGACCGGAAGGCCGTCCGCCGTCCACCCTTCAAGGCCCACCCAGGACCTGGCGACCCGCGCTGTTTTCAGGATGGGAAACAAGTGGGCGGCCGTTGCAACATTCTGGGCCACCCGTGCGGCAATGGGCGCACCATGGCGCGCCTCGTTCGCCACCGCCCCGCGGTGACCGCCGCCGATGATCACGTGTCCCGCAGCACTTTGTTTCAGCGAGAGTTTTCGCCCCTCCGTGCCGACCACCGCGTGGACGAAAGGGGCGACCCGCTCCGTCACGCTCATCTGAAGGGCGGCCGTTTCCATTTGGACCGGCTCGCCCACGGATGCGGCAAGCTCTGCCCCCCAAGCGCCGGCAGCGTTGACCACGGTGGCCGCCCTCACAGCCTCCCCATCGGTCTCAACGACAATGCCGCCTTCCATCGCGCTCAGCCCTTTGACGGGCACGCCCTCGCGGATCTGAACCCCCGCACCTCTGGCCGCCCAATCGTAGGCGCGCATGGCCTTTAGCGGGTCGGAATAGCCGTCATCGCGCACGATCAAGGCGCCGAGTGTGTGGCTTGCCACGGAGGGTTCAAGGTCGCGCAAGGCATTGGCGCCGATCAGTTCTTCATGGCTGTAACCAAGGTCTTTGGTGAGCGCGGCGCGGGCGGCAAGCCGGTTGTAGGCCGCCTCGTCCTCAGCAACGCGGATCTGGCCGCTTGCCACAAACCCCACATCCTGGCCGAGGTCTTTGTCGAGCGCTGGCCACAGCGCCAGCGCTTCCCGAGACAGCGCGATCTCGGAAGGGTGCCTGTTGAGGCTTCTGACACCGCCCGCACTGGCGGAGGAGGCATGGCGCCCCACGGTTTCAGCCTCAAGGACAACAACGGAGCGACCGGCGCGGGCCTCGCAAAGGGCCACTGAAAGTCCCATCAGCCCGCCGCCGATGACGGCCGTATCCACCTTGAGGGCACTCACGGGGTGTCAGCGTCCAGCGTCAGATAATCCCCCACAAGGATGGGCTTTAACGGCGGCCGGATCCTGAGCGCACCGACGGCTTGAGGGGGGGTCTTCATCGCCTCAGCCATCAACCGCGTCAAAGGGTTGGCGCACATGCGACCCTGGCACGGCCCCATACCGCAGCGGGTGAAGGCCTTGACCCTGTTGGGCCCTGTGGCCCCAGAACTGACGGCTGCGCGCACGGCGCCGAACGTCACGCCCTCACAGCGGCATAGCACGGTGTCGTCCTCGGCAAAGGCGGAGACGGGGCGGGCGGGGTAAAGGGTTTCCACCAGTGGCCGTGCCTTGGCAAGACGCTGCGCCCGCGCTGTTGCCGCTTGGAGGGGGTGTTCGGTGTTCTTGCCGGTCAGTTCGGCCACGACCTGAAGGCCTGCGATCTCACCGCGAAGGCTTGCAAGGGCCGCACCGCCGATGCCGGCACCGTCGCCCACCACCCACACCCCTTCGACGGCGCGAAAGGTCGGCCCCACGTCGGGTGCAAAGGCGGCATCCGATTCCCGCCAACTGTGCGGCAGGTTCATCAGGCGCGTGAGCTGCGTGTTGGCAATCACCCCGTCATGGACGGCAAGGGTGGTGGCCTCAAACCTGTGGTGACGGCCCTTGCCGTCTTCCACCTCCACGGCCTCCAATATGTTTCCGCCCACAGCGCGCAAAGCCTTCACGCCCCGTACCACGGGGACGCCGGAGCGTTTGCGGCTCATCAAGAGCCGTGCGCCTTCGGCCAAGAGGGTGCGGTCGGCAAGGGCAGCGTTCAAAAGAGGCTTTGCCGCACCCGCCGCGCCGCCGACCGCAAAATCGAGAACGGCGACGACGTTGGCCGCGACGCTGGAGAGTTGGTCGAGGACGAGGAGGAGAAGCGGTCCCTGCCCGGCAAGGACGATGGGCCCCCCCGGCACAAGCCCGCCCTGCTTCAACGCCACTTGGAGCGCGCCGGCCCCCATCACCCCCGGCAGTGTCCAGCCAGGGAAGGGTACCGGGCGCTCCGCGGCACCCGTTGCAAGGATGAGGGCTTTGGCAGGCGTTTCGGTGAGACGCGGCGTGCCGTTGGAGCGGTCAAGCCAGAGGACCGTCCTGTCCGCCGACACATCCAGAACGTGGGCGGAGCGGTGGAGGGTCACGCTCTTGCGGGCAGCGTCGATGGCAGCACGCGCACCCTTGTAGGTCTTGGCAAGAGCGCGAAGGGGGCGGTCGGCAACGGCCTCGGCAGACCGCCAGATTTGCCCGCCAGGTGTGGGTTGGTCGTCAAGAAGGCTGGTGGAAAGGCCATGCCCACCGCAAACGGCGGCAGCGGCAAGACCGGACGGGCCGGCGCCGACAATCACAACGTCCGTCATAGTCGCTTGCCCGCGGTTTCGACCACGGTTCCCTCGCGCACGGGGACAAGGCAGGCCTGCTCTGAGGGGCGCCCGTCGATGGTGCAAAGGCAGCCGAAGCAGGTGCCCATCAGGCAGTAGGGGGTGACCGCCGCACCGGTCCCGCTGAGGGTCCCGAAGGTCTCCTTCCCCGCCGCAAGCAGGGCAAGTGCCACGCTGTCGCCCTCTCGCGCTGCCATCGGCTCGCCGTCGACAGTGATGGTGACGCTTGCCCCCTCGTTCACGCGCTTGAAACGGTTCACGCCCCTGCCTCTTCTTTGGTAAATCGTGCCGGCGAGAAGGCGCGATAGTCCTCCCCAAGGGTGCCGCTGACAATGGCGTCGGCCACCTCCCCCGCGTGGGCGGCGGCAAGCGTCACACCGCTGTGGCAGGTGATGAGCATTGCGCCAGGATGGCTCTCAGACTGGGCGTACACGGGTAGGCCGTCGGGGGACATCACCCGCAGCGCGCCCCATTGGCGCACCACCCGCGCCGTCTTTAGGATGGGAAACATCTTGGCCGCGCGTTGGGCCATGGCCGCGCCGACGGACGAGAGGGTGCCCCTGTCAAATCCGACGTCTTCTTTGGAATCGCCGATCAAAACCGTACCCTGGCCCGTCTGCCGCACCGTATGGCAGGCCACATCGAGGAAAGGGGCCATCCGCTCCGTCACCAGGATTTGCCCGCGCTGGGGTCGAAGTGGTGCGTCAAGCCCGATCGCGGACCCGAGGCCGACCGCGCCAAGCCCTGCGGCAATCACCACCCTCTCGGCCGTGTCGCCGATGTCGGCCCCGTCAAGGCGGAAGCCGCTGCCCTCGGCGCGTAGCGCCTCCACCCGGGAGCGGACGATACGAACTTTGGGGTGGCTTTCCAGCGTGTTGCGCAGCGCCGTTAGCGTTGCGAGGGGGTCGGCGTGGCCGTCCTCCTCGCACCACAAGGCGCCGACAGCCTCCTCGCTCACATGGGGGACGCGGCTGCGCAGCGTGGCACCGTCGATGAGGTCCACCTTGGCGCTGGCCGCGTCGTCAGGCCCGCGATTGTGCATGCGAAGGGAGGTGGCGCGAAGGGCCGCGAACTCGTCTTCGCTAAGGGCGATCTTTGCGCCGCCGCACCGGCGATAGTGTGGATCGGTGCCGCCGCGCTCGGCAATCTCGCCGGCAAACGTGTCCCATCGTGCGGCCGAGCGGCGGGTGAGGGCGGCATAGTGGGGGGCGTTCAGGCCCTTGCCTTGCACCCACACAAGGCCGAAGTTGCCGGCGGAGGCGTGAAAGTCATCCTCCGAAGGATCGTAGAGGGCAACGCTGGCGCCGCTGCGCAAGAGGCCGAAAGCGATGGCTGTGCCCACAAGCCCGCCGCCGATGACCGCAATGTCGGTCGAGGTCCCCATTCAGCCGTGCAAGGTGGCCGCTGCCGGCGCGAACGCCTGAGGCCGCTCGCCGAACCGAGCGTATCGAAATGGTGCCATAGGAAAACGGGGCGCTCGGCCAAGGGCAAGGTCTGCGGCAATCTCCCCCGTGATCGGGCCGATACCAAAGCCGTGACCTGAAAAGCCTGCCGCCACCACAAGGCCCTGCACCCCGGGCACGGTGTCGATCACCGGCAGCGCGTCAGGCGTCATGTCTAACAGACCGCCCCAGAAGGTGGCCACCGGCGCCTGTGCGATGGCCGGCAAGACCTTGGCGACGCCGGCAATGGTGTCGGCGAGCCTTTGTGCCGTTGGGCGGACCACGGGCCGGCCATCCTCCTCAGTGAACGCGCCATCGTGAGGCTGTGCGCCGCTGGTAAACCGGATCGACCCGTTCACCTCTTGCCTGACGGCAAGGTCGGCATTGGCAACACCGATGACGGGCTTCAGGAGAGGCGCTACGGGAGCAGTCCTCACCACGCTCACCAAAGGGGTGGTGATGGGGATGGGTTCGATATCGGCACTTTGAAGGATGGCGTTGACGCACACCCCTGCCGCCACCAGCACCGTGCCGGCCGCAATGGTGCGCTGGTTGGTCACGACGCCTTTCGCCTTGCCCGCCTCGACAATCAACCGCTCCACGACCTCGCCGGTGCTGAGCGTTGCGCCGTGGCGCACGGCAGCCTTGAGGAAGGCGGCGACCGTTGCATTGGGGTCGGCGTGCCCGTCGGTGGGGCAGTAGGACGCGGCGAGGACGGTGTCTGAGACCGCGGGCGCCACCTCTTTCACATCGCTGAGCGCAGGCAGGAAAGTCAGGTCGAGCCCAGCGGCGGACTGTGCCTTCACCAACTGGCCGATCACCTCCACCTCGCCTGGCGTGCGTGCAAGGCGCACGTTACCCTGTTGGCGGTAGTGGGTGGGGGCGCCGAGCATCTCCTCAAGGTCTGGCCAGAGGGCAACGGCAGCGCGCGCAAGCGGGAGTTCAGCAGGATCGCGGCCCGACTGTCTGACGCCCGCAAGCGTCCACCCAGAGGCCATGGCGGCAGGGCCGTAGCGGTCCACCACAACGACCCGCGCGCCCGACCGTGCAAGGTGGTAGGCGGCAACAGCGCCAGTGATCCCCGCGCCCACCACAAGGACGTCAGGGTGGCTCATGCTGCCGCCTTTTGCGGGCCGAAGCGAGACAGGCGAAATGGCTCAGGGTCCACCACGGGGGTGCGGCCAGTCACCATCTGTGCCGTCAACTGCCCGATCCCAGGACCCAGCCCGAAGCCGTGACCTGACAGGCCCGTTGCCATCCAAAGGCCTTCGATGCCGGGGGCTTCGTCGATGATCGGCACCTCATCGGGGGTCACGTCGATCAGTCCTGCCCAGGCCTCCTCCACCTTCAATAGACCAAGCTGGGGGTGAAGGTTCATGGCGGTGCGGCGCATGTCCTCCACGAGCGTCATGTCCGGGATGGGGTCGAGGACACGCATCGCCTCGAATGGGGTCGCATCGTCAGCGCTCCAGCGGTGCCTGCCAAGGGGGCCGAAGTAGTCCTTGCCGGCGCGGATCTTCATGATTTTCCAGCGTTTGCGCAGGATCGGCATGAAGGCGCGCAAATGCCTGAAGGCCGCGGGCACAATGTCGAACCGGGCCGAGTTGGTGCGCCCGATGGTGTAGCCGCCATCGATCCGCCGGCGCACGGACGCCCCTGTCGCGCCGAGCCCGCCCGGGTGGATCTGTGGCGCTTGGCCCGTGCGAAAAGCCGTCGAGCGGACCGCAAGCTGTGGGATGAAGATGCCGAGATTTTCCAAGAATGTGCGTGACCAGGCGCCACCGCCCAGCACCGCTGCATCGCACAAGATGGTGCCGCGCTCGGTGGTGACGGCGTGGACGCGCCCTGCCTGCCGCTCCACCGTGCGGGCCGCGCAACCTTCAAGAACGGTGACGCCCTCTTTCGCCGCAAGCTCGGCAAAGGCGGGAATTGCAAGGCGCGGCTCCGCCGTCATGTCGCAGGGGGTGTGGAGGGCGCCTGCAAAACGCCTGTCGTCCCGGCCAAGCAAGTCGTCGGTCTCAGCGGAGGTCAAAAGCTTGGTTTCGATCTGGTGATCTTGCGCCACGTCCAGCCAGGTGGCGCGGTCGGCAAGTTCGCTCTCATCAAGCGCCAGATAGGTGGTGGAGCGCGTGCCGAAGCCGACGGTGCCGCCCACATCATCGGAGAGCTGCTGCCACAGCCGTGCGCTCTCCACCATCAGCGGGACTTCGCGCCGGTCGCGGCCTTGCTTGCGGATCCAGCCCCAGTTGCGGGAGGACTGTTCGCCGGCAATGCGCCCCTTTTCCAACAGCACCACCGATGCGCCGTGGCGGGCAAGGTAAAGGGCCGTTGTGACACCGACGACGCCACCGCCGATCACCACCACGTCGGCCCGTTCCGGCATTGGCCCGCTCATCCGTCCTCCACACCATCATACAGCACAGGCACTGAACGCCTCGGGTGGGAAGCCTAAAGCAAGGGTGCGCGGCCTGTATACCGCCAGCGCTGCATGGCTCGCAGCACCTGACGGGGAAGCAGATCAGCGATAGTTGCGGTCGCGGAACGTCTGATCCGTGGGCCGTGGGTCGATGGGCTCCACAGGCTCCATGGGTTCCATCGGCTCCATGGGTTCCATCGGCTCCACGGGGATCTCGGGCTTGATGGGGTCGATGGGCTCAAGAGCTTCCCGTTGCGCCCGGTGGCGGAACTCAAGCTGATCGGTCTCCGACCAGCGCGCCGGCGCGCCCTCGTAGCGGGGCCTGTTGTCCAGATCGAGGTGCCAGCCGTAGAGCGGGAAGGAGACCGGGCCGATGATGGAGCGCAGCGCACCATCCCACGGACGCGGGCCTTCCACCTGGCCGCCGGCGCGCACAACAAGGTAACGCCCCGGGCGGGTGAGGCCGAAACACTCCCCGTTCACGCACACGTCCACAGCGCCCTCGGTCAAAATGACGATGACGCGGCTGTCCTGGATGAAAAAGTCCACAATGGTGCCGCGCACACCGATGGTCGCCACAGGGGTTTCGATGTTGTAGGCCGCCGGCCGCGACGAACCCGAGACGAACCGGAGCGCCCCGCGCGCTGCCCGCACCGAAAACGTCGAGGCCTGGCCGCCTGGATTGTAGACGAACCGGTCCAGCACCACCGCCGAGGACGGGCCGATGGACAAGGTGGTCTCATCGCGGAACAAAAGCTGCGAGTTGGCCTGTACGCCGGTGGCTATGGTCTCGTCGGAAAAGACACCCGTGCCGGCGCTCAACTGCCGCTGGGACCCGCCGGCATTGCCGGTGACATCGCGCACCACGGAGGAGGCGACGCCGATTGGCGGTGTCTGCGCCAGGGCAGGCCCGCTTGTCGCGAGCGCCCACAGCAGAAGGGCGGCTAAGCTGGCAACGCCGCGCGTGGCACGCGGGGAGGAGACGCTTGCGTTGCGGTGCGTTCTGGCACTGGCGTCAGTGGACATCATCGGCCCCTTTCAACTGCACAGACTTCATTGCACGCCAAACGGGGTTCGACGCAACAACGCCGAGGCAAACACGTGCGCGCAGCAGACGATCGTGTGCAATTGGCAACAGACGGCAAGTTATTCCGGTAACCACACCCCCCAAACGCGCCTTCGAGCCCACACGGCGACTGGGATCGCGCTATCGAAGGGCGTGTAAGGCGTTGAGGGACTTCCAACTCCTATGGCAGTTATGATGACCCGTCTGACGCGCGGCCTGCGCGCTTCACGTGCCGTCCGGTGCGTTACACTGGCTTTGGTCCTTGGTCTTGGGGGCCTTGCCGGCGGGACAGCGCTGGCTGCCGATGGCGAAACGGTGGGCCCGCTTTTCGCCGATCTTTATGCCGACCCGGGCAATGTGGACCTCAACATCGCCTACGCCCAGAGGGCGGAATCGCGCGGAGAGTATCGCAAGGCGCTGACCACCTACGAGCGCGTGTTGTTGATCGACCCCAGCAACGCGGCCGCCCGCAAAGGCATGTCGCGCATCCGCTTTCTCTTGGCGCCCAACTTCACCAACTTCCGCTTCACCATCGGCGGCGGGTTTGAATCGAACCCTATCCAGCGGCCGGATTTTGCGCCACAGCCTGCCTCGGGCTTCGGTGCGTTGGCGCTCACCATGCGTGACGAGCGGCGGATCGGGCGGCTGCGCTGGCGCACCAATGCCTTCGGTGGGGCCAACATCTTCACCCACACCCCCGAGGTGACGACCATTTATGCCGGCGGCGATGTGGGTCCTTTGATCCAGTTGTCGCCGTCCATCACCTTGCGCCCGTCCGTTGTGGGCACCTACCGCACCCTCGATGGTGTGACCTTGTTCGGCGAGGCCGGCGGCGCGCTGGAGCTTGAAGGTTATCTGGACGGCGCCCGCCAGTCGGTCCGCCTTGGTGCGGTCTGGCGGGAGTATGGCAGCGACTGGGTGTCGGACGGCGGCATCGTGGTCGACCTGACCGGCCACTTCGCACGGGCGGGCCTGTTGTCCCCGCGCGACACGCTGATTGTACGCCCCAATGCCCGCTATAGCGGCGTTGAGAACGCGAACGGTGTGCTGATCCCGGAAAACTTCGAGCCTGGCAAATACTTCCAGATCGGCGGCAGGGTGGACTACCGCTTCGCCTTCACCGAGCGGATTTCCGCCGGGGTGGAGATGGCCATCTATCAGCGCTGGTTCGAGGACGAGGTGACGGCAGGCGGCGACAAGCGCTCCGACACCTACTTTGCCCCAGGCGCGTCCGTCAGGATCGGCGACATTCTGACCGAGGCCGCCGACGTCACGCTCGGCTACCGCTATGAGGTGACCCAGTCCAACGATGCCGGGCGCGAATTTGACAACCACGTGGTCTCGGCCCGCTTCGGGGTCAACTTCTAACGCGTTCACGCTGGTAAACCGCACGCATATGTGGGGCTTGCCGACCGCCTGAGGCCCGTGCATAGCCGTTCGTAAGGGGCAATGACTGCCCCGCCAGCGCGGATGGTCGATGCAGCGCAACGTCAAAACTGTGCCAGATGCTGCCACGAACCAGCGCCCCCAAGGGTCGGGGCGGCGGCAAAAAGGCGCCTTGCGGCGCCGTCTTGGCAGGACGGTCCCGCTCATTCTCATCACCATGGCGCTGATGGTGGGTGCGCTTGCTGTGCGATCGGCCGACCCGTCCGCGCTGCGCCATGTGCGCAACCTTGTGTTTGATGAGTATCAGCGGCTGAATCCGCGGCCCTACGACGTGGATGTGCCGGTGCGCGTGGTGGCCATCGACGAAGCCTCCCTTGAGAGGATTGGCCAGTGGCCCTGGTCGCGCGTTCAACTGGCAAAGATCATCGACCGGTTGAACGCCATGGGCGCTGCCGCCATTGCCATCGACTTCGTGATGGCGGAGGCGGACCGCACCTCGCCGGAAGAGATCGTCAAGTTGTTGCCTGAAGGCCTTGAAAGCAAAGCGCTGGCCGATTCCCTGCTGACGACGCCGCGCAATGATGATCGCCTCGCTCAGTCCTTCAACAAGAGCCCCGTTGTGCTCGGCATGGTCCTCGACAACCGCGACTTGACGCTGACGCCCGGCCCGGTCCTGACAGGGGCCACCGCGGCGTTTGCCGCGCCAAAGGCTGGATTCGCCTTTGCAGGTGATGACCCGCGCAACTTCCTGCTTGCCTTCAACGCGCTCACCTCGCCCCTGCCGGTGCTCTCCCAGGCTGCGGCAGGCCTTGGGGCGATGAACTGGATCCCTGATCGCGATCAGGTGGTGCGGGGCGTTCCCCTGGTCTTCCAGCTGACGGACGGAACGTTCGTGCCCAGCCTTGCCGCCGAAGCGCTGCGGGTGGCGCAAGGGGCGGGCACCTTCGTCCTGCGCACCTCCAACGCCAGCGGGGAGACCGCGTTCGGCGCTAAGAGTGGCATCAACGCGGTGCGCATCGGCGACTTCGATGTGGCCACCAACCCGTTCTCTGCCGTGCGCGTCCACTTCACGCCGACGACGCCGCAACGCTTGATCCCCGCCTGGTGGATTCTGGAAGGAGTGGTGGACCCGCAGGAGGTGGCGGGCCGCATCATCCTCATCGGTGCGACGGCGCCAGGCTTGTTGGACCTTCGCGCCACGCCCATCGATGTTGCCGTGCCTGGGGTGGAGATCCACGCTCAGTTGATCGAGCACATCCTTTCTGGCGCGGGCCTTGTGCGGCCGGACTGGGCGCCCGGGCTCGAAATTGCGCTTTTTGCCCTCCTTGCCGTGGTTTTCGCGGTGGCGGCGATGGCCTTCAAACCGCTGACGAGCCTTGGCTTCGGCGTCATCACCCTTGGGGCTGTGCTCCTTGCAAGCTATGGGGCGTTCGTTCGCGAGGGACTTCTCATCGACCCCTCGTTCCCCGTCCTTGCAAGCACGGTGGTGCTCTTGGCCTCGACCGGCTGGGTGGCTGTGCGCGAGGAGGCAGCGCGCCGATCCATTCGCAACGCCTTCAGCCGTTACGTGTCCGCCGACCTGGTGCAGGAATTGGCGCAGGACCCCGACAACCTTGCCCTTGGCGGCGAGTTGAAGCCCATGACCATTCTGTTCACCGACATGCGTGGTTTCACCAGCATTTCAGAAGGGATGGACGCTGTGGCGTTGACGGCGTTCATCAATCGCTTCCTGACGCCGTTGACGGACGTGATCCTTGCCCACCGCGGCACCATCGACAAGTACATGGGCGATGCCATCATGGCATTCTGGAACGCGCCTGTGGCGGACCGGGCCCATGCCGCCAACGCCTGCCAGGCAGCCCTTGCCATGCTTGATGCCTTGGCCGCCTTCAATCAGGAGCACGAGGGCGTCTACCCGCCCGTATCCATCGGGATTGGCGTCAATACGGGGCTGTGCTGCGTCGGCAATCTCGGCTCCAGCCGTCGGTTCGACTACTCCGTCATCGGCGATGATGTGAACATTGCCTCCCGCCTCGAGGGGCAGACCAAGTCTTACGGCCTGTCGATCATCCTGGGGCCCGAGACGGCGGTGGCGGCCGCGACGGCAGGCTATGTCTGCATCCCCATCGACCGGGTGAAGGTGAAGGGCAAGGATAGGCCCATCGAGATCTACAGCCTCCTTGGCGGCCCCGATCACCCTGTCGCCGCGCCGGTCGAGGCGGCGATCGCACCCCTCAGCACGCTCGTCGAAGCCTGGCGGGAGGGGAACGCTGTGGCGTTCCAGGCCGCGCTCGACGCCATGGTTGAGGCGCCGGACACGTTCCAAGCGTTGCTCGCGCTTTATGCTGAGCGTTGGGAGGCCATCGGCAAACGCTTCCCAAGCGGGTGGGACGGCGTCGCAACGCTCACCAGCAAGTGACCGGGCAATGGCGCTTATCAGCGCTCGTAAATGTAGCCGCGGGCCATTTTCTCGCGGATCTCGTCCAGCGCGCGCGCCGAGGCGTTGTTGGCCCATAGGTCGAGCGCTGAGGTCACATCAATCCTGTTGGATTTGAGGTCTGCGATCTTATCGGGGTTGCCGGTGATCATGCGCACCGATGCCACTTTCAGAGCGCGGAGGAGGTTGGCGGCCACATCATAGCTGCGGCAGTCGATCTCATGCCCCATGGCAAGGTTTGCCTCGTCGGAGGAGTAGCGGCGAGGCACGCGCCGACCCTTCAGATAGCCATATTGAAGGCCAAGGCAGTCCAGCTTGTTGCGCAGGCCAATGCCGCGCCCTTCCTGGCGCAGGTAGATGAAGATGCCCTCGCCCTGCTTGACCATCTCCTCCATGGAAAGGGCAAGCTGGCTGCGGCAATCGCACATGGACGAGCCGAGCGCATCGCCCAAGATGCACTCCGAGTGGACGCGCACAAGCATATCGCGGGCGCCCGCAAGCTTCTCCACCACGGCAATGTTGAGGTCGTCGTCAGCGAGCCAATCGTGATCCAGGTAGATCATGGCCAGATGCGGGAAATCGCCGCGATCTTCGTCCGTCTCTTCAAAGCCGATGCACAGCCAAATCTTGTTGTGCAGCTCCACGGGCGTGATGCTGATGCAGCGCAGTTGCTGCATCCCCATCAGATGACCCAATTCCATACGCGCCATAGTTTTTCTCCCGCCGCTTGAGCGGGGCTCTCCTCTTGTGCGCCGACCGCAATACGAACTGGGCGGCGGGCACTCGTGTTGTTGAATGGGGATTCGGGCGTCTTGTTGCATGTGTTGTTAAGGACGCCTCCGACCGTGAGCTGTTGACCTATTGACGGTGGATGGGGCGGTTTTCAGGCGATCCGATGGTCAGGTTCCTCCCTCTTGAGGCACTCTCCAGGCGGCTCGCCGCATTGGGGCGCCGCACATTGGCGACATCGGCGCGGTCTGCGCGTTACCCGCAACTATGTCGCCTCGCATAGGCGGTCAACACAGGCGATGCGGTCGCAGGCGCTGAGAAATGGCGAGCAAATTGTCGCAAAGGTTGGTGATCGGGCGGGAGCCGTTGAGGCTGAGGCGAAAGGGATGGGTGGTTGCGGCCTTGCTCAGTCCTGTCTTATCGCGTCGTTGTGAAGCAGCGCCGGGGGCGGTCGTCTGCGGGAGGGCGGACCCATCGTGCACTACGGCCAACTGACGCGTGGCGACCTTGGTCGGCTTCAGCCGAACACGGTCGCGATCCTCCCGATGGGCGCCATGGAAAGCCACGGCCCCCACCTGCCGCTCGCCACCGACACGGTGATTGCCGAGGCGGTGGTGGACCGCGCGGCCGCAATTCTTGGGGATGGGCAGGTCCCCATCGCCCGTCTGCCCGCCCTGTGGCTCGGCTTCTCGCCAGAGCACGGGGAGGAGCCGGGAACGCTCACCCTCCCGGCAGAAGTGATGCTGGCGACCCTCCAGGCGGTGGGTGGGGGACTGTCGGCGCAGGGGATCGGTAGGCTCGTCATTCTCAACGCCCATGGCGGCAATATCGGCCTTGCCTCTGCCGCCGCCATTCAACTGCGCGCCCGTCACGGCATCCTCATCGCAACGCCCCACTGGCTGGACTTCGGTCTGCCAGAGGCGGCCGCCGCGCTGGGCGATCCCACCACCGACGTTCACGGTGGTGGGTTGGAGACGGCCATGATGCTCGCCGCAGCGCCTCACCTGGTGACGCACCTGCTCCCGCCTGAGGCGGCCCGATCGCCACCGGGAGCACAGCTTTTCCCCTCAGGCCCTGTGAACTGGGGGTGGCTGGCAGGCGACCTTGGCAAGGACGGCTACGTGGGTGCGCCTCAGCGCGCAACGGCAGAGGCAGGCAAGGCGATCATCGATCACGCAGGTGAAGGCCTTGCCCGCCTCGTCAAGGATTTGGCGAACGCCCCATGGATCGACCGATGACCCGACACCTTGCCATCCTTGACGATCTTGCGAGCGCCCGTGAGGCAGGGCAGCCGCTGGTGGTGGCGCAACTCGGCCAGTCGCTGGACGGGCGCATCGCAACGCCCACCGGCCACTCCCACTACATCAACGGCCCTGCAGCCATAGCCTTTCTCCATGCCCTGAGGGCTGGGGTGGATGCTGTCGTGGTGGGCGCAGGCACGGCCCTTGCCGATGACCCGCGCCTCACCGTGCGGCACGTTGATGGACCCGACCCCGCCCGTGTCCTGATCGACAGGCAAAGACGCGCCGGAACCGACCTTGCGATGCTAAAGCCCGATGGCGCACGGCGCATCGTCTTCGGCCCGCCGCGAGACGACGACCCCGCCGATGTGGAGTGCGTGCCCGTCACCCTCACCGGAGCGATTGCACCCGCCGACATTTTGAGCGCTCTGGCCGACCGGGGGATGAAACGGGTGCTCGTGGAGGGTGGTGCGGCCACCGTCAGCCAGTTCTTGGACGGGGCCGCCCTGGATCGCCTATGCGTACTGGTGGGGCCGATGATCATCGGATCGGGGCCCATCGGCCTCAACCTTCCCGCCATCGAAACCCTCGACGGTGCCCATCGGCCGCACGTCACTTTCGCCGAGCTTGGCGACGGCGACGTCTTGTTCGACTGCCGCTTCAAGC
Source organism: Devosia sp. (assembly GCA_051016205.1). Lineage (GTDB taxonomy): Bacteria > Pseudomonadota > Alphaproteobacteria > Rhizobiales > Amorphaceae > Acuticoccus. Next base: position 621,256 of record CP136534.1, read on the forward strand.
CCTGCTGACGTCACGGATAGTCGGCAAAGATGTCCCTGTGGCCGACGAGGAGCGTTTGCGTGTCGCCAAGCCGGGCCGCAAGCCAGCGGTCCACTCGGGTGCGCTCGTCGGGGAGGATGGCGCGGGCGGCATCGGCCCAGCCCTCCAGCGTTGCGGCGATGAGGCCGTCGCCGCGACCAGCGTCAAGGCGCCAGGGGGTGTCGTCCACCTCTACCCGCGCGCCGTTTGCCTCCAGCGCCTCAGCCAGGATGTCGGCGCCGTCCGGTCCTGCGGCGCGGCCAAAAGTTTTTTCCGAGCGCTGGTGGGCGTTGAAGGCGTCCACCATCATGGTGTCGTCCGGGTGGTCGGGGCTGAGCTCCAGACGCCCGTCATAGGTGAGCATCGCCAGGAGCGGGATACGTGCCGCCCCCAGCCGGGCCGCGAAACCCTCGATGAAATCGCGGGAGGTGAGGTCGAAAAGGGCCGATGCGGTGACGAGGTGAGGCACCTCGTGCCAAGGCGCCGGGTCGGCCATCAGGTCTGCCGTCATGGTGCTGACGGTGATGTGGGGATCGGCGGCAGCGCGGGCGCGGCGCTCTGCCTCCCTGAGGAGCGTGGAGTCGGCGTCGATGAGCGTCCACGCCTGCGGGCGCGGCAGATGGGGCGAGAGTGCGCGCCACGTGGCCCCCGTACCTGCGCCAAGATCGACGATTTTGATAGGGCCGTCCGACGCGCAAGACGCAAGGCAGGCGGCGCACGTTGCGATCAACCGCGTGGAGCGGGCGCGGTCGTCGGCAGGGGTGCGCAGCGCCAGCCAACCGACGCTGAAGTCACCGCTCATGGGCCCGCCTCACGTCATCAATGAGGCCTGAGACAATAGCGGCGGTTTGCGGCCAGGTGAGGCAGCGCTCTGCGGCTTTGGTCGCCCCCGCAGCCATTTGCGAGCGGGCATCGCCGTCGCTGAGAAGGTGGGCGAGGGCATCGGCAATGCCTTCCGCATCGTCGACGGCGACAAGGATGCCTGCATCATCCGGCACAACGTCAGGGACGGCGCCGCCACGGCAACCCACCACAGGCAGGCCCGCAGCCATCGCTTCGGCAAACACCATTCCAAATCCTTCATATCGAGAGGCAAGTGCGAAGATTTCCGCCCGGCTGTAAAGCGTGCGGATCGCCATGTCGGACGCCTCGCCGTGCAGCCTCACACGCCCGGTGAGCGCGTGGCGGGCGATGTCGTCTTTCAGCGCAGCGGCGGCTCTTGGGTCGCGTGTGAGGCTTCCCACAATGTCCACAGCGAAGGGACGATCGGCAATCCGCGCCAGCGCGTCCACCAGAACGTCGAACCCTTTGCGCGGGCTGACGGAGGCCACCGACACAATGCGCGGCACCGCCTCTGGGGCGCGCGGCAAGGCACCCCAGAACGCCCTGTCGAGCCCCGGTGGCGCCACGGTCACAGGGGTTTGCGGCGGGGCGAACGCGTCGCGCACAACGGCGGCTGTGTGCGGGCTTGTGACGAGTATGGCGGCGCATTGGGTGAGGGCGGCACGCTCGTCGGCCCTCAGCTGCGCGGCCACCACCGCACTCAGCCCCGTTTCCAGGGCGAGCGGGTGATGGACGAGGGCGATCATCGGCACACCCACCTTGGCAAGGCCCTCGGCAGGAAGCCGCCCGTAGGCAAGACCGTCGACGATTAGGACGTCGCCCGTCGCACCCGCCAGCCGGTCCAGTGCGGCGGAGACGGTCGCCGCATCAGGGTGGGGGAAGCCATCGCCGAGTGAGAGTGTGCGCACTGTGTGGCCCACAGCTTTCAGCGCGTCGATCAGCTGCCTGTCGTAGACGTAGCCGCCTGTCAGCGTTCCAAGGTCGCCGGGGTAGGCGAAGGTCACCTCGCTCATGGAGTGCGCGCCCGGCCGTTCAGCGCGAAAGGTCGGCCTCGTACCAGGCGCGGGCGATGTGGGATTCGTTCAGCGTCACCCGCAGCCGCGTCACCGACTTGGCGTCCTCACCGACGGCGCCTGAGGCCATCTCTGCGGCCAGCTTGTCGAAGATCCAGCGACATAGGACCTCAGTGGTGGAACGCTCTGTCTTAAAGTCGTCAAGATTGTCGAGGTTTTGGTAGTTGAGCGGGGTCAGAACGCGCTTCAGCGCATCGGCCGCAAGGCCGATATCAAGGACGATGTCATTGGGGCCGAGCGTTTCGGTGAAGAAGGTGGCGTCCACCACGAACGTCGCCCCGTGCATCTGCTGTGCGGGGCCGAATGCCTCGCCCGGCAGGCTGTGGGCAATCATGATGTGGTCGCGGACTTCCAGGGCAAACATTCAATCGTCCTTGTTGGCGGGATAGGTGATGAGGATGGCAAGTTGGGACGCGTCGGCGCGCATCAAGTCGGGCAGGCGGTCCGGCGCCTCATGAAGCGGAACCTCTGCGGTGAAAAGGCGATCCAGTAGCGGATCGTCAAGCAGGCGCATGACTGCGGCAAGTCGCCGCTTATGGTTCCAGCGCGGGGCGCGGTCCGGCGGTATCACGCCGACTTGCGACGATTTGATCGACAATCTGCGCGCGTGGAACGGCCCGCCAAGGTCCACTGCGGCCTGCCGGGCACCGTGCCAGCTCGCCTCCACGACGCGCCCTTCCATGGCGGTTGCGGCAATGGCGATGCGCAGTCCGGCGTCGTTGCCCGTGGCGTTGATGGCAACGTCGAAGGTGTCGGCCACGCTTTCGCGAGTGGCAAAGCGCGCACCAAAAGCCTCCACAATGTCGGCGCGGGAGGGGTCGCGATCGCACACGACGACGTGTGTGCCGGGGATGCGCGCCAGGAGCCGCGCAATCAACAGGCCGACCACCCCAGCACCCACGACCAAGACCGCATCGCCCAGAGAAACCGCGCTGTCCCACACCACATTGAGCGCCGTTTCCATGTTGGCGGCGAGCGGTGCGCGACGGGCGGGAACAGCCTCCGGTACGACGGTGACGGCATCTTCATCCAGCGCCACGGCACTCTGGTGTGGGTGCAGTGCAAAAACGGTGCGACCTGCCAGATGGTCAGGCCCTTCGGCCACGGTGCCGACCAGCGCGTAACCATATTTCACCGGAAATTGAAACGTGCCGGCTTGATGGGGGCAGCGCATTCTCTGGTACTCGCTGGGCGGGATTTCGCCATTGAGAACCAGCCGTTCGGTGCCGCGGCTGATCAACGAATATTGTGACGAAATGACCACCGAATGTGGGCCTTTCGTCACAACCTGTTCGCAGTTGAGTGCGTATTTGCCCTTTTGTTGACACCACAGGGCTGTAGCGCGGGCCGCGGGCTTGGGCTGAGAAGGGAACATGGGATTGCCTAGCGTTGTTAAGCCCTAATTAACACCTCCACGTCCGGGCGAACTGGTCAGCGCGCGTTCATCTCGAATGTTGCACTGCGCCACAGCCGCTTCGAAGGAACTTCAATGCTCCAGGTGCCACTGAACGATATGCACTCGCATGCGAGTGTTTCGACGCTTGCCCGTGAGGATGCCAAAAAAGTCGATCGCGTCGTGATGACGCGACGCCTCGTGGTCGCAGCGCTCAACGTGTCGACATTTCTCATTCTTGGCGGGCTGATGGCCGTCGTCCTCTCCCACGGAGGGTGGACGGTGCTGAAGGGCTGCATGTTCGCCGCCTACCTCATCACTCTGCCTTGGCTGTCCATCGGGTTTTGGAACGCCATGATCGGAACAGCGCTTTTGGCGCGCCAACCGGCCGGCGACGACCCGCTGGCGCTGCGCGACAACCCGCTGGCGCCCATCACCACCCGCACCGCGATTGCCATGGCCGTGCGCAATGAAGCGCCCGAGCTTGCCATTGCCCGCCTTAAGGGGATGAGCGAGGACATCGTCTCGCGCGGCCTAGCCACCCACTTCGACTTCCACGTCCTGTCCGACACCGACGATCTTGAGATTGCCGCGCGGGAAGAGGCGCTGGTGGCGGCCTGGCGCGAAAGCTCGGCCATGGGCGCGCAGATCCACTATCGCAGGCGCACCGACAACCGCGGCTACAAGGCCGGCAACCTGGACGAGTTTTGCGAGCGCAACGTCGACCGCTACGACTATTTTCTGCCGCTGGATGCCGACAGCTTCCTGTCCGCCAATGCGGTGGCCAAGCTCGTGCGCATCATGCAGGAGCGGCCCGACCTTGGCATCTTGCAGACGCTTGTGGTGGGAACGCCGGCAAAGTCCTTCTTCACCCGCGTGTTCCAGTTCGGTATGCGCCATGGGATGCGCGCCTACACCATGGGCTCGGCCTGGTGGCTTGGCGACTGCGGGCCTTATTGGGGCCACAACGCCCTCATCCGCATGAAGGCGTTTCACGACCATTGCCGCCTGCCGGTCCTGAAGGGTAACGGCCCCCTGTCTGGCCACATCATGAGCCACGATCAGGTGGAAGCGGTGTTGATGCGCCGCGCCGGCTACCACGTGCGCGTGCTGGTGGAAGAAGGAGAGAGCTGGGAGGACAACCCGCCCACGCTGCCCGACTTTATCCGCCGCGAGCTGCGCTGGTGCCAGGGCAACATGCAGTACTTCAAGCTGCTCGCCATGCCCGGCCTCAAAGCCATGAGCCGCCTGCAGCTCGTCCTTGCCATCTTGATGTATCTGGCGCCTGCGGCATGGATGGCGTTCGTCGCCGTCGGTGCGGCAACGCTCATCTTCCCGGCAACAGGCGCTGGTGAAGACCCCTATCCCGTGGCGCTCGGCATGGGACTGTTCGTGACCATCCTGTTCATGTCTCTTGCGCCGAAGATTATGGGTTATGTGGGCACCATCGCGAGCCAGAAACAAAGCGCACGCTACGGCGGCAGGTTACGGCTGATCGCTGGGGCGATGACCGAACTGGTCTTTTCGATCCTGATGGCGCCTGTGGTGGCGTTCGCCATTGCCGTGTTCGCCCTCGGCCTTGTCTTTGGCGTCAAGCTGGACTGGCGTGCACAGCCCCGCGGTGAGCGGCGCGTGGCCTGGGACGAGGCCCTTGTCTCCTTCGCCCCGCAAACGGTGATGGGGCTGGGGCTCGGCCTTGCCATTTTGCTGACTGCGCCGGGCGTTCTTCCTTGGGCAGCGCCGATGCTGCTTGGCTTCGTGTTGGCCATCCCCTTCGCGGTGGTGACGGCGACCGAGGTCGCTGGACGCCTGTCCGTCAAGCTGCGCTTGTTCGATGTGCCTGAAGACCGCAGGGCCCCTTTGGTGCTACGCCGCCTCCACGCACGGCTTGCCATGGCCTGATAGGGTTGCCTCCTGGCCCATGCCACGTCTTGATCCTTATCAAGTAATGGTACGGGCGCTTGGGCCACGATGGCCGGCAAGAACAAGGAGGCGGCCCTATGGCGCTAAAATCCATCATCTGTCTGCTCAACGGGTTTGAGCATGAAACTGCGGCCGCCGACGCCGCCTTGCAGCTTGCCAAAGACAATGGCGCTGACATCAGGCTTTTGCACATCACCTACCCTGTGCAGTCCTATTCCGGCTTCTTTGGCGAGGCAGCGATGGTGGGCGGCGGTTGGCAGGAGATTGTCGACCAGCAGAGCCAGCACCGCCTGTCCAAAGCCCGGAAAATCGCCGAAGGCCTGATCGCCAAGCACGGCCTTGGCTCGCCCGTCGACACGCCGGCGGGCACGGCGCGCGCCGCCTTCGTGCCTCTGGAAAACAAGACCACCGCAGACATTGTCCGCAAGCTCAGCCTTTGCGATCTTATCGTGTTCGGCGCCGAGGCAGGCTCGTCCGACCTCAGCGATGCGTCCATTGCCGGCACGGCGCTCTTCTCCACCGGCCGGCCGCTCTTGATGGTGCGGCCCAAGAAGGGCGATGCGCCGTCCTGGGTCGGCAAGTCGTGCGCTCTCGCCTGGAACGACAGCCCCGAGGCGATCCGCGCCGTCACCGGGGCCCGTGACCTCATTCGCACGGCCAGCAAAGTCCACGTGCTCGTCACCCACGAGCGCTCGCGGGCCGACGATGCGCCCGAAAACACCATCGTACTGGACTACCTTGCCTCCCACGGTGTCCCGGCCGAGTTCCACGCCGTCATGCGCGGCTCAGGGTCGGCGGCAGCGGCGGTGTTGCAGCAGGCAAAGGTGCTCGGCTGCGACTATCTGGTCATGGGAGCTTACGGGCACACAGTGTTCCGCGAGATGCTCCTCGGTGGCTTTACCGCGTACATGCTGGAAGAGGCCGAAATGCCCCTGGTGCTTGCCCACTGATGGAACCCTTACCAAGACACACACCGTTGATAGCCGCCACATCCCGTGGCGGCCGGTGGGCGTCGGTGTGACCCGACCCTCATACCCCTTCGGATCCATCAGGTCTTTGCGTACGGTCCGGCCCATGGCGCCAAGGTCTGTGTCCTGCCCTTCGCGTGCCCTGCCATGATGCGTGAGGGGGTGATCGGCGACGAACTCGACCGCGATGCGCTGCTGCGCTCCATCGTGGAAACGGCGCCTGAGGCCATCTTCGTTGCCGACGATGAAGGCACCGTTGTCAGCTTCAGCCCTGCGGGGGTGACAATGTTTGGCATCTCCCATGAGGAGATTGTCGGTCGCAGCGTCGGGGCGCTTCTGCCCAACCCCCACGGCACCGCGCCGGCCTGCGTGGACGTTCTGTTCCCCGCCACCGACGCAGTGATCCCTGTGCGGCGGCAAAAGACCCGCGCGGTCCGCGCCTCGGGGGATACGTTTCCCGTGCGCCTCACCACAGGTCGCTTCACCCAGGACAGGCGCACCTTCCATGTGGGGTTCATCGAGGACATCACGCGCCATGAGGAGGTGCGCCAACGACTTGAGGATGCGCAGTCAAAGCTTGAGCGGCTGACCCGCCTCAACGCCTTCGGTGAGATGGCCTCCGCCTTCGCCCATGAGATCAACCAGTCGCTCACGGGAGCTGCTGGCTCCACAGAGGCGGCGGACCTTTTGGCCGAGCAGGAGGGCTTTGCCTCCGACCATCCTATCCGCGCGCGCTTGTCCGACAGCCTCTCCGACATTCACCGCACGGCAGGGATCGTGCGCCAGATCCGCCAGTTCCTGAAGACGGGAGAGCCGCAAATGCGGGTGGTGGAGGCCAATGCGTTGGTGCAGGAGGCGGTGGTTCTGGCAGCGCTCAGCGCCGATCCGAAGGTGCGCATCACCTTCGTGCCGGACCCCGCGTTGACGATGCTTCTGGTCGATCCGATGCAGCTTCAGATCATCGTTATCAACCTCATCACGAACGCCCTTGATGCCGTCAGGCACACCCAGACCCCTGCCATTACCATCGCCACCCATTTGGACGAGGCGGCGGTGCGTGTGGTGGTGACCGACAATGGCTCAGGCATCGTGCCGACGGTGGCCGAGCACATGTTCGAACCGCTGGTCACCACCAAACCCGACGGCCTTGGCGTCGGCCTTTCGATCTGCCGGCGCCTTGCTCGGGCCCACAATGGGGCGATCACCCTTGCGCCGTCGGCGGAAGGGTCGCGCTTCGTCCTTACCTTGCCGCGGGGCGACCGATGACTGTGCTGGAAGAACACGCCGAGGTCTTTCTGCTTGATGACGACCGGTCCGTGCGGATCGGCGTTGGCTCGCTGCTGGAGGCGGCGGGTTACCGTGTGGACGCCTTCGAGCGCCCTGAAGATTTGCGCGCCGCCTGCCGCGGGCGGCGCGACAGGCCCATTCTTCTCGTCGACATTTACCTTGCCGATGCCGACGGCTTCGACGTTCTTGAAGCGTTGCGCAGCGATGGGGTCGACCCCGTTGCCATTGCCATGAGCGGCCAGGCCAACCTTCCCATGGCCAAGCAAGCCATCCGCGCCTCGGTGGTGGACTTTCTGGAGAAGCCCTTCACACGGCACGACCTTTTTGCAGCGCTCGACCGTGCCACCACCTTGCAGTCCAGCGTTGCCACTCACCGGCCCCTCACCGCTGAAGAGGAGGCGGCAAAGCAGCGCTTCAAGACGCTGTCTCCGCGCGAAAGGGACGTCTTTCACGGCATTGCCGCGGGCATCACCACCAAGGGGATTGCCCGCGAACTGGGCATCAGCCCACGGACGGTGGAGATCCACCGGGGTCGCGTGATGCGCAAAATGGAGGCCGCGAACGTTGCCGACATCGTCAAGGTCGCCCTGTCCTTGGAGCGAGAGCGCTAGGACGTCCTGGGTCTTCCCGGGCTCAGACAAGGCGCTCTAATTCGTTGATATGGAGCCGTTTTATCTGAGTCTGACGGACCCTACTGAGTCGAGAGGGCTCTCGCCACTCCGGCGGCAAAACCCAAGGCAGCCGCCGTATTCGACCGTGCCAGTGAGGTTCGCGTGACGTGGGATAAGGACAATCCCCTATCTCACCCGCAGTCTTATGGGTGACATAACGAATGGAAAAGCCCACCCCTCCGTTATCTTTTTTGCAAAGCCGTCAAAGTTCCGTGGGCAAGGCCGCGCCATCCACCGGAACAGCCGTCGCTCGCTGAAGCGAGCGCTTTGCGTGCGGATCAAGGGGGTGGGACCAGCATGTCGGGTCTTGAAAGGCCATCGTGGTCGGATGAGGGCGCCGCCACACATGTGGTGTGCCGGCAAGTGGTCCGCCCGCGCGAGCCCCTTGGATTTCTCACAAGCCTTGATATTGCAACCGCTGCCCGCAATGTCCCCGAGCAGACGACGCTCATCCATCAGGATCAGCCAGCCGATTGGGTCTATGAGATTGTTTCGGGCACGGTGCGCGAGACAATGCTGTGGCGCGATGGGCATCGCACGGTCACGGGCTTCAAGTCGATCGGCGACTGTCTGGGCCTGTCCTACAGCCCCACACACGCCACGAACGGTGAGACCATCACCCCCGTTCGCCTTGTGGCGGCCAAGCGCAGTGCCGTGTTGGCTGCCACTGCCGACCCTGCCGTCAACGCGCGGCTGATGGAGACGCTGGCCGCCGAACTTGCCCGTGCCCAAGCCCATGGTGCAGCCCTTGCAGCGCTGAAAGCCGTGGCGCGTGTGGCCGAGTTCTTGCTGCGCCTGTCGAGAAGCCGTTGGGCGCGACCTGACGCTGCGGTCTGTGACGGCCACCTTGCCACCACCATCGACCTTCCCATGCCCCGGCAAGACATTGCCGATTATCTCGGCCTGTCGTTGGAGACGGTGTGCAGGGGCTTTTCGAGCTTGCGCGCGCGGGGCGCCATCGCCTTGCCCTCGGCCCGCCATGTGGTCGTGCGCAAGCCAGCGCTGTTGGTCTCCATCGTCGACAAAGGCGGCTAACCCGCCTTCGTCCCACTTTTGCCGACAAGAGGAAATGACCCCGGCCCACAGTTGGTGTGGGCATGATGCTCTATTCCTCTGAAATAGAGCCGTTTTCCTGCGATCGGATGCTTCCATCTGACCGCGAAACGCTAGCCATGAGCCGTTGCGGAGATGTGACGCTTTTTCATGCGCCATCGGCCAAGGTCTGGTGGGTCTCGGCCTCCGCCGCACCCCACATCGCACTGGTCGAGGGATCATCCTTGGGCAGCGTCAGCGTGACGCCGGCGTTTGGGTCCTGCCGGGGGCGACCTCGGCCAGCCTTCGCGCTACCCTTGCCATCGCTGATCGGGGTCAGAGCAAGATTGCTCATCATTTGACTCTAAGGCGATGTCCTATCCGATGGTCACCTAAGGTCGTCAGGAACAGGCGCAAGGGGGAGGGCTGGAATGCGCGCAGGCTTGGTGATCACCCAGTCCCTTTGCCGCGGGGAAGCAACGCCATGCCCAAAACCCTTGCGCAAGTTCGTGCTGGCCGTTGCCATCCTTGGGTCGAGCCTTGGCTTCATCGACGGGACCATCATCACCGTCGCGCTCGCCCCCATAAGGGACAGCCTCGACGCTTCCTTTGCAGCCATGCAGTGGGTGGTGAACGCCTACACCCTTGCCCTCTCCGCCTTTTTGCTGACCGGCGGCGCGGCGGGGGACATGTTCGGCAAGCGGCGCATCTTCGCCATCGGCATTGGTGTGTTCGCCGTTGCGTCCATCCTGTGCGCCATCGCGCCCACGGTGGAAACGCTGATTGCCGCGCGCACCCTCAAGGGCCTTGGTGCAGCCTTGATGGTGCCTGGCTCCCTTGCCCTGATCGCCGTCAACTTCCCTGAGGAGGAGCGCGGACGCGCTGTGGGGATTTGGGCGGCCGCCTCGGGCATGACATCGGCGCTGGGGCCGATCCTCGGCGGGCTCCTCATCGATCTGGGGTCCTGGCGGGCGGTCTTTTACATCAACATCCCTTTCGCTGCCTTAGCGCTTTACCTGCTCTTGGCGAAGGTGCCTGCCGACCCGCCGCGCGGGGAAGGGCGCTTCGATATTGTCGGCGCAGCGCTGGCGTTCATTGGCGTTGGTGCGGTCGCGCTCGGCTTTACCCTTGCAGAAGGCGCTGGCCTTGCCGCCCCCCTTCCGCTGGTGGCGCTTGCGGCGGGCATTGCGGTGTTGGGGGCCTTCATCCTCCACCAGCGGGCGACTGCGCAGCCGATGCTGCCGCTCAAGCTGTTTGCCTCGCGCACCTTTTCCGTCGCCAACGCGGAAACACTCCTCGTTTACTTCGCGCTGAGTGGCGTCTTCTTTTTCCTTCCCATCACCATGATGGAGGCGCACGGCTGGTCCGCCACCCTTGCGGGGGCCGTGTTCTTGCCCTTCACCGCCGTTATGGCTGTGATCTCGCCCTTTGCAGGCCGCCTGGCAGATCGCATCGGCGCCCGCCCCTTGTTGATCGCAGGCCCTTTGATTGTGGCAGCCGCTTTCCTCATCCTGGCCTATGCCGCAGCAAACCCCAGCTACTGGGGCAGCGTGTTTCCGGCCATGCTGGTGTTCGGCCTGGGCATGGGCCTTGCGATCCCACCCCTCTCGGCGGCGATATTGAACGATGCGGGGCCTGATCTTTCGGGCGTCGCATCAGGCGTCAACAACGCTGTCGCGCGGGTCGCCGGCCTGTTGGCGGTCGCCATCCTCGGCCTCGTGGCGAGCGTTTTGTACCGCACACAGCTTGGCGTGGATGAAGGTGGGTTTGCCGCCCCCGTCGGCGAGGCGGCAGGACGGGGCGAGGCCATTGTGACCACCTTCGCCGTCCTCTCCCTCGTGTCCTGTGCGGTGTGCGTTGCAGCGGCCGCTCTTGCTGCATTCTTGCCCCGCAGGCCCCTTCCTGTCCCCGTCGACGCGGCAACGGCAACATAGCCTGCACAAAGCCAGTTGCAGCATCCTGGGCAATGCGTGTACACGGTGTCCCTGCATTCTAAGCCGCACTAGCTCAGGTGGTAGAGCAACGCATTCGTAATGCGTGGGTCGCTGGTTCGAGTCCGGCGTGCGGCACCATCTCTTCTCTGAGCCTTTTCGGATCGGCTAACACTTTGAACGGCATGGCAATTTCAGGTGTTCGATAACCCTGATTCCGGCAGTATGGGATACGCTGTGCAAAGGCCAGCCTGAGCACCAGTCGCTTCAGCGCCAACTCCCCGGTTTCCCAGAGTTTCCAGGGGTTTGCCAGGAACGCGCAGGCGTGTTCGAACGATTCGTCGAAGGATCGCTTCGGCCCGGTCCCGGCCTGGAGTTTTTCCTCAGCCACCTTCCGCTCAAGCTCCAGCGCCTCGATGCGCTTCTCATAGGCGCCCACGACGGCAGGGCTGCTCGCCTCGACGATGCGATCAAGCAGCTGCCCGATCTCCTTTTCCAACCGGGCCGCGTCGGCCTTGAGGGCCCGCTCGATGTCAGCGGCCTGTGAGAGCCGACGGTCCCAAGCATCCCGGAACATTCGGAGTGCCAGCTGCAAAAGCCCTTCGGTGGGCTGAAGGGCCTGGACGATGGGCGCAAACTCCTCTTCGATTCGCTGGCGCGGGATGGACTTGCGGTAGGACACGCAGCCCTTGGTGTCACAGAAATAGTAGGGGTACTTTTTGCGCCGCCCTGTGGACCAGCAGGCCGTGAGAGGTTCGTTACAGTCGGCGCAAAGGACGAAGCCGCGCAGAGGGAAGTCGGCATTGATATCCTTGCGCGCAGGCGCACTGGCGGCGCCGTTGCGACGTGCCTGGATCTTCTGCCAGGTCTCCAACGAGATCAGCGGCTCGTGTCGGGCAGGAACAAGCCTGATCCCCCACTTCTCGTAGCTGATGTGACCGGCGTAGATGGGACGCTCGAGCAACTCGGTGATGCGGCTCGGATGGACCTCATCGCACCCCTTCTGCTTGGGGAAGAGGGGTTCGGCGTCCAGATGGCGCTTGATCTCAGCTTGGGATTGGAACCGGCCTGAGGCGTAGCCCCCAAGAACATCCTGGACGATGGACGCGAGAGGCTCGTCTCGCACCAAGAGTTTGCCGTGATCTTTTACCCGCTCGAAGCGATAGCCGATGGGCGGATAAAAACACCAATAGCCGTTCATCATCCGCCCGCGCATGCGGTTGAGGGTCTGCTCACCGTTCTTTTGGCGATGGTGCTGGGCAACGCTGGCAAGGAGGTTTTCAACGAGGATGGAGTCAGAATCCTCACCGAACTCGATGGACGGGCTCTCCAAGATGCCGCCGGCGGCGTGGAGGGTAGAGCGCAGCTCAAGGTGAGCGCGCAGATCGCGGGCAAACCGGGAGATATCGTCGATGATGACGATGTGCCGGGTTTTGGCCCGATGACGGCGTAAGAAGGCGAGCATGGCGGTCATGCCAGGACGATCGATCCGCTTGCCGGTCATGTCGTCGCGGAACACGTCCACCACGTCATAGCCCTTGTAGCGGGCATACTCGCGGCAACGGGTTTCTTGGGACGCCAAGCCGTCGCCCTCGCGAACCTGTTTCACGCCCGAGACACGGGCATAGATGACAGCCTTCTCCTCTTTCATGACTCCCTCCACGCTGCGGCGCTTGTGTCCGCAGCGTCCGGCAACATCTTGATTGTTTGAGTATTTTCTGAGGATACCATGGCAGAGGTTGCCGCTTCAAAGACTTTCTTCTCAAGAGCGTCTTCGGCTTCAGCGTCGGGCGCCAGGTCGAAGCCGAGGTCCACGAAGCAGACGATGATCGTCCAAAGCGCCTCAATGAGATCCTTCTTTTCCGCCTCGCTCATGTGAGCGTGATCGAGGGCCTCGGCATAGAGCGTCCAATCGATGGTGAGTGTGGGGCGCGCACCGCTGCCGGCGGCAACCTCTTCTGGCGCGTTGTGGGTGGGTGGTGTGTGTTTGGTCTCCATGCTTGTGGTCTCCTTGATCAGCAATACTAGGAGATTATTCCTAGTATTGCAAGTATTAATTGGCGATGGATTGTTTGAGAGGCGTGGGACGACGCGTCGAAGTTGGCTTTTCTCTATGAAGTTCTGGCGGTTACTTCAGGTCCACACGCCCACCACCAAAGACCTCATCGATGTGGGTCAGTTCGCGCAACGTGTAGATCATGAACTCCCAGCGTATGCACTGGTCGTAGGGAAGGACCGCTGCCCCATCCTGATAGTCGAAGCACATGGTCTCTGCCCGATCGCCGTGGTCGAGCGAACAGCCTTCTTCCGCTTCAATGGCAAGCACAGTCTCGCGCGCGGTGTTGAGGCGCTCGGCCAGCTCGGGACGAATGCCGAAGATCCGGAAGTGACGGTCATCCACCCGCTCATGCTGGCTGCCGCACTCACAGTGACCAACCCGCAGGAACAGTTCGTGAGTCATGTCCGTCCTCCTACCGGTAGCGTGGACGCGGGGCGTAGCTTTGTGCAGGCGTTCGCTCACTGGGACCGCGTTCGTCGCTCGAGGGCTCTGTGCGGCGAGCCGCGCGCGCCTGTCGGTCCGCCTCCACCTGAGGGCGGTAAAAAGCCTCGTCCAACTCCTTGCCCCAGTCGTAAATGTCCCGTTCGCCGTTGCGCTCCTTGAACGAGTCACGGATCAGGCTGCGCGCGCCATGCTCGGTGATCTGCAGCTCTTTGGAGAGCTCGCTGGCCGCGTGGGAGAAGGCGCGGTTGAAGGTCATCAGCCGGCCGTTTCGCATGATGGCTTCGATCTCTGGCGGGCTGCTCTCGGCTCGGCGCTTTTGTTCCGGCGTCAGCGCATCTTCGCGCTTCATGATGTCCTCACGCATTTGGTTCATGCTCATGCCGACGCGGGCCCGGAACAGATCCCGCAGCATGGTCTCGGCCTTGGTGACATCCATGCGGTCGGTGCGGGCGACGGCGTAGGCATAGTCCCCCAGCTTGTCCTTGAACTTGCCGGACGCCTTGATCTCCCGCTCCAGAATGTGGGTGATGCCGATGGCCTCATCGAACTGCTTGTCCGTCAAAAGCCTGCCCGAATAACTTTCGCGGGCCTCGGCGATGCGATCCATCTCTTTGGGGTCGTAGACGTAGTTCATAGGGTGTCTCCCGTGTGGGTCAGCGTTCGCGGGGTCGAATGCGGCGACGATCCCCGCCGCGTCTGCGGTCGGTGGCCCGCGCAAAATCCTGAAGGGGTTTGACGCGCTGGGCCTCACGATGCTTCGAGTGGCGCAGGAGAGCGTCGAGATCATCCATCTCTTCGCGGTCGAGACGGGCCAGGTCCTGCCGATGGGCGGCGCGCACATTGCGGCGTGCCTGGCGATCGACGGCGGACTTGCTGAACGTGTCGGAGCCGAAGCGCACGTGGCGCAGGTCCCATGACTTCGACCCAGCCTTATCGATCAGCTTGCGCTTTTCTTCCTCCACGCGGGTCTCGTACTCAAGCTCGTAGGTCCGCGTTTCGAAGCGTCTGATGGCGGCGTGGCGTTCCCGCAGCGCTTGCAGTTCGCGCCATTCCTCCCCTGTGAGGGAGAGGGCCGCTTCGCGGCGCATGGCAGCCAGATCGAAGGTGCGCTTGACCTCAGCACCAAGATGTTCAGGCATGTCTATTCTCCATCAGCCAAAAATACTGTTGTTCCCATCTATTTTTGGTAGAATGATTATATGAACCACTTTCAATACATTGATGATCTTGTTGCCTGGCTTCAGCCCATGGACTACCAAGGCTTTTGGCATGCGGTGGCCCCGCACGATCTTCACCTTCCGTCCCGCAGGGACTGCGACAGGCAGATTGCGTGCGGCGAGGCAGCCGAGGACGTCATCCTGGGAGGCCTCAAGTACATCGCCCGCGCGGAACTCGCGGCCCGGTATGGCCTTGAATGGCGCCCGGCGACGCCTTGGCTGAAGGTTGTCACCTGACCTCATGGGGCTGGCCGCGGCTTGAAGAACCGGATGACAGGACACTGGCCGTCGGCGGGGCGCACGGTGACGTCGCCGTAGGGCCCGGCATAGGAGCAGCGCGTGTAGTACCGGGGCACGAACGGATCGTAGGGGCGGCCGTTGTCCAGGTACGTGTACGACCACCGAAGGTGCGGCAGGCCGTAGGCGCTGTGGGCAAGCCATAGCGACACGGGGATCACGAGCCACAGGGCGTACGAGGGACGGATCAGCCAGGCCTTCATCGGTCCGCCCCGCGGCCCGTCTCAAGTACGATTTTTGGATCAGGATTTAGCCGACGCCCTTCCAGCGGGTTGTCGGCAAGGTCGAAGCAGTACGGGGCGATCTCGTTCTGCCGCACCTTCTTTGCTCTGACGAAGCCCACATCCTTGATGTGGATGATCTGCTCGTCCGGCGGCAGGCTCATGAGTTCGTCGGGCGTCAACAGCCGTTCCTTGCCGGTCTGGTAGTTGATGCTGAACTCCTGCCGGTCGGAGTTGAAGCCCAGCGTCCTGCTGACGGTCTGCGCTTCGCCCATGGCGCGGCTCAGCCGTTCGGCTTCATCGAAGGAGGAGACGCCCAGCCATTGCTTGACCACCGCATTCTCCTCAATGGTCAGCGTCTCCTTCTCCCCATACTTGCGCTGCAACTCGCTGCGGGATTGGACGATCATGTGGCAGCGCCCGCCATAGCCGCGCATGGTGGTGAGCTTGGCCACCAGCGCTTTGAGCGGCGCGTTGGTGAACTCATCGAGGATGAAGTCCACGGGGCCGACGCCGCCAGCCAGCAGCGCCTCCATGAAGGATTGAAGGTGCAGGGCGTAGTATGTGCCGAGCCGCTCCATGTGCCGCTGGGGCCCAACGATGAAGACCACGTACTTCTGTCTCAGCAGATCGGCATGGGTGAGGTCGGGGTCCGAGCCCGCCCTGTGCAGGAACGAGCCTGAGGAGAAGGTTCGCAACGCTTTTACCGCTGCCCCACGATGCTGGGCAAAGTGCTCAGGGTTCTTGCTGCGCATGTCGAGGATGTGGCAGGCAAGGGCGGAGAGCTCGGCGTCGCCCTCCTCGGCCTCGATGGTGGCGGCATCGATCAGGCACTGGGGGTCGGCAATGAGCGACCACACGGCGCCGGGCGTGGTAAGATCGGGGCGGCGGACAAGCAGCGTGTTCTCAGCGAACTCGAGGATGGTGCGAGGCTCGTCACGCCAATAGGCGTTGCGGGCATCGTTGAGGGGCTCTTCGATGAGCGCCTGGTTGGCGTTCTCCGTGGCGAAGGGAAGCTCGCGCCCCCCATTGGCGTGGGCCGAGACAAGGCTCCCGAACGGATTGAGTGAGATCCGGTAGGGATTGTCCTCGCCCAGAACGCCCGCCTCGTCGATGATGCCGACATGGCGGCCATGGCGGGCGCACATGTCAGCGCACTGGGCGGCGATCTCGCCGTCCTTACAGTCGTTGATCACCAGAGCGCGGTCATGGTCGGCAAGCATCGACATGATCCACGGGATTGCGCCCGTGGTGGTCTTGCCCGCCCCCGCTGCTGCGTACATCAGCGAGTGTGACGGCCGTTGTTCGAAGAGCGGGGTGCCGTCGCGCAGTTGACCAATGAGGCGACGCCCTGCTGGCGAAGACGAGACGGTCGTCAGCCCCAAACGCTGGGACGTTTTGAGCAACCGTCCCATCATCGGATCATCCCCGCCTTACGCAGAGAGTCAGGATCGGCCATGCGCGAGGCTTTTGGGCTGCCCCCCTGAGCGAGGTACTCGGCGGCAATCCTGTTGCGGCGGTGGGCCCGCACAATCTTCTTGAGGCCGGCGATCACCAGCAACAGCGCGGCGAGGGCCAACAGCGCCGACAGCATCTTGAGCCCGAACCAGCGCGGGTCATCGGGCCACAGGCCCACCGACAAGATGGCGAAGATGCTGGCCATCGCGAAGTCGCCGTTGATCGTCCAGACCGTGCCAAGATCGTTGGGGTGCTCAGTCATAGGGCATGACCCCGCTCGCGGGAGAGGGCCGTGACGATCTGGTGACGAACCTGGTTGAGGGCACCAAAGCTGCCCCAGATGACACCGCACAGCTCTGTGCCGCGTAGATCCCGCGACAGAAGCTTCAGCTGCCCGACGGTCCACCCCACCACGAGGCTCACCGTGACGCCGACGGCGATGAACCCGAGCTCGGTGGGATAAAGGAGATCGCGGAACCCCATCGCGAAGCCCGAGAGCCCGATGGCGAACAGCAGCGCCGAGGACAGGAACGGCCTGCGCACGCTGACCACGGACAGCTGGGAGAGCAGATAGCTGTCGCGGTGGGTGCTGACAGCCTCCTCGCCGACGATGACTTTGCCAAAAATCACGATCTCAACCCTTCAGGCTGCAAGAGGGGGAGTGCAGCGCCGCCGCAAGCTCGGCTTCCAAGTTGCGGATCGGTGTTGGCGTGATCAGCCGCGCAGATCCTGCGTGGAGCGCCCACTGCAGCCGCCGGCCTTCACTTATGAGGTTTTCCGCGCAAGAGCAGCGCGAACCGCTCTTGGCGATGGCTCGATCCATACGGCGACGTTCAAGCTCGGCTTTGCGCGCTTCAAGCTCTCGCACCATCTGCAGCGGCGGAAGGTTGTTGATCTTCTCGCCATGGACACGGCACAAGGCTGCGCCGCGATCGCCGAGCATACCGAAGAGGGTGTTGCATCCAACGTCCCCCAGCTGAAGATCAGGCGTTGCACTCTCTTCGATCTCCACCGCGAGCGCCGTTTGGCAGTTGGTCTCCCAACCTGAGGATTGGATGGTGCGGGTGGCGACCACAGGCCCTGTGACGAAGGTCGCCACCAGGCAGTAGGCGATGATGGCGACGACAGGTCCACCTGCCGGCATGTTGCTGACGTCAATCATGGTCGTCTCCTGTGGGGTCGGAGGGGAAGGGCTTTTTGCTGAAGCGGCAGTGCTCACGGGCAAGGGCCGCGAGGCGGTCCGCATCGACGCCGAGGAGCTGCAGGGCGTCGTCGGCGATGGTCATGGTGTCGACGAAGACGCCAGGTAGCGTGCCTTCCTGGGTGCCAAGCTCGATCGCCTTGGCAACGGCGACGCTTTCGGGCGCGGTGATGTAGCACCAGCGTTCGGCGGGATTGTCCGCAACCACATCCTGTGCCGACGCGAACTCCATGCCGGTGACAATCTTGAAGCCCGCCACCGGCGCGGTGGAGAAGGTCTTGATGCCGTCGAATCCCGCAAGCGCGTCCGTCACGGCGCGGGGGTCAGGCTGCCAATCCCCAAACATCGCCAGCCGAAAATGCTCGAACCGGTCGCGGGCGGCGTAAAAGTCGCTGTCCCACACGATGATCCCAGCGGCCACCACCGCGACGGCTGCAGCCGTCGCGGCAAAGCCGGTCCATTTGGCAACGCGCACACCGGCACGCGCCATCGTCGCAGCGCGTGCCTCCCAGTCCTTCATGACCGCCTCCGCCGGTTGCGGCGTGCGGATTGGTCATGGGCCGTGTCGCTGCGTTTCTGGGGCGGTCCCTGCCGCTCAGGATGGCGAGGCGGAAGGTCGATGAGCCCGGCAAAATCGTCCTGGCGCTCGCGCTTCGGGCGCGGGCCTTCCACCTGGTAGATTCGCCACCACAGCGTCAGGAACGTGTAGATCCAAAGCGTGGTGGGGAACACGCACTCCAGCACGAACGCAATGGCGGCGACCGGCACGAAGTGGCCGATGTAGACCAGCGTGTCGGAGACCCCGGGCGGGGCCGGGAAGGCAAGCGGAGCGGCATCATCCCGCTCGATGGTTTTGAGGACGGCCTGCAGTGTGTCGGCGTGCTTCTTCAGGATGGCATTCAGGTTCCGTGTTGCCACCGGCCGGCCATCGACGGTGACACCGCCGGCCAATTCTCCGGCGTAGGCCTGCAGCAACGTCAGCGGGATGGCCTCGTCAAGTGCACTGACGGCCTGTGCGATCTCAGCGTCGACGCGCTGGAGCTCGGTCCGCTTGTCCCGATAAGCCATCCCGTCTTCGTCGAGGACGCTTTGGAAGCGGCCCACGAGATCGTTCAGCCGCTGAAGCGCGGTGATGCGGGCTGCTTCGCCATCCTGAAGTGCCTCGCCGATCCCGGCCGCCTGTCCAGCAAGGTCTTCCAGGAACAGCGCGACGGGCCCGCGGCCGCCGGTACCGCGTTTGCTGACGCACGAGTTGCGCACTTCGCAGTCCGCGTAGCGCGTGAGGTCGGCGGCGATCATTTTGACCACCGGCTCCACCCGCCGCGCTTCCGTTGCCATCCGGTTCCGGTCGGCCACCCTGTGTGACAGCCGGTTGCCGTGCTGAACAAGCTGGAGCTGACCCACAGAGTGGATCGTCAGGCCGGCATAGGTGGAGGTGAACAGTCCCAGGCCGACGATGTTGATGGCGAACAGGCTCGCGACGCCAGCACTGGTGAAGCCGATGGCGGCAAGCCGGGCACCCTTCTCAATGGCGATCTTGTTGATGGAGAACGACACCACGCCTGCGCCCACGGCGAGGATCATCATCTTGAGGCGCGACCCTGTGCCGGTTTCCACCATCAAATTGTTGAGGGCGAGGGCCAGAAGAATTGAGGCACAGGTGGCGAGAAAGCCAACGACGACGCTCGTGAAGGAAGCACCGCCAGAATCCTTCCTCAGCGACATGAGCGGCTCGTCACGCTCCACGCTCATGACCTGGCCCCATAAGGGACGTCACCGCGTTGGATCTGGTCCAGGTCAGATGCTGTGGGGTAGGCTTGCGGCTGAGGCGTGGGAGTTTCGATCCAGTCCGGGAACCGGTCGTGCCGCAGGAGCCATGCGATGGGGCAGATGGGCTCGACGAAAGCGTCACCAGCGTCAGGCGGACGGTCCACGAGGACCGCTTGATGGAAAAGTGCGTCCAAGATGATCTCCCGCAAATGGCGTTGCATGGGGCGATCCGGGCACTGAAAAAGAACGGCGCAAACCGGTCGCTCCCTGCCACATGGCGAGTGGGCGGCGGGCAATTCGAGGGGTGAAAAGCGGGTAAGCGGGCAGTCCGCGTCGCCAACGCCGAGGGAGATGTGATGAAGCGGAGATCCATCGACTGGCACAACACAGGCCACGCCGAGCGACAGATCCTGCACCAGCACTGCAAGGCGTTAAACCAAGCCGAGCACATGTCTTTCGACAGGCTCTTCGAACGCGCGTTCGGCCGCAACGCTGTCGGCAAGGATTATGTCCGGGGTTTTCGGCGCGGTGAGATCGGCGTTAAGAAGTCGATCCGAATCTATGAATTGCTACGGGCTGAGTACCCTGCCGTGGCCGACGCCGTTGAAGATGCGGTCGCCGCCTATTGGGCGCAGAAGCAATCCAAGGCAGAGCTCACATGGGAGGAGCTCTTGGTCCAGCATGCACGGTACGGAAACGTCGCGATCAAACCAGCTCCCGCCGAGCTCGACATCGTGCGCTTTCGTGATGACGGGCCCGTGGCCGAGTTCACACCACGCGTCGGCGAGTTCTTCTACTTTGAAATCGCATGTCGGATGGGCGGGCATCTCTGTGCGTTCCAAGGCTCGGAGGGGTCCTGGTATCCGGTGCCCCTCCGTCGTGACCGGATGACCGCAAAGGCGATCGAAGGCACCATGGCGCTGCCCACAGACAAGTCTGGCAAACGGATTGATCCTCTGTACGAAAACGACGATGGGCGACACAGCTTCGTGTTCGTAGCCGTCGAGGATGCCAAATTGCTCAATACCGTCGGGACGCTCAGAGCCGGGCGAATTGTACGAGACGGCCAACTCGATGAGTTTGCAACAGCACTTGCGAACGTCGACGACGACGCGTTTGCCGTCGATCGCGTCAATGTTCATGTGCGGCCCACGTGAGGCGGTAATCGACATCCAATCCGCTTTACCTGGCCACGCGAGTCTAGTAGGCAACTGATGCATGCTGCCACTCGACCCGTGGCAGGCCCACTGGGCTGAAAAGCAACAGGAAATGTGTCGGAGAAGCGCACCAGCCGGGCAGACGTCTGCGCGGCCGGGAATGAGAGTGGTCACAACCAATACGTACACATGGCAGCATATAGCGCCTAGCCAACAGCACGAAATGCGCCTAGCCTAGATCACCTCAAGCGCGAAAACCGGGCAGGCCAATCAAGTACTATCCCGGTGTCCGGGCCGGGGCCATGAAAGCATGGCCGACAAGTCCATTAAGGCCTACCACCCCGCTCCGTCCGCAATCACCCACGTGACAAGGCGGATCTTGCGCCGTCGTGCAGATAGAACCCATTGTTGATCTGGTATGCACGTTGATCGGAAAAGGCGCGATCGCCGGCAGAAGATTTAGGGATGATGATTTGCAAACGCTTGTGGTCTATTTCGCTGCCGCGATCGCAGAGATCGTAGGTTGCTACGCGTTCTGGGCGTGGCTTCGGCTCAACGAGCCAATTTGGTGGATCCTCCCTGGCTTAGCCGCGTTAGCCTTGTTTGCGTACCTGCTAACTCTGATCGATAGCGCGGCCGCGGGCCGCGCCTACGCGGCATATGGCGGCATCTATATCGTAGGTTCGCTTCTTTGGCTTTGGCTTTTTGAAGGTGTCACGCCAGATGGCTGGGACGTCGTCGGCGCCAGTGTTTGCCTTTTTGGAGCCGCTGTCATCATCGCTGCGCCACGGGCACCGGGGTAGGCTCCGTGCCGCGAATGCGGGGATGTACGCAATCCAGTCGCCGTTGCTAGAGCAACGACTGGAATGGAGCGAAGCTCACGGCATCGTCATGCGCTATGCTCATCCGATCGGCTTCGATGAAGCCAAGACCCTCAGCGTCGCACAGCGGTCGCAAACGCGCGGAGCCCCCTTTGCCAAGGCGATCGATCATAGGACGACCGTTGTCATGGCCGATGATACGTCCCGGAAAAAACTCGGCCCGACCAGGTTTCCGGTAAAGATCGAAGGCGGCGCCTGCTGGCGCAAAAGCTGGGACTGTGGCGCGGCCGTCCAGAGCAGTTAGTATGGGTGGCGCAAACAGCGTGAGCGCAACGAGTGCTGCGAACGGATTGTCCGGAAGACCAAGAACTGTTGTCCCGCATACCGTGCCCAAAGCCACCGGTTTCCCTGGCTTCATCTTTACGCCAGCGCAATGCCAACTTCCACCGCTCGATGCGACTGTGGAGCGAAGGAGATCCTTGTCTCCACTCGCCATTCCGCCGCTTGTCACGACAAGTTCGACGGTTCCGGCGAGGCGTAAGAGAGCCGCCATGAGAGCCTCCGGATCGTCTGTGAAGCGCTCCTTTACAACCAGCTTGCATCCGTGCGCCGCGAAAAACGCCGCCGCCATGGAAGAATTAGAATCGTAGACTTGGTAGGATCTTCGGTTAGCACCTGGTATGGCAAGCTCCGACCCATTTGCGATTAGCGCTACTCTGGGCCTTTGTGCCACCTGCACATCTCCGACCCCCAGCGCCGCGAGGAGTGCGACATGGCGCGCATCAATCCGTACGCCTGACGCCATAACGAGCTCGTTCTGGTCAACATCTTCCCCACGCCGGCGAATGTTCGCGCCCTTGCGCACGTGGCCAGAAAGCACGATTGACTTGCTGCCACTTTCCACATGCTCCTGCATCACAACAGATGCGACGTTTTCGGGGACGGGGGCGCCGGAGAAGATGCGGACCGCCCCTGAAGCATCGGGTGGTTGGTTAGCACCCGCTCTACCGTCACTCTTCACCGTGATCGCTGTCCCCAACCTGTCGATATGGTCGAGTGCCAGGGCGTAGCCATCGACCGCAGCATGATCGAATGGCGGAAGTTGCATCGGGGCACGTACGTCCTCGGTAAGCGTTCGACCGACGGCGTCGTCTATTTTCACCATCTCCCACCCGCACCGCCCGCCAACTCTTCGCGCCACGAAATCAGGTATATCTTCAACACTAAGGCGAAGCGTTGCGTTCGTCTCGTAGACGAATGTTGTCATTATCTTGCCAGGCTCCGCTTTTTATAAAGAGCAGAAAGGCGCGTTCTTTTCGCGCGCCTCTCTCGGAGCTTACGAGTATGTCGCTTCTTTGGACTTGAAGGATAAATGATGTACCGCACGGGGGGCGTCGGCAATCTTGCGGATGTTTCCCCACGTCTGTTTATAATTGGGGATGATCAGCTCGTTGACACCGGCGTTCACAACATTGCCTTGGACGCCCGTCGGATAGGCGAATAACATGAATGTCTCGCCGGGGCGGGCAGTCGGGGTTGGATACACCATCGCCTGGGTGGACCCCGCATCGTTATAAACCTCGACGAGATCGCCTTCTTCGACGCCGATACCTGTCATGTCGTCAGGATTCATCTCGATATACGGGAACGGCCAGCGGTCCATGACAAACTCGTTCTCGTCGTCAAGGTAAGCCGACTGCCACACGAGGTTTGCACGGCCGTTGTTGATGAGGAAATCGAACTCTGCCTTCTGCTCCTCCTTTCCGGGTGCCCTGAGGCCTCCCCACTCGGCGACGCAGAAGCGCGCGCGACCGTCGTCAGTGGAGAAGTTTCCGTCCGCATACAGGCGTTTTGTTCCGACAATCTCCCCGTTCTCGAAACCGACTGCCGGCTCTTGGAACCCGTTGGTGCCCATTTCGCGCAGACGCTCGTATGTGACGAACTCGCCGCCACCTGCGTGTGTATGGTAGCCATCCATAAACACGTCCTCGTTTGTCTGCCAATCGAACTTTCCGGCGAAGGCTTCCGCACGTTCGGCATTGCCAAGATCTCGGAAAACCCGCTCCAGATGGTTGGCTATACGCGCTGCGATGAGCCCGTCGCCCATGGCCTGGCCGGGAGGGTCCATGTATCTCTCGGTAAGCCGCATCCGTCGCTCGCCGTTCATGGACGTGATCGGCACCTCGCCCGCGGTGGCAGCCGGGAGCACGACATGCGCGGCTTCGCCGATCTTCGTCGGCACAATGTCGATGTCGACCACGAAGAGGCCGCCATTCGCTATCGCTCCCATTATCGCCTCGACCATCGCCTCTCGATCGCCGTATGGCACGGAACTCATGGCGTCCTTTACCTTGTCAGTGCGCTCTTTGTAGACGCGCTTGAATTCAAATGCGTTGAGCGTCGTTTTGTAGTGATCGCAGGCCCAGACGTGATGCACGCCGCCTTCACCTTGTATGAGGAGTTGATCGATGTAGGGTGCTGGTCGGCCGATGAATGCGTCGGATGGGCGGACATATCCTTCTTGGTGGCCACCAAGGCGCACGCAGCCGCCACCCGGCCTTCCAATGTTACCAGTCGCGAGCGCTAGGTTTACCAAGGCACCATTGGTGCGGTAGTTGTCGTTGCCCCAAATCAGCCCCTTTTCGTAGCAAAACATCGTTCTTCTTCGGGCGCCACCGTCCTTGGGCTCAGCTATCCAACGCGCGGCCTTCTCCATGTCTTCGACTGAGACGCCTGTAATCTCCGCCGCTTCTTCGAGGGTTGTTCGATTGGCATCGAGCGCGGTTTGGAAGTCCGTCAAGGGTGCCACTTCACCCTTCGACAGCGGTTTGCGCGGTAGTTCCGGAGACCCCTCGCTAGCGCTCGCCGTGGGTTCGGCTGTGCGCGCGTCGATGAACTCTTTGTCGATCCAGCCCTGATCGGCGATGTGCGACATCAACGCGTTTAGAAGTACCATGTCGGTACCACTATTGATGGCGAGATGGAGGACGTTGTCGGCGCCTGCCTCAATCTCGCACGCATTAACGGAAACTGTACGTCGCGGATCGACGATGACAATCCTTCCGCGTTCGTGCGGTTCGTTGGGCAGCTCTTGCCGTTTTCTCGGGAGCGAGCCACCATTGAGGTTGGGTACCCAGTGGTTCAGGAAATAGTTAGTCTGTGCTTCGACTGGATTTGCGCCAACCACCATGATTGTGTCGGCAAGCTGCGCATCCTCATAGCAGTTATTGAGTTCGCCGACGCCCATGTCCCGGGACGCGTGAACCTCCGAGTTATACGCTGGCCGATTGTGGATCCGAATGTTCCGAATCTTCAGCGGGTCGAAGTAGAGCTTACCTGTCCCCCAGGTGAACTCATAGCCGCCACCTGCACCGCCGTGGTCAGCCGCCGAGACGAAAAGGCCATCCTCGCCCTGCTCCTCGATGACCCTTGCCGTCACTTGCGCGACGAGATCGAGCGCATCGTCCCAGCCTGTGGGTTGCATCTGGCCGTAGCGCCAGACCATTGGATCTTTCAGGCGCTGTTGCTGAGTTCCGGACGTTTCCGAGTGGCTCAATTCAGCAATCCGTGCGCCGCGCGCAGACGCGAGACCTGAATTGACCGAGCAGCCGTAGTCCGGCTTTACCACTATATGGACGTCTTTGCCGTCCTGCTTTACGACGTTGTACATGGATGGCGAATACCAAGCCTCCGAGTTGATGGCTTGCTGGCTTGTCAGGTCAACGCCGAAGGCATTTTGGTCAGGAGCTGTTCCCCCTTGCTGTTTAGCCGGCCATGTATAGGCGTGATAGCCGCATCCGACGATACAGTAGTGACAGACGACATTGTGCTTCTTGGCGTCGACGGGTGGGATCGGCAGCCTGTCAATGTTTCTTTTGAAAGCCATTTCAGCCCCCCAACACATTCGAAGTACGACCGTAGATGAGTTCGTCGACGCCTTCGGCAAAAATGTTGCCTGAACCATCGACCCGCAGAACGAATTGAGGCAAGTTTTGTGTAGCCTGCCCCCAGGTTTGCTGGCCACCTTTTTCAGGATCGAAGATCGAATAGTGACCTCGGCAGTTGAAGGTTCGCTGTTCCTTGGAGTAAATGAGAGGCCATCCCTTGTGGGGACAAAGAATCGAGAACCCGACAATGTCGGTATCGGGACCGACACCGTCTGGGACAGCCAAACCGAGTTTCAACAAGACGCCGGGAGATTGTGAGTCTGGGTAGGCGACAGTGAGCGGTTCGTTGACCTCGAGATCGGCGACGTTGGCAAGCCGATTTGATGGGTAGTCGACCAGCGCCGCGGTCTGAGCTGTTTGGGCGCTGGCCGGCATAACCGAGGCACTTGCCGCGCCGACGGCTGCTACAGCACCGCCTCGCAGGAATTGACGTCGGCCGACATCGACCAAGCGGTTGCAACCTTTCATGGCGTTTCCCCGAGTTGCCTTTTTTCGACGTTGTCAAATTAAAGACCAGTTCCAAAGCAAACGCAATGGATCAAAGGCACTTCCTACGTTAGGTGTGGCGTTTTAATTGCCGAACATAAGTAATACATGTTTGGAGTTCCGAACATATTAATAAGACTTATGGCTGTATATAGAATTAAATGAAAATTAGGTGTTTAAGACTAATGTAGAGAATGCCTTCGCATCTTCTCCCAAAGTGTCGTTCGCGAAATCCCAAGTAACGACGCTGCCTCTTGCAAGCGACCATCGGCGTCTTTCAGTGCGCCGGCGATCGCTCGCCTTTCTGCGGCATTACGCACGTCGGTGAGCGCGCTCCCGCCGATGGTCTCGCTCCGAGCCGTTGTCGGAAAAAGGTCGCTGGGTAAGAGCCACGGCCCCTCTGCCATGGCACACGCACGTTCAAGCCGATTGCGAAGCTCCCTAGCGTTACCCGGCCACTCATGCAAACGTGCAGCCTCGATCGCGAGATTAGACAGGCCGCGCAGCACACGCTTTCCACTGCCGCTGTCTTTGAAGTGATCAAAGTACAGCCTGGCAAGCCACTCAATATCGAGTGGTCGGGAATGCAACGGAGGAAGTGCCACTGAGAATGTGCTGAGGCGGTAAAACAGCTCGTGCCGCAGCGTACCGCCGGGTTCCTGATCACGGGCAAGAGCAACAATTCGGGCTCCGAGCGGCCGCGCCTCGGTCTCCCCAATGCGGCAGAAAGACCCTCGGTCTAAGAGTTCCAAGAGCTTCAGTTGCACCGCTTTCGGTGCGTCGGATACCGCGTCGAGAAGGAGCACTCCGTCCGCAGCTCGTTCAGCGTAGCCGATATGATCATGGGGTCGGCCAACGATCGAGGCGGCAGCGTGCCCAAAAATTTCTACCTCAAGAAGTTCCGGTGGGATCGCTGCGCAGTTTACTGCCACAAAAGGTGTATTTGGACGGGATAACTCGTGAAGGCGACGTGCGCACACCTCTTTCCCGACGCCGATCGGTCCGGTGATGAGGACCGGAGTATCGCTGTCTGCGATGCGCGAAAGGGTCCTCTCAATTTCGACCATCTCGTTGGATGCACCAAGCGTACACCGCGTTTCGGCCTTTTCGGCGAAACGCCCGAGACGATCCAATAGCTCGCTTAGCGAGAAGGGTTTCGTCAGGTAGTCGCTCGCCCCCCGACGCATTAAATCAACGGCCTGATCGATGTCAGCGTACGCGGTCATGAAGAGAAATGGTGCAGGATGCGGCAAGCGAGCCGCTTCGCAAAAAACCTCGTCGCCAGAGCGTCCGGGCAGCCGGATATCGCACAGGACGACATCCGGCGGGCATTCGGCGAGCCCCTTCAGTGCCTCTTCTCCGCAGCGCCACCAAGTTACGTCTATCCCTTCGAGGGACAAGCCTTGAACAAGCGATTCGCCCATAATCTTATCGTCTTCAATGATCGCAACGCACAGCGCATCATGCGGCTTCATGCCAGGTACCTCCGCGTTTGAAGTCGACAATAGGAATGGATAGAACGATTTTTGTGCCCACGGTGCATCGGTTCCAATCGATCGTGCCGCCGCTGTCGCTAACGGCTCTACGCACCATCCAGAGCCCGAGCCCGCCGTGATGGCCGAGCGGCCTCTTCGCGTCTGTGTCCTTTAGGATAGCCGCAGCTGCGTCAGGGATGCCGGGACCGCTATCCTTGACGGCAATCACGAGAATTGAGTTCCCTTCGGATATGAATATGTCGACCTCGATTTGAGTGCCGGCAGGCGATGCTATAGCTGCATTCAGCACTAGGTTGAGGAGTACCTGTCTCATTGGGGATCGCGGCACTGCTATTGCACCTTCGAGTGCGATGCGCCACGTTGCTGTCAATGAGCGCCGTCTGATCTCGAGACTCGTTAGCGTCCTTACGTCATCGACATCGCTCGGTCCGAAACCTGGCTTACCCCGTTCCGGGCGGTATACGTGGAGCGTTGCCTTGACGATGTCGCGAATGTCAGCGAGCCCTCGATCGATTAGTCGAGCGCTCCGTTGCCGAACCGACTCGTTATGTCCGTGTCTTTTTATCGTATCGACGGCGTTGAAGAGACCGCCGAGCGGATTGTTGATCTCATGGGCCATCCCTGATGCAAGGCGACCAAGGTCGGCCAATCTCTCCTCCTCAGCAAGCTGTTTTTCTAGAAGTCGCCTATCCTTCTGGGCGCGCGCCAGTGCGTTGTAGTGGGTGAAGAGGCGATGGCCCTCAGTGCCAATAGCAGGCATCCTCGGCAGGGGGATTTCGCTCGGGCCGGTCTGCGCATCCACGGCAAGATGTCTTGTGAGGATCTGCATCGGCTCAAGAAGCTTGATCACGACCAAGAATCCCAGCGCCGCACAACCGAGCGTGAGAAGGCCATTTGTCAAAAGCAAGAGCACCGTCACCTGGTGCCGCTCGGCGATCAGCGCTTCCACATCTATCAGTGTGGAAATCGTTCCCACGTTCCGGCCCTCTGACGTTAGTGTTCGCCTTAGGGTCGCAGTTCCGGCGGCCGCATCGATGTGCGCGCCGCCGTCCAGCTTAGCGGCGCGAAAACTTGAGGGGAGCTCTCCGAGGGTGGGCGCTGTCGCCGGATCGGTTGCCGCGATGATTTGCCCAGCACTGTTCGTTACAACGGCCTCAAGAGGGCGCACAGCGCCATTAGTTTCCAGCGACCGCTCAAGTGTTTCGAAAGCCGCCCATATGTCTTCGCGGGCAACGTAGGGAGTGAGAGCGGGTGCGAGCCCAGCGAGGTATGCATTCGCCAGATCGTCGATTTGCTGCGATTGCGTTTGGATGAGGCGGGACATAACGCGTTCCGACACAGCCACGCCGACGAAGATCATAAGGATTGCAACGACCAGCGGGACCTTAATCACGAGAGGAAGCTTGGCCGCCCATTGCATCGGCAATCGTATCCAGTAGGATACTCCTGGGGGACGTTGATGTTTCATCCTAGGCCGGCCGTAAGCATTTTTTGCCGGATCGGCTCGTAAAGTGACGCATCTCTCCGATCAAAACCATCAAGATGCAGCATCGCAAGAACCACTTGGCCGAGCGCATCTTCTTTTAGGGCCAAAACCGCGGCTTCAACCGCGGCTGTTGCCGCGGGATCTGCGGGTTCCCGTGGTGCAGCAATCGGAGGAAAGCCAAGCCACTCCGATTTCCAGACCGCCTTTACTTGAGCCCCAAGAGAAGGGTCGACAGCCGCGAGAACGTCGGCGACATAGCCGTCGACCGAGCCAGACTGCGCAAGTCCCGTCGCGACCGCCCGAACGACGTTTTCGTGACCGTAGGTGAAAAAGGTACGGGAGAAGTGTTGGTCCGGCTGTCTCGAGACAGTGGCAAGGTGAGCACGCGTGACAAGGTATCCGGAGTTCGAGTCAGGATCGGAGTATGCATGAATGTCTCCGACAAGATCGACAACGTCATGAGCGGCGCGGTTCGCCTGCGTGATGATATAGGACTGGTAGAGCGGCCGACCCTGCCATATCGGCACAGCAAGCAGCTTTAGAGCGCTTCGAAACCGGACGAACGGGTACCCGCAGATCCACGCCGCGTCGAGCTCACGTGCGACAAGAAGCGTAGTGACTTCTTGGTAGGTCCGGCGCGATACGAGCTCGATGGAACGCCCCGTTGCGCGCTCTAGGTAAGCACGCATCGCTGCCAAAACCTCGGCATCGGTCGCGAGGAAAACAGGCGTTAAGCCAAAACGAATTGGCCGGCTAGCGCGAAGGCGCCGGCCAGCGAAGGGTGCAGTGCCCAAGGCGAAAACCAGAGCTCGCCGTGTGGGTCCACAAGCTAGGGTCGATGCCTTCAATGGCACACGCGTTTGCCCCCAACTCAAGTTTCACGCTTCGTCCGGCGTGTTCGATGGAAATGTAGCAAAGGTTTTTCTCGGACGACAGGGCAACACACTTCACCACCGCACGCAGGACGGCCCCAGCTGAGTCGTTCCAGTCTAGGGTTGACACAAATCCGACAATCGTGGATTCATGAATCCATGAATATAAAGAACGAAAGCGAAGCACTTGCGGCGCTGGGCCATCCGGGCCGTCTCGCCGTGTTTCGGCTATTAGCTCGACGCATGCCACAAGGGGTCCGACCTAGTGAGATTGCCGGCGCGCTTCGCCTGAAGCCAAACACACTGTCTGTCTATGCAGGCATCCTGACGCGCGCTGGGCTTTTGAATACCTGGCGCGACGGTCGCTCTGTCTACTACGGCGTGAACTTGGACCGGTTCGGTGAGCTTGTAAGATATCTAGTCCACGATTGTTGTCACGGGCGGCCAGAACTCTGCCTTGATGACTCAGGGGACGAAGAAGTTACGGTCGCCGGGCGCTCCGGACCGTATCATGTACTATTTGTCTGTACGGGAAACTCAGCCCGATCAATCTTTGCGGAAGCGTTGCTTGGCCGGATGGGACATGGCCAGTTTGTTGCCCATTCGGCGGGAACTAAACCCTACTCGCGCGTCAACCCCAAAGCCGCATTGGTCTTGCAATCGGTTGGCGACGATCCGGGTAAGTACTCACCGAAATCGGCCAATAAGTATCTCGACGATGGATCCGCCAGAATGGATTTCGTCGTCACGGTCTGTGACCGAGCGGCGAACGAAGATGCACCGCCCTGGCCGGGACGGCCAATGATTGCGCATTGGGGTGTATCCGACCCCGTCAGTGCTGGCAATGACAACCAATTAAAGCCCTTCGAGATCGCCTTCCGAGCACTCGAGCACAAGGTTAAGCGCTTCGCCAAGCTGCCGCTTGACACCATGCGACCGACCGAAATCCAAGCCGCTCTCGACGACATCGGCCAAAACCGAGACAAGCGCGGCCCTGCGCCACGTGGCGCCAGAAACCATCAAGTGTGAATGGCGGAGTAGCGATCTTGGCACGGCTAGCTGTCAACGGACTTGGCCAGATTGATAAACTTGTGCTTCGGCGTCTGATCCGAACGAGCGGATGTCATGAGATTGCACTTTTGAACGCTCCCGCCGGCAACCCGGCTCAGCACACGACGCTTATAGAGTTTGATTCCGCCCATGGTCGCTGGCTGGAAGCGTTTGGCTTCGATCATGGAAGCCTCAGCGTTGACGTTACGCTATCGCCGTTTGTCCAGGTGAGACGGATCGAAGACCTCCCGCTCGCCACCCATGGAATTGACATCGTGGTAGATTGCACTGGCGTCTTCACATCCACGGAAGAGGTCGAGCTTTCCTTTAGAGCTGGCGTACAAAAAGCCGTGATATCGGCGCCGATAAAAAATGGTGCGCTCTACCTCGTGATAGGCGTCAGTCAACATCTCGATAAAGTTGGTAAGCGCCGAAACATCACGGCTGCAATTTGCACAAAGAGCTGCGGCGCCTCAGTCGTCAGAGTCCTTCACGAAGCGATTGGGATCAAGTGCGACTCAATCACTACAATCCACGACTTCAGAAACACACAAACAATCGTTGATCACCCTGCAAGAAACAATGACTGGGAGGTCTCGCCGTGTCGAAATGGCGTGTCTATTCTGTAGTTGCATTTACTCTAGGTGGTCTGGGAGCCGCTGTCGCCCAAGAACCTATTGATATCGTCGGATCATCGACTGTGTATCCCTACACCAAACTTGTAGCTGATGCTTTCGCCGAACAGGGCAAGCACCCGCCACCAACCATTCGCTCGACGGGCACAGGTGGCGGGATGGCTGTCTTCTGCGCAGGCATAGGACCCGATTACCCAGACATGACCGGGGCATCACGGCCCATGAAGCATTCCGAGTGGGAGATATGCCGCGACAACGGCGTGTTCGACATAACCGAGATGATGATTGGATATGATGGACTCACTCTTGCCACACCTCGGACGACAGATGACGATTTCATCCTAACCCTTCAGGATCTCTACACAGCACTCGCTAAAACCGTGCCCATCGACGGAGAGCTCAGACCAAATCCCCATACTACGTGGGCCGACGTTCGCTCCGAACTACCCGATATCCCTATTTCCGTTATTGGCCCGCCACCGACGTCAGGCACCCGGGATTCCTTCGAGGAGCTGGCGATGCAGGGGGGCTGCCGGATGTATCCGGTCTTGGCGGCCCTTGAAGATACTGACGGGGATGAGTGGACGCGTATCTGCTCAACGATTCGCACAGACGGTCCGTTTGTTGAGGGCGGTGAGGATGATGAAGAAATCGTACGGGTTCTCTCCGAAAAGCCCGGTACGTTAGGTATATTTGGCTACTCATACTACTATCAGAACACCTCGATACTAAAGCCTGTTTTGATCGAGGGTATTTCGCCAGATTTTCTATCGATCTCAACTCGAGAATACCCGCTTTCTCGCCCTTTATATCTATATATTAAAAATGAGAGCCGAGAGTTTACTCCTGGAATTGTAGACTTTATAAATGAATTTTTGTACGGAGCCTCGCCAGGGGGATATTTGTTTGTGTCAGGTCTTGTGCCTGTTCTTGACGATGTTGAGCGGGAAACAATCGCCGCCTACGCAATTGACGGGGAAGAAATGCTACCGCCCGCAGACTGAGGCATCTTTCCGAATATAAGATTTGATTCGCCAAGGATCGGCTCATTTGATGATCCTCGATCCCACATTTCCTATCACCAATTTCGCTGAAGTCGTGCTCTCAAGAAGACCGCAATTGCATTCATAGTTATGAGGAAGCCGAGCAAAACCAGGATGCCTGCCGACGTCCGTGAAACAAACCCGCGCTCGGGACTGTCCGCCCAAATGTATATCTGCGTAGGCAGCGCCGTGGCTGGATCCGCAATCCCTCCTGGGGGGCTCGTTAGAAATGCGTTCATCCCGATCAGAAGGAGGGGCGCCGTTTCCCCGAGGGCCTGTGCGAGGCCAATGATGGTGCCGGTTAGAATGCCGGGTAGCGCGAGGGGGAGGACGTGATGCACAATCATCTCATGTTTGGACGCGCCCATCCCAAGGGCCGCTTCGCGAATGGAAGGGGGTACTGACCGGAGCGCCGATCGCGTAGCGATGATTATGGTAGGCAACGTCATCAGTGCGAGCACCATACCACCAACCAGGGGCGCTGATCGTGGCAGCCCCAAGAAATTGAGAAAGACCGCAAGCCCCAACAAGCCGAATATGACCGACGGAACCGCGGCCAAGTTATTGATATTGACCTCTACGATATCGGTCAGTCGGTTCTTCGGCGCAAACTCTTCAAGGTAAACAGCTGCTGCGACTCCCATCGGGAAACTCAAAAGGAAACAGACGAGGAGGGCGTAAAAGGATCCGACAATCGCGCCCCGCAGGCCAGCGAGCTCGGGAAAGCGGCTATCGGAATTGAGAAAAAGACCCCAGTTGAAGGGTGCGGAAACGAGACCCTGTTCCTTTAAGCGATCGAACATATGGATCTGAAAGTCATTGATCCGTCGCCGGTTTTCGGGTGTCTCTCGTAGAATGCGTCCTTTGTTGAACTGGTCGGCAATGTCCGCAGCAGGAATTTCAACTTCTATCGTTTGCCCGACGACGGACGGATCACTAAGAAGTTCATCTCGTAGAAGGAATGGAGCGGGCTGCGTGTAGAGCTGCCTAAATTGCCTAAACTCTGCGTTACTGAGATCCGAAAATTCTCTTCTGAGGCTATCATCGAATACAGATCGCCAGTCGCTTGCGAAGAAGTTCTCTGAGTTGACCTCCGCCGGATCAACGTATATTTGTGCCCGTATTTCGGTCTGAAGGAATGCAGGATAACCTGTGGCAACTAATGATACAATCAAGGTTGCCAACATGCCGAAGGCAACGATAATACTACCGATCCCAAAGATGCGTAGGTAGAGGTCAAGCCGACTGCGCCTCTTTCTTAGCTGCTTGACATGATCGGAATCCCAAGCCACCGACCCCGCCCGTGGTGCGGCGATATCACTCATATTGTTCCCGCCAGCGTTTGACGATCGAAATCGCTGCAATGTTGATGCCAAACGTCAAAATGAACAGTGTGAGCCCCAACGCAAAAGCAGCCAGAGTCTTCGGTGAGTCAAACGCCGTGTCTCCAATGAGGAGCGTGACAATCTGTACTGTTACAGTCGTGACGCTGTCTATGGGGTTGAGGGTAAGCGTTGCGAATATACCGGCCGCCATCACGACAATCATCGTCTCACCGATTGCGCGGCTCACCCCCAGCAGAATGCCACCCATAATCCCTGGTAACGCCGCCGGCACGAGAACCTTGAGCATTGTCTCTCCGCGAGTCGCCCCAAGTGCAAGTGAGCCATCGCGCAGCGACCTTGGGATCGCGGAAATAGCATCGTCGGAGAGTGATGAAATGAACGGGATGATCATGATACCCATTACCGCTCCGGCAGCAAGTGCACTGTTTGGCGATACCGCAAGACCTAGAATCTGGCCAAACTCCCGGAGCGCGGGCGCGACCGTGAGGACGGCAAAGAAGCCGTAAACGACCGTCGGAACACCCGCCAATATTTCCATGATTGGCTTGACGACCGAGCGGGTGGACGGCGTCGCAAACTCGACCAGGTAGATGGCTGTGAAGAGGCCAATCGGCGTCGCTACCAGCATTGCGATTGCCGCGATAAGGACTGTCCCGATGAAAACAGGAGCAATTCCAAACGCCCCCGATGCGGCGACTTGATCTTCACGTAGCGGAATCTGGGGCTCCCAGTTGAGGCCAAATAAGAATTCTTGAATAGGGACCATCCCGAAAAAGCGGACGGCCTCGTATACGAGCGACGCAAGAATCCCGAGAGTCGTCATGATCGCCGCGGCAGCGCACAAAAACATGAGTGCCGATATCACCCGCTCGAAGCGGTTACGGGCCCGAAAATCCGGACCGAGCTGAGAACGCGCAACGACCAGCGCGATCAGCATGACGCTGATCGCGACAACAAGCATCGCCCAGTTCGCAATGTGAGTCCAACGCACGAGTGTTTCCGCCGCAATGAGAATCTCACGCGATGGCGCGCCGAAAGTCCGTCCTTCTGCCGCGTTTGCTATTTGTTGCGAAATCAGCGCTGCCTGCGCAGGCGTCTTTCCCTCCAGTGCGCTTGCCGGAAGTGTTTCGAGAACGAGGCCTGCAATGACGTTGTCTTCGAGCAACAGCCAAAGTATCACTAGAACGAGAGTGGGCACGCCGACCCAGACTGCAACGAAAGCTCCGTGATAGATGGGCCGCGAATGGATCCGGTCGGTCGAAGCGGCTGCCAACGCGAGCCCCTTGGATCGACCGATTAAGTAAGACGTCGCAACAAAGATCGCGATTAGCAAAAACGCGTAGCCCGCCATACAACCTCAGTAGTCGTAACAAAAAAAGCGGCCAGTCAGAGACCGGCCGCAGTTTTTCCCGTAAAGTTATGCACCTTTCTAACTCTTCGGCGCTTCCATCGCAACCCCTTCGACCGCGTTACTTTGAACCCCAGCGCGGCGCTCGTCGCCCAGCGGCGTCAGGCCGCGCTGCGAAAGGTAGCCGCCAGTCTCAAGGGCCGCATCCGACACGTACTCTTCGATGAACGCCTGAAGATTCGGGATCGCGTCGCGATGGGCGTTCTTGATGTAGAAGAAGATTGGGCGCGCGATGTCGTAGTCGCCAGATGCGATCGTGTCGAAATTCGGCTCAGTATCATTCACCGGCACGGCCTTCAGACTGTCTTGGTTTTCGTATAGGAAGGAGTAGCCGAAAATACCAAGCGCGTTCGGGTCGGAGATGAGACGCTGAACGATGAGGTTGTCGTTCTCACCGGCCTCAATGAACGGTCCGTCCGTCCGCATCCGCGAGCAGACTTCTTCCCATTTGTCCTCGTCGGCCTCTTCCATCTCGGCCAGCATCTCGAACCCATTGCACCCATCGTGCATGGCGAGCTCGACGAACGCGTCGCGCGTGCCTGACGTCGGCGGTGGGCCGAAGACTGTGATGTCAGTGTCAGGGAGTTCAGGGTTGATCTCGGACCACTTGGTGTAAGGGTTGTCGACAAGTTCGCCGTCCACGGGCACCTGTGCCGCGAGAGCCATGAAGAGCTCTTGCTCGGTGAGGCCAAAGTCCACAGCACCTTGCGCATGCGCAATGGAAAGGCCGTCGAATCCGATCAGAACCTCGGTAATATCCGTGACGCCGTTAGATTGGCAGTCTTCCCATTCGGACGACTTCATCGAGCGGGACGCGCCGGTGATGTCGGGGAAGTCGGGTCCGACGCCGCCGCAGAAGATTTTCATGCCACCGCCGGTGCCGGTCGATTCGACGATCGGAGACGGAGCCCCGGTCGACTGGGCGAATTGCTCAGCAACGGCTTGCGTGTATGGAAATACGGTCGACGATCCAACGATGCTGATCTGATCCCGAGCCTGAACCGGACCAGCGACAGCGACAGCGCCAACGGCGAGCGCTGTAGCGGTGAGAAGGGCATACTTGCTCATGATCTCTCCCACGAGTTCATTTTTATCACCGCTAACCGAGCCCGATGACGGCTGTATGACAGCCTGAGCGTCCATGGGAAACAACCCGCCTGCCGAGGCGGTAGCAACTGCTAGTCAGCACCTGAGCCAAAACGCTTGGCTATCTAAACAAGACAAACCAGTCCCCGAATTTCCTCGGGCTGCTCACCGCTATCGAACGCTGGGCGTCCGCCCACCGCCATCCTTTACGAAGTTTCTAGTCACCACCTTCGGTTCCCACCGAAAGCTTCGACTATGGAGTATGTTGGCCGTTCCGAATCACCCCCAAAACCATCCCATTTGTTTTTACAAGCTCGCACCACTCCTTCGCGGCCTCGGTGAGGAGTTCGGCGGTGTCCATGTCCTCAGCCAACTGGACGGTCAGGAGATCACGCAAAAGGTTCATCTCACCGCCCAGCACATCGGCAAAGGCGTCCGCCCCACTTGCGCGCGCGAGGATGGTGGCATCGCTGACCACAGGCACCAGGACTTCCGCGATGAACGCGTCATACTCGGCCTCATCGACCTGCCGTTCGATCCGCATGACGCGGGTTTCGCCGTCTTCGTCGAACGCCGCCAGTGGGAACATCCACATCTGATAAAGGTGCCCGAGCGTCTGGAAGAATCGCGTGCCAGCGAGCGGGTAGTGAACGCTTTGGCCCGCCTTGACGGTTTGGACTTCGATCAAAGCCATGACCGCGACTATGCTGGCGCATTTCAAGCGTAGCGCCTGGTGCGCGTCGTCGGCATAGACGCCAAACAGGAGGTCGGTGGCATCGTTGTCCGCCTGCATTTCCAAGCATGGACGAACCTTTTTGCGTTCGTCCGCCGGCAGAGTCGGGAATGCCAAGTCGGTCTGCTTGGCAAATGACAGGATGTCCAACCCCTCCTCGGTGACAGGATCGGAGAGGCCGGCAGCACCTGCCAGTGCCACGTGACCTAATTTCACATGCATGAGTTCGTGGAGCACCAGCCAGGCCAGCGATACGTCTGTTAACTCATCGGCTGCATAGCCTTCGGGGATATCGCCTTCCGCAAGAAGTTTCGGATCATCCAGACCGCGCGACCACAAGGCGTCGAGGTGGTCGACCGTCCCCGTGCTGATCCGGACAACAGTGCCATCCCCAATCGGCACAACCCGGGCGGAGAACTCCTCCGTTGCCTCCATCTCCAAGGTGGGTGGATTTGGCAGGGGTTCACCCAATTCCTGCTCGTGCTGTTTCAAAGCAGCCGCAAACGCCGTTTCGAGACGGTCTTCGTGGGTTCGCGATGCAGACGTGGGGTCGGCCATCAGGCAATTCCCGTTTGTTGAACCACAAAGGCAAGGAAGGGAATGGCTAGCACGATGGGGGGTTGGTTTTCGATAATGGTGATGTGGCTGTCTTATCCGGCTCTATGCGATCACGGCCTTGCCGTGCTCTTACCGAACCCGCATGGCGGTTTCGGCCCATTCGGGTGACGATCCGGGACAGGGGATGGTGGAGGCGGCACGGGGTGCCGCCGCATATCTTTCGGCGCGTCGACACGCGCCTGGAACCCTTCTGACCAGCTTACACCAAAGCCGGCGTTGCGTTGCGACAGGTCAACCGGCTTTACCCGCAAGCGGTGCCAGCCAACCGGCAGGGCCGTTCGGGGCACCCCTAAGCGGTCCCCCACAAAGCCGGTGGACCGGTCGCCGGCTTTGGTCTCGCCCCCGAGACGGCGCGGCGCAGGGCGCCGCACTCCAAAGGTGTCGTTCGGGGCGCTCGCCGCTGGGCAAGGGTTCATGCGCGGAAAGTGTCCTTCGGGAGGCTTGCGCAATTCCACAAACCCAAACTCAGGAGACAATCCATGGAACTCAAAAACATCGACCTTTCAGACCTCAAAGTGTCAAAGACCAACGTGCGCAAGGTGGGCGGCACCGACACCGCCGATCTGGAAGCCAGCATCAAAGCCATCGGGCTTTTGCAGCCGCTTCTGGTCCGGCCCAATTGCACAGGCTTCGAGATCGTCGCAGGGCAGAGGCGCTTCAACGCCCTCGCCAAGCTTGCCGAAGAGAGCGGCACAGCTGATCCGGTGCCCTGCATCGTGATGGAGGATGGCGATGATGCCGCCGCCATCGAAGCCTCTCTCGCGGAAAATGTGTCTCGTCTCCCCATGGACGAGATCGATCAGTACAAAGCCTTTGCCGCGCTGGTGCGACAAGGCCAGACGGCGGAGGAGATTGCCGCCGCCTTCGGTGTCACCGAACGGCTGGTGCGCAGGCGCCTTGCCATTGCCAACCTCCATGGTCCCATCCTGACCACCCTGCGCAAGGGCGAGATCGATGCGCCAACCGCCCGGACGCTCACCATGGCAAGCAAGGGTCAGCAGAAGGAGTGGTGGAGCCTGTTTCGGTCCAAGGAGGACCACGCACCGCAGGGACAGGCGCTCAAGCGCTGGCTTTTCGGAGGCGGGGCGATCCCGGTCGGCAACGCCTTGTTCGACCCATCCGCCTATGACGGGGCCATTGTCACCGACCTTTTCGGCGATGAGGCCTATTTTGACGATGCCCAAAAGTTCTGGGCCCTACAGAACACCGCCATCGCTGAGGCGAAGGCGCGTTATCTGGAAGAGGGATGGAGCGAGGTCGTGATCCTCGATGTGGGTCACTGGTGGCCACGATACGACCATGCAGAAGCGGCCAAGACGGACGGCGGCAGGGTGTATGTCCAAGCCCTCCATGACGGCGAGGTCCGCTTCTTCGAAGGCTTCGTGACCCGCAAGGAGGCAAGGCGCAAGGCCGTGCAGAAGACCGAAGGCGGGGACGCGTCCGTTGCCAAGCCTGAGATCACCAAGGCCATGCAGACCTACCTCGACCTGCACCGCCACGCCGCGGTCAGGAACGCTGTGCGCAAGGACAGTGGTATGGTGCTGCGTCTCATGGTGGCGCACCTGTTGGCGGGCTCGAGCCTTTGGCGGGTGGACTCCGACCCCCAGCGCGCCGACAGCGAAGCCACGGTCGCTTCACTCACATGCAATAGCGCCGAGGCTGAGTTTCGGAAGGAACGGCAGGAGGTTCGCGCCTTGCTGGGTCTGGATGGCGAGGATGACGAGCCCATCGTTCCGGGTCGAAGCAACCCGCACGCTCGGCAAGACCTCCATGAGGTCCTCGCAAAACTCATCGCGCTCAAGCCGCTTGAGGTGGTGCGCATCCTGAACGTCGTGGTGGCCGAGGCGCTGGGGAGCGGCGATCCGCTGATCGAGGTGCTGGGAACCCGCTACGCCATCGAGATGGCAGAGCACTGGCGACCTGACGAAGCCTTCTTCGACCTCTTGCGCGATAAAGAGGCGATCAATGCGATGGTCCGTGAGACGGCGGGCAAGGCAACCGCCGAAGCCCACATCTCCTCCACCGCCACCGTGCAGAAGAAGATCATTCGGGACTGCCTCGAGGGCAATCGCAAGGGCAAGTCTGACTGGCAACCGCGCTACATGGCGTTCCCCATGAAGCCTTACACCAAACGTGGTGGGATCGCCGCCGTCGACGGCTTTGCCGCTGTCCGCAAGACCTACGGGCTTTGATGCCCGCGCCGCCAAGCCGCCCGGGGGAACGCCCTTGGGCGGCTTTCGCATGTCTGGACCGTCTCCGCAGTTGTTTGCGGTGGAGGCGGGAGGGCTCTCCGCTTGTCCTGTCCCCCGCGAGCGCAGCGGCATTGCCTGCGTGGTTGTCGGCGGATTGCGAGTTCGGCTGAGCCGCCGGTCGGTCAATGGCCTGCCCGCGTAAACGTGTTGACCACGACAGCCCGGCTCAAAGCCCAGCCGCTTGTCCTCGCATCGACAACCGAACGCGAAGGAACACACCATGTCCCGCACCAATTCGAAGTCCAGAACCAAGCAACCGACCCACATCGCCTACCATGCACCGGATCGCGAGAATGCCCCTTGGACCAGCATCGGCGCCGCCTGGGCGCACGATGACGGCGAAGGCCTGACGCTCCAGCTCGAGCTCTTGCCAGCCAGCGGCGGCCGGATCGTCCTGCGCACCAACAAGCCAAAACCGGCCTAAGGCCTCGAGGCGGTCCCGGCACGGTGTCGGGATCGCCGTTTCTCTCAGCTTCCCCTGTCGAACCGCTTGATGGAACGTGTCAGCGTCCATGGATGAACGCGAAGTTGCCTCGCGATGTCCTTCAGCGTCATTGTCCCCAAAGCGATGCGCAACTGGGCCGAGCGAACCTGCTCTTCGCTAAGCTTCGGCGGGCGGCCAAGCCTCACGCCGCGGGCCCGCGCTGCTGCAAGCCCTTCGCGTGTGCGTTCGGAGATTTTTCGCCGTTCCCGCTCAGCGGCGGCGGCATTGACCTGATAGGCGTAGTTCCCATCAGCGGTAAGCGTGTCGACGACAAAGTTCACCGCTTTCAGGCAAACCCCACGTCCCCGCAGCTGCTCGTCGTGCACGATGGCGTCAGCGGTAGATCGGAAGGCGCGGTCCAGATCCCAGACCAAGAGCGTGTCGCCACGCTTCAGCCGCCGCAGGACCGTTTCAAAGATCGGACGATGATCGGACACCGCCGAAAGACGCTCCACATGGAGCTCGTCGCACAGGCCCCTAAGGCCGTCCACCTGGCGGTCGGGCCGCTGCTCCTTCGTACTCACTCTCAGATATCCGATAATCATGCAAATTCAGTGCGTTAGCGCGTCGTGCTCCATGCCTGCAAGGCCGCAGAAACGACCCTTTCCGCGTTTGGCTCCTCACCGTCGTTTCAACACGCACCGGCCATAGAGAAGCCCTTGTTTCATAGGATCATTTTACCAGAATCGGCCGATCAAAGTAAAACTTCGCACAATCGGTCGTTTATGTTGAGTTTTGGAGGCAAAACATTCAAAGCTTCTAGCTTTGTCGAAGGCGGGATACTTGCAGCCTGCCTTCTACTTCAGCCCGGATACGCCCAGGCGCAGGAGATGACCGCAGGCGTCATTGCAGAAAGGATGTCGGATCAAGAGCGCGCGTCCTACATCGCCGGTGTGGTCGAAGGCTTGGCCACCTCCCGCTTCCTGCGCGATCGTCCGGAGCAGGCGGGCTCACGCTGCATCTACAATTGGTTCTATGGCGAAGGGAACGGCAGCTGGGATCGCATCGATGCCTGGCTCGCGCGGCACCCCGACAAGGGTGTCGGCGTGCTCCTTCACGTTTTGATCCAAAAAGATTGTGGGGCGTAGATGATCAGGCTCACCGACCACTTCTCCTCCGAACACCGCCAGCACCTGGAATGGCTGCGCCGGCAGGAGTGGTTTGCCAAGTCGCGCCGCGAGCTGAAGGCCAAACGCAAAGCAGCGGAGGAGGTGAGCGAGGACATTGCCGATGCCGCCAGCAGCCTCATCATGGCGACACCCCTTGAGATCACAGCGTTCGAGCGGAAGCTCGATACCTATGACGCCGCTGCCGTCGAGGCACTCACCCGCAACACGGAGACGCTGGACGAGGTCAACGCGGACATCGAGACGATGCTGGGACGTGCGTACGTCATGGATGACGGCCGGCGGGTTTTCCGCACCCGCGATGGCGAACAGGTATTTGATGAGGCCGGAACCGAAGTGGGGACGCTCGACCCTGATCTGATTGGCCCTGAACACCCCTCCTGGGAGGACTACGCCGCCAAAATCGCCGAACGCGGCGCGCTTGTGGAAGACCGCGAAAGAATCCTTCGCTTCCAGGAGCAGGTGGACCACGCGAGGGAGGAGATTGCCGATGGATCGATCTCGGCCGACGACCTCGAGCGCCTCGACGCCGAGCTCTTGGCGCTCATGCCGCCATCGGTGGCAGAGAATGTCCCTGGCATGGCTGTTGAGACGAACGGCCTCCTCGCAGAAGCGGGATCGCCCCAAACGCCGCTGCCAAAAACAACGCCTGCCTCACCGCAGCCGAGACGGTAGAGTTTTTGCCGCGTGACGAGGTCCAGATCGCGCTCAAATCGAAAAGCCGCTCAAAAAACAAACTCGGGCCCAGCGTATGAGCCAGGCCCGGGCGTGCGGGGGCACATCGTTTAACCCTTGTCGTTGGTCTCTTCGTGGAGAAGACGGCAGAGGGCATGCATTTCGCCGCACATCTCCGCCTGCGTCCTCACCAGGTAGGCCATGGCATTCATGGTGCCATCCATGGAATCGGAGAGGTTTTCCGCCCGATCCCGAAGCTCCGACAGATCAGCCATGGTCGCCCCCTTCCTGGTCGTCATTGGCTTTGCCGCGGAGGACGTCCTTCGACGGCTCGCCTGTCAGAACGTCGACCGGCAGCTTGCCGGTGACCACCACCTGATAGCTGGCCCTTTGGTTGATCAACGTGCTTTCCAGGGTGCTGAAAAGCCCATCGATCCGCTTAAGAATGTCCTGGCCCTTCTCGATTTCATCCCCGAGATTGGCCAACGCCTTTGTGCTGTATGTGTTGAGTCTCATTTGCAATTCTCCTTTCTGTATATGCGTGGTCCCGCCCAGCGTCCGCCGGCGGAGACCATGAGGTTTTGGAAAGGCCGGCCAGAAAGATCGCAGACGCCCGCTCATAGGCGGCCAGCTGGCCGGTACGCCGGCGCAGCAGCTCATAAAAGCCCGGCGTCAGATCCCCGCCGTCCAGCCGGCACCCGGCCAGAAACAGGGTCTTGAGCGCCCGCTCGCTGATCTCTGCCGCCTCGGAGAGGCCTTTGCAATCCATATAGTCCATGTCTTTCCCCACAATGCTTTACAACAATGGATCGGATTATTAGTCATAACATGTAAACAAATCGTTAATGTATGCAAATAATCTTTGCCTCGTCGAGTATTGTCTAGTATACATGTATCAAATTACTTAATTTATCCGAGATAAACGTTGCCATGACCGACATTTTGACCCCCGCCCAATGCCGCGCCGCTCGCGCCCTCCTTGATATCAAACAGGCCGAGCTTGCCGATGAGGCTGGGCTTTCCGCTGGCGTGGTCATTGCCTTGGAGAAGGGCACCACCCAAACCAAGCCAGACACGCTGCGCCGGCTTCGCGATGCCTTGGAGCGCGCCGGGATCGAGTTTGGCGGTGATGACGGGGTGAAGCGCCGCACCGGCACCATCGAGGTCTGGGAAGGCAAAGACGCCAACCGCCGAATGCTCGAAGACATTTACGCCGACCTCAAAGAGACCGGCGGCGAGATCCTCATTGCCGGCCTGAAGGAGGTGAGCGCTGACCGTGCCGATGACGTCGCCTTCCTGGAGTGGCATCTGGACCGGCTGAAGAAGGCCGGGATCACTGAGCGGATCCTCGTTGTCGAAGGCGACACCAACCTGGTGGCGCCAGCGCATTGGTATCGCCAGCTCCCCAGAGACTACTTTAGCCAAGCGACGTTCCAGCTCTATGGCAACAAGCTTGCCATGATCGCTTGGGGCGACGAGCAGCGCGTCACCATCATCGACAACAAGC
This sequence comes from Devosia sp., assembly GCA_051016205.1. GTDB lineage: Bacteria > Pseudomonadota > Alphaproteobacteria > Rhizobiales > Amorphaceae > Acuticoccus. Next base: position 665,291 of record CP136534.1, read on the forward strand.
TTCACGCGCGCGGCTTCGCAAAACTCTTCAACTTTGCCTGGGACAACGCCGAGCCCGTTACGGGGGCCTCATGATCGCCGGCTTCAACCAACTCACCGCACCGGGCGATCCCATCGATGAAGCCCTGGCGGAGGTGCCGGGTGTTCAGAAGGTGGAGGACGCCAATCTCCCGATGCTGCAAGAGATCCTGAACCGGGCACACTGGGACGATCCCTATGCCGGATCGGCTGGCTACTACGGCATGACGGGCCGGTACGGTCTGTGGCTTGCCGCCCGTGCCGGTGCCTTCATGGTGATGGCCCGCCACCCCGGCCGACCCGACAAGCTCCTCGTGTTTCCGCCGGCCGGCGACAACTGGCAGCGGGTGTTGGCACCAGTCCTGCGCACCGTGGCCACGCTACCGGGTGGCTTTCAACTCGCACGCTTTCCGCCGCCTCTTGCCCATCAGGCGCATCGGCTGGCGACCTGGGCTGCGCCCAATGCCGCACTCTCTCGGAGTGATGAAGACGCATTGGACTGGCGCTATCCCGTCCACGTTCTCGACCCGGCCGCTGTCGCCTCACACGTGGGCAGCCCATTCAAGGATTTTCGTAAGAACGTCGGTCGTGTGGATGCATCTCGGATCACCACCGAGGATCTGCACCCGCATTGCCACAGGAACGACGTAAGAGTGATCAACCGCGCCTGGGCCGCAGTTAGAGGACAGCACGAGGCGAGCGCTGTGGCGGCACTCGCGCAGCCTCACCTCCGTCTTCTGGATCTGATGGATCATTTGCCAATCAAAGGCCGGCTCTATCGCCTCAATGGCGAGGCTGCAGGGTTCGCCATCTGGGAGGAGACCGACCCGGCCCAGGGCGTTGCCAACTCCCTGGCCGATCTCACCACGCGCCGGATCAAGGGACTCAGTGAATTCATCTATGCTGACATGTGCGCCGTAATCTCCGTTGCCGGCTTCAAGACCGTTTGCATCGGCGGCTCCGAAGAGGCCGGACTGGATGCGTTCAAAAGGAAGATGCAACCCGTTCGCAGCGTTCAGCTGGCTTCGCTGCACTATCGGCCGGCGCTTTCGCCACAGGCGAGACCGGCGCTTCAAGCGTGGTGATGCCACTGAACGAGACTGGTTCTTACTAAACGAAATGGCACGGCCTTAGCGCAGTTGGATCACCGCTTAGATCTGTATTCGATCTGAGCCTTGGGCCCGATTTTCTGCTGCGTCTAAGAGGCCGTCTCGAAACTCGCTCTTGGGCACCTTCGACGATCTTTTTGTTCGCGAAAGAGGCAGCTCTCGCGCCATACGATGCGCTGGAAGAGTAGGTTCGAATGCTGCTTCGGAGTTTCGGGTCAGACTCTAAGCTGTCTTCGCCAGTTCTCCAATCAAGCGCAAACAGTCATGGGCGCCCCTTCATAGCAGTATATGACGCAGAACTTGCCCTTCGATCCAACCTCTCGCAACCTCCCCTACACTGAACAAGTGATCGATTCGACGAGCCGAACGCATATGCGCAGCGCTTCAATCTGGTGTTGCCATTTGTCCTCATCGATAAAGATATGTGAACCAGGCTCGCGAATGGCGTCGTATTTCAAGACTATCGCCGCTGAAGGGATGTTAAAAAATAGTGGCGTATTTCTGACGAAGGAAAGGCGCTCAGTCGAACGAACATGGATGATAGCCATCATGATCCACCAAGGCGCGTGTTCGCTTGGCGCATCAACGCTCATGGGGCAAGAACAGCAACCGATTCAATCCAAAGCAGTGCAATTTGGCAGCGAGCGACACTTAATTGTATTGTGTGATTGGAGATTTTGATGTTGGAGCGTGCCAATTCGTGGGGAGATTCGTCCAGAAGGCTCACCGCAGGTCTCTTGTTGAGATGGACATGGCGCATCACCCTGTGTGTGATGATCGCAGCCCAGGTGGTCTTATCTGGAGGAGCCAAAGCACAAACGGTGCGCGAGATTGAACAAGTCATCATCGATCAGTCGGTGGTTATTCGCAAATATACACCTCCGCCCAAGCGCGGTACTGTGCGGCTCGATGTTATCGATCTTAAGGCAGCCGGACTACCGCGCGGTGCGCTCAAGCAACCCATTGCGTTGAACAGCATCACCGTCGAAGGGGTCACGCTTGTCCCTCAGTCGGCGTTATCGTCAATTTGGCGAGATCAATTGGGCACCACGGTGACGGTTGAAGACATCTTGGAAATCGCGACGCAAGTTGAGCAAGTGTATCGCCAGGCTGGTTTTTTGATCATCGCCGCAGTCCCAGACCAGCGTTTTTCATCGGGCAACATTCGAATCATCGTATTCGAAGATTCCTTCATCAACACGGTGGAGTTCAGGAGCGAACAACCAGGCTTGGAGCAGCGTCTTCAGCCCTATATCCAGCGGATCGTCAACATGCGCCCGCTCAGACTTCGCGAGATCGAGCGGACTTTATTGTTGATGAGCGACCTGGCAGGGGTCTTCATCGAGGCGACGTTGACGCGCCCGACCATCCCCGGCGAGGGTGGCACGCTGACCCTTGAGGTGGGTTTCACGCGCTTCGGCGGCGCTGTCGGGCTGGACAACCGTGGCAGTGAGGACGTGGGGCCGCTACAGCTGTCCGGTCAGGTGCGTGGCAATGACCTTCTGCGCCTGTTCGAGGTGAACACCCTTGTCGGTGTGACTGTTCCCAATGATCCGCAAGAGCTGCTTTTCGGTCAGTTCTCGCAAGAAATCCCAATCGGCACACATGGCCTTCGCTTTGGGTATAGCCTTGGCGCCATTTGGTCCGAACCGGGCGGCGATCTGCGCCGAGACAATGTGCAAGTGCAGACCTACGTCTCGAATGTCTACTTAAGCTATCCGTTCTTGCGTACGATCTCGAACAGTATCTATGGGCGCGTCGATTTTCGATCCAAAGACAACGAAGTGGACGTTATGGGTGTCGAGGTCGCCAATGATCGTTATCGCTGGCTGGAAATCGGCGGCAGTTCCACCCATGATATCGGCTTTGGTGCAGCCCAGTTTAGCGCCGCTTATCTCCAAGGTCTTGACATCTTTGCAGCCTCACAGCGGGGCGGACGATTGACATCGCGCAACGAAGTCAAGCCGACGTTCAGCGCCGTTCGCGGCAGCGCCACACTCACGGCGAACGTTTTTGAGCGCGTCTCACTGACAGGCCGGACGACGGCGCAACTGGCCTTCGACCGGCTGCCGAATGCGGCACGCTTTACCTACGGCGGCGACCCGCTTGGGCGGGCGTTCGACCAAGGCGCCATCTCCGGTGACAGCGGTGTGGCGTTCAGCGGCGAACTCGCGGTCAATAACATCATTCAGTACGGCTTCATCCAAGGGGCCGGAGCGTTTGTGTTCGCCGACTATGGTCAGGTCTGGAACCGCGGCGAGTTCAACGAGTATGACGAGGCGTCCCTCGCATCGACGGGCATCGGCGTGCGGGCGAGACTGGATCACCGCATCGCCGCCCAGGTTAGTCTTTCGGTTCCCCTGGAAACGCTCTCGGATGTGGCGGATCCTGGCGTGCGGGTCTTCTTCAGTCTGGGCAAAGCGTTTTAGGGTGTGGTTCCTTCAAGGGCGCGGGCGACGTTCGTCAGAGCCGCTTCACCACACCAAGGCGCCCAAAGACGAGAGAGTCTTTAATTGGCAATTGATGGCCGGATCGCCTGCCGCGGCACTGCGTGAGAGAACAATGACGTCAAATTGGCCTGTATGTCGGGAGTTCGATCCGCGCAAGACAAACGTTTAAGTCCGAGTGGCCCAAATATGGCTTTTTTTTGAAACGTTGTGATGGCAAGGTATACAGTGAACACCAATCCTTGAAGCTGACGTCGATGATCTCGCCGGCGGCCATGCCCAGACACTATTGAGGAGACTCGATTTTGGTTCTCTCCCGTCGATCAGTCCTCCAGCAGGCAGGCCTCGCGATCGCAGCTGCTGCAATGGTCGATCCGCGCTTTGCCTTCGCACGAGAGGAACTCGCCGGTTTCCTCGACACCGGTGGGGACGAGATGCTGATTGGCGGCAAGCCACTCTCGTTTTGGATCGAGACATTGGACCTGCCGATGCAAATCTCATACGGGCCGCAGATCGTCGCCAACGTGCGGGCCTTTCGGGAGACTTTCGAGCGTTTGTACCCTGAGGGCGAGATCCGCTACGCCGGTAAGGCTGATACCCACCCCCGTGTCTTTGCGATGGTCGCCAAGGAGGGCGCTGGGATTGACGTTGCGTCGCCATTTGAAACGCGGGCCGCGCTTGATGCCGGGCTGTCGGGCGAAAAACTTGATGTGAATGGCAACTCCAAGAGCGATACGCTCCTGAAGCTTGCCCTAGACCACGACATGCTCGTTGTCGTCGACAGCATTGAAGAACTCGAGTATCTCGCCGGTCTCGCGCACACGAACGGCAAGCGCCCGCGAGCCCTCCTGCGTCTGTCCGGTTACCAACTCGGCACCTTGACGGCCGATGCCATCTTCACTGCCGGTGAATGGACGAAGTTCGGCATCGCCCTTGACGACATCCCCTCGCTTCTGCCGCGCCTGTCCGAGATGCCTGTAAAGGTGATCGGCTTTCACACCCACATTGGTAGCCAGATTACCGACCCCAATGCTTTTGAAGCCGTGCTCGGCAAGATGCTGGACCTTGGCGCGGCGCTGTCCCGTGCCGGTCATGAATTCTCCATGGTGAACGTTGGCGGCGGCTTCCCTGTCTCTTACGTGAGCGCAGAGACGTGGCAGGAAACCATCGAGCGCATTCGTGATGGCTACATCGCTGCCCTCGCAGGCGATCCAAGTCGAATTTACTTGTGGGAGAACAGAGCGGGGGATTTTGCGCTCGACGCTGACAACATGCCGGGCCAAGACTGGCTTGGCGAAGTGTTCACGGCACCCTACGCCAAGGAGAAAATGCTTGAGCGCCTCCTCCTTGGCGAAGTGACCGTTGGGGGGCGGACCGTCAAGACGCTCGATGCATTGGACGCTGCCGGCCGTCCCACGCTGGTGGTGGAGCCTGGGCGTGCAATCGTGTCCGATGCCGGCCTGACATTTGCGCGCGTTGCATTCTTGAAGGCGGTGGCACACGGCCACCATCTCGTCCAGGCAGAGATCGGCACGACCTTCTACGGTGAGGCTTTGGTGGCAACACCCGTGCGCCACTTTGCACTGGCAAACGAGCCCAACCGACGCGACGACACACCGTTCGAGACGTTTGTCGCCGGCAACCTGTGCTTCAACGGTGACATGATTGCGCGGGTCAAAGTTCCCCTACAACGCCGCCCACAGCGTGGCGATGTGATGATGATCGCCAACACGGGCGCCTATAATCCAACCTTCTTCGCAGCCACCGCAAACTCTTTCCCGCGGCCGGCTCGGATTGTGGTGGAGCCAGACGGCACCTTCTTCTACACTAAGCGCCGGGATACCTACGAGGAGGTTTTCTCGTTGTCCTCTTGATGCTACCGCCCATAGAACCCGATAAAGAATGGCCTTAGGGCCCGCGCCGGCGAGCCAGTCTCTCCGCGAGTGCATTCCTCCCGTATTGCCCTAGGTGTTTCGTCCCAGGCTTTGATGGTGCAGTTTTTCGCAGGAATGGAAGGATGCGCTGTGGGACAGATTCTGCACGGGAGCGCCACGACGACAGAGGCGGTCCGTCGAGCGATACATAGTAGTCAAGAGAGCCTGAGGGTCCTTGCCAAGCGCTACGGCATCAACCAGAAGACCGTGGCGAAGTGGAAGAAGCGGACGTCGGTCGGCGACCTGCCGACGGGGCCGAAAGAGGCGAAGTCGACGGCGCGGGCAGTCTGCGTGACACTCACCGCGGCGCAAGCGTGCCGATGAGGTCGTTTACGGCGTCGGCCATCTCCATGCCTGCGGAGAAGTCGAACTGGTTGATGGATATAAACACACCAACACCGCGATGGGGAGCAAAGGCGATGTAGCTGAGCACGCCGTTGGTGCCGCCGGCCTTTTGCATGACGAGCGGACGGTCGCCCTCCGGCATCATGATGACCCAACCAAGGCCCATCGCGTTCATATGGCCCGACTCGTCCGTGCCATAGACGGGGTTCAGGCCATCGCGGATCAGGTGGGCGGCGTGGCTGAGGGCACGCGCTTCGGGATCGGTGTCACCAAACCGGTCGAGGTTCCACTTTAAGTACGCGTTCATATCGGCGGGGGTGGTGTGGAGCGATGATGCGCCGAAATTGTTCGCGATGGGATCGCCAGGATCCATTTCGTTGCCGTTCCAGTCGTGGCCGGTGAAAACGTTGCCCCCTTGGGGTCTGGCATATCCCGTCGCGGTCAGCCCAAGCGGATCCAGCACCGCATCCTGCAAGACGCCCGCGTAGGGTTTGCCGTTCACGCCAGACAGGGCCATGGCCAACACGTCAAAGCCTAGGTTTGAGTAGAGTATTCCCGTTCCTGGCGCGAACAGAAGCGAGTCACCTTTGAAATTTCCTTCAAAGGATGCATCGCTGCTCTTCTGTGCACCGTCGACCGGACGGAGCTCGCGGCCAAATCCACTTGCGTGGGTCGCAAGGTCCACCATGCGGATGGTGTGGCCATCGCGCTCCGGCAGCGCGCCGACGAGGCCGACATGGGGTGCGGCAGGGTCGGTCAGCCGGACAGCACCATCGGCAACAGCGTGGGCGAGAACCATACCGGTAAACGTCTTGGTGATGGACCCCACGCCAATCTTTGTGTCTTTGTCCGGTGTTTGCCCTCCCTCCTTTTCGGTCTCACCGAAGCCGAAAACAACGCTTTCGTCATCTCTCACCGCAGCGATGACAAGGCCGGGAACGCCACTGCTCAAATGAAAGATTTGACCTGTGAATTCAAAAGTATCCGCGAGCAGGGGATCGTTGGCAAACGCTGGTCCGACGGCGCCGCAAGCGGCCAAGACGGCTGCCGAAATCCTCATTGAGTTTCTCCTGCTAAAGGCGTGCATAGATTAAAGCGTCGCTCACAATTTGCTGAGCGAAGCCATCATGGCCACAACACGGCCTTCGCCAGAGGCGCAGCCATAGAAGTAATCGTCGACCCGATTGGTAGCACTGCTTACCGACAGTCCGCGGCCCCCAAAGCGAAGAAGCACCGGGTCTATCAGACCCAGCGACTTCCGATACCTGAGCAGGACATGCAACGGTTCCTGCATACGTGTCGGATCATTCGAGAATTTGACAAAATGAGAGCCCTCTTGCCAACGCCAGCTAGCCGGTCAAAACGAGGCCGGTTCAGCGGACTAGTTGGCTTTCGACTATCCGCGCAAGATGTGGTTTTGTCGGACAAAACCCATCTTGGCCTCTCGGCGCTTCGCTTGTTCGGCAAGGGGGGACACCCCCCTGTTCCAACCCCCCGGAGCTGGCGCAACTCAGGCATCGAGCCCGAATGCACCAGAACCGTATCGCCGCTTGACCACTCGCAGAGCTTGGAGACTTGAGCTCTCCATCTGTACTGAACCATCCATGAGCGACTGGCCGCCCAACCGCCATTCAAAGGAGCCTCCAAGCTCCCAGACAACCCCATGGTCACCGTCTTGCCGATGAAGCACGCTCTAGGGAAATTGCGCTCTGCCTCAGCGATCTCTTCGCGGCGATCAATGGTGATGCCACGCATCCCAGCAACAGGACGCAACATTCTTGTCGTTCAGTTGTAGCTTGGCCAATGAAGCGGTCTTTCGTGGGTCTGGACGCGGATGCCGGAGCCGGCATTTCCACCCATCGTGACCTACGGAAGAGCTGGATCTCTCTCGACAGCTTGGTGAGCGCCTTCGCTCATCGGCGAGGGACTTGCTGGTCCGGTCGCGTGCGATCGGTGGCTACAGCACTTCAATTTCACGCAGAGGCACAAACGGACGACCCGTCTCTACGGCCCGCCGCACCTTCAGGTCGAGTACGCGTCCGAGGGGAATGTTCTTATCCAGCGTTTCATAGAGATCGTTTCCATCCATGCATACAATACGCTTGCCTGATCCAAATGCTTTGAAAGCATCATCTGAATAACCGGAGTAGGATATAAATAGACCTCGCGCCCATACGGCTTTGCTGCATACTTTCCCATGAAATGTATGTAGATCTGAAATCGAAACTGGCGGCCCCGTCCACTTAGCTTCAAGCAAGTAAAACTCACCACGAAGCGAGAAGCTGCCGTCGATCTGTTCTCCAGTATTGCGAAAGCTCGCCTTCGGGTCGAGGCCTGCCCTATCGAGCAAATCGTGAAGGAAGCGTTCGAAGCCGAAACCACGACGTTGCGGATCTAGTTTGGAAAGAGCGAGTAGCTCCTGTTGGAGCCCGAGAGCGTCAGCGGAAGTCAGTGCTTTGTGCGTGCCGGGAGAGGAAGTGGCCGGCTCTGTCGCCGGCGGACGGGGCCTGAATCCAACTTTCTTGGCGACCTCAAGCATCCTATCCTTGGCCTGCAAGACCGGGTCTTCCTCTTCCCTGTCGAGGAGCATTTGCTTGCGGTATTCCCAGAGCTTGCTCAGCGTCCTGAGGGCAACTTTGTCGTCTACGACACGCAAGAAGTATCGCAGACGTTTGCCCTTGGATGTACCATGATGGGCCCAACGCTCCTCATCAATATTGACGCCAATCTCGCGGCTAAAAAACTCGCTAAACGTCGCGTCGGAAAAGTCGAGGACGTAACCAGGCCCACGAGGGTGCTCGACAAGGCGCGCGATGAACCGAAAATCAGTATCGGATAGGTTGCTCATATGTAGGGACAATCATTGCGCGATCACTAAGTCCACCCGAACATAGGTAACAGCTCACGAGATTCCACAGCTCCCATCCCGCGCAAGCGCCGGATATTGGTTCCGCTCCAACTGGTGCCATTGTTCGAAAACGAACTCAATTCATCGCTATGCCGGGGGTTGCTGATCCAGCGCGTAGGTCGAAGTCGCGAATTTGTATATGGGCAGGTCTGCACGTCAGAGTCGGTTATGTGCTCGTCGCGACCGCCCGCGGCGCTGGACAAACTCAGCCTCTGCGTCTCGTGAGATCGCCAGCTCTTGCTCAGCGCGCTCAAGTGCGAGGAGTTCGGCTACTTCTCGATTGAGCCGTTTGATCGTCAGAGCCTCAAGATGCCTATGTTGCCGGATTTCGTGTTGCAAACGCTGCCGCTCAGATAGCTGGGCGTCGATCGTGGCCCGGACTTCGGCCTCGTCTCGGCGCGCACAATCCACCGCATACCGCTCAATCTGGACCTTGAGCTTCTCGTAGCGGCCCGTGAGTCGAAACCACAGCGCCTTCAAACCCTTCGGCAGCTGGACTGCGCGCTGCTTTGTTTCGTTCAATCGCCGCTGCCGTTGGCGCTCTGCGAGGACATCGCGTGCCTTTCGATGCCTGTTCTTCATCTCGCGCCGGATCTCATCCAATGCCGCGGCGCGTTTCTCGTGCCGCTTGCCCGCCTTGATGGCGTACTCCCGAATCCGATCGGAGAACCGCTCGCTGATCCGCTTCTTCGTTTGCTCGACGTTCGGGAGATCGCTCGGATCGCCGATCTTCGCCCGAACTGCCTTCGCCCGCACGCCGACCCATTGGCTGATCGCGTAAACCTCGCCGCGCCAGTCAACCGCAACATGCCCACGTCGGCCGCGCGCGAGATAGTAGCCGCGTTCCTCCAGCGCCTGTGCGAAAGCAGCACGCCCGTCCGACACCGCCCAGCAATCCACAAACGTTTCCTTCACTTGTCGCACGTCCTGCTTGGCGCGCCGAGCCTGCTGAAGCTCCGCCATGGAGAAGTTCAGCGGATCGCGTTCTTCCGAGTTCATCAAGCCACGCGGCATCACCCAGCCATGCTCAAGATAGAGCTCCCGGGACTTGTCGCGCAGCTTCAGCTTCTCGAAAGAGGGATCCACCGCTCTCATCCGGTGCACGTCGATCCGTGACCACACGCAGTGCGCATGGCGGCGGCCTTCCTTCTCGTGGAACACAACAACACGAGGATGACCAGCATAGCCGAGTTTCTCCTCGATCTCGTCGATCGCCTTCTCAAATACCTCGACTGGGACGCTCTGCTTCTCAGGAGGGTTCAGGCTGAGGGAGAAGAGGTACTTGCGGCAGCGCGTGCCCTTGCTGATCGCATAGGCCTCTGTGAATGCCCCTGCGATCGTATCCGCGGTGAACCCGCGGATATCGTGAACTCGAACGTGTTCGTTGTCCTCGGCGTTCATGAGGTGGTGGGCAAGATGCAATCCGCCGCCGCGCCGACTTCCCTTCAAGATCATCGCTGGTAGCCTTCTCGGACCCCCAGAGCGATCAGCAGATCATGGCGAATCGCCGATACCTGCGCGCACGCTCCCTTGATCATCAGCAGCGTTTCATCGTCGAGGAGCAGGGAACCTGTCTGTGCTTCGTCCGCAATCGCTGCGAGGCTTTCTGCAAGCCTTGACTGTCCCAGCAGTCCAAGGGCCCTGCCAAGCGCTTCCTGATCCTGAAGAGGAACCGATCGATTGCGCCGGCCTTCCTTGAGAAGCGTGCACCAGCGGATGTGCTCGCTAATCGACGATCGCCCGGCTTCGCGCTTCAGCTGCGCATATTCATCCTCCGAATAGCGGACAGTCGCCCGTCTATCAGGTGCCTTCTTCCTGGCGCGCCGTCCTGATCTGTCAGTGGGCCGGGGTTGCGGAGCGCGGCTCGCTGCCCCGCGGAACGCCGATCTCATGGCGAACGCCTCGGGCCGCTCTCCCGCCTGCTGAGATCGAGGCTACCATATTGATCTTTATGGGACTTTAGGTAGCCATCCCAGTCATCGAGGATGTCGAATATGGGGTTCGAAGTTGATCCGCCGCAGCGCACCACCTCCCCTTCTCTCGTGCACCTCGCGGATGAGCCGAGAACGAGAGTGATGGTGCGAGAGGGGGGACTCGAACCCCCAAGCCTTTCGGCGGACGATTTTGAGTCGTCTGCGTCTACCAATTCCGCCACTCTCGCCAAGCCGTAAGGGGCGCTGGCGCCCCGGTTCAGCGGGTCGCACCATAACCATTCATGCGCGCGGGACAAGCGCCCTTTCCAACAACGAAAGGTTGCGCTATAGATCTATTAGAAATTGATAAATGGGAACTCTCGCGCAAAGGATGTAGTTCGTGCTGCTGCGGTGCTTGTTGCTCGCCATTTCCGTCCTCCTTCCCGCCCACGCGATGGCAGGCGCCTGGACGCTGGAGCGCGGTAAGACGAAGACCTTTGTCGTCTCCACCTTCACCTATGGCGATCAGGGTTTTGATGATGACGGCCACCTCATCACGGTGCCTGAGTACCAAAAGTTTGAGCTGACGGCGGCGCTGGAGCATGGCGTCAGGCCGTGGCTTACGGTGCTGTTGAAGGGGGAATTGCGCGAGGAGACGGTGGACACCCTTGTGGTACCGCGGTTGATGCTGCCGGTGGCAAAGTCCTTCGGTTCGGTGTCCGGCGGCGCGCGGCTTCGCCTCTATAAAGCGCCCAATTGGGTGTTTTCGACCCAGTGGACGGCCATGTCCGGCGGGTTTGACGATGCGGGTCAGTCCGCCCCGTCCGACGGTGCCGCGGTGGAGGCGCGGGCGCTGTTGGGTGTGGGCCGGACGGTTCTCGGCAAGCACGCCTTTGCCGACATTCAGGGCGCCTACAGGGTGGGCTTGAAGAGCGACGACTCAGACGAGATGCGGTTTGATGTCACAATCGGCTCGCAGCTTACCCCCCGCACCCTCGTGCTGGGACAGACCTTTTCCACATTCGAGGTGAACGCGCCCGTCCACTATCACAAGGTGGGTGTCAGCGCTGTGCGTCAGCTGAACGAGCGGATGCAGATCGAGGTGGGCGGTCTTGCCACCGTCTACGGTCGCAACGCGCTGCAGGAATTCGGAGGCAAGGTGGGCTTTTGGTACAACTTTTAATTTAGCTGCCGTTGGGTGCCGCACGAGTGCATCACTGTGTTTTGGGAACCGGGGGGCGGGCGCCGAAGATCGCCGAGCCCACCCGGACCCACGTCGCACCATGGGCAATGGCCTCAGCATAGTCGGCCGACATCCCCATGGAGGTGGCGTCCACGCCGCACCCATCGGCAAGTTTGGCAAGGGCGGCAAAGTGGGGGCCTGGCGGCTCGTCCACCGGGGGAATGGCCATCAGCGCGATCACCGGTAGACCCAAGGCGCGGCAACGGTCCACCAAACCGGCCGTCTCCTCAGGCAGAACGCCAGCTTTTTGGGGCTCTTTGCCAATGTTCACCTGCACCATGCAGCGCGGCATCCGCCCGGCAGCGTCGGCAGCTTTTGCGATGGCGGAGGCAATCTTCTCTCTGTCGATGCTTTGGATCACATCAAACAGCGCGACGGCGTCCTTCACCTTGTTGGATTGAAGCGGGCCGAGGAGGTGCAACTCCACCCCCTCATAGGCCTCTTTCAGGGCCGGCCACTTGGCTTTGGCTTCCTGCACACGGTTCTCGCCAACGATGCGCTGGCCGGCATCAAGGGCCGGGCGGATATGCTCGGCATCGAACGTTTTGGTGACGGCAACGAGGTGGACAGGGTCGCTCCGCCCAGCGGCCGCCACCGCCTCGGCGATGGATCTTTGCACCGCCAGAAGGCCGGCCGCCACAGGGTTGTCCGCCACCTCAGTGTCTCCCGCATCGTTCAGAAGGCTCATCTGCCGCCCCTTGATGGTTGACCCGCATCGTCCCATTGCCCATGGTCCGGCCACACTCACAGTATCCGGTTCATTCCATGACGAGCCCTGAGCGTTACAACGCGCCTGTCACCGAAGCCAAGTGGCGCGCAGCCTGGGACGATGCGGACCTCTTCCGCGTCGACAACGACGACCCGCGTCCAAAATACTACGTCCTTGAGATGTTTCCCTACCCGTCGGGGCGCATCCACATGGGCCACGTGCGCAACTATACGATGGGCGACGTTGTGGCGCGCTACCGCCGTGCCAAGGGCTTTAACGTTCTGCACCCTATGGGGTGGGACGCGTTCGGCATGCCGGCCGAAAACGCGGCGATGCAAAACAACATCCACCCCGCCAAGTGGACGTACGAAAACATTGCCGCCATGCGTAAACAGCTCAAGTCCATGGGCCTGTCGCTGGACTGGTCGCGCGAGTTCGCCACCTGCGATGTGGCCTACTACGAACAACAACAGCACCTGTTTCTGGACTTCCTGAAGGCCGGTCTCGTCACCCGCAAGACCTCTAAGGTCAACTGGGACCCTGAAGACCACACCGTCCTTGCCAACGAGCAGGTGATCGACGGACGCGGCTGGCGTTCGGGCGCTCTGGTGGAGCAGCGCGAACTGTCGCAGTGGTTCTTCGCCATCACCGATTATGCCCAGGACCTCCTTGAGGCTCTGGACGGCCTCGACCGCTGGCCCGACAAAGTCCGCCTCATGCAGCGCAACTGGATCGGCCGGTCAGAGGGCCTCAGGATGCGCTTTGCCCTCACGGTCCCCGGGCCGGGCGGTGCTGGCGATCTTGAAGTCTTTACCACGCGCCCCGACACCATCTTCGGCGCAAGCTTCATGGCGGTGGCGGCAGGGCACCCTCTGGCGAAGGCGGTGGCCGCGACCAAGCCCGACGTTGCAGCCTTCATCGAAGACTGCGAGCGCATGGGCACCAGCGCCGCGGTGATCGAAACGGCGGAGAAGAAGGGCATCGAGACGGGCCTGCGGGTCGCTCACCCGTTCGACGAGACGCGCACGCTCCCCGTCTACGTCGCAAACTTCATTTTGATGGATTACGGCACAGGCGCTATCTTCGGCTGTCCCGCTCACGACCAGCGCGACCTTGATTTTGCACGCAAATACGGCCTCCCCGTCACCCCTGTGGTCCGCCCGCGGGATGCTGGCGACGATTTCTCCGTCGCGGCCGATGCGTTCACCGACGACGGCGTCATCTTCAACTCGGCGTTCCTGGATGGGCTCAGCGTGCCCGACGCCAAGGAGGCCGTCGCCGCGCGCCTTGAAACGCGGACGTTGAACGGTGCGCCCCAGGGGGAGCGCAAGGTCAACTATCGCCTGCGCGACTGGGGCATCTCCCGTCAGCGTTATTGGGGCTGCCCCATTCCCGTCGTCCACTGCGAGGCGTGCGGGATCGTGCCTGTCCCCGTGGCGGATCTGCCGGTCAGACTGCCCGAAGACGTCAGCTTCGACGTGCCCGGCAACCCGCTCGATCGCCATCCCACATGGTCGAAGGTGGACTGTCCCGCATGCGGTGCGCCGGCAAGGCGCGAGACCGACACCATGGACACGTTCGTGGATTCGTCCTGGTACTTTGCCCGCTTTACCGCGCCGAACGCTGCTGGCCCCATCGACCCCGAGGCGATGGCCGCCTGGCTCCCCGTCGACCAGTATATCGGCGGTGTGGAGCACGCGATCCTGCACCTCCTCTACTCGCGCTTCTTCATGCGCGCGGTGGCGAAGGTGGGGTACGGCGACTGCTCGGAGCCCTTCGCCGGCCTCTTCACCCAAGGCATGGTCACCCACGAAACCTTCAAGGATGAGGCGGGACAGTGGGTCTTCCCTGACGAGGTGATGGTCAAAGACGGCGCGCACGTGCACCGCACGACCGGCCGGCCGATCACGGTTGGTCAGGTGGAATCCATGTCGAAGTCCAAGCGCAACGTCGTGGACCCTGACGAGATCATCGGCCAGTACGGTGCCGATACGGCTCGTTGGTTCATGCTGTCCGACACACCGCCCGAGCGCGACATCGAGTGGACCGACGCCGGTGCCGATGCGGCCCACCGCTTCGTCCAACGGGTCTGGCGGCTGTTGTCCGACGCGGCCGAGCGTATCGAAGCCGGCGGCGGGTCGGGCGACGGCATGGCGCTGCGCAAAGCCACCCACAAGAGTGTGCGCGATATCGAGAACGACATCGAGAGCCTTCACTTCAACCGCGCGGTCGCACGGGTCTATGCGTGGAGCAATGAACTTCAGCGCGCCCTCCAGGACGAGGCGACCCCCGCCTCAGTGCTGGAGGAATCGGCTGCCGCCATGATCCGCTGCTTCGCGCCGATGATGCCGCATCTGGCCGAAGAAGCCTGGCAGATGCTGGGCAAGGAAGGCTTTGTCGCCGCAGCGCCGTGGCCGGAGGTGGACGAGGCGCTTTTGGTGGAAGACGCCATCACCCTTCCCGTACAGGTCAACGGCAAGAAGCGTGCGGAAATCACCGTCGCCAAGGACGCGGCCAATGATGACATCGAGCGGGCCGTTCTCGCCCTTGAGGACGTGCAGCGCTTCCTCAACGGCGCGCCCCCCCGAAAAGTGATTGTCGTGCCGCAGCGGATCGTCAATGTGGTGGCGTAAGAGCCTTATCGTCATCGCTGCGGGGCTGGTCCTTGCAGCGTGCCAGGTCCGCCCGCTCTACCTGGACCAATCCTCCGGCGGGCCGCTGTCGCCTGTGCCCGATCTTCAGGCCGTGGTGGTGGACCCGCCCACCACCCGCGCCGGCCAGGTGCTGCGAAACGAACTGGTGTTCTTGATGCGCGGTCGGGGTGGCGAGGCCACCGAGCAGCTTTACCGGCTCAGAGTTCTCTCCAACGTCTCAAGCGACCCCCTCGCGGTGGAGTTGGAGGAAGACCTTCCCGCCGCCGTCCTGTTGACCATGAATGCCACCTTCATCCTGTCGGAGATCGGCACGGAGAGGACGCTGTTGACGGGCGAGAGCTTTGCCACCGCCTCGTACGACTTCTCCTCCCAGCGCTTTGCCAACGAGAGGGCGAAGCGCAACGCCGAAGACCGCGCAGCGAAGGCCGTTGCGGTCAACATCAACACGCGCCTTGCGGCCTATTTCGCGGCGCGCCGTTCAAAGTCGTGACGGCGCTCAAGGCGCATGACGTTCAAAGGCGCTTCACCAGCGCCGACAAGCTGCCACCCGTCATCCTGGTGTTCGGCCCCGACAGGGGGCTTGTGACGGAGGTGACGGGCACCATCGCAAACCTTTTCGAGGCAGCCGACGACGACCCTTTTGCCGTGGTGAAGCTTGATGCAGCAACCGTCACCGCCGACCCGGCAAGGCTGATGGATGAGGCGCGCACAGTCTCCCTTTTCGGCGGCAGGCGTTTAATCCTCGTGCGCGATGGGGCCTCCCGCAATCTCTCCCCCGCCGTCTCGCCGCTCCTGAAGGAACCGCCGCAGGACGCGGTTGTGGTGTTGGAGGCAGGCGACCTCAGGCGTGGCACAGGCCTTCGCAAGGAGGTGGAGGGTGACCGCATCGCCGTGGCCGTCCACTGCCCCGCCGATACCGAGCGAGACCTTGAAAGGATGATCGAGGCGGAGACGGCAAGCTTCGGCCTTGCCATCGGGCTTGATGCCCGCACGGCCCTCATGGAGCGATTGGGGGCGGACCGTGCCGCCTCCCGCAGTGAAGTCACCAAGGCGTGCCTCCATGCCCTCGGTAGCGACGAGGTGACGGTGGAGGACATTGACGCCGTCGTGGGAGACGTCTCCGTCGGTGCCATGGCGGACGCTGTGGAGGCCGCCTTCCTCGGCCAGCCAGACACGCTGGACAGGCGCCTTGCCGCCCTCATGCGCCAGGGGGTGGCTCCGTCCACATTGCTGATGACGGCCCAGCGTATGGCCCAATCTTTTGAAATGGCGGCGATATCGGTGCGTGAAGGCTCGCTTCCCACTCGCGCGGTAGAGACCGTCAGGCCGCCCCTTTACGGTGCGCGCAAGACGGCGGCCATCCACATTCTGGACCGCTGGTCCGTGCGGGGCCTGCGCCGTGCGTCGGAGGCGATCGCCAAGGCCACCTTCTCCACCCGGTTGATGCCCGCCCTCGCTCCGTCCCTTGCCAGCGACGTGCTCCACAAGATCGCACACCGCTCATCAAGCGCGGGTCGGTGAGTTAATAAAGCCAGCCGGGAAGCGCCGTCGCGAGCCACGGGAACAGCCACACCACCGCCACCCCCACCGCCTGTAGCGCGATGAAGGGGGCAACGCCGCGATAGATGTGCCCTGTCGTCACTTCAGGCGGTGCGGCGCCGCGCAGGTAAAACAGCGAGAAGCCGAAGGGCGGCGTCAGGAACGAGGTTTGCAGGTTGATGGCAATCAACACCGCAAGCCACGTGGGGTCGTGCCCCATGGCAATGAGTACAGGCACCACCAGCGGCAGCAAAATCACGCTGATCTCGACGAAATCCAGGAAAAAGCCCAGAACGAAGATCAACATCATCGCAAAGATCAGCGCCCCCGTCGCCCCGCCTGGCATGGACTCCAGAATCTCTGCAATGCGCGTCTCGCCGCCGAGCCCGACGAAGACCAGCGAGAACATGGACGCAGTGATGATGGTGGCGAAGATCATCGAGGTGACCGTCATCGTCCCCCGCGCCACCTGCCAGAGTTGGCCTGCCCGCAACAGCCTCACCAGCGCCACCAGGAGACCGGCGATACCCACCGCCAAGAGGGCAATGGCGATGGCGGCGACAGCAAGGTCGGTGGCGTCGGTATCGGCCCGTTGCAGGCGAATCGGGTAGAGGGAGGACAGCACCACCGCCCCCACGAGGGCGAGCGCTGCAAGGGCCATGGGCATGGTTCTTCCCATCCGCGCGCCCGCCAGGAGGACGGCACCCACAGCGCCCACCGCTGCCGCCTCCGCAGGGGTCGCCACCCCGCCGAGGATGGAGCCCAGCACAGCAAGGATCAACGCCAGAGGGGGGACGATGACGCTCAAGATCTCGCCAGGCGTTACCCGCTCGCCTTCGTTGAGGGCGGGAAGGTCGGCGGGGCGGATCAGCGCGCGGGCGAAAAGGTAGAGGATGTAGATGGCGACAAGCGTCAGGCCCGGGAGGAGCGCTGCAGCAAAGGTTTGCCCCACCGAGATGGTCTCGACCGTGAACTTTCCTGCCGCGAACTGGGCCTGCTGGTAGGCATTCGACATCACCTCGGACAGGATGATGAGGAGCGTCGAGGGCGGGATGATCTGCCCCAACGTGCCTGACGTTGCGACAATTCCCGCCCCTAAAGGCGGCGCGTAGCCGGCCCGTAGCATGGCAGGCAGCGCAATCAGCCCCATCGCCACCACCGTTGCCCCCACAATGCCCGTGGAGGCGGCAAGGAGGGCGCCAACGATCACGACCGACACGCCGAGCCCGCCGCGCACAGGGCCGAACAGACGGCCCATGGTGGTCAAGAGTTCTTCGGCGATGCGCGACTTTTCAAGGACGATGCCCATGAACACGAACAAAGGGATCGCCACCAGGACCTGGTTGGTCATGATGCCGAACACCCTTTGCCCCAGCGCGCCAAGGAGCGACAGGTCGAACACCCCCGTCGCCGCGCCGATCAATGCAAAAAGGATCGCAACACCGGCAATGGCAAAGGCGACGGGGAAGCCTGTGAGGATGCCGACCACCAGGCCGGCGAACATCAAAAGGTCAAGCATCGCGCCGCCAAGGGCGGGTCATTGCGACGGCACGGCCGTCAAATCCTTCGCAGGGCAACCTGGTCGATCCGATGGTCCGTGGCCTTGCGCAAGATGAGGTCGGCCCGCAGCTTTGTGGGACCGACGTTTTCCCTCAAGTTCTTTAAGTTGATACGCCGCCACAGGCCCCGCGCGATCTCGTCCGTTTCTTCATCGGACAGGCCCACATATTTGTGGAAGTAGGAGCGCGGGTCACGAAAGCGCGTCTCTTTGAGACGGTTGAAGCGGGTCAGATACCAGCGCTCCAAAGCCTCTTCTTCCGCATCGATATAGATGGAAAAGTCGAAGAAATCCGACACGAAGGGCGCGTTGCGCCTGTGGCTGGACTGGCGCGAGGTTTGAAGGACGTTGAGGCCCTCCACGATGAGGATGTCCGGCTGGTCGATGGTGATCGTCTCACCAGGGATCACATCGTACACGAGGTGGGAGTAAACGGGGGCTTTTACGTGCCGTTCACCCGCCTTGATGGCGCTGAGGCAGGCCACAAGAGAGGCCACATCGTAGCTTTCGGGAAAGCCTTTGCGCTCCATCAGCCCGTCGGCGGCGAGCCGTTCGTTGGGCAGGAGAAAGCCGTCGGTGGTCACAAGATCCACCTTCGGCGAGGATGGCCAGCGCGCCAACAGCGCCTGGAGGACGCGCGCGGTGGTGGTCTTGCCCACGGCCACCGACCCGGCGATGCCGATGATGAAAGGCACCCGCTCATCGTCACGCCCCAAAAAACTATGGGTGGCGTGGTGAAGGCCCTGTGTGGCTTCCACGTAAAGGGACAAGAGGCGTGACAGCGGCAGGTAGATGGTCTCCACCTGGTCAGGCTCCACACGGTCATTGAAGCCTTGCAGAGCGACAATCTCGTGTGGGGTCAGCGTCATGGGCTGGCCGTCCCTCAGCCGTGCCCAGTCCGCCTCGCTGAAGATGAGAAAGGGGCCCCAGTCGTCCGCCTGTTGGCTGGCCTTTGAAAGGTCCGACGAGGGCTCGATCAGCGCGTCCATAACCCCATCCTTATGGCCTCACGCTCACCGCGCAAGACGCTTTGCCTTTTCCTCAAGACCCGATTGGGCCGTGCGGGCCTCAAGCTCGTCCATCACCGCCTGCCAGGAGATGCCCGATACCGCAAGCAGGACCGTCAGGTGAAACACCACGTCAGCCGCTTCTTTGGTGAGGGCATCGGGTGATTGTTGGACGGCGGCGACAATGGCCTCCACCGCCTCCTCGCCAAATTTTTCGGCGCACTTGCCAACGCCCTTTTCCGCCAGGGTGCGTGTGTAGGAGGGCGCACCCTCGCCCGACAGCCGCGCGCGGACGATGGCTTCTAGATGGGTCACGCTGAAGGGGGGCGCATCAGTCATCGCGGCGCATCGCAATGCCGGCGGCGGCCATATGGTCCTTCGCCTCGCCGATGGTGTAGGTGCCGAAGTGGAAGATGGACGCTGCCAAGACCGCCTCGGCGTGCCCCTCCTCCACCGCCTCCACAAGGTGGTCCAGCGTCCCCGCCCCACCTGAGGCGATAACGGGGATGGTCAGAGCGTCGGCCACAGCCCGGGTCAAGGCAAGGTCGAAGCCTGCCTTCGTGCCGTCAGCGTCCATGGAGGTGAGAAGGATCTCGCCAGCGCCCATCTTTTCCATGGTGCGGGCAAACTCCACAGCGTCGATCCCCGTCGGGGTGCGGCCGCCATGGGTGAAAATCTCCCACCGCCCGTCCTCTACCCGCTTGGCGTCGATGGCGACCACAATGCATTGGGCGCCGAATTTTTCCGCAGCGCGGCCCACAAATTCAGGCTCGCGCACGGCGGCGGTGTTGATGGAGACTTTGTCCGCGCCGGCAAGGAGGAGCGCGCGAATGTCGTCATTGGTGCGCACCCCGCCGCCGACGGTGAGCGGCATGAAGCAGCTTTCAGCCGTGCGCCCCACCACGTCGAACAGGATCGCCCGTTCCTCGTGGCTTGCGGTGATGTCGAGGAACGTCAACTCGTCCGCGCCCGCCGCGTCGTAGGCCTTTGCGGCCTCGGCAGGGTCGCCAGCGTCCACCAGATCCTGGAACTTCACCCCTTTGACGACGCGCCCGTTCTTGACGTCGAGACACGGGATGATGCGCTTTTTCAGCATCAAGCCCCCTCGACGGACGCCAGCGCCGCAAGGGCCGCCGCTGGGTCGAGCCGCCCATCGTAAAGCGCGCGGCCGACAATGGCGCCTTCAAGCTTTGCCGCGGAGGGTTCTGAGAGGCGCTCAATATCATCGATGCCGCAAAAGCCGCCTGAGGCGATGACGGGGGTGGTGATGGCCTCGGCAATGGCGATGGTTTCGGTGAGGTTGAGGCCGGTAAGCATCCCATCGCGGCTGATGTCGGTGTGGACGAGCGCAGCAACGCCAGCGTCTTCGTAGCGAAGGGCAAGCTCCTTGGCCGACAGCGCCGTCGTATCGGCCCAGCCTGCCACCGCCACCTCGCCGTCGCGCGCATCAATCCCCACAACAACGCGGCCCGGATAGGCCTTGCAGGCGTTCTTCACCAGCATCGGGTCGCGCGCGGCTGCCGTGCCCAGGATGACCCTTTTCACCCCGCGGATCAGCCAGCGCTCGATGGCTGCCATGGAGCGGATGCCCCCGCCAAGCTGAACGGGGCAGTCGGTTGCGGCCAAGATGGCGTCGACAGCATGGGCGTTGCGCGATTCGCCAGCGAAAGCGCCATCAAGGTCCACCACGTGGAGCCAGGCAAAGCCAAGGGACTGGAAGTGGGTGGCCATCTGCGCCGGGTCTTTGGAGAAGACTGTGGCACGGTCCATCTCGCCCTGCTCCAGCCGAACGCAGGCGCCCTCCTTCAAATCGATGGCAGGGAAAAGAATCATGGGGCCCACCTTAAAAAGTTCCCGATCAGCGCCAAGCCCAGTTTCTGGCTCTTCTCGGGGTGGAATTGCGTGCCGATGAAATTGTCTCGCCCGACAATGGCCGCGAATGGCTGGCCATGGTCGGCAAGGGCGATGATGGCGTCCGTCTCTTCCGGCGCCAGAACGTAGGAGTGGACGAAGTAGGCGTGCCAGCCCTCGGGCCCAAGGGGGATACCTTTAAGGACGGGGTGCGGCCGCACCTCGTCCAGAACGTTCCAGCCCATGTGCGGGATTTTCAAGGATGGATCGCCAGGTTCCAGCCGCGTTACGTCGCCCTTCACCCAGTCGAGCCCATGGCTGACGGTGTGCTCAAGCCCTCGGGTGGCAAGGAGCTGCATGCCGACGCACACGCCAAGCATCGGCACGC
This sequence comes from Devosia sp., assembly GCA_051016205.1. Classification (GTDB taxonomy): domain Bacteria; phylum Pseudomonadota; class Alphaproteobacteria; order Rhizobiales; family Amorphaceae; genus Acuticoccus. The sequence continues at coordinate 686,913 of CP136534.1, forward strand.
CACGGTCTTTCACCGCGTGGTGGAGCGCATCGACCATGCCTGGGGTGGCTTCAAGGCCACACATGCAGTCGGCGAACGCACCGACGCCAGGCAGCACCACCCTTTCGGCAGCGGCGACGCGGTCAGGGTCGGCGGAGACGACAATGTCCAGGCCAAGGCCGCGCTCGTCCGCAGCCCTTTGCAGGGCCTTGTGGGCTGAGCGAAGGTTGCCGGACCCGTAATCGATGATGACAACGCTCACCGCGTCCCCTCTGGGAAAAGCCCCATCACCGGCTGGCTGGAGCTGCCCCAGGGTCCATAACCCTGCGGGCGCGCGGAGTTGGGCGAACCGGGCGAACCGGGCAAGCCTCCCAACGTCCCAGTAATCGGCCCGCCGTCCAGCGTGCCGTCAAAGTAGGCGGTGAAGTAGCGTCGCTCGGCGTTGATCTTGCGCTTGGCCTCCACCACCGCCATCAGCGTCCAGCCCTTGCGGGCGAGCGACCAGCGGCGTAGCGACCGGCCCTCAAAGCCGATCCAAAATTGCAGCGCGAAGATGGCGAACGGCCCTGCCGATTCGTCCACGAAGGTTGCCATGGCCATCACGAGAGCAAGGCTCACCACCATCAGGCCGACAAAGACCAGCCACATGCGATGGTAGAGGAGCCACAACGGCCCGAACAGGAAGGCCAGCCACGCAAAACCGTCGCGCACGAAGCGGGTGCGCTCGAGGCGCTTCTTCTCGTCCCACTTGGGGTTCTCGTGAACGGTGAAAATGGCCATCTCAACGCTCCTTCAGCGCCGCGCGGGGCGGCTACAGGGCACCCTTGGTGGAGGGGATTGCACCGCCCTTGTCTTCCACGCGGATCGCATCCTTCAAGGCGCGGGCCACACCCTTAAAGCAGCTTTCGGCAATGTGGTGGTCGTTGTCGCCGTAAAGCGTCTCGATATGGAGGGTGAGGCGGGCATTCATGGCAAACGCGGTAAAAAACTCACGCACGAGCTGGGTGTCGAAGGTGCCGATCTTGTCGGCGCGAAAGTCGGTGCGAAACACCAGGAACGGCCGGCCCGAAAGGTCGAGCGCAACGCGGGTCAAGGTCTCGTCCATGGGTAAGAGGCAATGGGCGTAGCGCACGATCCCGCGCTTCTCGCCCACCGCCTCCAACAGCGCCTCACCAAGGGCAATCCCCACATCTTCCACAGTGTGATGGTCGTCGATGTGAAGGTCGCCGTCCGCCGAAACGGTCATGGTGATGCCTGAGTGGCGGGCCAGTTGGTCCAGCATATGGTCGAAAAAGCCGACTCCCGTGGCGATCGTGCGCGCGCCATCGCCGTCAAGGTCCACCTCGACTTTGATGGCGGTCTCGTTGGTGCGCCGCTCGATCCGTGCTTTCCGCATGGTTCCGTTCCGTGTCATCACACTGTCTCTTAGACGCTTTGTTCTGACTTTTGCAGTCTGTGAGGGATCATGAACCACTTGACCGCAGCCGAGCGGCTGATCCTGGCCCTTGACGTGACCGATCGCGGTGCCGCCGAGCGTCTTGTGGAGGCAACGGCAGGCGCGGTCGGCACCTACAAGATCGGCCTTGAGTTCGCCCTGTCCGGGGGCATCGACTTTGCCCGCGCCCTTGTGGCCGAAGGGCACGGCGTTTTTCTGGACATGAAGCTTTTGGACATTGCCAACACGGTGGCAGGGGCTGTGCGAGCCGCCTCCTCCATCGGTGTCACCTACCTCACCGTCCACGCCTACCCCCAAGCGCTGGAGGCAGCCGTCGGCGCGCGCAGCGGCGCCACGAAGATTGTCGCCGTCACGGTTCTCACCTCCCTCGACGATGAGGACCTGACGGCTGCAGGCTACGCTCTCTCCGCCGAAGCGCTGGTGGAGCAGCGCATCAAGGCCGCTGTCGGCGCAGGCGCGGACTGCATTGTCTGCTCGCCGCAGGAGGCGCCCCAGGCGCGCGCGTCAGGTCTGATGGTCATCACGCCGGGGGTGCGGTTGGCGGAAGATGGGCATGGCGACCAAAAACGTGTGGCAACGCCCCAAAAGGCCATTGCCGATGGTGCCCATGCCGTTGTGGTGGGCCGGCCCATCAATGCCGCGCCCGACCCGCGCGAGGCGGCATTGCGCTACCGCGATGCCATCGAAGAAGGGCTCGTCTTTGCGTGAGGGAGGCACTTGCGGCCTCGCCGCGCCGTGCAGGGTGTGGCAGCACGCCCTATCTCTTGGCCACACAAAGCCGAGGCTCTTGCGATGCTCAAACCCATTCTCCTCGTTTTGTCGGTCCTTGCTGTCGTCATCGGGCCGGCGCGTGCCGACACCACAACCATCGTTGCCCTCGGCGACAGTCTGACCGCGGGCTTCCAGCTCCCCCCTGGCGCAGGCTTTCCCGCACAGCTTCAGGACGCTTTGACGGGCAAAGGCTATGACGTTGAGGTGATCGACGCTGGCGTCTCGGGCGACACCACCTCAGGCGGCCTGTCGCGCCTTGACTGGTCGGTGGGGGAGGGGACGGACGCTGTCATCCTTGCCCTTGGCGGCAACGATGCCTTGCGCGGCATCGACCCTCAGCTCACCGCCCGCAACCTCGCCGCCATCATGGACAGGTTGAACGAAAGGGGCATCGAGGTGCTCCTTGCAGGCATGCTCGCCCCGCCAAACCTTGGGGAGGACTACGGCACGGCGTTCTCGGCCGTGTTTGAAAACCTCGGCGCGCGGGACGTCGTCTACTACCCGTTCTTTCTGGAAGGGGTGGCGGCCGACCCCTCCCTCAACCTTGCCGATGGGATCCACCCCAACGAAGAGGGCATCAAGGTGATGGTGGAAGGCATTTTGCCGTCGGTAGAAGAGCTGATTGGCAAGGTGAACGGGGCGGCCGACAAGTCCTGATGCGACCCAGCCATCGCCTGCCCGGGCTTCACGGGCCGGCTGGGGTTTTGTACGAGAGGGGATCTTCGCGCCGGTTCGGCGACACTCTCATCTAGGACTGACTATGGAACTTCGCCCACTTGGACGCACCGACGTGTCGGTGAGCGTCCTGTCGCTCGGCACCATGACCTGGGGCGAACAAAACACCGAAGCCGAAGGCCACGCACAGATGGACCGAGCGGTGGACGCCGGCCTCAACCTTCTGGACGCGGCCGAACTCTACCCGATCCCCCCAAAGGCGGAGACCCAAGGGCGCACCGAGGCCATCATCGGCACCTGGCTGAAAAGCCGTCCTGGCGCGCGCGAGAAGGTGATTGTCGCCTCCAAGGTGGTGGGCCGGTCCCAAAACACGTGGTTTCGCGATGACGGGCGCCAGCCTCGCCTCACCGCAAGGGACATCGAAGAGGCGGTCGACAAATCCCTTCAGCGCCTCCAGACCGACAGGATCGACCTTTACCAGGTTCACTGGCCGGACCGCGTGGTGGCAGGCTTTGGCGCGAACCCCACCATCTACAGTCCCCCCAAGGCGGCGGAAGATGAGACCGCCATCCACGAAAGCCTTCAGGCGCTGGACACGATGGTGAAGGCCGGCAAGATCCTCCACATTGGCCTGTCCAACGAGAGCACCTGGGGGCTGATGACGTGGCTGAAGGCGGCCGACCCGTTGCCGCGCGTTCAATCCATCCAAAACGCCTACTCGCTGGTGAACCGCACGTTCGAGGTGAACCTTGCCGAAGCCTGTATGCGGGAAGACGTGGGTCTTTTCGCCTACTCCGCTCTCGCGCAGGGCTATCTGACGGGCAAGTACCGCAACGGCGCCCTGCCCAAAGGCGCGCGAAAAACCCTTTTCGACAGGCTGAAGCGCTATGAAGGCCCAGGCGCCGAGGCGGTGAACGACCGCTATGTCGCTCTTGCAGAAGAGGCGGGCCTCGACCCTGCGCAAATGGCCTATGCGTTTGCTGCAAGCCGCCCGTTCATGACCAGCGTCATCATCGGTGCCACCACCATGGAGCAGCTGGACACGGCCATCGCCTCCGCCGACATCACCTTGCCTGAGGACCTTTTGGCCGAGATCGACCTCATCCACCGCCAGAACGGCAACGTCAGCCCCTGATGGACGCGCTCCTGCCCGACGGTGTGTCCGCCATCGGTGCCTTGGTGCTTGTGGTGGCGTCCATGGCGACGAGCGCACTGTCGAGCTCGGTGGGTATTGGCGGGGGCGTTGCCCTCCTTGCGGCGATGACCTTCGTCATCCCCATCGAGGTGCTGATCCCCGTCCACGGCGTGGTGCAGCTTGGCTCCAACACGGGGCGGGCCGTGCTTCTGGTGCGCTCCACCGCCTGGCGGCTCGTGGTGCCCTTCATGATCGGCGCTGTGGCTGGCGCAGTGGTCGGTGGGCTTTTGGTGACAGACCTTCCCGACGCGGTGATCCTTGCCGCCATCGGCATCTTCGTGTGCCTGACCACCTGGTTCCGCCCGCCACCACTTGGCAAAGGCGAACGGGGTGTCGTGGCGGCCGGCGGCTTTGGCGCGACAATCCTGACGATGTTTGTGGGTGCAACGGGCCCCTTCGTGATGGCGCTCCTGCGTCAGGCAGGGCTCCCTCACAAGGACCTTGTGGCGACCCTTTCGGTCGCGATGACCATCCAGCATCTGTTGAAGGTTGCGGCCTTCACGGCGCTCGGATTTGCCTTTGCGGCATGGGCACCCCTGATGGCGGCCATGGTCGTCACCGGCTTCATCGGCACGGTGATCGGCACGCGTATGCTGGACAAACTGCCCGAAAAGGCGCTGCGTCAGGCGCTCAATGTGGTGCTGACGGTGATTGGCGTGCAGCTCGTCATCCGCGCCATTCTCAGCGTGCTTTGACGGGGAAACCCCGATGGCTCGCACCTTGCCTGCCATGCTAAAGACCGCCCCATGACCACACCGACCCCCAAAAGCCTCCCCGACGCGGATGCCATCAGCGCCGCGCATGAGCGGATCCGTCCTTACATCCGCCGCACGCCGCGCCTGACGCTCGCCGATGCTGGGTGTGAATTGAAGCTTGAGCTGACGCAGGTGACGGGCTCGTTCAAACCCCGCGGCGCCTTCAACACGCTGTTGTCGAGCCATGTGCCTGCCGCAGGCGTGGCGGCTGCCTCTGGCGGTAACCACGGCGCGGCCGTCGCCTATGCCGCCGCAACGCTGGGCCACAAGGCCCACATCTTCGTGCCGTCCATCGCAAGCCCTGCAAAGATCCGTCTGATTGAAGCGGCGGGTGCCACCGTCCACATCGGTGGAGAGCGCTATGCCGACGCCCTTGCCGCATGCGAGCGCCACCAGGCCGAGACCGGCGCCATGAGCGTCCACGCCTACGATGCATTCCAGACGCTTGCCGGCCAAGGCACGGTGGGGGCGGAGTGGGAGACCGATTCGGACGGGCTCGACACCATCCTCGTCGCCGTCGGTGGTGGCGGCCTCATCGCAGGAATCTCCGCCTGGTTCGAGGGCCGTGTGAAGGTGGTGGGGGTGGAGCCTGAGGGCTCGCGTTGCCTCTACGATGCGCTTGAGGCCGGTGGCCCCGTGGACGTGGCGGTGGACAGTGTGGCGGCCGATTCCCTTGGCGCAAAGCGCTGCGGCGACCTCGTCTACGCTCTCGCCTCCCGCCATGTGGACCATGTGGCCCTGGTCACCGACGATGCCATCACCGACGCCCAACGCGCTTTGTGGAGCACCGCTCGTCTGGCCACCGAGCCTGGCGGGGCGGCCGCCTTCGCCGCCCTTGCCAGCGGCGCTTACACGCCTGCCCCTGGCGAGCGGCTCGGCGTTCTTGTCTGCGGCGCCAATGTGGACCTTGCCGCCCTTGCCGCCCTCACCGGCTAAGCCGGACCGCCCAACACCAAAAAAGACGTCAAGAAAGGACCCGCAATGCCCTCAATTCTCCTCCTACCCGGCGATGGGATCGGGCCAGACATCATGGCTGAAGCGGAGCGGGTGATCGACTTCTTCAACGAGAAGGGGGCAGGCTTCACCGTTGCGCGCGGTCTTGTGGGCGGTGCGGCGGTGGATGCCGATGGCACACCCCTGTCCGATGCGACACTGAAGGAGGCCGAGGCGGCCGATGCCATTCTCTTCGGTGCTGTGGGCGGGCCCCAGTACGATGATCTTTCCTACGATCTGCGGCCCGAGGCAGGTCTCCTGCGCCTTCGCAAACACTTCGATCTTTTCGCCAACATCCGCCCGGCCATCTGCTACCCGGCGTTGGCCGATGCCTCCAGCCTGAAGCGGGAGGTGATCGAGGGGCTCGACATCGTCATCCTGCGCGAGCTGACCGGTGGGGTCTATTTCGGCGAGCCGAAAACCATCGAAGACATCGGCAACGGCCAGAAGCGCGCCATCGACACACAGGTCTACGACACCTTCGAAATCGACAGGATCGGCCGCGCCGCATTCGAGCTTGCCCGCACCCGTAACAAGCGCGTCACCTCCATGGAAAAGCGCAACGTCATGAAGTCGGGCGTGTTGTGGCGCGAGGTGATGGAAGTCGCCCACAAGGACGGCAACACCGATATCGCTCTCGACCACATGTTGGCGGACGCAGGCGCCATGCAGCTTGTGCGCGACCCCAAGCAGTTCGACGTGATTGTCTGCGACAACCTTTTCGGCGACATGCTGTCCGACATTGCCGCACAGCTGACCGGCTCGCTCGGCATGCTGCCGTCTGCATCGCTGGGCGCCGTCGACCCCCGTACAGGCCGCCGGCGCGCGCTTTATGAGCCCGTCCACGGTTCAGCGCCCGACATTGCCGGCAAGGGGATTGCCAACCCCATCGCGATGATCGGTTCCCTCGGCATGGCGCTCCAATACTCCTTCGCCATGGTGGAGGAGGCGCGTGCCCTTGACGCAGCCATTGCCGCCACCCTCGACGAAGGCGTGCGCACGGCCGATATTGCTTCGGGCGGACCCCACGTGAGCACCACCGAAATGGCCGACGCGATCCTTGCCCACCTGAAGCGCCTGTTGTCGTGAGTGCCCGTGCGGTCGCCGTCAGCACCTTTCTGCTCGCTCTAATGACCGCACCGTTTGCCAAAGGGGAGGACGGGGCAGGCCTTTCCTCCGTGAGGTGGGAGTATCGCCCCCTCCTCATTTTCACGCCCCGAGACGATGACCCGCGCCTGTCACGCCAGACGACGCACCTTGCCGACGCCGCGTTCGGGATGACCGATCGCCGACTTGCGGTCTACGTGGTGGAGAGGCGGCGTGTCTTCACCCTGTTTGGCGCGCCTGCGCCCAAGGCGAGCGCGAAGCTGCTGCGCCGGCGTTTCGGCGTTCCGGACGAGACCTTCAAGGTGGTGCTTGTGGGGCTCGACGGTGGCGCCAAGCTCACTGCCAGCGAACCTGTGGAGACCGAGCGCCTGTTCGCCTTGATTGACGGTATGCCCATGCGCAGCCGCGAGTTGGAGCAACGCCGCCAGACGGATCGCCGCAAACCCTCGCCTTGACGGTTTGCTTCAGCCGGTCGAGCCTTGGTGGTCGACCCACGGACCCCCGACGATGACGATCCTTCGACCATGAGCACATCCGCCACGCCGTCTTCCATCTTCGGCCCGGACTTCGTGCGCGACCCTTATGCGGTCTACAGAACGTTTCGTGCAGCACACCCTGTGGTGTGGGACGAGGCCGCGCACGCATTCGTGGTGACTGGCGCGGATGAGGTGAGCGCCGTCTTGAAGGATGCCGCCACCTTCTCATCCGACCGGGTGAGTGCCGCCCGCAGGCGCTTCACGGACCCTGCGCTCACACCCCTTTTCGACCTTCTCGGCAATCTCCTCCTGCAAAGGGATGAGCCTGACCACACCCGCCTCAGAGCCCTCGTCCACACAGCCTTTAAGAAGACGGTGGTGGAGAGCTACGTTGAGGACATCGAGGCGCTGGCCAAATCGCTCCTTGCCGATGCGGGCACCGGGACGTTCGATTTCGTCTCAGGCTTTGCCGTGCCGCTCCCCATCCTCGTCATCTCGCAGATCGTCGGCATTCCGCCGGCCGACCGCCAACAGGTGAAGGCGTGGTGCGATGCCTTCTCTGTCGTCGCGCTCAACTTCTATGCGCAGATCTCACAGGAGGAGCTGCACGAAGGATTGCACGCCGTGGAAGCGTTCGGCGCCTACCTTGCAGCGCGCGCGAAGGCGTTGAAGGCACAGCCTGACGGCTCGCTCCTGTCCGCCCTTGTCACGGCGCGGGAGGACGGTGACGCGCTGTCGCAGGAAGAGCTAGTGGCTAACACACTCCTTCTTCTGAACGCTGGCAACGAGACCACGACGAACCTGTTGGCCAACGGCCTGCACGTCCTCCTCGACCACCCCGACACGATGGCACGATTGCGGGCCGAGCCAGAGCGCATCCCTGCTGCGGTGGAGGAGATGCTGCGGCACGATGCGCCCGTGCAGTTCCTCGGCCGTGTTGCCGCCCATGACACCCGGCTTGGCGGCGCATCCATAAACAAGGGTGATCTGGTGCTCGTGTTTCTAGGGTCTGCGGGGCGCGATGGGGCACGGTTTGCCGACGCCGACAGCTTCCTTGCCGGCCGTCACCCAAACCCGCACGTTGCCTTCGGCGCGGGCCCGCATGTGTGCGCAGGACTACAGCTTGCGCGTGTGGAAGCAGAGATCGCGTTCAGAACGCTCCTGGCCGAATTTGCCTTCGTAGAGCGGGCGCCTGGCGAGATCAGCTACTCCCCGAACAAGAATCTGCGGTGCGTTGCCCATCTACCGGTGACACTTCGGCGCACTGAGCGCGCATCCGTGGACTGACCCAACCCCAGGACCTGTGCGGCCTGTGCGCGGATTTGTGATCGCTCGAACGATCATTCGTTTGGGAAAACAGTGTCATAATCCTGAAGCCGGCAAAATTGTTCCTTCGTCGAGCGTCACGAATGTGCCATCCTAGGCGCACTCAGTTCGCAGGAGGCTTTGCGCATGTTCGCTTTCGCTCGGCCCGTTCTTGCCGTGTTTTTTATACTCTCGCTCGCGTTTATTCCCGCTCGCGCTGCACCACCTGTGGTGGATGTGGAGCTTGTTTTGGCCGTCGACGTGTCCTGGTCCATGGACTACGACGAGCAGCGCCTTCAGAGGGAGGGCTACGTCGCCGCCTTCCGCAACCCCGATGTGATCCAGGCCATCGAAAAAGGCGACTGGGGCCGCATTGCCGTCACCTACGTGGAATGGGCTGGCTCGAACCTTCAGCGCGTCGTGGTGCCCTGGACCATCGTCAGCGACGCTGCCTCCGCCGAAGTGGTGGCCCGCCAGCTTGAGGCGGCGAGCATCGGCCGGATGCGCCGCACTTCCATCACCTCGATGCTGGATGCAAGCCGCTATGCCTTCAACAATGGCATCGACGGCATGCGTCGCGTCATCGATATTTCGGGCGATGGCCCCAACAACATGGGCGGCATGGTGACCAAGGCGCGCGACAGGGTGCTGCGTGAGGGCATTGTCATCAACGGCCTTCCCATCATGATCAAGAAATCCAACCCCGGTGGCTACTTCCATCTGGAGGAGCTCGACATTTATTATGAGGACTGCGTCATCGGCGGGTTCGGCTCTTTCATGATCACGATCAACCATGCATCGCGCTTTCGCGAGGCCATCAGGCGCAAACTGATTCTGGAGATTGCGAGCGCCCATCCGCGCATCATGCGGGCCGCATTCAGGGCGCCTGGCAGCCCGCCGCGGATCGACTGCATGACCGGCGAGAAGGAATGGGAGCGCTGGCGCGGGCGTCAGTGGTAGCATGCCTTGTTGCCGCGCCTTCATCGGGCAGCGGCAAGACCGTCGTCACCACGGGTCTGATCGCAGCCCTTAGCCAAGCCGGCCACACCATCCATCCCGCCAAGGTGGGGCCGGACTATATCGACCCCGGCTACCTCAGTGCCGCTGCGGGGCGGCCGTGCGTGAACCTTGACCTTTGGGCCATGCGCCCTGAGCTCTTTAGCGCCCTGGCCAGGCGCGAGGGGCTTGTGGTGGAGGGGGTGATGGGCCTTTTCGATGGCCCTGCCAGCGGTGTCGGCTCGTCGGCAGATGTGGCGCGGGCGCTGGGGCTTCCTGTGGTTCTGGTGGTCAACGCCGAGCGTCAGAGCCACTCCGTCGCAGCCCTTGCCCACGGCTTCATGACATTCGATCGGTCTGTGAACGTTGCAGGCGTCATCCTCACCCGGGTGGCAAGCGCGCGCCATGAAAACATGCTGCGGGAGGCGTTGAAGAACGCCGGCATCACCTGCCTTGGCGCCATTGCCCGCCATGAGGGAATGCACCTGTCATCGCGTCACCTTGGCCTCACAATCGCGCAGGACGATGCGCGCCTTGCTGAGACCATCGCGGGGATTGCGCGCGTAGTGGCAGACGGGTGCGACCTTGCCGCGATCGCGTCCCTCGCCGCCACGCTGCCCGACCGGCCGCAAGAGCATGCGGCGCCGTTGCCCCCACTCGGAAGCCGCATCGCATGTGCGCAGGACAGGGCATTTTCCTTTACTTACGCTCACCTTCTTGAAGGCTGGCACACGGCGGGCGCGTCCCTCCACCCGTTCTCACCCCTTGCAGGGGAGGCGCCGGACCCAGCCGCCGACGCCGTCTTTCTGCCAGGCGGCTATCCTGAGCTGCACGCCGATGCGCTTGCCAATGAGAGCGCTTGGCGTGACGGGCTGTGGCGTGCGGCCGAGCGCGGTGCCTTCATTTATGGCGAGTGCGGCGGCTACATGGCCCTTGGCGAAACGCTGACCGATGGCGAAGGCAAGGCGCACGCCATGGCAGGGCTCCTGCCCATCCACACAAGCTTTGCCGAGCGCAAGAGGCGCCTTGGTTATCGCACCTTTGCCCACGACGGCACGCTGTTCCCCAAGCACCTCAAAGGGCACGAGTTTCACTATGCCACCATCGGCCGAGAGGGTCCGGCGCTATTTCACGGCGCCGATAGCGCTGGCACCTCCCTCGGTCCCATGGGAACGCGGCTCAGTAGGGTGGCAGGCTCCTTCGCCCACATCATCGACGTTGCGCCCCACGACATGTGAGCGCTCAGCGATCCACAGGGAGCCCGCTCGGCACCGCCTCGGGGATACCAAGACGCCCCGACAAGGCAACGGAGTCGCTCAGCGTTTCCAAGAACGCCAGCAGTGCGGCAATGTCCGCCTCGCTCAAAGGCCGATCGGGTGAGGTGATGGCGGCGGCGATGGCGTCCCTCCCGCCGCCCTCCAAAGGCGCAAAGTCGTTGGCGCCGTCTTGGGGCGGCAGCACCGCCTGTCCGCTGTCGTAACGGGCAAGGGCTGATGAGGGGGCTGCGTGGTCGCGCAGGAAAGCGGCAAGGTCGCTGTGGGCGCCTGCATGACCGTAAGGGCCCGTGTGAACGACGTTGCGCAAAGAGGGGGTTCTGAAGGCGTAGGCGTCGTCGTCTCTGCCTGTCACCTCCATGCGGCCTTCGTCGCGGGTGTGGGATTCGAACCGAGCCGCCTTGCCGGGGCCGATTTGCGGTGCACCCATGGCATGAAAGCGGTGGTCGGTCTGAAACGGGCCGGCATGACAGACCGCGCACCCCGCCTTGCCGTAAAAGAGCGCAAGGCCTTGCATCGCCGCTTCAGGCAGGGTCGCCTCGCCGCGCAGGAAAGCGTCGAAAAGGCTATCGTCCGAGCGCCATTCCAGCTCCATGAAGGCGGCGATGGCGTCAGAGATGTCGGTGAAGGCGAGGGGGCGTCCTGCTTTGATCTGCGGGTCGAGGTCCTCAAACAGGCTTTGGTAGGTGTCGATGGCCGCCACCCGCTTGGCGATAATGTCCCACGCGCCGCCCTCGCCCGTCAGTCGGCCTTGGCGGACGGCGCGCGACACGTCGTTCTCGTTGGTGTGGCCTGCCATCTCGTCCTGGGAGAGGACAGGGAACATGGTTTGCGCCGACAAGAGGGTGGCAAACCCCTCCTCCATGTCCGCCCCCAAAGGCGTCCTGATCCCCGAGGCGCGGGTCTGGTCCACCTCGATCCTGCCGTCGTGGAAGAGGACGGTGAACTCATGCGCTCCCAGGTTGAACAGCGCCTGCGAGTTGCGTGGCACCCTTTGCTCGGGAGGGTTCAAGGGGTCTGGGCGACGCTCCGGCCCAAGCCCAATGCCCCCTTCGCCCATGGACAAGGAGAGGCCATCGCCCGTTGCAAAACGGGGGTGATGACAGGTGGCGCAGGAGATATTGCGGTTGCCTGAGAGGATCGGGTCGTAAAACAGTCGCCAGCCGATCTCCGCCTCCAGCCTGTCGACCGGGCGATAGTGATGGTCCTCCACCGGCGCGGGAAGGGGGACGCTGGTCTGCGCCGATGCGCTCAGCGCAACCGCCAGTATGAGGGGAGCAGCCGCCAGCGCCCCCGTTCGCCATCCTCTCATCGCCCCTCCCTGCCGCGCTTTTGGGCAAGGATGCCGCGTGGCGCCCTTCTCGTACAGGGTGCGGATTGTCAGACGGGTGCGGCAATGCGTGGGTCGGGGTCTTCCAGCTCGTGAAGGCGCCGCGCGGCCGTCTGGGCAATGCGCATGATCATCGCCCGGCGCGCCGGGGCGGAGAGGCCGAGGAGGGGGGCGTTGCGCACAATGTCGGCATCGAACCCGTCGGTGAGGATCAGGCCCTCCTCCACCGGAAACGCCTCTTCAAGGTCGGGGAAGGTGGCGAAGTAAAGCCTGTCGCAGGCGTTTTTGTAGGACGGCCACTTCTGGTCCGCCCGCAGGTCGGCAAGGGATGATTTGATCTCGATGATCCAGATCTCGCCCGCCCCGCCAAGCGCCACAAGATCGGCCCGGCGGCCTGAGGAGAGCACCATTTCGGGCACGACCGCGAAGTTGAGGGCGCGCAGAAGCCGCGCCACCCCGCGGCGAATTTTTAGCGCTGCGGCCGACTGACGGCCGTCGACCGGCGGGGCAAGATCGGTGGTCCGCAACAAAGGCATCGCTCAGCATCCGTGGCAGACATTGAGTGAACACTGTCTTCACGGCACGGTGCAACAGGGGGGAGGAGGATGCGCCGCTTTCCCCCCTCAAAAGGCAAGGAGCCCAACGCCAGCGGCTGCCACAACCACAATCCAAGGCGCCACCTTCCACTGCCGCAGGAGGATGAAGGCGCCGATGGCAAGGGCAATGGCGCCAGCGTTGGGTGCCCCGTCCACCAGAACAGGGTCATAGAAGGCAGCGCCCAGGAGCCCGACGACGGCAGCGTTCACCCCCGCAAGGGCCTTCCTGAGGGCTGGGACCCTGCGCAGGTCCTCCCAAAACGGCAAAATCCCGAGCACCAGAAAGACTGAGGGCAGGAAAATGCCGATGAGTGCGACGATGGCCCCAGCCACTCCGCCGAAGGGCTGGGCGACGCTGCCGAGGAAGGCGGCGAAGGTGAACAACGGTCCAGGCACCGCCTGGGCCGCGCCATAGCCGGCAAGGAAGGTGCTTTCGTCCACCATCCCCGCCATCTCGTTTTGCAAGAGCGGCAGAACCACATGGCCGCCGCCGAACACCAGCGCTCCCGCCCGATAGGTCCTGTCCAAAAGGTCGAGCGCTGCACCCAGATGCGCCAATAGAGGAAGGCCCAGGAGGAGGATGAAGAAGGCAGCAAGGCAGGCAATGGCCCAGCCTTTGGCAAGAGTGGCCGGGGCGGGCTCGCCCCGTTCTGGCGTATCTGCGGTGGCGAGCACCAGCCCCGCCAGTCCGCCGGCGAGGATCACGCCCACCTGTGCAAGGGCGCGAAAGCCTTCAGGCGTGATGAGGATTGCAATGGCCGCCACCGCGGCAATGCTCGCAAGGGTGCGTGTTGCGGCAAGCTGGCCTGCCATCCCCAGGAGCGCGTTGGCCACCACGGCAACGGCCGCCGCCTTCAACCCCAACAGCCAGCCGGCACCGTCTTCCACCCCTGTGACGCCCAGGAGGAGGCCGAAAGCGGCAAGGGCTATGGCGGAGGGAAGGGTGAAGGCCGTCCATGCCGCCGCCATTCCGCCAAGGCCTGCGCGGCGAAGGCCGAGCGCCATTCCCACCTGGCTGGACGCTGGTCCGGGCATGAACTGGCACAGCGCCACAAGGTCAGCATAGGCCGCGTCCGACAGCCACTGGCGCCGTTCCACAAAGGCCGTGCGGAAAAAGCCCAGATGCGCCACAGGCCCGCCGAAGGCGGTGAAGCCGAGGGGGAGGAAGGCGGTAAAAACCTCACGCGGGGTGCCTTGGCGGGCGGGATTGTCGGTCAAAGGGGAGACTCTCGGGTTGACGGTATCGGGCGTGCCGCCTCACGTTCGCGCCGGTCCATGACGGGGCTGTGACAGGGTCGTTCCGGCCCTTTTGCAGGTGTCAACCGGACCCCCTTTTCGGCCAATTCCATGGCGGGCGGTCGTGATCGTCGGCGCTGGTTTCACCAAAAGCCTTCGTCAGATGCAAAGGGAGAGCGCCGCCCCCCACAAGGGCTTCCACCAGTTGGGGCGCATGGGAGACGATGATGATCTGCGTGCTTGCGGCGGCCGCTACGATCAATCGGCCAAGGGCGGGCAACAGGTCTGGGTGAAGGCTTGTCTCAGGCTCGTTGAGGACGATGAGGGGCGGCGGGCGTGGCGTCATCAATGCGGCCGCAAGGCAAAGATAGCGCAATGTTCCGTCGGAGAGTTCAGCGACGCTCAAGGGCCGCAAAATCCCTGGTTGACGCATCACCAGGCCAAACAGCCCTTCGGTGGCCTCAACGGCAATTTCGGCGCCCTCGAAAGCATCGTCGATGGCCCTGTCGAGCCCAGCCCCGTCGCCGATCTCGCGGATGGTTTGGACAGCCGCTGCAAGGTCTGCCCCGTCTGCAGACAGGGCAAAGGTGCGCGTACCGATGCGTGTGGCACGGGCCGGGGCGCCCTGATCGGTGCGCACGGCATCATAAAAGCGCCACGCACGCATGCGTTCGCGAACGGTGAGGACCTCAGGCGCCCTTTGCGGGTCGGCCACATGGGTCATCATGGATTCGTAAGGGGGTAGGGACGTGACGATGGTCTCGCGCGTGCCGTCCTCCATCATCACCGTGACGGCAGGGCCCATACGCCGGGCAAGAACGTTGGAGCGCTTCATGCTCTGCCCCGCCCACAGCCCTTCGGCCTTGATTTCAGGATCGCGGTTGAAGGCCGACACGCCGCTCTGGACAGGCAGCCCAAGGTCCACCGCGTAGCCGTAATCCTCGTCCGCAAAGCCGATTTTTAGTGCCACACGGCCACGGCGCACGGCCCCTTGGATGGGAACGTCGCGATTGCGCATGGCACGGGAGATGTTTTCCGGCCCCGCCCACAGCGTCGACTGGAGGCCGCCTTCTGCGGCGAGCGAGGCAATGGCACGGCCCTGCGCCACATCGGCAAGAAGGCGTAGCGATCGATAAAGGCTTGATTTGCCGGCCCCATTGGGCCCCGTCACCACCGTGAGGGGCGCCAGCGCGACCACAAAGTCACGCAGCGAGCGGTAACCACTCACCGCAAGGGTGGTCAACATGGAGCGCGCGCGGCGGTGTTGCGCCGCGCGGTGCGGTCCGGCGTTGGTGCCGGACCGTTGTTGTGATCAGCGCGGGGCGCGCTTTGCAAGAATGCGCTGAAGCGTGCGCCTGTGCATATTGAGCCGCCTTGCGGTTTCGGACACGTTGCGATCGCACATTTCATAAACGCGCTGGATGTGTTCCCAACGGACCCTATCCGCGGACATGGGGTTTTCCGGCGGGGTGGGACGTTGGTCCACCTCGCGGGTGAGGGCGGCCAACACATCGTCCGCGTCGGCGGGCTTGGACAGGTAGTCCACCGCGCCAAGCTTTACCGCCGTCACGGCCGTTGCGATGTTGCCGTAGCCGGTCAGGATAATGGCGCGTGCATCGGGCTTGCGGCTTTGCAGCTTTTCAACCACCTCAAGACCGTTGCCGTCGCCAAGGCGCATGTCCACAACCGCATAATCCGGTGGGTTTCTTTCCGTCATCGCCGCAGCATCGGCGGCGCTTTCGGCAACTTCCGTCACAAAGCCGCGTTTTTCCATGGCGCGCGCCAGGCGCGTTCCGAAGGCGGCATCATCGTCAACGATCAGCAGACGCCCGCGCTCTGCAGGAATCGCGTCCCCCTCTCGAGCTTGTTCGTGCATCATTCACCTACACCTTTCTGAAGGCCGGCTCCGCTCGCGCAGAACCTTTGGCGCTGAGAGCATGGCGCGCAAGCTTGCGCAGGCTGCCACCTTTCGCGCGTTATCGTTTCGTTTTGCTTCGACCTTGTTCTGTCAGATAGACTCTGTCTGGGATATAAACGAGTGCTATCGCGCTGCAGATGACCACCTCACGTAGCCGTGATCTTCATGAGGGCATCCCGCGACCATGAGACCGTGGCTTTCGCCCCCGACCCGCGCCTGAAGGTGACTTTCGCGCCGGTACGCTCAAGCAGGGTCTTGGCGATGAAGATGCCGAGGCCCAGCCCGCCGCCAAGGCTTTCTTCCACCCGGGCGCTGACGAAAGGGTCGCCAAGGCGGTCCAAGATATCGTCCGCATAGCCTGGTCCATCATCAAGGATGGAAAGGGTCAGCATGCCATCATCCCAGTTGGCGGCGACAGTGACGGTGGTTCTGGCATAGTCGAGGGCATTTTCCACCAGGTTGCCGAGCCCGTACTGGATGGCCGGATTGCGCGACAAGACGGGCTGATCGTGCTTGTCGCCATCAAGGTCCACCACAACCTCCACATCCCCATCGCGAAAGGGGGCGACGATCTCCTCGATCAGCATTTGCACGCTGAGACGGGTGAGGGGGCTGCCGCCATCCTCCCCCAGCGTCTTCAGTTTGCGCAGGATGTCTCGGCATCGCTCTGACTGTGAGCGCAGGAGGCGGATGTCATCGGCAATGGGCGATTCGGGGTCGAGCTCGTGTTCAAGCTCCTTCGTCACCACGCTGATGGTGGCAAGCGGGGTGCCGAGCTCATGCGCGGCGGCCGCGGCCAGTCCATCGAGGGCATGAAGATTTTGCTCGCGCGCCAAGACCACCTCTGTGGCGGACAGGGCGTTGGCGAGCTGGCGGCGCTCCTCGGCCACCCGAAATGCATAGGTGCCCATGAAGGTGAGGCTGCACACGAGAGCCAGCCACACCCCGCCGATGAACAAGAACGGCGGGTTGAACACCTCGCCGGGAAACCACGGCAAAGGCAGGTGAAACACGGCAAGGAGCGTTGCTGAGAGCAGGACGACGGCGCCCAGCGTTATGGTGCGCTGGGCCGACAGCGTTGTTGCCGACACCATCACAGGCGCGATGATGAGGAGCGAGAACGGGTTCGTCAGCCCGCCCGTCAGCCCCAACTGTGCGGAAAGCTGAACAATGTCGAACCCCATCACCCAGGCGGTCCAGGCTTCGGGCATTCTGCGGTCGTCGGCAAACCAGAACCGCAGGAACACGTTGGACCAGGCCGAGATCGCCACAAGCCCCAGGCAAGCGGCGGTCGGCATCGTAAATCCAAGGCCCGCGGTGACGAACACAATGGCGGCCAATTGCCCGCCGATGGCAAGCCAGCGCAGCAGCAAAAGCGTGCGCACGCGGACAACGTGTTCGTCCCATTCAAAAGCGGCCGAGTCGCTCAAAAGGTGCACTCCGTGTCAGGCAAACTTGCCAACGGCTCTGTAAAGCGCGATATGTTGCACCGCAAAATAAAGGTGCAAAGTCCTACTCGACCGGAGTGGGTGTCAGCGAGGGTGCATGTACTACCACGTCTACGAATGGAACCACGTCTTTCTTGCCCCCGCACGTGCGCTGAACGACGCAATACGCCTCTACTACAAGAATCCTCTTAACCCTTGGTCTCACACCGACTTCGGCAAACAGATCGCTGCCGCCGGCGATGTGTTCGAGCGTCTCACCCGCCGCTACGGCAAGCCCGAGTTCGGCCTCGACAGCGTCACCGTGGATGGTCAGGAGGTGGACGTTGACGAGCGAATCGTTTGGGAGCGTCCGTTCTGCCGCCTGGTCCACTTCCAGAAGTTGAGCCGCGGCAATTCCATCCCCAATCAACCCGCGGTGGTGATTGTCGCGCCCATGTCAGGCCACTACGCAACGTTGCTGCGTGGCACCGTGGAGGCGCTCCTTCCCGATCATGACGTCTACATCACCGACTGGATTGACGCGCGCATGGTACCGCTCGCCGAAGGCCGGTTCGATCTGGACACCTATGTGGACTACATGATCGACATCATCGATCATTTCCGGGGCGCGCTGCACATTGTTGCGGTGTGCCAGCCGGCCGTGCCCGTCTTTGCCGCGACGGCGCTGTTGGAAGCGCGGCAGGAGAAGGGTTTGCCGCGGTCCATCACGCTGATGGGCGGTCCCATCGACACCCGCGAGAGCCCGACGGAGGTGAACACCTACGCCGCCGGCCGCGAACTGGACTGGTTCCGCCGCAATGTGATCATGACCGTGCCGTTCCCCCATCCCGGGGTCTGGCGCAGGGTCTATCCTGGCTTTCTGCAGCTGACCGGGTTCATGACCATGAACTTGGACCGCCACATGAGCGCCCATTACGACTACTTCAACCATCTGGTCTCGGGCGATGGCGACGGTGCGGAAAAGCATCGCGAGTTTTACGACGAGTACCTGTCGGTCATGGACCTGACGGCCGAGTTCTATTTGCAGACCGTCGACACGGTGTTCCTGCGCCACCTCCTTCCCAAAGGGGAGATGATGCATCGCGAGGCGCGTGTGGATCCCCTCGCCATCCGCCACACACCGATCCTCACGGTGGAGGGCGAAAAGGACGACATTTCCGGCATCGGCCAGACGCGCGCCGCCCACAAGCTGACGCCCAACCTGCCCGAGGAGAAGCACCAGCATTACGAGCAGGAAGGCGTTGGCCACTACGGTGTCTTCAACGGCTCGCGCTTCCGCAAGGAGATTGCGCCGCGGATCGCGGCTTTCATCGCCCGCTGGGACCGTCCGGAGGGGGTGCAGACGCCCACGGACAATGGTCTGCCGGCGCCTGAGCCCATGACCCTCACCGCGCCTGCCCAGAGCGGTGAGAAGAGCGAGGGCGCTCCGGCCGACCAAGGCAACGGCGCCAACCAGGAAGATGCGCCCGCCAAAGCCGACAACGCGCCCGCCAAAGGGAATGGCGCAGCGCATAAAACGGTTTCGGTGGTCGCTGAAGCGCCAACGGCGGCCCCACTGGCGCCGCCGACGGTTGCCGCGAACGATGCAGGCCCCACCCCGGCGGCCACGACCTCCAAGGCCCCCAGCAAGAGAGCCAAGCGCAGCCGCCAAAGCGTACCGTCGGCAAACAGCGGAAAGGGCAGCGCGCCGAACTGACGCGCGCCCCTGTGGCGACTACTGAGCCGGTTCAGTCTGTGGCGTCGCCTCTGGCACGGCGCTTTTCAGCGCGGCGAGCCAGTCGTCCAGGCGCGCAGTGTTGACGCCAAGGTCGGACGAGCCGAACCGAAGGCGTGAGAAGACGGCAACGGTGCTGCCGCCATCGGCGGGCAAGGTTCGCACGCTCACATAGTCCGGAAAGCCCATCCACTCGGAGCGCACGATGTAGGTGGTGAAGCCCTCCTCAGGGCTTCCGGCCAGGCGCTTCGTTCGCGGCGCAGCCATCGCCACACCGTCGAACGCCTTGGCAAGCTCTTCAGGCTGCACGGCGAAGACGGGCGCATCAGGCGGTACCAGCAAGACGCCACCCTCACCAGGGTCTTGTGCTGCCAAGGGGTCTGCGTGCCATTCTGCAGGATCGCTGGGGAGCGTGCGAATGGCGACAAGCAAGGCGACTGCGACAACGGCGATCACCAACGCCACACCGACAGCGATTTTCATCCAAAAAGTCCTCTCAAGTTGATTGAGGCGCGACGATGCGTCGCGCCCTAGGGTTGCGAAGTCTGGCCTGACGCCGCAAAAGGTGCCCTTATAGGTGGGGCCGTGGTCGGCCGCTTAATCGAGCATCGGATACGGCCTTTGGGGGGCGCCTTATGGTCATCGAAGGCCTTCATCATGTGACCGCCATCAGCGGCCCGCCACAGGACAACGTCCGGTTCTACCAAACCGTTCTGCGGCAACGGCTAATTAAGAAAACGGTCAACTTCGATTCCCCCGACACCTACCACCTTTATTATGGCGATCGGACGGGTACGCCAGGGAGCGTCATCACCTTCTTTCCCTTCCTAGATGCGGGTCCGGGCCGCGCAGGTCCAGGGATGGCAAGTGCCGTTGCCTATAAGCTGGGTAAGGGTGGTCTGACCGCCGCCATGGAGGCGTTGGCGGACGGCGCTGTGGATTTTGACGGCCCGACGGAGCGCTTCGGCGAGCCGATGATTGTGGTGCACGACCCCGACGGTATGCCTGTGGAGCTGATCGAGACGGACGATGCGCCCGCCTGGGGTGCCGCGCCCGCCCTCGGCGCATTCCACTCTGTCACACTGTGGTTGCGCGAGGCTGAGCGGACCGAGCGGCTGCTGACCGAGGTGATGGGTCTGACCTTCGAAGGCGAGGAGAGCGCGCCGGGCAAGGTGCGGCGCCGGCTGGTCACAGCGGGCGGCCAGGCGGTTGACCTTGTGATGGCCGAGGAACCTGCCATCGCACGCCCAGGCGCCGGCACGATCCACCACGTGGCGTTTCGTGTGGCGAATGAGGATCAGCAGCTTTTCTGGCGCAAGCGGCTCTTGGCGGCAGGCATGCAGGTCACGCCCGTCATCGACAGGCAGTACTTCAACGCCATCTATTTTCGTGAGCCGGGCGGCGTCCTGTTCGAAATTGCCACCGACCCGCCGGGCTTTGCCATCGACGAACCCGTCGAACACCTTGGCGAGACACTGAAACTCCCGCCCCAATTCGAGGCCCAGCGCGAGGTGATCGAGCGTGCGCTGCCGCCCCTAAAGTCCTGATCGGCGCGTCCCGTCAGGACACCATGGTGCGGATGAAAAAGGCCAGAACGGCAACGGCCCCAACCCCACACAGCCAAAGCCCCACAAACCACAGGAGCTTTCGCGTCACGAATGGTAGCCCTTGGACGGGTCGAGCTTGCCCCTGAACACCCAGTACGCGTACGCCGTGTAACCGAGGATGAGGGGGATCAACACAATCGCCCCGACGAACATGAAGAGCTGTGATTTATACGGCGAGGCGGCATCGTAAATCGTCACCGAGGTGGGGATGATGTAGGGCCACATGGAAATCCCGAGCCCACCGAAGGTGATGAGAAACAGGGTCAGCGCAATCAAGAAGGGCGCTGTGTCATGCCGCTTTATCCATAAGCTGCGGAACAGCGCGAGGGTGAGGGCGGCCACCAACAAAGGCACAGGCGCGGCGTAGACCATGTTGGGCCAAGACAGCCAGCGGTCGTAGTAGCCGGCCTCCAGGAATGGCGTTGCCGCACTGACCGCGATGATGAAGCCGACGGTGATGAGCCCGAACACCCAGGCGAGCCGCCGCGCTTTCTCCTGCGGCTCATGCTCCACCTTCAAGGTGAGCCATGTGGCGCCGAGGAGTGCGTAGCCTGCCACAACCGCAAGGCCTGTGAGGATTGAGAAGGGGGAGAGCCAGTCCCACCAGCCGCCGGCATAGGCGCGCCCCTCCACCTCCACCCCTTGCAGGATGGCGCCCAAGATCACCCCCTGGCAGAAGGCGGCGATGGTGGAGCCGGCGATGAACGCCACATCCCAGGCGGGCTTCAGCCGCTTGGTGCGCCAGCGAAACTCGAATGCGACACCGCGAAACACCAGCGCCAACAGCATGGCAATGACCGGCGGGTAGAGCGCCGGCATGAGGATTGCGTAGGCCAGCGGGAAGGCGGCGAACAGCCCACCGCCACCCAGCACGAGCCAGGTCTCGTTGCCGTCCCACACAGGGGCGACGGAGTTCATCAAGAGGTCGCGGTCGGCCTCCTTGGGGAAGAACGGGTAGAGGATGCCGAGACCAAGGTCGAACCCGTCAAGCGCCACATAGATGAAGATGGCCGCTGCAAGGAGGATCGCCCAGGCAACGGTCAGATTGATGGAAACGGCCATCACGTCGAGCATGGTGCCCTCCTACTCTGCCGGCCGCGGTGCGGGCGGTTCGCCAGGCTGTGCGCCAGGACCATCGGCGGAAAACTGGACGGCGGGGGTGATGCCTGCGGTGCGGATCGGCCCGTCGCGCCGGTCGATCCCGCTCTCGCCAGGCAGCGGCGGCTTGCCCATCAGACGCACGATGTAAAAGACGCCGGCGCCGAACACCACGAAGTAGACGACGATGTAGGCCATCAGCGAGGCGGCCACCGCAGGCGCGCCCAAAGGCGACACGCTGTCGGCTGTGCGCAGGATGCCGTAGACGGTGAACGGCTGGCGGCCCACCTCCGTCGTCAGCCACCCTGCAATCACCGCCACAAGACCGGCCGGGCCCATCATCATCGCAAAGCGGTGGAAGAGGGGGGCGTCGTAGAGCCGCCGTCGGTAGCGCAGGTAAAGGCTCCACATCCCCGTCAGCACCATCAGCATGCCGATCCCTACCATGACGCGGAAGGCGAAGAACACGATGCCCACAGGCGGCTGGTCCTCAAGCGGGACGGACTTCAGCCCGGTCAGCGCACCATCCCAGGTGTGGGTGAGAATCACCGAGGACAGGTGCGGAATACAGATCGCATAGTCGAGCCGCTGCTCCTCAGGGTTGGGAATGCCGAACAGGCACAAGGGCGCACCGTCTGGGTAGTCCTCGTAGTGGCCCTCCATGGCGGCCACCTTGGTGGGCTGGTAATTCAAGGTGTTGAGGCCGTGCTGGTCGCCCAAAAACACTTGCACAGGCGCGACGATGGCGGCCATCCACATGGCCATGGAAAACATTGTCCTGACGCCTTTGTTGTCCTTGCGCCCCTTCACGAGGTGATAGGCGCCGACACCTCCGACAATGAAGGCCGTGGTGAGGTAGGCGGCCGTCAACGTGTGGGCAAAGCGGTAAGGGAAGGACGGGTTGAAGATGATCTGCCACCAGTCCTCCGGCATGAACTGGCCATTCTCGGCAATGGTGAAGCCGGCAGGCGTTTGCATCCACGAGTTCACCGACAAGATCCACGAGGCTGAGACCGCCGTGCCGATCGCCACCATCAGGCAAGCGACCATGTGCAAGGTGTTGCCCACCTTCTCCCGCCCGAACAGCATGATGCCGAGGAAGCCGGCCTCAAGGAAAAACGCTGTCAGCACCTCGTAGGCCATCAATGGCCCCAGGACTGGCCCGGTCTTATCGGCAAACACAGACCAGTTGGTGCCGAACTGGTAGCTCATGGTGAGGCCCGAGACGACGCCCATGGCAAAGGCGACGGCAAAGATCTTCACCCAGAACTTGAAGAGCTGAAGGTAGGCCTCGTCGCGGGTGTAAAGCCACATGCCGTTGAGAACGGCAAGGAAGCTGGCAAGGCCGATGGTGAAGGCCGGGAAGATGAAGTGGAACGCGACGGTGAAGCCGAACTGGATGCGGGCCAACAAGGTGGCGTCGAAGGTGTCGAGCATGGGGTGTGTCCGCTGGCAGGTTCAGCTTGCCCACACCCTACCCCACAACGCCAGGTCGGTCTCTCACCCGCCCGCGGGACGATGTCGCACGGGCCGTTCTATCAGCCCTGCAATTCCGGCAGGTCTTTGAAAAGGTCCAGCGCCTCGGGGTTGGCGAGGGCCTCCTGGTTCTTCACCGCGCGGCCATGCACCACATCGCGCACCGCAAGCTCGGTGATCTTGCCGGACTTTGTGCGCGGAATGTCCGTGACGGCGACAATTCTGGCAGGCACATGGCGCGGGGAGGCGCCCTTGCGCACCTTGTCCTTGATGGTGGAGATGAGCGTGTCCGAAAGGTCTGCCCCTTCGGCAAGGCGTACGAAGAGCACCACGCGCACATCATCGGCAAAGTCCTGGCCGATGGCGAGGGCTTCGATCACCTCTGGGATCTGTTCCACCTGGGCGTAGATTTCCGCCGTGCCGATGCGCACGCCGCCAGGGTTCAATGTGGCGTCCGAGCGGCCGTGGATGATGATGCCGCCGTGCTCGGTCCACTCGGCAAAGTCGCCATGGCACCAGGTGTTGTCGAACCGGTCGAAATAGGCGCTGCGGTACTTCTCCCCCTCAGGGTCGTTCCAGAACATGACGGGCATGGAGGGGAAGGGCTTGCGGCACACAAGTTCGCCTTTGCCTGAGGGCATGTGGGTGCCGTCGTCGGAGGCAACGTCCACCGCCATGCCAAGGCCGGGGCCTTGGATTTCGCCGGCATAAACGGGCTTTGTGGGCACGCCGAGGACGAAGCAGCTCACAATGTCGGTCCCGCCGGAGATGGAGGCAAGGTGCACGTCCTGTTTGATGTCGCGATAGACGAACGCGAAGCTTGCCATCGACAGGGGCGAACCCGTGGAGGCGATGGTGCGCACGGTTGAAAGGTCATGGGTGGTCTTGGGCGTGCCGCCAGCTTTGGCGAGCGCGTCGATATACTTCGCGCTGGTGCCGAAGAAGGTGACTTTCTCCTGGTCGGCGTAGTCCCACAACACGGTGTGGTCGGGCGCGAAGGGTGAGCCGTCGTACAAAATCAGCGTAGCGTCGGCGGCAAGGGCGGTGATCAGCCAGTTCCACATCATCCAGCCGCAGGTGGTGAAGTAAAATACCCTGTCACCGGGTGAAATGCCTGCGTGGTAGCGATGCTCCTTCATGTGCTGCAACAGCGTGCCGCCCGCGCCGTGGACGATGCATTTGGGCACCCCCGTGGTGCCTGAGGAGAACAGGACGAACGCCGGTTCGTTGAAGGCGACCCGCGTGTAGGTGGGGGTCGTCTCGGTGCCGTTTTCCACAACGCTGTCATAGGTGGTACCGCCGGGAAGGGCCTCGGCAAGCTCGCCGGCGCGAAGGTCGTCCAGGTAAGGCACCACCAGCGTGGCGGCAGGGCCCAGCGCGGCAGCGACCTTCGTCACCTTGCCCGACACGTCGATGGGTTTGCCGTTGTACCAATACCCGTCGCAGGAGACGAACACGGTGGGTTCGATCTGGCCGAAACGGTCCAGCACCCCACGCTCGCCGAAGTCGGGCGAGCAGGAGGAGAACGTTGCGCCAAGGGCCGCCGTTGCAAGGCACACCACCACCGTCTCAGGCAGGTTGGGCAGCATGGCTGCCACGCGGTGGCCTTTTTCGACGCCATGGCTTGCAAGGAACGCCTGGATGCGGGCCACCTCAGCGCGCAGTTCCTTGCGTGTCATGCGGCGCTCGGCCTTGTCCTCGCCGCGGAAGACGATGGCCTCCTGCTCATCCTCGCCGCGCAAACAGTTTTCCGCGTAGTTGAGGCGGGCGTCGGGGAAGAACTGCGCCCCTGGCATGGCGTCGGCGTTGTCCAGCTGCCGTTCGCCCTTCTCGCCGATGACACCCGTATCGTCCCACACAAGGTCCCAGAACGCGCCGGGATCCTCGATGGACCAGGCGTGGAGGGCATCAAAACCATCGATGGCGCGGCCGGTGCGGGACTGCGCCATGTGGCAAAGACGTGTGATGGCAGCGTCCGCGATGGCCGCGTCATCGGGGCGCCACAGGGGCTTGGCGTTGGTGTCGGTCATGGTCGTATCTCCTCACCCCTGACGGGCCGCTTGGCCATACCATTGACCATTGGGAGGCCTCAACGGGATGGATCGCGGCGAAGGGCGACCTTATCTACACGCCCCTGTGGAGGTTGGTTATGAACGATATTGGTCGTCGCGGGACAGGTGTGGAGCGTGTGTTGGGTGGTTCGCCACTCGGCGTCGTGGTGCGCCTTGTGATCCTGTCCTTCGTGGTCGGGGTGATCCTGACCGTGCTCGACGTCAACGCCGGTGACGTGATCCGCTGGTTTGAAGACAGGCTGCGCTATCTGTCCAATCTGGGCCTTGGCACGGTGGAGGAGGTGTTCAGCATCCTCCTCCTGGGCGCGGTGATTGTGGTGCCCATCTGGCTCCTCATGCGCGTCTTCAAGCTGATCGGCAAGTGAGGCGCAATAGCCCTCGTCCCCGGACCACGCCCCTTTGGGTGTGGGTCAGGGCAACGCCATCGTCGTTTCGCGATGAGGCTGTGTGAAGGCGACGGGCCGCAGTTAGGCCAGGCCGCCAAAAGGCGTTCTACGGCGCGCTGCGAAGGGGCCATGTCCGTGCCTGTTGAGGGCGACGCTTGCCCCTACGCAGCGTTGGCGTTGCCGGCCTGCGTGACAAACCAAAGGCCGGCTTAGCGCTTAGCGCGAGGTGGGTGCCAGAACCATCACCATCTGGCGGCCTTCGAGCTTGGGCTCGGCCTCCACCTTGGCGATGTCCTGCGTGTCATCGCGCACCTTGTTGAGGAGTTCCATCCCCAAATTCTGGTGTGCCATCTCGCGGCCACGAAAGCGCAAGGTCACCTTCACCTTGTCGCCACCGTCGAAGAACTTCTTGATGGCCTTCATCTTCACGTCATAGTCGTGCGTGTCGATGTTCGGGCGCATCTTGATCTCTTTGACCTCGAACGTTTTCTGTTTCTTGCGCGCTTCGGCGGCCTTCTTCTGGGTTTGAAACTTGAAGCGGCCGTAATCGAGGATTTTACACACCGGGGGATCGGAATTGGGCGCGATCTCTACCAAATCCAGCGAGGCGTTCTCGGCAAGGGCCATGGCCTCTTCGGTATCGACGATGCCGCGGTTGGTTCCCTCAGCGTCCACCAGTTGGACGCGGGGGACGCGAATGTCCCTGTTGGTGCGGGGGCCCTGCTTGACCACGGGGGCCGGTGCGCGATGGGGTCTGCGAATGGTGCTGTCTCCACAGATTGTTGACGACTGATCGGTTCTTCACGGCTCAACGGATCGAGGTTAAACATTTGATCAAGCTTTGATGCATTTGAAGCCTGGTCAAACTATGTGCCAACCACACGGTCCTCCGTGTTCCCTAATATAGAGCAGACACGTCGTCTTCCAAAATGGAATGATAGACGCCGAGCGTTTTTCGTTTCATCGCCGCCAAGGAAAAGTTGGCCAGAGCGTGCGCGCGGCCGCGCGATCCGATGGCAAAACGTGTCTCGCGAGAGGCTTGCAAAGCCTCAAACAAGGCCGCCGTCAGCGCCTGTGCATCGCCTGGGGGAACGCGCCATCCGGTACGCTGATCGCGGGGGACTTCGGGGGGCGCCATCACCGTCTCACGCACCGCCCCATGGTCCGAAACGATGATGGGAACACGCGCCGCCTGGGCTTCCACAGCCGCCCTCCCGAAGGCTTCCGGTTCCACCGAAGGGGCAACGGCAATGGTGGTGGCAGCAAGGGCGCCGGGCACATCGGCCACGTGGCCGGGAAAGCGAACGCGGTCGCCGATCCCGAGGCGATCTGCGGTTGTCAGGAGCTGATTGCGATACTCTACCCGGCCCTGATCGTCCCCCGCCATGACGCAGACCCAGTCCGTCACGTTCTGCTTTTTCAGGTCCGCGAGGGCTTTCAAGAGCACGAGGTGGCCCTTCCAAGGGGTCAGACGGGCAAGGTGGAGGATCACCCTGTCGCCCTGGCCCACGCGCCACTGGCGCAGCATCTCATCGGCCCGCGCCGTGGCGCCCTCGTCGAAGCCGTCAAGATCGACACCCCTGTGGATTGTGACGATGCGCCCAACGGCGAAGGGGTGGCGCCTTGCAATCAACTCGGCGGTGAAGTTGGAGTTGGCGATCACGATATCGCCCCGCGCCATCACTGAGTTGTAGCGGTTCTTTATCAACGTTTTTTCGCTATAAGCGCCATGATACGTGGTCACGAACGGGCGAAACGTCCAACACGCTGCCCAAAGGGCCGACCATGCCGGCGCGCGGGAGCGGGCGTGGATGATGTCCACACCTTCGCGCTCTACGATGTCGGCCAGGCGGCGGGCGTTGCGGCGAAGGCCCGAAATCTTTTTCGTCGCGGCAGGCATCATGACGTGTTCGCCGCCGCGGCGCTGCAGTTCATCAAGGAGCCGGCCGCCTTCTGAGACGACGATCGCCCTGTCGCCTGCCTCCACCAGAGCGGCGGCAATGTCGACGGTGGTGCGCTCGACCCCGCCGGTCTCCAGTTCCGGCACCACTTGCAAAACCGTCATGGGCCGTGTGGTCATTGGCCTTGCCGCCCCCCTCCTGATCGCCGCGCGCACAAAGAGGCATAAGTTGATGGATGACAACACCGCGACCCACGTCGCCGTCCCCGGCAGCGACCTCAGCCTTGCCGTGCGTGTCACCGAGGGCAAAGGCCCTGCAGTGTTCTGGCTCGGCGGATTTCGCTCCGACATGGTGGGCGGAAAGGCCAACGCTCTTGCCCAATGGGGGGCGGCGAACGGGCGCAAAGTGGTGCGGTTCGACTATCGCGGCCACGGCGAATCCGGTGGTGCGTTCGAGGATTTCGTCCTTTCCGATTGGCTCCACGACGCCGGTCGCATCTACGACGCGTTTCTGGCCGAGGACACCATTGCCGTCGGCTCCTCCATGGGCGGTTGGATTGCGCTCTTGCTTGCCAAAGCCCTTGCCGATGCCGGG
The DNA here is from genome assembly GCA_051016205.1 of Devosia sp. Lineage (GTDB taxonomy): Bacteria > Pseudomonadota > Alphaproteobacteria > Rhizobiales > Amorphaceae > Acuticoccus. The sequence goes on from CP136534.1 coordinate 715,271, forward strand.
CGGCCACTGAAGGGCGTGGTGCTGATCGCCCCCGCGCCGGACTTCACCGACCTTTTGATGTGGCCGCGCCTGCCGGGCAGCATCAAGTCCGAGGTGATGGACAAGGGGATCGCCTACCTGCCGTCAGACTATGGCGACCCGACACCCATCACCCGCCGCCTGTTCGAGGACGGGCGCAAGCACTTGATCTTCAACGATCATCCCATCGTCACAGGGTGCCCTGTCCACATTCTGCAAGGGATCGAGGACCCGGACGTGCCCTATACCCACGCCCTCGATCTTGTCACACGGCTTGCGGCTGAAGATGTGGTCCTCACCCTCATCAAGGATGGCGACCACCGCCTGTCGCGCGAGGAAGACATTGCCCGCCTCATCAGCGCTGTGGAGACGGTGGCAGGTTGACGGGCCTTCACGGAGGGGCGTTCCCATGAGTGCGCGAAGCCGCATCGAACGCGCCATGGGGATGAACGAATCCGCCTGGGCGCGTCACACCAACCCGTGGAGCTATTGGACGCGCATCCCCATCCTCCCGCTCCTGGCACTGTCCATCTACGCGCGGGTGTGGATCGGCGCATGGTGCCTTGTGCCCATCGCGGTGTTGTGTGCGTGGACATTCATCAATCCGCGCGCCTTCCCTGCGCCGAAGCGCTTCGATCACTACACCGCCCGCGGGGTGTTGGGTGAGCGCGTGTGGCTTGCCCGCAAGGATACGCCCATCCCCTCCCACCACAGCACCGTTGCGGCTGTTTTGTCGGCGGCCTCTCTGGTGGGCGTTCTGGTGCTTGCCTACGGGCTCGTGGTGCTCGACCCGTGGGCCACCATCGCTGGGACGGTCATCGCCGTCGGTGCAAAGATGTGGTTCGTAGACAGAATGGTGTGGCTTTATGATACGGCGGGTGACGGACGGTTCACACCTCGGTCATAGTCTGTTCTGGTCGCCGAACTGGCGGCGCGTGTCGGAGCATGAGCGCAATGGCGGTCACCATCGTGGGGATCGATCCCGGACTGCGGGCAACGGGGTGGGGCGCCATCGGCGTCGAAGGCTCCGCCTTGTCCTTCCTGGCCTCAGGCACAATCACGTCGCGGGCCGGTGACCCCCTGGCGCTGCGCCTTGCGGCCCTGTTCGAGGGCCTGGGTGCCGTCCTAACCGACCTCAAGCCCGACGAGGCGGCCGTTGAACAGACCTTCGTCTCACGCGATGCGGTGGCGAGCCTGAAGCTTGGCCAGGCCCGCGGTGTGGCCATGCTCGCCCCGGCGGTCCAAGGGGTCAGCGTTGCTGAGTATGCACCCAACCTCATCAAGAAGACGGTGGTGGGGGCGGGCCACGCCGACAAGCGGCAGATCAGGCATATGGTGGCCATGCTCCTTCCCAAGGCGAGCGCATGCAGCGAACACGCCTATGATGCGCTCGCCGTTGCCATCTGCCACGCAAGCCACCGCGGATCCCAGCGGTTGAGGGCTGTGGCATGATCGGCCGGCTGAAAGGCACCGTCGCCGTGATGGCCGCCGACAGCATCATCCTCGACGTCCATGGCGTCGGTTACGAGGTCTTCATGCCAAGCCGCGACCTTGGCGATCTTGCCGTTGGCGACGCCGCCACCCTCGTCATCGAAACCCTGGTGCGCGAAGACCTCATCCGCCTTTATGGCTTTATGAGCGCTGAGGGGAGGGACTGGTTTCGCCTCCTGCAAGGCGTGCAAGGGGTGGGGGCGAAGGTGGCGCTCGGCGTCCTCTCAGTGCTGCCGCCTGATGCTCTGGCCCACGCCATTCACACAGGCGACCGCGCCGCGGTGACCCGCGCGCCGGGCGTCGGCAAACGCGTTGCAGAGCGCATCGTGACGGAGCTGAAGACCAAAACCCCCGCCGCGCCCCTGACGCTCCCCCCTGTGGAGCCTGGCGCGCCGCCCTCTCAGGACGAGCCTGCGGCCGATGCCGTCTCCGCCCTCGTCAACCTTGGTTATGGGGAGGACGATGCCCGCCGCGCCGTCTCCACCGTCAGAGCGGATATCCCTGATGCTGGGGCTGCTGAACTGATCCGCAAAGGCCTGAAGGCGCTTGCAGCATGAGTGAGCGCGCCGTATCCGCCGAAAACCAGGAGGGCGATTACGACACCGCGCTGCGTCCCCAGTCGCTGGCCGATTTCGTCGGCCAGCCCGCCGCCCGCGCCAACCTTGATGTGTTCGTCAAAGCCGCACGCTCCCGGGGCGAGGCGCTCGACCATGTGCTCCTCGTCGGACCGCCGGGCCTCGGCAAGACCACGCTGGCGCAAATCGTCTCGCGGGAACTTGGCGTCAACATCCGCACCACATCGGGCCCCGTGATTGCCAAGGCCGGCGATCTTGCCGCCCTCCTCACCAACCTGGAGGAGCGGGACGTTCTCTTCATCGACGAAATTCACAGGCTCTCGCCCGCCGTTGAAGAGATCCTTTATCCTGCGATGGAGGACTATCAGCTCGATCTTATCATCGGGGAAGGCCCTGCCGCGCGCTCAGTGAAGATCGACCTTGCCCGCTTCACCCTCGTCGGCGCGACCACACGGATCGGCCTCCTCACCACGCCCTTGCGCGATCGCTTCGGCATCCCCCTCAGGCTTGAGTTTTACAACGTCGAGGACCTTGCCTTCATCGTCAGTCGCGGGGCGCGTCTGATGGGCGTGGAGATCACCACCGACGGCGCTGAGGAGATTGCCCGGCGCTCACGGGGAACGCCCCGCATTGCCAACCGGCTCCTGCGACGGGTGCGCGACTTTGCCATCGTGGGCGGAGCGGATGCCATCGACCGTGACGTGGCCGACGGCGCCCTCCTGCGCCTCGATGTGGACGGCGCGGGTCTCGATAGCCTCGACAGGCGCTACCTGATGCAGATCGCCGTTCACTACCAGGGCGGACCTGTGGGGATTGAAACCATGGCCGCCGCCCTGTCGGAGCCACGCGACGCGCTGGAAGATATTGTCGAGCCCTACCTTCTCCAGCAGGGCTACCTGCAAAGAACGCCGCGCGGCAGGCTCCTGACCGCGCAGGCCTTTTTGCATCTGGGCCTGACGCCTCCGGCTCAACCGCCCCAAGCGACCCTTTTCGACGAGCCGCCTGAGGACTGACGCCTAGAGCGGTTTCGGTTGGAATGGCATCATGACGAACAAGACGAAACCGCTCTGGAGTCTGAATCTGGGGCGATTTCTCTTCGACCGAATGTTTCCATTCGGTCGGAAAGCGCCCTAGAGCATCCTGCGTCCATACGGACGCAGATAAGATGCTCGACTCTTTTGAAAGAGAGCGGTTTTCTTGTGATTCTATGTTTCCATCTGACCGCAAACCGCTCTAGAACGAGAGCGGTTTTGCCTGGGTGACGAGGGGCATTGCCTCCACTTTGGCGATGATGCCGGGGTCGGGCTCTTCATCCACCGCCACAATACAGATGGCCTCTCCTCCCGCCTCGCGCCGGCCGAGGGTGAAGTTGGCGATGTTGACCCCCGCCTCGCCGAGCACCGAGCCAATGCCGCCGATGAAGCCGGGCTTGTCGTTGTTGGTGACGTAAAGCATGTGCGGGGCGAAGTCGGCCTCAAGCTGGATGCCCTTCACCTGGATGATCCGCGGTTTGCCGTCAGAGAAAACGGTGCCTGCGACGGACCGCTCCTGCCGCTCGGTCCTGATGGTCAGGCGAATGTAGTTCTCGTACACACCCTGTTGCTCGCGCCGGACCTCTTCCACCGAGATGCCGCGGTCGCGCGCAATGGTGGGCGCCGACACCATGTTGACGTCCTGCAGGAGAGGACGCATCAGGCCCGTCACCGCAGCCGCCGTCAGCGCCTTGAGGTTCATTTCTGCAACGGCGCCTTCGTACTCGATGCGCACGCCGGCAATCCCCGTCTCCGTCAATTGCCCCGCGAACGACCCAAGCTTTTCGGCAAGCGCCACGAAGGGCGTCAGCATCGGCGCCTCCTCGGCGGTGATGGACGGCATGTTGAGCGCGTTGGAGACCGCGCCGCGCACAAGATAGTCCGACATCTGCTCGGCCACCTGGAGTGCCACATTCTCCTGCGCCTCCGTGGTCGCTGCCCCCAGATGGGGTGTGCAGATGAGGTTGGGCGCACCGAAAAGGACGTTCTGTTTGGCTGGCTCCTCGGCAAACACGTCGACGCCCGCGCCTGCGATCTTGCCGCTGTCCAGCGCCTCACGAAGGGCGACCTCATCCACAAGGCCGCCGCGGGCGCAGTTGATGAGCATCGCCCCGTACTTCATGGACGCGATCGCCTCGCGGGAGACGACGTTGCGCGTGCGCTCCGTCAGCGGGGTATGAAGGGTGATGATGTCGGCCCTCGCGAAAAGCTCATCCAGCTCCACCTTTTCGACCCCAAGCTCCATCGCCCTGTCGGCGGTGAGAAACGGGTCGAACGCAATCACCCTCAAGCGCAGTCCCAGTGCACGGCTTGCAACGATGGAGCCGATGTTGCCGCAGCCGATGACGCCGAGCGTTTTGCCGGTCAGCTCGCGGCCCATGAAGCGGTTCTTCTCCCACTTGCCGGCCTGGGTGGAGGCATCGGCCGCAGCAATCTGGCGGGAGACGGCGAACATCATCGCCACCGCATGTTCAGCGGTGGTGATGGAGTTGCCGAATGGCGTGTTCATGACAATGACGCCTGCGCGCGAGGCCGCCGGCACGTCAATATTGTCAACGCCGATCCCTGCGCGGCCGATGACCTTGAGCTTGGGCGCTGCGGCCAGAAGCTTTTCGGTCACCTTGGTGGCGGAGCGGATGGCAAGGCCGTCCACATCGCCGATGGCGGCAAGGAGGGCGTCTTTGTCTTTGCCAAGGTCTGGCTCGTAGCGCACCTCGACACCGTGACCTTTGAAGATGTCGACGGCCGTGGGGGAGAGTTTGTCGGAAATCAGGACTGTGGGCATGGGTGTCATACTCATTGCGGCGCATCGGCGCTCGCTTGGTCGATCTTGCAAGAAAAGGGGTGAAGCCTCAGGCCGCCTCAGCGTGCGGCTTGGGCGTGACGGAGAACGCAAAGTCCAGCCATTCGGTGAGGATCGCCAGATCACCGGCCTCCACCGTGCCGCCGGCCCAGATGCGAAGGCCAGGCGGGGCATCTCGGTAGGCGCCGATGTCGTGGGCGACCCCCTCCTTGTCGAGCCGTCCTGCAAGCGCCTTGGCAAACGCTGCCTGCGCCTCGAGCGGTGCGCCGGCAACCTCATGGTCAACGATCTTCAAGCACACCGAGGTGTTGGAGCGCGTGGCCGGGTCTTCAGCCAGAAAGTCCACCCAAGGGGTCTTCGCTACCCAGTTTGCCAGGACGGTAAGGTTGCGGTCCGACCGATCCGCCAAGGTTTCGGGCAGGCTTTCGGCCCATTTCAGCGCATCAAGGCAGTCCTCCACGGCAAGCATGGAGGGTGTGTTGATGGTTTCGCCGCGAAAAATACCTTCGTTCAGCTTGCCGCCCTTAGTCATGCGGAACAGCTTTGGGAGCGGCCAGGCAGGCGTATAGGTCTCAAGCCGTTCCACTGCGCGCGGGCTCAGAATGAGGATGCCGTGGCCGGCTTCCCCTCCAAGCACCTTCTGCCAAGAAAAGGTGACCACATCGAGCTTGTCGAACGGGAGGGGCTGCGCGAACGCCGCCGACGTCGCATCGCACAAGGTGAGCCCCTGGCGGTTCGCGGGAATGAAGTCACCGTTCGGCACTTTGACGCCCGAGGTGGTGCCGTTCCAGTTGAACACCACGTCGTTGGCGAAATTCACCTCTGAGAGATCAGGCAGCTTACCGTAGTCGGCCTTGTGAACCTTCGCATCCACCTTCAACTGCTTGACGGCATCGGTGGCCCACCCTTCGCCAAAGGATTCCCAGGCGAGCACCTCCACGGGCCTCTCGCCGAGGAGGGACCACATGGCCATCTCCACAGCGCCCGTATCCGAGCCAGGCACGATGCCGACCCGGTAGTCCTCAGGCACACTGAGGAGGGCGCGCGTGCGGTCGATCACCTCGACAAGCTTGTCCTTGGCGACCTTGGCCCTGTGGGAGCGGGCGAGGGCGGCTTCGTTAAGTGCGGTGAGCGTCCAGCCTGGCCGTTTGGCGCAAGGCCCGGACGAAAAACAAGGATTGCCCGGCCGCCGGCCAGGCATTGCAGCATCATTCATTGTCGCTACCCTTTCAGATAGTCGCCCCTCGTTGGGGAGGGGTGTCCCACTGCGGGCACTATCGGAATCCCCGAAAAATCGCAAGCCCCCTGGGCATTTTCTCTGCAGGTCCCTGCAGGTCCTTGCAGAACGGTGCAGGAACGCGCCGGAAGAATTGGCACAAATTTGACACAGCGATCGGGGGCGATGTTCCAGTTATGCCCCGGCGGGCAGTCAAAAGAAAAGCCGCCAGGGGATGGGCGTCCCCCAGCGGCCAGAAAAAAGCACATCGTGCCTTAGAGTGCTGGTTAGAAACATACGCCCGGGCCGCTCATTCGGCAACCGCTGCGACCGACACAGGAGTGCCTTTTCAGTCTCTCCTCACAGGTGTGGAGGTCCGGACATGACCCATCAGAATTGGGTTGCTCCAACCGGTCCCGCAGGGACGAAGGTACCGACGATCTGTGTCGAGCTAGCGAGCCGTGGATTACAGATCGTGTTGTCGCCGCAGGTGGTGTGCACCGACATTGACGTTTCACATCCATGGCGCGTGGGTGTCCATCTACCCGCCCGGTCCAAGCATAAGGGGCGCAACGTCGGCTTTGTTGGAGTTGCTCGCGCGGAATATGTCGAGGCTTTCGACGATTGCGTTCACATTGTCGAAGCACTCCGCACTCAGTGCGGTTGGCACGGTGCGGAGGTGCTGCCATGAGCGTGCGATCGCACTCCGCGGATTGCGGCGAGTTGGACCACTCGACCATCATTCTCGGCCGGGTGGCGTCCGAAGCAATCGACTGCGCCCAGCGCGGCTGGCACGTGTTCCCGGTTCCGCGGGGCACCAGGAAGTCTCACAAATCCGAGAGGATTTCGGGCCGCCCATGGGGGGCTTCCGCTGACCCAGACCAGATCCGTCGAGACTGGAGAAAGTGGCCTCACGCAAACCTTGGCATCCGGTGCGGCCCGGCGTCCGACATCTTCGTCGTCGACGTGGATACCCTTGAGGGTCATGGCGTAGACGGCTTCGCGTCTCTTGATACGCTGATCGCCGAGAATGGCGAGCTGCCGCTAACCATTGAGGCGGTTTCGCCCACTGGCAGCCGCCACATCTACTTCCGGTGGCCCGAGGACGGCGGGATCGTCAACAGTGCATCAAAGGTCGGCCCTGGCATCGACGTTCGCGGCGATGGCGGGATGGTTGTCGCGCCGCCGAGCGTGAAGCCCGACAAGGGTGAGTATCGTTGGCAGAACCCACCGGGCTTGTTCGAGCCAGCCGAGTGTCCCGAATGGCTCTTGCGCCTCATCCGAGCGCCGAAAGATCTCGGCGAGGTCGAACCGCCCGCGTCGATTGCGCGGCCGCCATCGGCCGACGGCACACGAGAACGGTCCTATGCCCTTAGCGTCCTGGACGGTTGCTGCGCCGAACTCGCCGGAACTGCGAATGGGGGGCGCAACGACAGACTGAACCGTGTCGCCTATCGCCTGGGCACCTTCATCGGAGCTGGCATGATCGGCGAGCAAGAGGTTCGCGCCGGCTTGGAGCAGGCGTGTGAGGTGTCCGGCCTTTGGCGAGACGATGGACCGCTTCAGTGCCGCGCCACGATCAAAGGTGCGATCCGAAAGGGCATGGCCCATCCGCATACGGGTCTTTCGGACGAAGCGATGGTGCGCGCCGGTGATATGCCGCCCATCGCAGACGCTGGGGCGAAAACCATTGCCGGCAGGTCCTGGCGGCGTCAGAACCTTATGACCATGCCAGCGCGAAGATTCCTCTATGGTCGCCTCCTCCAGCGCGGGAAGGTGACGGTCACCGTGGCTCCCGGCGGCGTAGGGAAGTCGGCCCTTACGGGCGCGACCGAGGCGCTCGCGATGACCACCGGCCGCAAGCTGCTGCACGATGATGTCGGGGCGCCGCTGCGGGTGTGGGTATGGAACCTCGAAGAAGACCAGGACGAGCTCAATCGACGCCTCGAAGCCGCATGCGTCCATTACGGAATCGAGGGCGAAGTGGACGGCCTGTTTGTCGACAATGGCTTTGATATGCCTTGCAGGATGGCCTCTGCCGACCGAAACGGCGTCAACATAGTACGACCTCTCACAGATGCGATTGTCGCCGAGGTGAAGCGCCTCAAGGTTGATGTGCTGGTGATCGACCCCTTCGTGTCCACGCACTTCGTGAACGAGAATGACAACGGGCAGATCGACGTGGTGGCTAAGGAGTGGGCCCGCGTCGCGAACGAGGCCGGCTGTGCCGTGCATCTCGTGCACCACACCACGAAGATGCGTGGTCTCGAGGTCACAGCAGAGTCTTCACGCGGAGCCATAGCGCTGGTGAACGCGGCACGCGTAGCGCGAGCTCTGAACCCGATGACAGAGGATGAGGCGAAAAGCTACGGCATCAAGGATGGTTGGCGCTACTTCCGCGCGACAGACGGAAAGGCGAACTACGCGCCCCGGTCGGATGCATCCCAGTGGTTTGCGCATGTTTCGGTGCATCTGCCGAACGGCGACAACGTGGGCGTCGTCGCCCCCTATGAGCTACCCAACATGGCCGATGGCGTCACCGTCGACCACTTGGACGAGGTGGTTCGGCGCGCCGGTGAGGGTACCTACCGGGAGCACGAACTCGCGACAAATTGGATAGGCATCATGGTCGCGGATGTGCTGGGCGCCGACCTGGACATGCCGGCGGACAAAAAGCGCGTCAAGGCGTCGGTCGCGATGTGGCTGAAGTCCGGCGCACTGAAGGTCGTGGAGCGGAAAGACGAAGGTCGAAAGGTTCGCAAGTTCGTCGTGCCGGGCGACGTGGATCCGTTCGTTGCGGACACAATGGAGAGCCGTTCAGCAGCCCATAAAGGAGGCGAAGAATGAACGGCTGCGCCAGTGCGCCAGTAAGGGTGACGCGCCACTGTCGCACTGACCAGTGCGCCAGTGCGCCAGTGCGCCACCCCCCTTATAGGGGTGGCACTGGTGCTGGTGCCGCAAACCGACGCGCTGGAGTGGAGCGCGGACTGGCGCAACCTGCGCCCCTCATGGGCTGCCTAAACGACCTCGCGGACCGCGTTGCTCGTCTCGCACCATCACACCGTGATCCCTTCGCCTTCCACGAGGAGAAGAGCGAGATTGTGCACGTGTTGCGCTCACTCGCTTCCGACATGGGGAGAGAGTAGCCATGAGCTCTCACGGGTCCTTCCTAGGGCTGCCCACCGCAGGGTCGCGCCACCCCGGGACTTCGCTAGGCTATGGAGAGAGAAATGGCTAGCGCCCGCGAGGAGACTCCGCAGTTGCTGACCCGAACCGCACTCGCGAAGCACCTCGGAGTTAATCGCCAACGCGTGGGTCAATACATCAACGCCGGCCTCCCGGTCGACGAGGCGACCAATCGAATCAACATTTCAGTGGCCATGCGCTGGGTAGAAGAGAACGTTGCTCACGAACGTCGAGGCAGCTGGGCCGACGAAGGTCACTCGCTAAACGAACTGAGGCGTCGGCGTGAGGCGGTACGCGTTCAGCGTGAGCAGCTGGAGCTCGAGAGGACGCGTGACGAGTTGATCGAACGCGAGACCGTTCAGCGTTTCGTGGCCGGCCGTGCAAAGTTGGAGCGCGACGCCTGGTTGGCGTGGGCATCCCGCGCTGCCGCGGTACTCGCCTCTGAGCTCGGCGGTGAAGTAGGCATAGTCTTCCCGATCCTTGAGCGCGAGGTGCGGGATCAGCTCGGCCAGCTTGCCGAGACGCCAATGGGAGGCGTCACGGTATGACGCTTCATTTCCTCGACCGAGTTTGGCGAGAGGCCATCAGTCCCGAACCACAGCTGACAGTGAGCCAGTGGGCCGATGCGCATCGGATGCTGCCAAGCACCGCTTCTGAGCCGGGGCTCTGGCGCACCTCGCGGGCCCCATACCTCCGTGAGATTATGGATGCGCTCTCAACTGCGTCGACGTGGGAGCGCGTCGTCTTGATGAAAGGGGCTCAACTCGGTGCCACGGAGGCTGGGCTCAATTGGCTGGGCTATGTGATGCAGCACGCACCTGGCACCGCACTTCTCGTGATGCCCAGCCTCGACATGGTGAAACGGAACACCCGAACGCGCATCGATCCGATGATCGAGACGACGCACGCACTCCACAATTTGGTAGCGCCTGCGAAATCGCGCCACGCATCCAACACAACATTTGCCAAAGAGTTTCCGGGTGGGACGCTCGTGATGACAGGTGCAAACAGTGCCGCGGCACTGCGGTCGACGCCGGCACGTTACGTATTCATGGACGAGGTGGATGGCTTCCCCGCCGACGTTGACGCGGAGGGAGACCCTGTCGCGTTGGCGGTCCAGCGGACTGTCACGTTCAAGGGTCGGCGCCGGATCTTCCTCTGCTCCACGCCGACTGTCGCTGGTGCCAGCCGGATTGAGGCCGCGTTCCGTGAGGGGGACCAGCGTCTCTACCACGTGCCATGCCTGCATTGCGGGGACATGCAGCCAATCTCGTGGGCACGCGTTCGATGGCCTAAAGGTGGACGGCACAAGGCCTATCTGGCGTGCGACAGGTGCGGCGGCGTCATGGAGGAGACCGACAAGCCGAAACTCTTGTCCGCAGGCGAATGGCGACCAACAGCACCTGGAGATGGTCGGACAGCATCCTTTCACCTGAGCGCGCTCTATTCCCCCTTCGAGACATGGGCGGAGATCGCGTATGAGCAGAAAGCCTCAAAAGGCGATCCTGCGCGGCTACGCGCCTGGGTGAACCTCAAACTTGGCGAACCTCACGAAGATCTCGCAGCGAAACCCATTGATCCTCACGGCCTTCTAGCGCGCCGGGAGCAATGGGATGCAGTGCCAAACGCCGTGGTCGTAGTGACCGCTGGTGTCGACGTGCAGATCGATCGGTTGGAAGTGGAAATCGTCGGTTGGGGTATCGGCGAGGAAACGTGGTCACTCGGTTACCGGGTGCTGTGGGGCGACCCAGCGGAAAGCCAGGTGTGGGAGGATTTGGACCGGATCATTGCTGAGCCCTTCCGACGTCAGGACAGCGCGACGCTGGGCATCAGGGCGGCATGTGTGGATACCGGCGGCGCACGAACCGCAGCGGCCTATAGCTATGTCGCTATCCGCCATGACAAGCGCGTGTGGGGCATCAAAGGTTCGTCGACGCCGACCGCACCGCCGTGGCCCCGGCGCCCTTCCCGGTCGAAGCGCGGCGGGGTGCCGCTCTACATCATTGGCAGCTCGGCGTTGAAGGAAGCGCTGTACGCCCGCCTACGAATTACTGACCCTGGCCCTGGCTACTGCCATTTTCCACATGACCGCGACGCGCCCTACTTTACCGGGCTGACGGCGGAAAAGAATGTGACGCGGTATGTGAAGGGTGTTGCGAAACGCGAATGGGTGCTCAAAAGCGAACTCAATGAGCCCCTAGACTGCCGCGTCTACGCGACCGCCGCTCTCGAAGGGTTGAAAACGCTGGGATTTACCCTGGAAGGGGCTGCGAGGGACTTGCAACCTGGAGCAGTGAGCGTCACAAAAAGCGTAGTGAGATCTAAGTGGATGAGTCGATGACTGACCAGAAGCAAGAGTTTTCTCGTTGTTCAAACGATCGTGCTTATGAACCAGATCAACCATCAGTACGATCAAAAATACCCTGATCAAGTGATACATGGTTACATAGGAGATTCTGCCTAAATGAACCGACTGATCCTTAAGGACAAATGTGGCGTTGAATCCGCGCTCGATTTTGTCGAGTAATTCGTAGACTGGCCTGTCAACGACGAAGCTGCTGGAGTTGGGCAAAGCTTAATAGCTGAACTAGATGAAGTCTTGTCAATATGACCACGAAAAACTACTACAAAAAATTTGACCGACACGCTAGAAACGTCTGCTGTAATGTTGAATCGAGGGAGATTGATTGGAATCGACCGTAAGCGGCAGTTGTTCGGCAGTTTCCAAGGCAGATCTAAAGGCGATTAGGCTTCAATCTAATTGAACTTAGCCATTTTAAGGCTTTTCACCCCACCAGGGTACTCTAGTTCTAATCAACTTTCTATAATCAAAATTCGGCTTTTGATTACGCTTATCTGTAATTTTGTCAAGTACTCCAGATAGTTCATAGCCGAAAAACTTCTCTGTGTTGGATTCATTTATAGCATCGCGAACGTCTAAATAATCATAGCTCGCCAAGCAGTTTTCAAAATCCGCAAAACCAACAAGTGCGGTAGGAATTCTATTCTTTATCGGGATCAGCAAATCATCTGCGACATTGTGCGCTTCTTGAAACAACTTTTTCAAAAAAGCGCCACCCATAATAGTCCAGTAGTCATACTGCAAGACAACTCCAACAGTATTCTCAGGTAAGGAATGTGTAAATTCATTATACGTTCGCCATACCTGAACTATTCCCTTTACAATATCCTCAAAATCATCATGATATTCTCCCCAAGGATCAGGCGATGTTAGCACGCGTTGCGGAATTCGCCGACTCTTACACTCGATAAGGAATGTGAGCAGCGAATCCTTTGATCGAAGGAAGAAATCCACACTTTTACCATACGAGGTATCTTTTTCAGGCTCTATGTCGAAATTGATAGAAGTATAGTGATGCATCAACTCAAAGCACAGTTTTTCAAACTGCTCCCCAGATGCTCGGCGAGCATTTTGATCTTGGACTATGTCGTAATAAATGCCATCTGTCATTCGAAGGAGAAGATGCGAGCGACTCGGCGCTAAAATGACACTTCTCAGCCTTGATTCAATCGTAAATAGAGGTCGCTCTTTTATGCTGCTTCGGCGAAAATCTCTAGGCAGACCAGAATCTCGAATTTCTCGGGAGTCTTTCATGTGTTCTTTTGGTGTGCCTCCAATTATCTTCCGCAGCAAAATAAGTTGTTTGGGAGTCGCTCCAATGTCAGAGAGATTCGATACTCGGACTGTTGGATAATCACTTGTTGCTGCATATACAGCGAACGAGATTTTAATAAAAGTATCGAGGCCGAGGCTGTGCTTATTCCAAAACGCAACCCGGCTTTCGGGAGTTACATAAACAAACCATGCTCTTGCTAGGCGAAATGTATTTTCGAAGCCTAGTTGCCAATCATACTGCGGCCAAAGAAGACGCGGCATTGATGCAAGAATCTCATTTCCATCAAAGTCCATTATACTCTCTACGTTCGCTAGTCTACTGTATACGCTCAATAACCTTGATATGCCTCCCCATTTAGACACGTTCAAATATCTATCCTTGTGCTCGCTTCTTGGCTCAAGCGCTAGTTTTTCATTCAGAATTGCGTCGATACTCCATGGTGGTATGAAGTACTTTCCTCCAATCGCGTGTTCTTCACTTGTTCCAGGCAGAGTGGTATGCTTTGAAGCAGCGGTGGTTCTTCCATCACGGAAGGCTTCGATAGACCAACTCATAATCAGTAGATCTACGAGACCAATTGGCTCTAACAAATCCCATAGTCTTCTTTCCCAATATTTTTGCTTTTCTCTAGACGGTCCACTATGTAACAATTTTCCCTCCGACAGTATACTATCCACCAGTGACGCAAGGCCTATGGTAGTGTGCTCTAGCTACTAACGCAAAACTGATATCGCAAAAAGATAGTCAGGTTGCCTTCAAGCACGAATGCGATTGTTCGAAGCGAGTTACAATGCCGGCAACTCTACATTTTTCCGATGGGTTGTGGCAGGTATGTTGGGGATGTCGTCGTGTGCATTGCCACCACTGATCACCCCGTGGGCCGCTCCACCACCGGATCACCCTAAACAGCGTCCTCGCTGATTACGGGTAAAGCCTTGCTCTTGCGTAAATGCCGCAATGCATAAGAGACAGAAGCTGTCAGACGCTCAAAAAGCTTTTTGCTCACCACAGTGCCGGCCACCTACTCGCCGTAGTCTCGCGCATTGTGGAGCCGTCCCGTGAGCGGAATGCCTGTTCACTGACTGTACTTGTCATTAAGAGAAGCACCAATCACCTTTCGGCCCACCCACTCCGACATAAGCAGCACGACACCGCCTGGCTGTCGGTGTTCGACAGGACGAAACTCATCGCCCTCCCCGGACGTATGAAGCGCAACAGACAGGCAGCCGCGCTCTTAGCCAGAATCACGACCATGCTGATTGAAAAGCTGGACGCGGCTTTCAAGAATGCCGATGGACGGATTATGGGTTCGGAAAACGTTTCGACGCCAAGTGCATTTTCAAGCCCGGAGCAACGCTGGAACGAAGCCCTCTGCGGACAAGGACTGTGGGCTGACCACAACCAAAACAGAACGACAGAGTTCTGTCCCATTTTCTGGGGCAAGCAGAAAACCGCTGAATGTTGGGGATCCGCCATGTACGGCGTGCCGAACTCCAACCAGAGGAGCCTTTTGAAACAGTATGGGGGTAGTGTGTCAGGCCACCTCTCATCCGGCGTTTTCGGGCCACTCACCATGCGGCCATTTTCGCGTGGTGTGGATCACCTGCAGGATTACGAAGATCTCGTCGGTGAAGACGTAGTCGATAGTTTAGGGTGCGAGTAGAATCGACCTCTCGTAGTAGTTCTTAACGGATCCTCTCAATGTATTTTTGCGGGGGGGATGGGGACAAACGGGTCGTGCGGGCACTGAGTTGCGCGGCGGAACTCGCCCACCCGTGGCAAGAGTATGGTGCCCCGGCCATTACAAACGCCTGCGCCGCAGCGCGAGCTTAGAGAGGCCCGCGCGTGGTGCGACCCTCGGTTCCTAGCCGCTTCAGGAATAGGAATCTCTATCCGACGACAAGAGCGGATCGCCAGTGTGGTGCGAACTGAGCAAACTGTACGGGTTGCGAAAGGAAGTGCCAGTTCATCGGATCATTTATATGAACTATCGAAGTTGATTGGAAACATGACATTCCGCGCAAAACTACTACATGGCCAATTTGCGAATATGGACTCTGAATCTGGAGAATTATTGCCCGTCCTTGAGACAAGGTACTATAAACAATGTGAGGATGGGCTGGTGGCTGTATTGAAGAGTGGATGTATCCGAAGTTTGCAATCAATAGTTGTATCTGCTGTAACGCTCCTGGTCTTACGCAGGCGGGATGCCCTGCACAGCACGCTTGCGGAGGAAAGTTGTTGGCCATTGCTACAAGCGCACATTGCGGTGGAGAGCTACCCCCATTGCGCCATCGAATGATTTGCTCTGCGACTGCGGCCCAACACCATACGGGTGTTTGTTGCGAGATATTCGGTATCCCTAGATCAACCGGCGCACATTGGGCGTTTGCGCTACTACGTAGGACTACGCTTGCGCACGCACCACAAAACATCGACAGCATTCCTCTTCGCGATAAATCCATCAACGTCTCCCTGTATTTAGCGGTCAAATGTAAGATGAGTTATCAGGAAGCTCTGCATCCGCTATGTCTTGGCATCTCGAGATTCTGCTAGACGCAATAATGATACAAGCTCTGGCTGAGATGAAGTGCCTGTCTTCGCAAATACTGACGTAAGCTGATTTCTCAATGTACTCTTTGCGCGGCCCAATATGGCTGCAGCTTCAAAAACCCTTGTTCCATCTGATAATACTTCGCACAGCGATATTTCAGCTTCCGATAGCCCAAAGAAATTTGAGAAATTGTGATCTATTTTTGATCGTCCTTGTCGAGATATTTCGAAAAAGGCTACATGCAGATTGGATGTTATTAGTAAAACGGTTACTCGAACAGGAGTACCATTCTCGCTATACGCAATATAGGTGGCTGTTTTTTTATTTCGCAAACGAAGTTCGCGGCTAGCCCGGAACACATCTGAATCCTGATCTAATCGAACCTCATGCGAGATAAAATCAATAGGAACGATATTCTGTATCGCTGAATAGCAGTCCTCGAAACACTGGTTGGTAAAGAGAATCCGCCCCTTTGTACAAAAGCGAATAACAGGTAGGTTGAGTTGATTGTATGGAGAGCCATAGTCGGGGGTCGGCGCGCCTCTCTTTCTTCTCAGCCGTGCAGATCGTTGCAAGTGAGGTCTAATGGAATTCATGAAAGAACCGATCTCGGTTAGCCAGTAGTCCTCCTGTTTCTCCCGAATACCTGTAACCAACAGCGATACTTGATCTCCAGCGCGATCCAATACGATCGCTTGCACAAGCCGCCCTCCAAAAAAGGGGCGAAGATAATCATTGATGTGCTCATTCTTTTCTGGGTCAAATTCCTCGAAGAATTCCAAGTTTGTGAATACGCGATCTGTCGGCGCAAGCGCCTCTTTGCCAACACAAGGATCTTTTGTGTAGAAATAAGATGTGTATTTTTCCCAGTCGTAGTGGCAAATGTTTGTGGTAATTATTGTGCCCGGGCTTGATTTGGATGAATTTAGTAGATACATAACACTTGGAGTATCGAATCGGCTCGAAACATCAGACATAAGCTCAAAGAGTTTTGTATCATCGAGCGCTGATTCGTATATGATATCAATTAGTTGCTCTAAGTCTTTCAAGTTGTGCCCTCCTTCCCATATCGAATGTATCACAGCGCACGGTCGACGAAAGGCCGAGCGATTTATGTGGTCGATTGAGGAGCGCGCATCAAGAAACCCGTCCCAGGCGTTCTCCTATTTTCACCCATAGACATCAACCTCGTCGGTCGGACGAACTAGCCAAAAAATAAACCTGTGACGTAGGTCATATGCACTATACCAGGCGTTGGCGAAACACCCAAGAGTTGGGGGCGTGCTCTCGAGGACGCTCAATCGTTGGAAGTGTAGGATCAACGAATTATTCTACTCGACCTAGGCATCGAAAAATAACCCTCACGGAGATAAGTATGAGAATTGCTCTTGCTATCATGATGACTTTTGCGGTGTTTTATGTTCCATCAATCACGGCAAGCGCGCAGGATTGTGTACACAATTGTGGAACAACAGTGAATGATGGCAATCGAAAATCAGGGAAGTAGCATATTGAGACATATATAGAATTGTAACTGGATCAATTGTGGATAGTGCTTTGCTAAACAACCAGCGTTTTGAGTACTCATCATCATGATGATGGTATACAAAGCTGGAAAAGCGGGAAATCGCACTAGCTGGAATGTCTCAACCTCTCACGCGGGAATGCATGACCCTAGCGATCCGGTGGTTTAGAGGCCAAAGATAGTGGTGGCCTGTACTGAGGCCGACAAAGTCGACGGCACAGGGAACTGTAGGCCTCCCAATCAGAAGACTTGCGGGGTCTAGGCGAAAGGAACTCCTGGATGGCTGCATAGCCACCCAGGAGGCAATGGCTTGTCTAGCGTGAGCGGCCCTTTTCAAAGCACCTGCTATCCCCACAGCCATTCTTGCGCCTGCGAACTCTTGCAACGGGTCGAGCGTGTCGCCAGCGCTGCAACGGTGGGCTTTCCGCAATTGCCTGTTTTGGCAGTTCGACCCAACTCGTGTACCAACACATAGCCGAGGATCTTTTGCGGCTACACTTATAGGCGCGCAATCTAGCAGTTGTTGTCGGCAAGGTCGATGAACGTTCGGTGCACGTCGGCCGGGAAGTGGTTGATCTGCATCAGGCCGGTACTCTGGCACCGATTGATCACTTACTTCTTGAATCCTGAAACGTAAGATGCGGTGTGATTTTGGCGTGGGTTGAGCCTGAACTATGAGGTTGGATAGTGCTTTGGCCAGCGAGGCTGCGGCTGCAGCGGCGGGTATCCGCTTCGTCCGCTTCCCAGACTTTTGCATTGCGTCGTACTCGGCACCGTAGATGGCATCGAAGGTAGTCTTGGAAGTGTCTCCCTTTGTACGGGAGAGATGCCCTCAGATCTGAGGGCATCTTATCAATCCAGGGACATACTCATGTTTTGGTACACCTCCTCTGGCGGCCGAACAGCCTAGCTCGTCGTCCACAACGAACGATCTTACTTGCGCCAATGCAGGTGTTTGGGGCAACGTGTCTTTGGGCTTAGAAACCCGGACTAGCGATAGGCCAAGAAAGTCTAACTGATGAACAAGCCTGCTAGCGAGGAGGCTTTGGTCCGAAAGCGCTCTTCTGAGCGCCTTGGGCGCGCTTGGCGGCGCGTCTTCACCTGGCACATTCGGCCGGGGGCGGACGTTATGTCCAGGGCGAAAGCCTAAAAGCGTTCGGCCCGTATCGCTAGCGGGTTTCTAACCCCCGGTTGCCGGTCCTGACGACCGGCGCGGCCTTAGAAAGCCGACATAGCGAGCGATCATGAACCAGTATCACCCCCATGACGGCCACACTGTGCCGTCCATCGACCCCCTCCACATCCTCGGCGACGAGCTGGGAGCCATCATCGTCTTGGAGAATCAGTACGAGAGGCTCAAGGCCCCGAACCACGAACGCAGTGGCACCCTCGAGACCTATCGCGACAACGCGATTGCGGACCTCGTCTTTCGACGCTTCCACATCAGCGAAGCGATCACCTGCTTCCCTGCCAGTGATGCGAAGGGCGCCATGCTCCAGGCGGCCGTCGCTCTCGAGGCCTTGGACGTCCTGTCCGGCCTCGACACGAACGCGTCCATCCCGTCCACCGTGGCCTCCACGGAGCTCGCGCTGACGAGACTTCTCTCGAGCATCCGGAACTACTTGGAGGCGCAGTGCACAGTGTCATTGGCCGACTGGCGATTATCGAGCCTCCGATCGTTCCACAGGGACCCTTGGGAGCGGGTGGAGGAGCGACTGTCCAGTCTCGGCATCATCGTGGGGAGCTGACATGGACCCGCAAACAGAAAGCGTGGTCCACGAGACCATGGGCTCCCTCCACATCGCTCTGCATACCCAGAAATGCGTTTGGGGAGCGATCCCTCGCTTGGCTCCGGATCCGGACGGTGTCGACGCACTCATGCAGGCAGCCGATAGTGTCCATGGTCACATTCAGACAGCTTATACGCTGCTGGAGTGCCTTCTAGAGATCAAAGCGCAACCTCAGAGTTGAGTCCGATGCGAGAGCAGCCGCGCATCTGAAGCGGGTGGGCGTGTCCTCAGGGATGCGCTCGCCTTTAGCTTGTGCGCGATCCACGAGAGAAGCCGTCATCCAGACAGCAGTCATCTTGACTGGTGAAGCGGACTCAGATAATGCTTTCTCATTGACCGCATTCTCTGCGACAGAGTCGCGCTGAAAGGACCATCGAAAATGTCAACAATCCGTCGGGTCGACTTCATCGCGCTCAGCGGCATCACAAGGGAAGCGTTCGACACACGCGCCCGCCGCCAGCACTTCCATTTCCTCAACACCGACATGATCTCCGAGACGCCCGTGGTTGGCCGTCGCGCCTACAAAGTTGGGGATGCGTTCCTCACCATCATTGCGGACAACTTCGCTGAGATGGGCGTGCCGCTGCGAGACGCTTGCACCGCCATGGTCAACATGGACACGCTGCTCGCCGCCCGATGGAAAGACATCGGGCACTCCGTTCGGGAATGGCGATCTGGAGCAAAGCCGGTTGTAGCGGCCCTGGTCCAAACGTCCATCGGGTGGGCAATTCGCGACCCAATTGTCGGCTTCTTTGACGAGATCAATTCTCATCTCCCCACAGTCGCGGATGGGCTCGAGCCCTACAAAGGCGTCGTCATTGTCAATGTCTCGATGGCCGGTGCGCTTCTCCAGGACCGGGCGACCGCCCAGGAGATCGACATCCTCGAGTTTTGGAACAGCCCCGCATTGTAGGCGGGCGTCGTCGAAGCCATGGCCTGGTACACGAACCCCATTTCCTGGATCCTCAATGCGACGGCCCGTCAGCGGCCACCGCACAACCGCCACTTGCCTGTTGGCGGGAGTGGTGGACGTTGGCCCACTGCGGCGCACATGCCCGCGCCTGCCAGTTCATTCCATGCCGCTGCAAAGACGGCTGGGTCTCGCGTCGCCTACCTCGTGGCCAACAGCCCCCACGCCGCTGCGATCGTGAACGCCATGGTCGCCAACATCGTCGGTGATGGGCCCGCCTACCGCTCCCGCGCAAAGACTGTGGCGTTGGTGGACGCTTTCCTTTCCAGGTTCTGGTCCGAGATCGACGTGGAAGGCTTCGATGCTGGCCACTTCCTCGCCCGCCTGGTGCGATGCTGGATCGTCCAAGGCGAGGCCTTCGTCGTCCTCTTCACGGACCCTGAGACCGGCGCTGCACGGGCCCGACTAATCAATCCCGATCAGGTCGACCGCGCGATCAATCAAGAGCTCCCCGATGGTGGACGGATCGTCCAAGGGGTCGAGCTCGACCGGTATGGCCGCCGCCGCGCCTACCATATCCGCCCTGACGCCCCAGACCTCTCATGGGTGCAGCAAGCCTCAGCAGAGCGTGTCGCGGCTGAGGATGTCCTCCACCTCTATGACCCCCAGACGCCAGGACAGATTCGCGGCATCTCCATGTTGGCCGCCATTGCCGCACGTCTAGTGGAGATCGACAAGTTGGAGGATGCACAGCTTGCCAGCGCAAACACGACGGCACTGTTCGGATTGGTTTTCAAGACGCCCGGCGGGGAGTTCGGTAGCCTTGCCGACGCGCCGGACCCTCAGTTCCCGACGATGGAGCCCGGCGCTTCGATCGTCGCGCCACCGGGCTTCGATGTCGAATCCTTCCAGCCCCCGCGGATGGACGGTGCCACCGAATTTCTGAAGGCCATGCAGCGGTCGGCTGCAGCAGGTGTCAGCGTTCCCTATGCGTTGATGACCGGCGACCTCTCGGACACCAATTACAGTTCGGCCCGTCTGGGGCTCCTGGAGTTCCGACGCCGTGTCGTGGCCATTCAGAAGAACCTTTTGGTGCCGCTGATCCTCGACCCTTTGTGGACCCGTTGGGCCACCCTCGAGCAGCTTGCCGGCCGCTTGCCCGCCGGTGACGTGTCCGGCGAATGGGTCTTCCCAGGCTGGCAGGCTTTGGACCCCGAGAAGGAAGCCCGGGCCGATGCCGAAGCCATCCGTGCCGGCATCCGCAGCCGCTTCGAGGTGGTGGCCGCCCGAGGCCGTGATCCGCAAGAGGTGGACGCCGAGATCGCCGCCGACACCTTCACGCCGCGCGAGGGAGGGGCCAATGCCTGAGACCATCGAGCGCCGCGCTGGGAGCGCCCCTCGCAGCTTTAACCCCGTCACCCGCACCTTCACGGCCATCATCACCACCCCCGGTGCGGTAGAGGGCATCCGCGTCGACATCGATGGCATGCGCGTCTCGGATGATGTTCCTGTCCAGTTGGACCACCAGACGACCGTCGAGAAGTCGGTCGGCCGTGTCGTCAGGACCTGGCGCGAGGGTGATCGGCTCCTCGCGGAGATCCAGCTGAGTGACGATCCCAGCCTGGACTGGCTGGTGGCCCGCATCGCCGACGGCACCGTCAAGGGTGTCTCCATCGGCTTTCGCGTGACGAAGTGGGGCCCCTCCGAGGGCAAAGTCCGTGTCGCGGAGGAGGCTGAGCTCATCGAGGTCTCAATCACACCCTTCCCCGCCGACAAGGCGGCAACCATCAGGAGTGACGCCATGGAAGAGGACGACGTTGCCGTCATCGAGGCGGCTGAAGACACCCAGGAAGATGACACCATCTCTCGCTCTGAAACCCGGCGCCAGATGAAGGACCTCAGGCGGTTTTGCCGTTCCCTCGGCCTTTCTCAGGACTTTGCCGACGACCTCGTCGATGACGTTCGGGCCGGTGATCTGACCGAAGACCAGGCCAGCCGTCTCATCCTCGATGAGGTGGCGAAACGCGCGCCTGCCACCATCCGGTCCACCCACAATGACACCACTGTCGACAACCCCGACGTCCGTGTCCGTGCCATTGGCGAGGCGCTGTACACACGGTCTGCACCCGACCATCAGCCCAGCGACGCCGCCCGCGGCTACATCGGCCAGACGGTGCTGGACATCGCCCGGGACTGCCTGAGCCGGACCTCGGTGCGCACCACGGGCCTTTCGCAGATGGCCACCATCGAGAGGGCCCTGCACACCACCAGCGACTTTCCTCTCGCTCTTGGCGAGGCTGCCAACCGTAGCCTCCGTGCTGGCTACAGTGCCGCCAACAGTGGCCTGAAACTTGTGGGCCGCCGCACCACGGCCCGCGACTTCAGGGACAAGCACCTTCTCCAGCTTTCCGAAGGGCCGCAACTGGAGAAGGTCAACGAGGCGGGCGAGTTCACCTCCGGCACTATTGCCGAGGCCCAACAGACCTATCGCCTGGCCACCTTCGGCAAGATCATTGGCCTTACCCGCCAAGCCCTCGTGAACGATGACCTCGGGGCCTTCACCGACCTCTCCCGCAGGATAGGCCAAGGTTCGATAGCGACAGAGGCCGCGCTTCTCGTTGCCCTCCTGGAAGGCGCCGCGGGTGTCGGCCCCACCATGTCCGATGGCAAGGCCCTCTTCCACGCCGACCACGGCAACCTCGCTTCATCAGCCACCACACCGGACGTTCCAGCCCTAAGCGCGGCCAGGCAGGCCATGCGCGAACAGGTCGGTCTGACAGGTGAGCTGATCTCCGTAACGCCACGGTACCTCATCGTGCCGCCGGCCCTCGAGACCCTTGCCGAGCAGGTGCTTGCGTCCATCACGCCCACAAAGGCAGCGGACCACAACCCCTTCAGCGGCACCCTCCAACTGGTGGTGGAGCCCCGCCTCACCGACCCCGGCAGGTGGTACATCTCGGCCGCCCCCTCGGAGATCGATGGGCTCGAGTACGCTTACCTGGAAGGTGAGGAGGGCCCGCAGACGGAGACCCGCGCCGGCTTCGAGGTGGACGGTGTTCAGGTGAAGGTCCGCCTCGACTTCGGGGCGGGCTTTGTCGATCACCGCTCCTGGTTCCAGAACCCGGGCGCGTAGGCCATGGCGAGCGCAGAGGAACTCCAAGGGCGCCTGGAGGCTCTGAGAAGGATCAGGGCCACGGGTGCGCGCTCGGTCACTTATGCCGACGGCAGGGAGATCACCTTCCGGTCCGACAAGGACTTGGTGGCCGCCATCGATGATCTGGAAAACCAGATCGCCGGACGGACGCTGCCTCGCTTCATCAACATCCGCTCCACGAAAGGCTGGTGACGAGATGCGCCGCGCGGCCCGACGCTTAAGCTCCTCCACCGCAGGTTTTCCTCTGCTGCTGCGGTGGACTGGGCTGGCCGCATTCTCGTTGGGCATGGGGAGAGCAGCATGAGCGACGCAGCCTCCATCCTCCCGCAATTCGTGACGCCTGACGATTTTGCGGCACACTATGGCTTCAGCGCCCGCGAGGTCCGTAGGAGGGCGCGAGCCATCGGCGCTTGCTGCATCATCGGGAAACGCATGGTGCTGCTGCCCCATCATTGCGATCTTCTGATTGAGGATGCACGCCCATGCCGTTCACGCTCCACCGTCGCGGCCAAGTCTGGCACTACAGCGGTACCGTCGCCAGAAGGCGACTTCGAGGCTCTACGGGCACAACGGACAAAGCGATCGCGCAAAGGATCGCGGCAGAAGCGGAAGCCCGAGAATGGCGTCGTCATCTCGATGGCCCAGGTGCCGAAGTGACGTTCGCACAGTGCGCCATCGCCTATCGCGACGCGGGAAAGCCCACACGCTTCCTAGAGCGAATTGAGGACCATTGGCGCGATACCCCTGTGCGCCAAATCACCATCGGCGCCATACGCCAGTCGGCCAAGAGGCTCTATCCGAAGGCGAAGGGCGCCACCCTCAACCGCCAAGTGATCACGCCGACCGTGGCCATCATCAACCATGCGGCGGAGCTGGAGTGGTGTTCACCCATCAAGGTGAAACGCTTCAAGGTGGAGGCCAAGACGAAGGTCCCTGTAACCAGGGAGTGGGTGGAGGCGTTTGCCGCCCATGCCTCTGATCACCTCGGTGCGTTGGCTCTGTTCATGTACGGCACAGGTGCGCGCATCACCGAGGCCACCTCTTTGTTGTGGCGTGACGTAGACCTTGTGGAGCGGACCGCCATCATCCGGCAATCCAAGATCGAGGACACCCGCACCGCCCACCTTCCTCCGCCAGTGTGTGCGGCCATGGCAAACATCCCGAGCAACCGTCAGCCGGAAGCGCCGGTGTTTGGCTACGCGGGCCGGGGGAGCGTCAAGGACCCTTGGGCGGCCACCATCAAGCGGGCAGGGATCAAGGTCCTCACACCCCATTCATGCCGCCATGGCTTCGCCACCGACATGTTGAGGGCGGGTGTCGATCCCAAGACCGTGGCACGGGCCGGCGGATGGAAAGACGTCACGACGGTGATGAGGACGTACGCTCACGCCATCGAAGATCGCAGCGTCACAGACGCACTTTTTGACACAAATCTGGCACAGCGTTCAGGCGTACCAGGTGTAAGCTCTTCAAAAGAAAGGAAGAAAACAGGATGAACCACGACCCTCGTTGGGGAGGGGTGTCCCACCGCGGGCACTACCCGAACCGGCGAAAAACCGCAAGCCCGTATTGCCGTGGATTGTGGACCGTGCAGCGCGCGCTTGGGTCCGTGCGATCCCTTTCTTGCCGAAAGTCAGAAAAGGTGATGGGCTACCACAAGTTTTCTTGAAGGAATTTCGGAAAGGGAACATCCATGACGCAAATGACGAAGATGATCGGCACCGTTGTCGGTGCCGCGTTGGTGTGTGGGGCTGCAACCCTTGCGGCGGCCGAAGGTGGCAGTGCCACGCGCGAACCGATCTACCCGGCAGGGATCAAGCCCATCGCGCCCTATTCGCCCGCGATCCGGACCGATAGCCTCGTCTACGTCTCAGGCCAGATTCCTTACGTGGATGGGGCCATTCCAGAGCATGCCAGCGACGGTACCGACGACGTGAAGGATCAGACCAAGATCGTCATGGACAACATCGTAACGGTGTTGGACGAAGCCGGCCTGACACTGGAGAACGCGCTGATGGTCAACGTCTACCTGACCGATCTTTCCGGCTACGGTGCCTTCAACGAAGTCTACGGCCCCTATTGGACCGACAAAGGGTGGACGCCGCCCGCCCGCGCCGCCGTCGAGGTGGGCGCTCTGCCTGGCAGCAAACCCGGCGCCCCCGTCCTGGTGGAGGTTTCCGTCATCGCGGGGCGTTAGGGCACGTCTTAGGACGCAACGCATGTCCCTCTTGCCCGTGCTGAGTTAGATCGCGCGGGTAAGGCGGTGGCCGGTGTCCGTGCGCAAGAATGGGGCTGACGGAGCCGGCGATAGCGGGGCTCGTTGGGTGCGTCGGGGTCGGGGGCTTTGTTAGGGTGCGCCGCGCAAAAGGTCTGCCGACGCTTGACCTTCACTCGCCGACGTGGGCGACGCTGACCCATGCCTACGGGGCGGCATCGGACATTCCTCAATTGTTGCGAGGCGTGTAGGCGTTGCCTGAAGATCGCGACAGTTATGCAGAGCCTTACCACTCGCTCTGGAGCGGTCAGCGGCACCAGGGAACCATCCATACCGGGTCCTTTGCTGCCGTGCCGCACCTTGTGGACATCGGCGCCCGAAATCTTGAGACCGCCGCGTACGGTGGGCTGGACACCGGCACTTTGACGGAGGCGAGACGGCTCGAAGGCGGCCGGGGGCCTGGTCTCCCCGAAGGTGTTGCAAGGCCTATCGAAGAGCCATTCACCGCTTGCCTCTCAAGTGGCGCTGGACGTGCTGAGGGTTTAGCGCAACCTGGATTTCACCCTCACCGCCGCGGCCGCCGTCGCGATGTCAAGCGGTCAGCTTCTGCTGGCGGGGCTCATGTATGAAGTCCTAGACGGTAACATTTGCCAACGCACGTTCGCTTGGTGCGGAACGGCTCGCTCCCAAGATCGACGAAGAAGTTGTTCCGGGATGGCTGTGTACAGTCATCCTGGACGCGCTTTAGGCCGGCGTCGCGTCGCGTTTTGTGGCGGCGGGCAGGACAAGGAGGATCGCAACAGGGACGATGAAGACAACGCTGGCCCAGGTCCAAAGGACAGGGTTGCGGCCTTTCCAGATGGCGAGCCTGTGGGCTGTGTAGCCGGCAGCGAGCGCGACGATGAGGAGGATGAGAGGGATGCTCATCCTCCTCATGTGGTCATCGGGCGGGGTTGCATCAACGGCCAAGTGCTCAGGGGGTGATGCCGGCAAGGTCCCTGGCAGCTTGGGGCGGGGCGGTCAGGCCGCCTGCCATCAAGGAGAAAGCTGCTGACCAGGCAGCGATGTGCGCGTTGACCGGTGCCACCCCTTCCCGGCGCCTGTGGAGGATGCCTGCAGGGACAGGGCGGCTCTTTCCGAGCGCCGTGTAGGGTCTTTCGCGCTGCAGCGTGCGGTCGTAAGGGGCAAGGGTGAAGATAGGCGACCCAACCCTCATCTGCGCCCCGGCCGCCTGGGCTGTGCTAGCGGCTTCGGCCACCGGCCAGGCAATCACGCCCGTCGTTGCGATGGCGATGAGGGCGAAGGCCATCATCAGAGTTGGACGAAGCGGCAATGGCGTCTCCCTCAGGCGTGAGGAAAAGCCTGGGTGGACGCAGTAAACCAAACCTTAACCATGTTGGTCGCCGGCCGCCTTGCCCACAGACGACGCGCATCACAGGTGCCAAGACGGACCGCCCAAGGACGGCGTGCCGGCACTCACGTCTGGCGTGGACCTTCTCCGCCCAATCTGAGCCAGACCGAGCGGGATGTGCTCTATGCCCTGGACGTAGAGCGCTTTGCCCGCGATACGGCCAAAGCCCAAGCCTCTCTAGCCGTGGGCGTCGACGATGGAAGCGAGGTCATCCACCACGGCGGAGATGAGGTGCGCGTCGTCGCCCTCGGCCATGATGCGGATGAGGGGCTCCGTGCCCGACGGGCGGATCACCAGGCGGCCGGCATTGCCGAGCCGGTCGTGCGCTTCGTCGATGGCGCGGGTGACGGGCTCAGCGTCAAGGGGTGTGGTGCCGCCGAAGCGCACATTCTTCAAGATTTGCGGGACTGGCTCGAACCGGTGGCAGACCTCGGAGACAGGTTTGCCTGAGCTGACCACAACCGACATCACCTCAAGGGCGGCAAGGAGGCCGTCACCGGTTGTGGTGTAGTCGGTCAGGATGATGTGGCCTGACTGTTCGCCCCCCACATTGTAATCCTCCTGGCGCATGCGCTCCACCACATAGCGGTCGCCCACCTTGGTGCGGGCAAGGTTGATGCCCTCGCCGTCCAAATACCGCTCAAGACCCAGATTGGACATGACGGTCGCCACCACACCGTCATTGCGCAGACGGCCTGCAGCGGCCCAGGACTGGGCAATCACCGCGAGAAGCTGGTCGCCATTCACGACCTTGCCCTTCTCATCGATGACGATGACGCGGTCTGCATCGCCGTCGAGCGCAATGCCGATATCGGCGCGCATTTCCAAAACCTTGCGGCGCGTGGTCTCAAGCGCGGTGGAGCCGCAATCGCGGTTGATATTGGTGCCGTCGGGGTTGACGCCGACGCTGATCACCTCCGCCCCAAGCTCCCACAACACTTCGGGCGCAACGCGATAGGCAGCACCGTTGGCGCAGTCCACCACAACGCGAAGGCCGTCGAGGCTGAGGGTGCGGGGGAAGGTGCGCTTGGCAAACTCCACATAGCGGTCGCGCACACCGTCAAGGCGGGTGGCACGGCCGATCTTGCCGCCAGTGGCCATGTTGGCCTGAAGGTCGCTCTCGAGCAGCGCCTCGATCTCGCGTTCGGTGTCGTCGGACAGCTTGAACCCGTCCGCGCCGAAAATCTTGATGCCGTTGTCGTGGAACGCGTTGTGGGAGGCTGAGATCATCACGCCGATATCGGCCCGCAAAGACCGGGTGAGCATGGCGACCGCAGGGGTCGGTATCGGGCCAAGGAGAAAGACGTCGGCGCCTGCGGCCGTGAAGCCTGCGACCATCGCGTTCTCGAGCATATAGCCTGACAGGCGCGTGTCCTTGCCGATGACGATCCTCTGGCGCTGGTCCGAGCGGGCAAGGACGAGGCCGACGGCTTTGCCCACCTTCATGGCAACGTCCGGTGTCATGACGCCCGCATTGGCGCGTCCGCGGATACCGTCCGTCCCAAAATATCTGCGCGTCATATTCACTCCTCGTACCGAGCCGCCCCCGGGAGGCGCACCATAACAAGCGCGGCTTCCTTAATAATGCCACTAGCAAGATCGTCGCCACCGCCCGCCCCCTTGGCGCTGGGGAGAGGGCGGCACAGTCTCATCACGGCGCGCGCCAACAAAAAAGCGGACCCTAAAGGGCCCGCTTTCACATCTGGTTTCAGCATTGTCGCAACTTGTGCGAAATGTTGTTGCCGCAACTAAGCCTGTGGCTGCGGCTCAAGGCCACCGTCACCGGGTGATTTGCGCGGCTTGCTGGCGCCCGTCGTGGGAACGGCCGAGGCCCGTGGTGTGGGGTCGTCGTCCGTGCTTTCGCGCACAGGCGCCTTACCCTTCAACAGGTTGCGGATCTCTTCGCCGGACAGCGTCTCGTACTCAAGAAGGCCTTTGGCGATGGTGTGAAGGTCCTCGATGTTGGTCTTCACCACGGCCATTGCCGTGTCGTACCCGTCATTGACGAAGCGCTTCACCTCTTGGTCCACCAGCTTCTGGGTGGATTCCGACACGTTCTGGTTCCGCGTGACGGAGTGGCCAAGGAACACCTCTTCCTCATTCTCCCCATACATCAGCGGGCCAAGCTCGTCGGACATGCCGAACTGGGTCGCCATCGCCCGTGACAGCTTGGTGGCCATCTTGATGTCGGCCGAGGCACCTGAGGTGACCTTCTCGTGGCCGAAAATCAATTCTTCCGCCACGCGCCCGCCCATGGCCACCGCAAGGTCCGCCTTACACTTGGCACGGGTCAGCGACACCTGGTCCCTCTCAGGCAAGCGCATCACCATGCCGAGCGCACGACCGCGGGGGATGATGGTTGCCTTATGGATCGGGTCGGACGCAGGCATGTGAAGGGCAACAAGGGCGTGGCCGGCCTCGTGATAGGCGGTCAGCTTCTTCTCGTCCTCCGTCATGACGAGGGTGCGGCGCTCGGCACCCATCATCACCTTGTCCTTGGCGTCCTCGAACTCCTGGTGGGTGACGAGGCGTTTGTTGCGGCGCGCTGCCAGAAGGGCCGCCTCGTTGACGAGGTTCGCCAAATCGGCGCCCGCAAAGCCAGGCGTGCCGCGGGCAAGGGTTTTTAGGTTCACATCAGGCGCCAGAGGCACTTTGCGCACGTGAACTTTGAGGATCTTCTCACGGCCCACAAGGTCGGGGTTCGGCACGACAATCTGCCTGTCGAAGCGGCCTGGGCGCAGGAGCGCAGGGTCGAGCACGTCGGGGCGGTTGGTGGCCGCAATCAAGATGATGCCTTCGTTCGCCTCGAACCCGTCCATCTCCACAAGGAGCTGGTTGAGGGTCTGCTCGCGCTCATCGTTGCCGCCGCCAAGGCCTGCGCCACGGTGGCGGCCGACAGCGTCGATCTCGTCGATGAAGATGATGCAGGGCGCATTCTTCTTGGCCTGCTCGAACATGTCGCGCACGCGGCTGGCGCCCACACCCACGAACATCTCAACAAAATCAGAGCCGGAGATGGTGAAGAACGGCACATTCGCTTCGCCAGCAATGGCACGCGCCAAAAGCGTCTTACCGGTGCCCGGAGGGCCGATCAGAAGGACGCCGCGGGGGATCTTGCCGCCAAGCTTTTGGAACCGGCCCGGGTCCTTCAGGAAGTCGACGATTTCCTGAAGGTCTTCCTTCGCCTCGTCCACGCCCGCCACGTCCTCGAACATGACGCGTCCGTGCGCCTCGTTCAAAAGCTTGGCTTTGGATTTGCCAAAGCCCATGGCCTTGCCGGCACCGCCCCCCTGCATCTGGCGCATGAGGAACAGCCAGATGCCGAGGATCAAGAGCATCGGGAACCAGGTGGCGAGGATCCCCCAAAGCGAGATGCCGTCATTGGGCGGCTCTGCGCGGATGGTGACGCTGTTCTCCTCCAAGAGGTCGATGTACTGCGCACCTTCCGGGGCATAGGTCTGGAACCGGCCGCCGCTGTTATACTGGCCGGTGATTTCGCGCTCCTGGATGGTCACGGCGCGCACGTTCCCGTTTCGAGTCTCCGACAGGAACTGCGAGAACGAGATCTCAGACGGGTTGGACCGCTGACCGGGACTCTGGAACAGCTGGAAGAGCGCGATCAGCAACAGTGCGATCACGACCCACAGCGCGAAATTTCGGAAATGACTGTTCATTAGCGGACCTTACCTTGCGTCACGCAAAACCGCCGCAAGGGCGGAGGCGACGGAATCCGTCTCGTCGACTGAGTGTGGAAGATAGGGGGCGGACACGTGTCTGCCAACCGCGGGCCTTGCCGCTGGAAAGTCGCACCGAGTTGCATGGGAACCGCTCTATCGAAGTCTGGTGAGGGTCACGGCCTCCCGCGGCCACCCTGGCGTGTAGACCCCGAGGGTGGGCGCGGCCACGAATGCCCCTGCAGCGAAGATGGCGGGCGTGCTTGGCAAGGCAGGCATGTAGCCCGTTTGCGGCAACAAACCGGCAAGCTCGTTGCCGATGGCTGAAATCTGCACAGGCGGCGCAGACGCTGAGGATCTTGCGATGAAGCGTCGGTCGAAGACGGCCGACTGGCCTGCAAAAAGCTCAAGCTGGCGGATGGCACGATGCTCCCGCCAGACCCTTAGGATGCCGCTTTCCACGGAGGCGAGGGAACGCCCGCCGTGGCTGCGCGCGCCTGAGCGCAACGCCTTGTCCATCCGCGCCACAACGCGAAAGCGCGGCTCGAACGTGCCGCCGCCTGCTGTATGGATGGCGCGGGCGAGGATGCGAAGGCGCACTTCATCGCTGAGGTGCCGCCACGGTTCGGCTTTGATGGAGACCACCGCCGACCGGTCCACGGTGACAATGTTGTTCCATGTCTGAGCGACAATTTCTTCCACCACGTCGCTCGCCCTGCCGAGATGGGCAGCGCTTGCGGCAAGGGCTTCGGCGGTGAGGCCGGCAGCCTTCAACGCGCCTGAAAGGCGGCGCACGGCCACACGCTCAAACGAGGGATCGCTGTTGGAGGGATCCTCCGTCCAGTGGACCTTTCGCACCTTTAAAGACTTGCGCAGCGCCTCCCGCCGCACGCCGAGGAAGGGGCGCAACAGCACCATCCCGTCCCGTTGGGCGCGTGGGCGCATGGCGGCAAGGCCCCGCACACCGCTGCGGCGAGACAGGCGCAACAACAGCGTTTCCGCCTGATCTTCCATGGTGTGGGCAACGATGATGGCTGAAAGCCCCGCCTCCGCCGCCATCTCCGCAAACAGGCCATAGCGCTGCTGGCGTGCCCAGTTCTGGATGGAGCCCGTGGGGTGACCGCGTGCATCGCGCGTCATGAATGGAAGGTTCAACTGGTCGGCCAGCGCCTTGACCGCCCTCACATCGTTCTCTGCGTCCATCCTCAAGCGATGGTTGACGGTGAGGACGGTGAGGTCGCGGTACCACCGCTGCTCGCGCAACAGGACGGCAAGGGCGACCGAATCGCCTCCACCCGAGACCGCGAGCCCGAGGCGCCCTGGCGTATTGTCGATCAGGCTCCAATCGATCCCATCCGGCAGGACGAGCGTCGCTGCAGGGACGGCAGCCGTGCCATCGACGTCCTGCGCATCCGCCTGCGAGGGATATGGAGCCTGATAGTTCATGCGCAGTTGGCCGACTGTCGCTCTCGTTCGGCCTCCGCACGCAGGGATGCATCCACGTTGGGGTAAGCGCCCAACAGCTCTTCAAGAGACGAACAGGCCGCCTCCCTCTCGCCAAGCCCGTTCAGCGCCGTGCCAAGACGCAACAGGCTTGCAGGGGCCCGCGCACCGTTCGGGTCGCTGGTATAATTCTCCAAAAAGAGGTTCGCAGCGGCCCGATATTCCCTTTGCGCAAGGAGCGCTTCGCCCAGGAGGTAGCGCGCCTCGCCGGCCACAGGGCCGGACGGGTTGGCCTGAAGCACCTTGCGCGCCTCCTGCGCGGCCATGGAATAGCGGCCCGAGGCCTGAAGATCGCGCACCTGTGCAAGGGCCTCATTGCGCACTGGCGCAGGGGTGGCGGCGCCCATATCAGGCCCTGATGAGATTCTGGCGCCGTCATTGAGGACCGAAAGGTCGAGGGGGCCCGTCTCGGTGGACGAAGCGATGGTCGTGTCCTGGGTGCCTGACGGTGCGGGAAGCGTGCCGAGGGTGCGTGGCGGATCGCCCAGCTGTTGGCCTGTGTCACTGCGCTGCTGCGGAGCGGCGGTGCCCTGTTGCACGCGCAGCGCTTCCTGGAGTTGGCGCACGGCGAAAGTCAATTCCTCCACCTGGCCGGTCAGACTGCGCACCTGTGCCTCGAGCTGCTCAAGCCTGACGGCAGCGTCGGCATTGTCGTTGCGCCTCTCACGCCCGCCAAAGAAGCGCGGCAGCAGGCGGTTCTCCACTTTTAGGAATTGCGTCTCCACGCTGGGCGGCGCAGAGGCCGGGAGGGCGTTGGCCGCAGGCACGCCGAAGTCGACCGACAGACCAGGGCCGGAGGTGACACTGAGGCCGACCATCACAGCGGCCGCGAACGGAACCGAAAACGGACGCATCGGCGTACTCCTTCCCACGCTGGGGGACTAAGATACCATAGTCCTGACCCCAGCGTGGCCTGACCGCAACAAAGCGCCGCAGCAGCGAAAGGTGCCACGCGCATCATTATGCGCGAGAAGCACCCCACCGCACGGCAAGACTTATCCTGGTTTATAGACGCGTTAATCGGTGGTTTGAACGGGTCAAGCCCGATTAATCGCTTGCGCAACCGGTTCGCCGTATGTAAGCGCAACCGAATCAGCGCCAAGCCCAGCCCCTGGAAGGGTCCGGGCTCAGCGAGAATAGCTCACTATGATGAACCGCTTAGCGGCTTGCCAGCACCGTGACGGCGCGGCGATTCTGCGACCAGCAAGAGACGTCGTCGCAAGTGGCGACGGGCCGCTCTTTGCCGAATGAAATGGTCTTGATGCGGTTGCCAGGCACTCCGCGGCTGACGAGATAGTTCTTCGCAGCGTTTGCGCGGCGCGCGGACAGGGCAATGTTGTACTCACGGGTGCCGCGCTCATCAGCGTGGCCTTCCATGGTGATGGCGTAGCGCGGGTACTTGTTCAGCCACTCCGCCTGACGGTTGAGGACGCCAGCGGCCTGGGGGCTGATGGTGGAACTGTCCACCGTGAAGAACACTCTGTCGCCCACATTGACCGAGAAATCCTGAGGCGAACCGGGCGTTGCTGCGCCGGCGACGGTGTTGGCAGGCGTTCGTGCGCACCCTGCCACCACCACAACGGCAAACAGAAGGGCGGCCACATTCAGCCAGCGTCGCGAAACTAAACTCATCATGTCGTAGCTCCGAAAGGAGGCGCCTGATGGGCCTCCTTACTCTAACAAGGTTAAGGCAGGCTTCCGGAAAGCCGACGAGTTGGGCGTTTTCATGCCGCTGCGGCAAATGCGGCAAAATTTTCCGCAGGCGGCGGTGGTTCACCTTAGGGCAGGGTGCGACGGTGTGAAGCTTTGTGCGCCGGCAAAATGTCAGCGGCGCGGCGACCATGCAGGGTCTGAGGCCAGCGTCGGCGTCTGCAATGTGCGTTCGTTGCGGCCTGTGATGTCCACCGTGTGGATGCGTGCACCCCCTTGTGCGCCACGGGTTTCGCGAAAAAACGCAATCACCCTGCCGTTGGGGGCCCAGGTAGGACCTTCATTGTGAAAGCCTGTGGTGAGGATGCGCTCGCCGGTTCCGTCGGGGCGCATGACGCCGATGGAAAAACGCCCGCCGGCCTGCTTGGTGAAGGCAATCAGATCCCCCCGCGGTGACCATACCGGCGTCGAGTAGCGTCCCTCGCCGAAGGAGATTCGCTGGGGGTCGGAGCCGTCCGCGCTCATCACATAAAGTTGTTGGCTGCCGCCGCGGTCACTCTCGAACACGATTTGCCTGCCATCGGGGGCGTAGGAGGGCGCAGTGTCGATGGAGGGGGACTGTGTGAGCCGTTTCAACTGCCGGCTCGACAGATCCATGGCGTAGATGTTGGCGTTGCCGCCTTCCTGGAGGCTCATGATCACTGTGCGTCCGTCGGGGGAAAAGCGGGGCGCGAAGGTCATGTTGTCGAAGTCGCCCAGCACCTGGCGCCGGCCCGTCTCAAGGTCCAGCAGGAACACCTGAGGCCGACCGCCCTCATAGGACATGTAGGTGATGGTCTGGCCGGCGGGGCTGAAGCGCGGGGTCAGCACAAGATCCTCGCCATCGGTGAGGTAGCGAAGGTTCGCCCCGTCCTGGTCCATGATGGCAAGGCGCTTCACACGGGCGTTCTTAGGTCCGCTCTCGGCAACGAACACGATGCGCGTGTCGAAGTAACCCTCTTCCCCGGTCAGCCGCTGGTAGATGGCATCGGCGACGATGTGGGCAACGCGGCGCCAGTTGGCGGGCGTCGTGAAGAATTGCTGACCGACCACCTGCTCTTCCTGCAAGGGGTCCCACAAGCGAAACTCCACGCGCAGCCTGTCCTCGCTCTCGCGCACCACGGACCCTGTGACGAGGGCATCGGCCTGGACCGCGCGCCAGTCGCCGAAGTTCGGCACGATGGAGACGGCAAGGTTGCGCTCAATGTGCGCCTCTCTGGGGATCGGCTCGAACAGGCCCGAACTTGCAAGGTCGGCCGCAACCACGCCTGCAATGTTCTGGCCCAACTCGTCGTCGCGGACTTGGCCCGAGAACGGCGTCACCGCGATTTTGAGCTTTCGGACGTTGCCTTCCGTCACGTCGATGGAAACCAGAGCGCTCGCAGGGCCTGCCGTTGCTGCCATCAGCAGCGCCAGGAGGAGGACGATCATCGGGTGAATGTGACGCACGGACATGGGTAGCCTTTACGGGGTGAAGCG
Source organism: Devosia sp. (assembly GCA_051016205.1). Taxonomy (GTDB): domain Bacteria; phylum Pseudomonadota; class Alphaproteobacteria; order Rhizobiales; family Amorphaceae; genus Acuticoccus. The sequence continues at coordinate 750,134 of CP136534.1, forward strand.
TCGTCAGAACAGGTCGCGCGGGTCGAAGGTAACCTGCACGTCTTTCCAAACATCGTATTTTTGCGGCGGCAACCGATAGGGCTGGCACTGCAGCACAGCTCTGCGGGCAGCGTCTGCAGCAACGTCATAGATGGCGCCGAGGCCTTCGGCGCCGAGGGAGACGATCTCCATCACTTCGCCAGCTGGTGAAAGGCTGATTCTGACGGCAATTTTGAGTTCTTCTGCGCCGGCGATCCCCACAGGCGGGTTCCAGCACCGCTGCATCTGGGCGCGCAAGGCGTCCTTTTCAGACAGGGTGAGGGCAGCGGCGGTGCGGCCGATCTCAGCGCCAAGGCTTGCCTGACCAGGGGCCGTACCTGCCCCTGTCGGGTCGGTGCGGCTGATCAGCGATGAGATCCTGTCGGCATCGAACGTGCGCTCGTCCGGGCGCTCCACCCGTGCGGTCTGCGTGCGGCGAGGGGGCGTTGGCTTGCGGTTGGGCACAACCGTTTCTGGCTGTGGCGCAGGCTCTTCGGCGGCCTCGGGCGTCACCTCCTGCGGGGTCTCTTCAGGCACCGCGGCGACTTCGGTCTGGGCTGTGTCGTCGGCCTCGGGCTCAGGCTCAACGGTTTCGGGCGTGCCTGCAGGTTCGGGCGCAAGGGATTCGGTTGGGCTTTCGACCGCATTCTCGTCGGTGGCGATGGTGTCGCCCTCACGGTCGGTGGCGCCTGGCATCTCCTCAGGCGGGCCGTCAGCCTCCACCGTTTCGGGGGCTGCCTCCTCCACCACCTCCGTCGCATCGGGGCTGCCGAGGGTGAGGTCGGTCTCCTCAGAGATCGTCACCAGTTCCACAGGCAGCGCCACCACCGCAGGGGTGGAAAACGGGTCCGCCTGCGGCAGCGAGACAATGGCCGCCGCCACGATCGCGAAATGAAACAGCGCTGAGATGATGAGCGCTGCGCGCATCTCAGCCACCTTCCTCCACGGTCACGAGGCCAATCCTGTTGAACCCCGCGCGATTGAGCCGCCCCATCACCTGCATGATCTGGCCGTAGTCGGACTGCGCGTCGCCGCGCACCAGGATGCGCTCCTCATAGCCTGCCTCCGCGATGGCCTCCAGCCGGCCGATCAACGTGTCGATGGCGATCTCGTTTTCCTGGAGGAAAAGCTGCCCGTCGGCGTCAATGGTGATGGTTAGGGGGTCCACATCCCCTTCCAAAGGCTTTGCGGCCGTCTTCGGCAGGTCGATGGGAACGCCCACCGTCAACAAGGGTGCCGACACCATGAAAATGATGAGAAGCACAAGCATCACATCCACGAACGGCGTGACATTGATCTCGCTCATGGGCTGAAACCGGCTGCGCCGCCTGCGGCCGCTGCCGAGGCCAGGGCCCCCTCCTGAGGACATGCCCATCTAGGCCACCCCGCCCGTTGGGGGCTGGACGGCAACGGGGCAGAAGATGAAGCGGGCGGCACGCATACACATCGCCAATGGCTCCACGGTCAGATCCGCTCGTCGATCTCGCGTGACAGGATCGCGAGAAACTCGTCCGCAAAACCCTCCATACGCTGGGTCAGGCGGGCAACGTCAGCGGCAAGCTTGTTGTAGAAAATTGTGGCGGGAATGGCGGCGAGAAGGCCCAAAGCCGTGGCAAGAAGCGCTTCGGCAATGCCAGGGGCCACAACGGCAAGGTTGGTGCTCTCCGATGCCGCAATCGCCTGGAAGGAACTCATGATCCCCCAAACCGTGCCGAAAAGGCCGATAAAAGGCGCTGCTGAGCCTGTGGAGGCAAGCACCATCAGGCCCTTTTCCAGCTCCTCGCCCTCACGGGCAAGGGTCATGGTCATCACCCTGTCGATGCGCTGGGCCAGGGAGGCAAGGGCAGGCTTTGAACCTTCATGGCTGCGTTTCCACTCGCGCATGGCTGCAACGAAGATGGCCGATAGCCCCTCCGTCCCGTGGCCGGCCTGCTTGCGGTAAAGCTCCTCGAGCGACTGGCCCGACCAGAACTCGTCCTCGAACACGGCAATGCGTCTACGCAGCCGGCGGAAGCTGAACCACTTGAACAGGATGATCGCCCAGCACCACAGCGAGGCCAGGAAAAGACCGATCATCACGATCTTCACCACGATGTGGGACTGCAGGAACAGCGCCATCAGTGAGAATTCACCAGGGCCCGCCAAGGCGGCGCCTGTCGTGACCGCATCACCCATCAAGGCACTCCAATGCCCACGGCCCTCTCGCCGAGGCTGGGCAGATCCGATTACGCACGCAACTCTCCAACCCTTTGACGCATGATCGACCCGCACGGGTCGCCGCCGGCAAAACGGGGCCGGCCTGTCCTGGATGGCGCGTCAGATAACGCGTCGGCCTCGCTCTGGCTAGCAGGCGAAGCATTCAATCGGACACAAGCAGGAGAGGAGGGGATAACCTTATTTCGTTAAGCGTTCGTCCGCAGCTTCAACTCGCGCCTTGCAATCTGGCGGCGGTGGACGGCGTCAGGCCCGTCCACCATGCGCATGGTGCGAAGGTGGGTCCACATGGCCGCAAGGGGCGTGTCCTGGCTGATGCCTGCGCCGCCGTGGAGCTGGATCGCTTCGTCGCAGATGGCAAGGGCCACCTCAGGCGCGGACACTTTGATCATGCTGATCCAAGGCTGGGCGGCACGCACCCCTTCAGTATCCATCATGTAAGCGGCCTTAAGGCACAAAAGGCGCGCCTGTTCGATGGCGATGCGCGCATCGGCGATCCTGTCCATGTTGCCGCCAAGTTCGCTGAGCGGCCGCCCGAAGGCTTCGCGGGAGGTGGATCGGTCGCAAAACAGCGCCAGTGCCTTCTCCGCAAGGCCGATGGAGCGCATGCAGTGGTGGATGCGCCCTGGGCCAAGGCGCGCCTGTGCCACCTCAAAGCCGCGCCCTTCGCCGAGCACGAGGTCCTCGGCAGGCACGCGCACGTCGGTGAGGCGGATGTGCATGTGGCCGTGCGGCGCATCGTCATGGCCGAACACCATCATCGGCCGCAACACCTCCACGCCAGGCGTTGCCGCATCCACAATGAACATGGAGTGGCGGGTGTGCTTGTGGGCCGACGGATCGGTGGCGGCGAGCACGATATAGACCGCGCAGCGCGGGTCCCCTGCGCCGGAGGCCCACCACTTTTCCCCGTTCAAGACGTAGTGATTACCGTCCTTCCTGGCGTCCAGCGCGATATTGACCGCGTCAGAGGAGGCCACCTGCGGCTCCGTCATCAGGTAGGCGGAGCGCATGTCGCCGGTGAGGAGCCGCGCCAACCAGCGGGACTTGTGGGCCTCGGTGCCCATCTTGTCGAAGACTTCCATGTTGCCGGTGTCGGGCGCGGAGCAGTTGAACACCTCCGCGGCGATCCGCACCTTGCCCATCTCTTCGGCCAGATACGCATAGTCCACGTTGGAAAGGCCAGGCCCCTCGGGCATGTTGGTGCGCCAGAAGTTCCAAAGGCCGCGCGCCTTCGCCTTGGCCTTCAGCCCATCGAGGATTTCGCGCTGGCGGGGGGTGTGGTGGAAGCGGTTGCCGCCGGGGGCACGGCCCACCTCGTCATGAAACTCGGTGTCGAGGGGGGCGATCTCGTCCTCCACCATCGCCCTGACCGCCTCAAGGTGGGGACGCGCCTTTTCACTCAAACCCAGATCCATGGCGTCTCTCCCGATGGTGGTGGTGGGTGCAGGCCCTCGTCGGCCCATGCGTCATTGTTTCGCGGCGGGAGGCGGACCTCAACCTTTGCAGGGGTTAGCGGCGCGGCTGGTCCAACATCTCCTCGTCACACAACACGTCGACGATTTTTTCCATCGCCGCCTTGTGCTCGCTGGCCGATTTGCGCGCCGTGGCGGCAACGCGAGTGGCGACGTGCCTGTCCCCATAGTGCTTCAGAAACAGCGCCATTACGTGGCTGACGCCCTCCTCCGTCACCGCGCGAGCGTCGGGGCCGAAATAGCGGCCGCGCGTGTGCGGCGCCGTCACAATCTCGTAGGACGGGAAGTAGTCCACCATCGGCGACGTGTCGGCCAGCGTCTGTGCTGCCACCCGCAACACGGCCTTGGAATGGGTGGTGGAGACCAGGACATGCCTGTCGAGGGCCGTTGCCATCAATGGCACCGGCGAAACGGTGAGGACCACCTTCACCTCGGGGTTCTTCTCGCGGATGAGGGCAATGGCCGCGCGCATGTCGCTCACCACATCATCGACGCTGAAATGGTGGAACCGGTGGCGCGATGGGTCGTAGGTGCCGCCAGCAACCCCTGGTGCCAACGGATAGACGGCACCATCCCGATCGCCCCACGCCTCCGTCAGGCCGAGGGTGAAGACGAAGACCGACATCGTCTCCACCATGGTGCGCACGGCCTTTAAATGCTGCGCACGGTCGGCAGCAAGCTCCTCAGGCGTCTCGAATCGCGCCACCTGTGGGCGGAACGGGTCGACAAGAGCGCCCTCATGCTCCCACATCTCCACTTCCGGCAGGAAGGTGCCATAGGCCCTTTGCAGGAGCTGGCGAAGCTGGCGCGCTGTGTAGATGTTGCCTGAACGCGTCGTATAGACGCCGTACTGGAAGATGCTCTGAAGCCCCTCGGGGAGCACCTGTGGTGCAGGCTCGGTCACGAAGGTGTCGAACCCTGCCTCTTCCAGATGGCGCTTCACATGTTGGGCGAAGCAGCTTCCCGCCGTGGCCACCTTGTCGGTGGGGGCAATGGCAAAGCCTGCGCGCACCACGGGATCCAGCTCGATCAGCGCGTCCACACCGCGGGCACGGCGCCAGTGGCGATAGTCGGGCATATCCTCGTAAGGGTGGCGGGGGGTCATGGCGAGCCTGCAATACCGTTGGTGCCTAGCGGGCGATCCTCGTCTTCGTTGTTTTGCTCGTGGTCTTTGCTGCTGCGGGCAAATTCGGGAACGCCGGCGTCTGCAGCGAACCCACGCACATCCCGCAGCACCTGCTTGCCGTAGCGGGAGTTGCCGTGGGTCGGGTCGTTCTGGCGGTAGTGGGCCGACAGAAAGCCTTCCTCGTCAATGGTCTTTGCCGGCGGGCCGATGAAGGTCACCCCCAGGGCCTTGCAGCCCTCCTCCAGCACCTCGTTCTGCAGCCTGTAAAGCTTCAGCCGGATCATCTTTGGTGTGAACTGTGGGTCAAGCCCTGCCTTTTGCGCCAAACCACCCAGGTGATTGCGCAAATGGTCCTCATCGCTGTTGGGCGGCGGGGAGGAAATGTGCGCCATCGGCACGCCGTAGTACTGCCTCAGGGCGGCAATCCGGTTGAGGTGATCCTCAAGCTGAAGCTTGAAGAGGGCGCGCATCTCAGACCGAGGGACGATCCTGCGCGATGTGTCGAGCTCGGGCAGTGTCGGATCGGCAAAGTCGAACGGCTCAGGATGCTCCAGCAGGCCGAAAAGGTTGTGAAAATTGCCGCCGATCATGGAGATGACGGCTTTCGGGCGGTAGCGGGCGAACAGGGGCGGGGCAAGGCCTGCGGTGCGCGTTCCCTTGCGGCGCTGCTTGATGAAGACCAGCGCGAGCCTGTCCTCCTTGGCATCAATGCACGCCATGGCGAGCGCTTTGATGTGGCTCATCCCGAACACCACCAAAGGCGCGCGACTTGGCGGGGCAAGGCCGCGCAGCATGGGCGCCGGCAGGCCCTGCAGAGGTCGCGGCCAGGGGATCGACCGGTCCGACCTTAGGACCGTCGCGAGGTTGCGACGCAGACGGCGATTTGCTTCCTGGTCCGCGAGCGTGGCATCAGAGGCCGTTGGCGCTTCCGCCCCGTCCTCCTTCCCCTGGTCTGAGATGGAACTTTCGACCGCCACTGTGGCCGTCTTCCTTTTTGTCGTTGCGCTTCAGGGTTTGTCGAAGGGAGGATTGTCAGGCATCGGGATGATGTCGATGCCAATCCTCATACTGGTGATGCCGCCGGCCGCTGCCGCAGGGCTGATGCTGCCGATTCTCATGATTCAGGACGCCTTTAGTGTCTGGCTTTACCGTGGGCACTGGTCGTGGAGCAATCTCAAGGTACTGCTTCCGGGGGCGCTGATGGGCATTGCCATCGGCTTCGTGCTTTTCGCCACACTGCCCCACAAGCCGCTTCTGGGCATCCTCGGTGTCATAACGCTCAGCTTCGCCGTCCATGGTCTCATCCGCCGTAGGGCCCCCGCCAAAACGCCGCGCACGTGGGTGGGCGTATTTCTTGGCGCCGTCTCAGGCTTCACCTCCACCATTCTTCACCAAGGTGGCCCGCCGTTTCAAATCTACCTGTTGCCGCAGAAGCTGGCCCGGGACACCTTCGTGGGGACGAGTGTCCTTTTTTTCGCCATCGTCAACGCCATCAAACTGCCAGGCTTCATCTGGCTGGGGCAATTGACGCGCGAGGGGGTGATTGTCGCCGCGGTCAGCGCCCCGTTCGCCCTGGGGATGACGTTTCTAGGCCGCGCCCTCGTCAGCCGCATCGCGCCTGAGCGGTTTTACATCATCATCTACATCCTTCTGGCAGCGGTCGGCGTGAAGCTTCTGGTGGACGCCTTTATCTGACCGCCTGGCGCTGTTGCACACCGCTCTGGCGCCGGACGCGGCCGGCGCGCTAAACACCGAGCAAAGCGCCAGACACGATGAAGGCGCCGGGCACACGAACGGTGCCGGGCGATGGCGCGCTCAAAGGAGGACGGCAATGCGCGTTTTGATACTCGGCGGCGGTGGGTTTTTGGGCCAGAAGATCGCCCGGTCCCTTGTCGCGGCCGGAACGCTTAAAGGGCAACCCATCACCCATCTCGCCCTTGCCGACCTTGCCGAGCCTGCGACGATGGATGCGCCGTTCAAGCTGACCACAACGGCCGCCAACATCACCAGCCGTGACGATCTTGCCCGCGTCTTCGCGATGAAGCCCGACGTGATCTTCCACCTTGCCGCCATCGTGTCCGGTCAGGCCGAGGCCGAGTTCGACCTTGGGATGGAGGTGAACCTGATGGGCTCCATCAATGTGTTCGAGGCCGCACGGGCGCTCGGCACCACGCCCATCGTGGTCTTCACCTCCTCCTGCGCGGTCTATGGCGGCGAGATCCCCAATGAGATCAAGGATTGGACCCAGACCAACCCGCAGACCTCCTATGGCGCCCAAAAAGCTGCCGCCGAACTGTTGCTGACAGACTATTCGCGCAAAGGGTTCGTGGATGGGCGTTCGCCGCGCCTTCCCACCGTCACCATTCGTCCCGGCAAGCCCAACGCCGCGGCGTCGTCCTTCATGTCGTCCATCTTCCGCGAGCCTTTGCAGGGGGAGGAGGCCGTTTGCCCCGTGGAGCCTAACTATTCCCTCTGGTACGCCTCGCCGCGGGTGACGGTCGCCAACCTCATCAAATGCGCTGAGATCGACGGGGAGGCGTTCGGCGAAAACCGGGCGTTCGCGCTGCCCGGCCGCACCACCACCGTGGGCGAAATGATTGAGGCGATGCGAAAGGTGGCGGGGGAAGAGCCGGTCTCGCGAATCAAGTTCGAGAAGGACCAGCGCATTCTCGACATTGTGATGGGGTGGCGGGCCAACGTTTACCCCGACAAAGCCTTCGCCCTCGGTCTTGAGGCCGACAACGGCTTTGAGGACAATGTGCGCTACTTCCTGGAAGACGACATCCGCCGCTAACCTCGTGTTTTTGCGGTTCGGGTCGCTTAAGCCCCGTGTTTGAGTGACCTTACGACAATTTAATGTCGCCAAAAGGTCCTGTGCAGGCGCGCAGGCGGGGCTTGCCACAGGGCTGCCATGCCGCTGAGTCAGCCTGCATTCAGGGCAAAAACGGTTATAGTGGACCTCGCACTGGTCGCGCGGGGCCTGTGCACACGTTGTACGGTTATACGCTTTGGTCTGTCGCAGGCTTGTGAGCGCGGGTGGAAGAGCCCATCTTCACGAATCCCGCGGTGCTTCGGACCGCGTCAGCGCTTGGCCTCACGCGGCAAGCGCGAGGAAGGGAGTATATTATGGCCAAATCTATGCCGGCAATCGCTTCGGGTGAAGCGGGCCTGTCCCGTTATTTGGAAGAGATTCGCAAATTTCCAATGCTGCAGCCGCAGGAAGAGTACATGCTCGCGAAAGCGTATCTTGAGCATGACGATCCTGACTCGGCCCATAAACTCGTCACCAGCCACCTGCGTCTGGTGGCCAAAATCGCCATGGGTTATCGCGGCTACGGCCTTCCCATCTCCGAGGTGATCTCGGAGGGGAATGTGGGGCTGATGCAGGCGGTCAAACGCTTCGACCCCGAGAAAGGCTTCCGCCTTGCCACCTATGCCATGTGGTGGATCAAGGCTGCGATCCAGGAGTACATCCTGCGGTCCTGGAGCCTTGTGAAGCTTGGCACCACCGCAAACCAGAAGCGCCTGTTCTTCAACCTGCGTAAGGTGAAAAGCTCCATCCAGGCCCTCGACGATGGGGATCTGCGTCCCGATCAGGTGCAGACCATTGCCGAAAAGCTGAACGTTCCTGAGTCCGACGTGGTCTCCATGAACCGCAGGCTGTCCGGCGATTCCTCCCTCAACTCGCCCATCCGCCAAGAGGCCGATTCGGGTGAGTGGCAGGACTGGCTGGTGGATGAGAGCAACAGCCAGGAAGAGGTGCTTGCCGAGACCGAGGAGTTCGACAATCGCCGTCAGCTCCTCAAGGACGCCATGGGTGTCTTGAACGACCGCGAGCGGCGGATCTTCGAGCAGCGTCGTCTGGCCGAAGACCCGATGACCTTGGAAGCGCTCTCCACCGAGTTCGGCGTCTCGCGCGAGCGTGTGCGTCAGATCGAGGTGCGTGCGTTTGAAAAGGTGCAAAAGGCGGTGGTGAAGGCGGCGCGCGAGGCTGAAAAGCCGACCATGGAGCTTTCCCAAGCCACCTGATTGCCAGCGCGGTCGAAATCGGGCTCGATCGTCCGTCAACAGATCGGCGGTGCATGGTGCATCGCCGGTCAATGGGACGACAGCCGATGGAATATGCACTCCTGTTTTATGAAGCGCCCGAGGAATGGGCCAAGCGCACCGATGCCAAGCATGCCGAGGGCTACTGGGCGAGCTGGACGCGGTACATGCAGCTCCTTGGGGACTCCGGCGCCATGCGCGGCGGCAAGGCCCTTCAGACGGGCGACACCAAGACCATCGTCAAATCAAATGGCAGCGCCCGCGTTGTGGAGGACGGCCCCTTTGCCGAGCCCCACGAGGAGCTGGGCGGTTTCGTGGTCGTTGAGGCCGAGCACATCGACGAGGCGCTGCGCCTTGCCGAGATGGCCCCTTGTGCGCAAAACGGCCACGTGGAGGTCCGTCCTTTGATGATCAAGGACATGTAGCCAAGCGCCTTTATCGGGGGTGGCGATGGGCAAGGCTGCGCCGCTAAGCGCGGTGGAACGGGCGGCGGACGAGGCGGCCAGGGCAGCCTACGGAAAGCTCCTTGCCCGCATCGCAAGGCGCACTGGCGACATTGCCGCCGCCGAAGATGCCCTCGGCGAAGCCTTCGCCAAAGCGCTCGCCACGTGGCCGCGCACCGGCGTACCATCCTCGCCTGAGGCCTGGCTCACCACCGTTGCGCGCAATGCGCTGTCGGACGAGCGGCGCAAGGCGGTCACCCGTCAGGCTGCTGTCCCCACCCTCACCGTGTTGGCCGAGGAGATCGGCGAGAGCGTTGCGGACGAACGGCTCGGCCTCATCCTTGCCGCCTCCCACCCTGCCATCGCGCCCGCCGTCCACGCGCCTTTGATTCTTCAGACGGTGTTTGGCGTCACAGCGCAGGAGATGGCGCCGTCCTTCCTTGTCCCCGCCGCCACCATGAGCCAGCGACTGGTGCGGGCAAAAACCAAGATCAAGGCGGCAGGCATCCCCTTCGAGGTGGACCCTATCGACCGCGCCGCGCGGATCGAGCGGGCGCTTGACGCCATCTACGCCCTTTACACAGTCGCCCGCGCAAAACCCCATGAGGATGCCGCGCCAAGGGTGGGGGACGCGGTCTTCCTGGCGCGGCTCATCGCCTCTCTTGCAGCCGACAACCCTGAAGCCTCCGGCCTTGCCGCGCTCATCGTCTTCAGCGAAGCGCGGCGGGGTGCCCAGCGCGATGCCGTCGGCGCCTTCATCCCCCTGTCCCAACAGGACACAGGGCTCTGGGATACCGCGATGATCGAAGAGGCCGAGCAGCATCTGGCCCGTGCGGCAGCCTGCGGCCGGCCGGGTCCCTACCAGATCGAGGCGGCCATCCAGTCCGTCCACTGCGACCGGGCCAAGACGGGCCGCACCAACTGGACCGCCATCGCGGTCTTCTACGACGCGCTGGTGGCCATGGCCCCGTCCGTCGGCGCCAAGGTCGCCAAAGCCGCCGCACGGGCTGAGGTGGACGGTCCCGCCGCCGGGCTCGCCCTGCTGGAGGCGATCCCCCAGGAGGTCGCTGATGCCTACCAGCCCTATTGGGCCGTACGGGCCCACCTTGAGCGCCGCATGGGACAGACCGCTGAAGGCGCATTTGCAAAGGCCATCGACCTTGCGGTGGACGCCTCCATCAAAAGATACCTGGCCACCCAGCGCGATTGCGACGAGGCCTGAACGGCCGGCCTAAAACGCGTAAGTGCTGTAGATGTGGGAGAGGTCACCCTTCCAGGGGCCCTTGTAAGCGCTCAACAGCTCCTGGGCGGGGGTAATGCCTGAGTGCACCACATCCTCCACAGGGCCGAGGAAGTCGGTCTCGTCGCGGCTTTCGCCTTCGGAGCGGGCGCGCCGTGCGAGGCCTTTGCGGGCAAGGCCGACGGCATCGCGGGCAAGGTCCTGCGCCGTGCGCTGGCCGGCTTTGGCCTTCAGCCCTTCGCGCGGGACGGTGCGCCACAGGTGCGCGCGGTCCTCGGCGGTCAGCTCCTTGCAAAGGGCGACGGCCTCGTCCAGCACGCCGGCATCGTACAAGAGGCCCACCCAAAGGGCAGGCAGTGCGCAAATCCTGCGCCAAGGGCCGCCATCGGCGCCGCGCATTTCCAAGAAGCGCTTCAGCCGCACATCGGGGAAGAGGGTGGACAGGTGGTTGACCCAGTCGCCCATGTTGGGACGCTCGCCAGGCAAACCGTCGAAACGCCCTTCCATGAAGTCGCCGAAAGTGGCGTTGGTGGCGCGGATATAATCATCGCCGCGCTTGACGAAATACATCGGCACCTGAAGCGCATAGTCCACATAGCGCTCGTAGCCGAACCCATCCTCGAACGCGAAGGGGATGGGGCCTGACCGGTTCAAGTCCACGTCCAGCCAGATCTCAGCGCGGTTGGACAGGACGCCGTTCGCCGCCCCATCGATGAACGGCGAGTTGGCAAACAGCGCCGTCGCGATGGGCTGTAGCGCAAGGCCGACGCGCATCTTCTTGACCATGTCGGCTTCGCTGGAAAAGTCCAGGTTCACCTGGATGGTGGAGGTCCTGTACATCATGTCGAGGCCGCGGGTGCCGACGGTGGGCATGTACGCGGTCATGATCTGATAACGCTGCTTGGGCATCATTGGCATTTGCGCGCGCGACCATTCAGGCGCGACGCCGACGCCAAGGAAGCCGACGTTCAGATCGTCGGAGATCTGGCGCACCTGGTTGAGGTGCTGGTTGGCCTCGCGGCAGGTCTGGTGCAGCGTCTCCAGCGGCGCGCCCGACAGTTCGAACTGTCCGCCAGGCTCCACGCTGATTGCCCCGCCGCCCGACGCATCCGCAAGACCGATGATTTTGCCGCGCTCCTCGATGGCGTCCCAGCCCGTGAGGGTTTGCATGCGGGTGAGAATCTCGCCGATCCCGTTCGGGCCTTCGTAAGGGAGGGGGGCGTGGGTTTTGAGGTCGAAGCCGAACTTTTCGTGCTCGGTGCCTATGCGAAAGCTGTCTGCCGGTTTTTCGCCAGGCAGGAACCAGTCCACCAGCTGCTGGCGCCCTTCGATAGGCGTATCGTCAAGAGTGTCACGCGCCATCGGGCCGCCCCTTCAAACTGCGTGCAATCTAGGCATCCGCGTGGCCGGGCGCAATCGCGTGGTATGACACGGATGGATGAGCGGCCTCCAAGAGAGCAAGGAGTGCCACGGCCGCCGTGTCGGCCCGCAACACCCGAGGCCCCAGCGACACCCTGACGCTGCGCTTGATGAAAAGCGCCCGTTCCTCGTCCGAAAACCCGCCCTCTGGACCGACCAGAACGGCAAAGGGGGGCGCCGCGGCCTTGATGGCGGCAATGGGGTCCGCGTCATCGCCCGCCAGCGCTTCGTCGGCGACAATCAGACGCCGTTCGCCAAGACTAGCCAGGAAATCGCCAAAGGGCTGCGGTTCGGCAATCTCGGGCACGGCGAGGACGCCGCACTGCTCGCACGCCTCGATCACGTTCTTGCGCATGCGCTCAGCGTTGATGCGCCGCACCTGGCCGTGCTGGGTGAGGACGGGGACGAGGCGCCCTGCCCCCATCTCCACCGCTTTTTCCACCATGTAATCAAGCCGCGCCTGACGCAGCGGGGCGAACGCATACCACAGCGTCAAAGGCGCCGGCTGCGGGCGCACAGCCTCATGCGCTTCAAGGGTCACGTTGCGCTTTCCGCCGAGGCGAACTGCGGCGATGAACTCCCCGTCGCGGCCGTTGAAGACGCGCATCCGCGCCCCGTCGCCAAGGCGCATGACGTTGCGCACATAGTTGGCCTGGCCTGTGTCGAGGGCGATGTCGCCTGGCAGATCGTCTGCCACGAACAGCCTTGGGGCCTTGAAGTCGTGCACGGCTTGTTCCCAATCCTTCAGGCGGTGACTAAGGTGATTGTCATGGTTGCCGACCCCCAGATCGACACGCCGAGCCAGCGCAGTGGCTCCAACGTTGCCGAGTACTCCGTCTCCGAGCTGTCGCGCGCCGTCAAGCGTGCTGTGGAGGATGGGTTTGCCCGGGTGAGGGTGCGCGGCGAGATTTCAGGCTTTCGCGGCCGCCACTCCTCAGGCCACTGCTACTTCTCCTTGAAGGACGTGGACGCCACCCTCGATGCGGTGGTCTGGCGCAGCGGCTATGCCCGCCTCGGGGTCAAGCCTGAAGAGGGCCTTGAGGTGATTGCCACGGGCCGCCTCACCACCTTTGCCAAAAAGTCCTCCTACCAGCTTGTGGTGGAGCAGCTTGAGCCTGCCGGCGTCGGCGCGCTGATGAAGCTGTTGGAAGAGCGGCGCAAAAAGCTTGCCGCCGAGGGCCTCTTCGACGAAGCGCGCAAGAAGCCGCTGCCGTCGCTGCCAAGGGTGATCGGCGTTGTGACCTCGCCCACGGGGGCCGTGATCCGCGACATCTTGCACCGCGTGTCCGACAGGTTTCCGAGCCACGTGGTGGTCTGGCCCGTGCGGGTGCAAGGGGAGACCTCAGGCGCCGAAGTGGCGCGGGCGGTGGAAGGTTTTGCGGGCGCGTACGGTGGACCGCGACCCGATGTGTTGATTGTCGCGCGCGGCGGCGGCAGTGTGGAAGACCTTTGGGGCTACAATGACGAAGCTGTGGTGCGCGCGGTCGCGGCTTCGCCCATCCCCATCATCTCCGCGGTCGGCCACGAGACCGACTGGACGCTCATTGACCACGCCGCCGACGTTCGCGCTCCCACACCGACGGGCGCTGCGGAAATGGTGTTGCCCGTACGGGCGGACTGCCTGTCCGTCCTTGCCGACAGGGCGCGCAGGCTGGACGTTGCGGTTAGCACCTACCTTCACAAGCGCCAGGGGGAGGTGCGGCTGTTGTCGCGCGGTCTTCCGGCAGGGACAGCCATTCTGGCAGAGCCGCGCCAAAGGCTGGACGCTGTGGGCGACCGCCTGGTCAGCGCTCTTTTCGTCTCCACAGCCCACGCAAGGCGCCGTTTCGTATCGGCGGCAGCGCGCTTGTCGCCTGAGGCAACGGCCGTCTCCGTCAGGCGGGCGAGGGAACGGTCGGGCGAGTTGTCCAACAGGCTCGACCGTGCGCTCACCGTGCGCTTGCAAAAGGCACGGATGGAGTTTGTGCGCTCCGCAGCGGGCGTCGCACCGCGGCTCGTCACCCGCCGCACGGGCGAGGCGCGGGCCGAACTCTCCCGCCTTGGCATGAGGCGCGACAGGGCCTGGGCCACCACCCTGACAGGCGCACGCGCACGGCTCGAGGCGGCGGGCAAGCTCCTCGGCGTCGTCTCTTATCAGGCGGTCTTGGCGCGCGGGTTCGCCCTCGTGCGCCGCACGGACGACACCACCGTGCGCAGCGCCTCCAAAGTGGGCCGCGGCGAGGTGCTGGAGCTGGAATTCTCCGATGGCCGCGTGAAGGTGATGGAGACCAGCCCGCGAAAAAAGCGCACCCGCCGCCCAGGCACTGAAGAACAGGGGCTGCTCTTCTAGATCTTCGCTCAGCGGATGCCGAGCGCGCGTGCCTTGACATGGCGGGGCGGGGGCATGGCGTCTGCGCCCGGCTGCCCGACGGTGCCTGCAAGAATGCGCTCGGCGATGGCGCTGGCCGCCGCCTTGGTGCCTGCCCGCGCATAAATGGTGCCGCGCACCTGGATGCTGGCGGCAAGGGCGCGGTGAAAAGCCTCCACCAGCGCGGCGTCGGGGGGCACAGCCTCTGTCCAAAACCGGTCGAGGGGGCCTTGGAAGGTGAGGCCGGGCACATCGTAGATGGCAGGAGCTAGGGTGATGACAGGGCAGCCCGCCACAAGTCCGTCCACCCCTGCGCTGGAATTGACGGTCACGACGCCCGCGCAATCGCCACACCAGGCGGACATGGCAAGTCCATCCACAAAATCCACGCGCTCCTCGATACCGGCGGCACGCGCCAAGTCCGGTACCCGCGACGCCCAGTGGACGGGGCCGAGGTCGCCAGGGTGCTTCTTCACCACCAGGCGTGCATCGGTCGGGGCGTTGGCGGCGAAGGAGGCGAACGTGGCCGTCAGCGCCTCGGCCATATCGTGGAACTGGGCATTGCTGCGGATCTGAAAGTCGGTGTCCGTTTGCATGGCAAACAGGAAGAAGGGCGGTTTTAGCCGCTCGCGCACGGTCGCGGCAGCGCGATTGCGTGCGCCAAGCTGACCCTCACGCCAGAGGAAACGGGCGTAGGCCACAAACGGGTGGTAGAGCCCGTGCTGACGATAATGCGGATACAAAAACCAGCCGAACACGTTTGGCAGGCTCGTCATAAGGTCATCGCGCGTCTCAAGCAGGTGTTCGCGCGGGTAGATCACGCCTTCCTCGATGGGCGGGGCAGAGGCGGCGATGGCGCAAATCGCTTCCGGGTCGGTGGGAAACAGAGAATCCACCGAGTTGCCGTTCAACTCCACCGTCATCCAGTCGGGGCGCAGGTAACCGAGCTCCGTCACAACGACGGGGATGGAGCGGCGCCGCGCCTCCTCCGCCGCCTCAAGGTGGTAGGGGCGACGCTCCGAGTGCATGAGGATGGCGCTGAAGCGGCGGGAGTCCATCAGCGCACCGATGAAGCCCGGCCAGTCCCGCAGGCGGCCGCGATAGGCCATGGCAGGCGCGAGGCCCCAATGGGCGCGGTCGCCAGGGCAGATATTGACGCGGACCGTGGGCGTTCCGGCGGCCTTGAGTGTGTCTGAAATCTGCCGGAAGAGCGGAGATAAAGGGCCCTGCAGGATCAGGACGGCAGGCGTGTCGTTCAGCCGGGCTCTCCGCCGTTCGCCTCAGCGGGTGGACCTTTAGGGGTCTCTTCGGCCGGCTTTTCGGGCGCGGCGCCAGGCTTGGGACCGCCCTTGGAGACGCCCACCATGGCGGGGCGCAAGATGCGCTCGCCAATCATCGAGCCGGCCTGCACCACCTGGACGACGGTGCCTGAAGCGACTTCGGTGTTTTCGATCTCGAACATGGCCTGATGCTTGTTCGGGTCGAACCGTTCGCCAACAGGGTTCAGCGTCGTCACGCCGTGCCGCTCGAAAACACTCTGGAGTTCGCGCTCGGTCATGCGAACGCCGTCCATCAGGTTTTTCAGCTCAGTCGGCAGGTCATCCTCGCCCATGCCGTCGATGGCGGCCAAGGCGCGCTGAAAATTGTCTGACACGCTGAGGAGATCGCGGGCGAAGCTGGTGATGGCATAGGACCGCGCGTCCGCGACATCGCGCTGGGCGCGGCGGCGTACGTTCTCAGCCTCGGCGAGGGCGCGCAGCATGTGTTGGCGCGTCTCTTCCGCCTCGCGCTGAAGCTCCTGCATAGGATCCTTTTCAGGTGCGGGCGATGCGTCCTCGGCGGGCGGATTGCCGCCGAGGATCTCGGACGCTTCAGGCACCAGTGAATCGGCCTCGGCGGGTTTGTCCGCCTTGCCTTGCGTCGTATCGTCAATCAAGAGCGACCCCGTTCGTCTCGCGCCTCACAGGCACGCACCTGTGCACTCGGTGCGTCCCGTCAAGGCCAGGCTCTGTTAGATGGAGGCGTTGATCCAGTCCACCAGACGCCCTTTGGGGGCAGCGCCCACCTGTGTGGCGGCCGGCTGACCGTTCTTGAACATGATCAAGGTGGGAATGGAGCGCACGCCGTATTTCATAGCGATCTGCTGATTCTCGTCCACGTTCAGCTTGGCGATTTTCACCTTGCCGTCCATTTCTGTGGCGATCTCTTCAAGCGCCGGCGCGATCGTCTTACACGGTCCGCACCATTCGGCCCAGAAGTCCACGACCACGGGCTGGTCGCTCTGGATGACGTCGGCGTCGAACGATGTGTCGGTGACGTTGGCGGGAGGCATGGCTCACCTTCCTCTCTCTAATGTGAGACCGGTAGGTATGTTTGGGTAAGATCACCGTCAAGCAACGCACCGTGAGTGCGCACAACCGTGACCTCCGGCAGCGCCCCATCCAGCGCCATGAAGCGTGGCTCTGCGGTCCACACGATGGCCGTGCGAATCTCTCGGCCCGGCAAAAGCGTACCGACGAGCGCTTTGTAAACCGCAAGCTGGCGTTTGTAGCCTGACGGCACGTCCGCCGCGGTCTGCGGCACCATGCGGTCGGTCTTGTAGTCGACGATGAGGGCGTGGTCCTTGTGGACCTGAAGCCTGTCGATCCGCCCTGTGATGCGCCTGATTGCTCCGCCGGGAAGCTGCACATCCCCCGTCACCCCCACCTCCTTGCGCACCGATGGCGCGGCAAGCTGGGGGAGGGCGAGCACCTTGCGCACCTGTGTAAGGACCACGGGGTCGCCCGTCAGACCTTCGCCGTCGGTATCTGCTGCTTCAAGAAGAGCGTGGACGATGAGGCCGCGTTCACGCGCCGCCTCGCCGCCATCTCCATCCACCGACCCGCCAGGGCTGGGGTGCGCCTTGTCTTCGCCCATGGCAGAGGGGGCGATCCGCGGCGGGACGGTGCGTTTGATGAGGGCTGGTGTGCTCAGCCAGTCGGGCCGCTCCACGCTGGTCTTTGGCTTCGGGGGTTTTTGCGGGGGCGGAGTGAGGGTGCTTTCAGGCAAGCGCCAGGCAAGAGCGGTCTCGCCCTCCATGTCGTAACAGGTGGCGCCCTCGCTCAAGGTCTCGCTGACAAGGGCATGCCAGCCACCTTTGCCGGGGGCGCGCTTGCCATAGGCACCGCACACCACCAGGTGCTCGCGCGCACGGGTCATCCCCACATAAAGGAGGCGCATATGCTCTGCCGCCTCGCGGGCGTTGCGGGCGTCGATCACCTGTTTGATGACTTGAGGGCGGTGCTCCTCCGTCGGCGCGAAGATGAAGGGCGCCGGCGTTTCATCATCTGGCGCAGGAAGGGTGAGGAACTGGGACGACCCGCGGACGGCCGTCTGCCCCCATCCAAGGTCGGCGAGGAACACCAGCCGCGCCTCAAGCCCCTTGGCGCCGTGGACGGTCATGACGCGCACCGCATCAAGGTCGCTCTCGGCAGAGCGGCGCAGCACCGCGTGGGATTTCGACAGGCGGAACAGGAACGGCTCCATCGCCGGCACGCCAACGCTTTCATACTGCAAGGCCATGTCGAGGAAGGCGTCCAGCGCATCGAGCGCCTCGCCCCCCATGCGGGCGGCAAAGTCGGCGCGCCGCCCCTCGCTGATCAGAATGTGGGCGAAGACATCGAAAGGGCGGCGGGTGAGGGCAAGGGTCCGCCAGCGCGTCAAGGTGCGCGCCTCGGCCTGGCACCCTTCGGCCTGTTGGAGGGTGTCGTAAAGGCTGCCTTTTCGGCCATGGGCAAGGGCGAAAAGCGCCGCGTCGTCAAAGCCGAATAGCGGGCTTTTCAGGACCGCTGCAAGGGAGAGATCGTCCCCGGTGATCAGCGCGCGGGCGAGCGCCATCATGTCCTTCACGGCAATGTGGTCGGTGACGGCAAGCCTGTCGGCACCGGCTGTGGGGACGCCGCGGGCCTTGAGCTCGCGGTTCATCAAGGTGGCAAAGGGTTCGCGCTTGCGCGACAGGATCATCACATCGCCAGGGCGAAGAGCAGGGCCGCCAGCGGGGCCTTCCTGGGTGGTCCAAGCCACCACGCTGTCGGCAATGCGTTTGGTGAGGCGCACGATGCCCGAATGGTCGGGCGTTGCGTCGAACGGAGCGTCCCAGGCGCCAGGCTCATCAGCCTCGGCGTCGCCGAAAAGGGGCCACACGTCGACGCCGCCTGCCACATCGCGCACGGGGATGTGCTGGACGGCACTATCCCCGACGGCGGCTGCGGCACGCGGGTCTTCAAACACAGTGTCCACCGCCGACAGGACCTGGGGGGCTGAGCGGAAGGAGTGGGCAAGGTCCACCGCCACGAACGGTTTGCCGACGTTGGCGGCCGCCGCATCATAGTGGTGGCGCTTTTCTTGGAAGAGGTGCGGGGCAGCGCCCTGGAAAGCGTAGATGGACTGCTTTTCGTCCCCCACCACGAAGAGTGTGCGGTTGGCCTCACGCGCGCCTTCGCCAGCGAAGAACTCGTCCGTGAGGGCACTCACCATCTCCCACTGGAGGGGGGAGGTGTCCTGCGCCTCGTCCACCATGATGTGGTCGATGCCCTCGTCCAGCTTGTAGCGCACCCAGGCGGCAGCGCGCCCGCCTTGGACAAGGCTGAGGGCACGGTCGATCTGATCGTCATAGTCGATCAGGCCGCGGCGGCGCTTGTCCGCCTCAAGCCGCCCCAGTGCCTCCCAGGCAAGGCGCACCAGGGGGAGCGTGGCGGCCATGGCGTTTTGCGCGCGTGCCTCGTCCATCATCGCGGCAAGGCGGGTTTGTTCCGCCATCACCATGTCCAGGAGGTCGGGCAGCTCTTCGACGATGGCTTTGGCGACGAACTTTGCCGGCGCGCGCGGGGCGCCTTGGTTGGTCAGGAACAGCGTGCGCCAAGCCGCCTCGCGGGTGGCTGGATCAGGCGCATTGAGGACGGCTTCGGCCCTTTCCCCCACCGCAACGCTTGCCTTCAGCCTTTGGGTTACGTCCACCAGTTTGCGCAGCGTGGCATCGTCCACCGCGGGCTCGGGGGCGGCTGGGCCGCTGAGGAGAGTGCGTTCAAGGATGGTGGAGAGTGTGGCGGGGTCCGCTTCGCTGTCCACGAACTCCATCAGGTCGCGACGTAGGGAGAGGGCGCTTGCAAGGCTCTCCACAACGCTGCGGTCGCTCACCTGTGCAACCAAGGCAGAGAGGGCCTCAGCCTCCCATCCGCCGGGGTCGATGCTCGCCTGGGCAAGGGTCTCGGCCACCGCCGTCTCGGTGAGTTCGTTGGCGCTAGCCTCATCCATGACGGTGAAAGCGCCCGAGACGTTCGCCTCCAGGGGAAAGCGGCGCAGGAGCATGGCCGCAAACGCATGAAGGGTCTGGACCTTCAGGCCCCCGGGCGTCTCGAGCGCTTCGGCAAAGAGGGTGCGGGCGCGCACGGTGGCTTCATCAGGGTCGAGCGTTGGGGCAAGGCGGGCCACCTCCTGCGCCAGATCCGCCGGGGGGAGTGTGGCAAGACGGGCAAGCTGGTCGAACACACGCACCGCCATCTCGGCGGCCGCAGCGTTGGTGAAGGTCAGGCAAAGGATCGCCCGCGCAGGCACGCCCGACAGCAACAGCCGCACAACGCGCTGGGCAAGGACGAACGTCTTGCCCGCCCCCGCATTGGCCGACACCCAGACGGAGGCATCGGGATCGCTTGAACGGGCCTGTGCGTGGTCCGCCTCCTTGGGGACGATAAGGTCAGCCATGGCGCCACTCCGCCACGCGGGCAAGGTGGTCGTAGTCGCCCTCAAGATTCTCGGAAAACTTCACGCGGGCGCGCGACAGGTAGCCGAAGGTGGGGTCCTCGTAGCGGCGCAGCAGTGCCACGAGGCGGGCCAGGGACTGGACGGCAAGGTCTTGCGCATCATCGCCATGGACGGCGGACCAGCGCACGGGAACCCGGCCTGCGCCGACGGCCACATAGTAAAGGCCCGTGATGGGGGTGGTTGCGGCGACCCCCTCCACAGCGCCGGACCGCACCAAGGCCGCCTCCAGGGGCAGCTGGGGCTCCAGAAACGTCTTGACCTGGTTGGCGGAGGGGGTGGTGCCCGTCTTGTAGTCGATGACGTCGGCGCCGTCCTTTGTCAGGTCGATCCTGTCGATCCTGCCGGTCAGGCTCACATGGCGCGTGATGGCGGCATTGGCGGCCACCTCCACCACGCTGGCGTCCACGAGGCCGTCCCGTTCCGCCTCAAGGGCGATGATGTGGGGGGCAACGGCATGGAGCCTTGCGCTCCACACCGCCTGGGCTTCCGGCGCATAGGCAAGGGGGCGCACGGCCTCCTCCACAAGGCGGGAAAAGCGGGCAAGCGGGTCTTCCTCGCTGCCCCGCTCTGCGATGAAGCGGGCGAGCACCTCGTGGATCACCTCCCCCCTGTCGCGCGCGCCAGGAGATTCGCCAAGGTCGTTCAAGGGTTTGAGGCGAAGAACTCGGCGGGCATAGACGGCATAGGGGTCGCGTACCAGGCGGCCCACATCGGTGATGGACAAGGTGGTGGGCCGCGCTGCCACCGGCGGTGTGGGGGCGGGGCGCTGGGGCGGCGGGACGGTGTGGGCCGTCTCTAGGCTGTCGGCGAGGCTGATGAGGCGGCGGCCACGCGCGCCTGCAGGCTCAGCCCCTTCGCCGGCAAAGGCGGCAAGGCGTAGCCACCAACGGGAGGCCACTGTGGGCTCCCCCATGGCGCGCTTGGCACGGGTCAGTGTGACGCGGTTTTGGTGGGCGGCTGCAACGAAGTCGTGGGCGGAAAGACCTATGCGCCGTTCGGGAAGGTCGATGCCGAACGCATGCATCATGGCGCGGGACATCCATGGGCCACCGTCAGGCGCGACGGGCCAGACCCCCTCGTTCAGCCCGCCGAGAATCGCATGATCCACCGCCTGAAGGCGCGCCTCCAAGGGGCCTAAAATGCTGACGGCCGCCTCATCGGGCGGGCCGCGCACCACTAGGCCGCCGATCAACGCATCGAACGCGCCGGGCCAGTCCCGCCGGGCCATGGGCAAAGGGTGGCAGGCGGCAAGACCGTCGAACACGGTGTCCATCATCGCCCTGTCGCGGGTGGGTTCGCCCTCTGATGGGGCCGGCGCAACGGCAAGGACGGCAGCCTTGTGGGCGTTTGCGAGGGTGGGCGTATCGGCGGTGCGGGAAAGGTTCGTCAGCGGGCCGAGCGCCTCTGCAGCCGCCGAGACGAGGGGTTCGGCCGCCCCGTCGATGCGCTTCAACTGAGAAAGCGTTGCCTCTGGCGCCATGCGCGGGCCGCGAAAAAGGTCTTCGATGAGAGGGATCGCATCGCGCCGGACCGCCTCGTCCAGGCCGAATGTGGCAAGCGGGTGCTTCAGGAGCCCCAGCCACTCCGCCGCACCGCCTGACAGGGCGACGGATGCGACGAGCCGCGCAAGGACGCCCGAAGGCGTTGCCGCAAGGGGCTCGCCAGCGGAATCGTCAACGGCAATGTTCCAGCGGCCGAGGGCATGGGCGACCCGCCTTGCCAGCGCCCGGTGCGGCGTGACGAGGGCGACCCTTTCTCCCAGGGCCATCGATTCGCGCATGGCAACGGCAATGCCTGCCGCCTCCTGGCGCTCGTCCGCCGCCTCAAGGAGTGTGATGCCCGAAAGCGCGTCTTCAATGTTCCCAACGGCCTGTCTGTCGGCAAGCCAGCGGTCCGTCGTGGCGGCCGGGCGCAGTGCTGCACGGAAGGCAAGGGCCCGGCGTTCGGCGCTTTCTGGGCGCGTGGCAGAGGCATCCTGAGGGGTGAGGGGGGCAACGTCGGACGGGCCTGCGCCAAGGGCCGAGAGGAGCTGCATCATCCCGTATTGGGGGTGGGAGGGGCCGTCGGGGGCCTCTTGCAGCGCCTCCCAGGTGGCGGGGTCGGCGTGCCTGTCGAAGCCCGGAAGAACCACGGCGCCGTGGTCGCTTTGGGCAATGGAGGCAATCAGGCGGCGGGTTGCAGGGATCGAGCCTGTGGACCCTGCCACGATCAGCGGCCCCGTCGCGAAGGGCACACGGGCGGCGGCGGCATCGGCGCTATGGCGGCGGGCGGCGGCCTCTGTGATCAGCCCGTTATCGTCCAAGTAGTGAGGCCATGCGGTGGTGGCGATCGTCAGGAAGCGCGTTGTGATCTCCCAGTAGGCGGTGAGGTCGGTGCGCTCCACAAGGCCTGGCAGATCGGCCCAGTCGGCCTCCTGGGTTTCCACCTGGTCCATCAGCGCCATGAGGCTGTCGGCAAGGCGGATGGCGTCGGCGCTGGAGGAGGGCTTGAACAGCTGCGCCCCTTCCGCCTCCTCCTGAAGGTCGCGGGCAACGTTCTCGCCGAGCGCGCCGATCAGCGCGGCAAGGGCAACGCGCGCCTGCAACGGGTCGATGGTGCCTTTGTGAGGGGTTTCGCCAGCCTCGCTCTCATCATCGCCCAGCGCTTCGATCCGCGGCAGGACGCTGACGCCGCGGCCCGAAGCGTTGAGGAACGCATCGCCAAGGGCACGGGCGGCGCGGCGTGTGGGAAGGTAGATGGTGGCATCGGCCAGCGCGAACGGATCGTCAGGCATACCGCCAGGCCACAAGGTCCCATCAAGGAGGCGGCCTGCAAGTGTGGGCAGGAAAGGGTCGTAGGGCTCGACGCTATAAAGCCTCATGCCGCGCTGGCGGCGTAGGCCCTGTCAGCCTCGCCGATGGCTTCAGGCGTTCCAACATGCATCCACCGCCCGTCCATGCGCAGCCCGTAAAGGCGGCCTGAGGCGATGGAGCGGTCCAGGAGGAGGTTGAGGGAGAAGGAGCCTTCTGGCGCCTCGTCAAGGATGGAGGGCAGGAAGATGCCGCAGCCTGCATAGACGAAGGGGGCAACGCTCCTCTCCCCGCGCCTTGCAAGACGGCCGTCAGCGCCGAGCTCGAAGTCGCCGGCACCATCATAGCCCACAGCGCCGACGGTGGGGGCAAGCAGGAGAAGGCCATCCATCCGGTCGGGGTCGAAGAGCGCCGTCATCCTGTGGATATTGTTGGAAACACCTTCGATCCAGAACGTGTCCGCATTGGCGACGATGAAGGGGGCCTCGCCGATCAACCCGCGCGCTTTGACGAGGGCGCCGCCGGTTTCCAGGAGCTTGGCCCGCTCGTCGGAGATAGCCACCTTGTTGCCCACCCGCCGCTTCACGTGCACCTCGATGAGATCGGCAAGGTAGTGGACGTTGACCACGAAACGGGAGACGCCGGCCCCCTCAAGCCTGTCGAACACGTGGTCGATGAGGGCTTTGCCGGCGACCTCGATCAGCGGTTTCGGGGTGGTGGCGGAAATCGGTCGCATGCGCGCCCCACGGCCTGCGGCAAGCACCATGGCGCACCAGTCATTGCGGGTCGGGTCGGCGTGCATCACGCTTCGTCCAGGATCTGTGTGTTGGTTCCGTACCAGTCGCGCAGGGCCGAAAGGGCGGGTGTTGCGGCAAGGTTCTTGCGCAGTTGCCGGGATAGGCGGGGCAGGTGCGGCAGGTAGTGAGGCTTGCCGTCAAGGTCGTTGAGGCGGCGGAACACGCCCAGGATCCGTGTGGAACGCTGGGCGCCCAAGATGTGATAGGCGGTGCGCCAGCGCTCTTCGTCGAGCCCTTTGCGGGCGGCGATGTAGCGGCTCATCAATTCGGCCTCCAGAGCGTCGGGCACATCCACCCGCGCATCTTGCAACAGCGAGACCACATCGTATGCGCTTGGCGCAATCATGGCGTCTTGGTAGTCGATCAGACCGACACGCGCGATGCCGTCCCGGTCCTCAAGCCACATGAGGTTGGGGGAGTGCACGTCCCTCAAGGCAAGGTGATCGTCACCGCGCCAAAGCCCCTCGATGGCCGCCCGCCAAAGCCTGACATAGTCGCCATCGAGCGGGGCACGCAGATACCACTGGGGGAACAGCGTGACCTCATGGTCAGACAGGCCCGCATCGAACGGCGGCGGCATGTAAGGCGGCTGCCCTTTCAAAGGGTGGGCGAGGGGCGGTAAAAATGGCGTCTTGTGGAAGGCGACAAGGGCGTCAAGGGCCGCCGTGTAGCGCTCGGGGATGGCCCCACAAGGTCCTGCCACTTTGTCGTCGCCAAGGTCCTCCATCAGGAGAAAACCCTCACCCTCGTTGACGCTAAAAATTTGGGGGATGGTGAGGCCTGCCGCTTCAATGCGGGCGCCGACGGCAAGGAAGGCGGCCATGTTGCCATCGGCAAGGCGCGCTTTGTGGGCATAGGAGCCAGGCAGGCTCGGGTGGCTCGGCGCGTCCATCAACACCGCGTCGACGCCATTGTCATGCAATCGTTCGTAGCGCCGGGTTGAGGCATCGCCATTGAGGTGGCGGCGCTCGGCCGCCCCCCAGCCTGCCGCCTCCAGGAAGCTGGCAAGGCGCTTCTGGCGGGTCAGCCGGTCCAAGAAGGTGTCTAGCGCTGTGATGGTGACAATGCGCGCCTCGGCGTCATCGCCAAAACCAATGTCGATGGTGATGCGAAAGGGGGTGCGCGGCCATTCCACAAGGGCGGCGCGGGTGTCGTCGAGGCCCAGCTCATCGATCGCGGCATCGTCCTCGATGCGGTAAAGGTCCACATGGTCCAAGGGAACCCGCAGGTCATAGGCCTGGACGATGGTGAAGGTGGGGCTTGGCACCTCGTACCCTGGGTCTTCGGCAAGGGTGCGGATGATGGCGCGGGCAAGGGTGGTTTTGCCGGCGCCAAGGTCGCCTTTCAGTGCGATCCTGTCACCGGGCGCGATGATGCGGGCAAGGTCGGCGCCAAGGCGTGCCATCGCAGCTTCTGAAGCGATCCGCTCGGTGATGGATGTCACGCCGCAAGGTCCTGCCGCCCGGCGCCTTTGCGCGGAAAACGCACTTCCAGAGCTGCACCTGCCCCCTCCACAGGGGCAACGGCGACCGTTCCGCCGTGAAGCTCCACAAAGCTCTTCACCAGGGAAAGGCCGAGGCCGACACCGCCGCGCCGCCCCTGTGCCGTGCTTGTCATGAAGCGCTCGAACACCGCTTCAGCCTTGTCGCGGGTGATGCCGGGGCCGCGGTCGCGCACGCTGAGCGCCACGAAATCGCCCTCGCTGCGGGCCTCCACGGTCACCTTGCCGCCATGGGGCGAGTGGGAGATGGCGTTGGACAAAAGGTTGAACAGCACCTGGCGGAACCTTTGCGGGTCGCCCTCAAAGCCCGTGGCATCAGGCGCCACATCGATCTCGATCTCAACGCCGCCTTCGGCAATCCTGTGCTTCAGGCCGTCGAGGACGGTGCGGGCTGTGGCCTCAACATCCACAGGGCCAAGGGAGAGTTCCATGATGCCGGCATCGATGGTGGCAAGGTCCAAGATGCCGTCGATGATGGTGAGCAGCGCTTCGGACGATGTGTTGACGTGGTCGGCATATTCGCGCTGACGGTCGGTGAGGGTGCCGAATTCGGGGCGCGTCAGAAGCTGGATGAAGCCGATGATGGTGGTGAGCGGCGAGCGCAGCTCATAGGAAATGTGCTCGATGAAGGCGTTCTTCAGCCTGTCGGCCTCCACGAGGGCGTTGTTGCGCTCAAGAAGGGCGCGGGCAACGTTCACACTGTCGGTGACGTCGACGAGGGTGGCGAGGGTCGACCCGTCAGGCAGCGGCGAGAAGGCATAGTCGAGCACCTGGCCGTCACCGCGCTCGATCCTGCCTGAGACGGTGGTGCGGTGGTCGGTGAGGCCCGTCACCCGCTCGGCCAAGGCGGCCCAGGGAGCACTGACTTCGGAGGGGACGGTGGCGCCGATCACCCGCACATGGTCGCCCACGTCGGCAGGCTGCACGCCGCTCAGCTCCCAGAAGGCGGGGTTGGAGAGGCGCAGGAGACCGTCCGGGCCGAAGCTCGCCACCCCTTCGCCGAGGTTGTCGATGGTTTCCGCCTGCACCCTGGTGAGGGCGTTGTAGCGCCGCTCAAGGGCGAGCTGCTCGGTGACGTTTTCGTAGATGTAGGTGACACCGCCATGGGGGCCCGGATTGGCGATAACGCGAAGGGTTTGGCCGTCGGGAAGGTGCCACCAGCGCTCGAAGCCTTCGCGGGATTCGTAGCCGCGCAGCTGGTCGCGCTTCCAGGCTTTGAAGTCGGCGGTTTCGGGCAGCTTGCGTTCAGCGCGCAGGCGGTCGAGGAGTTGCTCTTCAGCGGGCGCGTGTTCCAGGAAGGTCGAGGGAAGCTGCCACAGCGTCTGGAACGCGGCGTTGTGAAAGGTGAGCCGCCTGTCTGGCCCATACATGGCCACCGCTGCCGCCAAACGGTCGAACGTTGCGGCATGGCCTTCCAGGGTACGCTGACTGACGGTGAGTTCGCGCACCGTCTCCGTCACATCGAGCGCGAGGGCGGCAAGGACACCCTCGCGGCGGTCCACAGCAACGTCGAGCACGCGCCGCTCCCCCGCAATCACCGTCTGGACACGGCCGTGGGACGGACCGTCGCCTTCGGTGAGCTGTGCCATGGCGTTGGCATCCAGAAGCGCTTCGTCGGTGCCTTCCGGCAAGGGGGCTGAAAGGCCGACGGCTTCGACATAGGCATGGTTGGTCCAGCGCCGCTCGCCGGTCTCGCTCTCAACCCAGGCTGGGAAGGGGGCGGATTCCAACAGTCCTTGGAACGGGCTTGCGGCGCCTGTGTCAGCGGCGGCAGCGTGGCGTGGGGCGGCCTTGACGAGGACGCTGGGGGTCCCTGCGCCAAGGGTGCCTTCCACCGTCAAGAGGGCTTCCTCGGTCTGAACGACGCGCTCGAAGGGCCGGCCCTGTGTGCGCAGTTTCCTCACATCGCCGGCAAGGGTGCCCTCAGTTGCGTCAGGCGAGGCGATGGCGTCCGTGAGTGCCGCGGGGAGCGTGCCGAAGGTTGTGGACGTGCCGTCGTGGCTGAACAGGACGCCGGCATGGGCGCCCGTTGCAAGGAGGCTTTGCAGCGCCTCGCCCGTCTCGCGCTTGGCAAGGGTTGCGGCGCGCTCGGCCTTCAGGCGGCGCGTGACAAGGCTGGCACGCACGGCAAACACTGACGCCAGCGCACATGCAGCAAACGCAACGGCCCAAGCCTCGATCATGTCCCGGTACCGCGAGGGGCGAAAACCAAACGCAACGCACCCGCCCTTTTATCCGCGAATCACGGAGTTCATAATAGCGCGGCTGCGGTGCAGGCGAAATGGCCCCGCCTGAGGAGGGGGCCGATGGGCTGTTTGACCGTGCGGAGCGCTTTAGAAGTAAAGGCTCTCGTTCGTCTTGTCGGCGTAAAGGCCCGCCACCTCCTCGGCATAGCCGTTGAGGTAAAGGGTCGGGATGCGATCGTCCGAGCCGAGCGGCTGCTCGGTCGCCTGGGACCAGCGCCTGTGCGGCACTTCGGGGTTCACGTTGGCCCAGAAGCCGTATTCGTTGCCGGCCACATCCATCCAGAATGTGGAGGGGCGCTCATCGGTGAAGGTGAAGCGCACCAGCGATTTGCCGGACTTGAAGCCGTATTTCCAAGGCACGGCCAGGCGCAGGGGCGCGCCGTTTTGCTCTTCGAGCGGGCGGCCATAGGCGCCTGTGACCATCATCGTCACGGGGTTGGTGGCTTCCTCGATGGTCAGCCCTTCCACATAGGGCCAGGGGTACCAGGACTGGCGCTGGCCGGAGGCAACCTCTGGATTGTTGAAGGTCTCCATACGCACATAGCGGGCGCTGCTAAGCGGTTTGGCGTAGGCCACCAGATCGGCCATGGGAAAGCCCGTCCAGGGCACGACCATCGACCAGGCTTCAACGCACCTGAGGCGATAGATCCGCTCCTCCAACGACATGGCGCGGATCAATGTGTCGATGTCGACGGTGCGCTCTTCCTCCACCATCCCGTCGAAGGTGACGGTCCAGGGACGGATGTCCAATTGCTGCGCGGCCTTGAAGATGCGCTTATGAGAGCCGAACTCATAAAAGTTGTTGTAGGTGAGGACGAGGTCTTCCTCCGACAGCGGTGAGACGGTGTAGGCGGGGTTCGCCTTCGCGGGATAAAGATCCATCGTGGGGTCGGGTTCCACGTCAGGCGTAGGCCCCTCACTCCCCAGAAGGCGCTCAAGAATGTTGGCGCTGGCAGGCCCTGCAGCCAGAGTTCCTGCCGCGGCTAACCCTGCGGTCTTGATGAAGTTGCGACGTTGACGGAAAATGGATTCGGGCGTGACAGTTGATTCTTTGAGTGCCCATCGCGGTTTGCGAATGATTTTTGTCGCCATGCTTACGCCCTTCACACGATCTTCGTAGTCTTTAAGCAAACTAAAGCTGTGGCGACTCACCGCAAGTCAAGCCTGTGTTAACACTTAGAACGATGGGCGGCGGGTCGGTGTGTCGCCGACAGTAGTGTAGGGAGTCCCCCATGTCTCGCGATCCGGCCTATGTGGCGGCCGTCGTCTGTGTCCTCACCCTGTGCGGCCTTGCGGCACTTGTAGAGGTGGACTGGTCGCTTAGCTTGGCGATGGTGGTGGCCACAGGTGTTGGCCTGACGCCGCCGCAGCGGGGCAACCGGGCGGACGATGACGTTCCTCTGGCGGCCCAGTCCATCCTCGATGCTGCGCCCGATGCATGCGTCCTTTTGCGCATGGACGGCATGGTGATGTGGGCCAACCAGGCCGCGCGCGAGCAGTTCGGCTTCTTCAGGGCCGATGCGCCGTTCACCTTTACTTTACGGGTGCCCGAGTTGATCCGCGCAGTGGACACGGCCGTTCAATCAGGCGCACCCACCCGGGCCACTTGGTCGGAAAAGGTGCCCACCAACCGCTGGTTCGAAGCGTTCGTGCGCCCGTTCCCGTTGACACGGGAGGCGGAGGCCCCTGCCAACCAGGCCATCGCCGTCTTCATCCGCGATCTGACCGAGCAGCAGCGCATCGACAGAATGCGTGAGGATTTCGTCGCCAACGCCAGCCATGAATTGCGCACGCCCCTGGCAGCGCTCACAGGGTTCATCGAAACGTTGCAAGGCCCCGCCAAGGACGACCCTGCCGCCCGCACACAGTTTCTGGATGTGATGCGCGAGCAGGCCGACAGGATGCGCCGGCTCACCGATGACCTGCTCTCCCTGTCGCGCATTGAAATGCGGGCCCATCTTCGCCCGCGCGACGTGGTGGACCTGCATGAGCGCGTGCGCTACGCGGTGGAGATGGCCCGCACCATGGCCGATGAGGCCAACGTGGCCCTTGAACTGGCATTGCCGAACGAGCCCATCCCCGTGCGCGGCGACCCTGACGAGTTGTTTCAGGTTTTCGACAATCTCATTGAAAACGCTATCAAATATGGCGGAGGCGGCGGTCGCGTTCTGGTCAGCGTGCGCGTGGAAGACGGGCCCACCGAAAGCGCGGCCATCATGTCCGTGCAAGACTTCGGCGGCGGCATTGCGCCCGAGCATGTTCCCCGATTGACGGAACGGTTTTACCGCGTCGACGTTGCCCAGAGTAGAGCACAGCGTGGGACTGGGCTTGGTCTTGCCATCGTCAAGCACATCATCGCCCGTCATAAAGGGCGGTTGAAGGTGCGCAGCGAATTGGGGACCGGCTCCACCTTTTCGGTGCGACTCCCTTTGGAAACGTTTCCAGCATCGGCTGAATTGGTCTCGTAAATTCAACGCGTTAGTGCGTCGCAAATTCTTCGCAAAACTGACATCAAGCCTTCGAGTTGGGTGGATACCGCTTCAGATCAGCAGCATGGCTTCGGCCACTGTCGACCGCAGTTTTTCATCCCAACTCGAGGGAGTTCCCCGTGAAGTTTAGCCAATTCGCGAGCGTTGCAGCTTTGGCCGCCGCCGGCGCACTTGTTGCGACAGGCGCCGTTGCGCAAACCCGTGACACCATCCAGATCGCCGGTTCCTCGACGGTGCTGCCGTTTGCCAGCGTCGTCGCGGAAGAATTCGGCAACGCCTTCCCCGAGTACAACACACCGGTCGTCGGCTCCGGCGGCTCCTCGGGCGGTCTGCGCCAGTTCTGCCAGGGCGTCGGTGAAGGCACCATCGACATCGCCAACGCCTCCCGCGCCATCCGCGAGAAGGAAATTGCCTCCTGCGCCGATGCCGGCGTGAATAGCATCGTTGAAGTGCGTATCGGCTATGACGGTATCGTGTTTGCGTCAAACTCCGCATCCGGCGAGTTCGCGCTGACCCCGGCGCACGTCTACCAGGCCATCGCCGCCAAGGTTCCCCAGGATGGTGAGTTGGTGGACAACCCCTACACCAGCTGGAGCCAGATCGACTCTTCGCTCCCAGAGCAGGAAATCACCCTCGTCATCCCCGGCACCAACCACGGCACCCGTGAAGTGTTCGAAGAAAAGGTGGTGGAGATCGGCTGCGAGCACTTCCCCGAAATCGAAGCTCTTGAAGACGATGCCAAAGACGCCGCTTGCCTCGGCTTCCGCCAGGACGGCCGCGTGATCGACGTTGCCGGCGACTACACCGAGACCCTCGGCCGTCTGGAAGCCCAGGAAGATGCCATCGGCGTGTTCGGCCTGTCCTTCTACGAGCAGAACCGCGATCGCCTGAACGTTGCCACCGTCGATGGTGTGACGCCGAGCCTTGAGACCATCGCCACCGGCGAATACCCCGTCTCCCGCCCCTTGTTCTTCTACATCAAGGGCGAGCATATGGGCGTCATCCCCGGGCTTGAAGACTACGCCATGTTCTTCCTGTCCGACCAAGTGGCTGGCCCCGGCGGCATGCTGGAAGGCCTTGGCCTGATCCCGATGCCGGCCGATGAGCGCCAGGCGCAGGTGGAAAAGGTCATGAACAAAACCACCGTCGCCGCCGACTAACGGGCAATGAAGCGGCCGGCTCCCAGCCGGTCGCTTTTTTCGTGCCGTCCCGCCGTCACACCAGCGGCGGGACGTTGCGGTTGTGCGTGACCCTTCAGCGATGACATTGCGCCCGCGGCCAGTCCCGCCTGCGTGCGCCAAGACACTGCCAGAAAAAGCCGGATCACACCGCGAATGAATACACTCATCGTCGTCGCAATTTTATTGATACTGCTGAGTTTGGCATATCAGTGGGGCGTGTCGGCCAGCCGGTCCGTCGCCAATGCTTCCGGCATCAAAATGCACTCCCGGCCGGCCTATCACGGCCTTCTGGTGGTGCTGTGGTGTGCCATCCCCGCCGCGGTGGTCTACATCCTTTATCTGGCGTTCTCGCCGACCCTTTCGGCGAACATTTTGGCGAGCTACCTGCCGCCGGATGTGGCGTCCGACCCTCAGGCCACCGCCACGGCCGTCTCCAGGATCAAGAACATTGCCTCGGGCTTCGGCGCTGTGGGGGACATTCCCCAGTACCAGGCCGAGGCAGCCGCTGCCCTTGCGCGGTTCGAGTGGACGGCGCGCCTTGCGTTGATCGGCCTTGCGGCCGCCGCAGGGGCCGTTGGCGCAATCTGGGCGCGACGCAAGATCGCCCCCAACTATCGCGCGCGGAACGTGGTGGAAGTTGCCATCAAGGTGGTGCTGATCGCCTGTTCGGCCATTGCCATTCTCACCACCGTCGGCATCGTCCTGTCGGTGTTGAGCGAGGCGCTGCGCTTCTTCACCTACGTGAACCCGCTCGACTTTTTCTTCGGCACCACGTGGAACCCGCGCTTTTCCACCGTGGGGACGGAAGACCAAGGGCAGTTCGGCCTGATTCCCCTGCTGTGGGGCACGATCATGATCACCATCATCGCGATGCTGGTGGCCGTTCCCATCGGGCTGATGTCGGCGATCTACCTGTCGGAGTATGCAGGATCCAAGTTCCGTTTCTTCGCCAAGCCTTTGCTTGAGGTTTTGGCGGGCATCCCCACCATCGTCTACGGCTTCTTCGCGCTGGTGACGGTGGGCCCGTTCCTGTCATGGCTCGGCGGCACCATCGGCCTTGATATCCAAGCCACCAGCGCACTGACCGCGGGCGTTGTGATGGGGATCATGATCATCCCGTTCGTATCGTCCCTGTCGGATGACATCATCAGCCAGGTGCCGCAGGCGTTGCGTAACGGGTCCTACGGGCTCGGCGCCACACAGTCGGAGACGGTGCGCAAGGTGATCCTCCCGGCGGCCCTTCCAGGCATTGTCGGCGCCTTCCTTCTGGCGGTCAGCCGGGCGGTGGGCGAGACGATGATTGTGGTGCTTGCCGCCGGCAACAGCCCTGTGTTGACCGCCAACCCGTTCGAGGCGGTGTCCACGGTGACCGTGACCATCGTCAACCAGCTGACGGGCGATACCGACTTTGCAAGTCCCCAATCCTTGGTGGCCTTTGCGCTCGGTCTGACCCTGTTCGTCATCACGCTCTGCTTGAATGTGGTGGCCATCTACATCGTCAAGAAATACCGCGAACAATACGAGTAGAGCCATGTCGTCCGCCACAGAAACTCTGGATGGTGTGGACGCAACGTCCGCCCGCTCCAACCGCGATATCATCGAGCGCAGGCTGAAGGCGCGTCACCGTGCCGAAACCCGCTTCCGCCTCCTCGGCCTCAGCGCCATCATGCTTGGCGTTAGCTTGGTGGCGTTGTTGTTCGGCTCCATCCTGGCCAAGGGTTTGCCGGCCTTCACCCAGGCAAACATCACGCTGAGCGTCACGTTCGATCCGCAGATCATCAACATCCCCGACAAGCCCGTGCAGGGGAATGTGTCGGATGCGGACTTTCAGCAGGAGCTGCTGGCCTGGCAACGCCGCCTGGTGTTCGTGAACTGGAACCGCATTATCCAGGACTCCCTTGCCAAGGTGGTCCCCGCTGCGGCCGACAATGCGCGCGATGCCGTGGGCATGGTCGCCAGCAACGAAAGGGTGCGCCTGCGCGACATGGTGCGCGACGACCCCTCCATCATCGGCAGCACGCAGGAGCTGCACCTTGTGGCCGCGGCCAATGTGGATGTCTGGCTGAAGGGCAATATCGACCGCTCGCTGCCCGATTCGCAGCAGCAGCTCACCGCGCTCCAGCAGGAGTGGTCGGACCAGCTTTATGAACGCGGCGTCATCTCCATGGACTTCGCGTCAGAACTCTTCACCAACGTCGACTCGCGCTCCTCGCCAGCAACCGCGGGCCTTCTGGGCGCCATGGTCGGCTCCATCATGATGATGCTGATCGTAATGGTGGTGGCCGTTCCCGTCGGCGTCATGGCCGCGGTTTATCTGGAGGAGTTCGCGCCGAAGAACCGCATCACCGACCTGATTGAGGTGAACATCAACAACCTTGCTGCCGTCCCCTCCATCGTGTTCGGCTTGTTGGGGGCGGCTGTGTTCATCAACCTGTTCGGCCTGCCCTTGTCAGCACCCCTGGTGGGGGGTCTCGTCCTCTCCTTGATGACGTTGCCGACGGTGATCATTGCCTCGCGCGCGTCATTGAGGGCCGTGCCGCCATCCATCCGCCAGGCGGCGCTGGGGGTGGGTGCCTCGCCCATGCAGGCCATGTTCCACCATACCCTGCCGCTGGCCGTGCCTGGCATGCTGACGGGCGCCATCATCGGTGTCGCTCAAGCATTGGGTGAGACGGCGCCCCTGCTTCTGATCGGCATGAACGCGTTCGTCGCAAGTGTTCCGGGGACGCCGATGGAGCAATCTTCGGCGCTGCCTGTGCAGATTTTCCTGTGGCAAGGCAACGAGCTGCGCAACTTCTTCGAGGCACGGACCTCTGCGGCAATCATCGTGCTTCTCACCGTGATGATTACGCTCAACGCCCTTGCCATCTTCCTGCGGCACCGCTTCGAGCGCCGCTGGTAAACGCACCTCTTGGGACCAACGAAGGGAATCATAAGATGAGCGCATTGGAAGCCCAAGAAGAGGCTGTCATGGAGCGGTTCGAGACGATCCGCGTCCCCGATCCCGTCAAACGTGACACAAAGATCGCCGCCAAGGACGTGACGGTGCTCTATGGTGACAAACCGGCCCTCCACTCGGTGTCAATCGACATTCCGCTCCAGGCGGTGACGGCGTTCATCGGTCCGTCCGGCTGCGGCAAGTCCACGTTCCTGCGTTGCTTCAACAGGATGAACGACACCATTGACGGTTGCCGCGTGCTCGGCCAGATGGGTATGGATGGTGACGATCTGAACGATCACAAGCTGGACGTCGTGCTCCTTCGCGCGCGCGTCGGCATGGTGTTCCAGAAGCCGAACCCGTTCCCCAAATCCATCTTCGACAACATTGCCTACGGGCCGAAAATCCACGGCGTGGCCCGCTCAAAGAGCGAGCTTGAGGAGATTGTCACCCACAGCCTTCAGCGTGCGGGCCTCTGGGAGGAGGTCAAGGACCGCCTCAGCGAGCCTGGAACCGGCCTGTCTGGCGGCCAGCAGCAGCGCCTTTGCATCGCCCGCGCCATTGCGGTCAACCCTGAAGTCATTCTGATGGACGAGCCGTGCTCGGCGCTGGACCCCATCGCGACGGCGACCATCGAACGGCTCATCCAGGAACTGCGCGAGAATTACACCATCATCATGGTCACCCATTCCATGGCGCAGGCCCAAAGGGTGAGCCAGCGCACGGCCTATTTCCACTTGGGCTACCTGGTCGAAGAAGGGCCGACGGAGCACATCTTCAACAATCCGCAGGAAAAGCGGACCAAAGATTACATCACAGGGGTCTTCGGCTAAGATATGTCGATGAGTCCAGTGTTGCGTTTGGTGCAGGAGTAGAGTTGTGGCGCAGTCCTTGCGAGACAGAGTGGCCGAGTTGCAAGCCCTTGCCGGCGAGATTGCCGAAATGGGAGGGCTGGCCGAGAGGCTTGTCATGGAAAGCGTGACCGCGTTGACGCGGATTGATGCGCAGACCGCCGCCAGAGTGATGGCTGACGACGAACAGCTCGATGCCATGCAACGTCGTGTGGAAAATCACGCGGTCGACTTGATTGCCGCGCACCGCCCTACGGGAAAACCTTTGCGTGAACTTGTGGCGGCGCTACGCATCTCGTCCGATCTTGAGCGGGTCGGCGATCTTGCCAAAAACAACGCCAAGCGCGTCTTGGCCATCGAAGGCCGTGCCCACCCGCCACGGGTCGCCCTTGGTGTTGAGCACATGTCCGACATTGCGCTGGAACAGCTCAAAACGGTGCTGGACGCCTTCACTTCGCAAGATCTGACCGCTGCGATGGACGTGCGCAACCGCGATGATGAGGTGGATGCCATCTACAACTCCATCTTCCGCGAGTTGTTGACCTATATGATGGAAGATCCACGCTCCATCACCTTCTGCACGCACCTGTTGTTCTGCGCCAAAAACATCGAGCGTATCGGCGATCACGCCACCAACATCGCCGAAAACATTCACTACTTCATCACCGGCGAGCAACCGGCCGAGAGCCGGGTGAAGGCGGATCTCTCCTCCTACCTGCCGGCGGGTTTCGCGGACGAAATACGGAAAAACTAACGTGGCACGCGTGATGATCGTGGAGGACGAAGAACCTCTGGTTCTGATCCTTCGCTACAACCTTGAAGCGGAAGGTTACGCGGTGGAAAGCTGCGGTCGCGGCGACGACGCCGAGACCCGGCTCAAAGAAGAACTGCCCGATCTTCTGATTTTGGACTGGATGCTGCCTGGCCTCACCGGCATTGAATTGTGCCGTCGCATACGCAGTCGGCCCCAGTCGGAAAACCTGCCCATCATCATGCTGACGGCGCGTGGCGAAGAGACCGAACGCATCCGCGGCCTTGCCACAGGCGCCGACGACTACGTCACCAAACCTTTCTCAACGCCCGAATTGATGGCCCGCATCCGTGCCATCTTGCGCCGCGCCAAGCCCGAAGTGGTGTCCGAGCAACTGCGCGCGGGCGATATCGAGCTCGACCGCACCACCCACCGCGTCCGCCGCTCAAGCCGCGAAGTCCACCTGGGACCCACCGAGTTTCGACTGCTGGAATTCCTCATGCAGTCCCCAGGGCGCGTGTTCACCCGCGAGCAACTCCTCGACGGCGTGTGGGGGCGTGATGTCTATGTGGATGAGCGAACCGTCGACGTGCACATCGGCCGCCTGCGCAAAGCCATCAACCGCGGCCGTCTCCGCGACCCCATCCGCACGGTACGCGGGGCGGGCTACGCCTTCGACGACCAGTTCGCGATGGCGCGCTAGGAGAGGCCGCCGGGGGCAAGCCTCTCCCGCCTTAGAGCAGTTTTTCGGCCCAGTCGGAGCCGAACAAGAGTGCTCGAGATCGAAGAATTAGAGCTTCATGTCCGGGTCCGAGACGACCCAGGATGCTCGCGTGTCTGCCGGAGGGAGGCGGGTGCGGCGTTCATGCCCCGATACCGGCTCGGCAATGGGCCGTGGCGACGCTCACCAACCGACGTGCGCCGCGTCGAACCGGCTGGACCTTTAAGAGTTGAGCTTCGGTTTGGGCCGCCGGGTGCGACCGGGGAAGGCAAGGTCGGCGTGGGCAGAGCAGTAGACGTCGCCCGCGCCTGTCTTTGCGCCGCAAAACCGGAAATCCGCCTCGCTGGGGTCGCCGACGGGCCACCGGCAGGACGTGGCGGACAGGTCCAACAGCGATATGCCGCCATGGATGGGAACCACCGCCGCCTCCTCCAAAACAGGCGGGGGCGGGGCCACCACCTCGCGCTCCACCACCTTCACCACTGTATTGCCGACGGCCATCACCCTTGGCTGGGAGGGGGCCGCGGCTGCAGGCTTGGGGCGCATGGGGGCAGGCCGGCGTGGCGTGCGGGTCTGGCTCGGCGCCTTCACCCGGCCGGACAGGCCGAGGCGATGGATTTTGCCGATGACAGCGTTGCGGGTGACGTCGCCAAGGGTCCCCGCGATCTGCGAGGCGCTGAGGCCGTCAGCCCACAGTTTGCGCAGAAGCTCGATCCGCTCGTCAGTCCAACTCATGTGGCCTCTCCACATTGTGTCCACGGCCTATCCACACCTTGCCCACATGGAATCCCTCCCCGCACACCGGGAAACCGGCGCTTTTTTAGCGAGCGCGGTGGGATTGTTGTGGGCACCGTTTCCAGGGCCTTGATGCGAAGAATCGTAGTGGATCGGG
This sequence comes from Devosia sp., assembly GCA_051016205.1. Taxonomy (GTDB): domain Bacteria; phylum Pseudomonadota; class Alphaproteobacteria; order Rhizobiales; family Amorphaceae; genus Acuticoccus. Next base: position 787,418 of record CP136534.1, read on the forward strand.
CGAATCGGGGGCAACCGTTGGCAACGCTCCAAAGACGAAGACGTTGATTTTTCCCCAACCATCGGAAACAAAGCCGTTTAAGCTGGTGCGTTCGCCGTCCCCGGCCGCGCATTCCCATCCCCCACAAACAAGAGGCGCCTTGCGCAAGACCCATGTCACAGACCTCGCTGTTCCAGAACTACAACCGCGCCGAACTCTCTTTCGAGACCGGCGAAGGCGTCTGGCTTGAGGGCTCCGACGGGCGACGTTACCTCGATATGGGGGCCGGCATTGCCGTCTCGTCCTTGGGCCATGCGCACCCTCACCTCGTGGCTGCCCTGCAGGAAGGGGCCGCCAAGGTCTGGCACACTTCCAATCTTTATCGCGTGCCTGAGCAAGAGCGGCTTGCCGCGCGTCTTGTGGAAGCAACGTTCGCCGACAAGGTGCTGTTTTGTAACTCCGGCGCTGAGGCCAACGAGGCGGCCATCAAGGCGGCCCGCCGCTACCACTATATCAATGGGGCGCCTGAGCGCACGCGCATCATCACCATGGACGGCGCCTTTCACGGGCGCACCCTCGGCACCATCGCCGCCGGCGGCTCGCCCAAATATCTTGAAGGGTTCGGCGAGCCTTTGTCAGGCTTCGACCAGGTGCCTTTCGATGACATCGACGCGGTGAAGGCCGCCATCGGGCCGGAGACCGCCGCCATCATGGTGGAGCCCATCCAAGGGGAAGGCGGCATCAAGCCTGTCGACCCTGCCGTCCTGCGCGCCATGCGCACCCTTTGTGACGAGCACGGCCTTCTGTTGATCTTCGATGAGGTGCAGACGGGCGCCGGTCGCCTCGGCCACCTCTTCGCCTACCAGCTTGTGGGGGTGACGCCTGACATTCTGGCCTCCGCCAAAGGCCTCGGCGGCGGCTTTCCCATTGGCGCCTGCCTTGCAACGGAGGCTGCGGCCGCGGGCCTTCAGCCGGGCACCCATGGCACCACCTATGGCGGCAACCCTTTGGCCTGCACCGTCGCCAACGCGGTGTTGGACGTGGTGCTGTCGGACGGCTTCCTCGATGGCGTCAAACGCAAGGGGCTTTTGGCCAAGCAGCTTTTCGCCGAGGTGGTGGACAGCCATCCCGACGTGTTCGAGTCGGTGCGCGGCGAAGGCCTGATGCTCGGCATCAAGTGCAAGGCCCCTGTGGGGGATGTGACGGCCGCGGCCCGTGAGGCCGGTCTCCTGGTGGTGCCCGCCGGCGAAAACACCGCCCGCCTTCTGCCGCCATTGATTGCCACCGAGGACGATCTGAAAGAGGCCGCCCACAGGCTGGATCGTGCCGCGCGATCCCTCGATGTGGGCGCCGACCGCCACGTCAGCGCGTGAGGCCTGCCGTTTCATGACCGTCAGGCACTTTTTGGACATCGCGTCGCTGGACAGGGCGGCGCTGAGAATGATTTTGGACGAGGCGCACAGGGCAAAGGCCGCTGGCGGCGATGATGGCCGGCGCGCGCGCAGTCGCGTGCTGGAAGGCCGCACGCTCGCCATGGTGTTCGAGCAGCCCTCCACCCGCACGCGCCTCTCCTTTGACCTTGCCATGCGCGAGATGGGCGGCGACACCATCGTCACCACAGGCAGCGAGATGCAGCTTGGCCGCGGCGAATCCATGGGCGACACCGCCGCCGTCCTGTCGCGCTATGTGGACGCAGTCATGGTGCGCATGCTCGACCATGACGCTGTGGTGGAATTTTCCGACCATGCCACCATCCCCGTCATCAACGGGCTGACGCGGCAGGGCCACCCGTGCCAGATCATCGCCGACATCATGACCATTGAGGAACGGCTCGGCACCATCGGCGCGCGTACCGTCGCCTGGGTGGGGGACGGCAACAACGTGGCCGCGACCTTTGCCGATGCCGCCATCCACCTGGGCTTTCGGCTAAGGGTCGCGACGCCGTCAGCCCTTGCCATTGATCCTGAGAGGGTGGCAGCGGCCCGCAACAGGGGTGCTGAAATTGACGTGATGACCGACCCCAGCGAGGCCGTGTCTGGCGCCGATGTGATCGTCACCGACGCCTGGGCCTCCATGGGCGATGCGGACGTTCAGCGTCGTCACACGCTTTTGACCCCCTACAGGGTCGACGATCGCCTGTTGGACGGGGCCCATGAAAACGCCATCTTCCTACATTGTCTGCCGGCCCATCGTGGCGAGGAGGTGACCGACGCGGTGATGGATGGTCCGCGCTCGGCCGTCTTCGATGAGGCAGAAAACCGCGTCCATGCACAGAAAGCGATCTTGGCCTGGTGTCTGAAGGTGCTGAACTGACCGAAAGGGACGATCTCGTCCTCCCCTTTTCCGTGGAGGCGCTGGACGTGCGCGGGCGGGTTGCGCGCATGGGTCCTGCGCTCGACAGCATTTTGCGCCGGCATGACTATCCACCCGCCGTCTCGCGCCTTCTGGGTGAGGCGGTGCTCCTGAATGTGCTGGTGGCAACGGCCCTCAAGCTCGACGGTCGCGTGGTGCTGCAAATGCAAAGCGACGGGCCGGTTTCGCTATTGGTGACGGACTTTTCAACGCCCGAAGCCCTGCGCGGCTATGCCCGGTTCGATGCGGATGCCATCGCCGCCCTTCCGGAGCGGTTCACCCTGAAAGACCTGACGGGCAAGGGGTCGATGGCGCTCACCATCGATCCGCGGGCAACCGTGCGGCGCTACCAAGGCATTGTCCCCATGGATGGGGACAGTCTTGAAGAGGTGGCCCAGGCCTACTTCGCCCAGTCCGAGCAAATCCCCACTTTGGTGCGCCTTGCCGTTGCCGAGACGGTGGAGCGGCGGCCCGGCGAAGAGCCGCGGCGGATCTGGCGCGGCGGGGGCGTGACCGTCCAGTTCCTGCCCGAGGCGGCCGACCGCATCGTGGTGCGCGATCTCGACCCTGGGGACGCGCCCGAAGGAGCGTTTCGCGACGAAAGGGACGATGACGATGCCTGGGTGGAGGCCCGCGCCCGCGCCCAAAGCGCGCAGGACCATGAGCTGGTGGACCCTGCCATCAGCGCAGAGCGGCTCCTATTGCGCCTTTTCCATCAAAGGGATGTGCGGGTCTACGATGCGTTCAGCTTGAGTGCAGACTGTCACTGCTCTCATGAGCGCATTCAGGCTATGCTTGAGCAGTTCGGGGTGGACGATCGAAACTCCATGGTTGAGGACGGCGTGATCAAGGTCACGTGCGAGTTCTGCAACACTCGCTATCGGTTCGACCCCCAGTCGCTCGAGCCGATCGGCGAACCCCACTGAGACGACCTCACCGCGCGGCGTGATGCGCGGGTCAGGCCGGCTCGGCGGAAGCGGTGGGCAGAGCGTGCCAATGTGTTCGCGTGGGCGATGCCTGCGCACTTTTGTGAGTGGGCGAACCCAGTTGAGGACGTCGCGATGCTGAAAGTTCTGCGTGTTTTGGTCCAAGGCATCCTCCCCGCCGTCGTCCTTTTCGGCGCTTATTACGCCACCCAAGAGCTCATCAAAGACGATGGGTCCTCACTGACTGGTACGAAGGATCGGCCAGAGGTGGAGTTTGCCATCATGGCCCATGACGTGACGGTGGAGGACAACCGTGCCGTCCTGCGCGCATTCGGTGAAGTGGTGGCCGCCGACAGCGCCGACCTACGCGTGGCTTCTCCCGGCGAGGTGATCGACATTCATCCCGACCTTGTGGTGGGCAAGATCGTTGAGGAGGGGGCGCCCCTCGTGACCATCGATCCGTTCGCTTACGATGGTGCGCTGCGCGAGGCGCGGGCCAAGCTTGCAGAAACCCGTGCCCGCAGGGCTGAGGTGGCTGCCCGCATCATGATGGAGCAGACCGCCATCGAGCGCGCCGCCGAGCAGCTCACCCTTGCCGAGCGTGACCTTGAAAGGGCAAAGACGCTTCTGGACCGTGGCGCCCTTCCGGCAAAGGCGGTGGACGACCGCAGCATGCAGGTCTCCCAGCGCCGCCTGACTGCAGAGCAGCGCCAGCACACCCTTGAGGCCGAGCGCGCGCGCCTGTTGCAGATGGACGCTGCCGTCCAGCAGCTTGAGTGGCAGGTGGAGCGTGCCGGCCGTGCCCTTGAGGAGACGGTCCTTTACGCCCCGTTCAAAGCCATCGTGCGGGCCGAGACGGCGGCAAAGGGAAGGCTCCTGGCTGCCAACGACGTGGCCGTCTCGCTGATCCGGGCCGATGCGCTTGATGCGCGCTTCATCCTCTCCGACCAGCGCTTCGGCAAGCTGGTGGCGAACGATTCCCTCATCGGAACGCCCGTCACCGTCACCTGGCGCATTGGCGACGTGCCCTTGACGTTCGATGCCACCATCCGCCGCGTGGCCGCCGACATCTCTAGCGACAAAGGCGGTGTGGACGTTTACGCAAGGATCGACCTTCCGGCCGACGGTGCGCCTTTGCGCCCTGGCGCATTCGTTGAGGTGGCGGTGCCTGGCCGCCTCCACACCCAGTCCGTTCGCCTGCCCGCAACCGCGCTTTACCGCGACCATGTGTTTGTGGTGGGCGATGACAATCGCCTTGAGAGGCGCGCCGTCACAGTGCTTGCCCGTGATGGGCAGGACGTGATTGTTTCGGGCGACCTTGCCCTTGCCGACCCTGTGATGACGACGCGCCTTGCCGAAGCCGGTGAGGGCATCAAGGTGCGGCGCGCGGGCGTTCCCAATGCCCCCGGAATTGCCGATGCCGATGCTGCGGCCGAACCTGCCGTGACGCCGGTCATTGTTCCGGCGACCGACAGCCCCGCGGAAACCCCGACCCGCGAGCGGTCCTAGCGGTCGGCGGATGACAGGGGCCGCGCCATGAACGCCAACCCCACAAGCATTATCGGCGTCTTCGTGCGCCACGCCAATGCGGCGAACCTTGTGATGGGGTTGATGCTGGTCATCGGCGTCTACGCAGCCATCAATCTCACCACGCGGTTCTGGCCGCCGACGCACCTGTCCACCATCGATGTGGCCATCGCCTGGCCGGGGGCGAGCGCGGAGGATGTAAGCGACAACGTTCTGGACGCTGTGGAGGCGGCGGTCCGCTTCCTGCCAGGCGTCGACACCGTGCGCTCGTTCGCGCAGGAGAACAGCGCCCGCTCCATCATCGAGTTCGAACCCCAGACGGACATGCAAAGCGCACTGGGGGATGTGGAGCAGGCGATTGCCGCCATCACCACCCTGCCCGAAGAGAGCGAAGCGCCGCGCATTGTGGCAAGGGAAGTGCGTGACCCCGTGGCCAAGATCGGCGTGTCCGGCCCGTTCTCAGAGGCAGCGCTACAGATCTTTGCAAGGACCATCCGCGACGGCCTCCTCGACAGAGAGCTTGATGAGGTGGACATGCGCGCCGTGCGCGACCAGGAAATCATCATCGATGCGCGCGAGCACGACCTTTTACGCCACGGCCTGTCCACCACCGAACTTGCCTCCATCATCCGCGCCAACACCGCCGACAGGCCATCAGGCACCCTCGATGGGGTGATCGACCAACAGGTGCGCGTCCTTGCTGGCGATGAAACGCCTGAGGTCATCGGCGCCATCAAGATCAAAGCCTTGCCGACGGGCGAGTCGCTTCTGGTGGGCGACATTGCCGATGTCTATGAGGGGTTTTCGCGAGGAGCCGTCACCGGGCTTCGCAATGGCGAACCTGCCATCGAACTGGTGATCTCCCGCGCCCAGAGCGCCGATGCGCTCGAGGCGGACGCCGTGGTGCGCGCCTATGTGGACGAGGTGCGCGCGTCCATGCCCGACAGCCTCACCGTCAGCCTTTATGACGTGCGCACAGAGCGGCTGTGGGACCGCATCGGCATCCTGGTGCGCAATGGCTGGCAGGGGCTCGCCATCGTGCTGGTGGTGCTGTTCATTTTCCTGGATGCACGGGTGGCGTTCTGGGTCGCTGTGGGGATTCCGGCAGCCTTTGCCGCAACGCTGGGGGTGATGCTGGTCTCAGGCCAGACCATCAACATGGTGTCCCTGTTCGGCCTCATCATGATGCTGGGGGTGATTGTCGACGATGCCATTGTGGTGGGCGAACACGCCGACACCTTGGCAAGCCGCGGCGTTCCCTTGGACGAGGCGGCTGAGCGCGGCGCGCGCGAAATGCTTGTGCCTGTGCTCGCCTCTTCCATCACCACCATTGCAGCGTTCGGGCCTATCTTCATCATGCGCGACATCATCGGGCAGATGATGTCGGCCATCCCGCTTGTTGCCATTTCCATCATCGTCGCATCGTTGATCGAGTGCTTCCTCGTGCTCCCTGGCCACCTGGCCCACGCCTGGCGGCCAGCAAAGGGCTTGCGGATCGGACGGCTGATCCGTCTGACCCTTGTGGCAGGGGTGGGGGCAATTGTTCTGGGGGCCGCCCTCAACGGCGCCCTCTGGCTGCTCGAAGCCATTGGCAAGGGTGAGCGCACCGGGCTCGATGGTCTGAATACTGCGCTCAGCACCCTTGCCGCGCCCCCGCCGGTTGCGGTCGCCATTGTGGCAATCCTTGCCGGGTTATTGATCGCAGGCCTTTACGAGCGCTCCCTTGCCGAGGGCGCTGCCCAAAAGCGCCTGCCTTTCTGGCAGCGCTTCCGCAAAGGCTTCGACAGGCGCTTCAACGGGTTCAGGGACGGGGCGTTTCCGCGCATCGTGCGGGCCACCTACAACTATCGCTACACCACGCTGGCGGTGGGCATCGGGTCCGCGATGGTGGTGATCTACGGTCTTTATGTGGGTGGCGGGCACGTGCGGTTCGTCTTCTTCCCCTCGCCTGAGGCGGAGTATGTGTCCGCCCGCGTCTCCTTCCACGCAGGCACGCCCCGTTCGGTGGTGATTGCAGGCGTTCGCGAGGTGGAGACGACATTGCGCGATGTGGAGCGCCGCCTTGCACCTGAGGGCGAAAGCCTTGTGCGTGACGCCTACTCGCTCATCGGCCGCGCAGGGCGTGAGCGGGGCGACAACTTGGCGACCCTTGCCGTCCAACTGGCCCCTTCGGAGGTACGGACCGTGCGCACGCCACAGATCGTGCGGGCCTGGCGCGATGCATTGCCGGCCATTGCGGGCGTCAAACGCGTGTCGGTCGCCGAGAGGCGTGGCGGTCCGCCTGGGCGAGACATTGATATAAAGCTGTCCGGTGCTGCCCCTGCGGTCCTCAAAATGGCCGCGACCGAAATCATGTCCACCCTCGACAGCGTGGACGGGGTGACCGGCGTCACCGACGACCTTCCCTACGGCAAGCCTGAGGTGGCGATCCGCCTCACGCCGCGCGGCGCCGCCCTCGGCTTCACGCTGGAGGCTGTGGGAGCACAGGTCCGCGGCGCATTGGAGGGGGAGATCGCCCGCAGGCTCGCTGTAGGGGATGAGGAGCTCATTTTGCGGGTGCGCCAGCGCGACGGCGGCAAGGCCATCAACCTGGAAGACCTTTTCCTACAGGCACCTACGGGCGTTTTCGTCCCCCTCACCGAAGTGGTGGAGATGACGGAGCGCAATGCCTTCTCCCTTGTGCAACGGCGCGACGGGAAGGTGACGGTCTCCATCTTTGCCGATGTGGACAGCGCCATCATCACCCCGCAGGAGGTGGCCGATGGGATCTCTGAGACCGTGCTGCCTGCGGTCGCGGCCAAATACAATGTTGATTACGCCCTCGACGGCAAGGAGAGGGAACGCCAGCGCTCCATCGAGGACCTCCAGCAGGGGACGATGCTTGCAGCGATCATAATCTACATCACCCTTGCCTTCGTGTTCGGCTGCTATTGGCGGCCCATCGTCATCATGCTGATTGTGCCGTTCGGGGCGATCGGGGCCATCATAGGCCACGTTCTCCTCGGCATGAATGTCACCATTGTCAGCCTTGCGGGCATGCTCGGCTTGGCGGGCATTTTGGTGAACGATTCCATCATTCTCGTCAGGCGGTTCGATGAGAGGATGGCGGCTGGCGAAGCCTTCGGCGATGCGGCTGTCGCCGCAGCCTCCGACAGGTTGCGGGCGGTGCTTCTGACATCGCTCACCACCATCGGCGGGCTGATCCCGTTGATATTCGAGACCTCGCTGTCTGCCCAATTCCTCATCCCGATGGCCATCACCATCGTGTTCGGCCTGTCGCTGGCAACGCTCCTTGTGCTGATTCTGGTGCCGACGCTGCTTGGCATCTGCCGGGACATCGGCCGTGCCGCCGCCCTTTTGGTGGGCCGCCATGGGGACGCGCCCGCCTGAGCGGCAGCGCTGACGGACGGTGGCGAGGCATGAGCCTTATCGCAACACAGTCATCTTTGTTTTGGTGGCGACCGTAGCCGGCCTCAGTGCCTTGGTCGTCCAAATCCTTTTGCGTCAAGAGCGTTGAAACGCGGTGTGAAGCGGTGCGTCACCAGACCCGGCCCGTCCCCGCACAGGGAGACCAGCGTGGGGCAAGCATCCTCTCCCTAGGTCGTCGGATTCAGGCGATTCCAGACTGATGAGGGGCCATGCCCGGACCGTTCACTGCGCCCAAGGCCGCGCCAGATCACATGCCGACCATTGCCGAGATCAGCGGCCGTGCGGCGCGGCGCGTGCTTGTGGCCACCCCCGTCGGTTGCCTCCTCATCATCTTGCTGCTCAACGTTCAGGACCTCGTCTCCAACCACCTCATCACTGAGAGCAAGGAGCGGTTTGCGCGGGCCGAAGCCGTCGCAGGCGAAATCCTCCTGGCGGACGAAATCCTCACGATGTCTGCCAATATGGCCGCCGCCACCGGTGAGGCCCGCTGGTCGGACCGCTTCCAGCACCACATTCCCGTCATGGACGATGCGATCGTGCGGGCAAAGGCACTCGCCCCGCCCGAGATTTCTGCCCGGTTCAGGGAAGCGACGGAACAAGCGAACGCTCTCCTGGTGGACGCTGACGTGGCAGCTTTGGGATTGGTGGCAGAGGGCAAGCGTGAGGCGGCGCTCGCCATGCTGTCCTCGGCTGACTACACCTACAACAAGTCCGTCCTCACCGAAGGCATCTCCACCTTTCTTGCTGCATTGACGCAGTTGAAGGCTGACAGGGTGGCCCAGGTGAAGCTGTGGTCGTTCGTGGTGCGCTGGGTCATCGTGCTTGGCGGGCTGGGGCTGATCGGCGCCTTCGTGTTCGCGGCCTTCGCAACGGCACGCAAGGCCGAAGAGTCGGTGATTTCTGCGCTGACCAGGCTCACCCCCGTCGACCCTTTGACCCAGCTTGCCAACCGCTATGCCCTTGACGATGCCCTTGCCAAAGAACTCACAAAACCGAGCGATGGCGAGGTGGCTGAGGACGACGGGTCAATCAAGGCGCTGATCGCCATCGACCTCAACGATTTCAAAGCCATCAACGATACCCATGGCCACGGGGCGGGCGATGCCGCCTTGGTCCACGTTGCCATGAAGCTGAAGCAGGCCTTCCACGATGATTGCGTTGCCCGCGTCGGGGGCGATGAATTCGTGGTGCTGACCACCCGCCCACGTCCGTTGAAACGCATCATCGAGGACACGCGAACGGCACTTGGCGCCATGAGTGCCCCGTTCATCTACGCCGAGCAGATGCTAAAGCTTGGGGCGAGCGCCGGCATCTGCCCCATTGAGGCGGACCAGTCGCCAGCCTCCCTTGCGAAAAATGCCGACGTTGCCCTTTACGCCGCAAAGGCCATGAAGGGGCGAGAGCCGACGCCGCTGCGCGTCTTCTCTCAGGATTTGGAGGCGGTCCAGAAGACCGACAGCTTGCTAAAGTCGCGCCTGTCCGACGCGCTGGAGGAGGCGCTTTTCGTGCCGTACTTCCAGCCCATCGTTGACATGCGTTCAGGCAAGCTGGTGGGGGCCGAAACACTCGCCCGCTGGTGCCCGAAGCACGGCCCCATGGTGCTGCCTGAAACTTTCCTGCCCAAGCTAGAGGAGATGGGCCGGCTTGAGGATATGACCTGGTCCATTCTTGAGCAGGCGTGCGAGGCGGCGGCCGATTGGCCGGAACCCTTGCCGTTTTCCGTCAACCTCCCCGCCACGCAGCTGAAGGACGGGTTTGCCGAGCGCACGGTCGCCCTTCTCAATCAGCACGGCATTGCCCCCGACAGGCTGAGTTTTGAGGTGGCAGACCCAGCCACACACCCCGCCGATCATGGGGCGGACAAGGTGCTGCGCACATTCCTGTCGGTGGGGATCGGCCTGACGCTCGACGACTTCGGCCGCGGCCACTCTCCCCTGGAAAACCTCATCGGGCTGCCTTTGGCGGGCATCAAGCTGGAACGGGCGTTCGTGTCGCAAATCGGTGTGGAGGAGGTGGAGCCTTCGGGCGGCGGGGTGGACATACGCACCCAGAAATTCGCCAAAGCGGTGGTGAAGATGGCCGTTCAGTTCGCTGGCGCGTGTGGTGTGCCTGTTATCGCAGCGGGGATCGAAACTCGCCAGCAGGCCGAATTGCTGCGCGCAGCTGGCTGTCAGCTGGGCCAGGGGTACTATTTCGCAGCGCCCATGCCCGCCTCCGTCTTCGCCGCGCAAATGGCCGAAGATGCGAGCTACGATACCGTCTTCTACGCCCCGTCCAGCCAGTTGCCGAGCGCCGCTTAGAGCAGCCTGGGTCTCCTCAGACTCTGGTGCGGTTTGCGGTTAGATGGGGTATCTGATCGGGACAAAGCCTCACTAGAAATGGGTGTAGAGCATCACGTCCGCGTCCATCTGAACGCAGGTTGCTCGGGGCCCTTGATTGAGAGCGGATTTGATCGGCTTCGGCCGGCGGCGTCGAAACGGGCAACGACGTGCGTCGTCGCGTACCGTGCTCCTTGAGTGGCAGGCGACGCTTTCGTGGTTTTCGCGGGCGACAAGGGACCGGCAAGGGCATCCCTGTGGTCCGCCCCGGAGAGGCAGCGCCGTCCTAAGGGCGTCCAGGAGGAACAGTCGGCAGCCTTGCAGCATGCGGTGACCGTCGTTACCTCGCCACCTGCCTTGCAGCACCGCCGTCGTTTGCGTCACGGCCCTTGCGTCAGGCCGTCACCCGGCGGAAGCCTGCATCCGTGGGTCGTGGGTGCGACCCGCCTAAGTCTCCGCCTCCTGCACCTCGATGACGAGGCGGTCCCGCCGCTCGCGCAGCTGCTCGAGGTGGGGGTGGACGGCCAGGGCCCTATCCATCACCGCAAGGGCGTCCTTCTTGCGGTCGATGGCCATCAAGATCATCGCCATGCCGGCAAGGGCGCCCCAGTGGCGGGGTTCGCGGCGCAGCACCTGCTCGATATCGGCAAGGGAGCGGCCGTAACTGCCATTCATGAAGTGAACGGTGGCGCGGCGATTCCAGCCTTCGGCAAACTCTGGACGCAGGCGCACGACACCGTCCAAAAGGTCAAGGGCGATGGCGTAGTTCTTGGCCCGCATGGCTTCGCCCGCCTGCAGCATCAACAGATCAACCGTGTCGCTGCCTGAGCGGTTCATCCGCCGCAGGATATGGCGGGCAATCCTGTCCGCGCGCCGCTTGGTGGTCGCCTTGGCAAGGCGGCCGAACATGAGGTCCAAACGCGCAGCGTTACGCTCCACCTCGGTGGAGGTGACGCGGTCGCGTCGGTCTCGCCGGTCGCCTTTTTCACCGGCGTTGGCTTCAGGGGCGGGGCGAACGCTCTCGTTCACCGGAGCTTGTGCACCTGCGGGTCCCGCAAGCAGCAGTGCAAGCGTGATCAGTCCAGCAAATAACTTCATCCCCACAGTGTGTGGTCACGTGGGGAAGGGGTCAAACGCCCAATCGTCGCAATTGCGTGATCTGTGGAATGCCGGTTGGTGCACGGTCATTCGACCAACCCCGACCGCAGCCAACCCTTCAGCCCGAAACGAACGGACCGGGCGTGCTTGGATGCCTTTGTGGCGCTAGCCCTGGCGCGCTTTGTAACGCGGGGCCTTCTTATTGATGATGTAAACGCGGCCCCGGCGGCGAACCAGCTTGTTGTTGCGGTCGCGCAGCATGAGGGCCTTGAGCGAGTTCTTGACTTTCATGGCTCTCGACCGTCGCTTCCTGGCACGAAAAAATACGGCGCGGTTCCCCCGCGCCGTTTGTCCGTCATCACATAGGGAGCCAAGGGCACCCCTGTCAAGCGTGTCAGGCGGTGGCCGCCATCCTCACAGGGTCGCCGTTCTCGTCCTTCAGCGGCAACTCCACCTCCACCTCCAGCATGGAGACGTCGTCGCCGCGATCCATTTTCACGTTCACCTTGTCGCGCTGCACAGGCATATGCTTGGAGATGACGGCGAGGATCTCCTCGCGCAGCGTCGCCAACAGCTCCGAGTTGCCGTACGAGGATCGCTCGTGCGCAAGGATGATCTGCAAGCGCTCCCGCGCCACCGGCGCGGAGTTCTTGCGTCGGAAGATCTCGAACAAACTCATGCCGCCTTCCTTGAGAAGAACTTACCGAACAATCCGCGCTTGTCGGTGGGGATCTCCAGGGCCACCGTCTCACCCATCAAGCGACGCGCGGCATCGCTGTAGGCTTTGCTGGGTGCCGAGGCGGGCGAGCCCAGCGTGACGGGCATGCCAAGGTTGGAGGCGCGCAGCACCTCCTGGCTTTCAGGCACCACCGTCAAAAGCGGAATGGACAAGATCTCAAGGACATCGTCCACCTTCAGCATCTCGCCACGCTCGGCCCGGCCGGGATCGTAGCGGGTGAGGAGGAGATACTTTTCGATCCTCTCGTCGTTCTCCGCCTTCATGGTCTTTGAATCCAGAAGGCCGATGATCCTGTCGGAATCGCGCACGGACGAGACCTCGGGATTGGTCACCACAATGGCAACGTCGGCGTGGCGCATGGCAAGGGTGGCGCCGCGCTCGATCCCCGCAGGGCTGTCGCACAGGATGAAGTCGAACTTTTCCTTCAGCTCGCCGATCACCGTTGCAACGCCTTCTTCGGTGAGGGCGTCCTTGTCGCGGGTCTGCGAGGCCGGCAGGAGCGACAGGTTCTCGATGCGCTTGTCGCGGATCAGCGCTTGGTTGAGCTTGGCCTCACCGTTGACGACGTTGATGAGGTCGAAGACCACGCGCCGCTCGGCCCCCATCACGAGGTCGAGGTTCCTGAGGCCCACATCGAAATCCACGATCGCGACATTCTTGCCGGTCTTGGCGAGTGCGGCACCGAGGGCGGCCGTGGTCGTCGTCTTGCCGACCCCACCCTTGCCGGACGTGACAACCAGGACTTTCGCCATCCCCTTATCCCTTTCCATTGAACGCGGCCATCTTGAGGGCGTCGCCGTCGAGCCATGCCTGGACCGATTTGCCAATGCAGCTTCGGTCAAGGTCTTCAGCGGTCTTGTAGAGCCCGTCTATGGCGACGAGCTCGGCGTGGAGTGCGCGGCAGAAGATGCGCGCCGATCGGTTGCCGCTCGAGCCGGCGATGGCCCGCCCGCGCAGCGCGCCGTAAATGTGAATGGAGCCTGAGGCGACAATCTCCGACCCCGAGGCGACGGAACCGATGACGGTCACATCGCCTGTCAGGTGCACGATGGATTGGCCCGAGCGCACCGGCTGATCGATGATCAATGCCTCTGACGTGGCCTGCGGCTCGTCCACCGCCTTTTCCACCGCGGCGAGCGCTGCCTCTGCCACAGGATCTTTTGCAGACGCTTCCGTCGGCGCGTCCTCGCTCGCAGCTTTCGGCTCCGTTGTGGCGGCCTCTTCGGATGCATCTTCCGGCTGGGCTTCAGGCTTTGGCGCGGCCGCCGCTTCCAGCATCTCGGCCGAAGCCTGGGCGATGCTGGCGATCTCCCGCCCGCCTGTCAGGATCGGCGGAAGGCCGCGGGCATCGGCGCCCAGTTCCCCTGGCGTGCGCCCGTCCAGACCCATGATGGTGATGTGCCGTCGCTTCAGCTCCGTCACCATGTGCACAAGGTCTGGCCGGGTCGGCGGCATGGCGGAGATGTCCACCACCACGGGCCGTCCGGCAAAGAAGCCTGGCGAGCGTTTGGCGAAGGTGTCGAACTCCTCCAGCCAGTCCGCAATGGGCGGCGTCGGCAAGAGCACGAACGCCATGAAGGAGCGTCCTGAGAATCGGATCGAATGGCTCGAAGGTGTAGTTTGTTGCACGAGCGTAAACCCGGTTCCGCGATGTGACCAATGAAGCTGAACGCGGTAAATTTGGGGTTAACGTGTGATTCGGTGCGAGCCCCTTATGTGCTCGTCCACAGTTTCACCGTGCAGGTGTGTGTGGCCCTTCCAAATCGGCCTCGGCCTCGTCCGTGCCCTCGGTATCGTCGTCGGGGACCGGGATTGCATAGTGGCCGCCGAGCCAGCGATGAAGGTCGATGTCGGCGCACCGTTTTGAGCAAAAAGGCCGCGCGTCCTGTGAGGACGGCTTGCTGCAAATGGGGCAGGGCTTGGGGCTAAAGGCTTGCGTGCCCACTACGCCGCATCCGCTGTTTCGGCCCGCTTGAAGCCGTTGCCCACAAGAAGATGCTTGGCCTCATAAAGCGGCAGGCCGACCACGGAGGAGTAGGAGCCCACGACTTTTGTCACGAACGCGCCCGCGTAGCCTTGGATGGCGTAGCCACCAGCCTTGCCGTCCCACTCGCCGGTGGCAAGATAATCGGCGATTTCCGCCTCCGACAGGCGTTTCATGGTGATGCGCGTTTCCACCAGCCGCTCCCGAGGTTTGCCCTTGGGGGTGATGACGACGACGCTCGTATAAACCTTGTGGCCGCGACCCGACAGGTTGCGCAGGCACGCCTGTGCCACGTCAAAGCTCTCGGCCTTGGGCATCACCCGCCGGCCGACGGCCACCACGGTGTCGGCAGCCATCACGAACGTCGCACCAGGGTCCAGCACCTCGCGCACGCGCTCCCACGCAACGTCGGCCTTGGCACGGGCAAGGCGTGAAGCAAGGTCGGCGGGGCGCTCGTTTTTCAGGGGCGTCTCGTCGATATCGGCGGGCGACAGATGGTCAGGCGCCAGGCCGATTTGCTCAAGCAGCTGCAAACGTCGCGGCGAGCCGGACGCCAGCACCAAAATGCCGTTCCTGTCGCGTCGGGCCATCGGCCTACTTGTAGCGGTACGTGATGCGACCCTTGGTAAGGTCGTACGGGGTCATCTCCACAAGGACCTTGTCGCCGGCCAGCACGCGGATGCGGTTCTTGCGCATCCTGCCTGCGGTGTGGGCGATGATTTCGTGGTCGTTTTCAAGCTTGACACGGAAGGTGGCATTGGGAAGCAATTCCGTCACCATCCCAGGGAACTCGAGGACTTCTTCTTTCGCCATGGGCGCCTTTTTCGGGTGGTTGAGTGCAGTGGCTTCGACAGGCTCGCACCAGATTTAAGTGGCCAAGCCCATCATGCGTTCCAGCTCTTTACCGTTTCGCTGAACCTTTTGCGAATCTTTGCGTCAAGGGTGTCCCTACAGGCGCGGTAGCTGTCAAGGATCTGCGCGCGAGAGCCCTGCATGGTGGAGGGGTCGAACACCGGCCAATACTCCACCTGGAACGACTGTGTGCGCGCCAGATCGAGAACATGGTGGTGGGCTTCTGGCGCCAGCGTGACCACAAGGTCGAACCCTGTGTCGGCCAGCTCCTCCAACGTGCGCGGTCTGCGCCCGCTCACATCAAGGCCCCGTTCGCCCATCACCTCCACGACGAAAGGGTCTTGTGCGCCAGGGTCGACCCCTGCGGAGCGCGTGTAGATGGAGGGGAAGGCCGCCCGTGTCAACGCTGCTGCCATCGGAGAGCGGATGGCGTTGTGTCGGCACACGAAAAGCACCGCCCCTGGCGCCACGCCGTCAGCCTTTGAAATGAAGGGCGCAAATCAGCGTAAAAAGCCGGCGCGCCGTGTCGTGGTCGACGGCGATCTTCCCCTCGAGCCGCTCAGCCAGAATGCGCGAGCCTTCGTCGTGCACGCCCCGCCGTCCCATGTCGATGGCCTCGATCTGGCTGGGAGCGGCGCGCCTGATGGCGGTGAAATAGCTCTCGCAGATCAGGAAATAGTCCTTCACCACCTTCTTCAGAGGGTTGAGCGACAGGACGTGGGTGACGATGTGCTCACCGGGCTCGTCCAGAATCTGGAAAACGAGGCGGCCTTCAACGATGGACAGATTCAACCTGTAAGGGCCGTCAGGGGCGCCGACAGGCTCAAACACGTTCTCTTCCAACAGGTCGTAGACGGCGACGGCGCGCTCATGCTCGACGTCGGGATTGCCGCGCTCGATGGACGCCTCGTCCAGCGTGAGGGCGATCAGCCGCCCACGAGGGGTATGGTTTTCCTCACCGGCCAAGACGGCGCGCAATGGACAGGCGGTGGGCGTCGAGCCCCTCCGCTGCGGCAAGGGTCATGGCAGGGCCTGACAGGGCGGTAAGGGACGCTTTGTCGAGCCGCAACAGCGTGGTGCGCTTCATGAAGTCCATCACCGAAAGGCCGGAGGAAAAGCGAGCCGAGCGGCTGGTGGGGAGTACGTGGTTCGGCCCTGCCACATAGTCCCCCGCCGCCTCTGGTGTGTCATGACCGAGGAAGATGGCGCCGGCATGGGTGATCATGTCGGCAAGGGGGAGCGGGTCCGCGACGGCAAGCTCAAGGTGTTCGGGTGCAAGGCGGTTTACAAGGCGCGCAGCCTCCTCAAGGGAGGCGACGGTGATGATGGCGCCGTGGTCGCGCCAGCTCGCCTCAGCCACCTTCTGGCGCGGCAGTTCGGCAAGCTGTGCGGTGACGGCGTCGGCGACCCGGGCACCGAGTGCGTCCTCCGTGGTGATGAGAATGGATTGTGCCGCCTCGTCATGCTCGGCCTGGGCCAGGAGGTCTGCGGCAAGGATGTGCACATCGGCGCTGTGGTCGGCGACCACCACCACCTCTGACGGGCCCGCCACCATGTCGATCCCCACAGTGCCGAACACCTGGCGCTTGGCGGAGGCCACATACGCATTGCCGGGCCCGACAATCTTGTCCACGGGCGCAATGGTTTCGGTCCCATAGGCAAGGGCTGCCACCGCCTGGGCACCACCCACACGGTAGATTTCTTCAATCCCTGCAAGATCGGCTGCGGCAAGGACGATGGGCGCAAGGACGCCTGACGGGGCGGGTACAACCATCGCGATCCGCTTCACCCCGGCGACCGTCGCCGGCACAGCGTTCATCAGCACCGAGCTTGGATAAGCGGCCTGCCCGCCTGGCACATAAAGGCCGACGGCATCAAGCGGCGACCAGCGCCAGCCAAGCTCTGCCCCGGTCTCATCGGTGAAGCTGTGGGGTGCGGGGAGCTGCTTTCGGTGGAAGGCGGCAATGCGATCGCGCGCGAAGGCAAGGGCATCCAGCGCGTCCTGGTCGACGGATCGCTTGGCGCGCGCAACATCCTCGCTCGACACCCTTATGGAGGTGGCGCCAAGGTCGAGCTTGTCGAAGGTCTTGGTGTAGCGCGCAAGGGCTGCATCACCGTCCTTACGCACAGCGGCGAGGATGGCGGCGGTGCTTGCGCCAACGTCCTCAGACAGCTCCCTCTGGTCGGCGAGGAGGGCGCTGAATGCGTCCTCGAAGCCCTCGTGTTGTGTGTTCAGCCGTTGCATGGCTCAAAGGGTGCCGCGCACGGGGTGTTTGGGGCGCATGGACGCTTCCCACGCCCCGCCAAGGTCGGTGAGGCGCGCCTCAATGCACTCCACCTCGAGGCGCAGCATCGCATCGCCAGCGCACACAATGTTGATGTGTCCGCCAGGCAGCTCCAAAGGGTCGAACACGATGGTGAGGATGGACAGGACCGCGGTCTTGTCCGTCAAAACGATGCCTGAGGACTGGACGCCCGACACCTTGTCCACATGCAAGACGGAGCGGCGGCGCTGGTAGCCGTCGCGCCGCGCCTTGCGGTCGACCGTGTTTTCCCAGGCGAAGCGGTTCATCGGCATGATGAACTGGCTTTGTTTGGGCGACCAGATGATCTCACCCACCTTCAGCACAGCGTCCTGCACGTGCGCGGACACGATGCTGAGGTCCTTCTCGTCAAGGGCGGCGATCTTCAGCGACTTTGGCGATGACATAGATGGATGGCGTCCGTCGGTGGTGTCGCCGCGTCTTAGCGAGGATCAGACGGCGGCGCGAGGGGTGATTCTCGTGCGAATGCGGCCCAAGGGCCCGCGATGACCACTTAGAGCGCTTTGCCCCAGACCGTAGACGGCAAATGACGAAGAATCGCCTCTTGGCCCAAATGCCTCGCCGAACGAGGCGCTTGCCTGCCGCTTTCAGGCCCGCCCCATCAGGGGCAGGCCTTGTTCCACCGAAGGGTTTGTGACGGGGTGGATGTCAGGCGGCGATGCGCTCGATCTGCGCGCCGCAGCGGGAGAGTTTTTGCTCCAGCCGCTCAAAACCGCGGTCGAGGTGATAGATGCGGCTCACCGTCGTCTCACCTTCAGCCGCAAGCCCTGCAATGACGAGGGAGACGGAGGCGCGAAGGTCGGTGGCCATCACAGGTGCGCCCGTCAGCGACTTGACGCCCTCCACGGTAGCGGTCTGCCCATCGAGGGTGATCTTGGCGCCGAGTCGCGCCAGCTCCTGAACGTGCATGAAGCGGTTTTCGAAGATGGTCTCGGTGATGCGGCTTGTCCCTTTGCCCGCCGTCATCAGCGCCATGAACTGGGCCTGCAGGTCGGTGGGAAAGCCTGGGTAGGGCGAGGTTTCCGCATCCACAGCGTAAATCCCGTGCCCGTTGCGGCGGACCCTAAGGCCGCGATTGGTGACGGTGATTTCCGCGCCGGCCTTTTCCATCAGCTCGATGGGGTGCTCAAGATGCTCAGCCGTTGCCCCTTCAAGGGTGACGTCGCCGCCGGCCATCGCTGTGGCAAGAGCGTAGGTACCCGTTTCAATCCTGTCCGGTAGGACCGCGTGGCGGGCGCCGCTCAGACGCTCAACACCGTCGATATAGATGGTGGAGGTGCCTGCCCCTTCGATGCGTGCACCCATCGCCGAAAGGCATTGGGCAAGGTTCACCACTTCGGGCTCGCGGGCCGCGTTTTCGAGCACCGTTTCGCCGCGAGCGAGTGTGGCAGCCATCATCAGCGTGTGGGTGGCGCCGACGGAGACCTTGGGCATTGCAATGCGCGCGCCCATCAGGCCCTTCTTGGCAAGGGCGTGCACGTAGCCGGCTTCGATCTCAATGTCTGCGCCCAGTTCACGCAGACCGTCGATGAAAAAGTCCACCGGCCGGGTGCCGATGGCGCAGCCGCCAGGGAGGGACACCTTCGCCTCACCCATCCTGGCCAGGAGGGGGCCGATGACCCAAAAACTTGCCCGCATGGTGGAGACAAGCTCGTAAGGGGCGAGCGTGTCCACAATGGCGCGGGCGCTCAGATGCACGGTCTGCCCGACCAGCCCGTCCTGCCCGCAGCGCTTGCCTTGGACGGACGCGTCGACACCGTGGTTGCCCAAAATGTGGAAGAGCTTTTGCACGTCCGCCAGGCGGGGGACGTTTTCAAGAGTCAGCGTCTCGTCGGTGAGAAGCGAGGCAATCATCAAAGGCAGAGCGGCATTCTTCGCGCCGGAGATGGGGATGGAGCCCTCAAGCGGTGCCCCGCCGACGATACGAATACGATCCATGCCCTACCCTCAACGCGCCTTCCCGCAACAACGCGGGCACCTTGCGGTGACGAAACTTACCTTTTCGTGGCTAAGGGAGGCTGGCGGTCGGATCAATTTGCGCGATTGATCCGCGGCAGGCCGTGCCGAGTCATTTGGGCGGCTGCGACATTTGGGTCACAGATCGGGCGGTTTCAGGTCGGCGATAGGAACGAGTCCAGGACGCGCTTGCGGCCGGCCTTGTCGAAATCCACGGTCAGTTTGTTGCCTTCCACAGCCGCAACATTGCCGTTGCCGAACTTTTGGTGGAACACGCGGTCGCCGACGCCATAGACGCTTGGCGTCTTGGTGACGGACTTTGCCACAAGCTCGCCCTCTATGGTGTGGACCATCCGGCGCGACTGGGGCACGTCCTCCCGCCGGCGTTGGGCCCGCTCCCACCCCGGCGTGTGGTAACTGGAGGAGAAGGTCTCCACCGTGTCAAACCGGCTGCCGCCATAGCCGCCGATCCCGCCATAGCCCACATCCTCGCGCACCATGACGTTGGCTTCCGGCAACTCGTCTATGAAGCGGGACGGGGCGCTCGACTGCCACATGCCGTGGGTGCGTCTGTTGAGGGCAAACCACACGAACGCCTGGCGGCGCGCGCGGGTGAGGCCCACGTAGGCAAGCCGCCGTTCCTCCTCCAGCCCCGCCTGGCCGCTTTCGTCCATGGCGCGCATGGACGGGAACAGCCCTTCCTCCCAGCCGGGCAGGAACACAACGTCGAACTCGAGCCCTTTCGCGGCGTGGAGGGTCATCAGAGTGACGGCCTCGTCCCCCGCACCCCCTTGTGCGTCGGTGACGAGGGACACGTGCTCCAGAAAGGCGGGAAGGCTGTCGAACTCCTCCATGGAGCGGATGAGTTCTTTCAAGTTTTCAAGCCGGCCCGGGGCGTCGGCGGAGCGGTCGGCCTTCAGCATGTCGGTGTAGCCGGACTCTTCAAGGACGATCTCGGCAAGCTCGGTATGGGGCAGCGTGTCCAGCTGGGAGCGCCAGCGGGCAAAGCCGCCAAGAAGCTGCGTTAGCCCGGTGCGGGCCTTGCCTTTGATCTCGTCGGTCTCAAGCAGCCTCGCGGCAGCGTGGGCCAGCGGCATGCCCGCAGTGCGCGCGGTCTCCGAAATGGTGCGCAGCGTCACCTGGCCGAGGCCGCGGGTAGGGACGTTGACAATCCTCTCGAACGCCAGGTCGAAGGCGGGCTGTGTGATGCAGCGGAAATAGGCGAGGGCGTCGCGGATTTCCTTGCGCTCGTAAAAGCGCGGGCCGCCGATCACGCGGTACGAGGTGCCTGTGGTGACGAAGCGGTCCTCGAAGGCGCGCATCTGTGCGGTGGTGCGCACGAGGATCGCCATCTCGTCCAGCGAGACATCCTTGCGATGAAGGCTCTCGATCTCTTCGTTGATGGTGCGCGCTTCTTCTTCCGAGTCCCAGGCGGAAGCGACGATGACGCGCGAGGCGTCGGGGTCGGCCTCATCGGTGAACAGCGTCTTGCCGAGGCGGCCCTCATTGTGGCCGATGAGGTGGGAGGCGGCGGCCAGAATGTGCTCGGTGGAGCGGTAGTTCTGCTCAAGCCGCACGACTGTCGCGCCTGGAAAGTCGGTCTCGAAGCGCAGGATGTTGTCCACCTCGGCGCCGCGCCAGCCGTAGATGGACTGGTCGTCATCCCCCACCACGCACAGGTTGCGGTTGCCTTGGGCCAGCAGGCGCAGCCACAGATATTGGGCGACGTTGGTGTCCTGATACTCGTCCACCAGCATGTAGCGGAAGCGGCTCTGGTACTGCTCCAACACGTCGGGGTTGGCGCGAAACAGACGGATGGGCTCAAGGAGAAGATCGCCGAAATCGGCTGCGTTCAGTGCCTTCAGACGGTCGCGATACGCGTGGTAAAGGCCCGCGCCCTTGCCGTTGGCAAAGTGGTCGCCCTCGCCCTTGGGGACGGCTTCTGGCGTCAGGCCGCGGTTCTTCCAACCATCGATCATGGCCAGGAGCTGGCGGGCGGGCCAGCGCTTTTCGTCAATGTTTTCCGCAGATATGAGCTGCTTGGCGAGACGGATCTGATCGTCGGTGTCAAGGATCGTAAAGCTTGGGGCAAGGTCTACAAGCTCAGCATGCCGGCGCAGGATCTTGGTGCCGATGGCGTGGAACGTGCCAAGCCAGGGCATCCCCTCGCTGGCCGGCCCCACCACGGCGGCGACCCTTTCCTTCATCTCCCGCGCGGCCTTGTTGGTGAAGGTGACGGCAAGGATTTCGGAAGGGCGGGCGCGGCCAAGGGTGAGAATGTGGGCAATGCGGGTGGTCAGCACACGCGTCTTGCCCGTGCCTGCCCCTGCCAGCACCAAAAGCGGGCCATCAATGGTTTCCACCGCGCGCCTTTGGGGCGGATTGAGCTTCTCAAGATAGGCCGGCGCTGGCCGTGAGGCTGCGGCTGCACGCTCGGCAATGGAAACGTTCTGCGCCCTCTGGCGTGCCGCCTGACTCATAACAAAAACCCGATTCGCTAGCGCCGCATCGTAGAACAGATGTGCAACCGTTTCACCTGCTGCCAAAAACTTTGAACATTTGTTTCGTCTGGCAAGGGCGTTGCGGCTGGGTCTATGCTCGCGGCTGTTCAAAAACGAAAAGGACAAAAGTTCCTATGAAGACGTTCCTGACCTCAGCTTTCGCCGCGGCGATGGTTTTGTTCGCCCACCACGCGGTCGCGCAATCGGAGTTTCCCGATCTGAAGGGAACCTGGAAGGGGATGAGCGAAACGGTGGTGATCGGCAACCCGAGACACTTTGTCGACGACCCCAACACCTCAGATCCCCGCGTCGTCAGTGCCGAGTTCTCGCTGGAGTTGACGGGTCAGGACGGGCGGCGGCTGTGGGGCGTTCTGTCCACCCCGAGCTTTTCTGAGCCTTGGCTCGCTGTGATGCGGGATGGCGGCGAAACGTTTCTGGGCGTTGACAGCGACGGTCATGTGGAAGGGCGCGTGATGGACGGCGACACCATCGAGATTTGCTACGCCCACAACGGCGAGACGATGGTGGCCAGTTGCGCAAAGCTGTCGCGCCAATAGCTACGGGTTATGAGAGTGGGGCACCGCCCCGCTGCGCTCGGCCATCAGGGCATCGCGCGCGACGGTGTGAAGCTGCGCGTGGCGGCGGGCAAGGGCCTCAAGGTCGTTGCCATAGCCCCCGCCCAGCACGCCTGCGATGGGAAGGCCCCGGCTGCGGGCAGCGGCAATAACCCTTTTGTCGCGCTCGGCAAGGCCTGCGTCGGTAAGGGCAAGGCGGCCCAGCCTGTCGTCCCTGTGCGGGTCGACGCCTGCGTTATAGAACACAATGTCGGCCGGGCGACTGAAGACCTCAAGCAGCGTTGCGTCTAGGGCAGCAAGGTAGGCATCATCCTCCATTCCATCGGGCAAAGGCACGTCCATGGTGGAGCGGGCCTTGCGCACCGGATAGTTGGCGGCGGCATGGAGGGACACCGTCGTCACGGATGGATCGTCTGCAAAAATCCGCGCCGTCCCGTCGCCCTGGTGGACATCGCAGTCAATGACGAGGGCCGTGCCGATGGCCCCGTCGGCCTGAAGGACGCGGATCGCCACGGCCACGTCGTTGAAGACGCAAAAGCCCGCGCCCTGTTCAGTGCGGGCATGATGGCTGCCCCCTGCGGTGTTGCAGGCAATCCCCCATTCAAGGGCAAGGCGGCCCGTGAGCGTCGTGCCCGCACATGCGGTGCGCGCCCTCAGCGCCACGGCCTCATTCATGGGAAAGCCCACCTCGCGCACGATGTGGGCAGGTACGTTGGCGCTGAACACCTGGTCCACGTAGCCTCTGTCGTGGGCAAGGGCGATCCACGAGGCGGGCGCCGGGGCAGGCTCGTGAAAGGGTGCGAACCCCTGCTTTTCAAGGAGCGTCGCGACGGCGCGGAATTTGCCCATAGGGAAGCGGTGGCCGGCGGGCAACGGTGCCTGATAGTTCGGGTTGTGAACGACAGGCAGCATCCGTCAACATCCTTGCGGTGGCCAAGGCGGGGCGGCTTTAAGGGGCGCTGCACCCGTCTTGACCTCTTCTAATCAGTGTAGCGGCTGAGCGATACGGTCCGCCGTCGCCCACCATCGGGCGGCCGGCCAACACAAGAAAAGGCCGCACGTTGACGCGACCGTCCGCAACGCCGTTCACAGTCTCCCTCGGTGCCGTCCTTGGGATTGCCGTGCCGATGTCGCTGGCGCACCTGTCGACGCCGCTGATCGGCATCACCGACACGGCGGTCATCGGTCAGTTGGGCAGCGCCGCCTTGATCGGCGCGGTGGCGCTGGGTGCGCTGTTGTTCGACTTCCTGTCCACCACCTTCAATTTCCTTCGCATGGGGACGACGGGCCTCACCGCCCAGGCCATGGGCAGCGAGGACGAGGAGGCGATTGCCGTCAATCTGTGGCGCGCCCTCTTCATGGCTCTGGTGGCAGGGGTCCTGACGCTTACTCTCATCGGGCCGATGTTGGACGCCTTTCTCTGGGCCATGGGGCCGAGCGAGGCCGTGGCCGAGGCTGTGCGCACATACACCGCCGTGCGGCTGTGGGGCGCGCCTTTCATGTTTGCCAACTACGCCATCTTGGGATGGCTTTTGGGACTGGCGCGGGCGCGGACCGGGCTTGGCCTTCAGGTTCTCCTGGGGCTGACCAATGCGGGTGCCTCCATCATCTTGGTGCTGGGCTTTGAGCTTGGCGTTGCCGGGGTTGCGGCAGCCTCGGTGTTTGCGGAGATCGTCGCCTTCGTGGCCGGCGCCACTGTCGTGGCAGCGGCGTTGCGGGGGCGGCAACGTCCAAGCGTCTCGGCCGTTTTCGAGCGGCAAGGCTTTGTGAAGATGCTGGCGGTCAACCGCGACATCCTCATCCGCTCGGTCTTGTTGATCGGTACATTCTCCTGGTTTACCGCAGTGGGCGCGCGCTTTGGCGATGTGACGCTGGCGGCCAATGCGCTGCTCATGAACCTTTTCATCCTGTGCGCCCACATTCTGGACGGGTTGGCGACGGCTGCCGAACAGCTTGGCGGCCGCGCCGTCGGTGCCAGGCGGCGCGATGCGTTTCTGAAGACGGTGAGGCTGACGGTGGTGGCAGGCTTTGTGGTCTCAGGCGCCCTTGCTCTCATCATGCTTCTGGGCGGCTGGCCCTTTATTGTCATGATGACAACGGCTGAGGACGTGCGCGGAGCGGCCCTCACCTACCTTCCCTGGGTGGTTGCCACGCCGCTTTTCGGCGCACTCGCCTTCGTCATGGACGGGCTTTTCATCGGCGCCACATGGACGGCCACCATGCGCAACATGATGATCCTCTCGACGGGGCTGTTCATTCTGACCTGGTGGGCGGCAGCGCCTTGCTTGGGCAATCACGGTCTCTGGCTGGCGTTGATGGTCTACCTTGGCGCGCGGGGGGCAACGCTGCTCCTGGCGGTCCCGCGGCTTACAACCCGCACATTTGGTTGAGGGGGCGGTCTGCTCGGGACTTGGGCGCGGCAACCTCACGCGCTGGCATGAGGGGGCGTTGCGGGCCATATAGGGCGCTCCTCAATGCCCTCCGGAGGCCAAGATGAAACCCTTTATCCTTGCAGCGCTGCCCATTTCGGCGGCCCTCCTTGCCCTGTCGATGGTGTGGAGCACGCCCGCCGCAGCGCAGGTGGATTGCGAGCCTGGGAGCCTTGGCGAGGGCGGCGATTTCACCGTGGGCGAGGCGAGCGAGGACGGCATCCAAAGGGTGATCCTCACCTGGCAGTGCGGCGAGATCCTGGCTGACGGCACCTTCATCCCCGAAGGCTATCGGGCCGAGTTCTTCCGCGGCTGCGCCACCGACGATTGTGCCCTTGAGATGCGTATGGCCCAGCCCTCACGCAGGGAAGGCACGTACACCGCCACAATCTACGACGAGGACGCACAGACCCGCGTCAACGTGCGTGCCGGCCGCCGCGACCGCGTGGTGATGATCGTGCGTACAAACTTCGAGGACGGTCGCGAGCGTGTCCGCAGCCGCCACACGCTGACGGCGAATTGAAGCCTGTTGTGGAAAAGCAGTCGCATTCTGCGGTCTCATAGTTGTGGGCATGTGGATCGGCTCTTGACGATCCGCCGATTTGTAAACTTCGTGCGCGTCTGCCCACCGGGCTTAAGCATTCGCGCAGAACAGAAAGATTTCGCGTCGCGCATGAGGTGAACCGGCCGGCTATCCCTACGCTCGATGCGCGCAATGCTTGCGGTCATGATGGTGGGTGGGGAATGTGCCCAACCACCCTCGATTGCTCGCCCCGCACCCCGCTTGCCCAATTGTCGCACCGTGGCCGAAAGGTCGAAGCCGCCCACCAAAAACGCCGCTCTGCCGGTGAATTGTCGGCAATAGCGTTCGATCTTCTGCCCCATTTCGCTACCATCGCGGCCACAAGATTGGCAGTTGGCAAGCGGTTGGAGAAGCGCGATGGGGATGGGACTGCGCACCGGAACGCGTCAGCTTTGGCGAACCATGACGGCGGTTTCGCTGGCTTTTGGTATGTGTGCCATCGCGCCCGCACCGCAGGCCCATGCGCAGGCGCGCGGGGATTTGACCATCCAATCGGCACAAAAGTGCCTCACGGGCCTGCGCCAGTCCCGTCAAGCGTTCCGGGTGATGGCGAGCGAGCTTCCGCGCTACTATGGGCGCGGCGTGATCCGCAACAAGCGCCACGTCATCATGATCGACTACACCAAGCCGCAGACACGCCAGCGGCTCTATGTGGTCGACCTGGCGCGGTGCAAAGTGATCCACCGCAGCAAGATCATCCATGGCGGTGCCTGGTATATCTATAAGGCGCAGCGCCCCGATCCGAGCTGGGCCTGGAGCAAGGCCAAGCAACGGTTCTACCGCCGCATCAACCTCAACACCCAGTCGATGATGCTGACCACGTGCCGCAATTCGGTCAAGGGCGGCTCCACCCACATGACGCGCCCTGGGTGGATGTACACAGGCACCTGCCACCCCAACCCCAATGAAGGCTGGGTCCGGGTACGCACGCAGACCTGCAGCGGCTACGGCATCCAGGTAAAGCCCTTGCAAGGCCAAGCATTGGGCGGGGTGACGTTCCACGACCACATCCGCCTGCAGTATTCAAAGCACGTGGGCCAAGGAAGCCTTGGCTTTATGCGCGGCGGCACGCAGGCGCTGATCGACGCCATTCGAGGGCGCGACAACGTCAACATCACGCGCGGAACCCTCGTTTACGTCTACGCGCCCCAGTGCGGGTAGCCTGACGGTGGGTCGCCGGCGCCGCGGTGTTGCCGCCATCATCGCCGCAGTGGTGGCAGCGCTGATTTTCACCGCTGTGCCGGCGCCGACGCCAGCCGAAGCGATCGAGTTCAAGAGCAGCAAGTTCCGCCGCACTGGAGCCTACGGGACGGCGATGGTGCGGGCCTGGGAAAAAGGCCGGTCGAGTGCCAAGGCGAGCGCCTTTTTCGTTGCCAACAAACAGCGCCGACTGTTGGTGATGACCGCGAGCCACGTGGTGGGCCGGAGCCCCATTTTCACCTATCGCGGAAAGCGCAGCCGGTGGGCCAAACGCGTGCTTCGCCACAACGACATTGCGATCTACGAAGTGGGTTTTGGCGGCGGCGTCACCTACGGCTCGGTGGGCAAGTTCCACATCGAAAAGACGCGACCGTCGAATGGCCAGCGGTTGACCGTGGTGGGCTATCCCAAGGGGTTCTCCGGCTCGCTGATGGTGTCAGGCAATTGCCGGCTGATGCCGCGCTCGCGCCTCCTTCACCCCTCCTTTTTCAGTTGCGCCGACCTTGACCGCTGGTGCGACTATGCGGAAAAGGCCGGCAAGAGCCGCACCACCTGCCTTGCGGACGCAAAGGATGTGCGTCGCGGCCGGCCCCGTCAGTGCAAGCTTCCCCTTGAGCGGCGCGACACGCGCAACCTGCGTCACCGCGAGAGCACCCACGCCATGAATTGCGCCGCAAGGCTCGGCAACAGCGGCGGGCCCGTGATCTTGGCCAAATCCTCCCGCAGCCGCGGCGTGATCGGCATGCCGTCAGCCGTGTTTGCAAGGGTTTACGGAGCCTACCCGGACAGCGTCGGCGTTGGCGTTGCCACATTCAGCCAGAGTTTTAAGGCCAAGGCGCGCCGCCTCGGCATCGAGGTTCGCTGACTGCTTGAGCTAGAGCGGTTTGCGGTCAGATGGAAACATCAGATCGAAAGAAAACCGCTCTATTTCAGAGGAGTAGAGCATCTCATCTGCGTCCGTATGGACGCAGGATGCTCTAGGTGAAGGTGGCCGATGGTGCGGCAGACATCCAGTCGGCGGACGGTCGGGCACGGTCATGTTCGCAATTCCGCGTACCGCTGCGCCAGTCACCACCTTGCTGACGCCATACGGAGCGGGCCGCTGGGGTAACGCCAACGGGGCTTCACCCCGTCAATGCTGGCTGGAAATGCGATCCGGCGTGCCTCTCCCCACCCTGTGTGCTCAACCTCAGGGGCAAAATCCGCATCCGTTTCAGCCGGCATATGTAACGCTGTCTTCGCGACGCCCCCCGAAATCAACAGTGCGGCTGTTCGAGCGAGCGAAACTCGAGCGGACATGGTCCGACCGTCTTGCTGGCGCAGGCGTAAGGCACGAAGTATCGCTGCGGCCATTAGATATCCGGTTGCGTGATCCAGCGCTTGAACGGGAAGCGGAAAAGGGCGGCCGCACTGAGAACGCAGCATTCCTCCTGCGGAAATTCCGCAGCTCATCTGGACCAGACTGTCGAAACCTCGGCGATCAGCCCAAGGACCTCGGTGCCCGTAGGCATTCAAGCCGACGTCGATCAATTCAGGCGCAAGAGCCCTGAGCCGATCCAACGGATATCCCAGGCCCTCCAGGGCACCGGGCCGATAGCCGTGAACAAGAATATCGGCGTGTTCAACCAATCCCTCAAATATTCCGCGATCATGTTTGGTCTTCAAATCGAGACCGGCACAGCGTTTCCCAAGGGTCATTTCAGGCTCAACGGCCGGTTCGTTCCAATCCGGCGGATCGATGCGCAAGACATTCGCACCAAACCCGGCGAGAAAGCGCGTTGCGACGGGACCCGCGAGGACCCTTGTAAGGTCCAGGACGCGCAGGCTCTCCAGTCCAAGCGGTTTGCCACGAACACCGGTATCTTGCCACGCAATCAGGGGCTCGCCGACGACGGCTCGTCCCTGCGGATGATCTGACCATTCATCCAGTGTGTGCATCGCTGCCGCGCACCCACCTTCGGCGATTATCGACGATTCAAGGTCCGCTTTGTTCCATTGTCGAACTGCTTGCGAAACGGCATCGCGACTGCCTTCACAACCGAGGACATCGAGCGCTGCTATGCGGTGATGTGGTGCGTTGGTATGCAACCTGATCCACCCATCGGCAGCCACGTAATCGCCCGCGATCGAATCCCAGACCGCAGGCAATTCCCAGCCCTTCGGTCGCAGGGTCGTGCCAAACCATTTAAGCAGCCGTTTACGACTTATGGTGACCGATGATTTTCCCAAGAGCGCAGCGGTTTCTGTTGCCGCCGCTCCGAACGAAGCAACCGCGAGTGCAGAAACATTGAACCAGCCACCAAGTTCGGCGGCGTCATCGTCTTCAATCGATACCTGCGGGCTCAGCTCTACCCCGAGGCCTTTTGCAATCTGATCCTGAAAATCTTGCGCCAATTTGCTTCCTCGACCGATCTGACGGGAAAACCAATCGTTGACGCACCCTAGAGCACGATCTGCTCTGGTTGAATCAAACTGAGCGGAAAGCGCGCAAGCGGACGTCGGCATGCTGTGCAGCAATGTAAGGACTGGGCGAATGGGTGCATTGGTGAGTTCAAAAACTCTTCCACGCGGCGAAAACTGAGCGTGTCGACTTTAAATGCAAGAACTTGGAACGTGCCGGCCAAGAAGTGCAGCCCGTATGCCGGCCAAGCGCCGGTCGATGAATTCATGATCGACAGGACAGAAACGGACCGGCGTGTCGCAACATGTCAAAGCCGCGAAGTGCGCCCCATGCGCAAGTCAGTTGCGGCAGCCCTAAGCCGTGACAGCGCGCAACCCGTTTACGAGATTGGTGGAGCCAAGGGGAGTCGAACCCCTGACCTCTTGAATGCCATTCAAGCGCTCTCCCAACTGAGCTATGGCCCCGTCCGGGTGGCAGCGTCTTAAACCATCCCGGTGAACTTGCAACCCCTTTTGGTCAAACCCGAGGGGGAGATGGCACGTGCCCGCCGCCTGCAACCATCCCGCCCGCCATCCAGCCTTGGGCGAGGCTAGCGGTCGTCGTCATCGTCGTCGCTGGCGCGCACAACCTCGCTCATTTCCTCATCGTCGTCGTCATCGTCGATCAGTGCGTCGTCGTCGGCATCGATGGTGGGGGCGACGACGGCCACGTCGTCATCATCGTCGTCGTCGGTGTCGGTGTCGTCTTCCGCCTCTTCCAGCGGGACCAGCACGACGTCGTCCGTTTCGGTGTCGACCGTGTCGTCGTCCTCCTCCTCCTCTTTGGCGGTTTCGGGACGGATGGCGGCCACCGCGCCTGTGGCAAACAGCGCGTTGCACTTGGGACAGGTGATCGGGTCGTGATTGAGGTCGTAGTACTTCGCGCCGCAATTGGGGCAGAGGCGCTTGGTACCCAGTTCAGGTCTTGCCACGAGAGGCTCCATCGTTAGCGGGCGGCGTCCGATGGCATAGGAGCCGGGCGGATGTAAAGCGCTTGCGCGCCCTGGTGCCACGCCATGGGACATGTTCGGCTCACATAGGGTCAATCTGATCGCATCGAACAGGCACAGATGCTCATTTTTTGGCGCATACGCTGCTCGACCGGTCGATTTCTACCGCTACGTTGTTTCCAAACGCGCAAAAAGCGCGCTAGGCGACACGCGGCCCGCCGGTGTGGCACGTCCCACGCGAGGGGCTGCCTGCTTGGCGCCCGGGTATCGTTCGCCAGGAGACGTTCAGCATGGATCATCAACCGCGCGCCGCTTTGGCATCAGGCAGTGGGCCCTTGAAAGGCCGTGTGCGCGTTCCGGGGGATAAGTCCATCTCCCACCGCGCTTTGATGCTGTCCTCGCTCGCGGTGGGCCGGTCCACCATCAAGGGTCTCCTGTCGGCGGAGGATGTGACGGCGACGCTGGAGGCGATGCGCGCCCTTGGCGCCACCATCGTGCGCGAACCTTCCGGCGAGGTGCATGTGAACGGCGTTGGCCTCGGCGCCCTGCTTGAGCCTGACCGTGTGCTCGATTTCGGCAATGCTGGCACAGGCGTGCGGCTCACGATGGGCATTGTCGCAGGCCACAACATAGCCGCCACCTTTATCGGCGATGCGTCGTTGTCGCGCAGGCCCATGGGCCGTGTCCTCAACCCTTTGCGTCAAATGGGGGTCGAGGTCATCGCGCGGGAGGGCGACCGCTTGCCGCTCACCCTGCGCGGCCCCAAGACATTACTGCCCATTGTCTACACCCTGCCTGTGGCATCCGCACAGGTGAAGTCGGCCGTCCTTTTTGCAGGCCTCAACGCCCCAGGCGAGACGACGGTGGTGGAGCGTGTGGCAACCCGCGACCACACAGAGCGCATGCTCAGCGCATTCGGCGCCACCATCCGGCGGGAGACGCGCGATGGGGCAAACGCCATCACCGTCGTCGGCCGGCCGCTGCTTGTCCCGTGCGATGTGACCGTCCCTGCCGACCCAAGCTCGGCCGCGTTTTTGATTGTGGCGGGGCTTTTGGTGGAGGGCTCAGACCTCGTGGTCGCCGACGTCCTCTTGAATCCTGCCCGCACGGGCCTTTTGACGACGCTCGCCGAGATGGGCGCCGACATTGAGATCCTCAACGAGCGCGACGCAGGCGGGGAGCGGATTGGCGACGTGCACGTGGTGGCCTCGGCCTTGAAGGGCGTTGACGTTCCAGGCGAGCGCGCGGCCTCCATGATTGACGAGTACCCGATCCTTGCCGTTGCCGCCGCCTTTGCCGAAGGGGCAACGCGCATGGACGGCGTTGGCGAACTGCGCGTGAAGGAGAGCGACCGGCTTGCCGCCGTTGCCGCAGGGCTTGAGGCCAACGGCGTCTCCCATGAGGCCGGCGAGGATTGGCTGGTGGTCCACGGCCGCAAGGGGCGCGTTGGCGGCGGCACGGTCGTCACCCATCTGGACCACCGCATTGCCATGAGCTTCCTGATCTTCGGCCTTGCCGCCGACACCCCCGTCCACGTGGACGATCACAGTGTCATGGCAACGAGCTTTCCCGGCTTCCTGGACCTCATTGGTGAGCTTGGCGGCCGCGTCAGCCTTGTGGAGGCGGCGTGATCATCGCTGTGGACGGGCCGGCCGCTTCCGGGAAGGGCACCCTTTCGCGTCGCCTGGCTGGGCATTTCGGTCTGTCGTACCTGGACACGGGCCGCACCTATCGCGCGGTTGCGGCGCTCCTGCGCGAAGGGGGCTTGCCTCTGGACGCGCCAGCGGCGGCCGTCAGCGCGGCCGAAGCGCTGGATCTTGAAAAGCTCGATGCGTTGGATCTGACCAACGCGGAGGTGGCTGAGGCCGCCTCCAAGGTGGCGGTGATGCCGCAGTTGCGCACCGCTCTTGTGGCGCGTCAAAGGGCGTTTGCGCAGGAGGCGGAGCGCACAGGCAGCGGCGCGGTGTTGGACGGGCGCGACATTGGCACCGTGGTGTGCCCGGATGCCTCGGTGAAAATCTTCGTCACCGCAGCGCCCGAGGCCCGTGCCCGCCGCAGAGCGCTCGAATTGTTCGGCACCGACAAGGGGGCCGCCTACGAGCAGCTCCTCGACGACCTCAAGATTCGCGATGCGCGCGATGCCAACCGCCCTGTCGGTGCCCTTCGTCCCGCAGACGACGCGCATGTGTTGGACACCACGCTTCTGTCCATCAGTGCTGCGCTGGATGCGGCCATCGGGCTTGTGGAAAACGCCCGCGCGGACTAAATAGCCCCTGCTGCGTGCAGGGTGGGCGAGAAGTCCGCCCATTTTGTGCTGCGGCAAACACTCGAGCGATGGCTTGCATCAACAGGCGGCGATGTCAGCGCAGCCGCGCTCGGGCGTGACCGACACCCCAAACCCTCGCCGCGCGCACCTTGCGCAGTCCGGAGAATTGATGAGCTTATCAACCCCAACCCGCGACGACTTCGCAGCCCTTCTGGAAGCGTCGCTCAACCAGACCGAAATGGTCGAAGGCTCTGTGGTCAAAGGGACCGTCATGGGCTTTGAGAAGGACCTTGCCGTCATCGACGTGGGTCTGAAAGTGGAAGGCCGCATTCCTTTGAAGGAATTCGGTGGCCGTCCCGGCGAAGAGAACATCGCCATCGGCGATGAGGTGGAAGTCTACCTTGAGCGCGTCGAGAATGCGCTCGGTGAGGCGGTCCTCTCCCGCGAGAAGGCGCGTCGTGAAGAATCCTGGGTCCGCCTGGAAGCCGCGTTCGAGAAGAACGAAAAGGTGACCGGCAAGATCTTCAACCAGGTCAAGGGCGGCTTCACCGTCGATCTGGACGGTGCCGTCGCGTTCCTGCCGCGCAGCCAGGTGGATATCCGCCCCGTGCGCGACGTCTCTCCTTTGATGAACACGCCCCAGCCGTTCCAGATCCTGAAAATGGACAAGCGGCGCGGCAACATTGTCGTCTCCCGTCGCGTGGTCTTGGAAGAGACCCGCGCCGAGCAGCGCCACGAGATCGTTCAGAGCCTTGAAGAGGGTCAGATCATCGAAGGCGTGGTCAAGAACATCACCGATTACGGCGCCTTCGTGGACCTTGGCGGCATCGACGGGCTGTTGCACGTCACCGACATGGCCTGGCGCCGTGTGAACCACCCCACCGAGATCCTGTCCATCGGCCAGTCGGTGAAGGTGCAGGTGATCCGCGTCAACCAGGAGACGCACCGCATCTCCTTGGGCATGAAGCAGCTCCAGGCCGACCCTTGGGAAGGCATCGAGGCAAAGTACCCCATCGATGCGCGCTTCACCGGCCGCGTCACCAACATCACCGACTATGGCGCCTTCGTGGAGCTGGAGCCGGGGATTGAGGGTCTGATCCACGTCTCGGAGATGAGCTGGACGAAAAAGAACGTTCACCCCGGCAAGATTGTCGCCACCTCCCAGGAGGTGACGGTGATGATTTTGGAAGTGGACGCTGCCAAGCGGCGGATTTCCCTCGGCCTGAAGCAGGTCATGGACAATCCCTGGGAGGCCTTCCTGGACCAGTATCCTCCTGGCACCACGGTGGAAGGCGAGGTCAAGAACAAGACCGAGTTCGGTCTGTTCATCGGTCTCGACCAGGACATCGACGGCATGGTCCACCTGTCCGATCTGGACTGGAACCGGCCCGGCGAAGAGGTCATGGAAGAGTACAACAAGGGCGAGACCGTTCGTGCCGTTGTGCTTGAAGTGGACGCTGAGAAAGAGCGCATCTCGCTCGGCATCAAGCAGCTTCAGTCCGACCCCTTCACCGACGCCTCTACGGAAGGCGGCGCCGAGCTTCGTCGCGGCGCTATCGTCACCTGCGAGGTGAAGGAGGTGAAGGAAGCCGGCATCGAAGTGGGCATCGTCGGCACGGAGCTGTCGGCCTTCATCCGCCGTGCCGAGCTGGCGCGCGACCGCAACGATCAACAGACCTCGCGGTTCTCCGTGGGTGAGAAGATCGACGCGCGCATCACCCAGTTCGACCGTCGTGCGCGCAAGGTGGCCCTGTCCATCAAGGCGCTGGAGATTGCCGAAGAGAAGGAAGCCGTGGAGCAGTACGGGTCTACCGATTCCGGCGCTTCGCTCGGCGATATCCTCGGTGCGGCCCTGCGGGCACGCAACGAAGAAAGCTGACGCGGCATTCTGACGCGCTGCGTTTTTTTGCGGGTGGGCTTCGGCCCACCCGTTTTTCATTTAGCGCCTTGATTTGCCTGCCTGACGCAAGCTTCGCGCAGCCTTCATCGGTTAACCTACGTCAAAGTCGGTCGATAAAAGTTACCGCTGCTGTGGAACCAAATCCCTGTGGAGCGATTCTCCCTTGGCTGAGGCTGTGCACAGACAGGAACCGCTTATGTCCGATAATGGCTCGCCGCGACACTTTGTGAAGGCGGCGATGAGCGCCCCATATCTGGAGCGCGACGAGGAGCATCAGCTTGCCCTGCGCTGGCGGGACGACAAGGATGAGGCGGCGCTAAGCAAGCTGACGGCGGCTCACATGCGCCTGGTCATCTCCATCGCGTCGCGGTTTCGCCACTTCGGGCTGTCCATGGGCGACCTCATCCAGGAGGGCCATGTGGGTCTCCTGGAAGCGGCCGCCAGGTTCGAGCCGGAGAGGAATGTGCGCTTCTCCACCTACGCCACATGGTGGATCCGCGCCTCCATTCAGGACTACATCTTGCGCAACTGGTCCATCGTGCGCGGTGGCACCTCCTCCACCCAGAAGGCGCTGTTCTTCAATCTGCGTCGCCTGAGGGCGAAAATGGCCCGCAACGGCGCCGGCGCCCCCGACGCTGCCATGTACGACCAGATTGCCGAGGCCGTCGGCGTCTCCCGCGCCGATGTGGAGTTGATGAACTCGCGCCTATCAGCGCCGGACACCTCGCTCAACGCCCCTGTCATTGAAAGCGACTCCGCGGCTGCCGACCGGCAGGACTTCATCCCCTGCGCGCAGCCTCTGCAAGACCAGGTGGTGTCTGAGTCCATCGACACCGACCGCAGGAGCGCATGGCTTCAGCGCGCCCTGAAGGAGCTGAACGAGCGTGAACTACGCATCGTGCGCGAACGCCGCCTCACCGAAGACGGCGCCACGCTGGAATCCCTTGGCGCCAAGCTTGGTATCTCGAAGGAGCGCGTGCGGCAGATTGAAAACCGCGCCCTGCAGAAGCTCCGCTCAGCGCTTCTGCGCGAGCACGAGCGGGCCGTCTTCGTCCAGTAGACGCCGCCGACCGATGCCGTGATGCGTCCCGCGCACGGATCGAGATAATCAAAGCGGCCCGGCGTCTCGCCAGGGCCGCTTCTTTTTGCCCACAACGCCCTCCCAAGCTGCCCCATAGGTGCTGCGTCGCCGCAGTTTTGCCGCGTGCGGTTGACGCAGGCCCGTTCGCGTGGTGGGCGTTGGGCGAACCAACCGGCAAGGCTTCTTATGACCGACACGCGACACGACGTTCTGGGAATCGGGAACGCCATCTTCGACATCCTGGGCCACGTCAGTGACGACGTGTTGGACCAGCATGGCCTTATCAAAGGCTCCATGCGCCTTGTGACGGCTGAAGAGATCGAGGCGGTGGATAACATCCTCACCGAGACAGTGCGTGTCTCAGGAGGCTCCGCAGGCAACACTGTGGCAGGCGTTGCCTCTCTCGGCGGGCGGGCGGCTTACATCGGCAAGGTGGCGAAGGACGCCTTCGGGGAAGCCTTTGCCCACGATATGCGCCGCGCGGGCATCACCTTCGACACGCCGCCTCTGGAAAACGGCGATGCGCCCACCGCCTCCTGCGTGGTCCTCGTCACCCCCGACGGGGAGCGGACCATGAACACCTATTTGGGTGCCAGCCGGCTCCTGACGGTGGATGACATCGACCTTGATCTTGTGGACGGGTCGGCCATCACCTTCATGGAAGGGTACCTGTTCGACCCTGACCAGGCGAAGGCCGCCTTCCGCACAGCGGCCGAACGGGCCAATGAGGCAGGCCGCGTTGCTGCGCTGACCCTGTCGGACCAGTTCTGCATCGAACGTCACAGGGCCGACTTTCTGGACTGGATCAACAGCGGCCAGATCGGTCTCCTCTTTGCCAACGAGAGCGAGGCGACGTCCCTTTACGAGACCGATGACTTTGACGATGCGTGCGTGCGCCTCGGCAAAGCGGTGGATACGGCCGTCATCACCATGGGGGCGAAGGGCGCACGGGTGATCTCACGCGGCGTGTCGCAAGATGTACCTGCCGTCTCCACCAAAGTGGTGGACCTCACGGGGGCAGGGGACCTTTTTGCTGGCGGCTACATGTTGGGTCACGCCAGAGGCCTTGCGCCGCACGAGTGTGCGCGTCTGGGTGCGCTGGCGGCCGCGGAGGTGATTGCCCACTTCGGAGCCCGGCCACAATCCACCCTGTCGGAGGTGGCGGAGCGCTCAGGCTTTTCCCTTGGCTAAAGCGCGTCAGCGGGGGAAGGGGTCGAACCAGCGATACTCCATCCACTTACCTGCCGTGCGCCCTGCAATCAGCCAGTAGAAGAAGCCGCCGATGGCCCCGCTCGCCACCGAAAGCGGTAGGACGCCCTCGCGCAGAGGCGGAAAATCGTCGCCGAATATGAGCTCGCGCAACGGCAGCGCCATCGCAAGGCCGATGAGGCAGCCAGCCACCACGTAGACGACGATGTTGCGCAGCTTGAACCCTTCGGTCAGCGCAATGGCAATGGCCGTCGGCCAGAAGGCATCCCACAGCGCGACGAAGGAGGTGGTGGTGGCAAGGGTGGACAGGCGCACAAGGAAGGACAGGGAGCCTGAAGGCGCAGTATCGCCGCTCTGCAGGATGGCAAAGCTTGCAAAGGTCGCGGCCGCCCCACAGGCGGCGGCATAGCCCAGAAGTGCCATGATGGCTTGGGCTGTAAGGGCCCAGATCGCGGTCATGCCGCCTCAGGCGCCCTGACGGATGAGGGTCCGTCGCTGTTTCGCCGAAAGCTTTTCGGACTGTGAGCGCAGCTGCCCGCAGGCGGCCAGTATGTCCTGCCCGCGGGGTGTGCGCACGGGAGAGGCGTAGCCGGCGCGGTTCACAATATCGGCGAACGCTTCGATGGTCTCCCAGTCGGAGCATTCGTAAGGCGCGCCCGGCCAAGGGTTGAACGGGATGAGGTTGATCTTGGCGGGGATGCCGCGGATCAGGCTGACCAGCTCGCGCGCTTCGGCAAGGGAATCGTTGACCCCCTTCAGCATCACATATTCGAACGTGATGCGCTTGGCGTTGGAGAGGCCAGGGTAGCGCCTGCACGCCTCCATCAGCGCCTCGATGGGGTACTTTTTGTTGAGGGGCACCAGAACGTCGCGCACTTCATCGCGCACACCGTGCAAAGACACGGCGAGCATGACGCCGATTTCAGCCCCCGCACGCTCGATCATCGGCACGACGCCCGAGGTGGACAAGGTGATGCGGCGCTTGGACAGGGATAGCCCGTCCCCGTCGGCCACAACGGCCATGGCAGCTTTCACGTTGTCGAAATTGTAGAGCGGTTCGCCCATCCCCATCAGCACGACGTTTGAGATCATCCGGCCTGTGCGCGGTCCACCGTCAGCCTGGGAAGCGCCAGGGAAGTCGCCAAGGCGCGAGCGGGCGAACACCACCTGCTCGACAATCTCGTGGGCTGTCAGGTTGCGCACGAGGCGCTGTGTGCCCGTGTGGCAGAAGGTGCAGGTCAGCGTGCAGCCCACCTGGCTCGACACGCACAAGGTGCCCCGGTTCTCTTCGGGGATATAGACCGTCTCCACCTCCACAGGCTTGTCGCCGCCGTGGGCGGGAAAGCGCAGGAGCCATTTGCGCGTGCCGTCGATGGAGATTTGCTCATCCACCATTTCGGCGCTGCCGAGACGATAGCGCTCCACCAAGGCCTGCCGCAGGGGGGCGGCGATGTTGGTCATCTGGCTGAGATTGTCGGCGCCGCGGATGTAAAGCCAGTGCCACAGCTGCGCAATGCGCATGTTCACCTGGCCGGCGGGGACGCCGACGGCCGTCAGGTACTGAGCCAAGTCCTCCCGCGATGCGCCCACGAGCTGCGCGGCCTGATCGGCTGAGCGGTCGTCAAGGGTCGCCACGTCGGGCGAAATCGCCGGCTGGGACCGGCGGCGCAGGAGGGCAAGGTTGGCCAAGGTGGCTGCCCCCGCCCGTCAGCTACAGTTGTTGCGGATGCGGTTGGAGCCTGCCGTCACGCCGGAGAGGGAGAAGGAATAGGAGGTCTCCGTCCCCCGGGCCGACCGACCCCGCACCGTCATGCTGCGACCGGCGCGCATGGCGGCAATGAGCTGCTGCTCGTCGGCGGTGGATTCCACCCAGGCACCATCGTCCTTGGTGAACAGCGAGAACTGCTGGCCATCAATATCCACCGTCACCGTGGAGTCCGGTGCGAACGGGTACCCCACCAGAACGCTCGCCTCATCGGAGACGTTCTCGGCCGGCCGCGAGGTGACGAAAAAGAACACGTCACCGTGGTTGCGATTGGCCGGTGCCATGGTGGTGGGCTTGGACAGGATGTAGCAGGTGACTTGGCCATTGGCCTCGTACCTGTAGGCTTCCCAGTCGTTGAACTGCTGCAGCAGCGTCGGCGCTGCATTCTGGGCCAGCGCCGAGAATGGCAACATCAGGAACAAAAAAGTGGCGAGAGACCGCATAACTGAGCTCATGGTCGTTGGTCCGTCGGGAGCAGCATACACTCCCATTTCAGGTGAGACACGGCGGGGTCAACCCCTGAAAGCCGCGCAAAGTCCAATGATTGACGTGCACGGGTGCGCCCGCCGCGAAGTGCTCAAGCCCGCACACGATGGCGCATAAGGTTGAATCGGACATGAATGAGGCAATCACTCTGCCGCGAGAAGGGGGCGTGACGTGTCGTGGATCTCCCCCCGCCAGGTGCGCCTGACGACGGCGGCTAGGGCCTCGGCAAGGTCCCGCCGCGGCCCCTCTGTCATGTAGAGCCCAACGCAGGTGACCGGGAGGGGCGGTAGAGTGCCCCCATGGTCGATGCATTCAAGCTGCGGTGGCAGGGTAAACTCAATGCCCGCGTGGACCGCAAAATCGGCAGAAACGCTGGCTTCCACGGTGCGAATGGACATGGAATCCACCGCCATTGTCCAAGGGATGCCCCAGTCGTCCAGCGCCCTTTGCACCCACGGGCGGAAAATGCACCCGGCCTCGAAGGCGAGCGGCAAGGGGCGATGACGCCAGGCGATACCGCCGGGGGCGCCGCACCACACCAGCGGGCTTTCCTGAAGCACCTCAGCGCCATGATCCACCGTCGTCTCGGTGGTGAGAATGACGTCCACCTGGCCGTTGGCCAGCTGCTCCTTCAACAAATGCGTATAGGAGGATTGCAAGGACACTCTGACCCGCGGATAGGCCTTCGCGAACTGGCGCAGAATCTTGGGGATGTGCGGATAGACCACGTCATGGGGGGCACCGAGGATGAGTTCGCCCTCGAACGCCTGGTCCGTCATGCGGCACCAGACCTCGTCGTTCAACTCCAGCATCCGCCGTGCGTAGGACAGGAGCTGCTCGCCCGATGCGGTGAGCGTCATGCCGCGTCTGTTGCGCTCAAGCAAGGTCTGGCCCAGCGCTTCTTCAAGACGCTTCAGCTGCATGGAAACGGCCGACTGGGTGAGGTTCAACAGGCCGGCCGCACGCGTCACCCCGCCGCATTCGGCGATGGCCACGAAGCTGCGCAGCGCTGACAGGTCAAGGGCTCTGGGTGCCATCAATCTCTGTGATCAATCTCATGACGACGTTTCGTTTTACTTATCCCTCTTGGGTCGCCAAATCAACGGGACATTCGATGGACCGTTGGAGGGTCACATGCAAAAGGCCATATCGACACACGTTCAACTTCACCGCGGTTCCAAGCCCGTCCATTTCGGTCGCCGCATCCTCTTGTGGATGACCCTGTGGCGGGAGAGGCGGGCGCTGCAAAAGCTCGACCCGCGCCTCATGGCCGATGTGGGCATTGACCCCGTGGCGGCACATCTGGAAGCCGATCGCCCGTTTTGGGACGTGCCGGACACCCGTCGCCTGTGGTGACGGAGTGAAACTTTAATCCCTAATCCTGAAGCGCCGCGCGGGCTTTCGCGCGGTGTTTCTCGTTGATGTGGGCCGCGACCATGGCAATGGCCGCTGCCAGCACCGTCGCATCATCACCAAAGCCGATCCCCAACAGAACATCGGGAATGGCGTCGATGGGCGCCACGAAATAGGCGAGCGCACCCAAGAGTGTCATCCTGACCCGCATGGGAACATCAGGGTCCATGGCGCAGTAATAGGCGGCAACCACATCGTGCGCGAAAGGGATCTGCCCCAGCGCTTTTTTCAGCGTCGGCCAGAAGCGGCGCTTGATGTTTTTGACGTTCTCCTCGTCCAACGTTTCCGGGCCGAGGATTTCGCCGTCCAGGGCCATCCCATGACCGCGTGTCATTGGGCGGCCTTGTCGATGGCTTTGGCCAGCGCGATGTCCTTCATGGTCAGCCCGCCGGCGTCATGGGTGGTGAGGCGCACGTTGACGGTGCTGTAGACGTTCGACCATTCCGGATGGTGATCCATCTTTTCAGCCACCAGGGCGATCTGCGCCATGAAGCCGAACGCTTCGGCAAAGTCGGCGAACTTCAAGGTGCGCGTGATGGCCCCGCCACCGTCCTCAACGCTCCAGTTGGTGAGCGCTTGGACAGCGCCTTTGACGTCCTGATCCATCCTCGCCTCCGCATCTACGCCTCAGACCAGGACATAGGATCGAATGCCCTTCCCAAAAAGGCTTTGGGTCATCGTCCGCGCCGTCAGGGGGCGGGGATTTTCTCGCCGCTGAAGTTGTACGTGGCCGAGCCTGGCAGTGCCCCCGTCTTGGCGATGGGATCGGCGGTGAGGGGGTAGAAGGAGACGATGGCCGCACCCGAAATGGTTCCGTCGGCGGCGTCGTAGCGGCCCGTCACGTCCACCCGCGCAAGGCCTTCGTCAGGGTTGTCGGCTGTGGCAAGGGTGAAGTCGATCACCGCGAAAGCAAACGTTGCGCCGCCGTCAGCGGCCTCGCACGACCAGGCGCCGCGGGCGGTGGTGAAGGGTTGATAGCCCTCGCCGCCCCCTTGGGCAGAATCGTTGAAGAAGACGTGGCCGCCATTGGTGAAGGAGATGAGGCTGCGGCCTTCCTCCTCGATGGCGTCCTCCTCGCCGATCATCTTGCGGGTGAGGAAAGTGCCCACAAGGCCGCCACAGGCGCCGTCTGCCACAGCGGCGGTTTCAGCAATCGCAGGCGTGACGGTGCCAAAGCCCGTTGCCAGTATGGCCGCGGCCATGGTGAGGCTGAGTGTGCGCATCATGCGTCCTCCGTTTCCCGTTCCGCGGAAGTCCCTTCGGCGCCGTAGCGTTTGACCACATAGTCATGGACGATCGCCTTGAACTCGGCCGCAATACCAGCGCCGCGCAGCGTCATCGCCTTCTCGCCATCGATGAAGACGGGCGCGGAGGGCTGCTCGCCTGTGCCAGGCAGGGAGATGCCGATGTCGGCGTGCTTGCTCTCGCCGGGCCCGTTCACGATGCAGCCCATGACGGCCACCTTCATGGATTCCACGCCCGGGAATTCGTCCTTCCAGCGGGGCATCTCTTCGCCGATGAAGGCCTGAATGTCCTTGGCAAGCTCCTGGAAGACTGTGGAGGTGGTGCGCCCGCAGCCTGGGCAGGCGGAGACCACAGGCAGAAAGGCGCGAAAGCCCATGGTCTGCAACAGCTCCTGGGCGACCTTCACCTCAAGCGTCCTGTCGCCGCCCGGCTCGGGCGTCAGCGAAATGCGGATGGTGTCGCCGATCCCCTCCTGAAGGAGGATGCCAAGGGCGGCCGAAGACGCGACAATCCCTTTGGAGCCCATGCCGGCCTCGGTGAGGCCAAGGTGGAGGGCGTACTCGCACCGCGCTGCAAGGTCGCGGTAGACGGCAATCAGCTCCTGCACGTCGGAGACTTTGGCCGATATCAGGATCTTGTTGGCGGGAAGGCCAAGCTCCTCGGCGCGTTTGGCTGAGGAGATGCCTGAGCGCACCATGGATTCGCGCAGCACCGCAGCGGCGGAGACGGGGGTGGGCGATGTGGCGTTCTGGTCCATCAGGTGGGTCAGAAGCTCTTGATCGAGCGAGCCCCAGTTGACGCCGATCCGCACAGGTTTGTCGTAGCGGATCGCCATGTCAATGATGGAGGCGAACTGCGTGTCGCGTTTGGCCTTGAAGCCCACATTGCCAGGGTTGATGCGATACTTGGCAAGGGCTTCGGCGCAAGCGGGATGATCGGCCAGGAGCTTGTGGCCGATATAGTGGAAGTCTCCAACAAGAGGCACGGTGACGCCGCGGGCGGCCAGTGCATCGCGGATCTTGGGCACGGCTGCGGCCGACTCGTCCCGGTCGACGGTGATGCGCACAATTTCCGACCCCGCTGCGGCCAGCGCTGCCAC
Organism: Devosia sp.; assembly: GCA_051016205.1. Lineage (GTDB taxonomy): Bacteria > Pseudomonadota > Alphaproteobacteria > Rhizobiales > Amorphaceae > Acuticoccus. The sequence goes on from CP136534.1 coordinate 830,043, forward strand.
CTGCGAGATGGTGGCCGGAATGTCCGCCGTATCGGTATTGGTCATGGACTGGACGACGATGGGTGCATCGCCGCCCACCGTGACGCCCCCCACATCCACGGGAATGGAAACCCTGCGTGGACGCGGACCACTCTTGGTGTGACTGACAACGTCCATGGCGGCCTCCCTCGGTCTTCATCGATATATCGGCGCGACCCGAAGCCGGCAACGGGCAACCCACTTGTGCGCTGCACAACAAACGGTAGAAGGGCCTTAACAGCATAAGGAGACCGCCATGCTCAAAGGCAAGTGCGCCGTCATCACCGGATCGACCTCAGGCATCGGGCTTGAGTATGCAAAGGCCCTCGCCGATGAAGGGGTGAACGTCGTCATCAACGGCTTTGGCGACGCCGATGCCATCGAGGCTGAGCGCAAGTCCTTGGAAGCAAAGGGTGTGAAGGCGGCTTACTCCCCCGCCGACATGACCAAGCCCGATCAGATCGCCGAAATGATCGCCCTTGCCGAGCGCGAGATGGGCGGGTGCGACATCTTGATCAACAATGCCGGCATCCAGCACGTGGAGGCGATCACGACGTTTCCCGACGCCTCGTGGGACGCCATTATTGCCATCAACCTGTCGAGCGCGTTCCACACGATGAAGCATGCGGTGCCGCATATGCGCAAAGCCGGGTGGGGGCGCATCATCAACACGGCATCGGCGCACGCTCTCGTCGCCTCGCCCGACAAGGCGGCTTATGTGGCGGCCAAGCACGGGATTGCCGGCCTCACCAAGGTGGTGGCGCTTGAGACCGCTCAGGACAACATCACCGTCAACGCCATTTGCCCAGGCTACGTGTGGACGCCTTTGGTGGAGCATCAAATCCCCGATACGGCACGCGAGCGCGGCATGACCGAAGAACAGGTCAAGCGCGACGTCCTCCTGGCCGCCCAACCCACCAAGCAGTTCGTGACAGTGGAGCAGGTGGCGGCCTTCGCGCTCTTCCTGTGCTCGGACGCCGCAGCCTCCATCACCGGCGCGATCTTGCCCATAGACGGGGGCTGGACGGCCGAGTAAGCGCGCCCATCGGCGCTCGCCGAACGCCGCATCCGACCCAAGTGGGAGGGGAGTGGTGAAATGGACGCGCCGGAGCGCACTACCGGTTAGGGCGTCCTCAGGCTAGTCTAGGACACACGCCAAGCTGCGGTGGGAGAGCGCAGGACACAATGTCCGGCTGCAGGGATCACGAAAGGGAGGGCTATGCACGAAAACGCCGCGTCGCCGTTCCTGATCGTCATTGCGTTCCTTGCCGCCGCAGTCATCTTCGTGCCGATCTTCAAGCGGTTGGGGCTGGGGGCGGTGCTGGGCTACCTGTTCGCAGGAGTTCTCCTGGGCCCGTCCGCACTTGGGGTCACCGACGAACCTGAGGAGATCCTGCACTTTGCCGAGCTTGGCGTGGTGTTCCTACTCTTCCTCATCGGGCTGGAGTTGAACCCGCACAGGCTGTGGTCCATGCGGCGGGACATTTTTGGCATCGGCGCACTGCAGGTGGTGTTCTGCGGCGCGGTGATGATGCTGTACCCGATCCTCGTTCTGGATCGAACCTGGCAGGCGGCGCTGATTGCGGGGCTGGGGCTCGCGCTCTCCTCCACCGCCCTCGTCATGCAGATCATCGAGGAGAGGAACGCCATGCGTCTGCCCTATGGGCAAAAGACGTTTGCCGTTCTCCTCATGCAGGACATTGCCATCGTGCCGCTTCTGGCGCTGGTGGCGCTGCTTGCCCCTGGCGAGGCCATGGAAGGCTCGTCCATGGCCTATTCGGTGGTGGTCGCGGTGGTTGTGGTCGCGATCGTGATTGCCGTCGGCCATTACCTGATGACGCCGTTCTTCCGCCTCCTAGCGCGTTTCGGCGGCAACGAGATCATGACGGCGGCCGCCCTTTTGGTCGTCCTTGCGGCAGGGACGGCGATGGTGAGCGTTGGCCTGTCGATGGCGATGGGCGCGTTTATCGCCGGCGTGCTCCTCGCTGAATCCACCTATCGCCACGAGCTTGAAGCGGACATTGAGCCGTTCCGCGGTCTGCTCTTGGGCCTTTTCTTCCTGTCGGTGGGGATGTCCCTGAACCTGCCTTTGATTGCGCAGAATTGGGCGATTCTCCTGAGCGGCGTCGCCTTCCTGCTGGTTGTGAAGATGCTGGTGGTCTACGCCCTCGTGCGCGTGTTCGGGGGCGATCATCGCACCGCCACCAAGACCGGAATCTTGTTGTCCCAAGGGGGCGAGTTCGGCTTCGTCCTTTTCACGGCGGCCGCCGATCAAGGGATCTTGTCGGCGGAGGACGGCAACCTTTTGATTGCCGCCGTCATCTTGTCGATGGTGTCGACGCCCTTCCTCATCCGCGCGCTGCCGCCATTGTTGGTGCGCCAGCCTGCCAAGACGGAGCCCGACGAGGATTTTTCCGATGCGGACGGGCAGATCCTCATCGTCGGCTTCGGCAGGTTCGGGCAGATTGTCTCGCAAATGCTTCTGGCGGACGGGCATGCGCCGACGCTGCTCGACAACGATCCTGAGCGCATCAACGAAGCGCGCCGGTTCGGCACCCGCGTTTACTATGGCGACGGGTCGCGGCTCGATGTGTTGCGTGCTGCCGGAATCGAAAAGTGTCGGATGGTGGCGGTCTGCACATCGCCGTCTCACCAGACCACCACCATCGTCACACGCATCAAGCAGCAGTTCCCCCATGTGATGGTGTACGCAAGGGCCTACGACAGGCGCCATGCGCTGACGCTGTTCGACAACAAAGTGGACTATCAGCGCCGCGAGACCTTCGATTCGGCCCTGCGCTTCGGCAGGGACGCCCTTGTCGGGCTGGGCGCTGACCCCAACGATGCGAAGGAAACGGAGATTCTCGTGCGGCGCCGTGACCGCGAGCGGCTGGAGTACCAGCGCCTTGAGGGCCTGGTGGACGGTCATCGCAAGTGGAAAGAGGTGACGCCTGAGCCTTACGTCAAACGGGACGATGCCGACACCGACGACCAGGTCGATCGTGAGGCCGCCGAGTAGACGTCAGGCGTAAAGTTTGGGGGTGGCAGGAGCGCCACCGCCACCTGTGTGCGGTCACGCGCTGTGCTAGATTTAGATGCCAGAACGCAGTCACCCGCTCAGTTTGCTTCAAGCCGAGCGGATGGCGTTTTAGGTCTCGCGCCAGGCCCTGCGGATCTGCTCGGTCAGGGGGCGCATCAGGTACGAGACGACGGTCTGTCCGCCTGTGGAGATATAGACCTCAGCGGGCATCCCCGGCAGCAGCACAAGATCATCGTTCAGACGCTCAAGCTCGCCTTCTTTCAGCGTCACGCGGACCGTGTAGTAGGTGACGCCGGTCTGCTCGTCGCGGCTGGCCTCTGCGCTGACGAAGGTGACCCTTCCGTGCAGCTGCGGCGTGGTCTTATAGTCGAACGCTGACAGGATCACCGTCGCGTCCTGGCCGATGGACATCTGGTCCACGTCCACAGTTGCGATCTGCGCTTCGATGACGAGGGCATCCGCGTCAGGCACGATCTGCATGATGGCCTGGGCGGGCTGGACAACACCGCCGACGGTGTGAACGTCCAGATTGTGGACGATGCCGTCTTCCGGCGCGACGATATCCATCCGTTTCAGCTGGAACTCGGCCGCGGCGCGACGCTCCTTCAGGTTGGCGATCTCGGGCTTGATCTCCGTGATTTCGGAGAACGTCTTCTCGCGCTGGTCGATGCCGATCTGCAGCACCTCCAACTGGGTCTCGTTGATGCGGCCCTTCGCCATGGACGCGCGGGAGATGAGTTCGCCCCGCTCGCCCTCGAGCCGCAGCCTGTTGCGTTTCAGATTCACGATCCTGTCGCGGGTGGTGCGGCCGCGCTCGAACAGGCCTTCCAACAGCACAAGCTCGTCGTCGATCAGGTCAATCTCGCCCGATTTGGCATCACGCTGCGCATCGAGCCCTTCGATCTGCTGCTCGAGCTGCTTCATGCGCTCGTTCAAACGGTCTACCTGGCCGGTCATGGTGGAGGCGCGGGCGCTCAGAACCTTGCGCTCCGAATCGATCGCCTGCTTCACCAATGGATCATCGGCGCGCGAGGCAAGTTCGGGCGGAAGGGTGAGGTCCGTGGCGTCGTCACGCTCCGCTTCAAGCCGGGCCAGCCGGGCTTCCAGGGCGATGATCTGACCGTCAAGCAGCGAGCGATTGGCGGCAACGAGCGTCTCGTCCAGGCGGATGAGCAGCTGGCCTTCCTCCACGTCGTCCCCGTCCTTGACCTTGATCTCGCCCACAATGCCGCCGTCGGGATGCTGCACCTGCTTCACGTTGGTGGCGACCACCACTGTGCCCGCGGCAATGACGGCTGAGGAGAGTTTGGCCGTGGCCGCCCAGCCGCCCACGCCGAACACCAGGAGCCCGCAGGTGATGGCACCGACCATGACATAGCGGCGGATGGAGTCCGAAAAGCGCGCTCTGCGAGCGGATGATAGCGGGGTGGCGCGAAGGGCTGGCGGTTGCGTGTTCATTTTGTTGGCTCTGCCTGACGCTGCTGTGACTGCGGAATCTGCGCCGGATTGCGCGGGAGCGTGTCTACCTTGTCGCGACGCATGACCTTCTTCAAAACATCGTCACGATCGCCGAAGTCCGCAAGCCGACCCCCTTCGATGAGGGCAAGCTTGTCGGTGGCCGAAAGGGCCGCCGGCCTGTGCGCCACCACCACAACAATGGCGCCGCGCTGCTTGCAGGCGAGGATGGCGCGGTTCAGCGCACTGTCGCCGAACCCGTCGAGGTTGGAGTTGGGCTCGTCCAGAACGATGAGGAAGGGGTGGCCGTAAAGGGCGCGGGCAAGGGCGATCCTTTGCCGCTGACCGGCCGACAGCGTGGCCCCCTGGTCGCCCATGGCCGTGCTGTAGCCGTCCTTCTGGGCAAGGATAAGGTCGTGGCAGCCCGCGGTCTTTGCCGCCTCCACCACAGCTTCGTCGGTGACGTTGGGGTCAAAGCGGGAGATGTTCTCGGCGATGGTGCCTGCAAACAGCTCCACGTCCTGAGGCAGGTACCCAAGGTGCCTGCCAAGCTGTGCGGGCGGAAACTGGGAGAGCGGTGCACCGTCAAGGTTCACCGAACCGCGCACGGGCTGCCACACGCCCACAAGCGCCCTTGCAAGGGTGGATTTGCCCGAGCCCGACTGGCCGATGATGCCGAGCGCCATGCCCTTGCCGATCTTGAAGCGGATGTCCAGGAGCGTCGGCGTGCGCGAGCCGGGGGGAATGACGGTGACATTGTCCACCACCATTTCGCGCTTGGGCGCGGGGAGGCTGAGGGGAGGTTCGCCAGGCGGCTCCCCAAGGGTCTTGCCAAGACGGCGGTAGGCCTGCTGCGCCGACAGCATCTGCCGCCAGTTCTGCACTGCCATTTCCACCGGCTGAAGGCCACGCGCCATGATGATGGAGGCCGCAATCATCGCGCCAGGCGAGATGATTTCCAAAATGGCAAGGTAAGCGCCAAGGGCCAGCACCGCCGACTGGAGGAACAGACGGAACACTTTGGAGGCAACGGAGGAGAAGCCCACAACGTCAGCCGCACGGGCATTGGCGGCAAGGAACTTGTCGTTCACCTTGTCCCAGACGCCGCCGACGGCATCCAGCATGCCCATACCGTGGAGCACTTCTGAGTTGCGCCGGCCTGAATCCACGATGGCATTGCGTTGGCCGGACAACTCCGCACTGGTGCGCATGGCCGGGCGGGCAAATCGGTCCGTCATAAGCGCGATGAGGAACAGGACCACCGCGCCCGCCATTGCCAGATAGCCGAGCCAGGGATGGATCAGGTAGACGATGCCCACATAGATGGGGAGCCACGGCATATCAAAGAGCGCCGTCACCCCGGGTGACGAAAAGAACTGACGCAACTGGTCCACATCGCGCACAGGCTCGTTGTTTGCCGCAAGCGGACCGAAGCGGACGGGGGCGGAGAGCTGTGTCAGGAACGCTGTGCGTCCCACGTCCTCATCAAAGCGGTGGCCGATGCGCGTGAGGACGCGATAGCGGATGAGATCGACGATCCCCATGAACAGGTAAAGACCCACCACCAAAAGGGCGAGGGCCACCAGCGTGGAGACGCTGCGGCTCGTCAACACGCGGTCGTAGATCTGCAGCATGAACAAGGGGCCGGTCAGCATCAAGATGTTGACCACGCAGCTGAAGAGCGCGACGGCGACGAATGTGCGCCGGGCCGAGGCGATGGCTTGTGACAGCAGATTGGGGGTCATCGCGACGGCTCACTCTCAAAACGGTCTGTGCCCAATGGCGTATGGTGCGCAATAAACTTTAAGCATTTCGCTGCCCATAGACCAGCGCGACACCGCTGGTGCTGTGCCATGGCTGTTTTTCACGGTGCGTCGGTTGGTCCGCCCATCGCGGCAGCCACACGCAGCCTTCTTTGTGTTCCATGAGCCGCTCAATAGCCACCATGTAGGTGTCCTGGAGGCCGTGCGAAGGGTTTGCAGAGAAGGTTTTATGGCGTTAGCAGAGCCACCAGCATGCTGCAAGGTGTGAAGGGCGCGGTCGTGGGGGCCAAGTCTGGGCCAAGTGGGTGCGATTAATGGGACAAGAGGGTTCACGTTTCAGGCATATCTTGGTTACACTTTTGCCATAATGCTGCTGCAATCCCCCGCGCCCACGGTGAGATGTTGATGAGCGATGGCGGCGGGGCCAGCGAGGCGGGACTGAGCGTTATGGAAACTGATATTCCCGGCGACCGCCTTCTCCAGCTCGCACGACGGGCAGGTCATTTCGCTTTGGTCATGCTTGTCTGGCCGGACCCTGACGGCAAGTACGAGATCGCCCACGCGGGCCCCATGGCGCCTGAGGATCGCGAGTTGGCGCTGACCATCCGCCAGTCCGCCGACGCCGTCCCGGACAATGAGATGACGGCGCTCCCCACACCAAGCCCCCAGTGGCATGCCTTTTGTAGCGGCCCGTTGGAAGACCGGGTGGTCTTCCTCTTGCGCGACAGGTCCGACAGGAGCGACGTGTGCCCCGCCCACGAGGTGGCAGGGGCCGTGTTCGATGCCCTTGGCGATGTGACGGACGTGCGCCGCGTGCGCAGTTCGCTCCGCCGCGCCAAATCGGTCCTGCGCAATGTGGAAACGATGACCGGCATCGGCATCTGGCAGGTGGACCTTGAGCGCAACAAGCTCATCTGGTCCGCCGAAGTCTACCGCATCCATGGCATCGACACCGCCTCGCGCACACCCAACATCGAAGAGGCGATCGACTTCTACCCCGAGGAGGTGCAGGGCCTTGTGCGCAGCCACATCGCCCAGGCGGTCGATGAGCAGAGTGGCTTCAGTTTCACCCTGCCGTTCCGTCGCGCCGATGGCGAGATGCGCACCGTCCGCTGCATGGGAAACGTGTCGTCCGACCGCGACGGACACCACATGTACGGCATCATCCAGGATGTGACGGACGAAAAAGAGGCCGAGCTGCGCTTGTGGTGGACCGCCAACCACGACTCCCTCACAGGCCTTGCCAACCGAATGCTCCTGCAAGACCGGTTGACCACGGCGCTGGAATCGGCACGTCGGCATAACCAGTCCGTCGGCCTCATCCTGGTGGACGTGGACCACTTCAAGACCATCAATGACGTGTACGGCCACGAGGCGGGGGACGAGCTTCTCAAGTGCATCGCCGACAGGCTGAAGCAGTCCACAAGGCAGGGAGATTCCCTGGCCCGCCTTGGCGGGGACGAGTTCGCCATCGTCGTCAACAATCTCACCTGCGCTGGCGACATTGAGCGACCGCTTGAACGCTTGATGGAGGCAGCAGAGATCGACTTTGAATACCGCGACACGGCGATCCCTGTTCACCTGTCGTTGGGCGCGGCGGTCTTCCCACGCGATGCACTGGATGAGAGTGAGCTTTATCGCAACGCCGATCTTGCCCTGTTCCAAACCAAGCGCGAGACCCATGTGCGCGGCACCGTCTACGACCCCGTCCACGGAGTCGAGCAGGACGATCGTCACCAGCTGATGCAACAGATCAGAGGCGCGCTCGAAGCCAAGCAAATCGTGCCTTACTATCTGCCCGTGTTCGACCTTGAGACGGGCGCCGTGGTGAGCGTTGAGGTCCTTGCCCGCTGGCAGCACAGCGAAGGCGTTGCCGAAGCCGGCGTCTTCCAAGCCGCATTCGACGATTATGCTCTTGCGCCGTTGATCGGGATTGCTGTCGTCGACCAGCTGCTTGAGGACTGGAACAGGCTGCGAGCGGCAACAGGCACGCGCCTTCCCGTCGCCCTCAACACCTCCATCATTCAGCTGCAGAACCTTGGCTTTGTTGAGCATCTGGACAAGGTCCTCACCAGTGAGGGGATGCGCGCCTCCGACATGATGCTTGAGATGGGCAAGAACCCTCTGGCGCACCTCGGCCGCCACGTCCTCCCAGCCTTCCAGAGCCTTTTGAAGCGCGGGCTGACAGTGGGCTTTGATTCGCTCAGTGAGGGATTGGCGACGTTGGCGACGGAAACTGAGCTTGACGTGCGGCTGATCAAGGTGGATTCGGGCTTCCTGGCAGGTGGCAGCCATATGGACAGGAAGTCGGCGGTGACCGCAGGGGTCGTTCAGACCTGCAAGACGCTGAACGTTGACCTTGTGGCAGGCGCCGTTGAGCACAGCGAGCAGGTGGAGGTACTGGCAAAACTCGGCCTACGCCTTGGCCAGGGCTACCTCTTCACCGAGCCCATGTCCTTTGCCGACTTCCTTGACAGGATGCGCAGCGACCGCCGCTGGAACAACGGGCGCCGGTTCAGCGTCGTTGCCTGACCTTGGCGGCGAGCCGCATCAAGCTTCCCGCTCCAACTTCTCGGTAAGGCGGGCCACGTCGGAAAAAAGGGCGCCCGCCCGCTCAGCGATGGAGCTTTGCAGACGCTGGGCCGCGTCAGGATATTCGCTGAGGATTCTGAGCATATCCGCCCGCGACAGGGGCAAGATCTCACAGCTTGTGTGCGCGACGGCCGTGGTGGTGCGGGTCTTCTCGATGATGAGCGCCAACTCGTCCACAAGGTGGCCGACGCTCACCACATGCCCCTCGCCGTCACCGAAATTGGGCACAAGTCGCAATTGGCCGCCAAGGACGAGGACGGCACCGTCGGCCGCTTCACCCGGCTCGAACAGCACCTGGCGGGGCTTCAGATCGAGGGTGTGGCTACCAAACGCGAGGAGCTTCAGCGCCTCGTCAGGCAGGGCGCGCAACAGCGGCGTGTTGCGCATGACGGCATGGTAGCGGGCAAGGCTCAAGCGCGCCTCACCCTTCCGTTGCCGCGCGCGGCATCAGCTTGTAGCCGCCGCCCTCGGTCAAAAGGAGCTCCGCCGTTGCCGGGTTGCGCTCCATCTTCTGGCGCAGACGATAGATGTGGGTCTCCAGCGTGTGGGTGGTGACGCCTGAATTGTAGCCCCAAACCTCGTGCAAGAGCACGTCCCGCGTGATGGGCTTTTCGCCGGCACGGTAAAGATATTTCAGGATCGCCGTTTCCTTCTCCGTCAACCGCACACGCTTGCCGTCACCCTGGACGAGAAGCTTTGCGGCAGGCTTGAAGGTGTAGTGGCCGATGGCGAAGGTGGCATCCTCGCTCTGGTCGAACTGCCTCAAGTGCGCACGGATGCGGGCCAAGAGTACGGCAAAGCGAAACGGCTTCGTCACATAGTCGTTGGCGCCGGCCTCAAGTCCGACGATGGCGTCGGCATCGGTGGTGTGGCCCGTCAGAACGATGATGGGCGCCTTGAAGCCGTTGGCCCGCATCAGCCGGACCGCCTCTCGCCCATCAAGGTCGGGAAGGCCCACATCGACGATGGCGAGCGCCACATCGTTTTCCTTCACGCTCGCCATGCCCTTGGCGGCGGAGTCGGCCGTTATGACGGAGAACTCGTCATAAAGGGCCAACTGTTCGCGCAATCCCTCGCGCAGATCCTCGTCGTCGTCGATGATCAGGATCGTCCGCTGGTTCACCCCGAACCTCCAGTCGTCAGTCTTGTCAACCTAGTGTGGGGACTTGTGACCGCCACCGCGAGCATTCGTGTGGCAAAGCACGCAAAAAAGTGGCGTCAGGGCCAAAAAACGCGAAAAAAAGCCGAATTCGCGTGATCGGACGGGGTGCTTGGACTTTGGGCAATCGCCGCGGACGCTGTGGGTTTGGCTGCGAAGGGCCCGTGTGGAGGCGAGCGGGCGAACAACGCGCCATCACATTGGCGCGAGGTGGGCGTGGGCGGGTGCAACTGGCGAAAGCGATGCGACACCCCTAATAAAGGGCGATGGACGCGCATAACGCCCCAAACGCTGATGCCTTTCAGCCGATCCCGTTCCGCAAAATGAACGGGCTGGGCAACGACTTCCTCGTGGTGGACGCCCGCGCCCGGGAGGTGGCGTTGACGTCTGAGCGCATCCGCGCCCTTGCCGCACGCGACGGCGGCGTTGGCTTTGACCAGTTCATCCAGATCGAGCCCGCCGAAGGGTCGGCCACAGCTTTGATGCGTATCGTCAATGCCGACGGCGGAGAGGTGGAATCGTGCGGCAACGCGGCCCGCTGCGTGGCCGGCCTTCTGATGGAGGAGACAGGCGCCGCCGAGGTCACGATGGAATCCACAGGCGGCCTGATGCGTGCCTGGCGCAACGGTTCAGCGGTGGCCGTCGACATGGGCGCGCCGCGGTTCGAAGCGGCCGAGATTCCTCTGGCGGATGGGGCGGGCTATCCTTTGCGCCTTTCCTTCGACGAGCCGGCGCTGTCCCCCTTCGGCCCCGCGGCATGCGTGAATGTGGGCAACCCTCACGCCGTCTTCTTCGTGCCCGATGCGGACGATGTGGATCTTGCGGCCGTCGGGCCGCAGCTTGAGACCCACCCAGTCTTTCCCGAGCGCGCGAACATTTCGTTCGTGACCATGACGGGGCCGGGGTCTGCAAAGGCGCGCGTGTGGGAGCGGGGCGTTGGCGCCACCAAGGCGTGCGGCACAGCGGCCTGCGCCATCGGTGCGGTGGCTGAGCGTCTCGGCCATGCGGGCGATCGGTTGACCGTCACCCTTCCTGGCGGTGACCTTCAGATCTCGCGCCAAAGCGGGCGGATCGTGATGGCCGGCCCCTACGCGTGCGACTGGCTTGGCGAGATCATCACCGACGGATTTCGCAGGCTCGGCGCTTAAGGAACCGTCATCGCACCGATCGGCGGCAATATCGGAACCAAGGACCGTGTTCCTGCGTTCACGCTTCCATCCAAGACTCTTGCCATAAACCTAAGTTAATTCGCAAAAAACTTAGGAACTTGAGAGGACTATTGTCCGTTCCTTGGCAGATCCAACAGAAACACATCCGCCACTGGATGGGTGATTTGCTCGCGCGCCGAAATGTGCGGGCGAAGTCTTTTGGGTATGGAAAGGATACTGATGATGCCTAAGCTGCCTTTGGCGCTTCTGCTTGCTTCCACCGCCTTGGTTCCTGCAGCGTACGCGCAGAACACCAACAGCGATATTGCCGCCATCGAAGATGGAGCGATCTGCGCTGAGTTTGTCGCTTACGTGGATGAGAACGACGGCCCCGACATCACCATAACGCCTGAGCGCGCCGAGGCCATCGCCGCCAACGGTGACCCGCAGACCTGCCGCGATTCCTATCGCCTCGCTGCCGGCGAAATCTCTGCCGATGAAACGGCCGAGAACTTCGACGCCGATGCCATGGCCCGCATTCGCGTTGCGGTTCCCGAGCCCGAGGTGACGGTCTCGCAGGCCGCGCCGCAAGTGTCGGTGGAACAGCCTCAGCCGCAGGTGAACGTGACGCCAGGTCGGCCCATTGTGACGGTCAACCAGGCCGAGCCCGTGGTGCGTGTGAACGTGACGCCGCCCACCATCACCATCGATATGCCGAAGCCGGAAATTCTGGTTGAGCTGCCGGACCCCACCGTTGACGTGGCCATGGCTCAGCCCCGCGTGACGGTGAACCAGGCCCAGCCCACGGTGAACGTCGAGCAGGGTGAAGTGAAGCTGCAAATCGGCGAATCGGACGTTGCGGCCTCCGATACCAACCCGCAGGTCACCGTGGAGAAGGCCAGCCCCACTGTTTCGGTGAACGAGGCTGAGGGCGCCAACATCTCCATCGAAGAGGTGACGGCGGACGTGCGCTACAATGCGGCCGAGCCGCGCATCGAGATGGCTGAGGCCGGTCAGCCGAAGATCACCTTCAACCAGTCTGGTGAAGCCAACGTGCGCTTCCGTCAGATGAGCGAAGATGAGACCCGCACCGCTGCGCTTGCCGACATCGACGCGCCCGAGATGGCTGACGCTGACGCCGACAAGCCCGAAATGGCAAAGGATGACGTCGAAAAGCCTGCGATGACCACAGCGTCCGCGGAACCCAAGGTCGACCCTGCCGCCAACAAGAACGCCTTCCTCGTGGAGCAGCTCCTCGACAAGAGCGTGATCGGCGCTGACGGCGACACCATCGGCGATGTTGAAAATGTCGTCACCCGTGGCGATGCGACCTACCTCGTCATCGGCACAGGCGGCTTCCTCGGCATTGCCGAGCGTCAGATCGCCCTTCCCATCGAAGACGTGAAGATGGTCGAGGAAGATCTCGTCACCAACACGGTCACTCGCGAAGCGGTCAGCGAGATGACCGAGATGGCGCCTGAAGAGTACCGCCCCCTCGGCACCGAGCAGGACGTGGAAATCGTCATCCAGTAATGGTCTGAACGATGGGCGGCGGGTGAGTGAGGCTTTGCCGCCGCACCGCCGCCACAAACGTGAAACGATAGCGTCGGAGGGTTTGCCTCTCCGGCGCTTTTGTTGTTGGTCACAGGGGACCTCACGCGAGCCGATCCATCCATGTCCCCCAGGCTGTTTGCCGTTCTGACTGGTTTGCCGCTGGCCGTGTTCGCGCTGACGTTCCTGGCGCTGCCTCTGGGGCGGCTGGTGCTGTCCTCGGTGGATGGTGAGGCTGGCTTTGCCCTTTACGCCGACATCCTCACCAACCGGCGTTACATGACGAGCCTGTTGTCGACGGTGATCGTGTCGGCACTTGTCACCGTCTTCGCCCTGTTGATTTCCGGCATTGCCGGCGTCTTCTTGCAGCGAAGCCGCTTTCCCGGTCGACCGTTGTTGATTGCAACACTTGCCTTTCCGCTCGCCTTCCCAGGTGTTGTCGTGGGTTTCATGATTATTCTGCTCGGCGGGCGTCAGGGGCTGGTCAACACCATCGGACAGGCCGTGTTCGACGAGAGGATCGTCTTTGCCTATTCGATGACGGGGCTGTTTTTCGGCTACCTGTACTTTTCCATTCCCCGCGTGTTGCTGACGGTGATGGCGGCGGCCGAGAAGCTGGACCCTCAGCTTGAAGAGGCGGCCCGCACCCTTGGGGCAGGCCCTTTGCGCCTTGCCAAGGACGTGATCGTCCCCGCGCTGGCGCCCGCGCTCATCGCCTCAGGCGCCATTGCCTTTGCCACCGCCATGGGCGCGTTCGGTACAGCGTTCACCCTTGCCACCGACATCGATGTGTTGCCGATGGTGATCTATACCGAGTTCACCCTGTCGGCGAACATTGCAACGGCCTGCGCCCTTTCCATCGTGTTGGGGCTCGTTACGTGGGCGCTGTTGTTGTTGGCGCGTGCCGTCTCAGGCGACACCGTGGCTGCTGCGGCGTGAGCGGCAGCGCGGCATTCCTACTGGCGGGCGCGGCCGATGGGCGGGGCATCGTCCTGTCCGTGGATGGCGCATTCCAACTCGAGCGTCGATTCGTGGATGTCGAACCGCTCCATCAGCATCGCCTTCACGTCCGCCTTGATGGCATCGGCCCGCGACCAAGCCCCTTCGTCGACAATGATGTGCGCATCGAAGGCCGCATCGTGCTCCGTCACCTGCCAATAGCGCGCGCGGTGAACACCTCTGACGCCCTCGACGTCGCCGACCGCGTCGATCACCGCCTCGGTGCTTTCACCAGGAGGGCTCCCCAGCATCAAAATGCGGATGACACCGCGGATCTCCTTGATGGAAAGCCACAGGATGTAGCCGGAAATCAGCAGCGTGATCAGCGGGTCGATCAGCCGCCAGTCATAAAGGATGATGATGACGCCTGCGACGATGACGCCCAGCGAGCCCAAGGCGTCCGCAACATTGTGCAGGAACGCTGCGCGGATGTTCATGCTTGTCTTCGACATGGTGTAGGTGAGCGCGGCGGTGGCAAAGTCGATCACCAAGGCCGCCAGCGCCACCCACACGACAATCCATCCGTCGACGGGCTCGGGGTTGAACAGCCGCATCACCGCTTCGAAGGCGAGGTAGATGCCGATGATGATGAGCGTCGTGTAGTTGACGAGGGCGGCCACAGTCTCGGCCCGCGCGTAGCCGAAGGTCATGGTGGCATCTTCACGCCGCCGAGCGATGCGCCTGGCAATGAATGCGATGACGAGGGCAAGGCCGTCCGACAGGTTGTGGAGGGCGTCGGCAATCAGCGCCAGGCTGCCTGCCACGATACCGCCGATCACCTGCACCACCGTCAAGACGATGTTGACGATGATGGCGAGCCAGATGCGCCCGTCCCCGGAGTCGCGGTCAATCCCGTGATCGTGTCCGGCCATTGTCGTCTCCATCATCGCGTGGCGAGCGCCTTGACGTGCTGACGGCAAGACGCATCGCATTTGCCGCACAGCTGGCGGTGACGCTGGCCGCTTGCGCGTTTTTGATCGTTCCTGCGGTGATGTCGGCGCTTGCGGGCGTCACCGTCAACTATTTCCGCGGCCTTTCTTCCGGGCTGACGCTGAAATGGATTGAGGAGGTCTGGCGCCTTTATGCCGATTCCATCGGCCTTTCCCTACAGATCGCCTTGTCGTGTTTGGTGATCACCTTGTTGATCGGTGTGCCTGCCGCTTATGCACTGACCAAGGCGCCCAAGCGGATCGGCCGTGTGATTGACGAGATCGTCGCGCTCCCGGTGGCAATCCCCGGCCTTGCCCTGGCGCTTGCCCTCTTGCAGCTCTACGGGCCCTGGAGCGCGTTTCGCACCTCATGGCTCTTCATTCTGGTGGGCCACGTTCTTTACACGCTCCCCTTCATGATCCGCGCCGTGTCATCGGTCTTTGCGGTGATTGACCTCAAGACGCTGGAGGAGGGGGCGGCCACCCTTGGCGCCTCGCCGGCACGGCGGTTCTGGGATGTTGTGGTGCCCAATGCGCTGCCGGGGATTTTGGCAGGATCGCTCACGGTGGTGACGCTGTCGGTGGGGGAATTCAACCTCACCTGGATGCTGCACACGCCCCTTACAAAGACGCTGCCTGTGGGCCTTGCGGACTCCTATGCCTCGATGCGCCTTGAGATCGCCTCGGCCTATACCCTGGTCTTCTTCGTGATGATTGCCCCACTCCTGCTTGCCATGCAGCTTGCCGCCAACCGTGCGAACCGCGGGCGATGAGCGTGTCCACCCGTGAAAGGCTGAGATGACCTCCACCGTCCGGCTCCTGGGCTGCGGCAAGACCTTTGGCACCGTCGCAGCGCTCCGCCCCACAGACCTTTTGATCGAGGCGGGGGAGATTGTCGGCCTCCTCGGCCCGTCAGGGTGCGGCAAGACGACGCTTTTAAGGTTGATCGCGGGCCTCGAAACGCCCGACCCGGGCGGCAAGGTCTTCTTCGGCGTGGACGAGGTGACGGCGACCCCTGTGGAGCGCCGGCGGGTGGGTGTGGTGTTCCAGTCCTACGCGCTGTTTCCCAACATGACGGTGGCCGGCAACATTGCCTACGGGCTGAAGGTGGCAGGCGTTGGTAGGCGCGAGACCGCCGACCGTGTTGCCGAGCTGATGGCGCTGACACGAATCGAGGAACTGGCCGACCGCGCCATCCACCAGCTGTCGGGCGGGCAGAGGCAAAGGGTGGCGCTGGCACGGGCGGTGGCGCCGCGCCCGCGCGTCCTCCTCCTGGATGAGCCGCTGTCGGCGCTGGATGCAAACCTGCGCGAAGCTCTGCGCGATGAGCTTGCAAGCCTCTTGCGCGACCTTTCCATCACCGCCGTCTTCGTCACCCACGACCAGACCGAGGCGATGGCGATCGCCAGCCGCGTTGCGGTGATGGAGGCCGGACGCATCGTCCAGCTCGATACGCCGCGCGCCCTTTATGCGACCCCGCACGATGCCTTCGTCGCCACCTTCGTGGGTGGTGCGAACAGGATTGGCGGGCGGCGTGAGGCGGGCAAACTGATGCTGCCCGGCGGGCACATTGAGGTGGACGCGCCTGGCGAGGTGTTCATCAGGCCCGAGCGATTGCGACTGACGGCCCCCGAGGCGGCGACGCTGACGGGGCGGGCCCAGCGCGTCCTCTTTCTGGGCGACAGGGTGCGCGTTGTGGTGGAAGGGGCGGCGGATACCCCGCTCACCATCGATGCCGATCCCAACACGCCGTTCGGTGTGGGCGACCCGGTGGGGATTGCGGTATCGCCCGACGATCTCATCGTTATTGACAGGCCCGCGCCGGTCTGACTGGCGCCTCGGCACGTCCAATCCGGCAAAAGCCCACAGGGCGTGTCACCTTAAAGCGTCGGTGCCCGCCGCCCTTGCCCTGGTCGTCTCCATGGTGTCTCCTGGCCTCTAGCGACCAAGAAAAATTGCCTTAGGGAGAGCCTTACATGACACAGACTTCGCGTCGTCGCTTCCTCCAGACCGGCGGTGCTGCCGTCGTCGGCGCATCGGCCCTCGCCGCGCCCAATGTGGTACGCGCGCAAAGCGTGACCACCTTGAAGATGCAGACCGCTTGGACCGCGTCCAACATCTTCCAGGAGTTCGCCAAGCAGTACACCGACCGCGTGGAAGCCATGTCCGGCGGCCGTTTGAAGATCGACCTTCTGCCGGCGGGCGCCGTCGTCCAGGCCTTCCAGCTTCAGGACGCTGTGGCCGACGGCATCCTCGACGGTGGCCACCACGTGACCGCCTACTGGTACGGCAAGAACAAAGCGGCCTCGCTGTTCGGCACCGGCCCTGTGTTCGGCACCGACGCACAGCAGATGCTGGCGTGGATCAACTATGGCGGCGGCCGCGCCCTTTATGACGAGCTGATCAACGACATCCTCGGCCTTGACCTTGTGGGCTTCTTTGCCATGCCCATGCCCACCCAGCCGCTCGGTTGGTTCAAGGGCGAGATCACCTCCATCGACGACATGCAGGGCCTGAAGTACCGCACCGTCGGTCTTGCCACCGACATCATGAACGGCATCGGCCTTTCGGTGACGCAGCTTCCCGGCGGCGAGATTGTGCCGGCCCTGGAGCGCGGCGTGATCGAAGCGTTCGAGTTCAACAACCCGACCTCGGACATGCAGTTCGGCGCGCAGGACGTGTCCAAGCACTACATGATGGGCTCCTACCACCAGGCGGCCGAGTTCTTCGAGATCATCTTCAACAAGAGCCTTTATGAGACTCTGCCCGAAGACTTCCAGGCGATCCTCGAGTACGCCGCAGAGGCCGCCTCCACCGCCAACTATGGCTTGGCGATGGACCGTTACTCGCAAGACCTTGTGACCCTCATCGAAGAGCATGGCGTCAACGTCTACCGCACCCCAGAATCGGTGATGGCGAGCCAGTTGGAGGCTTGGGACACGGTTCTCGCCGAGCTCACCAACGAAGACTACTTCAAGCGCGTTGTGGAAAGTCAGAAGGCGTGGTCCGACAGGGTTGGCCTTTACAACCTCCTCAACCAGGCTGACTACAAGCTGGCTTACGAACACTACTTCCCCGGTAAGCTGGGCTTCTAACACCTTTGAGGGCGGCGCCCTTGCGGCGCCGCCCGTCTCCACATCATCTCCGAGGGGGTGCACCGGTTGGAAACCTATATCCGCTTCGCCGACAGGGTTTCGGCCTGGGTCGGACGCGCATTCGCCTGGTGTATCATCCTCATGACCTTCGGCGTTGCGTACGAAGTCTTTGCGCGTAAGTTCTTCAATGCGCCAACGGCCTGGGCTTTCGACCTTTCGTACATGATGTACGGCACCCTTTTCATGATGGCCGGTGCATACACCTTGTCACGCGACGGCCATGTGCGGGCGGACGTGTTCTATCGTCTGTGGCGCCCGCGCTTTCAGGCCGGCCTTGAGCTGGTTCTTTACATCTTCTTCTTCTTCCCAGGCGTTCTGGCGCTCATCTTCGCAGGGTGGAAGTACGCGGCCCGCTCCATCCGCTTCCAGGAGGTGAGCGTGATGAGCCCTGCGGGTGTGCCCATCTTCCAGTTCAAGGTGATCATCGTTGCGGCCGGCGTACTCCTGTTCATTCAAGGTGTTGCGCAGGTGTGCCGGTGCATTTTGTGCCTGAAGCGCGGTTACTGGCCCGAGCGCGAGGCGGACGTTGAGGAGCTGGACAAGCAGCTCCAAGACCCGTCCGTCGCCACCGTCCTGGCGCATGGGTCGGAGGCGGTGGACGTGGTCCGCCCCGACGAGCCCAAACGATAACTCTGTGCCGCCCCGCCTCTCACGCCCCCTCCCACCTGAGCCGGCATCCGTCCGTCTCGCTCCCATGAACGCCGCCAGGAGATCGTCCCTGTGACCGACCCCCAAGTCGCCGTCTTCATGCTCGGCTCGTTCATTGTCATCATCATGCTGGGCTTTCCCATTGCCTTTACGCTGATGGCGATGGCGGTGGGCTTCGGCTACTACGCCTACTTCGATGCCGACAGGCAGTGGCGCATCTACGACCGTCTGGTGGAGCAGGGCGAGGCGGGTGGCTTCGAGTTGTGGTCCGAATGGGCGCAGGGCCTCCTCAACAACCGCATCTTCGACCTTTTGGTGAACCAGACCTACGGCGTGATGAGCAATGATGTTCTGACCGCCGTCCCGCTGTTCCTCTTCATGGGCTATATTGTCGAGCGCGCGAATATCGTGACGCGCCTGTTCACCACCTTGCAGATTGCCGCGCGCAATGTGCCGGGGTCCATGGCCGTGGCAGCCCTTGTCACCTGCGCCCTGTTTGCCACCGCCACGGGGATCGTCGGCGCGGTGGTGACGCTGATGGGCCTGCTGGCCTTCCCGGCAATGCTGAATGCGCGCTACCGCACAAGCTTTGCCGCGGGCGTCATCTGCGCGGGTGGCACGCTCGGCATCCTCATCCCACCGTCGATCATGCTGATTGTCTACGCGGCAACGTCCAACGTTTCCATCGTGCGGCTTTATGCGGGCGCTTTGCTGCCCGGAATGCTGCTGGCGGGGATGTACATCATCTACGTTATCGGCCGCGCGTGGCTGAACCCCTCCATCGCGCCAAAGCCCAAGCAGGAAGATATTGAGGGCGTGGGGCTCTTTCAGGTCATCATCATGATGCTGACCTCGTTCTTCCCGCTTGCCGTTCTCATCAGTGCCGTGCTCGGCGCGATCCTGTTCGGCTGGGCCACACCGTCGGAGGCGGCAGCGCTGGGGGCGCTTGGCGGCCTCACCCTAGCGCTCCTTTATCGTGCCCTCACCTGGGACAGGTTGCGCGAGAGCGTTTACCTGACCGTGCGCACGTCAGCGATGGTGTGTTGGCTGTTCGTCGGCTCGTGGACGTTTGCAAGCGTGTTCTCCTACCTTGGCGGTGAGCACTTGGTGGCCGACTTCGTCACCGGCCTCAACTTGTCGCCGTTGATGTTCCTGCTGCTCGCCCAGGTGATCATCTTCCTGCTTGGCTGGCCGCTGGAGTGGTCGGAGATCATCATCATCTTCGTGCCGATCTTCCTGCCACTGCTCGCTGTGTTCGATATCGACCCGCTGTTCTTCGGCATCTTGGTGGCGCTGAACCTTCAGACCTCGTTCCTCACGCCACCGATGGCGATGAGTGCGTATTACCTCAAAGGCATCGCCCCGCCACACGTGCGCCTTGCGCAGATCTTCGCAGGGTGCATGCCGTTCCTGTCCATGGTGTTCGTGACAATGGCCGTCCTCTACCTGTTCCCGCAGATCGTGTTCTGGCTGCCTGATCTGGTCTACGGGAAATGAGCGTGCCCTTGTCCGCGGTGGAGGTGGCCGAGAAGGTCGCCTCAGGCGCCCTTGCTGTCAGGGATGTTGCGGAGGCGTGCCTTCAAAAGATCGCGGCGCGAGACGGCGAGGTGCGGGCGTTCGTGCACATCGACCCCGCCCACGTGCGCGCCCAGGCCGATGCGTTGGACCGCTACCGCAAATCGGGCCGCGCCATCGGTCCCATGCACGGCGTGCCTGTGGCGCTGAAGGACATCATCGACACCGCCGACTATCCGACCGAGAACGGCAGCCCACTGGATGCTGGTCGCAGGCCCGAGCGCGATGCTGCCATTGCCGCGCGGCTAAGGGCGTCGGGCGCCCTCATCATCGGCAAGACGGTGACGACGGAGTTCGCCTTCCTCCACCCTGGCCCCACCCGCAATCCTCACAATCTGGACCATACGCCAGGCGGCTCGTCCTCAGGGTCTGCGGCGGCTGTGGCCGATGGGATGGTGCCCCTTGCCATCGGCTCGCAGACGGCCGGCTCCACCATCCGCCCAGGGGCCTTTTGCGGTGTGGTGGCCTTCAAGCCCACCCATGGCACGGTCTCCCTCACAGGCGTCTTGAACCTTTGCGAATCCCTCGACACGGCAGGGATCTTTGCCACATCGCTTGCCGATGCCGCGCTCCTCACCAACGCCATCCAGGGCTACGACCCGTCGGACCAGCGCACACGTCCCATCGCCCATAATGATCTTGTGGCCGCCGTCCGCTCAGAGCCCCCCGTGACGCCGACCCTTGCCATGGTCAAAGGCCCCACCTGGCCTGAGGCGTCGGAGGACACAAGCGGGCTGATGGGCGAGGTGGCACAAACCCTTGGCGAGCGCGCCGACTGGGTGGACCTTCCGAGTGCGTTCGACACGGTGATGGCCGCCCAGCGCACGGTTATGACGGTGGGTTTTGCCAAGAACCTTCGCGCCTATTACGAGCGCGACGCCAGTGCCTTCAGCGACATTCTCAAGGAGGCCTATCTCGAAGGCGTCGCCCACTCGGCGCGGGACTATCTTGCCGCGCGAGAACTTCAAGGGGCGTTGGCGCGCGGGCTGAACGCTGTGTTCGACCGCTATGACGCAATCGTCACGCCATCGGCGATCGGCGAGGCCCCCGAGGGCATCGGCGCGACGGGTACGGCCGTCTTCAACGCGCTGTGGACCTTCGTCGGTGCGCCTTGTGTCAACCTTCCCGTGGCCAAGGGCTCCAACGGCCTGCCCCTTGGCGTGCAGGTGGTGGGCCGACCGGGGGAAGATGCCCGCCTTTTGCGCACCGCCCGGTGGGTGCAGGAGCGCCTTGCTGGGTAGTTGACCGGCAGTCTTGGCCGAGTGGCCAGAAAACGTCCTTCGCGCTTGTCCCGCTCAATCCGGATCAGATCCGGCGACGATGACATACGCCAGACTAAGGTACGAGCACGGTCTCATCGGCTCGGCTTGATCCAAACGGAGCGGATCGTGCCGTAGCGGTCGCGGCGCCATTGGCTTGGGCGCACGCAATCTGGCATAGCTTGCTCTTCCTTCCGAAAGAGCTGCCGTTTGCTTCCCGAACTCGTTCCCACTTTGTGGGTCGCCATCTTGCTCATCACCCTCCTTGCCGGCTTCGTGAAGGGCGCGGTGGGGTTTGCGATGCCGATGATCATGGTGTCGGGGTTGGGCACAGTGCTGGCGCCCGAATTGGCACTGGCCGCCCTCATCATCCCCACCCTTGCCACCAATGTGGTGCAGGCCTTCCGACAGGGGGTGGGTGCGGCGTGGGGGTCGGTCAAGGCGCACTGGCGGTTCCTCCTCACCGTGATGGTGGTGATCGGGTTTGCCGCGCAGCTTGTGCGCGTGGTCTCCGACTCGGCGCTGTTCCTGATCCTTGGCATCCCCGTGGTGGTGTTTGCGCTTATCCAGCTGGTGGGGGTGAAGTTCACCATCACCAAGGCGCACCGGCTGAAGGCGGAGCTGGTCTTGGGCTCCATGGCAGGCTTTATCGGCGGCTTGTCTGGGGTGTGGGGGCCGCCGACGGTGATGTACCTGACAGCGCTCAACACGCCCAAGGCTGAGCAGGTGCGTGTCCTTGGGGTGGTGTTCGGTCTGTCGGCCATCGTCCTTGCACTGGCGCACATCAATTCGGGCGTGTTGAACCAGGCGACGGCGCCGTTCTCAGCGCTTCTTCTGGTGCCTGCGCTGGCGGGAGTGTTCGTGGGCATCCTTGTCCAGGACAGGCTGGATCAGGACCGCTTCCGCAAGGCAACGCTTATCGTCCTCATCATTGCAGGTCTGAACCTTGTTCGTCGCGGCCTCATGGGATGAGCCGGCGCGACGGCCCACCATGGAAAACCGCTTCGGCACGGTGGGCCGATTTTGGCGAGCCCCACATCGCTGGTTGTGGGTCCGTGACTAGGCCTCGTCGGGTGGGGTTTTGGTGGGGTCGTCGGCGGCGGGGGGCGCTGCGGGCTGCATCCTGCGTCGGGGGGCGGAAAGGGTCAGGCCAAACATAATGGTCTCGTCGCCGAAGCGGGCGCGAAGGGCATCCATGGCGTGCTCGGCGCGGCTCATGCGGCCCTGCTGCGGGTCGAGGAGGTCGTCCGCATCGGCGCTGCGAATATCGCTGAGGTGGGACAGGCCAATTCCGATCAGCCTGAACCGCCGACCGTCCAGTTGCGGCAACAAAAGCGCTTTGCCCGTGGCGAAGATGCGGTGGGCGAGCGCCGTCGGCTCAGGCAGGCCCTTGTTGCGCGTCACGGTCTGAAAGTCGTGGGTTTTCAGCTTCAGCGTGACGGTGCGCCCGGCAATCTCGCTGGTCTTCATTCGCGCGGAGACCTTTTCGCTCAAGTGCCGCAGGAGGGCCAGCAGTGTCTCGCGATCGCTGATATCGGCATCGAACGTCGTCTCAGCGCTCATACTCTTGCGCTCTGAGGAGGTGTCCACCTGGCGATGGTCCTCGCCATGGGCAAGGCGTTTCAGGCGCTGACCCGTCTCGCCGAACTCCGACATGAGGTCGGTGAGGGCGCGGGTCTGGAGGTCGCCGACGGTTTCGATCCCCCGGCGGTGGAGTTTGCGCAACGCGGCAGGGCCGACGCCGGGAAGCTTCGTGACCGGTTCGCCGGCAAGGCGTTCTTCTGCATCCGCACTGCCGATCACCGTAAAACCGCGCGGCTTGTCGGCATCAGAGGCGAACTTTGCCAGAAACTTGTTGGGCGCAAGGCCGACGGAGACGGACAGGCCCACCTCGCGCTCCACCTCCTGGGCAAAGCGCGCCAGCGTCAGGGCAGGCGGGGCGCGGTGGAGGCGCTCCGTGCCCGCAAGGTCCAGGAACGCTTCGTCAATGGACAAGGGCTGCACCAGCGGGGTGAGCGCTTGCATGCGCTGGCGGATGTCGCGTCCCGCCGTCACGTATTTCTCAAAGTTGGGGCGGATCACCACCGCATCGGGGCAGGCCTTCAACGCCTTGAACATGGGCATTGCGGATCGCACGCCATGAATGCGCGCCAGATAGCAGCAGGTGCTGACAACGCCCCGGCGCCCGCCGCCCACGATCACAGGCACGTCGGCAAGGGCCGGGTTGTCGCGCTTTTCCACCGCCGCAAAGAACGCATCGCAGTCTACGTGGGCGATGGTGAGCGCGGTGAGTTCGCTATGGAAGACTGTGCGCGGGCTACGGCAGGAAGGGCATCGTGCGCCGACGGGCCCGGCAAACACGCTCAGGCAATCGCGGCACAGCGCCTCCATCAGTCCACCGGGGGTGGCGGCGGCCAGTCATCGTCGCCGGTGTGGGCGCGGCATCTGCCGTCGTCCACGTCCGCGTCCCGTTCGTTCAAGGCGCGGCGGGCGTTGACGATGGCCTCTGGCGGGATTTGCTGTTCTTCGGCGACGGCCAGTAGCAAGCGCTCGTCTTCAAGGACGAAGTCGAGGACGCCAGCGAAAAAGCCTGGCGTGTTGGCAGCCCGCCGCAGCGTTTCTGAATCAAGACCGGTGACGGCGAAAAACCGGTCCAGAACCCGCTGGTCGGTGGCAAAGTGGGACAGGGCGGCAATGGCAATCCCAGAGGCATCGGGCCGCACCTTCATGGCGTGAGGGGGCCGCATGGCATGCCGCGTGCGCCCGTGCCGCCACAGAGGCATGCGGCGGTGTGCGCAAATGGGGATGTGGCAGTACCGGGCATGGTGCGCTGAGGCCCAAAGTGATCTACGAGAGGGCCGTTAGGAACGGTGCGTGGGCGGGAGGCAGCGGGACAGACCATGGGCTACCGGGTGCTCATCGTTGAGGACAACGAACTCAACATGAAGCTGTTCCACGACCTGCTCGAAGCGAGCGGGATGGAAATCCTACAAACACGCAACGGCATCGATGCTCTGGCGGTGGCCAAGCGCGACAAGCCCGACCTCATCGTCATGGATATTCAGCTTCCTGAAATGTCCGGCCTCGAGGTGACCGAAAAAATCAAATCCGACCCCGACCTTGCCCCGATCCCGGTCATCGCCGTCACGGCCTTTGCCATGAAGGGGGACGAGGAGCGCATTCGCGCGGCAGGGTGCGAGGCGTATCTGTCCAAGCCCATCTCCATCGACCGCTTTATTGCGACCGTGAAGGCGTTCTTGCCGAAGGACTGATCTATTTGATCTTCGCTTCGCGGAATTCCACGTGCCTCTTGACAACGGGGTCGTACTTTTTCTGCACCATCTTCTCGGTCATGGTGCGGGTGTTCTTCGTCGTCACATAATAGTAGCCGGTGTCCGCGGTGGACTGCAGCTTGATCTTGATGGTTGTGGCCTTGGCCATGGGGACCTCCTCAGCCGCGCAGAAGACCTGCGCAGGCGCGTCTATCTCAAACCGTGGTGGATGCGGCGCGCCGGCCGCCAAGTCAAGGGGAGACCCCTGAGCGACCGATCCGCACGAATGCCATGAGGACATATATAGCGAAGATTGCCGCGATCGCGATGGCAAATCCGTGCGGTTCGTAAAGATCGAGCCCACCGCCCAGCGCAATGGGCCCCACCAGCATGCCCACCGCATACATCATCACGAAGGCGGCGTTGGCCGAGGCAAGCTCGCTGCCCCGATAGCGCGCCCCAAGGTGGGTGAGGCCGATGGTATAAAGCCCCGCCACAATGCCGCCTGTGACGAACAACACCACCAGCAGTGCGATGAAGCTGCCACTGACGAAGGGGATCGCCGCTGCCCCGACGGCGCCGATGGCCGCAGAGCCGATCAACAAGAGCCGCCTGTTCACCCTGTCGGCAAGGTAGCCGATGGGGATTTGCGACAAGACGTTGCCCGCGGCAATGGCCGACACCAGGATGACTGCCTGCTCGCCCGAAAGGCCGATCCCCGTGCCATAGAGGGGAAGGATCGCCGTGCCGCCCGACTCCACCGCGCCGAACACCAGCGCGGCAAACAGCGCCAAAGGGGCGGCGAACACAAAATAAAGGAGGTTGAAGCGCCCACCGTCCGGGAGGTCGGGCTGGTGGTCGCGCACCCGTGTGACGGGAATGGCGGCAAGGAGGAGCGCGCCCGAGCCGATCAGGAAGGGCATGATCCCCTCGGTGCCGACAATTGCGAGAATGATCGGGCCGATGGAGATCCCGATGGACAGGAACGCTGTGTAGACGCCCACGATCAGCCCGCGGCGTTTCTCCGGCGCCAACGAATTGATCCAGAATTCTGTCAGCGCAAAAATCATCGTCACCGCGGCGGAGAAGATGAAGCGCATGGGAAACCACAGCCAAAACGCTTCGATGTAGTAAAAGCCCATCAGCGTCACCGCCATGGTGCAGAAGGCGGCGATGATGAGCGGGGCGGTGCCGAAACGGCGCGCAAGGCCCGTGACGAACGGCAGGACGCAGATGGCGGCAATCCCCGCCGTTGCCGTGTTGACGCCCACGAGCCATGGCGGAATGCCGCGGGAATCCAGCACGATGGACAACAGCGGCAAGGACAGGCTGAGCGCTAGGCCCACACCCGTGATGCCGCTGATCACGGCGGCAAGAGCGAGCCAGTTGAGGGGCGGATCGGGTTCGGCCGTTCCGCTGCCCAACCCGTGCCCTTTGGACGACGCGGCGCCGTGCGAATCACCGAGATTATCGGCTTGATCGCGATGGGCGTGCGTGGTGGCGCGTCGGGCAGGGGGCGTCGGGTCCATTGATCCAGTGAGGTCAGCGCTAGAAGTCTCGTGTTTCGCCTAAAACGTGAGCAAGCGCCAGATGGCGGGGGGCATTGAGGGGCGGGATCGCTCCAAAAAGCGTTCCGGCGTCTGGCTTAGAGGATCTCCCTGACGAAACCATTGGGGCGCCAGTGGTAAAACGGCACGGGACCGTCAGGCGGCAACCGCGTATCGGCGCGCAAGCGGTCCAAGAGTTCGTCGAGGACTGTGAGGGTGATGGTGGGAAGAGGCATGGTCTTGGCCTCTTCGATGGCAACCCAGGCAATTTCCTCAAGCTCGGCATCGGGCCCGACGCAATGGGGGTCGATGTCGGCAATGGCCTCCCGCTCCACCACGAAGAAGCGCGTGTCGAAGCGCCGCGGCCGACCCGGCGGCGTGATGGCCCGCGCGACAAAGCGAAGGGCGGAGAGATCAAGCCCCAGACTGCGCGTGCCAAAGCCCTGCCAGATGTCGGCGCTTGACGGGCACACGCCGCCGGGTTCGCCCACGAGGACGCCCGTTTCCTCGTACGTCTCGCGCAGCGCTGCAACGCCGAGGGCACGGGCTCTGGCATCGCCCCTGCCG
Organism: Devosia sp.; assembly: GCA_051016205.1. GTDB lineage: Bacteria > Pseudomonadota > Alphaproteobacteria > Rhizobiales > Amorphaceae > Acuticoccus. The sequence continues at coordinate 856,720 of CP136534.1, forward strand.
TTGCGCATGCGCGCCAAGAGCTTGTGGCGGGTGACCGGGTCGTAGGGTTTGGCCACCTTTACGCGCGAATCGTGAGGGTCCACCCGCCCGCCCGGGAAGACGAAGCGGTTGGGCATGAAGGTGTGGCGGGCGCTGCGCCGGCCCATCAACACCGACGGACCCGAACGGTCCAAGAGGATGAGGCTTGCCGCATCGCGCACCCTGATGGGCGGGTGGGAACGGTCCCGTTCAGCGGCGGTGAGGCGCTGGGTGAGGGCGTCCGCCCCGCTCACGCGCCTTCGTGGCTCCCCGATCCGAAGCCGTGCATTCTGTTGGCCCATTGCAGGCCGACCAGGGCGCCTTTGACGGGTTGCATCAGCCACAGCGACATCAAGATCGTGAGCGGCAGCCAGATGGCCGCATGCAACCACATGGGCGGCTGATAGGCGATCTCATAGTAGAGCATGGCGCCGACAATGACGTGGCCGACAATGAACATCGTCACGTAAGGGGGGGCGTCATCGGCCCTGTGGTGATGGAACGGCTGGCCGCAATTGTCGCACGTATCGGCGACTTTCAAAAACTTTTCGAACAGATGGCCAGTCCCGCAGCGCGGGCACTTGCCGCGGGCGCCGCGAAACATGGCGGCGAATTTGGGACGGTTGGTCATCGTCTGCCCTTTCGGCGGGGAGGGGGGCGGCGTGAAGGTCTGCCTGAGCGCTGTGGCGGACGGCGGCGTGGCGCCGTGGCCTCATGCTCTATTACCTCAAAGCGCAGTGCGCCCGACAGTGGTGCCGCTTCGGCCAGGCGCACCGAGACGGCGTCCCCAAGGCGGTAAGTGATTCCGGTCACCTGTCCGATCAAGGCGTGGATGGTTTCATCGTGCACCAGGTATTCCGCCGAGAGGGTGGAGATGGGCACGAAACCGTCCCCACCGCTGTCGTGGAGCTTCACGAAGAGACCGGCGCGGGTGACGCCTGCAATGCGCCCTTCCATGACGGTGCCCACCTTGTCGGCGAGCCAGCCGGCGATCAGGCGATCCACGGTCTCCCGCTCGGCCACCATGGAGCGGCGCTCCGTTGCCGAGATCGCCTCGCCGATGCTGCCGAGCTCTTGGATCTCCTCGTCCGTCAGCCCGTCCTTGCCGAGGCCTTCGGCACGGATCAGCGCGCGGTGGACGATGAGGTCGGCATAACGGCGGATGGGCGAGGTGAAGTGCGCATAGCGGCGCAGGTTGAGCCCGAAGTGGCCAAGGTTGTCGGGCGAATACTCCGCTTGGCGTTGGGAGCGCAGCACCACCTCGTTCACCAGGTGCTGGTGGGCGGTTCCGGCGACCCGCGACAGGATGGCGTTGAAGTGCTCAGGCCGCAGCCGCGTCCCCTTGGCAAGCTTGATGTCGAGGGTGGAGAGGAACTCGCGCAGCGCGTCGAGCTTGTCGTCCGAGGGCGCATCGTGAACGCGGTAAAGGATGGGGATCTTCGCCGCCTCGCAGGTCTGCGCTGCGGCAACGTTCGCCTGGATCATGAACTCTTCGATGAGCCTGTGGGCCTCAAGCCGCTCAGGCACGATGACGCGGGCGACGGCGCCTTCAGGGGTGAGTTTGATCTTGCGCTCAGGCAGATCAAGGTCGAGGGGGGCGCGGTTGTCGCGGGCGCGTTTCAGTGTGGCGTAGGCATGGAAGAGGGCACCCACTTGACCGGCCATGTCGGACGGGGCGCCATCGGCAATTGTCTGCGCCTCGTCATAGGCAAGGCTGCGGGCGGAGCGGATCATCACACGGTGGACGCTGTGGCGCGTCTTACGGCCGTCCTTGCCGAACACCATGCGCATGGCGATGGCAGGCCGCGCTTCCCCTTCGCGCAAGGAGCAAAGGTCGTTAGACAGGCGCTCGGGCAGCATTGGGACGACGCGGTCGGGGAAATAGGTGGAGTTGCCGCGAAGGCGCGCCTCCCTGTCCATCGGTGCGCCCGGCCGCACGTAGTGGGCCACATCGGCAATGGCGACTGTGACGATGTGCCCGCCGTCATTGTCGGGGTCCGGCTCGGCAAAGACCGCGTCGTCATGGTCCTTTGCGTCAGACGGGTCGATGGTCACGAAAGGAATGGAGCGCCAGTCCTCCCGCCCACGCACGGTGGTGCGTTTGGCAGCCTCGGCAGCCTTCAAGACGGCGTCCGGAAAGCGGTCGGGTATCCCATGCGCCATGATGGCGATGAGGGAGATGGCCTGTTCGCTCCCCGCAGGCCCCACCACCTCAGTGATCTTGACGTTGCGCCCCCGCTCGGCGGTGTAGCGTACCAGCGAGCCTAGGGGCGTATCGCCCGCCACCGCCTTGTCGATGAAGACGGTATCGCGGTCCTTCTTGGTGATGGGGGAGAGTTGAAGGCGCCCGCCGACGCTCTCAAGGACGCCGAGGGATTCCGCCGCACGGCGCTCCAGCACCTTGATGACGCTGCCCACATGGCCGTCTTTCGTGGGGGTGATGCGGGTGAGCACCCTGTCCCCCATCCCAGGCGCCTTGCCTTTGGAGGAGATGAGGACGGCTGGCGGCTCGCCTTCGCCCTCCCAGTGGGTGGGGGTGGCAAGGACATCGCCATCGGCGGTCTTGCCTGTGACGGCGAGGACGGTGACGCGGGGGAGGCTGCCAGGCTTTGACAGGCGCTTACCTGAGCGCGAGAGCAGCCCCTCGGCAGCCATATCCGCCAGAAGGGCTTTCAGTTCGATCCTGTCCCCGCCGCGCACGTTGAACGCCTTGGCGATCTCGCGCTTTCCCACCTTGCCCTGGCTGTCGGCCACAAAGCGAAGAATGTCCTCGCGTGTGGGGACGTCAGGTTTCGCCATCAGCCTTGGAGCGACGCTCTGCCTGCGTGGCCTTTTGGGCGGCGGCTTTCTTCTTCGTGGCAGACCCGGTGCCGCTCGACTTGGTGGTCTTGGTTTTGGCGGCTGTCTTGGTCTTTGCGCCTGACTTAGCCTTTGTGCCGGACTTCGACTTGGCGGGCGACTTGGCCTTGCCCGACCCGCCTTTGGCAGCCTTTGCGGCAATCAGTTCGAGCGCCGCCTCAAGGGTGATCGTCTGCGGATCGGTGCCTTTGGGCAGCGTTGCGTTGACCTTGCCGTGGTTAACGTAGGGGCCGTAGCGACCCTCGCGCACACTGATGACGCCGCCGTCAGGATGGTCGCCCAGCGTCTTCAGCGCTGCAGGCGTGTTGCCGAAGCCGCGGCCGTCCTTGCGCTCGGCAATCAGCGTTACGGCGCGGTTGAGGCCCACCTCGAACACGTCCTCGATGGTCTCAAGCTTGGTGTACTTGCCCTCGTGCAGGAGGAACGGGCCATAACGCCCCAGGCCCGCCTGGATGGGCGCGCGCGTCTCAGGGTGCTCGCCCACCGTGCGCGGCAGGTCGATCAGCATCACCGCCTTCTCAAGGGTGATTTCGTCAGGCACCCAGCCTTTGGGGAGGGAGGAGCGCTTGGGCTTGTCGTCCGTCTCCATCTGCACGTAAGGGCCGAAGCGGCCTGTGCGCAGCGACACCTCCGCCCCCGTCACAGGGTGGTTGCCGAGCACCACTGGTCCGTCTGAGTTTTGCTCCGCGTTGGGGTCATCGCCCAGCTGGCGGGTGAAGTTGCAGTCAGGATAGTTGGAGCAGCCGACGAATGCGCCATACCGCCCGTTCTTAAGGCTGAGTTGGCCGACGCCGCAGGTGGGGCACACGCGCGGGTCGCTGCCGTCCTCCTTTGGCGGGAAAATGAGGGGGGCGAGCTCCTCGTTCAGCGCGTCTAGGACCTGCGCCGTGCGCACGTCCATCACGTTGCCGATCTGGCCGGAAAAATCGTTCCAGAACTCGCGCAACACCGCCCGCCAGTCCAGCTGACCGTCGGAGATGGCGTCGAGCTTTTCCTCAAGGTCGGCGGTAAAGCCATACTCCACATAGCGCTGGAAGAAGCTTTCCAGGAACGCTGTCACGATCCGGCCCTTGGAGCCTGGGATCAGCCGCTTTTTCTCAAGCGTGACGTAGTCGCGGTCGCGCAGGGTGGACAGGGTTGCCGTGTAGGTGGAGGGACGGCCGATGCCAAGCTCCTCCATCTTCTTGATGAGGGTGGCCTCGGTGAAGCGGGGCGGGGGCTCGGTAAAATGCTGTGAGGGTTTGATCGCCTCGCGTGTCAGCGTCTCGCCTGCGGCCATCTTCGGCAGGCGCCCGTCCTCTTCACTGTCACCGTCGTCCACACCTTCCTGGTAGACAGACAGGAATCCGTCGAAGCGCATCACCGAGCCGTTGGCGCGAAGGCCGATGGTCTCGCCGCCCTGCTTGGCGTCGATGTCCACAACAGTGCGTTCGAACTCGGCCGATTCCATCTGGCTCGACACGGCGCGCTTCCAGATCAGGTCGTAAAGGCGCGCCTCATCGTCGCCGAGGCGGGAGGCCATCTCTTTGGGAAGGCGCGACACGTCCGTCGGTCGGATCGCCTCGTGGGCCTCCTGCGCATTCTTCGCCTTGGTGGAATAGTGACGCGGCTTTTGCGGAAGATACGAAGAGCCGTAGCGCGAACCGATGATGGCGCGGACCGATTCGATCCCTTCGGCCGCCATCTGCACCGCGTCGGTCCGCATGTAGGTGATGAGGCCGACGGTCTCTCCGCCAAGGTCGATGCCCTCGTAGAGCTTTTGCGCCACCTGCATTGTCCGCGCTGAGGAAAAGCCCAGCTTGCGCGAGGCTTCCTGCTGCATCGTCGATGTGGTGAAGGGCGGCTGAGGGTTGCGCTTCTGCGGCTTTGCCTCCACCGAGACGACGCCGAAATCGGCGGCCTCGAGGTGGGCCACGATCGCTTTGGCGTCAGCCTCTGTCTTGATCCCCAAACGATCCAGCCGCTTGCCGTCGAGGACGGCCACACGGGCCTCGAACGCATCGCCCGAGGGGGTGTGGAGCGTTGCAATCACCGACCAGTATTCCTGGGCGACGAAGCGCTCGATCTCGCTCTCCCTGTCGCAAACAAGGCGAAGGGCGACCGACTGGACGCGCCCGGCAGAGCGGGCGCCGGGGAGCTTGCGCCACAGCACGGGCGACAGGTTGAAGCCCACCAGATAGTCGAGCGCACGGCGGGCGCGGTAGGCGTCCACGAGGTCGGCTTCGATGGCCCGGGGCTGAGCCATCGCATCCAAGACAGCCTTTTTGGTGATGGCGTTGAACACAACGCGCTCCACCGGCTGGTCCTTCAGAGCCTTTTTCTCTTTCAGCACCTGAAGGACGTGCCAGGAGATCGCCTCGCCCTCGCGGTCGGGGTCGGTGGCAAGGATCAGGCGGTCAGCGTCCTTCACGGCGCGGGCAAGGTCGTTCAGCCGCTTCTGCGACTTGGCGTCAACCTGCCACAGCATCTCAAAATCTTTGTCGGGATCCACCGACCCGTCCTTGGGCGGCAAATCGCGCACGTGTCCGTACGAGGCAACAACGTGATAGGCGCTGCCAAGGTACTTGTTGATCGTTTTCGCCTTGGCCGGTGACTCGACGACGACGACGTTCATAGGTGCGGTGCCTCGCGCGGTTGCCGGACCGCACATAGAGGCAGAGGGGCCCAATGGCAAAGGCTGGGGTGACACTTACGCTCGCCAATGGGGCCTCACGGCCACTTTTTCAGCGCCGTTCCAACCTTCAGCCCTCAACACAAGGTTGGGGAAAGCTCGTCGCGGCATCAATCATGTCACAGCGCGGCCGCAACGCCGTGGCCCCCGCTCCGGCGGGTCGTCAGTAATGAAGATGAGGACGTCATGAGCATCCAAGAGCGTATGGATCACCCTGCGGAAACTCAGCCGGTCGATTCGGTCATTGTCGCCACTGGTGACGCCGCCCACTATGTGGAGCGCATGTGCGTTGAGCTGGCAGGGCTTGCGGACCGCGCCGGCCTTGGCTTCCTCGCTTACCTTTTGGAAGTGGCGCGGGAGGAGGCAATGCTCCACTGCGAACAGCAGACCATGCATTCCATGACCGTCATGCACGGCGAGCTGCCCCCGAGCTAGACACCCCTGATGGCGTTGACCGTGAGGCGAACGGTTGGCGCCATCTGACTGAACCAAACCACCCCGGCGCGGCGTGTCTGGTGGATGCGATGGAGGACCTTGCGTCGAATTGGGCGCTTGCTATCCACGCCAACTGTTGAAGGGCGCGTTTCCCTTTGCCTGTTGAACCCATGCCTGGCGGATCCACCTGACCCACGAGTGTTCCTGGCGTTTTGCCCAGAGGCCCTCGCTGCCTGGGTGTTGTTTGACACGTCGCGTGTCGCATAGCTGACCCTCGTGGCGTTCGCTGCGCCGTCCGGCCCGCAACGGTTCGGTCCTATCAAGGTTCGGTGCTGTACAGGTTCGGTGGCTGAGCCGTTCGGTCCCATTGTCGCACGGGGCCTGAGGCTAGCGAGAGGGCGTTTTGCGGTCCGCCACGGGCACCCGTCGGCGGTGGTGGGCTATCCACAGGCGCAGGCGAGGCGTGACCACACATCGGTGAGCAGCTGTGTTCGCGCTTGCCCATGGGTGCGCCATGGCCCATTTTCGCGCCATGCCCACAGTGATCCGCAGTACCCCCATGCCAGTTTTCCTGTCAGGCGCCGTCGCCGCCGTCCTTTGTTGCGTCAGCCTCCTATTTGCCGACAGTGCCGGCGCGCAGGACAGGGTTGTCGCCGTCCCCTCATCGGCGGCGGAGATCACCTTGTCCTTCGCGCCTGTGGTTCGCCAGGCCGCACCCGCCGTGGTGAACATCCACACCGCCCGGCGTCGTACCACCCGCTCCCCATTCGTCGACGACCCCATTATGCGGCACTTTTTCGGCCGCGGGGGGCGCCGCAATTCTCCCATGGCGTCCGCGCTTGGTTCTGGCGTGATCGTCGACCCGTCGGGGCTTGTGGTCACCAACGCCCATGTGATCCGCGGCGCACGGGAGATCCGCGTCTCGCTGAACGACAGGCGTGAGTATGCGGCCAACCTCCTCTTGAAGGACGAGAGGACGGACCTTGCGGTTCTCAAGATCGAGTCGGATCAATCCTTCCCGTCCCTTGCCTTTGGAAGTGCCGACGGGCTGGATGTGGGCGACCTGGTGCTTGCCATCGGCAACCCCTTCGGTGTGGGCCAGACGGTCACGCAGGGGATCGTCTCTGCCGTTGCCCGCACGCAGGTGGGCGTTGCTGACTATCGCTTCTTCATCCAGACCGATGCGGCCATCAACCCTGGCAATTCGGGCGGCGCGCTGATCGACATGTCCGGCCGTCTGGTGGGGATCAACACGGCCATCTACTCCCGCTCAGGCGGCTCCAACGGTATCGGTTTTGCCATTCCGGTGGAGATGGTGCGCATCGTCGTCCAGTCCGCGGCCGATGGGGGCAAGGTGCGACGGCCCTGGTTCGGCGCGCGGCTCCAAAGCGTCACGCGGGACTTGTCGAGGGAGTTCGGACTGGACAGGCCGTCGGGCGCCATCATCACCGAGCTTGTGCCGCGAAGCCCTGCCCACCAGGCTGGCTTGAAGGTGGCCGACGTCATCACCCACCTTGACGCTGTGGAGGTGGTGGACAGCGACACCTTCGGCTACCTCTACGCCACCAAAGGGCTGGTGGGCGAAACGGAAGTGCGGATCGTGCGCTCAGGCACCGTCAAAGCGGTGCGCGTTTCCCTTGCCGCACCGCCTGAGACAACCCCGCGGGATGCCCAGCGCATCGCCGGCCGCTCCCCGTTCTCAGGCGTTATCGCCATGAACCTTTCCCCCGCCGTTGCGGACGAGTTCAACCTCGACCTTGCCGACACCGGCGTTGTGATTGCGCGCGTGGACCCGCGCTCGGTCGCAAGCCGCGTCGGCCTTCGCTCAGGCGACAAGGTGATCGAAGTCAACGGCGAGCGTGTGCGCAACACCGCCAGCCTCAAAACCTTGTCGGGCCGGCGCGAGCGCTATTGGGAAATCATCATCGAACGGAACGGGCAGCAGTTGGAACTGGTTCTGGGCGGCTGATGGGAATGGCCGACCCGGCGGAAAACCTGTTTTCGGCAGCCGGGTTGGCCAAGGAGACGCCGCGACCGCTGGCCGATGCGCTGCGACCCAAGTCGCTGGATGATATTGTCGGCCAGCCCCATCTCCTCGGCCCTGAAGGGCGGTTGAGCCGGGTTCTTGCAGGGCGCGAAGGGGGAGGGAGCATCGGCTCGCTCATCCTGTGGGGGCCGCCTGGGACGGGCAAGACCACCCTGGCACGCCTTCTCGCCAAGCATGTGGACGCTGAGTTTCAGCAAATCTCGGCCATTTTCTCCGGCGTTGCGGACCTTAAAGCGGTTTTTCAGCGCGCCCGTCAGGCCCGCGAAGTGGGCCGCGCGACGCTCCTCTTCGTGGACGAAATTCACCGCTTCAACCGCGCCCAGCAGGATGCGTTCTTGCCCGTGATGGAAGACGGCACCATCACCCTCGTCGGCGCCACCACCGAAAACCCGTCTTTCGAATTGAACTCAGCCCTCCTGTCGCGCGCACAGGTGATGGTGTTTCATGCCCTCGACGCCGACGCCCTCGCCATCCTCCTCACGCGGGCAGAAAAGGCGCGCGGCGCCAGGCTTCCTGTGACGGAGGAAGGCAGGGTGAGCCTTTTGCGCATGGCCGATGGCGACGGTCGGGCCATCCTCACCCTTGCCGAGGAGGTGTGGCGCGCCGCAGCCAAAGGCGAGACGCTCGACGCCGACGCCGTCCAATCCATCTTGCAAAGGCGTGCGCCCTCCTACGACAGGGACCGTGACGGGCACTACAACCTCATCTCGGCGCTGCACAAATCCGTCCGCGGGTCGGACCCCGATGCGACCCTTTACTACCTGATGCGCATGCTGGATGGGGGTGAGGACCCCCTTTACATCGCCCGCCGCCTGGTGCGCATGGCCAGCGAAGACATCGGCCTTGCCGACCCCTCAGCGCTCCTCGCCACCATTGCAGCGCGCGACAGCTATGAGTTTTTGGGCACGCCCGAGGGGGAGTTGGCCCTGGCCCAAGCCGCCGTCCACCTTGCCTTGGCGCCAAAATCCAACGCCGTCTACACAGCGTTCAAGGCCGCAAAGGCCTTCGTGAAGGACACGCCCGCGCTGCCGCCGCCAAAGCACATTCTGCCAGGGGTTACGCGGCTGATGCGTGATGAAGGCTACGGCAAAGGCTACGCCTACGATCATGACGCCCCTGACGCCATGGCCGGTCAGGCCTATTTCCCCGACGGCATGGATCCGCCCACCTTCTACCGCCCTACAAACCGCGGCGAGGAGACGCGGTTCGCGCAACACCTTGAAAAGGCGGCCGCCAAGCGTCAACAAGTACGTGACGCGTCGGCCGAGGCACCGGCCAGGCCCGCGCGTCCCGATCCCACGGAGCCGTCATGACCACCTTGTTGGAGTTTTTGGCCCTTTGGGCTGCGGTCTACGTCATCACGCTGGCGCTCTATCTGGGGTTCGGCGCGCTGTTCCAGTGGTACGCCCACCGCCACCCGGAGCGCCGCATCCAGGCGGGGCGGCGCGGGGAAAAGCGCAAGTGGAAGGAAATCCGCCAGAGCGCCTGGTCGCTGACGGCTACATGTTTTTGCCTTGCCGGCGGCCTCTTTCTGCAGTGGAAGGGGTGGACCCTTGTGGCGCCACTGGAGATGTCCTGGTGGTCGGTGCCTATAATGTTTGCCGTGTCCATCGTGGCGTTCGACGCGTGGTTCTACTGGGGTCACAGGCTTATGCATTGGCCGCCGCTTTATAAGCACCACCAATACCACCACCGCTCCGTCGCACCGACGGTGTGGTCGAACTACTCAGACACCATGGTCGATGCGTTCGTCATGCAAAGCTACTATTTGTGGGCGCCGCTGATCCTGCCGATCCCGCCTGCCGTTCTGGTGGCGCACAGGGTGTACGACCATTTCAACGGGATGATCGGCCACTCGGGCTTCGAGTTTGCCGCCTCCAAGATGACGCGCATCCCCTCGCCGATGGTGTGCACGCTGTTCCACGACCAGCACCACAGCCACTTCAACTACAACTTTGCCAACTTCTTTTCCTTCTGGGACAGGGTGATGGGCACCCTCCACAAGGACTACGACCCGGGCGTGAAGCGGTGGGAGCATGTGGCGGCGCCCGCCAACACCGACAGCCCGACCGATGCCACGCCCAAGGCCAGCGCGCCGGCGCAATCTGCCCCTTCGTGAACCCATTGGCCGCCAGCCTCCTCGTTGCGGCCGGCGGTGCGCTGGGCGCCGTCGCGCGCTACTGGGTGGGCGTTGCCGGGGCCATGATGTTCGGCGTCGCGTTCCCCTACTACACGCTGTTCGTCAACGTGGTGGGAAGTTTTTTGATCGGCTACGTGGCCTTTGCCACTTGGACCACCCCAGGCATTCATGCCATCACCATCGCCGGATTTCTGGGCGGCTTCACCACGTTCTCCGCCTTCTCCCTCGAAGTGGTGCGCATGGTTGAGGACGAAAAACTCCTCCGTGCAGGCTTTTACATTGCCCTCAGCGTCACCGTGTCGGTGATGGCCGCCGTGGCAGGGGTCAGCCTTGCACGGCATGCCCCATGAATGACAAGCCTGCCGTCGCCCACCTTCCCGTCAGCGATGACGACGAAGGGATGCGGCTCGACCGTTGGCTGAAGAGCCAGTTTCCTGCAATCCCTTTCGGCGCCCTTTCCAAGGTGGTGCGCACAGGTCAGGTGCGTGTGGACGGGTCCCGTGCGAAGCTGGAAACGCGGCTTCATACGGGTCAAGTGGTGCGCGTGCCGCCCCTTTCCGTGCCGCAGACGGACCGGGCTGGCCCGGAGCCCAGCACAGGCGACAAGGCCGCCCTTGAGGCGATGACCATCCACCGCGACGACCAGGTGGTGGTGCTGAACAAGCCTTACGGGCTTGCGGTGCAGGGGGGGTCGGGCCTCACCCGCCATGTGGATGGAATGCTGGAGGCCTGGCGCGACCGCAAGGGCCGCAAGCCTCGCCTGGTTCATCGGCTCGACAGGGAGACGACGGGGGTTCTGGTGGTCGCTCTCACCCGCAGCGCTGCGGCGGCCCTTGGGGAGGCGTTCCGCGGCCGCGATGCCCATAAGGACTATCTGGCGCTGACCCGTGGCCACCCGTCGCCGGAGTCGGGGCGGTTATCCACCTGGCTTGCCAGGGATCTGCGCGATTCAGAGCGCATGGCGGTTCTGAAAAACCGCACCAAAGAGGCCCAGCGGGCGATCACCGACTATGAGGTGCTGGACAGGGCAGGCCAACTCTCACTGCTCGGCCTTCATCCTGTGACGGGCCGTACGCATCAGCTGCGCGTACACTGTGCCCATGTTGGCGCGCCGATCCTTGGCGATTCGAAGTATTTCGACGTTGAGAATTGGGCGCTGCCTGGCGGCATCCAGAACCGCCTGCACCTTCACGCAAAGCGCATCCGCGTGCCCCATCCTGCCGGGGGAACCCTTGATGTCTGCGCGCCCATGTCAGCCCACTTTGCGCAAAGCCTGTCGCTGCTCGGCCTCAACACGGAGCCTGATTGAGCCTGTCAGGCGGCTGCGGCCAGACCGAGGGGATAGCGCTCCTCCACCAGATAGGGGCCGCCGCCAAACGAGGCTCTGGACGACATCAACACGAACTCGCCCGCCGTATAGGGCGCCACCTGTAGGCTGCCGCGCATGGACAGCCAGTTGGCCACTTCGCCCGCGGTAGAGCCCTTCACCCGTGCGATTGTGACGTGCGGGGTGAATTTGCGCGACTCTGCCGGAAGACCGATCCTTTGCAGCGCCCGCTCCTGGGCCGCTTGCAGATCGAGAAGTTGCGCACAGGGCTCCACCCGCACGAAGATGGAATGGGGCCTTTTGGAGCCGAAGCTGCCATACCCGCTCAGCGAGATGGTGACGGGCGGGCGCGCGATCCGGCTCAAGGCGTGGTGCGCCTCCTCGGCGGTGGGCTCGTCCACATCGCCAATGAAGCGCAGTGTGATGTGGTAGTTCTCAGGCTCGATCCACCGGGCGCCGCGCAACCCGCCGCGCACGGCCGAAAGCCACATGCGTGCGTCGTCAGGCATGGTGAGGGCAGTGAACAATCGCGGCATGACCAAACCTCCCCGTTAGGACCGTGATGGAGAGTTTTGGATTCGCCCCACCGTGCGCAAGGGACCGGCAGGCACTCGGGCACAAAAAAAGGCGCGGAGCCAAGCCCCGCGCCTTTTCCGCCAGAGGCGGTTTGAAATGACTACTCGCGGTTGCCGAACAGCGACAGGAGCATCATGAACATGTTGATGAAGTTCAGGTAGAGCGACAGGGCGCCCATGATAGCCTTGCGGCTGGTCACGGAGCCGTCGTCGTTCACGGAGTAAGACTCCTTGATCCTCTGCGTGTCGTAGGCGGTGAGGCCAGCGAACACCAGGACGCCGATCACCGAGATGGCGAACTGCAGCGCAGACGATTGCAGGAAGATGTTCACCACCATGGCGATGATGATGCCGATCAGGCCCATCACCAGGAACGAGCCCCAACCCGACAGGTCCTTCTTCGTGGTGTAGCCGAAAAGGCTCAAGCCAGCGAAGGCGGCTGCCGTGATGAAGAACACGCGCACGATGGATTCGGACGTGTAGACCAGGAAGATGGAGGACAGCGAGATCCCCATCAGGCCGGCGAACGTCCAGAACATGATCTGCGCCATGCCCGCGGACATGGATTGGATCTTAAAGGTGAACAGGAAGATGAAGGCCAGCGGGGCCAGCATCACCACCCACTTCAGAGGGCTGGTGTAAAGGGTGACGCCGAACTGCGTCAGCATCATACCGTTGCCAAGCTGTGCGGCGGCGTCAGCGGCGGAGTTCGCCACTGCGAAGTTAACCACCGCGAGTGCGGCCACACCGGTCACCACAAGGCCGATGGCCATGTAGTTGTAGACGCGCAGCATATAGCTGCGCAGGCCTTGATCGATGCCGACGTCGGCGGGCGCGGCCCCGACGGTCGGCCGCGCGTACGGATTACGATCGTAGGTCGCCATAAGCTTCCCTATGTTAACTGTTGTTGAGCCGGCCCGAAGCCGACGGCGGACGCACCCCGTCCATTGGGGTGCAATATGGAGGGTGGGCGCCCAAACGACAAGCCGGATGAACGGTCCAGCCGCAAGATATGGGCGCGCCAAGCCCATGATTCCAGATCCGCCGGCCAGACAGCGTGCCCGATCCGCTGCGACGTTGTCAGTTTTGTAAATTTTTCAACAGCGTTCAGTCGAACTTGCCTAAGTTTGTTCATGAGAAACACAGAATTGCCGTCAAGCAGCCTGCTGCGAAATCGCCCAGCCAAGCACAATGTCTTGCCCAATCCCTGCCACGGGTCGCCATTACCAGATCCAGCGCCGCAAAGAGGATGCCGTGGATAACGGTTTTGTTTGGAGCCGACTTGGCCTCCCACGCAGGATCGGAAAGAAGCGGCGGATGGAATCTTGCGCGGTGCTGCGGGCGCTTTGTCTCGCGGCGTAAGGGCGCGTGCGCCCCTCACCAGGACCGCAACTCTCGACGCCGGTCCAAGATTTGGAGGCAGAACCCATGAAACGGACTGCTTTGACCCTCACTGCGATGCTCCTTGCCGCACCCGCCTTGGCGCAAACTGATTTTGCGTCCGTCGATACCGACAATTCAGGCCTCATCAGCTACGGGGAGGCCTCGACGGTGTGGAACATCTCCCGCGAGATGTTCGCCGTGGCTGACACCAACAGCGACGGCGGCCTGTCGGAGGCGGAGTACAACGACCTCATCCAAGGGGCTGCGCAGTAACATCACCCAAAACGCCACGGGAACGGCCAGGCGGCAGCGCCTGGCCGTTTTGCCCTAAAAATTCAATCGCGCGTCTAGAGGGCTTAGCGGGGCAAGGCCTTCAAGGGCGGCCTTGGCGTTGGCGCTGTCCTCGTTCATCTGAGCCACCAGCGCAGCCATGGAGGCGAACGCCATCTCCGGCCTGAGGTAGGCGCACAGGGTGACGGGGAGCGTTTGCCCGTAAAGGTCGCCCGAAAAGTCGAATATGAAGGTTTCGAGCAGAGGCCGGCCGTTGTCGAACGTGGGGCGGCGGCCGAAGCTTGCAACGCCGTCCCGCCAGGCGCCGGCGGCATGGGCGCGCACGGCGTAGATCCCATGGCGGAGGCGGCAATCGGCCGGCAATGACTGGTTGGCGGTGGGGTAGCCCATGGTCCGCCCGCGCTTTTCGCCGTGGATGACGCTCTCCACAATCTGGTGGCGATAACCAAGGCAGGCAGCGGCCCCTGCCACATTTCCCTGCGCCAGCAATGTGCGGACGCGGGTTGAGGAGATAGGCCCCTCAGCATCGCCCACGCCTGTGACGGCAGCGGCCTTGAAGCCATAGGTATCGGCCGCCTCCGCCAACGTATGCGCGGTGCCGGAGCGGCGGGCGCCGTAGTGAAAGTCGCCGCCCACCACCACCGCTTTGGCCTTGAGGCGGGCCAGCAAAATGTCGCGCACGAAGGCATCGGCGGACAGGCTTGCAAGCGCGCGGTCAAATGGGGCGATGACGAGGCCATCAAGGCCGATGGCGTCCATGACACGGGCGCGCGCATCAGGGGGGGTCAGGCGGTAGACCGGTGGGTCGGCGCCGAAAAAGGTGCGCGGATGGGGCTCGAACGTCAGCGCCACGGCGGGGCGGCCCAGCGCCATGGCCTCCTGAAGCACCTTTTGGTGGCCGAGGTGAACACCGTCGAAGTTCCCGATGGCAACGGTGCCGCCGGTGAGGCTGTCTGGCAGGGTGTCGAGGGTGGCCGTCTGAAAGGAGGCGGCATCGCGAAGGCGCGTCATTGGAACGTCCTTGGCTACCAAACCAGCCGATCACTGGCATGGTCGACCGCAAGGCCGTCCGCATCAAGCCGCTGAGCCAGCCCATCGCCGTCGCCGAACTCCCCGGCGTGGATGCCACCTGTGACGAAATAGGCGCCAAACCCCTGGCGGTTCGCGCCCGTCACATCCGTTGCAAGGGCATCGCCTATGGCTAGAACGCGCGCCGGATCGCCGGCGCCTGTGCCCAGACTGCTCAGCGCCTCGCGGTAGATGGGGTCATGGGGTTTGCCGAAATGGCGCGTGCTCCCCCCTGCCTCATCGTAGATTTTGGCAAGGGCGCCCGGGCAGAAGATGCGTCGGCCGGCATTGTCCACAATCACATCGGGGTTGGCGCACACGAAAGGGATCTGGCGCGCGGCCATCGCCTCCACCGCCTCGCGATAATGGTCCGGTTCATGGCTCCAGTGTTTCAGCGCAGTGACCACAACGCAGTCGGCCTCGTCCACATGGTCCACAAGGCGGGCGCCCGTGCCATCGAAGACAGGGTGCTCGCGCTCAGGCCCGATGTGGAGGATGGTGCCATAGGCTTCGTCCATCAGGTGTTGGCGCACCACGTCGCCTGAACTGACGATCCCGTCATAGGCGGCAGGGTCGACGCCGATGTGGGCCAGCTGCGCCTCCACCGCATCGCTGGGTCTGGCGGCATTGGTTACCAGAACCACAGGACCGCGGTCGCGAAACCGGCGCAGAGCGTCCACAGCCCCGTCGTAAGGGGCAAGGCCATCGTGCAGGACGCCCCACACATCGCACAAGATGGCGTCATAGCGGTCGGCAACGGTGGACAGTCCGGGAATTGGGGCGTGGAGCATGGTGACCCCGTAGCGCAATCGACGCGTTGAGCCTAGGCTCAATTCGCTTTGTTGCGTCGGTTCTGAAGGACAGCGGTCGATGGCTGTGGCGGACATCTTGCCCGATGGCACCGGCTGTGCGGTGGCAGCGCCGAGGGTGCGGCGGCTGGACGATCGCCTGGTGGACAAGATTGCCGCGGGCGAGGTGGTGGAGCGCCCCGCCAGCGTGGTGAAGGAGCTGGTGGAAAACGCGCTCGACGCTGGCGCATCGTCCATAGACATTGCCATTGAAGGGGGCGGCATCGGCCTGATCCGCGTCTCCGACGATGGTCATGGCATAGGCGAGGAGGACCTCACCCTGTCCATTGCCAGGCACTGCACCTCAAAGATTGCCGACGCGAAGGGCCTTGCCACCATCTCAACCCTCGGCTTTCGGGGCGAGGCGCTGCCCTCCATCGGCGCGGTGGGGCGGCTCACCATCGCCTCGCGTGCGGCCGATGCCGGGGAAGGCCACACCGTCAGCGTGGAAGGCGGGCGCGTGGCGCCGATGCGGCCGGCAGCGAGGGCCGTCGGCACCACCGTCAGCGTGCGGGACCTGTTTTTCGCAACGCCAGCGCGGCGGAAGTTCCTAAAGAGCGAGCGGGCCGAGGTGGCGGCGGTCGCCGATGCGGTCAAGCGCCTTGCCTTGTCGGCCCCCCATGTGGCGTTTAGCTATACATCTGGCGGGCGTGTCGTGCGCTACCTCCAAGGCCAGCCGGCCGACAGGGCGCGCGAGGTCTTGGGCGCAGAATTCGCCGACGAGGCGGTGCGCTTTGCGGCCGAACGGGACGATGTGCGCCTCACGGGGATGCTCGGCCTTCCCACCAACGCCCGTGCCAGCGCCATCCACCAGTATTTCTTCGTCAACGGCCGTGTGGTGCGCGACAAGTTGATCGCACAGGCGCTGCGGGCCGGGTATCAGGACGTGATGGCCTCTGGCCGCCACCCTATGGCGATCCTATCCATCCACATCGACCCTGCGGCAGTGGATGTGAACGTTCATCCCGCCAAAGCCGACGTGCGGTTTCGCGATGCGCAAGCGGTGCGGAACACCATCGTCTCCACAGTGCGCAGGCAGTTGGCAGGGGCGGGCCCGCGCACGGCAAAGCGCATTTCCAATGCCGCGCTCTCAGCCCTTGCCACCCCGCCTCGCGAGGCGGAGGTCCAGCCATCTTTGGACGGGTTTGGCGAACCGGCGCGCCCCTTTGCCGTGTCGTTGGGGGCAACGCGCCCTGCGGTCCGGCCCGTCTCGCGCCCCCATAGTCAAGGCTTGGCTCCAGCCGCGCGCACCGTCCGCCCACAGGTGCTTGCCGAGCCGCAACTGGCTGACGAAACGCCGCAGCCCGCGGGCGAAACGCACCCTTTGGGAGCTGCGGTGGCACAGGTTCACGCCAACTACATCCTGGCGCAGACGGACGAAGGCGTCGTCATCGTCGACCAGCATGCCGCCCACGAGCGAATCGTCTACGAGGCGCTGAAGGACGCCGCTGCCAAAGGCCATGCCCCTGCCCAGGGCCTTCTGATCCCCGAAGTGGTGGAACTCGCGGCGGAAGATGTGGACCGCCTTGCCGAGCACGCCGAGACGTTTTCCTCCCTCGGCCTTACCATCGAGCCATTCGGCCCAGGCGCCGTGGTGGTGAGGGAGACGCCTGCGGCCCTCAAAACCTTCGACATCAAAGGCCTTGTGAAAGAGCTTGCCGAAGAGGTGGCGGAGTGGGACGAGGCGAGCGCCCTTGAAACGCGGCTCAACAGGGTGGCCGCAACCATCGCCTGCCATGGCTCGGTCCGCTCAGGCAGGCACCTCAAAGTGGAAGAGATGAACGCCCTCCTGCGACAGATCGAACAGACCCCCTCCGCCAGCCAGTGCAATCACGGCAGGCCCACCTTCATCGCCCTGTCCTTGAGCGACATTGAAAAGTTGTTTGCGCGGCGATGAACGAGCGCTGGTTCGAGATCCGTGTCTATTTCGAGGACACGGACTTTACGGGCCGCGTCTACCACGGCGCCTTCGTGCACTTCCTGGAGCGGGCGCGGACGGAGTTTTTGCGCGAACATGGCATTGACCACACCATGCTCGCCTCCGACGACGATCCCTTGTTTTTCACCTTGCGGGGTATGAACCTTACCTTCAAAGGCCCCGCCTTCATTGATGATCTGTTGGCAATCCGCACCGAGCCTGGGCCAACAGGGCGGGCGCGGCTGACGATGATGCAGACCGTGTTCCGTGATGAAAGCCCCATCGTGGAGGCTGAGGTGAGCCTTTGCCTGATCGACAAGAACGGCCGCCCCCGCCGCCCGCCCGATGCCCTTCGCGAGGCCTTCGTCCAGCATAGCGGCGATGTTTTGTGACCGCCCGCACCTTGGAGCGACCATGACCTTGTTCGCGCGCTCTGAGTATTTGGACAGGATCGCGCGGACCAAGGCGGCGATGGAGGCCCGCGGCATCGAGCTCTTGATTGTCGCAAGCCCCGCGAACCACTTCTGGCTGACGGGGTATGACGGCTGGTCCTTCTACACCCCCCAGGTGGTGCTTGTGGCCCTTGGCGAGGACGAGCCCATCTGGATCGGGCGCAAGATGGATGCCGTCGGCGCCAAGTTCACAGCGTTCCTCAAGGCCGCCAACGTGGTCCCCTACCCCGACATTTATGTGGGCAACGACGACCTGCACCCGATGGCCTTCGTGGCCGAGGAGATTGCCCGCCGGGGCCTTCCCGCAGGCACCATCGGCGTGGAGATGGACGACTATTACTACACCGCCCGTTGGCACCAGATTTTGACCGATGCGCTGCCGAACAGCCGTTTCGTCGACGCCTTCTTGCTGGTGAACCGCTGCCGCATGGTGAAGTCGCCTGCGGAGCTGGAGGTGATGCGCGAGGCCGGCGCCATTGCCGTTGCAAGCCAGGAGGCAGCCCTTGCAGCGGCCGCCCCTGGGGTGCGCCAGTGCGATGTGATGGGCGAAGTCTACCGCATCACCATAGGCGGCACGCCCGAGGTCGGCGGCACGTTCCCCTGCAAGCCGCCCAACGCGATGGTGAATGAGGTCGCCGCCGCACCGCACCTGTCCTGGAGCGATGCGCCGCTTGAGGAGGGTGATGTTTTCTACATCGAGCTTGGTGGTGTGCGGCACCGCTATCACGTGCCCCTGTCGCGCTGCATCGTCCTTGGCCAACCCTCGGCGGAGCAGGAGAGGGTGGCCAACGTCATCGCCGAAGGGCTGAACGCTGTGTTGGAGACGGTGAAGGCCGGTGTTTTGTGCCAGGACCTGGCGGCGGCGTGGAAGCGGGTGATTGCCCGCCACGGCATCGAGAAGGACAGCCGCATCGGTTACCCCGTCGGCATCGGCTATCCCCCCACATGGGGCGAGTTGACTGCAAGCCTTCGCCAAGGCGACGAGACGGTGATGGAGGCGGGGATGACCTTCCACACCATCCCCGCCATCTGGATGGACGGCGGGGGCCTTGTGATTTCAGAAACGTTCGCGGTGACAGAGACGGGCGCGGAGTGCTTTTGCAGCTACCCGCGCCAGCTCATCGTCAAGGACTGACCGCGCGCCCGCCTACGCTCAGTCGACTTCCGACAGGTACCTTTGGGCAAAGTCGGACTGCACCTGTTCCATCTTGGCGTAGTCCACGGGGGTGGCCCGCTCATACTCTGAATCGGGCAGGAACTTCGCCGCCACCTCTTCAGGAAGCTCCACAGCGCGGGCAGGCTTCAAGTACGCATTGGTCCAGATGGCCTGGCCGGCGTCGGACAAAATAAAGTCCAGCACCTTCTTGCCCACCTCTGGGTTGGGTCCGTCTGCCACAAGGCTCATTACGTAAGGCACCACGACGGAACCCTCGCAAGGCAGCACAAACTCGAAGTTCCCGTCTTCGGTGTACTTGGCGCGGTACGCGTTGAAGTCATAGTCGAACAGGATGGGAATTTCGCCCGACACCACGCGTGCATAGGAGGTTTGCTTGGGCACGATGACATTGTTGTCGTCGAGGCCTTTGAAATATTCGATTGCCGGGTCGAAATTGTCGAGATCGCCGCCCATGGCACGGTTGACGGCAACGGCCCCGGCGTAGCCCACGAACGCTGAGGAGGGGTCGAGATAGCCCACCATCCCGTCATATTCGGGCTTGGTGAGGTCGGCCCAGCAGGCGGGGACAGGGGCGCCGCCAAGGGCATCCACATTCACGAACAGACCGAGGGTACCGTAGTGGATGGTGAACCACCGGCCATCCGGGTCTTTCAGGCCTTCGGCAATGTCGTCGAAGCCTTCGGGCTTATAGGCCGCGGCAACGCCTTCGTCCGCCGCTTTGATGCCGAAGGTCACGCCGTAGTAGGCAATGTCTGCCACAGGGGCCTGACGTTCTGCCAGAAGCTGAGACAGGGTCTGGCCGGAGTTCTTGTTGTCATGGGGCATGGTGACGTCGAGATTTTCTTCGATCGCCTCCAGCATGGACGCCCAGTCCGCCCACTGCGGCGGGCAGTTGTAGCAGATGGCGTCCGCCGCATGGGTTTGCGGGGCAAAGGCCGGCACGGCGATGACGACGGCGGTCAACGCCGCTGTGCGAAGGCGGTTCATAGGTAGCTCCTCACGGTTCGGTTCTTCTGTGCGACGCGGGCGGCAAGGCTGCCACCGGGCCGGAACTGGAAGGGCAGGCGGGTAAAACCGTCCCTCAAAGTGTCGGTGTCGGGGCGCTCCAAAGCATCGGCGAGCCGTGCGGCAGCCGCGCGCCCCATAGGTCCGCCCGAGGCCACAACGGTGGCGAGGGCAGGGTCGGTCATGGCGCCAACGCCGATCCCATCGAAGCCGACGACGCTCATGTCGTCTGGAACCGAAAGACCAAGGGCGCGAAGGTCCGCCATCATGGCGAGCGCCAGCATGTCGTTGGAGGCAAACAGGGCCGTGATGTCGGGGGCATTGCGCAACAGCTTGGCGACGGCGCCGCCATGGCGTGGGGCGCGATAGTCGACCTCCACCAAAGTGGGCGCAGGCAGGCCGCGCTCAACGAAGATGGCCGTCAACCCCTCGAAGCGCTGGCGTGAGCGGTCGGAGGCGGCGAAATGCCCTGCAATGAAGGCCACATGGGTGTGACCAAGGCCAATCAACCGCTCGCCCACCATGGCGCCAGCGGCCTTGTTGTCCACCCCGACGGCGGGCATCGGCCCGGTCGGCTGGTTGAAGATGAGGACGAAGGGAAGCCCCAGCGCCCGCGCTTCGGCAACGGCGGTGGAATTGTCGGCGTCCGACACGGTCATGATCAGCCCGCCCACCTGCTTGGAGGCGAGCATCGCAATGGCTTCTGCCTCGCGCAGGGGATCGTAATTCACACACGACAGGAGGACTTGCAGGTTGCGGGTGCGGGCGACCTCTTCGATCCCGTCCACCGCCTCGCCGAACACGGGGTTGGTGAGGGTGGGGACGATGACGCCAATGGTGCGTGAGCGATTGGAGCGCAGCGTGCGCCCCACCTCGTTGAAGCGAAACCCCAAGGATTTGGCCGCCGCTTCCACGTCTGCGCGAGCCTGTGCGCTGGCAGAGCCCTGCCCGTTCAGAACGCGGCTGACCGTTGCGATAGAGCGGCCCGAGGCGCGCGCAACGTCGCGAATGGTGACGCGGGCCATGGGGTCAGGCAGGGGTGGTAAACGTTTCCATCACCATGCCGTGTACGGCGTTTAAACGAACGTTTGATGACAGCGCGCCTTCCTTGACGAGCGCGTTGCGAACCGTCCTATGCCGGCGCTTCAGAAGATGCCGAGGTCGCCCCTTGCGGCAAGCTCCTCCACCACGGAGATATCGGTGTTGCCAAAGATCAGCGTGTAACCGTTCTCGTAAAACACACTGGTGTCGCTGCCGTTTTGGACAATGTCCTCGATGACCGCATCGCTGTCCTTCACGTCCACGCTGTCGGCACGGCTTTGGAAGTCTGCGATCTTGTCCTTGTCGCCGGCCACGAGTTGGCCTTCGTCGAAGATAAACACGTCCTCACCGCCGCCGCCGCGCAAGAGGTCGCTGCCGGTGCCACCTTCGATGGTGTCGTCGCCGCGCCCGCCTGCCGTGCGATCATCGCCAGAGCCGCCGGAAGACCGGTCGTCGCCCCTGCCGCCGATGACCCTGTCATTGCCTGAGCCACCGTCGAGGGTGTCGTCGCCAGTGTTGCCGAGGATCGTGTCGTTGCCCGAGTCGCCCTGCACGGCATCGGCAGCGCGGCCGCCGTACATCAGGTCTTCGCCTGAGCCGCCCCTCAGTTCGTCGAAGCCGACGCCGCCGAACACGGTGTCATCGCCGGAGGAGCCGAACAGGGAGTCGTTGCCTTCCTGGCCCCGGACCGTGTCGTCGCCTGCGCCGCCGTCCACCCTGTCGTCGCCGCTGTTGCCGTAGAGTTCGTCACCCACATCATCAGGGCCTGTGCCTCCGATGATGGTGTCGCTGCCAGAGTTGCCGAGGATAATGTCGGATCCGTCGAGACCCTCGATCCGGTCATCACCACCGTAGCCTGCCATGGTGTCATCATGGTTGGTGCCGACAAGGGTGTCGTTGCCTCGTGTGCCGAGAAACGTTTGTTCGGCAGGGTTGTTGCGGGCCATGACGCGCATCCTATGGTGAGCCTTCGCAGCGCCAGCCCTTCCCCGTGATCAAGGCCTCGGCCACTGCGATATTAACGCTAGAATAGTCGGGCCAAGCGTTTGAACTCAATGGCTATTGTCAAATGAGGGTTAATGTGTGAGGCGCAAAAGCGGCGATCGCCCCTGCGTCAAACGCAGCGCCCGCCGTCCACCTCAAGGTTGACGCCCGTCACGAAGTTCGCCTCGTCTGATGCGAGGTAAAGGGCAGCGTTGGCGATATCCAGCGGTTGGGACAGGCGCCCCAGCGGGATGGTCGCGATGAACTTTTTGCGGTTCTCCGGCGTGTCCGGCATTCCCATGAAGGTCTCAAGGAGCGCCGTTTCGCCCATGACGGGGGCAATGCCGCACACCCTGATGTTGGACGGGGCAAGCTCCACCGCGAGGGATTTGGTGAGGATGTTCACGGCCCCTTTGGAGCCATTGTACCAAGTCAGTCCCGGCCGCGGCCTGAGGCCCGCTGTGGAGCCGATGTTGATCATCACCCCCCGCCCGATGGACCGCCAATGGGGCACGAAGGCGTGGGTGAAGTGGTAGATGGACTTCACGTTGATGGCGAAGACCTTGTCGAAGGCCGCCTCGTCCACCTCGAGCAACGGCTGATTGGGGTGGGACCAGCCGGCATTGTTCACCACAATGTCGATCTCTTCGAACGTGGCGATCGCTTCCTTCGCGGCGGCGTGGACGGCCTCTCCGTCGGCCACGTCGGCCACGAAAGGCGTTGCGCTGTTGCCGATGGCCCGCGCGACGGCCTTTGCGCCCTCGGCGTTGATGTCCAACACACCCACCCGCGCGCCTTCTGCGGCAAAGCGCTCGGCGATGGCGCGTCCAAAGCCCGATGCGCCGCCTGTGATGAGGGCGGTCTTGCCGGCAAGCCGTTGGCTGTCCACGGTGTTCTCCTTCACCTTTTGCATCGCGCTAAGCGGTGTGGGATGGCGCGATGCCACGTGTCTCGACCCACCGGGTGAAGGGTAGACGATCGCGATGCGGTGCGTACACCGCAACGCTGTCCACACGGCCCTGAGTTTGCGCGCAAGGTTCGGGTGTTGCAGATCCGTTCGCATTGCCACGTTCGTTGCGCCACAACAGGAGGCACATGCAATGGCACCGGCAACAGCAGCAATGGTGACAGCCGACCACCGAAATGACGAGCCCATGGCTGAGAACACGCTCGATGATGCGCGCTGGCAATCCGTGCTTGCGCGCGATGAGGCGGCCGACGGCACCTTCGTGACCGCGGTGACGACGACGGGCATCTACTGCCGGCCAAGCTGTCCGGCGCGCCACCCTTTGCGCCGCAACGTGCGCTTCTTCGCTCTCAACAGAGAGGCGGAGGCTGAGGGTTTTCGCCCTTGCAAGCGCTGCAAACCCAACGAGCCCTCCCGCAGGCAGGTGATCGCCATGGCCGTGGAGGCCACCTGCCGCACGCTGGATGCATCACAGACCCCGCCCACCTTGTCGGTGTTGGCGAAGGCGGCGGGGATGAGCCCGCACCACTTCCACCGCACGTTTCGCGCCCACACGGGGCTGACGCCCCGCGGCTACTTCGATGCGGCGCGGGCAGAGCGCACTCAGGCGGCCCTGCGCGAGGCGCATACGGTGACCGGGGCGGCCTTCGCGGCAGGCTTTTCCAGCCTTTCGCGGTTTTACGACAGCGCGGCCACACGCTTCGGCATGGCCCCTGCCGCTATGAAGGCGGGGGGCGTCGGCGAGATCATCGTCGTGGCGCAATGCCAGAGCAGGCTCGGCTGCGTGACAGCGGGCTTTTCCCGTAAAGGCGTATGCGCCGTGCGCCTTACCGATGGGCCGCAGGAAGGCGTTGGCCTCCTCATCGCAGGTTTTCCCCATGCGTTGGTCGTGCCTGGCGGTGAGGACTTCGACCGTCTCGTCAAAGCGGTGGCAGCGACCATCGAAGAGCCGCAGCTTGCCGAGGAACTGCCGCTCGACATCCGCGGGACGGCGTTTCAGGAGCGTGTGTGGGCAGCGTTGCGGGCAATCCCCATCGGCACCACCGCCACCTACTCGGAGGTGGCCGCGGCCATCGGCTCGCCGCGGGCGCACAGGGCGGTGGCGAAGGCCTGTGCGGACAATAGGATCGCTCTTCTTGTCCCCTGCCACCGCGTGGTGCGCTCTGATGGGAGCCTTGCCGGCTATCGCTGGGGGGTGGAACGCAAGAAGACGCTCATCGACCTGGAGAAGGCCGTTGGTTAAGCCCATCGCCAGTTTGGACTGGGGCCGGATCGGCGATGAACTCGACGGTTACGGCGTTGCCCGCCTCGGCCCCGTTCTGCCGCAGGATCAATGTGCGCGGCTGATGGATCTTTACGATGACGATGACTTCTTCCGCAGCCGCGTGGTGATGGCCCGCCACGGCTTCGGTTCAGGCGAATACAAGTACTTCGCCGACCCTTTGCCGGACGTGGTGGCTGCGCTGCGGACCAGCATCTACCCGTTCGCCGCCGAGGCTGCGAACCGCTGGGCGGAGCGGCTGGGCACGTGCCCATGGCCAAAGCACCTGTCCGAGCTTGCCGCGATGTGCAAGCGGGCAGGGCAGGACAAGCCGACGCCGCTCCTTCTGAAGTACGGCGAAGGCGACTATAACTGCCTCCATCAGGACATTTATGGCAGCGTCGCCTTCCCTTTGCAGCTTGTGGTCCTCCTCAGCGACCCTGCCGATTTCGAGGGTGGCGAGTTCGTCCTGACCGAGCAGCGGCCGCGGATGCAGTCGCGCGCCGAGGTGGTGCAGCTTGGCCAGGGCGAGGCGGCGCTGTTTGCCACCGCCGAGCGACCCCGCCGCGGCGCCAAGGGCGAGTATCGCGTGAAGCTGCGCCACGGCGTCAGCCGCATTCGTTCAGGCAGCCGGATGACCCTTGGCGTCATCTTCCATCAAGCATCCTGATGGATCGAGCATCACCGATTGTGATGAAATCGATACGATAAATTCGTTTTTATGATCGTCGTTGAGAGGCCACCTGACGGACAGTCAGTTGGAGGATCTCTCATGATCGACGAACGGCAAACACCGGATCCGGTGCACGATCACCTGGTGCTGCGCCACCGTGCTGCCCGCCTGCGAAGCCAGGCATTCCACAGGTGGCTGGGCGCGGTGGCGGCCCGACTGAGAGGGCGATCAGATCAGGACGCCGGCGACGATCTCGTCGTCGGTGATGTCGCGATAGACAAAGCCGGCTGCATCCATCCTCGCCGTTAGACCGTGAAAGTTGTCGCGCGAGGAGGTCTCGACGCCAAGAAGGATGGAGCCGAAGTTGCGCGCGCTCTTCTTCAGGTACTCGAAGCGGGCAATGTCGTCGTCAGGGCCCAAAAGCTCCAAAAACTCTCGCAACGCACCGGGGCGCTGGGGCAGGCGAAGGATGTAGTATTTCTTCAATCCGGCTGAGCGAAGCGCCCGCTCCTTTACCTCAGGCAGACGCTCGAAGTCGAAGTTGCCGCCTGAGGTGACGCACACCACATTGCGCCCGCGCAGCCGCTCCGGCGGGAGGGACTTGAGGGCATCGATCTCAAGGGCGCCTGCGGGCTCAAGGACGATCCCCTCGATGTTCAGCATCTCAAGGATTGTCTCGCAAAGCCTGTCCTCGGGCACAAGGATCACCTGGCCGGGGTGCCTGTCGGAGAGGGCATTGAAGGTGTGCTCGCCCACCTGTGCCACCGCAGCGCCGTCCACGAACGTGTCGATATGGTCCAGCTTCACCCTGTGGCCTGCCACAAGGCTCCTGTGGAAGGAGGGTGCGCCGGAGGGTTCCACGAACACGATCTCGGTTTCGGGAGCCCGCGCCTTCATCACCTGAACGACGCCTGCGGCAAGTCCGCCACCCCCCACGGGGAGGACAAGAAGGTCGGGCGGTTCCTTCAATCCGTCGAGGATTTCCAACCCGACGCTCGCCTGGCCTTCGATGATGTCGGGATGATCGAACGGGGGTACGAAGGTCGCCCCTTTGGAGCGCGCGTACGCGATCGCGGCATCATTGCACTGGTCGAACGTGTCGCCGATCAGCCGCACGGTGATGGCGGGCCCGCCGAACGTGACGGTCTTGTTGATCTTCTGCTTTGGCGTGGTGGTGGGCATGAAGACCGTGCCCTCCACACCGTGGTGGGCGGTGACGAAGGCAAACCCTTGGGCGTGGTTGCCTGCGGACGCACACACGAAGTGCCGCGCGTCAGGCTGCGCGGCGAGGACTTTGCGGAAGAAGTTGGCAGCGCCGCGCAGCTTGTAGGAGCGTACCGGCGTCAAATCCTCCCGCTTGAGATAAATCTCCGCGCCATAACGCTCGCACAGGAAGGCGTTGCGCTGGAGCGGGGTCGGGGCGAGGAGCGGCCTTAGCGCGCGCGCCGCGTCCTCCACCTTGTCGACGAAAGAGGGGGTGAAACTGTCCATGACCGCGGTGTAAACCGAGTGGGGCGGCCGCGTCAGCGACAATTTTTGTATTTGTGCTGCCAGGACCGCCTGTCACGGCGTCTATGCCACCCGCTCAAGGAGTTCACCACGGCGATGACCACCATCTATGTCGACGGCGATGCCTGCCCGGTGAAAGGCGAAGTGGCGCGGGTCGCAGGGCGCTACGGCGTCAAGGTGGTGATTGTGGCAAACGGCGGCCTGCGCCCCAGCACCGACCCTTTGGTGGAGACGGTTTTCGTGCCGGAAGGGCCTGATGCGGCCGACAAATGGATTGCTGAGCGTGCCGGCAAGGGTGACATCTGCGTCACGGGCGACATTCCCCTCGCCGCGCGCTGCATTGAAGGGGGCGCCACAGCGGTGCGGCACAATGGTGACCCGTTCACCCAAGGCAATATCGGCAATCAGCTGGCCATGCGCGACCTGATGGCGGATCTGCGCGCCGCCAACCCGCTGGCGGCAGGCGGCGGCGGACGGCCGTTTTCCCGCGCCGACCGCTCGCGCTTTTTGCAATCCCTCGACAGCATGGTTCGCGCTGCCCTGAAAACGACGTGACGGGCGAGGGTCCATTCGTAGGGAAAGCGCGGTAGTGTCGCGCCAACGACTAAGGGGAGGGTGTTGATGTTCCTGTTTGATGCGTTGACGGAGAGGGCGCGGACCAGGCCCGTACGCGTGTGTCTGATCGGGGCGGGCAAATTCGGCTCCATGTTTTTGAGCCAGGTGCCGACGACGCCAGGACTTGAAGTCACCGTCATCGCGGATCTGAAGGTGGATGGTGCCAAGGCCGCCTGCCGCAATGTGGGCTGGGACGAGGCGTTGATTGCCGCCACGGCTTTCACCGACGATGGCCTTACCGCCCTTGCCCGCGATGATGTGGACGTTGTGGTGGAAGCCACAGGCCACCCGCCTGCAGGGATCGCCCATGCCCGCGCTGCTTTCCAGGCCGGCAAGCACGTCGTCATGGTCAACGTGGAGGCGGACGTTCTGGCAGGCGTTGCCCTTGCGCGGGAAGCTGCGTCAGCCGGCGTTGTCTACTCCCTGGCCTATGGGGATCAGCCGGCACTGGTGGCTGAGATGGTGGCCTGGGCGCGCTCCTGCGGTTTCGCCGTGACGGCGGCGGGCAAGGGCACCATCTATGCGCCCCACTACCACCAATCCACGCCCGATACGGTGTGGGATGCTTTCAACATTACGCCCGAGGCGGCGCGTGCCGGCGGCATGAACCCGAAAATGTTCAATTCGTTCGTGGACGGTACCAAGTCCGGCATCGAGATGGCGGCCATTGCCAACGCCTGTGACCTTGGCGTGCCATCGGATGGTCTCAGCTTCCACCCCTGCGGCGCCCATGACCTTGCAACGGTGCTGCGCCCCAAAGCCGACGGCGGCCAGTTGGAGCGCAAAGGTCTGACC
The DNA here is from genome assembly GCA_051016205.1 of Devosia sp. Lineage (GTDB taxonomy): Bacteria > Pseudomonadota > Alphaproteobacteria > Rhizobiales > Amorphaceae > Acuticoccus. The sequence continues at coordinate 884,779 of CP136534.1, forward strand.
GAGGTGGTCTCGTGCCTGGAGAAGGATGGTCGTTGGGTGCACAACCACATCCGCCAAGGCGTTTACGTGGTGATCGAGGCGCCGAACGATTATGCCGCACGGTGCTTTGGCGAGTATGGTCTCGATCCTGACCCCTCTGGGCGGTATGCTTCCATGTGGCGGCCGTTCCACCTGATTGGGCTGGAATTGAACGTATCCATCCTCGCGGCAGCGTTGGAGGGCAAGTCCACAGGGACGGCCAAGGCATTTACGGGCGATGCTGTCTGTTGCGCCAAGCGGAACCTGTCCGCGGGCGAAACGCTGGACGGGGAGGGCGGCTACCTTGTGTGGGGCAAGCTGATCCCCGCAGAGCGGTCCTTGGCGGAAGGGGCCCTGCCCATCGGCCTTGGACAGGATGTGACTTTGGTGCGCGATGTGCCCGAGGGCGCCGTCGTCACCCGCGCGGACGTACGCCTGAACGCGGACGATCCAGCCGTGCGCTACAGGAGCCAGATGGAGGCGTCAGAACGTCCAAGGCAAGCCGCCTGATCATCGCCTCAATTGCGACAAGAGACCGCAAGGACTTCGCTGTCTGTCGTCATCATTTCAATTCGGAACGCTCGGTTCTGAATTTTGGCTGAGTGAAACGATGCTATTGTCTTCATCTTGCCGAACATCGGTGAGAGGACACATTGCGTCATTCAGGACGCCGCTGTTCTCAGCGGAGGAGACTTTGGCGTGATGACAGACGTCTACCTGAACAGGGTCGCAACCGCGAACCCTCCGCATGAAGCCCATAAGGAATTCCTGCGGTTCGCCGAAGGTCAATTGGAAGACCGCCCCACCCATCGAAAACTCTTCACCAGGATGGCCTCGCGTGGCGGCATCGAGAGCCGCTATTCCTGCTTCGCGCCCAGCGATGACCTCGATGAAAACCTCGATAAAGCAGGTGTTTATCGCCGCGGCGACTTCCCCACCACCGGCCGACGAATGGAGTTGTTCGCCCAGTACGGACCGGACTTGGCCGCCACCGCGGTGGAGCGGCTGGGGATCGAACCATCGGAAATCACCCACCTGATCCTCGCCACATGTACGGGGTTTTATGCTCCTGGCGTCGATTTTGAGGTGATTCGCAGTGCGGGCCTTTCGCCGAACGTCGAGAGGACAATTGTCGGATTCATGGGCTGTCACGCAGCTGTGAACGCACTCAAGCTATCGCGTCACATTGTGCGGTCGGAGCCCCATGCCCGCGTGCTAATTATCAATCTTGAATTGTGCTCACTCCATTTCATGGAAACCGAAGACCTTGAAGAGCTGTTGACCTTCTCCCTTTGGGGTGACGGTTGCGCGGCCTCGCTGGTCAGCGCGGATCCTGTTGGCTTCAGGCTTGAGCGCTTTCATTCCGCCATCGCCTCAGACACGTCCGAACTGATGAAGTGGCAGATTGGCGATCAGGGCTTTGCCATGACATTGTCGGGCCAGGTGCCTGCCGCCGTCCACTCGGTGCTCGAGGCCGAGCGGGGCGCGGTCCTTGCCAACTGGGCGGTGGAGGACATCCGCTTCTGGGCCGTCCATCCCGGCGGGCGCACGGTGATTGACGCCGTGGAACGGGCGCTCAGCATCGACCCCGACCTGATGAGCGCCTCACGCAAGGTTTTGCGGGAGTATGGCAACATGTCCTCCTCCACCATCATGTTCGTGATGGCCGAGTTCCTTGCCGAGGAGAGGCCGGGGCGTGGCTGCGGCATGGCGTTCGGTCCAGGGCTTGTGGCGGAGACCTTCACCTTCAGCAGGCCGGAGACCCGCCATTGACGCAGGCACGTCGCCTGAGACCTGAAAAACTCGACATACTGCCCCACGACCACCCTGATGCGCTGCGTTCGCGCAGCGACATCGTGCGCCTCAACGGCTTGATGGGGCAGGCGCGCGTTGCCGACGCCACGCTGGAAAAAGCCGGCGTGCCTGCACCGCGCCGCATCCTCGATCTTGGGGCAGGCTGCGGGCGCACAACGCTGGCGCTCGCCAAACGCCTTCACCGCCGTGGGTGGACGGACGTTGAGATCACGCTCGTGGACCGCCTTGTGGGCCTCACGCAAGAGACGGAGGCAGCGTTCGCGATGCTCGGTTGGACAGCCCGTCCCGTGGTGGCCGATGCCGACGCCTTCCTTGCCGACCACGAGGGCCCGCCCTTCGACATCGTGTGGACCAACCTCTTCCTACACCACCTTGAAGAGGATTTGCCGAAGCTTCTGGCCGCCATCGGCCCCGTTGCCCGTTGCTTCCTGGCGACGGAACCGCGGCGCGCAACGACGCCTCATGCGCTGAGCCATTTTGTCGGTGTCGTCGGTGCCAACGCCGTCACCCGTTACGATGCGGTGGCAAGCGTTGAGGCAGGTTTCGCGGGCAAGGAGTTGACGGCCCTTTGGCCCTATGGGGACGACTGGTCGCTCACCGAGCGCTACGCCTTTCCCTTCATGCATGTGTTCTGCGCCGTCCGCAGGGCGTGAGCCCGGCGGCCAGCGCATCACAAAGGGCCTGTGTCAGCCCATGGTGGAATTAAAGTTCCCGCCGTCCAACAGAACGTTCTGGCCGACCATAAAGCCCACATGTTCTGAACACAGGAACGCGCACACCCTTCCAAAATCCTGAGGGGTGCCGAACTGCCCGCGCGGGATGGACGCCTGGGCGCGATCGCGTGCGGCCTCGGGTGTGATCCCTTCGCGCTTGGCGATGTTGGCCATTAGCGACTTGATCCTGTCGGTGTCGTGCTGGCCCGGCAGGAGGTTGTTCATGATCACGCCGTGCTTTGCCACCTGCCGCGCGGTGCCTGCCACGAAACCGGTCAGCCCTGCGCGCGCCCCGTTCGACAGGCCAAGTTGAGGGATCGGCGACTTCACCGATCCTGAGGTGATGGACACGATCCGCCCCCACTCACGCTCGATCATCCCCGGCAGGACGGCGGTCGCCAGAAGGATCGGCGTGATCATGTTGGCGTTGGTGGCGCTTTCCCACTCCGCCTTGCCCCATTCGGACCACAGACCCGGGGGCGGGCCACCGGCATTGTTCACCAAAATGTCGGGATTGGGCTCGGCTTCCAAGAGTGCAGCGCGTCCCTCGTCGGTGGTGACGTCGGCGGCGATCGCCTTCACCTCAACGCCGAAGCGGTTTGCAATGTCCTCGGCCGTGGCGTCCAGCGTCTCCTGGGTGCGTCCGTTGAGGACGAGATGGACGCCCGCCTCTGCCAGCGCTTCGGCCGACCCCCGTCCCAAACCCCTTGATGATGCACACACGATGGCGCGGCGGCCTTTGATACCCAAGTCCATGCTCGTCCCCTCAGATTGCGCTAGCCGCATGGCACGGCCGGGCGCAGTCCCGCAAGGGCCTTTAACGCTGGTCTGAAAGAGAGATCTCGTCCTCAGACACCGAATTCGCTTGGCAACGAGCGTCCAATGTGTATTCGTGTCAGTGTGAGAAATAGCGTGCTGATATAACAGCGCACGAGCGCATTAAGGGACTCCTAGGCCGCTGGTCAAGACCCGGCCCTGGACGTTGGATTGAAGCGGAGAACGACCGGCAAGACCGGTCGATTCCAGAAAACGGTGTCGGTTCGCCCAAGTGCGCCGACCATGTGATGATCAAGTCTTGAGCACCTCAACCCATTTTTGATGCCAAAAACAGGTCGCCGTGCGGGCTCGTTGGAACATCTATGTATCCAACCGGTCAGCCCGCAGCGGCCCAGTGGGTCGAAATGTGTGCTGAGACTTGGAAGAGACTTCGCCGTCGGGCGTGGGGCGCGGCGTTGAAGAGACCTGAGATAGGAGGCCTTCATGGCAACGGGTACAGTCAAATGGTTTAATGGGACAAAGGGCTATGGCTTCATTCAGCCTGATGAAGGCGGGGCTGATGTGTTCGTGCACATCTCCGCAGTCGAACGGGCCGGCATGACGTCACTGACCGAAGGTCAGCGGGTGAGCTATGAAATGTTCAGAGATCCCAAGCGCGGGCGTACCTCCGCGGAACAACTGAAGGCGGTCTAACCGCTCCCACGTCATACGTGGATTTGGATCGCCGGTGCAGTCGAAGGGCTGTGCCGGCGTTTCTGTGTCCAAAACCCTTCCGGTCACATGCTGGGAGGGGCAAGGCCCTTTCGGGCCGCTGCCGCGACGAGCGTGTTCACCAGAAGGTAGGCGATGGTCATGGGGCCGACCCCGCCGGGAACAGGGGTGATGGCACCTGCGTGGCCCGCCTCATCGAACGCCACGTCGCCCACAAGGCGCGTGCGGCCTTCCCCGCGTTCGGGCGCAGGCACGCGGTTGATGCCAACATCGATCACCGTCGCGCCAGGTTTGATCCAGTCGCCGCGCACAAAGTGCGGCCGCCCAATGGCCGCCACGACGACATCTGCGCTGCGGCAAAGACCGGGAAGGTCCCGCGTGCGTGAATGGGCCATGGTGACCGTAGCGTTCTCCCCCTGGAGGAGGAGCGCCACGGGCTTGCCCACAAGAATGGAGCGGCCGATGACAACGGCGTTCGCCCCTTCAAGCGTGGCAGCGCCCCGCGCGAGGTCCACGATCCCCTGCGGTGTGCACGCCACCAGGTGAGGACGCCCCAAAAGGAGGCGGCCCGCATTGACGGCCGTCAATCCGTCCACGTCTTTGGCGGGGTCGATGGTGCCGATCACCTTGTTGGCGTCGATGTGCGAGGGGAGCGGCATCTGGACGAGGATGCCGTCCACCCCGTCGTCCGCGTTGAGGGCGGCAACGGTGGCGACAACGTCCTCCTCGCTGGCATCGGCGGCAAGGCGGCGCTCGATGGAGACGATCCCCACCTCGCCACAGCGGCGGACCTTGTTGGCAACGTAGACGGCGCTTGCAGGGTCATCGCCCACCAGCACGACGGCAAGGGTGGGCGGGCCGTAGTTCGGCGCCAGCGCGGCCACCTTGCGGTCGATCTCCGCCGCGCGGGCCTTCCCGTCGATCAGGGCGGCCACGTCAGTAGGCGATGGCTGCGAAGTTGCGCGCAATCAGCGTCTGCAGGAAAAACAGGCCCAAAAGCAGCACCAAAGGCGACAGATCCAGCCCGCCCATATTGGGCAACACGCGGCGAATGGGCCCCAGCACAGGTTCGGTCAACTGGTAGAGCGCCCGGCCGATCGTGTTGACGATCTGGTTGCGCGAGTTGATCACGTTGAACGCGTAGAGCCAGGAGAAGACCACCGAGGCAATCACCACCCAGGTGTAAAGCCTTATGATGACAAGAACGAGTTCGAGAATGGAGCCCATGGTGCGCCCTTGGTGATTGCGAGCGCGCCACCTGTCCGTCGATGAGCGTTCGCAAGGATGGCAGAAGACATCGCGCGAGGTGTTAAGCGACGAGCCCTTTGAAATGCGCACGGCCGTCGCTGGTCGTGCGCAGACTCAACTAGGTAGCCGTTGCCCGGCGGCCCCGCAAGATCGACACATACGCCGCACCACAACGAGAGGGTGTGACCCATCGCGGCGGTGAAGGTCAGTTGCGCAAGGTTGCCCCAGTCGCCTTTTGTACGGCGGTCACAATGGCCTCTGACACAGCGTCGATCTCCGCCTCCGTCAGCGTGTGTTCGCGCGGCTGAATGGTGGCTTCCAGGGCGACGGACTTGTGCCCTTCGTCGACGCCGGGGCCGCGATAAACGTCGAACACGCTGACATCGGCCACAAGGTCTTTGCGCACGCCCCTTGCTGCGCGCAGGATGGTCCGCGCGTCGGTGTCCTCGGCTACCAGAAACGCGAAATCGCGCCGCACCGGCATCAGGTGGAAGCCTTCCATGGCAGGCTTCTTGGTGGCCTTGCGCCGCTTCAAAGGCACGCTGTTGAGGGTGAGCTCGAACGCCACAAGGCGCTCAGGCGCGTCTAAAGCGCTGAGCGTTGCCGGGTGTAGCTCGCCGAAATGGCCCAAGACTTTCGGGCCGAGGCGCAGCGAACCTGAGCGGCCCGGATGGTAGTAGGCCGGCGCGTCGCGGGTGATGTCCACACTGTCGGCAGGGCCGCCAATGGCTGCGAGGGCTGCCAAAACGTCAGCCTTGACGTCGTAGACTGTGGCTGTGGCGCCGTCGTGGGACCAGTGGCGATCCGTCGAGACGGGGCGGTTACGGCCCTGGCGTATGCCTGCCGCGCTGGTGGTCTGGTCCTCAGGCTCATCGCCCTTGAAGACTTGACCCACCTCGAAAAGGGCAAGGTTCGGATGGCCACGGTTGACGTTGCGCGACACGGCGTGGATCAGCCCAGGCAAGAGGCTCGGCCGCATGTCGGACAGGCTCTCCGAGATGGGATTGACGAGCTTGACCGCCTCGCCACCGCCGCCGAACGCTGCTGCATCCTCAGCGGAGATGAACGACCAGGTGACGGCCTCCACCATGCCGCGCACCGCAAGGGCACGGCGCGCTGTGGAGACGTGCCTTTGCAATGGGGTGAGGACCTTGGGCGTCAGCGGCGTCATGCGGGCAAGGGGGGTGGCGGTCACATCGTCAATGCCGACAATGCGCACCACTTCTTCCACAATATCGGCTTTGCCTTCGATGTCGGGCCGCCAGCTGGGGCTCGTCACCGTCCAGGGCGTGCTTGCGTCGTCCACCTCAAAGCCGAGGTCGCGCAGGGCTTTGACGGCCGTCGCGTCTGGCACATCAAGGCCGGATAGGCGCTTGGTTTCCGCCGGCGGGAAGGCAACCGTGGTGCGCCCGTCAGGTGCTTTGCCGGCAAGGGAAACGGGACCCGCCTCGCCGCCACAAAGGTCAAGGATGAGGCGCGTTGCAATCTCAAGCCCCGGCTCCATGAAGGCCGGGTCGACGCCGCGTTCGAAGCGGTGGCGCGCGTCTGACTGGATGGTCAAAGCGCGGCCCGTGCGGGCAACGTTCAAAGGCTCCCACAATGCGGACTCCACAAGGACGCGGGTGGTGGTCTCGGTGCAGCCTGATGCCTCGCCGCCCATGATGCCGGCAAGGGATTCAACGCCCTCCTCGTCGGCAATGACACACATGGTGGTGTCGAGCCTATAGGTGCGGCCGTCGAGCGCCGTGAGGCTCTCCCCGTCCTTGGCGCGGCGGACCGTCAGATCGCCCGTCACCTTGTCGGCATCGAACACGTGAAGAGGCCGGCCAAGGTCGAACGTCATGAAGTTGGTGATGTCCACCAACCTGTTGATGGGGCGCAGGCCGATGGAGGTCAGGCGTTTTTGCAGCCAATCGGGTGAAGGGCCGTTGGTGACGCCCTCCACAAGGCGGAGCGCGAAGGCAGGGCAAAGCGGCTCGCCCTCAGGGAAGCTGAGATGGACCTTTGCCGGGGCAGCGACCGCGCCTGTGGCCGCAGGGGTCGTATCGAGCGCCTTCAAGGTGCCAAGGCCGGCGGCGGCAAGGTCGCGCGCAACGCCGCGTACGCCGAGGCAATCGGACCGGTTGGTGGTCACGCCAATCTCGATGAGCGGATCGCTCAGTTCCGCCCACTCAGTATAGGGGGTGCCGACGGGCGCGTCTTCGGGAAGGTCGACAATGCCGTCGTGCTCGTCCGACAAGCCCATCTCGCGCTCAGACAGCATCATGCCGCGGCTTTCAACGCCGCGAATGCTGCCCACCTCAAGGTCGACGCCGGTGCCTGGAATGTGGGTGCCAGGTGCAGCGAAAACGCCGACAAGGCCCTTGCGTGCGTTCGGCGCACCGCAGATCACCTGGACGGACGAGCCGTCGCCAGGGTCCACCGTGAGCACCCTCAGCCTGTCGGCGTTGGGGTGCTGTGCGGCCTCGGTCACACGGGCGATCACAAACGGTGTCAGGCCAGCGGCGCGGTCTTCCACCGCCTCCACCTCAAGACCGACGGCGGTCAGACCGTCGATGATCTCATCGGCGGTGGCGTCTGTTTCCAGATGGTCCTTCAGCCAGGACAAAGTGAATTTCATGACGTTAACCCGGAACGCAAGTGGCGCGGGCGCCTTGGCGGCCCGCGCCTGTCATCGTGTGGCCTTTGGCGATGCTATGGCCGCTCGGAAGGGCCATCCCACGTTTTGGCCGTCAATGCCACCCGTTGACGGTCGTCGGGTGGCTAGACGCCGAGACTGTAGCCGCGGCTGCGCAGATAGCGGCGGAAGCGCGGCCCGTCTGTGGCATCGAACCGTTGCTGCTCGGCAACGTGGGCGGCGGCAATGGGTTCGATGTCCTTGGCCATGCGAGCATCGAGCGCAGCACAGGTGGATGCGGAGGCGCGCTTGTAGGCCGCCTCCAGCTGCCGTGCATACTTTTGGCTGATCTTGATGTGGCCCGCCTCGTGGATCACAGCGTACTGGCTGATCACGTCCCACTTGGCGGCAAGCTCCGGCGAGGCGCTGTCGCGCTGGCGCCATTCGGGCAGGATCACCTCAGAGCGGATGCCGACGCGGCCATCGCGATTGAAGCGGCAAACGCTTCCCGTCTGCTCGGCCTCGAAATTGTGCAGGAAGGTGGTTTCCACCGCCGCGAAGGCCCGCCCCCGCAATCCAGGCACCTTGGGGCCATGGATGGAGAGCGAGCGTTCGAGCGCACTCATGGTGCGGCCCGAAACTTTGTAGGTGCGCACGCTAACGTCCGTCGGTGGCGTGGCGATGCAGCTTGCGAGCACCAGCGCCAACGCCGGTACGAAATAGCGTAAAACACCCATCAGCGGCTAAGGCCTCCAGCAAGGGATGGTCGGTCGAGTGGGGCGAATCCGTAGTGGGAGAGCCAACCCCTGTCGGCCTCGAAGAAGGCGCGCAGGTCAGGCATCCCGTATTTGAGCATGGCAATCCGGTCGATCCCCATGCCCCAGGCAAAGCCTTGGTAGACATCGGGGTCGAGCCCGCAGTTGCGCAACACCTGGGGGTGGACCATGCCGCTCCCCAAGATCTCTAGCCAGTCGTCCCCGGTGCCGAGCTCCACCCCGTCGGCGGAGCGGCGGCAGCGGATGTCCACCTCATAGGAAGGCTCGGTGAACGGGAAGTAGGACGGGCGGAAGCGCATGGACGCGTCCTCCACCTCAAAGAAGGCCTTGCAGAACTCCGTCAGCACCCATTTGAGGTGACCCACATGGGCGGTCTCGTCGATGACGAGGCCCTCCACCTGGTGGAACATGGGCGTGTGGGTCTGGTCGCTGTCGCAGCGATAGGTGCGGCCCGGCGCAATGATCCTGATGGGCGGCTTTTGCGCCAGCATGGTGCGGATCTGCACGGGTGAGGTGTGTGTGCGCAGGACACGGCGCGTCCCATCCTCCCGCTGCGGCAGGAAGAAGGTGTCGTGCTCGTCCCGCGCGGGGTGGCCTTCGGGGAAATTCAACTTGGTGAAGTTGAGATCATCGGTCTCGATGTCCGGCCCCTCGGCGATGGTGAATCCAAGGTCGGAGAAAATGGCAATCAACTCGTCCATCACCTGGCTGACAGGGTGGATGCGTCCTTCGACGATGCCGCCAAGTTCGGGTTCAAGCGTCACGTCGATGGTTTCTTCTGTGAGCCGACGTTCGAGCGCTGCGGCGTGGAGCTTGGTGCGACGCACTGCGATGAGGTCACCCACACGGGCCTTCAAGCCGTTGAGGGCAGGACCCATGACGCGCCGCTCATCTGGGCTCATGCGTCCAAGGGTCTTCAACTGCTCCGAAACGACGCCTTTCTTGCCGAGCGCAGCAACGCGCACCGATTCGAGCGCTGCTTCGTCGGCAGCGGCTTCGATGTCGGCAGCGATCTTTGCCTCCAGCGCGGCAAGCTCGTCAGACTGGGGAGCAAGGTCCATCACATTCATTCCTGAAACTCATGTTTACTCTACCAGACGGGTCAGGCTTGAGAAGGAAAGCCGTTGCCACCTCAAGGGGGTGTGACACGCACGGATGCCAGGCGTTGCCAAAGGGTGACACGCGGCACAACGCGCCTTGCCCAAGGCCGGCGCAAGCGGTATCGCTTTTGCGCCCGGCGCGGCATGGACATTGGCGCGCAAATTGCAACATAACCATGAACTTGCAATGCCCGGACCTTTTGGCCCAAACCATATTGCGCGTTAGTAGAAGTGAGGATTTATGAGCGCGGACACGCTCGCAACATCCGATGAGGGCACCGTCGAAGCGCCAGCCAAGCGGCCGACGCCCTTCACCATCATGTTCATGTCGGGCCTTAAACCCATCATCATGATGAGCACGGGCCTTGCGATCATCTATGCGCTCGCCGCAACCATCTGGTCAGGCGGTCAGGTGGGGCATGTGGCGGTGGGCGTGGTTGCAGGTCTCGCGCTGTGGACCTTCCTTGAATACATCCTCCACCGCTGGATGCTGCACTGGGAGCCGGAAAAGCCCGTCTATAAGCTGATCCGCAAGTGCTTCCCCAGCCACAGGTCCCACCACGATGCGCCCATGAACGAGCGCAAAAATGTGGTGCTCCAGTTGAAAATCACCGCCTATCTGTCGCTGGCCTTTACGGCCTTCATCATCGTGATTGGGGCGCCTGTCCTCTGGGCACTTTCGGTGAACGCTGGGGTGCTTCTTGGCTATCAGGCCTATGAGTATGTGCATGTGGCCTGCCACCACCTTCCCATGCGCAACCGCTGGGCAAGCCTCTTGAAGCGCCACCACGCCATCCACCACCATCGCGACGAGACGGTGAACTTCGGCGTGACCACCACCATCTGGGACAGCGTCTTCCGCACCACCTACAAGCCGAGCGCCCAAACGGCCTGATTGGGGTTTGTTTGAGAGGCCGCTGGGGGCCGTGCAAAGCCTCTCCCGCCTTAGTTCCATCATCCCGCGGAGCGGGGCTCGCCTCAAGGCACGCTGCGCTCTTCGGCCTTGACCCGAGCCCCGCTCCGCGGGGTCCTGGTCTTGTCGGCTCCACCGAACTGCGGTGTTCCGCAGTTCGGCATCCAAAAATGCGAAAGTCCGCAACAGCGGACTTTCGTGGAAGGTCGGTCTTCATCTCACCAAAGGAAGGTGAGGGGAGGCCGTTGCGGGGCGGGGATCACTCGCCGCGGGGCTAGGCGACGGCGCGCAGTGGGGTGGCGCCGGGCTGAACGGCGACGGCGTAGTCGTCCATAATGGTCCGAGTGATGTCGCCCACCACGAAGCCGTGTGGGCCGATTTCTCCCACGGGCGTGACTTCAGCGGCGGTGCCTGTGAGGAAGCACTGCTCGAATTCTGCCAACTCGTCCGGAAGGATCGTGCGCTCGTGAACCTCGATCCCGCGCGCCTTGGCAAGACCGATCACCGTGCGCCTGGTGATCCCGTCCAGGAAGCAGTCGGGGACAGGGGTGTGAATGGCGCCGTCCTTCACGAAGAAGACGTTGGCGCCCGTCGCCTCGGCCACATGGCCGCGATAGTCCAGCATCAACGCGTCCGCATAACCCTTCGACTCTGCGGTGTGCTTGGACAAGGTGCAGATCATGTAAAGGCCTGCAGCCTTGGCGTGGCAGGGCGCGCTCTTCGGATCGGGGCGGCGCCAGTCCGACAGGTCCAGCTTGATGCCGCGTTCGCGCGCCGACGGGTCGAAGTAGCTCGGCCACGCCCAGGATGCGATTGCCACGTGAATGGTGTTCTTTTGCGCCGAGACGCCCATCATTTCGCTACCCCGCCAGGCCACAGGGCGAATGTAGGCGTCCACCAGGCCATTGCGCACGAGACTCTCTGCCTTGGCGGCATTGATCTCAGCTTTGCTATAGGGGATCTCAAACCCCATGGCGTTGGCAGAGGCGTAGAGGCGGTCGGTGTGAGCCTCACTTTCGAATATGGCGCCACCATAGGCGCGCTCGCCCTCAAACACGCTGCTGGCATAATGCAGCGCGTGGGTCAGCACGTGCACTTTGGCCTCCGACCAGGGGATGAACGACCCGTCCACCCAGATCTCACCGTCGCGCTGATCGAAAGGAACCGCCATGCTCTCGTCCTCCAAAGGTTCGTCGGCGCGCTACCGCCGTTTCGCCTGCACTGCATGAAAATGCTGGCAAACGAAATATTATTTCGTTTGGAGCGCCGAATGCGACATAAGTCGCCGCTCCTTGGGGTCGATAGGTATGCGAACTTGCGTGATACGTCAATATGGTTGACATAAAAAATTCTCCCGAAGTGACGTCCGGCCTGGCTTTCGACCTGATCGAGCGGATGTTTTTCGGCTATCGTGATTTTGTTGGCCTTGCCGACGAGGCACTGGCGCGAACCGGATATGGCCGCGCCCACCACAGGGTCCTGCATTTTGTCGATCGCAATCCGGGGCTCACCGTGGGTGAGCTGTTGTCCATCCTCAAGGTCACCAAGCAAGGGTTGGCGCGGGTCTTGAAAACGCTGGTGGATGACGGGCAGATCAAAGTGGAACCGGGCCGACGCGATCGACGGGAAAAGCACCTCTACACCACTGAGGAGGGGCGCCGGCTCGCCCGCCACCTTGCCGCTTTGCAGACCGCGCGGATCGACGCCGCCCTTGCCGCTGTCGGCCCTGAGGCGCGCACCGTTGTGGCTGACTTTCTGGCAGGTCTGGTGGATGAAACGGAGCGGGGCGACGTGATCGGCCGCATCGAAGGGGGCCGGCCATGACACCCATGCCCTTTGCCGACGGCGGCGAGCCGCAAAAGGACGATGAAGCGCGCCACATCCTCATCGTCGATGATGACATGCGCATCCGCACCCTCCTGCAGCGCTTCCTGCGCAATCAGGGCTTTCGCGTCACCGTCGCGGAAGATGCTGCCGAGGCGCGCAGGATGCTGGCAGGGCTGTTGTTCGATGCCATCGTGCTTGATGCGATGATGCCAGGGGAGGACGGGTTCGAACTTCTTGCCGACATTCGCGATGAGTGTGCGACGCCCATCCTCATGCTGACGGCACTGTCCGAGCCCGATCACCGCATCAAAGGGTTGGAGCTTGGGGCGGACGATTATCTCGGCAAGCCGTTCGAACCGCGGGAGTTGTCGCTCAGGCTCACCAACCTGATGCGCCACAGGCCCGAGGCGGCGCGGCGTATCACCTTCGGCGAGTTTGCGTTCGATGTGCGGCGGGAGGAGTTGACGCGCAACGGCACCACCGTGCGCTTGACGGACCGTGAGCGCAGGCTTTTGCGCCTGTTTGCGGCGCGGCCCGGCGCCACCATCGCGCGGCACGAACTGGTGGCGGACGAGGACCTTGGCGACCGCGCCATCGACGTCCAGATCAACCGTCTGCGCCGCAAGCTTGAAGATGACCCTGCCGAGCCGCGCTTCCTTCAGACCATGCGCGGGGTGGGCTACCGCCTCCTTGCCGACCTCGACGAGCCGTGACCAGCGTTCCCACAGGCGAGCGGCGCGTCAGGCCCATTTGGCGCCGCGTCCTGCGGGCCATCGGCTTGCCGCGGCCTGTGGAGCATTGGCTGCGACGGCGCTTGCCGCGGCGGCTGTTCGCCCGCTCGCTCCTCATCATCGTCGTGCCGATGATCATCCTTCAGTCGGTGGTGGCGTTCGTGTTCCTGGACCGCCATTGGGAAAGCATGACGGAGAGGCTCTCCGTTGCGACGGCTGAGGAGATTGCGGCCGTCTCCGAGCTACTGGAAAGCGCGCCGCCGTCGCAAAGGGAGAGGATTGTGGAGGTGGCGCGGCTGACGCTGTTCACCGATGCGGAGCTGATGGAGGCAGGACCGCTGCCGCCGCCTGCGCCAAAGCCATTCTTCTCCCTCCTCGACCGCACGCTGAGCCGGCGGATCTCCGAACACGTGAACAGGCCATTCTGGGTCAACACGTCCGAAACGCCGCGCTACGTAGAGATTCGCGTCAAGCTCGACGTTGGCACGCTGCGCATCATCACAAGGCGCAGCCAGACCTATGCCTCAGACAGTCACATCACCCTTGTGTGGATGGTGGGGACATCGCTGGTGTTGATTGCCGTCGCCCTCCTTTTTCTGAAGAACCAGGTAAGGCCCATCCAGGAGCTTGCTGCCGCGGCCGAGCGCTTCGGACGTGGCCGTCCTGTGGGGCCGCTGCGCCCGCACGGGGCCATCGAGGTGCGCCAGGCCGCCTGGGCCTTCATCGAGATGAAGCAGCGCATCGAAAGGCAGATCGAACAGCGCACCACCATGCTGGCGGGTGTCAGCCACGACCTTCGCACCATGCTCACCCGCTTCCGCCTGGAGTTGGCGCTGCTGGAGCAGACCGACGATGTGAGCGCACTCACCGATGACGTGGACGCCATGCAGGCGATGCTGGAGGACTACATCACCTTCGCCAAGGCGAGCGCAGACGAGCCTGCGCTGGATGTGAGGATCGCCCATCTCATCGAAGACGCTGTGCGCGGGGTGCCGGTGCGCGTTGATGTGAACGCAGCGCTTGAGGCCAACGTGCGGCCCCTTGCGACCCGCCGCATTGTTGCAAACCTTGTGGCGAACGCCTCCGTCCATGCCGACACCGTGGCCGTGTCGGCGGTCATGGACAGGGATGTGTTTGCAATCCGGGTGGATGATGACGGGCCAGGCGTGCCCGACGATCAGCTTGAGGCCGTGTTCCGGCCGTTCGTACGGCTGGACACAGGGCGCAATCAAAACGTCGGCGGGACGGGTTTGGGGCTCACCATTGCAAGGGATCTTGCGCGGCGTCAGGGGGGTGACATCACCTTATCGCGCAGCCCCCTCGGCGGGTTGCGGGCGACCATCCGCCTGCCCCAATAGTCACATCAGGCGCGCGCCGTTGGGGACGGGCTTGTCCGGCTGGGCGAGCACGATGTGACCGTCATCGTCGGCAAAGCCCAGCGTCAGCACCTCCGACATAAAGGGGCCGATCTGCCGTGGCGGGAAGTTGACCACGGCCATGACGCGGCGGCCCACGAGGTCCTCGGGCTGGTAGTGGTGGGTGATCTGGGCCGAGCAGCGTTTCTCCCCCACCTCGGGGCCGAAATCGATCCTCAATTTCCAGGCAGGCTTGCGCGCTTCGGGGAAGTGCTCTGCTGCGATGACCGTGCCGGCTCTGATGTCCACGGCAAGGAAATCGTCGAAGGTGATGGTTTCGCTCATGGGTCCTTCATGTCGTCGGCGGGCGGCGCGAGGGGCGGGCTTGGCCGTGGCTCCCCCTCCGCGCTGTCGTCGGCGGCGTCGCCGCCGGTCTCGGCGCGCTCGCCAAAATCGGCGCTGGTGTCGCCCTCAGCTTCGGTGGGCGGAGCCTCGGGCGCTTCAGGGCCAACGTCAAGGTCGGGATCGGGGGCGGGCTCAGCCGCGTCCTCCACGGTGGGGGCGGCTTGTGTATGGTCGGTGCCGTTGGGCTCGGTCGCCGGGGAAACGCTGTCCATGGGGGCGGCGCGGCCGGCGTGGATGGCATCGCCGAAGATGCGCGAAAAGCGGGCGTGCTGGCTCTCAAGCTCGCGCAGGGCCTTGTCAAGGGCAGCCATGGTGCGCGGCATGCCCGGGTCGTCCTCCTTCACGAAGGTGCGCAGGACCCGTGCGAAGGCGACCGCAAGGCCCTGGACGGCAAGCCTGCCGCGCCAGCCTGTGGCGTCGATCTCAGCGGCAGCCAGCATCCAGCTTTGGGAACGCACCTCGATGCGGTTGAAGTAGGCGGCAACCGCAAGGTCGCGGCGCGCCGCGCGCATGAGGCTCTCAATGGCGGCGCGATAGGGGCTGAGCGCATCGATCCTGCGCATCAATACGTCGAAGAGCCGCTCGCGGGGGGCCTCGTCCGCCATGTCGGAAGTGTCGACGGCGAGCACCTCCTGGTCGATCCGCTTTGCGAACGCGTCGACAATGTGGCCGCGGGTGGGGAAGTGGGCGGCCAGCACCGCCAGGCTGATCCCTGCGTGGCGGGCGATGGCAACGGTCGTCACCTCATGGAAGGGGCGGTCGGCGAGGAGATCGAACGTGGCGTCTATGATCTGATCGCGAAGGGTTGCGTCTTGCGCGCGGTCGGCCTGGCTCACGTCCACTCTCCCTCGTCCCAATAGCTGCGCGCAACGTTGAAGCAGCGCCCTTGGCGGATTGTCAGTCCGCCGCGCCAAGCTCGCGCGAGCGGCGCGTTGCTGCGTCCACAGCACGCCCCATCAAATCGCGCAGGGCGCCGCTGCCCGCCAGTATGCCGAGTGCCGCAGCCGTCGTCCCGCCTGGGGAGGTGACGTTCTGGCGCAAAGTGCCAGGATCAATGGGGCTTGCCTCCAACAGCGCGCCCGCGCCGATGATGGTCTGGCGGGCGATGACCTCGGCCACCTCCTGCGGCAATCCTTGCTTGACGCCGGCCTCGGCCAAACACTCTACCAGGTGGAAGACGTAGGCTGGGCCTGAGCCCGAGACGGCTGTGGCAGGGTCGATCAGCTCTTCCCGGTCCACCCATCGCACAAGGCCCACCGCCTTCAAGAGCTCGTCTGCAAGGACAATGTCGGCGTCTTTCGCGTCAACGGCGACCGCAACGGTCATTCCCTTGCCGACGGCAGATGGGGTGTTGGGGATGGTCCGCACCTTGGGGCCGGGACCCAGCGCCTGGAGCGTTGCGACGGTGGTGCCTGCGGCAACGGAGATGACGACGGTCGTCTCGTCGCACACCCGCTTCACGGCAGGAAGCACGTCACCCATGACCTGGGGTTTGACGGCAAGAACCACGGCAGCGCCTGGCATGTCCGGGGGCTCGGCCACCACGCGTAGGCCTTCGGTCTCCATCAACGGGCCTGCGGGGGCGGGGTCGACCACAAGGATGGTGTCAGGCGCTCTGCCGGCGCTGAGCCAACCCTCCAGAAGGGCGCCGCCCATCTTGCCGGCGCCGATCAAGACGAGAGGGCGGTCGGGTGTGATGGCCGATGGGTCGCTATGGGAAGACAAGGGGCTCCCGTTACGCCTCGCCGTGGGTTTCAAACAGCGCGCCGTCGAGGGCTTCGGACGCGCTCTTGCCGGCCCACACCACGAATTGGAAGGCCTGGTAGTGGCAGTCGCACGTTTCCACAGCGTGGGAGAGAAGCGCCTGAACGTGCGCAGCGCCCGGCAACTCCTCGCTTGTCAAAAGTTGCGTGTGGCGGAAGATGACGACGCCTTCCTTGCTCCACAAATCGAAGTGGCCCATCCACATGCGCTCGTTCACAAGGGCGAGAAGGCGCACCACTTCGGTCTGCCGCGGCTCGGTCACCTTAAGGTCGAAGGCGACGGCAAGGTGCAGGGAATCGAACTCCTCCATGTGGGTGAATGCCACATGGTAAGCGCTCCAGCGGCCTGCGATGGAGATGGTGATCTCGTCATCGCCTGCGCGCTCGTAGGTCCAGTCGTTGCCGTTGGCCACCTCTTCAATGCGATCGATGGGATTGACGGAAATCGAAAACTCGTCGTGGTCGATCAAGCTCATCGCTGATCCTTTCAGGCCCGCGCGGCCAGCCCGGAAAAAGGGGCCGCGCATGGGACGACGCCGTGGTGTACGCCAGGTTTCGGTCGAACCCGAATCCCTCAGCGTCTTCGGCAGGAGAACAAATATCGTGCTCTGAGAAAAGCCGCCGTGGACTCCTCGTCCACGGTCCTATAACGGCTCCTTCGTCAGACGGCTTTCCAAGGCATCAAGACGCGCGCGCAGACTGTCGGCCTCGTCGGCCGCGCGTACGGCAATGGCTTTGACGGCCTCAAACTCATCGCGGTGAACCACATTGGCTTCCGACAACAGCCGCTCCACCTGGCTGCGCATGACGGTTTCCACCTCGCGGCGTGCGCCTTGGGCCACGGCCGCAGCGTCGGTGGCAAGCCGCGCAATCTCGTCAACAAGCCGGTTATTGGTGTGGGTCATGACCCTCTCCGTCTGGTGCGCACAGCTGGGCCGCGCTTGACTGCACTATGGTCGGCCATGCGAAGGCGCGGCAAAGACGCTGCCCTCGCGCACGCATCGCACTCAAAGCGATATAGGATGTTTCTCCATTCTGCGAGAGCTTGATGCAACTGGCCATCCCGTTCCCCGTGTTCGATCCGGTCGCGATTTCGATCGGCCCCCTCGCCATCCGCTGGTACGCACTGGCTTACATCGCCGGCATTGTGCTCGGCTGGCTCTATGCCCGTTGGCTGGCCTCGCGCGCCAGTTTGTGGGGAGAAAGGCCCCGGCCGAACGCGCGCGATCTTGACGATCTGATCACCTGGGCAACGCTCGGCATTGTGATCGGCGGGCGGCTCGGCTTCGTCCTTGTCTACAACCCACAGTATTATCTGCAGCATCCTCTGGAAGCGTTGATGATCTGGCAAGGGGGGATGGCCTTCCACGGTGGCCTGCTCGGGGTTGTGGTGGCGGTGATCATCTTCGCGCGTGTCAAGAAGCTGCCTGCGCTCACC
Organism: Devosia sp.; assembly: GCA_051016205.1. GTDB lineage: Bacteria > Pseudomonadota > Alphaproteobacteria > Rhizobiales > Amorphaceae > Acuticoccus. The sequence continues at coordinate 902,986 of CP136534.1, forward strand.
TTCTTCGACGTGCTGGGCGTGGTGGTGCCTTTGGGACTCTTCTTCGGAAGGATCGCCAACTTCATCAATGGCGAGCTCTATGGCAGACCCTCGGATGTGTCCTGGGCGATGGTGTTTCCTGGTGCAGGGCCTGAAGCGCGCCACCCAAGCCAGCTCTACCAGGCAGCGCTTGAGGGGCTTTTCCTGTTCCTCCTCCTCGCCATCGCCGTGCGGTTGGGAGCGCTGCGCCGGCCGGGGCTTGCGATGGGCCTTTTTGCCGCAGGCTATGGTGTGGCGCGCGTTGTGGGCGAGGCTTTCCGCATGCCAGACCCGCAGCTTGGCTTCCTGTACGGGCCTGTGACCATGGGGATGCTGTTGTCGCTGCCGATGCTGGCGATCGGCCTCATCCTCATCGTGCGCGCTGCCATGCGCCCGCCGGCCACCGCCACACCGTGACCGGGGAGGGTGATACGGCGCTGGAGGCAACGCTTCATAGGCGCATTGCCCTTTCCGGCCCCATGAGCGTTGCGGAGTACATGGCCGTCTGCCTGACCGCGCCCAAGGGCTATTATATGAGCCAGGAGCCCTTTGGCCGAGGCGGCGATTTCATTACCGCGCCCGACATCTCCCAGCTTTTCGGCGAGTTGGTTGGCGCATGGCTGGTGGACCGCTGGCGCGCTGACGGGGCCCCCGCCCCCTTCGACCTTGTGGAGCTTGGCCCCGGCCGCGGCACGCTGATGGCCGACATATTGCGCGTTGCCCAGAACGACACCTCGTTCGTGGACGCCTGCAGGGTCGTGCTGGTGGAAGCCTCGGGGCGGCTGAAGGCAACGCAACTCCTAAAGCTGCGCCCGCTCCACCGCGACGTCGTCCATGCCGAGGCGTTCGGAGAGCGTCCCACTTACCTTGTTGCCAACGAGTTTTTTGACGCGCTGCCGCTTCGCCAATTCGTGCGCCAGGAAGGGCGTTGGCACGAGCGCACTGTTGGGCTCATCGATGGGCGCCTTGCCTTCGGTCTCAGTCCGTTTCCGGCTGCCTTGACGATGGATGCGGCGGACGGGGCGGTGGTGGAGCGCTCGCCCGCGGGAGAGGCGATGGCCGCCGCCATTGCCCGCGCCCTGGTGGCGCACGATTGCGGCGGCGCGCTGGTGATCGACTACGGCTACAAAGGCCCTGCATTCGGTGACACCCTGCAGGCTGTGCGCAGTCATCGCCCTGTGGATCCGTTGAAAAGGCCAGGCGAATCTGACCTTTCCGCCCACGTGGATTTTGGCGCTCTGGCTGCCGCCGCAATGGCGGAAGGGGCGTTTGCCCACGGGCCGGTGGACCAAGGCCAATTCCTTCTCTCCCTTGGGCTTTTGGAGCGTGCCGGGCAGCTTGGCGCCCATGCGCCCGAGGCGGTGCACGAAGAGATCGAAGCGGCCGTAAACCGTCTGGCAGGGTCCGGCGAGGGACAGATGGGGACGCTCTTCAAGGCCCTAGCCTTCACCGCTGACGATGAACCACCCACAGGCTTTCGGGTTGTGGAGGCGAGGTCGGGCTGATAGCGACAGAGGGATCGGCCCGAAGCCAACGGGTGAAGTTTTATGCTGACCACCACTGCCGAGCCCCTCAGCGCGGCACTTCTTGATGACATCGACGGCCTCTCCCACGGCTTTTTCACCCGCAATGGCGGTGTCTCCGAAGGGGTGTATCGCACCCTCAATGCGGGCCAGGGCTCGGCCGATGCGCCCGAGGCCGTGGCCGCCAACAGGCGCAGGGTTGAGGAGACGCTGGGCGTTTCCCCAGGCCACCTCATCACCATGAACCAGACCCATTCGGCTGATGTTCTCACCGTCACGACGCCCTTGGAGCGCCCCAAGGTGGATGCGCTGGTGAGCGATGTGCCGGGCTTGGCGCTCGGCGTTCTGACGGCCGATTGCGGGCCCGTCCTGTTCGCCGACCCGCACAACAGGGTGATCGGCGGGGCCCATGCAGGCTGGCGCGGGGCGCTCGGCGGCATTCTTGAAGCAACGATCGCTGCCATGGAGGGCCTTGGCGCGTCACGGGCAGGGATGGTGGCTGTGTTGGGGCCGACCATTGCCCAGCCCTCGTACGAGGTGGGGCCTGAGCTGAAGGAAAGGGTGATTGCGGACGATGCGTCGGCGGAAGACCTTTTTGTCCCAAGCGGGCGTGAGGGACACGCTTTATTCGATTTGCCAGGCTATATCGTGCGCCGCCTTTCGGCTGCAGGGGTGGGGCGCGTGTTTGACCTCAAGCAAGACACCTACGCCGATCCCGGTCGCTTTTTCTCATACCGCCGCGGCTGCCACCGCGGCGAACCGGACTATGGCCGCCTCGTCGCCGCGATCGCACTGGAGCACTGACAAATGGCCCTGCACTTCGAACGCGACGAGTTTGCCGCCCGCATGGACCGTCTTCAGGCGGCGATGGCCGAAGACAAGCTGGATGCCATGCTCCTGTTCGCCCAGGAGAGCATGTACTGGCTGACAGGCTACGACACGTTCGGCTTTACCTTCTTCCAGTGCCTTGTGGTGACAAAGGGCGGGCGCATGGCGCTGATCACCCGCTCCGCCGACCTTCGCCAGGCCCGCCACACCTCCATCATCGACGAGATTTTGGTGTGGGCCGACAGGGCTGGGGCCGATCCCACCAAGGCCCTCAAAGACCATCTGTTCGAGCTGGACCTGCTGGGCGCACGCATCGGGGTGGAGTATGACACCCACGGCCTGACGGCGAAGAACGGCAGGCTGCTTGACGATCAGCTGCGCTCCTTCGGGACGCTGGTGGATGCCTCAGACATTGTGCCGAAGCTGCGCAGCGTCAAAACCCCGGCCGAAATCGCCTATGTGCGCAAGGCCGCCCAGCTGGCCGACGATGCCTGGCGGGCGGGCGTGGACCTGATTGGCCCAGGTGCGGACGAAGGGGCAATCCTTGCGGCCATGCAAGGGGCGGTCTTTTCGGGCGGGGGCGATTATCCAGGCAACGAGTTCATTATCGGCTCAGGCAAGGATGCGCTCTTGGTGCGCTACAAGGCCGGCCGCAGGGTGCTGGACACCGACGATCAGATCACGCTGGAATTTGCCGGCGTCTACCGCCATTACCATGCCGCGATGATGGAGACCGTCGTTGTCGGCACACCGCGTCCGCGCCACCACGACCTTTATGAGGCTGCCGCAGCAGCCCTTGAGGCGGTGGTCGCCACAATGCAGCCTGGCCGCACCTTCGGCGAGGTGTTCGACGCCCATGCGGCCGTGATGCAGGAGCACGGGCTCTCCTCCCACAGGCTGCACGCATGCGGCTACTCGCTTGGGGCAGCGTTTACCCCGTCTTGGATGGATTGGCCCATGTTCTACCATGGCAATCCCGCCGAGATCGTCCCCAACATGGTGCTCTTCGCCCACATGATCTTGACGGATTCGGAAACCGAGACGGCGATGACGCTGGGCCGCACATACCTCACCTGCGATGGGGAGGCAGAGCCTTTGTCGGCCATTGCCCCGGGCTTTGTGCGGCGCTGATGGTTCGCGCGCTCCTCATCCTCCTTCTTGCCGGCGTGCTGGTGGGCTGCGATTCCCCGCGCCTGACGGGGGTGTCGGCGGGCCTTGGGGAGCGCCTTGCCCTGCCCGCCGGCCCTACGGTGCCGCCGGAGAGCGCGACCTTTTACTTCGAGCCGTTTCCAGGAATGCCAGGGAACATTGCCGATGATCTGACCCGCAAGATGTGGCGGCGGGCCGAGCGCGAAGGGCTGACGGTGGTCAAGCGCCCCGGCGGTCCCGCCATCTACACCATCGACGGCGTACTGACCGCCACAAGCGACGACACCAACCTTGTCATCTTCTACGTGTTCGACGTGAAGGACGTGACGGGCAAGCGCATCCACAGGATCGCTGGCGAGCAGACCGCCGACCGCTCGGGCAGTGACCCTTGGGCGGGCGTGGATGCCGTGGAGCTTGATCTGATAGCCAGGCGCGTCGTGGCGCTCTTGCGCGCATGGCTATATTCGGACAGTTGAGTACGGCCCGGCCTCGCCGAACCATCCAAAGGGCCCAGTTTTTCCGGAGTGAGACACCCCAAATGCCGACGACCCTAGAGCACGCGCCGCTCAGTTTGGACCAAACTGAGCGGATGAATACGTGCTCGGATCTCAATCTGGCGCATGTCCTCATCGCGCGATCTGATCCAGTTCGCCCAGCCCTTTCGCCGCGCCCCTTTGCCGGGCAGGCTTTTTCTGTGACGCGAGCTTAAGCCGTGTCCCTCGGTCCCCCCCGTCCGCAGGAAACCCGCATTGCGCCGTCCGCCAACCAGAGGCGCCGCTTTTACCTTGCGGGCGTGGATCAGATCTCTGCCGGCACGTTTGAAGTGTCGGGGCGCTTCGAAGGCTTCATCGTTCTTGGTGGGATGACGGAGGCTGAGTTTTACGAATCCCTCAAACTCTACCCTTTCGGCAGGCGCTTCATCGGTGAGGAGAGGGCAAGGCTCACCGACCTTCTTTACAAGGCCTATGTCCATCCGCTCGCCGCCGTCCACAAAGAGCTTGGCAGCGACAAGCCCTTTGTGGTGATGCCTGGCGACAACCGTGATCCCCAGGGCATCCCCACATACATCAAATCACGCCCTGCAAAGTATGCCGGACTTGCGGTCATTCAGCGGCTTGGTGTCGGCAGGCATTTCAAGCCCGTTGAAAAGGTGGACGCGGCAGACCTTCCTTTCAAAGAGAAAGAGGACAAGGTGGTCTGGCGCGGCGAGACCACGGGTCAGTTCCGCCACGGCCCTGGCGCGCTGGACGCCAACTCGCGTTACTACATCCCCGCCTTCAACGCGCGCTGCCGCGATCCGCGGTTCGACATTGGCTACTCGGGAACCAAGCAAACGGGCCAGCACAACACCGACCTTGCGATGGCGACCATCGAGGCCAACATCAAGCCGAAAATTCCCATGGAGGATCAGCTCAAGTGCCGCTACCTCCTTGCGCTTGAAGGCAACGACGTCGCATCCGGCTTGAAGTGGATGCTTTACTCCAACTCACTCGTCTTAATGCCGCGGCCCAATTACTGCACCTGGGCATACGAGCGGTTTTTGCGCCCCTTCGTCCACTATGTGCCCATCAAGCCGGACCTGTCGGACCTTGAACAGGTGCATGCGTGGTGCCAGTCCCACGAAGACGAGTGCCTCAAAATCATCGACAATGCGCGTGAGTTCATGGAGGAGTTCCGCAAGCCCGGCCGCGAAAAGCGCATTATGGAAGAGACTGCACAGACCTACATCGACCGCGTCACCTTCGTGCGTTCCGTGGAGCGGTGCGAGATCCACCCGAACCTTTTTTAAGTCTCCGGCCCGCCGCCGTCCGCCACGGACGGCGATTGCCCAATTCGCCGGTTGTCAATTTAGCACCTAGTCAACTGAGGATTGTTGGCCTAAGATTTGAGGATTGTCCTGAGGGCACGCGTACCGGGTTGGCGGCAAGAGAGCGGTTTTCACTCAGACGGAACCGTCTGGCCGCAAGATGCTCTGGGCATGTCGACCAATGATTGGTGCAAAGGACAAAGTCATGGCCTTATTTCAATCGAACATCGCCCTGCAATTCATGCTGTCAAGCCCGACCGAAGCGCTCTTGCAAGGGGTTGGGCTCGGTGAACAAACGCTGACCGACAATGAACTGTTCGACGAAACGTTCGAGGATGGCGACACGGTCTTCGTCGCCGACCAGCAGGGTGGCGAGCAGGACTACGCCGGGACAATTAATCTCAACGGAACAGACTTTTTGGTGAGCGAGGGAGACGGCACGCTCACCCTTTATGCCGCCGTGCCCGATCCTTTCAGCTTTGGCGCGCCGGAAATCTTCGATCCCGCCGACATCGACCCTGCGCCCTTGGTCACTGAGGCGGAGGTGGCAACGCCCGATGACGCCCTCGACACCGCCTTTGAGATCCTCCAGGAGGGCATCGACGCTGGCAACGTGGCGGCGGCAATCCCCCCTGCTGCCGGCCTTGTTGCGGCAGCCGTCTTGCTTGCCGTCAATGTGCGGCGTGATGTGGTGGAGGAGGTTGCCGATCTCGTCGAGGATGTGGCCGAATTCGTGGTGAATGAAAACCCCTTCTTCGATCTGGGTGGCGGTATGCCTGACAACCCGATGATCGATATGTTCGGCGCATCGGCCCGTCCCGGCTTTCAAGACTTCGGCGGTTTCTCCGACTTTCCCTTCGTATAGAGTACGATCCGCTCGGTTTTATTCAAACCGAGCGGTCAATCCCATACGTGTCCATGCGCCAAGACCGTAGGTTCAGGCGTCTTCGGCGGCGCGTTCGGCCCGCTTGCGCTCGTGGGGGTCGAGGTGAACCTTACGCAGGCGAATGTTGTGCGGCGTCACCTCCACCAGCTCGAAATCGGTGATGTAGCTGAGGGCACGCTCAAGCGTCAGGCGCACTGGCGGGGAAAGTTTTACCGCCTCGTCCTTGCCCGAGGCGCGCACGTTGGTGAGCTGCTTGCCCTTCATGACGTTGACCTCAAGGTCATTGCCGCGGGTGTGCTCTCCCACAATCATCCCGCGATAGACCTTAACGCCGGGGTCGATGAACATCGGCCCGCGATCCTCAAGGTTCCACATGGCGTAGGCGGCGGCCTCGCCATCGCCGTTAGAGATGAGGACGCCCGTGTGGCGCACGGGGATCGTACCCTTGTGGGGCACATAGTCGTGGAAGACGCGGTTCATGATGCCTGTGCCGCGCGTGTCGGACAAAAGCTCGCCCTGGTAGCCGATGAGCCCGCGTGTCGGTGCATGGAGCACCACGCGGGTGCGGCCGGACCCCGACGGTTTCATCTCCACAAGGTCGGCTTTGCGCTCGGACAACTTGGCGATGATGGTGCCTGAATGCTCGTCATCGACGTCGATCACCACCTCTTCGATGGGCTCGTAAAGCGAGCCATCGGCCTCGCGCCGCATAACGACGCGGGGGCGTGAGACGCCGATCTCGTAGCCTTCCCGCCGCATGGTCTCAATCAGAATGCCGAGCTGCAACTCGCCGCGGCCCGCCACCTCGAACGCATCGCCATCGCCGGCCTCGGTGACCTTGAGGGCCACATTACCCTCAGCCTCGCGCAGCAGCCTCTCGCGAATGACGCGGGACTGGACCTTGTCGCCCTCCGTGCCTGCAAGAGGGGAATCGTTGACGCGGAAGGTCATGGCCAACGTCGGCGGGTCGATGGGTTGCGCGGGGATCGGCTCAGTGACCAAGGGCGCGACAATGGTGTCGGCCACCGTTGCCTTGGCAAGGCCCGACAGGGCAACGATATCGCCGGCGCGGCCCTCGTCGATGGGTGTGCGCTCAAGCCCTCTGAAGGCGAGCACCTTGGAGATGCGCCCCTGCTCGACGATTTTTCCATCCCTTGCCAGGGCCTTGACAGTCTGGTTGGGCGAGATGGTGCCTGAAGTGATGCGCCCGGTCAGGATCCGCCCCAGGAACGGGTCGGCCTCGATGGTGGTGGCGAGCATCCTGAAGTCGCCCTCTTCCACGGTGGGGGAGGGCACGTGGGAGACGATGAGATCCAAAAGCGGTCCCATCGTGTCCGACGAGCCCACTTCGGGAGAGGCGCTCATCCACCCTTGTTTGGCCGAGCCATAGACCACGTGAAAGTCCAGCTGCTCGTCGGTGGCGCCGAGGGCGTCGAACAGCTCGAACACCTCGTCCACCACTTCGCTGTGGCGTTCTTCCGGCTTGTCGATCTTGTTCACCGCGACGATGGGGCGCAGGCCCATCTTCAGCGCTTTGGCGACGACGAACTTGGTTTGAGGCATCGGCCCTTCGGCAGCGTCCACCAGCACCACGGCGCCGTCCACCATGTTGAGGATGCGCTCCACCTCCCCGCCGAAGTCAGCGTGGCCTGGCGTGTCGACAATGTTGATGCGGGTGGGGGGTGTGGCCTCGCTCTGCCACTCCACCGAGGTGACCTTGGCAAGGATGGTGATGCCCCGCTCCTTCTCAAGGTCGTTGGAATCCATGGCCCTTTCGGCCACCCGCTGGTTTTGGCGGAAGGCGCCCGATTGGCGCAACAGAACGTCGATCAGCGTGGTTTTGCCATGATCGACGTGGGCAATGATCGCAACGTTGCGCAGCGCGCGCTTTTGCGTGGACATGAGAGTGTACCAGCGTGTGATGAATTCGGGACATGACTGCCACGGAGGGCCGACGCCCGCCAGTCATTTCTCAGCCTGGCAGCCCATCAGCGGCGCAACGCACCTTTCCGTGCGGAGCGTACATAGTATGCGGGGCGCCGAAGTTGGAGGGGGTGTGGCTGGTCAGGTCTTCGCGCGGTCGCTCAGTGACAGCGTTCCGATGTGGGTGGTCGCACGCCAAGAGGGCAGATGGTGCAATCGTCGTTGGGATTCTATAGCGGGTGTTTGCTCATCGTCCGGCCTTAGAATGGTCGATCCGTCGAGCCTTCCCTTCGGCAATGCCCACCAATTTCTTCAGCCGCCGACTATCTGGGAGCTTGAGAGTGGCCCGCGCGACGAGCGCGTGAAACTCGTCCGTGAGGGTCTCGTCTCTCCCAAGAATCTCAGCGAGGGAAAGTGCGGCGGCTGCATTGTCATCATCGTCGTCGAGCGCCTTTCGAAACGCAGCTTCGGCGTCTTCGATTTTGCCCTGCGACAGTTTGATGGTGCCGCGCATCCTGTGAATTGTGCTGCGTTGCTTTTTGCTGTTCGTTCTCAACCTGACGATCTCATCGAGGAGACCATTCAGCACGACATCGAGTTGTTGTGTCGAGATGCGTCCGGTGTCTACGTCTTGATTGGTCGGCGTTTTGCGGGTGGTGCCATAGGCGTTGCCAGTCCCAACCCGCGAGTTAACCCATGCGATGGCAGGTTCCAATCGGTCGATAAGCGCATCTTGCGTTTCGAGCGGGGGGACGATCTCATCGGCTTGGACGTCAGGCAGCGTATTGCACAACAGATCGGCGCACATGCGGCCCGACGCCCCAATTCTCTGATTGACTGTCTTTTGGATGTAAAGTTCTTCAACGGTGAGCGACCGATTGACGGTGGGTATGCTCTTCGTATCCAAGCAGCTCGCGTCAACGCCTAGCCAATTGGCGAGCTCATTCCCGAGATTCTCATGTGACAACGAGTAATTCTTGACTGTCAGAGCGATGTGATTGTTTGTATCTGACGATTGAATGAAATCCTTTACTTTGAAAGGGGTATCATAATTCGAGATGAAATCATTAAAATCACCAAAATGTCCTCTTCTTTTGATGAGCTGTTGATGCGTGGATGAATAGTGGGCAATAGGATCTCGAATAAATAGAAGTATCTCAATCTTATCTAGCGAATTGCTTTTGGCATATTGGGTGACTCTGCGCCAGACGGTTGGCTCGAACAGGGTCGAAAAGAGTTTCTCGCTCGAAAAGAGGACAGCAGGCGCCTCATCCGGGCAAGTGGATAGAGCTTTGGAAGGGTCGCTGAGGCAGTGCCCGTTTCCTGATGAGATATGACCGCGCGCTGCATCCTCGTCATCTTCGTGAGCGGGGTAGAAGATGCCTGCATCCAGAAGAGCCTTTCGGCTTTTGGCGCACACGGACTGGATGAAGCTCGAGCCCGTCTTGCCATGCCCGACATGAAGATAAAGCGTTCGCATCGTCTTCTAAGCCCGTTTCGCACCGTCAGGCGACACCAGCGCATCCTGCGTCCTCGCGGACGCAGACAAGATCCTCTAAATCTTAAATTTGGAGGATCTTGTCTTGGGTCTTGGCGATATCACAAAAGGCTGAAGCGCCCCAGCGCGCAAACGTGGTGCTGACATCGGATCGTCCCCGCACGCACACACGTCGCCAAATTCGTCCTTCAGTGGGCTTAGCTTCAATAGGAAAGCTGGTGGAGGGGGTTGGATTCGAACCAACGTAGGCATAGCCAGCGGATTTACAGTCCGCCCCCTTTAGCCACTCGGGCACCCCTCCTGAGCGGACGCGTGATAGGCTGGGCAGACACGCAAGTCAACGACCGGACACCACAGTGATCGTGAACGAGGCCGAACCCTACTGGCTCTACGGCCTTCATGCCGTATCGGCAGCTCTTGCCAACCCGCGCCGCGCCGTCCACCGCTTCGTCGTCGGGCGCAATGCGCTGCGCCGGCTGGAGCCGCTCGCCGAGCGAAAAGGCCTGCCTGCACCCGAAATGCTGGACGTCAAAGCCATCAGCGGCCTCGTCCCCGATGCAGTCCACCAGGGTGCGGCCCTTCTTGTGGACCCGCTTGAGGCGCCGCGGGTGGATACGCTCGGCAAAGCGAAGCTCGTCCTATGCCTGGACCAGGTGACGGACCCGCACAATGTGGGTGCGATACTGCGCTCAGCGGCCGCCTTCGGTGCCGATGCCGTCATCGCTCCCGCACGCAACAGTGCGTCTGAGACGGGGGTGCTCGCCAAAGCCGCATCGGGTGCACTGGAGATTGTGCCCTTCATTACGGTGACGAACCTTTCGCGCACGGTGGATCAGCTTCGCGGCATCGGCTTCATGGTGACCGCGCTCGACAGTGCGGCGGATGCGGCGCTGGAGGACGGGCCTGAGGCGGGGCAGCTCGCCTTCGTTCTCGGCGCAGAAGGCAAGGGTGTGCGACCAGGCGTGATGGCCAACTGCGACAGGACCGCTGCCATTCATACAGCGGGCGATCTTCACTCCCTCAATGTGTCGAACGCGGCGGCCATCTGCCTGTACGTTGCCGCATCGCGCTTGGCGAAAGTGCCGGCCGCCGACACAGGTTCAAACACGGCCCCCGCCATGCTTTAACCGCACCACCTTGCCGGAGGAGCACCATGGCGGACCATTATGACGGGCTGGAGATCCGCGACCCCGCTGAGAGGGAGGCGGCCCTCTTTTCCGCCCTCCCAGACGTCATCGCAGCCGCAAAGGACGGTTCACCCGCGTGGGCCAAGCGCCTTGCCGCTGTGGATCCCAAGGCGATCACCACCCGTGCCGCTCTCGCAACGCTCCCGGTCTTGCGCAAAAGCGACGTGATGGAGGCACAGCAGGCCGACCCGCCGTTCGCAGGCTTTCTTGCCGTGCCGCAGGCTGACCTTGCGCGCGTCTACGTCTCGCCTGGCCCCGTTTACGTGGCCCAGGGGCGCGAAGCGGATCCCTTCTTGACCGCCCGTGCCCTTTTTGCGGCGGGCGTGCGCGCCGGCGCCCTCGTCCTCAACACGTTCAGCTATCATATGACACCTGGCGCCTTCATTCTGGAAAGCGGGCTCGGGGCCCTTGGTGCGCCGGTCTTTGCCGCAGGGCCTGTGGAGATGGACAAGCTCCTGCCTCTCGTGAGTGACCTTTCTCCCAGCGTTTATGTGGGGGTGCCCGATGCCCTCAACATTCTCCTCGACAAGGCTGAGGAGGCTGGGCGAGACGTGTCGTGCCTGACGAAGGCGTTGGTGTCAGGGGCAGCGCTCCCGGGCGATTTGAGGGCGCGAATCGAGGCGCGCGGCGTCAGCGTCCTGCAATGTTATGCGACGGCCGATATCGGGGTCATCGCCTATGAAAGCGATGCGCGGGACGGGCTGATCCTCAACGAAGACATGATTGTTGAGATCGTGCGCCCCGGCACGGGCGATCCTGTGCCGGAGGGCGAGGTGGGCGAGATTGTCGTCACGAAGCTGTCAGGCGCGCTCCCTTTGATTCGCTTTGCAACAGGCGATCTTACGGCCGTTCTGCCGGGGACGAGCCCTTGCGGGCGCACCAACACGCGCATCAAAGGCTGGATGGGGCGGGCCGATCAGCGCACCAAGGTCAAGGGGCTGTTCGTGGACCCTGCCCAGATCGCCAAGGTGGTGGCGGCGCACCCCTCCATCTCAAAGGCGCGGCTTGTGGTCTCCCGTGCCGACCACACCGACAATATGGTCTTGCGGGTTGAAGGTCTCGACGCCCAATCGGCGGGCGCTGTGGCCGCAACGCTCAAGACGATAACGGGACTGTCGGGGGCCGTGGAGGCGGTGTCTGAGGGCAGCCTTCCCAACGATGGCAAGGTCATCGAGGACGCTCGGCCCATCGACGGCTGAACGATTTGTCAGCCCGACGACCCTCGACAAACCGCTTCAGGCACACTATTCACACGCCTTGGCCTAAAGACCGCGTGGCGATGCACGCGCTGTGACCACAGCGCGACGGGATCTGACGAATATGAACATTATTGATGAGCTCAATCGTGAGCAGATGGCGGCAATCGAAGAAAAGCGTGTGCTGCCCCCCTTTCAACCGGGCGACACTGTCCGCGTGAATGTGCGTGTGACAGAAGGCACCAGGACGCGTGTACAGGCCTATGAAGGCGTGTGCATCGGCCGCTCCGGCGCTGGCCTGAATGAAAACTTCACGGTGCGCAAACTGTCTTACGGCGAGGGCGTTGAGCGCGTCTTCCCCGTTTACTCGCCGATGCTGGAATCGGTGGATGTGGTGCGCCGCGGTAAAGTTCGCCGCGCCAAGCTCTATTATCTGCGTGGCCGCACCGGTAAGGCTGCCCGGATTGCAGAGCGCAAGGAAAAGCGCGTTGAGAAGGCCGCTGCCGCCCGCTGATTGCGCCGGCGCGCCTGGTCCGACCGCGGGCCGGCGCCTTGATGCGTTTGTAACCGGCGACGGTCTGAGGCCCGGTGCCCGCCGCCGCCTTTTCTGTGGCGACATCCTGCCGCCGCCAGCTGGCGTGCGCGCGGGTTGAACCATGGGCCGGGCTGGCGCTGCGAGCCTCATTCTGCTTTTGGTCTTGGGTGTATTCGGGGCCGCCGGCGTTGCCGTCCTCCAGTTGATGCCGAGCGCCGAAGAGCGCACGCAGACCGTACGCGCTGAACGCTCCGGACCGCGCGGCACCGGCCCTGCGCGCGAAAGCAGCGCCCCCATTGTCGAAAAGCCCAAGATCGTCCGCTACGTGGATGAGGATGGGATTGTGGCAACCCGCGTGGAAGGCCCCCTTACACGCGCCCGGTCGGCGGTGAAGCTGCCTGAAAAGCCTCCACCGGGGCCTGAACTCTTGAAGCTTGTGGTGATTGAGAGTGCGGGCCTCATCAACGCGCGCAAACGCAACATTCAGCTTGCCCACATCGACGCGCCCTCTGCGGACCATCAGTGCACCGACTCGCAGGGCACCGTGTGGCCGTGCGGCCGGCGGGCACGCACCGCCTTGCGCCGCCTGGTGCGCCGCCGTGCCCTAGAGTGCTCTGACGTCAAAAGCATCTACCAGCCGCCTGAGGGGCCAAGCATCTCCACCTGTCTTGTGGCAAAGACCGACCTGTCGCGCTGGCTGATCGAGCAAGGCTGGGCAACACCCACAAAGACTGCGCCCGAGGAGTGGACCGCCGTTCACGAAGAGGCGAAAGCGGCAGGGCGCGGCGTCTACAGGCCCGAGGGTCGCTGACCGTCACGTGCGCGCGGGTGGATTGCGCATCTCATCCAGCACCGCGCGGAGTTGGGACAGGTGGGGCAGGACGGCCTTGAACACGTCGGGCTTCACCTCTTTGGCGAGCGCGTCCAGCATGGGGCCGAGGGCGTTGATGGCAGCTTCGCGCACGGCCCGCCCTTCATCGGTCAGAAAGACGCGTTTGCCGCGACCGTCCGTCGGGTCAGGCCTCACGACCACATAGCCGCGGCGCTCAAGCCGCTGGATTGTGTTGGTCATGGTGCCCTTCGTCACCTGAAAGGCAAAGGCCAGGCGGTTGAGGGGTTTATCATCCCCCAGCCGCACAAGGTGATTGAGGACGCTGAAGTGGGGCAGGAGGAGCCCATCGGGCATCACCGCCTCGAACTGTGTGCGGGCAAGCTGTTCAATGATGCCGATTTCGTTGAAAACGGCGAACAGCACGCCCCTGTCCTGAGGCGTCTGCGACGCCTTGCCCGGCCCCCGCGGACCAGGCGGCTTTGATGTTGGCGGATCATCCACGCCGACCCCATACAAGCGTGCGGCGGCGCGGTCCATAAAGACGCGGCAGGCCTTAGAGGATCCTGCGTCCATACGCACGCAGCTGAGCGCTCTAGCCGGTCCTCACCACCCGCGAGGCAGCCGGCCAGCGTGGGGAGGGAGGCACGGTCGGCCCATAGCCTGCCCTGGCCAGAAGCTGCACGCGCTCGCTGCCCTCGGTGCCAAGGGCCCTGTGGGCGTCGGTCAGGAGCGGGGCCATCTCCTCAAACTCTTGAAGACACTGGCTCATGGGTTGCACGGCAAGGCCGACGCCTGTTGCGGTAAGGTTGATGCGTAACCAGTCCCGTCCTGCGGCAAGCTGAGCGGCGCGGCTGTTGTCCTCGGTGATGATCCAGATCCAGCCTTTGGCGGTGTTGAACAGCTCAGCATACATCGCCTCTCCCTGAGCGAATGCGGTGCTTTGCGGGTCCACCATGGTCTGCGGCGTTAAAAGCCCTGCAAGGTGAAGCGCTTCCAGCATCGGCCCGCCAAGGTCGATCCCATCAGGGCTTGCGTTGATCTGAGCCTTGCCGAAGCGCATCAGGTCCACGCTTTCCTTGTGGGTGCGGGGGGTGGCGCTTTCCATGAGCCAGGCCTCGGCTGCAATCTGGCGAAGTGTCTCCACCATCGTGGGGTCGGTGGTGGCGTCCACAACGGTGCGCGCGCCTTGTGCGGTGACAGCATCAAGGTGCGCGCTGTCGATGGCGCGATCCTCGTAAGGCTCCTTGTTGGAACGCCTGTTGGGGGCGTGGGCGAAGAGGGGGTCGCGGGCGCCGCCTTCGGTCAGCTTCAGGTGGGCGACGGGGCGCTGGTCGAGCCTTGCGGTCTCATCCGGTTCGCCCTCAGGGAAGGGGGTGATTGTGGTGGCGAACCCTTCCGCGGCTGCGGCAAGGGCGAACATCTCCACAAAACAGCCAAGGCCGATGGTGGTTTGCCTGTCATAAGGGTCGGTCATGGGAAGGCGCCTGTCGAGATCGCAGGTCAACACCACCTCGTCCTTGCCCACGAGCTCGACCATCCACGCCTGGCGATTGTGGGGGTTGGGGACCAGGATCGCCCACTCCAACGCCTTGACCCGCGGGTCTTCGACCAGCGCGCCGGGGTCTTCCCAAGGTGCCAACGCTGCATAAGGCGTGCGCGTTGTGGCAAACAGCGCGCCCCCTCCGATGGCCACTGCGAGCCCGCCGCCCGCACCAAGCAATACCGAACGTCGTGTGATCATGGTGTGTCTCATTGGTTTGATGTCGAACTATTTGGTTCGACGGCGAACCAATGTCAATGCCTGATCCGTCCGATCGCGAAACCGTGAGCGGGCGGTCCTTAGGGCGCGGGGTAGCCGAGCCTGGCGCGCAAGACGGCGGGGTCCGGCTGCGCCTGCCTCACCGAGGCCAAACTCGTGGCTCCGCTCGATTTGGAGAGTTTGCGGCCATCGGCACACAGGATCAGCCTGTGATGATGATAGACCGGCCCATCAAACCCCAGGAGTGCCTGGAGAAGGCGATGGATCGCCGTAGCCGGGCGAAGATCGGCCCCGCGCACCACATGGGTGATCCCCTGTGCGGCATCATCCACCACCACGGAAAGGTGGTAGCTGGTCGGCACCTCTTTGCGGGCAAGCACAACGTCGCCCCAGGCGGTGGGATCGGCGGCGATTTCCCTAGATGCCCGGCCGAGGCTATCCACCTCTGTGAAGGTCTTCGCGCCTACCGCTGTAAGGGCGCTCGGCATGTGGAGGCGCCAGGCGGCAGGGGCATCCTTTCGGCGGCGCTCGGCGGTTTCCTGTGCGCCGATCACCGCCTCGTCGCCGGCAAAGCGGGGGGCGCCGTCGGGGTCGCGGCCTGCGTGCCGGGTGGCCTTTGCCAAAGCGATCTCCTTGCGGGTGGCAAAGGACGGGTAGATGAGGTTGGCCGCGCGCAGCGTGGACAGCGCGTCTTCATAGGCGGGAAAGTGTTCTGACTGGCGGCGCATGGGCGGCTGCCAGGCAACGCCGAGCCAGGCAATGTCCTCAAGGATCGCCTTCTCGAAGTGGGCGCGCGCGCGGCTTTGGTCGATGTCCTCCATCCTCACCGTCAGGGGTTTGTCCAACGCGTTGGCCATCGCCTCGTTGGCAAGGACGCTGAGGGCGTGGCCGATGTGAAGGGGTCCGTTCGGGCTGGGGGCAAATCGCAGCATCGCTAGGTGATGGGTGCATCACGGCGTTGCCACAAGGGCCGCTCTGGCGAAGCGCACGACGATGCTGTTGAAAGGGGCGATGCCAGGCGCTCCAAAGCCCATCAGAACACAGGCCGACGTTGAGGCCGCCGCCCGCCGCCTTGCGAGGCGCGATAAAGTGCTTGCCGCAATCCTTGCGCGGTTGCCGGCGGTCCCTTTGCGCCTTCAAGCGGCAGGTCTTGCGGGGCTGTTGCGCATCGTGATGGGCCAGCAGCTTTCCACCGCCGTCGCGGCGACCCTTTGGGCGCGCACGGTCGACACGCTGGTGCCGTTGAACGCCGCCACCCTCCTTGCCGCCGACGAGGATACGCTGCGCCAAGCAGGCTTCTCCCGCCCCAAGATGCGCACCGTCCGCGCCATTGCGCAGGCCATAGAGGCAGGGCTCGACCTTGAAGCGCTTGCCGACGCGCCGGGGGAGGAGGCCCACGCGCGCCTCCTGGCGATCAAAGGCATCGGCCCTTGGACGGCGGACCTTTATCTGATGTTTTGCGCAGGCCATCCGGACATTTTTCCCGTCGGCGACCTTGCGCTGCGCAAATCCGTCACGACCGCCTACGGGCTTGCCGCGACGCCTGACGGACCGGCCCTTGCCGAGATGGCCAAGACTTGGGCGCCAGAGCGATCCACCGCGGCGCGCCTCCTTTGGGCGCATTACCGCCTTCCCAAGGCGGGCGAATTGAGCGCACTGTCTGAGGGCGACGACCAAGCACCGGGTTTTCCTTTATGACTGCGCTTTTATGACGCCTCTCAGCGGCCCCCGCCGACCGCCCGCTTCAGGCACGTCTCCCACCTCCATCGTTGTCTTCCTGCACGGCTATGGCGCCGATGGGTCTGACCTCATCTCCCTTGCCGATGTGTTTGCAAGGGCGCTTCCCGGCACGCTCTTCCTATCGCCGGATGCGCCTGGCACGACGCCCATGGGCGGGCGGGAGTGGTTTCCCCTCACCATGCGCGACCCGAGCGAGTACAGGCGCGGGGTCGACGCGGCCGCACCGCACATCCACAAGTTTTTGGATGCCGAGTTGGACCGCTACAGGCTCGATGAAAGCCGCCTCGCGCTGGTGGGGTTCAGCCAAGGCACCATGATGGCGCTGGCGGTTGCCTTCAAGAGGCCGCGACCCCTTGCGGCTGTGGTGGGTTTTTCCGGCCTCAGCGCCGACCCCGAACCCACCGATCTGGTGCCCGCGCCGACACTTCTGGTGCACGGGACGGCCGATGAAGTGCTGCCCGCAGGTCTCACCCTTCAGGCGGCCCAAAGCCTCGGCGGGGCGGGGGTTCCTGTGGAGTGGCACATGCGGCCGGGCCTTGGTCACGGCATCGACCAGGAGGGCCTCGCCATGGCGGGCGACCATTTGGCAAGGCACTTACCCCAGTAAAGGAAAGGCCAATTCCGCCAACGGCCTTCACACACCCGTCATGAAGGCTGTAGATAGAAGGATGTGTCGACTTCGTGATTCGTCCTTAGTGGAGACAGTGGCGTGACCATCGCGGTGCACCCCGATGCTCATCCGACCTTGGTGCTGAACGCCGACTACCGTCCGCTCAGCTACTACCCGCTTTCGCTCTGGTGTTGGCAAGACGCCATCAAGGCCGTCTTCCTGGACAGGGTGAACATCGTGTCGGAGTACGCGACGGAGGTGCGCAGCCCTTCGTTCAAGATGCAGCTGCCGTCGGTGGTCTCGTTGAAGACCTATATCCGGCCTGCGCGGTTCCCCGCGTTCACACGCTTCAACGTGTTTTTGCGCGACAGGTTCGAATGCCAGTATTGCGGCTCGTTGGACGATTTGACGTTCGACCACCTGGTGCCCCGCTCCAAAGGCGGGCTGACCACGTGGGGCAATGTCATCACCGCGTGCTCGCCGTGCAATCTGCGCAAAGGCAACAAGAGCTGCCGCACCGCGGAGATGTTCCCGCGCCAGCACCCTTACAGGCCGAGCGTGCAGGACCTTCACAACAACGGCAGACTGTTTCCGCCGAACTACCTGCATGACAGCTGGCTCGACTTCCTCTACTGGGACACCGAGCTGGAGCCCTGACACCGGCCCTGCCGATCCTGAAAGGCGCGCCCAGCAGGCGCGCTTTTTTGTGGCGTGGCCCCGTCGCATGCCTGCCCAATGGTCGGGCGCGGGTCCACTCCTTGGGCAAGCGCACTAGCTCCCCTTCATCGAACCCGAAGGACAGAGGGCTTTATGCAATACCTTCACACCATGGTGCGGATCACGGACGTGGACGCTTCGCTCAACTTCTACTGCAACGTCCTTGGCCTGAAAGAAGTGCGCCGCATGGAGAGCGAGAAGGGCCGCTTCACGCTCATCTTCCTTGCAGCGCCCGAGGACGAGGAGCGCGCCAAGAGCGACGACAAGGCCCCCATGCTGGAGCTAACCTACAACTGGGACCCTGAGGAGTACTCGGGCGGCCGCAATTTCGGGCACCTCGCCTTCCGCGTCGACGACATCTACGCCACCTGCCAAAGGCTGATGGACAACGGAGTCACCATCAACCGCCCACCCCGCGACGGGCACATGGCGTTCGTGCGCTCCCCTGACGGCATTTCCATCGAGCTGCTTCAGGCAGGCGAGTCGAAGTCGCCCGCAGAGCCCTGGTCGTCCATGGAGAACACCGGAAGCTGGTGATGCGCGCTGCCCGTGCTGTGCGAGCGCGCGGGCCTTGATGACAGGTAAGGGAGCATGGCCCTAAAAGTCGGTGGCGATGCCCTTCACCTCCCAATCGCCGTAGCGCACAGGTTCTGGGCCTTTACGGCCACCCGTTTCGGGCGCAGCGGCGCCATTTTCAGCCTGTGCGGCGGCTTTGCGGCGCGCCTCGGCTTCGACGAGAGCGCGCTTTGCGGCCTCTGTCAGCGGGGGCTTCGGCGTTGTGGCGGTGTCGTTGCTCATGCCAGGCAGGTAGCGCTTTGGCGCCGCCTCTTCAACGGGCGCGCTTGGATGACGCCGGTGTGAAACCGTAAGAGGTGTCATAGCACGCATTGGCTATGCTATCACCGTCCGCGCTTGAACCAAAGAGGTTTACAATGGCACTCAATCGACGGTCTTTTCTTGCTGGAACAGCGATGGCGGGCGCGGCGACCACGCTGCCCCTTACTCTCACCGCCGCCCGTGCGCAGGGCGAAGCGGTCGCGGTTTCGCAAGCCCCCGCCTTTCACCGCATGGCTGTGGGCGACATTGTCGTGACCGCGCTCCGCGATGGCAATTTGACGCTGAACTCTGAGGTGATGCCCAACGTCGATGCAGAGACTTTTGCCGCGCGCATGAACGCTGCATTCCTGCCGCCTGACGCCTACCCCATCGCGGTCAACGCCTACCTCATTCAGACAGGTGATCGCACAGCGTTGGTGGACGTGGGTGCCGGCGGTGCGTTCGGCCCCGGGCTCGGTGACGTTGCCGAAAACCTTGCTGCGGCAGGAATCTCTCCTGAGGACGTGGACACGATCTTGATCACCCATCTTCATGGCGATCATCAGGGTGGCCTCCTCACCCCTGAAGGGAGCGCGGCTTATCCGAACGCTGAACTGATCGTGCGCGAGGAAGAGATGGCCTATTGGGGTGACCCATCCATCCGGGAGACTCTGCCTGACATGCTGCGCGGCACTGTGGATCTCACCTTGGGCATGGCCGCCGCCTATGGCGACAGGGTGACCCGCATCTCCGCCGATGGGGAGGTGATGCCCGGTGTGACGGCCCAAGCCATGCTCGGCCACACCCCAGGTCACACGGGTTTTGTCGTTGCCTCGGGCGATGACAGCCTGATCGTGTGGGGCGATCTTGCCCACGTCATCCCAGTACAAATCCCCAATCCGGACGCCTCCATCGTGTTCGACAGCGACCCTGACGCGGCGGTCGCGGTGCGCAAGCGCGTGTTGGATCAGGTGGCGTCCGATCGCTCGCTGATCTGCGGCCATCACATGCCCTTCCCAGGCTTTGGCCACATTGCCCGCGAGGGGAATGGCTACCGATTCGTCCCCTCAGTCTGGCAGTCTAGCCTATAACGGTAGCGCTCCGGGCCTACGCGAACGCCAGGCGATCGCGCAGGCTGAACCACAGCATGGCAAGCCCGGCGATCGGCCTTTGGAGAAGCCGGCCGCCGGGAAAGTCAGGCACGGGCAGGCGGGCGAAGATGGCGAGCGCATCGTCCTCGCCCATGGCGGCTTTGGCGATCACCTCGCCAGCAAAGTGGGCAAGTCCCACCCCCTGGCCTGAGTATCCCGCTGCCACGTAAACCCCTGGCGCAAGCCGCCTGATGAAGGGCACCCGGGTGGGCGTGATGGCAAGGGTGCCTGACCATGCCCGCTCGATGGCAACCCCTTTCAGCGCCGGATAGACCTCCGCCAGATAGGGCCGCACGAAGGCCGCCACATCACGGGGCTGGCGGCCAAAACTCTCCCCGCCGCCGAAGACAAGACGCCCCTCGGCATCCTGGCGGAAGTAGCGCACCACCTTGCGTGTATCGCTCACCGCCTCGCCGCCTTTGATGAGCGGGGTGTCAAGCGGCACGGTCGCCGCGATGTGGTTCACCAGAGGCAGGATCTTGCGGTCCACCTTCGGCACAAGCCTACGCAGATAGCCGTTGCCGGCAAGGATTACCGTGGGTGCCTTGATTGCCCGCTGGCTGCCGCCGTGGCGAACCGTGACGCTCTGCGGGCCGCCTGGCTGGGTGTCCAAGCCAACGGCCATCACCCCTTCGTGGAGGGATGCGCCTGCCTGTGCGGCGAGCCGTGCCAGCCCCAGGGCAAAGGCGTAGGGGTTGAGGTGGCCTCCGGAGGGATCACGCACGCCGCCCACATAACGGGTGGTCCCGATGGCCTGTGCCAACGTTGGACGGTCGAGAACCGTCTGCACCACCCCGTGGCGTCTTGCCAGAAAGGCTGCGTAGGCCTTGGCCTCGTCGAACTCGGCGGCGGTGTGGGCGGCCTCGATGAGGCCCGGGCGGAAGGTGGCCTCAGCGCCCATCTCTGCAAGGCGCCGGTGGGTGGCGGCGACGGCGGCAAGTCCCAGATCCCACAAGGCATCGGCAGTCTCTTGGCCGACCGTCCGGGCAAGCCACGCCTGGTCGCGCCGCTGGCCAGGGTGAAGCTGCCCGCCATTGCGGCCCGACGCGCCGTCCCCCACGCGCCTTGCCTCCACGACGCACACCGCACGGCCGTTGCGGGCAAGGTGGAGCGCTGCCGACAGCCCCGTGAAGCCGCCGCCGATCACCAACGCATCGGTGCGCTCAGGAAGGCTTTCGAAGGCATGGGTGGTGGGGGGCGCGGACCGGTGAAGCGCGTAGACCGTATCGGACACGGGGAGCGGTTAGACGTTCAGGAGCAGATACTCCCGCTCCCACGGGCTGATCACGCGCATGAACGTTTCGAACTCTGCCTGCTTTACGGCGCGGTAAGTGGTCACGAACGACTTGCCGAAGAGGCCCTCGAGCGCCTCGCATTCCTGGAACAGAGCCACCGCCTCCAGCAAGCCCCGCGGCAGGCCGTAAGGCAGGTTCCTTGCCGAGCCTTCGATGGGCTCTTCTGGCGTCAGCTGCTCTTCAAGGCCAAGCAGGCCGCAGGCGAGCGAAGCAGCAAGGGCAAGGTAGGGATTGGCGTCGGAGGATGGGATGCGGTTTTCAAGCCGCCGCGCCTCAGGCTTCGAATGGGGGACGCGCAGCCCCACGGTCCTGTTGTCATAACCCCAATGCACGTTGATGGGACTTGCGGTGTAACGCTCCAGCCTGCGGTAGGAGTTCACGTAAGGCGCGAGAATGCACATCACGTGGGGCAGGTAGCGCTGGTGGCCTGCGATGAAGGAGAAAAAGTCCCGCGTCGGCTCCCCGTCATCGTTGGAGAAGACGGTCTTTCCCGTTTCCGCCTCCACCACCGACATGTGGATGTGCATGGCCGAACCCGGCTCATGGCTCATGGGTTTAGCCATGAAGGTGGCGTACATCTTGTGCCTGAGGGCGGCTTCGCGAATGGTCCTCTTGAACATGAAGACCTGGTCGGCAAGATCCACAGCATCGCCATGCAGAAGGTTGATCTCCATCTGCGCGGCGCCCTCCTCGTGGATGAGGGTGTCGATCTCCAGCCCCTGGGACTCAGCGTACAGGTAGATGTCGTCAAAAAGGTCGTCGAACTCGTTCACCGCGGCGATGGAAAAGGACTGACGGCCGATCTCCGGCCGGCCCGAGCGGCCGATGGGCGGCTCCAGCGGATAGTCGGGGTCGGTGTTGGGTTTGACGAGGTAGAACTCGATCTCAGGCGCCACCACGGGACGAAGCCCTTTGCGGGCGTAAAGCTCCAAGACGCGTTTGAGCACCTGGCGAGGCGCATGGTCCACAGGACGGCCGTCCTTGTAGCGGGCGTCGTGGATCAGCTGTGCGGCGGGGTCCGATGCCCAGGGAACCACGGTGAGCGTTGCATAATCGGGGTCGAAGACGAGGTCGCCATCGGTCGGGTCGTGGGAGAACTGGTCGTCCTCTTCAGGGTAGGACCCGGCAATGGTCTGCGAGAAGATGGACGTCGGCATGGTGATGGACGGAGAGCGGGCGAACTTCTCCGTCGGCATCAATTTCCCACGGGCAACGCCAGCCTGGTCGGGCACCAGGCACTCCACATCCTGAATGCCGCGGGCTTTGAGCCAGGCGCACGCGGCCCCGTGGTCGAGCACACCGCGTCGGGGCTCTTCGGTGCCACGCACAGCACCTTGCGGACTGGCGGACGGGGTCTGATCCACGACGGTCCGGTTTCCTCTGGGAAGGCGCAGGAACGCGCCCGGATAGGCTGAGACAAGGGGGATATGGCGGCCCCTGTCAACTCCTCATTTGGACGGCGTGGCGCCGAATTCAGGGGAACAATCCTATCGAGAGCGGCGTTGTGAAGGTGGAACGCGCGCGTTGGGCGCGCAGCGAATAGGAGTGAAACACAGTCGCATGGCTCATTGGAACAAGCTTCTCCTTGCGTCGGCGTCTGCCTTGGTTTTGACCGCCGCCACGGCCGCCGCACAGGACACCGGCAAGGATGTGGGGACTAAGGTCAACGAAGCAGCGCACGCCACGGGTGATGCGTTGGATCATGCTGCGGACAAGACGGGCGACGCGCTGGAAAGCGCTGCCGACGCCACCGGCGACGCTGTAGAAACCGGCGTCAACAAAACCGGTGAGGCCGCTGCCGCCGCCGGCGAGACCATTGAAGACGGTGCTGAAGCCACCGCCGACGCTGTAGAAACCGGCGTCGATAAGGCTGGCGATGCCGCCCACGCTGCCGGCGAGAAGATCGAAGACGGTGCCGAGGCGGCCGGCGATGCCGCGCAGTCTGCCGTGAACGAGACCGGCGAAGCCTTGGACGATGCTGGCGATGCGGTGGAAAACGCCGCCGCTGACGCCAACGAGACGATGGAAGAGGCAGCCGAAAACGCCAAGGACGCTGCCCAAGAAGGCGTCGAAACGGCCGGTGATGCTGCCGATCAGGCTGGCGATGCGGTGGACCATGCAGCCGAGGAAACCGGCTCCACCCTGGAGAATGCTGCAGCCGCCACCAAGGACGCACTGTCCGACGCTGCTGAAGCCACCAAGGCTGCCGCTGCCGCTGCTGCTGCCAAGGCCGGTGATGCTGCCGAAGTGGTTGCCGAGAAGACCGGCGAGGCGGCCCGCTACACCGCCGAGAAGGCAGGCGATGCTGCCCGTTACACCGCCGACAAGGCACAGCAGGCCGGTGAGTATGTGGCTGAAAACGCCTCTGCCGCTGCCGAAGCGACTGCTGAGGCGGCCCGCCAGATGGGTGATGCCACTGCGCGCGCTGCCAACGAAGCGGCCGCCCGCGTCCGCGGTCTAACCGAGGACGACAACGATCCTTCCATGGTGGTCGGTGCGGGCCTCTCCAGCGACCTTGCCTTCCAGCCCGGTCTTGGCATGGTGCTCGCCTCAGACCTGCTCGACGCTGACGTCCAAAACCTTCAGGGCGAAGAGCTTGGTGAGATCACCGACATCGTCCTGTCAGAAGATGGCACGATGACTGGCGTCCTGATTGGTGTTGGTGGCTTCCTCGGCATTGGCGAGAAGGAAATCGCGGTGACGTTCTCGGCGCTTGAGATCCATCACGATGAAGATGGGGACATCGAGTTCGTTCTGGACGCCACTGAAGACGAACTCGACGCTGCGCCTGAGTTCGACGAGGACTCAGCCCGCGTTGCCGGCCAGCCCGTCCACGACGAAGCGGTCACCACAACGCAGTAACGCGCGCTTTCAGCAATGCGTCGAACACCGGCCGGGCCAGCGCCCGGCCGGTTTTTCGTGCGCGTGTGGTGATCACATCCAGATCCGGGACATGCGCTAGATCGAGCTGAACCGGCTTTGGCGAAGAGAGCGTGTCTCGCTATGGGCCAGTGGCTTAGCGAGGGGCTGGCACGTCCAGAAGGCGTGTGCGGCAGCGCTTGTCGCGCACCCTGGGGCAACCGCGGAAGGCAAGGTCGGGCGTCAGGCATAGTCTGACATCCACCAGTTCAGGTCCCCTGCAGCGCACGTAAATACCATCTTCGGGGAGCGTGGGGTTGATGGCGCGGAAGGCGGCCCGCATCACCTCTGGCGCGACGGAGATATCGGCCTCCAAGGCCTCAAGCCGTGGGGGGATCTCCACGGCCTCGTAAGCGCGGCGCACGGTGTCGAAGTACGCGCTTTGCGACAGGCCCGAGCACGTGCCGTGCTTGCGCCATTGATGGCGGATCAGCCCGCGGCTCGGCATGATGTCGAGCATGGAATTGACCACCCGGCGCGGCGGATTGCGCGGGCGGTTGTGGCAGAATGAGGGGGTATCGTTCGCCGTGTTTGGCCACAAGCCATGGACGATAAAGCCAAAATCCTTATCAGCGCCGCACTGAAGGTTGGGTGCATCGTCCCCTTCGCGCGCGCAGTAGCTGGGCGACCAGGACAAGGAGAGGACGTAATGGTCCACCTCCTGCGCCACAGCCTCAGTTGGTAGGAGGCCGGCGATCGCGACCGCCAGCATAAACGCCAAGGCCGCGTAAACCGTTTTGATCGCCCGCCGGGAACCGTACCGAAAGGGGGCGAGACAGCGCCCAAAGCGGGCCCCATATCCCATCACGTCGCGATCGATCCTTTCCTGCCGCAGGCCTATGGCCCGGGCACAAAACCATGAGAGCACGCTACATGACACAGCGCCGTCTTGCCGTCATCACCGGTGCATCCGCCGGCATTGGTGAGGCGTTCGCCCACCTTCTTGCACCCAAAGGATTTGACCTGTTGCTGGTGGCGCGCAGGGACGATCGGTTGACGGCGCTGGCAGGTGCACTCCCCGGCGCGCACACCGTTCTGAAGGCCGACCTTGCCGACCCTGCCGCCGGTGAGGCGGTGGAGGCAGCCGTTGGTGACCTGGGGCGGCCCCTCGACGTTTTGATCAACAATGCAGGGTTTGGCGTGGCAGGCCCTGTCCTTGAGGCCGACGCAGCCGCCCTGACGGCGATGGTGGACGTCAATGTGCGCGCCCTTGTGGACCTGTCGCGCAGGTTTTTGCCCGCGATGGTGGCGCGCGGGACGGGCGGCATCATCAACGTGGCCTCCACAGCGGCCTTCCAGCCGGGGCCGAACATGGCCGGCTACTATGCCACCAAAGCCTTCGTGCTGTCGTTCTCCGAAGCGCTGTTTGAGGAGTGCAAGGGTACGGGGGTTGTGGTCAGCGCCCTTTGCCCCGGCCCTACACATTCGGAGTTCGGCGAGGTGTCTGGCATGAACACCCACCGCCTGTTCCAGCGTGCCCACAGGATGAGCGCTGAGGATGTGGCGAAGATCGGCTGGAAGGGGTTTGAGGCGGGTCGCCGCGTGGTGATCACAGGCCAGCAAAACAGAATGACGGCAACGGCAGGCCGGCTGATGCCCCACAGGCTGCTCCTGCCAGTGGTGCGCTACCTTCAGACCGAGCCGTGACTTGATTGAGCATGTGAGGCGCCCACGCTCCCACGTGATGTTCCGGCGCCTGACGAGCACACACCCGATCGCTTGGCGCGGCCCTGTCTGAGCGCGGTCAGCCCTTGAACAGATCGCCGCGGCGCAGCTTTAGGGCCTGCAGGAGGATGACGGTTTTCGCATCGCGAATCTCGCCCGATTCCAACGCCTGCCAGGCCCGTGCCAGGGGCCATTCGATGACCTCGAGCACCTCGTCTTCGTCAGCATCGCCGCCGCCTTCGATGCGGTCGGTGGGGGAATAGTTGGCCAGATAGCAGCTGATCTGCTCCGTCACGAGGCCTGGGATGGGGTAGACGGTGGCAACGCGCTCAGGATTGTGGACGCGATAGCCGAGTTCCTCGCCCGCCTCGCGCACGGCCGTATCTTCGGGGCCGTCGTCTTCAGGATCGATGAGGCCTGCTGCCGCTTCGATGATGTGCCCGTCCCCTTCCACTACATGGACGGGCATACGCATCTGACGCACCAGAAGACAGGTGCATCCCGCCTCATCATAGGGCAAAATGGCGGAGCCGTGGCCGTGGTCATGAACCTCGCGCACGGTTTCGACCACACGTTCACCATCGCTGAGTGTCACATCGTACACATCAAGGGAGACGAAGCCGCGATAGGCCGTCTTCTTATGGCGGGCGGTGTAGCGGTGAAGGGTCAAGGCAGCCATCCGTCGGTTTGGGCTCAGGTGCTATAAAGGCCAGGCCGGCATTGCGCCACGCCTCGCTTGCGCGGAGGAGACATGGCCGAGACATCCGTCATCAATGATCTGTTGAGCGCAATCGTCGACACGCGCCTGTTTGGCGAGCGGCGAAAGCCGAAACGCATGGACCGCGCGGACATCCTCAGCCTTCTTGAGGGCCTCGTTTCGGTGCGCGGCGAAGCGTCTTCAAGCGACCGTGCTGCTGAATTCTGGCGCAGTTACAAGGCGTTGGACTCTGCGGGGCGCACATTCATCTTCCGCACGCTCGCCAACGACTATGGCGCCAACCCGTCCGCATTGCGCGCCGCCGCCGAGGCCTACCTTGCCGATGGCGATGCGAACCGGGCAAAGGCGCTTCAAAAGGCCGCGGAGCCGCGGCGCACCCGCGTGTTCGAGCGGCTGAACCTTGTGCGCGGCGGCATGCAGGCGTTGGTCGCGATGCGTACGGAGCTGTTGGAGCGCCTTCCCGTCCACCCCGACCTTTGGGTGGTGGACGATGATTTGAAGCGCCTTTTGCGTGCCTGGTTCAACCGCGGCTTTCTGGAGTTGCGGCAGATCGACTGGCAAACGTCGGCGGCCATTCTCGACAAGTTCATCCGCTACGAATCCGTCCACGCTATCAACGATTTCGAGGACTTGCGGCGGCGCATCGACGTGCCCGACAGGCGGCTCTTCTCGTTCTTCCACCCGAGCCTTGGGGACGAGCCTTTGATCTTCGTGGAGGTGGCCTTCACCAATGAAAGGGCCACCGCCATCGGCCCCATCCTTGCCGAACAGCGCACGCCCATCGACCCCCATACCGCGACGACCGCGGTGTTTTACTCCATCAACAATTGCCAGGTGGGGCTGCGAGGGATTTCGTTCGGGCACTTCCTCATCAAGCAGGTGGCGCAGGATTTGGCCCGGGAGATGGCGAACCTTAAATCCTTCATCACCTTGTCGCCGATGCCAGGCTTTGCTCCCTGGCTGCGCGATGCGTTGAGCCGTGGTGACCCAGTCCTTTCCGACGTGCGCACCCTGGTGGAACCCCTCCTTGAGGGGAGGGCATGGCTTGACGACGCGGCGGCGGTCAAGGCGGCGGAAGGGGTCCTGATGCCGCTTGCCGCCCACTATCTGACAGAAGCGCGGGACGGCAAAGGTCGGCTGATCGACCCTGTGGCACGGTTCCACCTTGGCAACGGCGCACGGCTTGAGGAGATCAACTGGTCCGCCGACAACTCTCCGCGGGGGAGGGCCTCCTCCTTAGGCATCATGGTCAACTACGCCTATGTGCTGAGCGATGTTGAGGACAACCACGAGGCTTTCGTCAACGATGGCGAGGTGGCGGTCTCCCAAAGCGTCCAGCGCCTCGCGCGCGGGGCCATCCCCAGCGGTGTCCCCGCTTCAGCGCCGTAGGAGGGTGCCGAAGACGCCGCGGGCGAGGGACCGGCCGAGCTTTGCGCCCGAAGCCCCTCCGATCATCCTGCCGACGGTGCCGCCCACATCGCCTGCGACGGATGTGGCGGCCGTCCGAGCGCTTTTCTGGCCTGCCGTCGGCTTTTTGCGTGGTGTCCCGAAGATCGCCTCGAAGATGGACGAGCCCTCCTGCGGCTCCTCCGGCTTTTGCGGCACCGCATCCGGCGGGGCAGCCTCTGCCGCCTGGTGGGCGCGCTTGGCGAGAAGTTCGTAGGCGCTTTCACGGTCGAGGCGCTTGTCGTATTTGCCCATCACGGGGCTTGCGGCCATTAGCTCGGCTCGCTCTGCTGGGGTGATTGGACCGAGCCGTCCCGCTGGCGGGCGGATCAATGTGCGCTCGACGATGGAGGGGGCGCCTTTGCGCTCAAGCGTTGAGACCAGCGCCTCGCCGACGCCAAGCTCGGTGATGACACGCTCGGTATCAAGCTTGGGGTTGGGGCGGAAGGTTTCTGCCGCCGCACGCACGGCGCGCTGGTCTCTCGGCGTATAGGCGCGGAGGGCGTGCTGCACGCGGTTGCCAAGCTGGCCGAGCACGCTGTCAGGAATGTCGAGCGGATTTTGGGTGACGAAGAAGACGCCAACGCCCTTGGAGCGGATGAGACGCACCACCTGCTCCACCTTTTCCAACAGCACCTTGGGAGCTTCGTCGAACAAAAGGTGCGCTTCGTCGAAAAAGAAGACCAGACGCGGCTTGTCGGGGTCACCCACCTCCGGCAACTCCTCAAACAGCTCCGACAACAGCCACAGAAGGAACGTTGCGTAGAGCCGCGGATTGGTCATCAACCCATCAGCGGCAAGGACGTTGACGATGCCGCGGCCGGTGGTGTCGGTGCGCATCAGGTCGTTGATTTCAAAAGCCGGCTCGCCGAAGAAGTGGTTCCCGCCCTGCTGCTCCAACACCAGGAGGGAGCGCTGAATGGCGCCGATGGAGGCTGGCGAGACAAGGCCGTATTGGCGCGAAAGCGCCGCCGCATTGTCCGCCACGTGGACCATCAGGGCGCGCAGGTCTTTCAGGTCCAGAAGCGCCAGGCCCTCGTCGTCGGCCATGCGGAAGGCGATGTTGAGGACGCCTTCCTGCACATCGTTGAGGTCGAGAAAGCGGGCGACCAGGAGCGGCCCCATCTCCGAGATGGTGGTACGGATCGGGTGGCCCTTGTCGCCGAAAAGGTCCAAGAACACCGTGGGCGAGGGGGAGAACGCGTAATCCTCGCCAAGGCCAATGGTGTTGGCGCGCTTGGTCAAAAAGTCCTTCTCGGTGCCGGCGACGGCAAGGCCGGAAAGGTCGCCCTTGATGTCGGCGCAAAAGGTCGGCACGCCTGCCTTTGAAAAACCCTCGGCGAGGATTTGCAGCGTTACCGTTTTGCCGGTGCCTGTGGCGCCTGTGACGAGGCCATGCCTGTTGGCTTTGTCCAGGCGCAGATATTGCGGCGCTTCGGCACTGCCCAGGAAGATTTGGTCGGGAAGAAGGACGCTCACGGATAAGGGGCTCCTGACGCTCGGCGGGACCACGATAGCGGCGCGGCACAGCGAAGGCGAGGGGATGACGGTTGAGTGCGCCCCCCGCACGCGATACACCGCGCCGCGAACGGAGGCGGCAATGGCGAAGAACAAGGCGAACAGGCCCAAGGCGAGACTGCCGAGGGGGCTTGCCGACCGCGGACCGGATGAAATCCGCGCGACGGCGCGCCTTTTTGACACCATCCGCGGTGTTTACGAGCGCGCCGGCTTTGACGCTGTGGAAACGCCGCTGATCGAGTACGCCGACGCGCTGGGCAAGTTTCTGCCTGACGAGGATCGGCCCAATGAGGGCGTCTTTGCCTTCCAGGACGATGATGAGCAGTGGCTCAGCCTGCGTTACGATCTGACGGCGCCGCTGGCCCGCTATGTGGCAGAGAATTTCGACCGCATTCCAAAGCCTTACAAGAGTTACCGGGCGGGCTGGGTGTTCCGCAACGAAAAGCCTGGGCCCGGCCGTTTCCGCCAGTTCATGCAGTTCGATGCCGACATTGTGGGCGCCGCTTCCCCCATTGCTGACGCGCAGATCTGCATGATGGCCGCCGACACCATGGAGGCGCTGGGCTTCGGACGCGACGAGTACGTGATCCGTGTCAACTCGCGCAAAGTGCTGGACGGTGTGCTCACCTCCATCGGGCTGGACGAGGGCGATCCGCGGCGCTTGTCGGTGCTGCGTTCCATGGACAAGGCCGACAAGTTTTCCCTTGAGGAGGTGGCAAAGCTCCTCGGCCCCGGCCGGCAGGACGAGAGTGGTGCCTTCACCAAAGGGGCGGGGCTGGACGGCGGGCAGATCGAAACCGTCCTTGCCCTCCTCGACCCCAATCACCAGAGCGTGCCGACGGACGATCTGTCCGCCATCGCCGACCATGTGGGCGCCTGCGGCTATGAGACCATCCGCGTCGATCCATCGGTGGTGCGGGGGCTTGAGTACTATACCGGCGCCGTGTTCGAGGCCGAACTCACCTTCGACATTCATGACGAGAAGGGCCGGCCCATGCGGTTCGGCTCCGTGGGCGGCGGCGGGCGCTATGACGGTCTGGTGGGCCGCTTCCGCGGCGACACCGTGCCTGCAACGGGCTTCTCTGTGGGCGTGTCGCGCCTTCAGGCGGCCATTGCCGCGCGCGCGAAGGACGATGCGGCGCCCGAAGGCCCTGTGGTGGTGACGGTGATGGATCGCGAGGCCATTGCCGACTACCAGAAAAAGGCCGATGCCCTGCGCGCTGCCCTCAACACCGACGGCAGGACGGTGCCCGTGGAGATGTACGCTGGCGACAGCGGCATGAAGGCTCAACTGAAGTACGCCGACCGTCGCAACGCCCCTTGCGTCATCATCCAAGGCTCCAACGAGCGTGAGGCCGGAAAGGTGCAGATCAAGGACCTTGCGGCAGGAAAGCGCGCTTCGCAGGAGATCGCCGACAACGAGGCCTGGCGCGCAAGCCGCCCCGCCCAGTTCGAGGTGGACGATGACGTGGCCGCCATCGCCGAGGCCGTCAGGCGGATCCTCAATGAGCGTTGAGCGCCTAATGGCCGTCCTGGAGGCGGCGAGCGAGGCAGCGTTCAGCTCCACAGTGCTCCAGCCTGCCGATGTGTTCGTGGAGCTGGCGGGTGAGGAGTTTCGCAAACGCCTCTTCACCACCGAGGGGCCCAATGGCGAGGCCCTTTGCTTGCGGCCCGACTTTACCATCCCCGTGTGCCTCCACCACCTGTCGACGGCGCGCCAGACGCCCACGGCCTACGCCTACCGCGGCAAGATCTTCCGCCGCCGTAGGGCCTATGGTCGGCCAGAATTCGAGCAGGCTGGCACCGAGTGGATCGGCCATGACGATGAGATGGGCACCGACGCGCGCCTGTTCGCCCTTGCGGTGGAGTGTGCGGAGGCGGTCGGTCTGGTGCCCGACGTGCGGGTGGGCGATGCCAACATCTTCGGCGCGTTGTTGAAGGCGGTGGGGCTTTCCTCGGTCTGGCGCCATCGCCTCTCGGTCTCGCTCGGCGAAGCGTCGCGCATGTCGGCGGCCCTTGACCGGCTGACCCGTGGCGATCAGGCGGACGGGATCGGCGCGCGCCTTGCCCCCGCCCTTGCCCAAGTGGACGAACGCCAGGCACGGGCCATCGTCGAGGCGGTGATCGGCATGCCCGGCCACGCGTCCGTCGGCGGGCGCACCGCGCGCGACATTGCCGAGAGGATCATGGATCAGGCCGCCAACGCTGCCACAGGCGATGTCCGCGCGGCCGAAGTGATCCAGCGCTACCTTTCCATCGATGTGCCACTCTCGATGGCGGCCGACACCATTGCAGGCTTTGCCCGTGAGGAGGGTCTTGCGCTGGATGGCGCTGTGGAGGCGTTCGCGGCCCGCACCAGGGCCATGGACAGGCGCGGCATCGGGGTCGACACCATCACCTTCCAGGCAGGGTTCGCGCGGCGGCTCGGCTATTACACAGGCTTTGTGTTTGAGATGGTGGACCCACGCCAGGCAGGGGCGGAGGTGATCGCAGGCGGACGCTACGACAAGCTGATCTCCCTCCTCGATCCGAAGCGCTCTCTCCCCGCCATCGGCTTTTCGGTCTGGCTGGATCGCTTGCCAGGGGCCGAGGCCCAGCCGGTGGCATCATGAGCGAGTTGATCCTCTCCGTCCCCTCCAAGGGGCGTTTGCAAGAGCAGTCCCTCGACACCCTCAACCGGTCGGGCATGAAGGTGGGGCGGGCCCGCGGCGGGAGGGATTATCGCGGCCGCATTCCGGGGCTTGACGGTGTGGAGGTGGCCTTCCTCTCCGCCTCCGAGATTGCGCGCGAGCTGGCCCAGGGGAACGCCCACCTCGGCGTCACGGGCCTCGACCTCCTGCATGAGACCGTTGAGGACGTTGCCGAGCGCGAGCAGCGGTTCCACATCGTCACCCCGCTCGATTTCGGCTGGGCGGACGTTGTGGTGGCGGTCCCCGAGCGCTGGATTGACGTCGACACCATGGCCGACCTTGCCGACGTTGCCGAGATGCACAGGGCCCGGCGTGGCCGTGCGCTGAGAGTGGCGACGAAATTCGTCAACCTCACTCGCCGCTTCTTCGCTGACGCCGGCGTGGTGGATTACCGCATTGTGGAAAGCCTTGGCGCCACGGAAGGTGCGCCCGCGGCGGGGGCGGCCGACCTGATCGTCGACATCACCACCACGGGGGCGACCCTTGCGGCAAACCAGCTGAAGGTCCTCACTGACGGTGTGATCTTGCAGTCGGAGGCCCATTTCGTCGCCTCACGCGTTGCCCCTTGGTCGGACGCAACACGCGCTTCCGCCGGGGTGATCGTCGACAGGATCGCGGCCGAGATGCGGGCCAATGCCATCCTTGAACTGCGTGCGGTGGTGGACGACCCGCACGCGATCCTCCGCAAAGCGGCGGCACGGTTCGAGGCGAGTGCACCGTTCGGGGCCGAGGGCACTCCGCTCACCCTTCATGTGGCGCGCCGCCGTGCGTCCGCTTGTGCGGCCTGGATGCGGGAGGAGGGCGCGCGCTCGGTGGTGATCACCCAGGTCGCCGACGTCTACGAGGACAACCCGCTCACAGCCTCGCTTCTGGCTGCCCTCACCTGACGGTTACACGTGCTGGCCGCCGTTCACGTGGATTTCCGCGCCGCTGACGTAGGAGGATGGAGAGGTGCATAGGAAGTAGATGGTCTCGGCCACCTCCATGGTCTTGCCCAGCCGTCTGAGGGGGATCTGTTCCACCATCGCTTCGGTGCCTGGCGACAGGATGGCCGTGTCGATCTCTCCAGGCGCAATGGCGTTGACGCGGATCCCGTGGGGACCAAAGTCTGCCGCCATCTCGCGGGTGAGTGAGGCGAGCGCAGACTTTGAGGTGGAGTAGGCCGCCCCCGCGAACGGGTGCACGCGCCCGCCGGCGATGGACGAGATGTTCACCACCGATCCGCCCGCCTTCTTCAACTCGCGCATCAGCCCGCGGCCCAGCATGATGGGGGCGAAAAAATTCACCTGAAACACCGTGCGCCACAGGTGCATGGGGGTGTCGATGGAGGAGAGCCGCGCCCCGCCTTCGCCTTTGGGGCTGATCCCAGCATTGTTGACGAGGGCGTCGAGCCGGCCGCCGTTCACCTCGAGGCGATCGCGCATTTCGGCAATGGCGGTGCCAAGATTTTCAGGATCGGAAAGGTCCACCTGGATGTGATCGTCAGGGCCTGCGGGCCAGGGGCACTTGTCGGAAAAGGCCTGTCTTGAGCAAGTGATGATGCGCCAGCCCGCATCGGAGAAGCGTTTGACCGTGGCATGGCCGATCCCCCGGCTCGCGCCGGTCAACACCAAGGTGCGTCTTTCGTCCATACTGATCCCTCCGGGTACTGTCCCCAATGATCCTTTTAGGCGACAAGTGCGCTGGCACCAAAGCCTTCCATCACGCGCCTGTGGCATGATGGGTGTGTGCTGAGGCGATCTCCCCCATCGCTTCGCGCGGCGCATCAGGGTATCAAGGGGGCTATGACGCTCCGTTATCCTGCCTCCGACCACTCCGCTGCCACAGGGTTTGCCGCCAACGGGCTGAACAGGCTTTCCGAATATCGCGATGACGAAAGCTATGTCGCCGCCCAGCGCAGCGATCCTTCGCGCCGCGCCGTCGCCTTTGCCGAGGATTTGATTGTCGTGCGCGAGGCTGGCGGTTCGCCAACCATCCTACTGCCGCGCGAGGAGGCCGATGCCCTTGGCGTGGACTGGCAGGCAAGCATCCTCTTGGGGCGCGATGAGGCGGGCCCGGTGTTTGCGGCCCCCACAAAGGCGCCCGAGCGGGCCCCTTACAGCCTTCACAACCTGCGTCCCCTTGCCATGGAAGGGACGGTGACGCCCCACGAGTTGGGAATTGCCGCCCAGGGCCGCGGCCTTGTGGGCTGGCACATGCGGCACGGGTTTTGCGCCAATTGCGGCGCGCCCACGGTGATGGCGCAGGCAGGCTTCCGGCGCGATTGCGGCCAGTGCGGTGCGCACCACTTCCCCCGCACGGACCCTGTGGTGATCATGCTGGCCATCAGGGGCGAGCGTTGCCTTTTGGGCCGGCAGACCCGGTTTGTGACGGGCATGTACTCCGCCCTAGCAGGCTTCATGGAGCCCGGAGAGACCATCGAGGCCGCTGTGCGGCGTGAGATTTGGGAAGAGGCAGGGGTGGAAGTGGGCCGCGTTGCCTACCACGCCAGTCAGCCCTGGCCGTTCCCCTCCTCCTTGATGATTGGCTGTTTTGCCGAGGCGCTGACCACCAAGATCGAACGCCAAGACACTGAGCTTGAAGACGCGCGCTGGTTCTCCCGCGGCGAGATTTTGCCCATGCTGGAGCGTCGCCACGCCACTCATGCAGCGCCCCCCGCCATTGCCATCGCGCACCATTTGTTGCGGGCCTATGCCATCCACGGCGAGCCTGTGATGACCACCTCCTCCGACGCCCTTTACGCCTGACGGCACTGCGGCCCAGCGCACCTGTGTGGAGGCATCGGGAAGGCGAGGCGGCCGGTGTGTGTTCTTCCAGTGGAAGAGGGAGAGACTTGTTGGCCGAAGGGCTGGGCGGAGGGGCGTTGGGCGGCTGACCGCGTTGCGAGCGCTGAGCAAGCTCTAGGTCGGTTTGCGGTCAGATGGAAACATCAAATCGCAAGAAAGCCGCCCTACTTCAAAGGAGTAGAGCATCTGATCGGCGTCCGTATGGACGCAGGCTGCTCTCGGGATGGACGGGTGAGTGAGGGTGGTGGGCGAACGATGAAAGAGCGCAGTGTGGACAGGGTGCAGGCGGCCGCCGCGGAGGCGGGCCTTGCCGTAGAGATCCTGACAATGCCCCAGAGCACCCGCACCGCCAAGGATGCGGCAGCCGCCTGCGGTTGCAGGCCAGCGCAAATCGTCAAATCCCTTGTCTTTGAAAGGGAGGGGGATGGCGACCTTGTTCTCATCCTCGTGGCAGGTGACAGGCAGGCCGATCTTGCCCACGCCGGTGCTGCCGTGGGGGCCAGGCTGAAGCGTGCCGACCCCAACACGGTGCGCGACGTGACGGGGTTTGCCATCGGCGGCGTCGCCCCACTGGGTCACCTCACCCCGCTGACGGTGTTGATGGACCCAAGCCTTCTCGACCACGCTGTGGTCTGGGCCGCCGCGGGAGCGCCAAACGCTGTGTTTTCCGTCGATCCGAAGCGGCTGCAGGAGGCGACGGCCGCCATCCTCCTCATCGACCAGGCCTGACGGGCTCTGGCTGCGGGAGGCGACGTCTCGGGGATCACTGAGCGCGGCCCCTTTTGAGGCAGCCGGCCTTAGCGCGTTAACCGTCGAAGATGAAATGGGGAGTGGCACAGGTCTGATAAGACTGACGCGACTGTCGTGAAATACCGCGCACGACGTGCATGCTGGAGAGTGTGTCGCTCTCCTTCATCCTTTGCATGAAAACTTGCTCTCCGACGGGCGCATCGTAGCGAATGCGGGCGCTTCGGCTTGGAAACACTTTGCGCGACAGTTTTGCTGCCGATCAGCGCAGTGAACCCAGCCGCAAGATGTGTGTCGGCACGGTCATCGATGCGCTTGTCAGAAGACCGATTTCGCCGATAGCCAGAGGCCGAAGGCGGCGAGCGTGAAGGCTGCGAAACAGTGTTCTGGCCGTCGGTCGCAGGGCGCCGCATTGTCTTGCTGCTGGACGGCGCCTTCTGGATGATAATTGAGAGCAAGGGATGATCTGGCCGACCCAAGACCGCTTCCAAGTCCAAGGCCAGAAGCGCGAAGCGTTATGGCTCTACGGCCGATCTTACGCCGCATCACCAGACACACGGGCAGGCTGTTCGCCCCGAACCGATCGGTCGGCGATCAGCCGGTCACTCAGCCGCCAGTCGGAAAGCTCCGCAGACAGAACATGGGGATCTTGGTCTGCAGTCGGCCTGTCGGGAGGCTGATAAGTTTGATGTACTGCGCCGGTGTATGCTGAAAAGAGTTTGGCGCCTACTGTCTTTTCGACCGATACTCCAGCAAGCAATAAAGTACGCGATCCGGATCACGCAAGAAAGAGACGTGCATGTAGGTAGATTTTGCAGTTTGTACGCTAAATGATTGGTTTTTGAGCGCCAAAAGGTCGCGCAATACAGCTTTCGGGTCCGGAACCTTCAAGCTTGGTACCCACACTGCCTTGGAAAGCGTCTTGGTTTTTCCGCGAAGCCACACCGCAACGTCTTCACCGGACGGCGTAGACATCACGCCGCCAACCCGGTCGCAATCCGGGATCGAACGGACGTCCCAGTCGAACAGCTGTAAATAGAAGTCAACCGGAAAGGTCGTTGATTCCGACAAATAGACTTCAACGCCGAATTGTCGTTGAGGCGCCGGGAAGCTGTGGCGTGACAAAGATATTCCGATGAGCGCGCCAAGAGGGTCGCGCAAGAGCGCGTTGCGTCCGACGCCGGGCACGTCGAACGGTTGACGTACGATTGTCCCACCGAGGTGTTCCGTGAGGGCAGCGGCGGCATCCACGTCACGAACCTCCACGTAGGCGAGCCAACCATGGCTCAGTCCAGGTGGTGTCTGCGCAAGACCCGCCCCTGCTTCCTCGTCCAGGAGCGCGAGAACAAAATCTTTCTCGCCACCGCCCCAGGCGAAATCTGTCGCGTGCTCGATCTTGTAGGTCCAGCCCGCAACACGTTGATAAAACTCCATCGAACGTTGCCTGTTGTTGGTGAACAGGTCGTGCCAGACGACCCGGCCTGCTTTTTCGCCCGTCATCGTGCCTTTCCCCTCAAGTCCTTTGACTTCTTGATACTTCGGACCATCTTGCCGAACGCCTTATCTTTGCGCCGTCGCTCTGCCAGACTTGCCGAGTTGAAGGCCTCTTCGGCCTTCAGTTTGCGCCAGCGGCCAAGGCGCGCCGTCTCGACGTCACCCCGCTCGATAGCCTGCAAAACCGCGCATCCGGGCTCTGTCATATGCTGGCAATCGCTGAACCGGCATTGTGTGGACAGATGCTGGAGGTCGGCAAACACATCATCGATGCCCGCGGCGGCATCGGTCAGTTGCAACTCGCGCATCCCAGGAGTGTCCAACACCAGACAACCGCCCGGCACCAAATGCAGCTGCCTGTGTGTTGTGGTGTGACGCCCCTTTGCATCGTCCTCGCGGATGGGCTGAGTGTCGATCGCGTCCATGCCCGTCAAGGCGTTCGTCAACGTCGACTTGCCGACGCCGGATGATCCGAGAAACGCAACTGTCTTGCCCGGGCTGCACCAGTCCGCCAGCTTCAGCCGTGGCTCAGGACCCCGCGCGTCGAGGGTGACAATGGGGACGCGTTCTGAGATCGTGCCGGCCTGGTCGACATAGTCTTGGGGGGCCGAGCAGATATCCGCTTTCGTCAAGACGATGACGGGCTCGATCGCTGCCTCGAACGCCAGGGCGACGTAGCGCTCCAACCGCGCCAGATTGAAGTCCTGGTTGCAGGACGACACGATGAAGACGGTGTCGACGTTGGCGGCGATCAGTTGTACTTGGCGATCCGTTCCCGGAGCGCGGCGCTTCATCAGGGTTTTTCGTTCCAGAATCCGGCTGGATTGCGGGTGATCACGATCGAGCAATATCCAATCGCCAACGGCCGCCTCTTGCAAAGGCGGGATCGTCTTGTCGATGCCATCGCCAATGACGCGGAGCGTGCTGCGATGCAGTTCGGCAACGCGGGCAGGTGGCGTCTTGGACAACTCTCCGACGCTGATCTGTTGCGCGAAGAAGGGTTGCCAACCAAGCCATTGGAGTGGCGTGAGTATGCGCTCTGATCCAAGGCCTTTGATTTTGGGCGGAAGGAACGCGGAATAGTCCCGTGTCATTTGGGTAAACGTCCATGTCTCAGCCGCGAGCAAGGCTCGGGCTAAAAAGGCAGTGTCATCTGCGACTGCAAATCGAACCGCCGGCCGAGAGCTTCTCCCCAGCCGCCTATGTGGTTGAATTTGCATCGGGAGGACTGTTGCCTCCCCGATTTACCGGGACATGGAATCTCCAACGAGTAGACTTAGGATATAGCGGGTGGTCGCGGCCTCTTCAAGCGGATACGGCACCGGTATGTGGTAAACGGCCCTTTGCGGCCCGCACCACTACAATGGCGCGGAGTTGATCCGCCATATCTATGTCGCGTCACCTATTCAGTCGCAAATGTGACCGCAATCTCGCAGTTGGTGCTGTGTTGCGACGGTCTCTGCTTTGGCTCAACTGCGGTGGCATCACGACTTGGCTGTAACCCAAGTATTGGATGCTGATGGTCGCTGCATGGCAACACGCTCTGACGTGCGGGCGTCAATCAGGTGTAGCCGCCTTTGCCCGCCGGCTTCACCAGAAGCACCGTGACGACAAGGTAGACGATCCCGCCCACCGCTGCGGTTGGCAGCGAGGCGGTCAGAATTTCGTAGGGTGACCGGCTCACGTAGGTGATGGGATTGAGGAGGAAGAGGTAGGTAACGAACCCGGCCGCCATACCGGCGATGGCCGCCGGGTTGAAGCCGCCCCAATAGTAGTACGGGGCGTCTTGCGATCCATCGTAAAGTGCGCGCACGTCGAGCCGCTGGCGGCGCAGGATCAGGAAGTCCACAATCTGAATGGCGCACAGCGGGGCAAAGAAAACCCCAATGAACGCGAGGAACGTCCCGAAGTTGTTGAAGAAAAGGTCCGGTAAAACAATTCCGACAACTGCCACGGGAACCAGCGCCAGAAGAAGCGGCACGGTCCACGGCAGTCGACCCACGCCGGGGACACTTCGAAGGCCGACGGCGGTCGCGTAGACGCCGATGATGGCCGTGCCGAGGTTCGCCGCGATGACGAAGAGCAGCGCGATTGCGCCGTAGACTGTGCCGCCGAGCTGGACCATCCACGCCGACGGGTCGGACGTCTGAAGCACAAGAATGGCCGCAAGACCGATGACCGAAAGGATGGGAACGGGAAGCCCCATGCCGAGCATTGCCGGCATGGCCGCTGTGTGGGCGTTGGGTGCAACGCGCACCATCGCGCCGATGTAAGGCCACCACGACAGGAGGCTCACGATGCCGATTTCGATGCCAGTCACGTAGTCCCACTGCATGCTGCCCGACGCGTAGGCAGGCGCGGCTTCGGCAATCGCCGATCCCTCGCGCGCGAGCAGCAGATAGATCATCCACACACCCACGCCGATGATGAAGAAGAACAGGACGTTGGAGACGCGTGCAATGCCGCTCTTACCGTTCAACAAGACTCCAAAGACGATGGCGCACGCAACCAGCGTCGCAATGGGAAGGACGAAATTACCCTGGCCTTCCTGGATGACGCCGACAGTCAGCAAAAACTGAACCGCTGACTTGCCAAAGAAGATCAGGAGCAAAGAGTTCCAGCCGATGATCGAGGCGTACTGAAGAAAAACGGTGATCAGCCAGCCGCGGCTGCCCAGTTGCGGCCGCGCCGCGACGATGGAATCGATACCGTAGCGGGTGGCTGCCGGAACGACGGCGAGGGTGACGAGGAGCATCCCGACCATGGCGCCCGCGGTCATCGCCGCGAAACCACGCTTGAGATCCAGATAGTAGCCGACGTATTCGCCGATGATGTAGCACCACGTCGCCGAGGCTGCGACGAGGAGCACGATGCCCAGCTCCAACGAGCCCCATGTGCGCTCCGACTTGAGGAGCGGCCAGTTGCTTTCGTCCGCGTGGGTGATGGGACCTGCCCGCTCGCCGACGACAGCCATCAGTTCCAACCCCACCAAAGGACCGCGACAGGGCCGAGGACGCCAGTCAGTGCCAGCAACACCCAGTCGACGGTGCCGAAACCGCTGCCTTGGTTGGCAGGGTCTTCCAGCTCAGCAATGCGGCGCTCCAGTTCAGGGGGAAGTGTGGCTGCCATTGTGGGGCGCTCCGTGTGTTGTTGTGCGTGCGGCGCTGTCACTGGGGCGCGTCCTTGAAGCGTTCGGCGTCGGCATAGGGGAACCACCAAAAGTCCTGCGGATTGCAGTCCGGGTCGATCATGACGGTCTTGGTGGTTCTGAAGGTGTCCAAGCCCTCTGTACCCAGCTGTCGGCCCATGCCGCTCATCTTGGTGCCACCGAACGGGCCCGCGTCGTTGTCGAGAAGCGGTGCGTTGACCCAGACCATTCCGGCCTCGATTTCCTCCGCGGCGCGGATCGCTTCCTTGAGGTCACGCGTGTAGATGTTTGCGCCGAGGCCATATCGCGAGTTGTTGGCGTGGCCGATGGCCTCCTCGAAGGACGCAATGCTGCAGATGGGCGCAATGGGTCCAAAGCTCTCCTTGTGGAAGAGCGCCATGTCCGGCGCACAGTCGACGAGTACCGTCGGCTCCACGAACCAGCCCCGGTTGAATTGCGATGGCCGCCCGCCGCCGGTCGCGGCCCGCGCACCACCCTCTATGGCGCCGCGTAGGAGCCCCTCGTAGCGGTCGCGCTCCTTGGCGGATACCATCGGCCCCATATCGACCGCGTCGAGACCGTTGCCGATGCGAAGCTTTTGGGTCTCTTCAACAAGCTTATCCACGAACGTGTCGCGGATGGCCTCGTGCACGTAGAACCGCTCGGCAGAGACGCAGATCTGGCCGCAGTTCATGTAGGCGGAGAACGCAGCAGCGCGCGCTGTCAGTTCCATCGGCGCTGACGGCATGACGATGAATGGATCGTTGCCAGACGTCTCGATCAGCGCAGGTTTCATGAGCCGCCCGCAGGCTTCGGCAACGCTTTGGCCCACCGGGATCGAGCCGGTAAAGACCACCGTATGGGTGCCTTCGCTTTCCACCAGTGCGCGGCCCACGTTGCCGCCACCCGTGACGATCTGGAACAAGCCCTCTGGCAGCGGCGCGAAGCACTGTGCAAAGAGCATGGTGCAAAGCGTCGTGTACTCGCTGGGCTTGACCACCACCGCGTTGCCCGTGGCCAGCGCCGCGCCCGCCTCCCACGCCAAGAGCACCAGCGGGTAGTTGAACGGCATGATGAGCGCGGCCGTGCCGCGCGGCAGCTTCAGCGTGTAGTGAAACTGCCCAGCCGTCGCGGGCCCCAGGACGCGGCCCATTTCGGCCCGCGCTGTTTCGGCGGAGTGCCGGATCGAATGCGCGGACCAGTCCACCTCATCGGCGGCTTCCTTATAGGGTTTGCCCATCTCCCGCGTCAGGGCCTCGGCAAGCTGCGGCTTCAACTCCAGCATCTTGTCGGCGACGTGGTGAAGGACGTGGGCGCGGTCGAGCGCAGCAAGTTTCCACCAGCCTTTCTGCGCCGCGTTGGCCCGTGCGATGGCATCGCCGATCTCTGCGGACGTCGCTTCTGCGATCTCGCCGATGACGCTTTCGGTCGCCGGGTCGATCACGTCGTGACCGTTGGTAGCGCTGCTTTTGACGTAGGCGCCGTCCACATAGATGTGCTTGCTGAGGGCTGACAGACGATTGAGAACGGAGCTCATGAAGGCCTCCTCAGGCGCGGATGCGGGCGTTGGTGGGATCGTAGAAGGGCTTGAGCTGGAGGTGCGCTGCATGCGGCTCGCAGGCGACCTCCACCGCAAAGCGGCCGCTCGCCAGGAAGTCCGTCGTCACGCCGTCGGGGCAGGAGACGTAGCCCATGCCCAGTGAGGCATTCACCCGGTGGCCGTAGCTGCCGGACGTGATCGACCCGACAATCTCCCCGTCTTTGCGGATGGGCTCTTCGTGATAGACGAGCGGTGCGTTGCTGCGCCCGTCCAAGCGTACCTGCACCAGGCGGCGGGTCGGCGGTCCCGCGTCGCGGGCGTTCATGAGGGCATCGCGGCCAATGAAGTCTGACTTGTCCCAGCCGACGGCGAAGGAAAGGCCGGCCTGGAGCGGCGTGTCCATATTGCCGATGTCATGGCCCCAGTGGCGGTAGCCTTTCTCCATGCGCATGGCGTTGATGGCGAAGTAGCCGCCGTGCCGCAAGCCGTGGTCCTGTCCCGCCGTGACAAGGGCCTCGAACGCGGTCAGCGCGAACTCCGTCGGCACCAAAATCTCATAGCCAAGCTCGCCCACATAGGTGATGCGGCTTGCGCGGGCCGGCGCCATGCCGATCTCCACAGCCGTGCTGTTTGCGAATGGCAACGCCTCATTGGAGACATCCGCGCCGCTAACGGCGCCGAGCAGGGTCCGCGCGTTCGGACCCATAAGGCCGAGCATGGCAAACCCGGAGGACACGTCCGTCGCCATGACATGCGCATCCGGATCGAGGTTGCGCGTAAGCCAGGCGAAGTCGCGGGTCTGCGAAGCGGCAATTGTGGTGACCAGGAACGTGGTCTCCGAGAGGCGCATTACGGTGACGTCGGCCTCGATCCCGCCCCGCTCGTTCAGCCACTGTGTGTAGACGAGCCGGCTGACGGGAACGTCGATGTCGTTGGCGCAGATGCGGTTGAGGCCAGCGCAGGCATCGCGCCCCTCCACGCGGATTTGTGCAAAGCAGGTCTGATCGAAGAGCGTGACCGCTTCGGCCGTGTTTCGGCTTTCATTGGCCGCCATCTGGAACCAGTTTTGCGGCCCGTATGAATACTCAATGGACGGGGCCATCCCGTCCGTTGCGAAAAACCCTGGCCGCTCGAAGCCCGCTGCCTCCGTCATACACGCGCCCTCGCGCACCAACCGGTCGTGGAAGGGGCTGCGCCGCACGTTCCGGCTCGTCGAATATTGGCGGTAGGGCCAGTGCATCTGGAAAAGGAGGCCGAGCGTCTCCTTGGTGCGTTCATAAAGGTAGCTGCGGTTCGACTGGAAGGGCTGCATCCGCCGCACGTCGACGTCGATCAGTTCGGCAGGCGGCGCACCGTCCGCGATCCAGGCTGCCAGAGACTTGCCAACGCCGCCCGATGACAAGATGCCGACGGAGTTGAAGCCACAGGCGCAGTAAAGGCCCGGCACTTCCGGCGTTTCGCCGAGGAGGTACCGGTCGTCGGGCGTGAAGCTTTCCGGGCCGTTGAAGAAGAGCTGGATGCCGGCGTCCGCCAGCGCCGGCACGCGGCGAACGGCCATGTCCAGGATCGGTTCGAAATGGTCGAAGTCTTCCGGCAAGGAATCAAAAGCAAAGTGCGGCGGGATGCCATCGGCTCCCCAAGGCTTCGCGTTCTCCTCAAAGCATCCGACGAGGAGTTTTCCAGCGTCTTCCTTGAAGTAGGTGTATTCATCCCCGACGAACATCACGGGAAGATTGCGTTGCAGTTGCGGGATCGCCTCGGTGACGATGTAAAAGTGCTCAGCCGCGTGGAGCGGTAGCGACACGCCGACCTTGGCCGCAAAGTCCCGGGACCACATGCCACCGGCGATCACCACCGCGTCGGCCCGAACGAGGCCGTCCTTCAGCATGATACCGGCGGCACGCCCGTCCTCCACGAAGACGCGCTCCACCGGGGTGTTTTCCAGAATGCGCACGCCGTTCTGGCGAGCGCCGCGGGCGAAGGCATGGGTCACGTCGGACGGGTTCACCTGCCCGTCGTTGGGCATCCAGACGGCGCCGACGATGTCGTCCACCTTGGCGAGCGGCCAGCTCTCGGCGACCTCCCCGGGGCTTACCGCGTGTGCCTCCAGGCCGAAATTGCGCGCCATGGACATGCCGCGGCGCAACTCCTCAAAGCGCGCGTCGTGGGTTGCAAGGCGCAGCG
Source organism: Devosia sp. (assembly GCA_051016205.1). GTDB lineage: Bacteria > Pseudomonadota > Alphaproteobacteria > Rhizobiales > Amorphaceae > Acuticoccus. Next base: position 947,311 of record CP136534.1, read on the forward strand.
ATCCGTTCCGCTTGAACCCGGTCGCCTGCCCGGTCTCCACCTCAAGGGTCGTGAAGAGTTCGCCTGTGTACTTGGCAAGCTCGGTCATGGTGCGCGTGGCGCGAAGCTGCGTGACGAGGCCGGCTGCGTGCCAAGTGGTGCCGCAGGTAAGCTGCCGACGCTCGCAAAGGAGGACGTCGGTAATGCCGATCTTCGCGAGGTGGTAGGCGATCGAGCACCCAGCGATGCCGCCGCCGACGATCGCTACGTGCACGCGATCAGGGATCTCACTCATCGGCGCCGTCCTTCGTCGCCTCTCGCACAGGAAGGTGTGTGTACACGCCCAACCTGAACCTTTATAGTTTCATCCTCACAATAGTGAAAAGTCAATATAGAAAATTCACTATTGTGAGGAACGCTCCCATCTGTCGCTTCGGACGGGCAGATTGTGGTAGGCGGTTCGCTCACCAAACGCGGCGGGCTTCATGGCGGCAAAACACTCGGATGCGAACACGACGGCGGTGCGGCGCGCGGCGCCGCTTGATGATGCAGGCCGCGTCGACATTGCCGATCTGATCGACTGCGACGCGCGGGTCGGAAAGGAGATCAGGGATCTGCGCAAGGCCAGGGGAATGACTCTTGCGGGCCTATCGCAAGCGACAAGTCTCAGCCAGGGCTATCTCAGCCAAGTGGAGCGCGGGATCTCTAACCCCTCCGTCAAGGCGCTCCACTCCATCTCGCGCGCGTTGTCGGTCACCATCAGTTGGTTCTTTCCCAAAGCACCCGCGGCCGACGATGACTTACGCGACGTGGTTGTGAGGGCAGACAAGCGGCGCAGGTTGACATTCGAAAACGGGATTATCGACGAGTTGCTTTCGCCGAACCTTGCCGGCGAGATCGAGCTCTTGCATTGCACGTTTCCGCCCGGCAGCGAGAGCGGTCCTGAACCTTACACCCACCGGGGTGAGGAGGCCGGCCTCGTTGTCACTGGCACGCTCCATCTGTGGCTCGGCAACCGGAGGATCGAGCTGGACGCTGGCGACAGCTTTTCGTTCAAGAGCGACGTGCCTCACCGCTACGCCAATCCAACGGACCAAGTAACCATCGTCATCTGGGCCATCACCCCACCCTCCTACTGATGCTTCTGCGGGGCCGAGCAAAACCCATCCGGGCAAGAATCGGATTTGGCGTGGGGTGGCCGTCTTACGATCGAACGTGGATCGGCGGAGATGAGTGATCGACGAGCCTACGGCCGCTCCCACCGAGGCGGAGCGCCGATGTAGTCTGCGAGGGCGTCGAGGATGCATTTCACCTTTCGCGAGCCGCGGCGGTTCGCCAGGTAGACAGCGGCGATGGTACCGTCGGCTCCATCGGGGCTTGGCTGCCAGTCGCGCAGGACCTGGCGCAGGCGACCGGACTTGATGTCGAGGCCGATGAGCCATGTGGGCATCATGAGAATACCCGCACCGTCCAAAGCCGCACGCCTCAGCACCTCGGACGATGTGGACCGTAGAGGCCCCACCACACGCGCCTCCACCGTTTCTTCGGCGCGCCGCAGGTGCCACGTGTCGGTGTGGGTTTCGTAGCCGAACAGCAAGCAACGATGGTCCGCAAGCTCGTGCGGCGCTGTCGGCTCGCCGTGCGCTTCGAGGTAGGCCGGGCTCGCCGCCAGGACCCTGCGATGGGGTGCAAGTTTGCGCGCCACCAGGCGAGACGACGCCAGCGGACCGAGCCGGATCGCCACATCGATCCTCTCCTCCACCAAGTTGACGACGCTGTCTGTCGCAACCAGATCGACGCCAAGCTCTGGATACCGCGCAAGAAGCGGCGGCAGGATGGGAGCTATGTGGAGCCGCGCGAAGGCAATGGGTACGCTGAGACGAACAAGGCCCGTCGGCGGCCCATCGATCTCCCGCACGCCCCGATCGGCTTCGGCGAGTTCGTCGAGGATACGGCGCGCATCGTCCAGATACCGCGCCCCTGCGTCGGTGAGGGTCACGCTGCGTGTGGACCGGTTGAGGAGCGGTGCGCCCAACCGCGCCTCCAAACCATCCACCTGGCGCGTGAGCGAGGACGTTGCAACGCCCAGCCTACGGGCCGCCGGAGCAAAGCCTGCGTGGTCGGCAACGGCGATAAAAGCACGCAGAGCGGCGAATTGATCCATCGACCCATCTTTGCACATAACGCAACGATGATCGCAATATGGGAGCTATACCGTCTACACCGTGGCGTAATCATGTTGGCTTCATCTGATGAGAGGACAGCCACATGGACGTCACCGTCACAATCGTTTCGGACTTCATCTGCCCCTGGTGCCTCGTCGGCGAGCGGCGCTTGCAACAAGCGATCGCAAGGCTGCCCGACGGCGCCGGCGTGTCAATCAGATGGCTCCCTTTCCAGCTCAACCCGGACATGCCGGCAAGCGGTATGGATCGGAAAACCTATCGTGCGCGCAAGTTTGGCAGCCTGGAGCGTAGCGACCGGCTGGACCGCCATACCGTGGACGCGTCGCGGGACACCGGCATCGCCTTCGACTACGGCGCCATCTTGCGCACGCCGAACACACTGAAGGCCCATCGCCTTATGGCGTGGGCCGGTGAAAGGGGAGCCGATCAGAAACTCGCCCCCGCGATCCTGAGCGCGTATTTCGAACATGGGCAGGACATCGGCGATGCGGCAGTCCTTGGGTCACTTGCCGCAAAGGCCGGCCTCTCGCAGATCGATGCCGAAGACTTCCTTGCGACCGACGAAGGCACTGACGAGGTGCGTGCAGCGGTGCGCAGCGTCATGGACAGGGGCGTTCGCGGCGTGCCGTATTTTGAGATTGACGGCAGGGTCGTAAACGGCGCGCAGTCCGTGGACGACCTCCTCAACCCGCTCCTCAGTGCCTATACCCGTGTCTGCTCGCTCGGACCTGGCGACTGGGCCTTTCCCGCAGCGGCCCAGACGGACCGATGAACGCGCCGCCCGCCCTTCGACATCCGGGTTTTGCGCGGGTGTTCGCTCCCTCGCGCCTTACCCTCGGACTGATGATGCCGGCTGCGCCGGCGAAGGATTGTGTGCCCCACTTGCGCGGGCAGCTGGAGATGGCGTCCCGCGCTGATGCGTTCGGCTTTGCGGCATTATGGTCGCGCGACGTTCCGCTCTTCGACCCGGAATTCGGCGATGTGGGCCAAGTCTACGATCCTTGGGTGTGGCTTGGACAGCTTGCGACGGTGACCTGCAACATTGCGCTCTCGACCGCGGGCATCGTTGTCCCGCTGCGCCATCCGCTCCACACCGCCAAGGCGGCCGCGTCGGTGGACGCGATCAGCGGCGGGCGCTTCATCTTCGGCGCAGCTTCGGGGGATCGCGCGGGCGAATATCCTCTGTTCGGCCTTCGGCACAAGGAACGCGGCAATCTCTTTCGCGAACACATCGCGACGATCAATGACGTGACCGGCCCCTCTGCCGAAAGCCTCGGGGCGTTCGACCTTCTCCCCAAGCCGCCGTTCGGCCGCCTGCCGATGCTGGCGGTGGGTCGCGCGCAGCAGACCGTGCAGTGGATCGCACGACACATGGATGGCTGGGTAACCTACCCGCGCGACGTGGACGACCAGAGGCGCCGCATCGACCTGTGGCACACGGCCGTGTCGACACAGGCACAAGGCAAATTCCGCGGTTTCGCCCAGTCGCTATTCATCGATCTCACCGAAGACGCGCATGCTCCACCGATACCGATCTTTCTTGGATATCGGCTCGGGCGTGTGGCACTCGTCGACCACCTTGAGTGCCTTAGGACGATAGGCGTTCAACACGTCACCTTAAATCTCAGAGACAGCGTGCGCCCCGCGCCAGAGGTTTTGGACGAGCTTGGTGAAGAGGTGCTCCCGCACTTCCCAAGCCACAACGTGCGCCCGCTCCATGTCGACGCATGAGGAGATGACCATGGTCGAGCCGCTCGCCCCACTGAGGGCCATCGTGATCGGCGGATCCCTCGGCGGCCTGTTTGCCGGCACGATGCTGCGCGATGCCGGCTGGGACGTAAAAATCTTCGAAAGATCCGCCCATGACCTCGACAGTCGCGGCGGCGGGATCGTGCTCCAGCCGGAAGTGGTGGAATTGCTTCGCCGTGCGGGCGCCGACATCCGTCACATCGCGCTGGGGGTTCGCTCCAAGAACCGAACGGTGTTTCGGCAAGATGGCAGCATCTTGAGCAAGCAACTTGCGCCGCAGATGCAGACATCATGGTCGCTTATCTACCGCACGATGAAGGAACGTTTCGGCACTGTCTCGTACCACCAGGGCAAGACGCTGGTCGGCATTGATCAGGACGGGAAAGCGAAGCAAGTCGCCGCGCGGTTTTCGGACGGCAGTCAGGCGGTCGGCGATCTCCTGATTGGCGCGGACGGCAACGGCTCAACAGTCCGCCGGCTGATGTGGCCCGAAGCCGAGCCCACCTATGCCGGCTATCTCGCATGGCGCGGCCTCATTCCCGAGGATGAGATGCCGCCGTTAGCGCGGGCCGAGCTACATGGCGACTTCGGCTTTGCCAACGCAAAGGGCTCTCACATCCTCGGCTACCTGGTTCCCGGTGAAGACGGTGACGTGCGCGAGGGCCACCGGCTCTACAACTTCGTTTGGTACAGGGTGGCGGATAAGGAGATGCTTAGGAGCATCATGATAGATCGCAACGGGAGGTCGCGCGCAACGTCAATCCCCGAAGGCCTCTTGCAAGACGAATGGATCGACGTCCTGCGAGACGATGCAAAACGCCTCCTGCCACCGTCGTTCCGGGAGCTGGTCTTGGCGACAAAGGCACCGTTTGCGCAAGCGATCCGCGATCTCACCGTGGAGACCATGGTGAAAGGCCGGGTCATCCTGCTTGGCGACGCTGCCTTCATTCCGCGCCCGCACACCGCCGCAAGCACATCGAAAGCTGCTGCGAACGCTCTGGCGCTTCGCCATGAGCTCACAGAGACGCCTGACGACGTGGACGGCGCGCTGCGGCGCTGGGAAGTCCCGCAGCTTCTCCTTGGCAACCAGCTCTATCGCTACGGAAGTAGCGCGGGCGACCAGCTTTTGTTCCACAGCCCGTCGCGAATCGTTGGATGAACGGCGCGTCGAGGCGACCCAAGTCATGAAAGCGCAAACCGGTCCACAACTAGCAGCCACGGAAAATATGTGATCATAATCACCATTCATGCAATTAGAATCAAGTAATACCCAGCGGAACGAACCAATATTATGGGCACGTAGACTGTATTGATCTGGGCGTGCGGGTTCTCGCGATCATGCGCTACCGTTTAAGTCTTGGAAGTTATCCAATCAATTCAGTCAAGTTGAACTTCGAAGCCTATCAGGGTCTGAACCCAACGGGCTCGATTATCTTGCGGTGCGGCGATCAAGCGCGTAACGACGAGAGCCGTTGGAGCTTGGCCAATTGTCGCCAGTTTCGGCTCAACGTGGGGAGCGCTTGCCACTGCGCTGCCGGTCGTCGTGGCGCGCATTCAAGTCTAGCGCTGTCCTCATCACTCGATCTTCTCCGGACCGAGGGGGACATGCGCTAATCGTCTACTTCGCCCCTGGTGTCACGATCGCGTTCGTGTCGTTCTGAAAGCGAAAACGGCGGTAACCAGGACTCGCGACGGACAATCCAGCTCTCATAGCTGGGGATCAATTGATCAGGGGCATCCAGCGATCCCAAATGGACCTCGATCTCGTCCCCGGAGCGCGCGAAAACGGACGAGCCGCAGCGGGGGCAGAAATGCCGCCCGGCATAGTCGCGTGTTTCGCCTTCGACGGTCACCGCATCTTGCGGGAACATGGCGGCGGCATAAAAGAGGGCACCATGGTGCTTGCGGCAATCGAGACAGTGGCAAAGGCCGACCCGCAACGGGTGTCCCGTTGCCACGATACGAACACGGCCGCACAGGCAACCGCCGGTGAACTTTTCCATGCTGCGTCTCCTTCACCATCGGCCATCAAGTCGGTCGCAACGAAAGGCCAGCAACCGACTGCGCCGGCACACTGGCAACGTATCGGAGTTTTGCACGTGGGGAGCTTGCCACCATGACGAATCGTGCCGGCCGCCTCCTATCCCTGCTTCAAGCCCTGCGCGAACAGCGGAGACCCGTTGCGGCAGCCACGCTGGCAAAACGCTTTGGCGTCTCCGAACGCACGATCTACCGCGATCTGGACGTGCTCGCCGATCTCGGCGCTCCTGTCGAAGGCGAAGCAGGGGTTGGCTTCATCCTGCGTCCCGGCTTCTTCCTGCCCCCGCTCGCGTTGACGCGCGATGAGGCCGATGCCGTGATGCTGGGCCTTCGCTTCGTCACTGCGCGCGCCGATCCCGCGTTCGCCCGCGCGGCACGTTCCGCGCTCGCCAAGATCGGCGCGAGCATGGATGACGATGCTGAGACGGCCATGAACACCAATGGCCTTACGGTCGGCCGCCGGGGTGAGGCCACCGATGAGCGGGTTGGCCCGGTTCGCGATGCGCTCGCACGAGAACGCAAGCTGCAGCTTGCCTATTGCGACGCAAAAGGCAGGCCGAGCGAGCGAATTGTGTGGCCGGTCGCGCTCGGCTTCTTCGACGGGCTGGAGATGCTGGCGGCTTGGTGCGAGATGCGCGAAGCGTTCCGGCACTTTCGCGTCGATCGCATGGGTGCGGTGGATGTCCTGGCCGAACGTCTGCCAGTACCGCGGCGCATCCTTCTTGCCGAGTATCGAGCGTTTGAGCAGGACGCCGATCTCTGACGTCAGGTCCTGATTGTTCTCCTGACATGTTCTGACACCGCCATACGCTAAAGCCTCCTGCGCCCACGTAGACGCAACCTGTTCTAATCCTTTGATTTAGAACGGGTCACGATCGGATGAGTCTCTCTGATCGGGACCCGTTCCGGCGAGAGGATGGAAACGCGCGAGCACGGAGAGTTCTCTTGCACATCATTCTCGGCGGTACCGGGCAGGTCGGGTCGGCCGCCGCCCGCTGGCTCCTCGAACGCGGTGAGTCCGTTACGGTCGTCACGCGCGACGCCTCGCACGGCAAGGAGCTGGAGAGGGCTGGTGCGCAAATCGCGGTCGGGAACATTCGCGACGTGGACGCCTTACGCGAGGTGCTGCGCACTGGCACGCGCGCCTTCCTGGTGAACCCACCTGCCGATCCGTCCGGCGACACGGACGCTGAGGAGCGCGCAAACGTCGCCGCCATCGTCAACGCGCTTGAAGGCTCCGCCCTTCAGAAGGTGGTGCTGCAATCGACTTATGGGGCGCGGCCCGGACAGCGCTGCGGTGACCTCACCGTTCTGCACGGGTTCGAGGAGCGGCTCAGAGCCGGGTCAATCCCTGCTGCGATCAATCGCGGGGCCTACTACATGAGCAATTGTCTCGGCATGCTCGATGTGGTGCGCAGCACAGGGCAGCTGCCGAGCGTCTTCCCCGCCGATCTTCGCTTGCCGATGGTCGCGCCCGAAGATCTCGGCCAAGCCGCGGGTAGGCGATTGCTCGAACCGGTCGACGATGCGGGCATCCGTCATGTGGAAGGCCCCGAGCGCTACACGATGCAGGACGTCGCTGACGCGCTGACGATGGCTCTCGGCACACCGGTGGATGTGCAGGTCGTGCCGCGTGAGGGGCTGGTAGATAGCTTCTTCGGCCTCGGTTTTTCGATCGAGGCGGCGCAATCCTACGCCTGCATGACGAAGGCGGTTATCGATGGCGAGATCGAAGGACCCAGTGATCCTGAGCGGGGAAGGACGGCACTGTGCAACTACATCCAGTCCGTGGTGCGGGAGACTAAATGAAAGAAAACAGATGCGGTGAAGGCAGTTTTTGGCTGCCAATGTGCTGGATGGTCAAAGACTGACCGTGTCGAAGTCGTGGGGGTTGATTGACGAGAAGGGCACCAGCCCATCCTTGCCGATGCGCTCCTGCGCCACCGCCGCCCTTGGACCGCAAAAAACTGCTTGAAAATGACGGATACCCTAGATGTGCTCGTCGGGCGCCAAATTCTGGCGGGACCGCAGGTGATGGAAGACCTCACCACCTGCTGCGCAAATGTCAGGCGCTGGTCTCCGCGTCTAGAGCGGTTTGCGGTCAGATGGAAACATACGATCGCAAGAAACCGCGCTAGTTCAAAGGAGTAGAGCATCTTATCTGCGTCCGAATGGACGCAAGATGCTCTAGCAATGCATTCGGCGACCTTAGCCTCGGGTTCATACGGGCGGCTGGAGATCGAGCGACCATTTCCCTGTGCGCATGTCAAAAGGCACCGACAAGTGTTCATGGACGAGGCTCCAGCCCCGCTCGCTCAGGCGATAGCATGAAGAGTGGCGCACCCACATGTCGGTCGAACCGCCCGACTTGAACTGGCCCCTGTAACGGTTGAGGCTATGGGCGAACGCCGTGTCCCCATCTGCCGAAACCACGAGGTCTTTCAATTCGATGCTTACGGGTCCCTTAAAGCCGTCGAACCATTCCTGCATGCGCCGACGCATGCCCGATGTGCCGGTATGGCAGAGGGGCTCGACAACGTCGAATATGAGGGCCGTGTCGGATACAGCGGCCATCGTCCCGTCCCCATCCTTGGCGCCGATGGCCCTATAACGGTCCTCGATGAGTTTACGCACCGCCGCAGCCGGCTTGATGTCCATGCTCGTCCACCGTCCGTGGCCGGCGGGCGGATCGCCGAAAAACGCCTCGACGCTGAAAAGCAGATCGTCGCGAAAGACGAACCGCTCGACATTGTGAAACGGCTCCCCAGCGTCGGTCTTGAGCTCGTAGTGGATGAACGCGGTCTCGCCATCTGCGACGATCTGTTTGAGCTGATGCTCCGCCCGCTGATGATTGTGGGGCCAGCACCGCTCCATGAAAGCATGGCTGTCGATGGCGTCATCATAGGGACTGGTGAACCGGAACTCTGGGTGCACCCGCTTCAAAAATCCGCTCGCATCATTCTTCCGGTACGCCTCGAAGACGGCCCGAACGCGCGTCTGTGTGTCCGATTGCTTCGCCACGATGCCCTCCATAGACCAATGCGACTTTGCAAGTGGTTGGACAATGGCCGAACTGCTGCGATAATGCAACTGGTTTAGATGTGGAGGTCGCCTTGACCGATCAGCGCTCTGGATGCCCGATCAACTTGAGCGTCGAACTGCTCGGCGACAGGTGGAGCCTGGTCATTCTCCGGGATGTCGTGTTCGGGGGTCGGCGGACCTATGGCGCTCTGCTGACCCAATCCGACGAAGGAATCTCAACGAACATACTGGCGGATCGATTGAAGAAATTGGTCCAAGAAGACATGTTGACCAAATCAGATGATCCGAATCACAAGCAGAAATCCATCTATTCGCTCACCGAGAAGGCGATTACGCTTGTGCCGCTATTTGCGCATCTGGGAGCCTGGGGGCGACGTTGGCTCCCCACCACCGAGCAATACTCCATTCGAGCTCAGATTTTGGAGGAAGGTGGGCCGGAAATGTGGGATCGGTTCATGGACGACCTTCGGGTCGAGCACCTGAACCACAAGCCGCAGCGAAAGGGGGCGACGGTGAGAGACGAATTGGAGGCAGCGTTCAACGCCATGACCCGCTGACGCTTGAGTCGACATCGGGGCACGAAGCAGTCGCTGCTTTCCGCAGGTGGAGAATCCAAACCGCTTTAGGGACGCAGGATGCTCCGGTAGCGGGCTTTGGATGCTCCTGCGATGGGCCGGCAAGTCAAACGGAAGGTCGTCTTCGGAGTTTGCTGTTCCACTGACCAAACATCGATGAGGCCTTAACAATTACTGAAGGTTAGCCTCGAGCATGTGCGAAAGTGCCGATGTTGTGAGTGTTGTCGCGCAATATCCTCCCACCATAAACACTGCCAGACTCGTCCTTCGTGCGCCGAATGAAGGAGACATCGTCGCCTGGTTTGAACGCGCGTGTGACCGCGAGGCAGCTTCGCTCGCAGGTGACCCCTGTCCCCGATGACATTGCTGCAGGTGAAAAATGGATCGCACGGGCGCGCCGACAGGCAGAGACCGGCGAACGCCTGCTATGGAGCATCGACCACCCAGGTGTCGCAAAGAGTGTTGGGACAGTGTCTCTCTCGATAACGCCACCAAAAATAGGCTTTGTTTTAGAGCGCGTCTATTGGGGCAGGGCGTGGCAATGGAGGCGGCGCGAGAAGTTTTACGGTATGGCTTTAACTGTCTCGGCCTTCCGCAAGTCGGGGCGGAGGTTGTTTCGCACAACAAAGCGTCGCTGAGGGCCCTCGCGCAACTCGGATTCCGTCACACGAAGTCATTTCATGATGACCTCGATGGCCAGCACGGTGAATTCCATGTTCTCCCGGCGCCTGAAAGATGAGATCTCGACGACAAGGCATCTCGTCTTACACGGCTCCCACTGCCGCTTCGAGCGCGGCCATGTCTATCTTCTTCATCGACATCATCGCCTCCATGGCGCGCTTGGCCTTGGCGCGGTCGGGGTCGGTGGTCAAATCCATGAGCCGTTTCGGCGTGATCTGCCAGGAGAAGCCCCAACGATCCTTGCACCAGCCGCAAGCGCTTTCGGTGCCGCCACTCTCGACGATGGCGTTCCAATAGCGGTCGGTCTCCTCCTGGTCGTCGGTCATCACCATAAAACTCACCGCTTCATTCGGCTTGAACATCGGGCCACCGTTGAGACCCAGGAACGGCCTGTTTAGGACCGTGAACGCGACGGTCAGTTCGCTGCCTTCCCGGCCGCCGGGAAAATCGGTCGGTGCAGCGTTTGCCTTGCCCACATGGCTATCCGGAAACGTGGCGGCGTAGAACTCGGCCGCCTTTCGCGCTTCGCCGTGGTCGAACCAGACGCAGGTGACAAGCTTGCTCATGTGATCTCTCCGAGGACGTTGGGTGTCGATGTGCAGGCGCATCCGAACAACGCGGCAAGGGACGCGCGCCGGCTGGTGGTTCGCCAAGCGGATCTTTGACGATCGCAAGGTGTGTCCACCGCTGGTGTCATCCGCCGTCTTTTTGGTGCGCCTGCCTGGTCTGGGGACAGTGTTAGGCACCAGCCTGCGCGAGGGACTGCGGCGCGAGGTCGATGGCTGCGCGAAAGCTTCCGTCCATATGGAACGGGACGGAGGAATGGTCGTGGACGATGCGCCAGCGGCCGTCGCGCTTGGTGAAGACGAGGGTCGTGCGAAACCACAGATCGATCATCTCGCCATCGGTCTTCACCCCGCGTATGCGATTGAGGGCCGACGTATACGCAAGGTCACCTTCAATAAAGAGGTCGAAGTCCTCGGCGTCCATGGTGATGGGGCCGTCCCACGTGGCGAGCCAGGCGGCGAGCCCTTCGCGGCCCATCCCACGCCGGCCGAGCGGCGGCGCAAGGTCGTAAATGACGGCATCGTCGGCGTAGCAAGCGAGGATGGCGTCTGGGTCTTTGTGGCGATGCGCCTCGCCGAGGCGTTGGCAGATCCCGATGATCTCATCTTTTACAGTCATTGAATTGAAGCTCCGATGGTTTGTGGGTTTTCAGTGTGGTCCACGACGGGCACGGCGCGCCGGCGGCCTGCGACCCGGCCTGCGTGAAGCGCGGCGAAGCCTTCCTTGATCGTCGGTGGCGCGGCTGTGCGCTGATACATGCGTTCGACGAACGCCGAGAGGTGCGGGAAGCCCTCGAGCATCTCTGCCTCATCGGCCCAATCGAGCGTGTAGGCGGCAATGAAATCGGCAACGGTGGGCGCGCCACCGACCAGGAACGTGCGGTCCTTCATGTGGTGGTCGAGTGGGGCGAGCATGCGCAGGCAGTCCGCTATTGCGAGAGGGATGTCCGCCGGCTGGCGCTGACCCTCGGGGTAGATCGCCGTGTGCAGGGCGATGCGCCACAGCGGTTGCTCGATCTCCGTCACAAGGAAGAACAGCCATTGGTGCATCAGCGCCCGTTCGGCGAGTTCGGTGGGGAGAAACCGCCCACTGCCATAGCGTTCGGCGAGATAGAGCGAGATGGCTGCCGATTCGGCCACCACGAGGTCACCGTCGACGAGGACCGGGACTTTGCCCAACGGGTTGATGGCAAGAAACGGCGGTTCGGTGTGTTCACCACCTGGAAGGTTGACCGGAACAAGCTCGCAGTCGAGGTCGAGCTCGTTCAAGATCCAGATGGGACGCAATGCGCGCGTCGGAGGTGTTCCATAGAGTTTCATGGTTGGTCCCTTCGCAAAATCTTGGCCATCGGCTGGTCCGATAGATCGGCGTATTCGTCATGGAATCGCCACCACGCGTAGGGCGGCCCTTGCGGGGTGCCTGGCGGCGCCGTCTCCCCGTCCTCCTGGCGGCCGAGCTGCGTCTTCAGCGCTCAGGTTCGTCGGTGGCGCGCGAAGCAGCGCAGCTCTGGTTACTGTCGTTGACGGGTGGATTATCTTGTGCCGCATCAGTTTCCGCCGAGCGTTCAGGAGCGACGCAGTCCAAGCGGCGTCCGCTCCAATAATGTCCAGTGATTGCCGATGGTGACGAGATCGCCGAACGGGACCGTGTTGGTGAGGTAAACGGTCTCACCGGCCCGCAGGAATACCGAGATCTGCGCCCAGCCATCATAGCCGGTCGCTTCATTCAGGCGCTCGTCCGGAAGCGAATACCAGGGCATCTGCCAACCTCGCTCTGCCTTGATGGCTGCGATCTCTGGCGGCGTGGCCGCGGAAACAAAGGCGAGCGTGGTGTCCTTCTCATGAAGATAGGCGAAACCGCCCCCCAAGTCGCCCAACGCCCGGGTCCACATCGAGCAGCCTTCGCAGGGCACTCCACCTGCTTCAAACCAGAAATGATATAGCATCAGCTGGCGCTGGCCTTCGAACAGGTTCAGAAGGCGGTGCTCGCCAACCGAGTCCTTGACTTGCAGGTTGCGGCCCACCTCCGTCATAGGCAAGCGCCGCCAGCTCTCCTTGAGACCATCTCGCGAGCGGTCGAACTTGCGCTCCGTCTCATGAACCGTCGCGCGCGCCCTTCGCCAGGCATTTTGCTCAACGATTTCCGGGTCATCACACGACGTGTTCGCCACTTTATCAGTCCTCAGCATAATGGGTTGAGCGGGCAATCTTCGCGCTAGGGCGAATGCCATTTGTTCGCGAGGAGCACGCCGGCTTCTGCCAGTTCCTCGTTGAAGGCCGTCATCGCGGGGAGCAGCGCCTCGCTCGGCATCTCACCGGCCTCGGAGGCTTTGTTGGCCCTAACCAAAACCATGACTTTCATCCGATTTTGCCTTCCATCGGTGACGTCTAATGCCGCTTTCGGCGCGCTTCGATGCTAGGACGAACGGCAGGCCGCAAGGCCGACAACGCACGGGAGAAATTCTTTTGCCGGCGGTCAGCAGAGGCCGTCGGTGGCCGAAAGCTTGTCCAGTTGCTGGCGGATGTGCGCCGCCTCTGCGGTCGAGTTGGCGAGCGAAATCGCCCTATCGAAAGCGGCGCGCGCCTCTGCGATCCGCCCGAGCTCTTTCAAGAACGTGCCTTGCGCTGCGTGAAAGTAGAAGTAGCCCGAAAGTTGTGCCGCGAGCGGTTCGATGATGGCAAGCGCTTCGGCCGGCCCGCGTGCCTTTGAGGCGGCAACGCCGCGGTTGAGTGTGATCACCGGCGAGGGCGTTATCCGCTCAAGCGCTGCGTAGAGGAACTCGATCTCTTTCCAGTCGGTGAGCTCGGCGCGGGCGGCGCGTGCGTGCAGCGCCGCAATGGCGGCCTGGAGCTGATAGGGGCCCGGCCGGCGATGGCGCATCGCCTTATCTACCAGCGCGAGTCCCTCGACGATCATCCGGCGGTCCCACAGGCTGCGGTCCTGCTCATCGAGCGGGATTGCGCTGCTGTCGGCGGCAAACCGTGCCTCCGCGCGCGAATGCTGGAGCATTATGAGCGCTAGGAGGCCCATGATCTCCGGCTCGGTGGGAAACAGACCCAAGAGGAGCCTGGCCAGTCGGATCGCCTCCTCACACAGCGACGCGCGCACGCCGCTCTCAGCCAAGCCGCTCGTGTAACCTTCGTTGAAGACCAGGTAGATCATGGCGGCGACTGCGACGACACGCTCGGCACGCTCGGCCGGACCGGGCGTTTCGAAGGCGACATCGGCGCCCGCGATGCGCCGTTTGGCGCGGGTGATGCGCTGCTCCATCGCCGCCTCGCTCACCAGGAACGCGCGTGCGATCTGGCGCACTGAGAGGCCGGAGACGATTCTGAGCGCCAGTGCGATCTGCTGGGTCGCCGGCAGGTCGGGGTGGCAGCAGATGAAGAGGAGGCGCAGGATGTCGTCGCGATAGTCCGCGTCGTCGAGCCGTTCGGTGAGGCGCGCCTCCGCGTCGCAAAGATCGCTGATCGCCTCCTCCGCCGGCAGGGGCCGCATGCGGCGGTTCCGCCGCGCGGCGTCGATGGCAGCGTTCCGGCCGACCATGATCAGCCAGGCGGCAGCGTCCCGCGGTGGCCCGTTCTTCGGCCACGCGCGCAGCGCCCTGAGACAGGCGTCCTGAAACGCTTCCTCGGCGGTGTCGAGATCGCGGAAATGGCGCAGCAACGCAGCAACGGCCTGTGGTCGAGCGGCGCTCAGCACCGCCGCCAGCCAGGCCCCGTCCTGGTCGTCGCATTTCGTCAAGGGGCGACCGCTCCGGGTTTGTAGGTGCCGATCGGCCGGATCTCGTATGCCCCGCCTGGGTTGGCCGCCCCAAGCTCACGCGCGATTTCCAGCACCTCCTCGAGGGTGTCGCAATCGACGATGTAAAAGCCCAGAAGCTGCTCTTTGGTTTCCGCAAACGGCCCGTCAATGATGAGGGGTGGCTGCCCGTCCTTGCGCAGTGTCGTTGCGGCCGTGGTTGGCAGGAGCCTCACCACGGGGCCCAGCTTGCCGGCTTTGGCGATCTTTTCATGCACGACGCCGAGCTTCTCGAGCACCGCATCGTCCTCCGCCTTGCTCCAGGCCGTAACGACCCTCTCATCGTGATAGCAAAGGATGGCGTAGTGCATGGTGCTTACTCCTGTCCCCAATCAAGAACGGATGAAGGCCTGCAATCCCGACACCCAAAAGGCGAACTATATCAAAATGAGTTCAGGACGTTTCGGATGGCGCAAAAAAGCAACGAGACGGTTGCACATCAGTGGTCAAATGTGTAATATGCAACTGAGGAGTTGCGCATGTCCGAGGACGATTGCATCGTAAGGACGATCGAGCTTGCCGCTCCTGTTTCGCGGGTTTGGCGCGCGCTGACCGATCACCACGAATTCGGGACGTGGTTTCGCGTGGCGCTTGACGGCCCATTCGTGGTGGGCCGGTGGGTGACGGGTCGCGTCACCTATTCACAGTACGAAGGCGTCGCCTGGAAAGCCTTTGTGGAGCGGATGGAGCACGAGCGGGTCTTCGCATTCTCCTGGCACCCGTTCGATGTCGCCCCGGACGTCGACGTTTCCAGCGAGCCGAAGACCTTGGTGGAGTTTTGTCTGGAGCCCAGCGGCAACGGCACGCGCCTGACGATTACCGAGTCCGGTTTCAGGAACATTCCCGACCCTCGCCGGCTCGAAGCTTTGCGCAGCAACCGCAAGGGGTGGGACATCCAAGTGCAAAACATCGCTGACCATGTCGCCGGCTGAGCCTTTGGCGGACACCAACGTCGCCGCGACGTTCGCCGCGCTCGGGGATCCGATGCGGTTGGAGCTGCTGACACGGCTCATCGACCGGCGTACCCGCTCAATCACCGAATTGAGCGACGGGCTACCGATCACGCGGCAGGGCGTGCGCAAGCACCTCAAGGTTCTGGAAGACGCAGATGTCGTCGTCGGCAGGCGCGTCGGCCGCGAGCATCAGTTCGCGCTGAAGGCCGAACGGGTGTTCGACGCGCGGGCCTACCTCGATCGCGTTTCTGCGCAGTGGGAAGACGCGGCCATGCGGCTCAAAAGCTTTGTCGAAGATCATTAGGCGAGCGCGCCGGCCGCGATGAGCGCGGCCCGCAGTCTGACTTGACGGAGGGCGAACAATCACATGAGCGCAACGTTTGAAGGCGGGCGGAACATCGCCATCAAGGTTCCACCCCATCAATACAAGGCGACTGTCGGTTTCTACCGCGACCTCTTGCGTCTAGAAGAAATTCCGGGGCCATCGGACGATACCGTTGGGTTCAAGTTTGGCGGG
Source organism: Devosia sp. (assembly GCA_051016205.1). Lineage (GTDB taxonomy): Bacteria > Pseudomonadota > Alphaproteobacteria > Rhizobiales > Amorphaceae > Acuticoccus. The sequence goes on from CP136534.1 coordinate 963,401, forward strand.
GTCACCCTCTGGATCGATCGCGTCGCCACTATGAGCCAGGCCGAGGTGTGGCTGGAGATCATCACAAGCGATACGGCCTCCGCGGCCAAGATCTTTACCGATGCCGGCATCGCTCGGTGCGACGAGATCGAAGACCTTGGCGTCGGCTTCGATGGGTTTTGGATCGCAAGTCCGGCTGCGATCGTGCATCTCGTCGACGCGAAGGCCACCTCATGATCGTGAGCGGCACGGACTGTCGAGAGGCGGGTCGGAGCGTTTGTCGGGTGGCGGGCCGGTGGCGTCGCTGAGGTGTATCGAGCACGACAGCGAGATGGGGCGCTGGACACTCTGGCGGCGCGCGCCGGCGCCGCCACTTGTGCCTTTCGTGCAAGAGATTCAGGGCTACGAGGAGTGGGGCGGACGTCCCGTCGCGCGCCAGGAGCTGCCCATGGCAGGCGTTCCCTTGATCATCGTGCTCGACCATCACTTCGCGCTGCACGAGGGCACCAATGCGCGAGCCATACGCCGTCTCCAGAGCCCTTTCGTAGCAGGCCTCCATACGCGGCCGGCGATCGTGAGCTCGCCGGGCGTCGCGTTCACCATGCAAGTGGATTTCACGCCGCCTGGGGCTCGCCGGTTCTTGAGGACCGACCTGTGCGAGCTGAGGGACCGCGTCGCCGACCTCAGCGCGATCTCGGCCCTCCTTACCGACACGCTCGTCGGCCGCCTCAGGGAGGCACGATCCTGGCCCGACCGGTTTGCGCTTCTTGAGAGCTGGCTTGCCAGGCGCATCCTGTTGGATCACCACGCGGACCCGCGTGTGGAGGCAAGCTGGCGCGCCATCGATGCCAGCGCGGGCAACGTTCGGGTCGACGATCTTGCCGCCTCGCTCGGGGTGAGCCGCAAGCATTTCTCCACGCTCTTCAAGCGAGCAATCGGCCTATCGCCGAAGACCGCAGCGCGGCTTGCCCGGTTCTCGCACGCCGTCGCCTTGATCGAGGGCAACCCGGGCCGTGCGAGGCTTGTCGACGTGTCGATTGCGTGCGGCTATGCCGACCAGGCGCATTTCACGCGTGAGTTTCAAAAGTTTGCCGGCCAGCCTCCAGCCGCGCTCTTGAAGCGGATGTTGCCTGACGGGACCGGGCTCATGGCAAGGTAACAAACGTTCAAGACGGCCGCGCTCGGATCGGGCCAATGTGGCAACGTTCGAACACGGAGCGGCGCCCATGTCAGGCAACATCATACCGACCATGCGCTACGACGACGCGCGCAAGATGATCGATTGGCTGTGCGACACGTTGGGCTTTTGCCGCCATCTGGTCGTCGATGATGCCAACGGCGGGGTCGCCCATGCTCAACTCACTCTCGGAAACGGGATGATCATGCTCGGCTCTGCGCGGGACGATGCGTTCGGTGCGCTGCAGGCGACGGTGCGGTCGCTCGGCGGCACGTCGCAAAGCCCCTACATCGTCGTCGGCGAGGTCGATACGTTGTGCGAGCGGGCGCGTGCGGCCGGCGCCGAGATCCTCATCGAACCGAAGGACGAGGACTATGGCGGCCGCATCTTCTGTTGTCGCGATCCCGAGGGTCAGCTGTGGAGTTTTGGCACCTACGACCCATGGGCGCCGTCCTCGCACGGAAATAAGACGCCCTGAGCCGGTTTTAGATATCGCGCTCCACCAGCCCAGCCTGGCGCTTAGCAAGAGCGTCCTCCAGTGATGGGTGCGCCGTATCGATGGTGATGTCTGCAGGTGGCCAGGTCTCGTAGTGGCGCGATGTGACCGCCAACCAGTCGGGCACGCCGTGGCTTTCGATATCGGCAGTCCGCGCCTCGACCCGCGCTTTGTGAGGCGACGGATCGGAGCAAATGACCTCGACTCCGACGAAGGACGCTCCCGCCTTGCGAGCGCAATCGTGCCATGCTGCCCGGGTGATCTCGAAAAGGTTGACGTTGTCTGCGACCACATGAAGCCCACAGCGCAGGTTGTCGGCGGCCAGCGTGTAGGCGGCCACGTCGCCGGCATCCTCTGCCGGATGAATGGCGAGGCTGGAGCGTTTCGGCGCCGTCTCAATGATGTCGATCCTCACGAAGACGGCCAGGAGTTCAATCGCGAGCCGACGGGCGAGGGTGGTCTTACCGGCGCCGGGCAGCCCGCCGAAGACATAAAGCACGAACGTCCTCCGTCGCCGCGTGGTCAGCCGGGCTCACCGAACGCGATCGCCAGAAGATCCTTCGTGAGCACTGTGCTGTCGGGGGCGCGAAGAAGCGTGTCCACTTTGTCGTCGGTCGCGCGCCAGATGGGGACCGCTTCAACCAAAACCTGGCGCACCCGCCGTCGGTGAGGGCCAACCTGCGGCTGCGTCAGTCGGACGGATCAGGCAGCACGATGATGAGGCCGCGGCGCTGCAGCGGCTTGAGGTTCGCCGTCAACATTGTGCGATCCATGGCGAGGAGCCGCGCGACGTCGCCAATCTTCGGCGGTTCCAGTCGGTTGATGGCGATCATCACCGAATACTGCCCGTGGGTGAGGTCAACGGGGCGCAGTGCCTCGTCGAAGCGGCGGCCGGTGGCCCCCGCTGCCCGCTGCCCGCTGCCCGCTGCAGGTGAAGGCACAGGTCGCGCGTTTCGCGGGTGTCGGCAAGGGGAGGTCAGCTCGGATGGTCGATTTTGCGTCGACATCAACATATTGGTGAGGTGTCTCGCTGTCATCCACGACGTCCGGGCCCATGAACGTCGACATCAACCTGTCGGTCGCCGATTTCGTCCGCTCCCGGGCCGTGTTCGCCGCGCTCGGCTTCGCTTTCAACGACACCTTCAGCGATGACACCGCGGGCGACATGGTGATCTGCGAGCCCGCCCACGCGATGCTCCTCACCCGTGAAAAGGCCGCCACCTTCGCGCCGCGGACGATCACGGCCAGCGCTCTACCGATCCGTCCCGCGCTGCCTCTAGGGGAAGTGTGAGCTCCCGCAGCGCCTCCTCCCTGCCCGGAAAAGGCAAAGCGATCATCAGACAGGCGGTTTGCGGTCAGATGGACTTATCAGGCCGCAAAAATCTGCTCTAGGGATCACTCGTCCCTCAGAACCACATGTCCTTCACGCGCCTGTCGTCACGGGGTCGATCGTTGAAGCTGTCCAGCCCGTCGAAGTGGTCGATCGGAAGATGTGCAATGGTGTCAGGCTCGGTGAGCCGCAGATTGACGGCCGTCCAATATCGCCCGTCACCGTTCGCCTTCGTCGCGATGTAGTGCGTGATGCAGCTGCAATTTCCGCAGAAGTGGAAGTCGATCGCCCCGCCATCGCACCGGCGATACGTTGTGGTCACGCCGTGGGTGTGAATGTCGTGGCCAATAAAGCCATAGGCCCAGAGGACACCGTACCGGCGGCAGATCGTGCAGTTGCAAGCTGTGACGGACTCGGGTGCGTCGTCGAGCGTCCAGGCGATGCGTCCGCAATGACAGTGTCCTTCCATGTGTCGGCTCCCATCAAGACGAGCGGCAAGTCTGATCGGTCAGATGACATCACTGCCCTGGATAGGGGGTGCCATCCTTTCGAACAAAACGTCCGTCGGCGTTCGCACTCTTCATGTCCACATCGGAACATGTCGTCAGGTCGTCGGGATGACGCGATCCGATCTCCAGATAGACGGCATCCGCGTTCGACGTGTTGATCAAGTGATGGCCATCGCCCGTGTTTTTGGGGAACGCCGCGCATTCGCCGGCGACAAGGACCGTCTTGCCGCCATCCTCCACGAGCGTCAGCTCACCTTCGAGCACAAAGACGAATTCGTCCTCGTGGCTATGCCAATGCCGCTGGCTCGACCAGTTACCCGGCGGCAACCGGGCCAGGTTCACCCCGAAGTCGGCGAGCCCGCCGGTGTCGCCGATCCGCTGCCGCAAACGTTCGCTGCACGGTTCATCGAACTCGGCCGGATAGCCCGTGCCTTTCCTTGTCGGGACGGACGCAATATCGATCTTGGGCATATCGCCTCCCTCAATCGGTGTTGGCAGCGTGATTGGATCAATGTCTCAAATCCTCGCGGCGTTATTGCGGCTAACCGCGGCCGAGAATTGCCCCGCCGTCGACAACATTGCCGATGTTGCACTTCGACCGAGACGCCGTTTTCGTCTCATCGGGTCGGTCCACGAGCGGGTGCCAGAAGCCTACGCGGAAGCTCCGCGTCTGGCCCGTTGCTTGCTGCGGCGTCGACTGTCCCCGCCGCACGGCACTTCGAGCCAAATTGCGAGTTGTCGCCCGCGCCGAACGTCTGCACTCAGACGACAGTCGGAGCACCTACCGGGTCCGCGCGTTCCGTAGGTCATCGTTCAGCATGTCGATGAAGCGGCGGACCCGTGGCTCCAGCAGCCGCTTATGGGGGTAGAGCGCGACGATCGGAACGGTACCGAGGTCGGCCCGCGGCAGAACATGCTCCAGGCGGCCTTCTGAAATATCCGGGCCGACCAACAGGCGCGGCAACAATGCGATCCCTCGCCCGGCCAAAGCAGTTTCTCGCAGCGCTTCGGCGCTGTCGAGCCGCAGACGCACCCGCCCTTGGGCGCGGGTCCAGGTGCCGTCCTCCTCTTGCAGGTGCCAGCCCTGCCTCTCGCTTCGGCTTGCAAACTGAAGCAGGTCGTGGCGGCTCAACTGTTCTGCGTTTTGCGGCCGGTCGAGCCTCTCGAAATAAGACGGAGCGGCACAAAGCAGTGCCTCGTCTTCGAGCAGCGTTCGCGTGATGAAACCCTGATCGGGCGGGCGCAAGCCGATACGGATCGACAGGTCAAAGCCGTGCTCAACGACATTGTCGACCCGGTCCGAGAAGCTCATCTCGATCTGGGTTTCGGGCCAAAGGTCTAGGAAACGGTATACGGTCGGGAGCAGCAACCGACGTCCAAGGGCATCGGGCGCGGTCACGCGTAACGTGCCGCGCGGCACGCCGGGTTCGCCCGCAAAGCTGTGATCGGCGGCCTCGATCGCCGCACGGATGGCTTGCCCATGCTCGTAGAGGCCGCGGCCTTCCTCGGTCAGGTCAATCGCGCGGGTGGTGCGGTTCAAAAGCCGAGCGCCATACCCCTCCTCGAGCCGCGCAATCGCCTTTCCCGCTGTCGAGCGCGACAATCCAAATGCTTTTCCGCCCGCAACGAGACTTCCGGTTTCGACGACTGAGAGGAAAAGGAGGATGTCATTCACCTTTGAACCGATCATGGGGTCCTCTTTGCCGACTGGGGTTCGCTTCTGTCGCGATTTCCATTCGCCAATTGTTGCAGCCATCTTTCCGACATGACAGTGAGTGAGAAGGGAAAGTTATGTCCACGTCAGTTGCTCGCATGAATCCGACCTCTTTGCCTGACGCCGGCAAGATCGGATATTCCCAGATCTCCATCGCACCGCCCGGGCGGTTGGCCTTCGTGTCCGGCCAAGTGGCTTGGAGGCCCGATGGCGGCGCTGTTCCCGGTTCGCTGGCCGAGCAGACCGCTGTCGTTGTCGCGAACCTGAGCGGCGCTTTGGATGCCCTTGAGGCAACTCCTCATGACATCGTTCAGATGCGCGTTTACCTGACCGACCTGCGATCCGAGACACAAGAGATCGCGATGGCAGAGATTTTGCACTTTCTGAACGGCGCGCGGCCAAGCCTCACAGGCATTGGCGTCGCCGCTTTGGCATCACCTGACCTTCAGATCGAAGTCGAAATGGTCATCCGAGTTCCTGGCTGACCAGGACAAACAAGGACTGACGATGAGCGCACCCGCCAGACCCAAGTTTGTCATGCGCCGACGCGACGTGCTGCTGACCGGCGCCGTTGCTTCAGCCGCCGCCATCTTGCCAGGCAGATCTTTCGCTCAAACTCAACCCAGCGTGAAAGGAACAGATCGAATGTCGACCTTCACCACCACCGACGGAACTGAACTTTTCTACAAGGATTGGGGTCCGAAAGACGCTCAACCGATCGTCTTCCATCATGGATGGCCGCTGAGCAGCGATGACTGGGACAACCAGATGCTGTTCTTCGCCTCCAAGGGCTACCGCGTGATCGCCCATGACCGCCGCGGACACGGCCGTTCCAGCCCAACCGACCTCGGGCATACCATGGACACCTACGCTGCGGATGTGGCGGAGCTGGTCCGGCATCTCGACCTCAAGAACGCGGTTCATATCGGCCACTCCACCGGCGGTGGTGAAGCGGCACGATACGTCGCCCGGGCAGAGCCGGGACGGGTGGCGAAGGCGGCACTTCTTGGCGCGATCCCGCCCCTGATGCTGAAGACGGACGCGAACCCGGACGGCGTTCCGATGGAGGTCTTCGACGGATTCCGCGCGGCACTCGTCGCAAACCGCGCCCAGTTCTTTCTGGATGTTCCGTCGGGCCCATTCTACGGCTTCAACCGCGACGGCGCCGAGGTCAGCCAGGGTCTGATCCAGAACTGGTGGCGCCAGGGCATGATGGGCAGCGCTGCGGCGCACTACCAGTGCATCGCCGTCTTCTCACAAACGGATCAGACCGACGACCTCAGGGCTATCGACGGACCGGTGCTCGTGATGCACGGGGACGACGATCAGGTCGTCCCCATTGCCAACTCCGCAGAGAAAGCGATCAAGCACTTGAAGAACGGGACGTTGAAAACCTATGAAGGCTTGTCGCATGGATTCTTTGCCACTCACCCCGACCAGGTAAATGCAGATTTGATTGACTTCATCGAAGCCTGATCGACGCGTCCGGCGGGGCGGCAGCACGGCGCCGAACTTCCCAATCGGATCAAAACCACCGCCCGCTCCTTCAGTTCCAGTATGCCCCGCAATCGCGCAATCGATTTGCGGGCGCCGATTTTCGCGAATGGCATTCTGCAAGTTTCTGCGTTCATTCGACGTGAACCAGTTCGCCTGCGTGTCGCCAACTCTTCGTAGGTAATCTTCAAAACGCCATCGTCGTCGTTGTCAGGTGCGAGTAGTCCGGAGTCAGCTCGGTGAAATTCACGCGCGCAATCTCGCTGAGTTTGTCGCCGCCATTGCCGCGAGGTGCCAACAGCACACCCACTTTGATTGGGGCACGGTCACGCTGACGTCGCGATCGGCGTGCCGCTTGGTTTCCGTCAGTTGCGCGCCGCGCCGCATACCGACGGTCTGTCCGCCCATAAACCGGCCGATCGCGGCGACATTTGCGTGATCCAACCGTCTCCAGTGGGCGGGAACCATCTGCTCGATTGCGGACAGGCCATCCAGAATCGGGTTCATCTCATCGACACGGACCGCCAGAGCAAAAGTGTGACGGGAAGATCATGGGACAGACGGACGATGGGGCGGTGTCGACCCTGCGCACGCGCGTGCCGTGTCGTTACGGTGTTCTGAGTTCGTGTCGTCTCTTCGGCCCAAGTTTGCGTTCGCGCTTTTTGATCATGACTTTGCGAAAGCGCCAGGAAAGGCAGGACGCTGGAGCGCTTTGACATAGTCTTGGCTTGACCATCGGTTTCACAAAGTGCCACAGCGGCAACAGCCACTCTCGCGACTTGGCATGATTCTCGCTCTCCGAACGGAACAATTTTGGATTGTCGGGTGTGTTCTGATGCTTCGCAAGAGCGATGCGAACGTGCGCTTCTACCGGTCGCCTGGCCTCGACGACGTCGAGTTTTTCCACAACGACGTGAACGACCATCGTTATTCGCTTCATACGCATGACCATCACGCGTTGGCGATCATTCTGGAAGGCGTCTTCGCGCTCCGAAGGGGGCGGAGGGTCGAGATGCTCCGTCCGGGTGCCGTCGTGTGGGTCTCGGCAGGCGAGGTTCATGGCGGCCACCGCGTCGGCTCTTCGCCCTGCCGATATCGTATGACCTATATCTCGGATGCCTTCGTCTCCGCCTCCATCGGGAACGCGGAGATTGCGGCACGGCCGCACTACTGTGAGCGGACCTTCGCGAGCCTTGACGCACTTCATCGTTCCTGTCGCACGACGGAGAAGGAGACGGTCAAGGATCGCCTCGGCGGTGTGCTGCGTGGTTTGGGCGAGGCGCGCGGCAATCGAGAAAGGTGTGGCGTGCAGCGACACCCGGCGATTGATCGGGTGATCGATCTTCTCCTCGAGGGCGAGCGCGATATGGGTGAACTTGCCGACGAGATCGGGCTCCATCCGGTCACGCTCAGTCGCGTGTTCCGCAAGGCCGTCGGCCTGCCGCCGCACGCTTTCCGGCTCGACCGAAAAGTTCAGGAGGCGCGATCACGGATCGCCCGCGGCGAGGGGCTTGCCGACGTCGCGGCGGAACTCGGCTTTGCCGACCAGAGCCACCTCACGCGCCATTTCAAACGGCGCTTCGGCCTCACCCCAGGCGCCTACGCGCGGCAGACTCGAGGCTAGGAACGTTCAAGACGGCCGACCGCGACGGTGCGAACACTGCGGCGCATTTCCGACAGGAGGCCGCCGATGCTCAAGTCCCTATTGCGTCCGCGGACGGCGTTTGCCGTCGCGCTTGCCAGTGCTCTGTTTGGGACCGCCCACGCCAACGAAGCCCCCGACATCGCGATCTACCAGATCGTCGAGATCGACCTCGTCAGCCAGGCTGTCGATGGGTTCCGCACCGCGCTGACCGACGCCATACCGGGCGCCACGATCAGCCTCAGCGATGCGCAGGGGCAGGCGAACCTTTTTCCCACCATCGCGCGGCAGGTCGTGCGCGACGAGCCCGACCTCATCGCCGTGATCGGCACGCCCATCGTCATCGCCACGGTCGAGGCGGCGAGACGCGCGGGCTCTAACGTTCCCATCGTGTTCATCGCCATGGGCGACCCGGTGGGGGCTGGGATCGCAGCGTCGAAGGCAGCGCCCGGCGGGCAAGCGACCGGCACCACGGACTGGATCGAGCCGGCCGACAGCCTCGATATCGTTCTGCGCGCGCTTCCCCATGTGAAGCGCATTGGCACCGTATGGGACCCGTCCAACCAGAACGGCAAGGTTTTTCACGACGCGCTCGCCGAGGCCGTCGCCGCGCGCGATCTTGCGTTCGTCGACGTCTCCATCGCGGCGGCGGGAGAGGTGTTTCTGGCCGCGCGCTCTCTCGCAGGACGTGTGGACGCGGTCCTGCTCGGCCCGGACGCCACCGTCATCCAGGGCCTGCCGGCCATCGGCGGCATCGCGCTTGAGGAAAACATCCCGCTGGTGGTGACCGCCGGCGACCCGCAAACACCCGGCGTTCTTATGGGACTGGGGGTGGACTACGGTGCGCTCGGCGTCCTCGCCGGCCAGATCGCCGCGAAGATCGTGGCAGGTGAAGACCCGGGTGAAATCCCGATCGTCGGTATGGAAGACTTCGCCGTCACCTTCAACGAAGCCACCGCGGTTGCCATCGGTGTATCGCTCCCGGCCGATCTGGAGTTTTCGAGCGTCGAGCCGACGGAATGATCGCCGATATCGCACTCGCGACGCCGCCCGTTGCGATGATGGCACTCGGCCTTTTCCTGATGTTCCGCGTTCTGGGCGAGCTCGACCTCTCGGTGGACGCCACATATACCAATGGCGCCGCGGTGATTGCGCTTTCCACGTTGTCGGGGCTGTCGCCCTGGCTCGGCCTCTTCGCGGCGGCAATCGCCGGTGCGCTCGTCAGCCTCCTCGTGTTCGCGATCCACCGCATCGGGCGAACCGCATACCTTCTGGCAAGCCTGATCGTGCTGACCGGTCTTTACAGCATCAACCTTCGACTCCTGGGCGGTGCGACCGTCGGGCTTATCGGCCAGCCCTCGATCTTCGACAGCGTGCCGGTCGCCTCCGAAGGGGCGAGGATCGCGCTTCTCATCACGATCCTCGCCGCCGCGTGCGGCGCGCTCTACGCCTTCCTGAAAACGACGTTCGGCCTTTCCATGCGTGCATCAGGCAACAACGCTGTGATGGCGCGGGCGAATGGCGTCGACACACGCATGACCCTCCTCGTCGGCGCCTTGTTGGCCGGCGCGCTCTACGGGCTCGGCGGCGCCCTCCAGGTGCAGATCCAGGGCTATGCGGACATCACCATGGGGATCGGCGCAATCATCGTGTGCGTCGCGGCGGTCTTCATCGGCGAGCTCTTCTTCCCGCCAGACGGGCGGGTTGGCGCTGGCTTGGCCGGCGTCCTCGTGGGGTCGACGCTCTACGTCGTCATCCTGACGGCTGCGCTGCGGTCCGGCCTTCCACCCACGGATCTGCGTCTTGCGACCGCGTCGATCCTGCTCATAGCAGTGCTCCTTTCCTCGGCGCGCCTGCGTGGCCGCCTTACCGGATCCATCGATGCGATGCGCAGGGTCCGCTGGCCAATGCGCCGGACAGAGCCGCGATGATCGCGCTGCGGAGCGTCCACGTTGCGTTCACCGGGGGCGACGGTGCGCGCATGACAGCGCTCGCCGGCATCGACATGACAGTCGACGAGGGCGAGTTCGTCACGCTGATCGGCACCAACGGTGCCGGCAAGAGCACGCTTCTCAATGTCCTTGCCGGCACCGTCGAACCCACGCGCGGTCACGTGGAGGTCGACGGGACCGACGTCACCCGGACGAAGGATTTCGAGCGCGCCGCATGGCTGTCGCGGGTGTTTCCCGACCCGCGGCTCGGCACTTGCGATCAGCTCACCATCGAGGAGAACCTTGCGCTCGCCCTCACCAAGGGCAGACGAAGGGGAATGGCACGGCCGGTTTCACCGAACGATCGTGCGATGCTGCGGCGGCGCCTTGCCGACCTTGGCCTTGGGCTGGAGACTCGACTGTCAACGCCCGCCAGACTGCTGTCGAGCGGCCAGCGCCAGAGCCTCACGGTCCTGATGGCAACGCTGAGCCGGCCGCGACTGCTCCTCCTGGACGAGCATGTCGCCAATCTGGATCCGCGCACACAGGCCACCATCCTTTCGGTGACCGACACCACCATCCGTCGCGAGGGCCTTGCGGCCATCATGGTCACCCATGACGTGCGCCACGCGCTTGATTTCGGCGATCGACTGATCGCGTTGAAAGCCGGCCGGATCGTTCTGGATGTCTCCGGCGAGGCGAAAAGGTCGCTTACCATGACCGACATCGACGCGGTCTATGGCGAGGAGCGCGTCGCAGCGGTCGCCTGAGCGATCCGCGCTGCGCAAAGGAGTGAGAACAGTGTCAGCCATCTGCTACTTTAACGGCGACTTCGTCCCGGCGAGCGAGGCCAGGATCGGCATCGATTCCGGACTTGCCGGCCGCGGGCTCGGCGTGTTCGAGGGGATCCGCGCATACTGGAACGAGGCGGACGAGGCGCTCACCGTCTTCCGCCTGCGTGAGCACATGGAGCGCCTCATCCGTTCTGCCCGCGTTCTCTTCATTGCGCTGCCCCATGAGGTGGACACCTTGTGCGAGATCACCGTGGAGCTTCTGCGTCAGAACGACTTTCGGACCGACGTTCACCTGCGGCCCATTGCCTACAAGTCGTCCGAAGAGATCACCTCCAAGATTCTCGTCCTCACCCAGCAGGCCGATGGCTTTGCCATCAATGCGAGCCCGCTCGGCCGCTACCTGAAGGGCGAGGGGGGCATCACCTGCATGGTCTCCTCGTGGCGCCGCACGGCTGACAACGCCATGCCCGCGCGTGCCAAGATCACCGGCAACTACGTAAACTCCGCCCTTGCCAAAACGGAGGCCGTGATGAACGGCTTCGACGAAGCGATCTTCCTCACAGACGCGGGAATGGTCGCGGAGTGCTCGGCGCAAAACCTTTTCATCGTGCGGGACGGCGTGCTGATCACGCCCTCCACGACGGAGACGATCTTGGAGGGGATCACGCGCGACACCGTCATCCGGCTCGCTCGCGGTGACTGCGCCATGGACGTCGTCGAGCGACCCATTGCACGCAGCGAGCTGTATCTTGCCGATGAGGCGTTCCTGACCGGAAGCGGCTCGGAGGTGAAGCCCATCATCGGCATCGACCACAGGCCGATCGCTTGCGGTCACCCCGGCCCGATCACGCAAAAACTCATATCGCTCTACGAAGCGGTGGCTCGTGGCACCAGCCCCGCCTATCCAGAATGGCGGACCCCCGTTCGCCTGGACGGCCTGGCAAATACTCACCGGACGGCGTCCGCAGGCGCGTGAGTGGGCCGACGGCGATGCGCTCGACCGCGCTACGGCCCGACATCGTCCTGGCGCTTTCAGCTGCCTACATCCTGGGCGGGTCGAACTATGCGGCCATCGAGTTCGCGCTGACCGGCTTCGAGCCGTTCACGATGCTTGGCCTCCGTTTCGGTACGGCCGCGCTCATACTGATGGCGCTCGGGCTCCTGTTCGCCGAGGCTGGTGACCACCGACGTCCCGTCCTCGCCGACATTCTTCTTGGCCTCGTCTTGATCGGCGGTACATTCGGCGGGATCGCGCTCGCACAAGATCGGCTCAGTAACAGCGGTTTCGTCGCCGTGGTGCTCGCCACCGCGCCGATGTGGGCAGCGCTATTCACCGCGGTCGCGGGGGCGGGGCTACGTGGCCGCGAGTGGGTTGGGATGACGCTTGGCGTGCTCGGCGTTGCAACGCTTCTGGGTGTCGATGCCGTCGACGCCGACCGAGTGGGCGTCGCTTTTGCCTTCTTCGCAGCGCTCAGCCTGGCGGCGGGCTCGCTCCTTGCAAAGGAATTGCCTCCGGCCAAGCCGCGCCGGTCTGCCGCCATCCAGATGGCGTCCGCCGGAGCGGCATTCGCGCTCATGGCGGTCTTGTCAGGGGAATCCCTCGTAGCCACACCATCGGCTCCGGCTGTCGTCGCACTCGCCCATCAGGCGCTGCTCTGCTCTGTCGTCTCGTATACGGCGTTCGTCTACCTCCTCGGCAACGTTCGCGCGCCGCTGGCCACCAGCTTCACCTACGTGAACCCGGTTGTCGCGGTCCTTATAGGAGCGGTCATCCTCGCGGAGCCGCTTGATCCGTGGCGCATCCTCGCCATTGCGACGATTCTCGTTGGTGTTTGGTTAGTTCTCACAGACGCCAAGCCGACACCGACCCGCGGCAGTCCGCCCGAAGATGAGCGCGTAGAGAGGTAGCGAGGGCGCGATCTTGCAGCCGGTCAGGCGCTTCTGGGGGCCACTCCCGCCGCATTCCGCGCCAGCGTCAGAAGCTGAAACTGCTTCAAGTCGCACGGCATTGCGGGTTGACGGGCTGGTCGTAGAAGCGCCGAGGTGGGACGCGCCCTGCGCTCGCTGCGCCAGTCCAGACACCGGCAGGCTGACGAGTAGGGCCTCCACGGTCGTGCATACAGACGTAGAGCCTTGCAAAACGCGAATGGCCATCTTTCAACAGCGTCGGATACGTGGCGCCTATCCCTTGTTGAAATGTTCCAAGGTCAGAAAAATCATAATGGGCGGCGGCTCGTGGGGCCGGGTCACCTATGCTCGCGATTGAAAGGCCGCGCGTGTCTGCTGCCGGGGGTTTGCCGTCTCATCTCCACGCCTTGGTGATTGTAATGGGCCAGAAACCCGCTGCGTCGAGATCACTCCAGATGCCCCATGGGTGTTGACGGGGGACACGCGGGTGTAATGGGCATGGCGCAGTCCCGAGCAACAGGCCAGCCGATCCGGCGCAGTACCGGGCCGACAACGCTTGGATCGTGAGGAGGTGATGGGGGCGATCGCATCGTTGCCATCTTGCAGCTCACAGGTCTCGACGCCGTCCGTGCGGTGAGGGCACGCACCGAACACTGTGCGCCGCCGTGCGCGCTGACAAAGCGCTGTCATGGAAGGTCCGTAAAGTCGGGCAACGTCGAGTAGGGCCACAAGCCTTGCACTGGCGTCGACCCCACGGACCGCGGAGACCTTTGCGCATGCCCGACGCTCCCATCATCGGAGCCGCCATGCGGCTCAACGAGGTCGCCGTCCATCGCGACTGGCTCTTCGATGCCCCGCGGGACGTGGAGCTTCAGGACTTCCACCAGGCCGACGTGCTGAACGGCGACTGGCAAGGGCTGGTGGACAAGGCGAACGCAGAACTCGACGGGCTGCCGGGCCGCCTCGGCATCCACGGCCCGTTCTGGGGCTTCACCATCGACAGCTGGGACCCGGACGTGCGGACGCTGGTGACCAAACGCATGAACCAGGGCCTTGATGTATGCGGTGCGCTGGGGGCCACGCAAATGGTGATCCACAGCCCCTACACAACGTGGGATTACAACAATCTCGACAACTATCCGGACGCTCGGGACAATCTCATCGAACGGGTCCATGCGACGCTGAAGGACGTGGTGGCACGGGCCGAAAGTCAGGGCGTAACGCTGGTGATCGAGAACATCCAGGACGTCGACCCGCACGCACGGGTGGCACTGGCGGCGACATTCAATTCCGACGCCGTCAAAGTCTCCATCGACACCGGGCACGCACACTATGCGCACGGCTCCACCGGCGCGCCGCCGGTCGATTACTTCGTCCACGCCGCGGGCAACGAACTCCACCATGTCCATCTGCAGGACGCTGACGGCCATGCGGACCGCCATTGGGCGATCGGCGAAGGGACGATCCTGTGGCCGTCCGTCTTCCGGGCGTTGCGCGCGGTCACGAGCCAACCGCGGCTCGTCCTGGAGCTGCGCGACAAGGCCGGCATCCCCGCATCCTTCCGCCATCTTCGAGAGGCTGGTCTCGCGCAGTAGTCCGCAGAGGACCTGCACTCTACTTCAATGTCGGGTCGAAGAGATCGCGCAGCCAGTCGCCCAGGATGGAGATGGCAAGCGTCGTCAGGACGATCACCGCGCTCGGCGCCAGTATGATCCACGCGGCGGACTGGATATAGTCCCGCCCGTAGCCGACCATGTTGCCGAGCGAGGTCATGGGCGGCTGTACGCCGAGGCCCAGAAACGACAGGCCAGACTCAAGCAAAATGACCTCGGGGAAGTTGAGCGTCATAGAGACGATCAGCGTGGACGCAATGTTGGGCAGGATGTGCCGCCCGTAGATGCGCCACGGCGATGCACCCAGATCGCGCACTGCGGTTGCATACCCCTGCTCGTTTGCGGCGATGGCGAGGCCGCGGGCGATGCGCGCAATACGCTCCCAGCCATAAAAACCCAGGAGCAGCGTGAAGAGCACGAGCGAATTGCCGAGGAAGGCGAGCACTGCAAGCGCGATGATCATGAAGGGCATTGCCGCCTGCGCATCGATGAGCATGAGGATGAACTGCTCGACGCGGCCGCGAAAATACGCGGCGATGAAGCCGAGCGTCACGCCGAGCGTCGCGGCCACAAGCGTCGACAAGAACGCGATGACGAGCGAGATTCGGATCGACACGATCAGGCGGGAGAGGACATCGCGCCCCAGCTCGTCCGTGCCGAGCGGATGGGCCCACGATCCGCCGAATCCGACGGGCGGCTGCAGCCGATCCATCAGGTTGATGGCCTGGAAGTCGTACGGGGCAAGGAGCGGCGCGAGGGCAATGGTGACGACCATCATCCCAACCCAGGCGAGCGCGATGATGACGGTGGGCGGCCAGCGTTCCAAGAAGGCGGCGAGGCGTTTCTTCTGCGTCAGGACGCTGCCGGACGGGGTGCGCTCGTTCGGGTCGACGGTAAGGGTCATGCGCCCGCCTTCAGTCGCTTGGTGCGAACGCGCGGGTCCACCCAACCGTAGAGCACATCGACTGTGAGGTTGGCGAGCACCATCGTCGCGCCGATAAGGAGGACGATCACCTGGACCACGGCGAGATCGCGGTTGGCGACCGCCGTCACCAGCAGGCGCCCGACGCCAGGCCAGGAGAACACGCTCTCCACCACCACCGCGCCGGCCACCAGAGAGCCCACCATGAAGCCGATGATGGTCATGGTCGGGATGGCCGCATTGGCAAGTGCGTGCCCCACGATGACACGGCGCCAGGGCAACCCCTTGGCCGATGCGGTGCGGATGTAGGGTTGGCCGAGCACCTCCAGCATGGCCGAGCGGGTGAACCGCGCGATGACCGCCGCACCGATCACCCCGAGCGTCACAACGGGTAGGACCACGTGCTCCCACGTGCCCGACCCGCCGGAGGGGAGCCAGCCCAGCCACACCGCGAAGACGAGCGCGAGGGTGAGCGCCATCACGAAGCTCGGCACCGTGAAACCCAGCACCGAAACCGTCATGATCAGGCGGTCGAACGGGGTGTTGCGATAGAGCGCGGCGAGGACGCCGGCCGGCAGACCGATCAGGAGGTTGACCAAGAGCGCGGGGACGGTGATGGCCAGCGTCAGAGGCACGTGGGACAGGACAAGCTGCAGCGCCGGCCGCCCGTCACGCATCGAGTTGCCGAGGTCGCCCTGCAGGATGGCGCCGAAGTAGGACGCGTACTGCACCAAGATGGGCTGATCGAGGCCCCAGTTCCGGCGGAAGGCCTCGATCGCCTGGGGCGGGGCGTCGGGGCCCAGGATGGTGATGGCCGGATCGCCAGAGAGGCGCAGGATGATGAACGTCACCGACACGATGATGGTGACGGTGATGAGAGCGCGCAGCGAGCGAGACAGGATGTAGCGCAGCATCTCAGGCCGCCTGCGCCACTGCATCCGCCGACGGCGCCACCACGAGATGGCACGCCACCTTGCGGCCTGACACCTCCGTCAACGCCGGCACCACGGCGCGGCACACGTCCATCGCCACAGGGCAGCGGGGGTGGAAGGGGCAGCCGGCGGCCTTGTCCACAGGGTTGGGCGGGTCGCCCTTTAGCACGATGCGCTCGCGCGAGCGGCCGGCGCGCGGCATCGGGATCGCGGAGACGAGGGCTTTGGAGTAAGGGTGAAGCGGATCCCTGAACACCTCGTCGGGCCGCCCCTCCTCCACGAACGCGCCGAGGTACATGACCGCCACACGGTCGGCCATCTGGCGCACCACCTTGAGGTCGTGGCTGATGAACAGCGCCGCGAAATTCGATCGCTCTTGAAGGTCCTCCAGCAAGTTCAGCACCTGCGCCTGCACGGACACGTCGAGTGCGGAGACAGGCTCGTCGCACACAAGAAAGTCCGGCTGCAAGGCGAGGGCGCGGGCGATGACCACCCGCTGGCGCTGTCCGCCCGAGAGTTCGTGAGGATAGCGTGCCTCGTGGTCGGTCCTGAGCCCGACGGACGCGATGAGATCTCGCGCGCGATCGTCCCGCTCTGCGGCGCTGAGGGATGGCTCGTGGATGGCGAACGGCTCTGCCACCTGCTGGCGCACCGTGAGGCGCCGGTCC
Source organism: Devosia sp. (assembly GCA_051016205.1). GTDB lineage: Bacteria > Pseudomonadota > Alphaproteobacteria > Rhizobiales > Amorphaceae > Acuticoccus. Next base: position 980,510 of record CP136534.1, read on the forward strand.
AGCGCGCCCAGAGGGTCCTGGTAAATCATCTGCATGCGCCGCCTCAGCTTGCGCCAGGCGGCATTGCGGTCGGCGGTCACTGCCGCACCGTCGAACAGCACCTTGCCTGCGGTCAGCGGCACGGTGCCGAGGACGAGCTTGGCCGTAGTGGACTTGCCGCAGCCTGATTCACCGACGAGGCCCAGCGTCTCACCCTTGCGGATCTGAAAACTGATGCCGTCCACCGCCTTGAGCACGGCCCTGCTGCCAAACAGGCCTCCCTTGCGGCGGATGTCGTAGTGCCGTGCAAGCCCTTGGGCCAGGACCAGAGCGCTCACGCGACCGCGACCGTAGCGTCGCGCGCGATGAGGTCGGCAATCCGGATGCATGCGGCCCGATGGCTCGCCGCCTCGGCGCGCTCCAGCATGGGAACGGCGGCACCGCATGCCTCAAGCGCAAAGTCGCAGCGTGGCGCAAAGCTGCAGCCCGGCGGTAAGTCTTGGGGCGGCGGCACGCGCCCTGGTATGGCGCGAAGCCGGCGCTTGGGCCCATCAAGGTCCGGCAGCGCGTCGAGAAGGCCGGCGGTGTAAGGGTGGACAGGCCGCGCGAACAGTGTCCCGGTGGGGCCCTCCTCCACAATGCGGCCGCAGTACATGACGGCCACGCGGTCCGCAGCCTCGGCCACAACGCCCAGATCGTGCGAGATGAGAACCAGGGCCATCCCTCGCTCGCGCTGCACATCCTTTAAGAGGTCGAGGATTTGCGCCTGGATCGTCGCGTCAAGCGCGGTAGTGGGTTCATCAGCGATCAGGATGTCCGGCTCGCCGGCCAGCGCCATGGCGATCATCACCCGCTGGTTCATGCCGCCCGAGAGTTCATGCGGATACTCGTTGAGACGCTGGGGCGCGTTTGAGATGCCCACGCGGTCCAATAGCCGCGCCGCCTCTGCCTTTGCGGCGGCGCCGCGCAGGCCGCGGTGGAGTGTGAGCGCTTCGGTGAGCTGCTTGCCGATCCGGTGCACCGGGTTTAGCGAGCTCGACGGATCTTGGAAAATCATCGCCACCGTGCTGCCGCGCACCGAGGAGAGATGCGCATCGCCGGTGTTCAGAATGTCACCACCGTTGAGGGTGGCGCTCCCGGCAATGCGGGTGCGCCGATCCAGGAGGCCCAGCACAGCGAGCCAGGTGATGGACTTACCGCACCCCGACTCGCCGACGACGCCCAGCGTGCTCCCTGCGGATACATCAAGATCGATGCCGTGCAGCGCACGGGCGTAGATGTGCCCATGGTCGAAATCGACCGTAAGGTTGCGGACCGAGAGGATGGGGCTGGGCGTCATGGCGCGCATGCTCCTCGTAGGTCGGGGCCGCAGGCGACCGCCCGCAGCCCTGATCCGTGGTTCAGTCCGCAGGCTGGGCAGCGTCGAACGTGACGTTGCCGGGGCGGAAGTCCATGGACTGCAGCGCCGACCACTCCCAGCCAAGGTCGGCCCGCTTGCCGTAGAAAATCACGTTCTGGTGCAGCACCGTGTAGGCCGGGTCCTCGCGCTCGGCGATCTCCAGCATGCGGCGGAAGGTCTTGCGGCGCTCTTCAAGGTCCGTTGAGGTTTCCAGGATGAGGCACAGTTCGTTGAACTCCGCGTTGGTCCACTCGCCCACCTGCTGCTGCTGGCCGTTCTGGCAGTGCTGGTTGACGATGGAGGACACCGGATCGGGGAAGGGCGCGGAGTTCGACCAGTCGCGAACCATCCGGGGGCCCGATTCAGTGTCAAAGATCTGCTGCCAGTTCTCCTTCATCTCCATCTCCACGTTGAGACCGATCTGACGGAACGCCTCGGCATTGATCTGTGCCGTGGACACTTGGTTCGTATAGTAGTTGTTGAGGACGCGCATGATGATCGGCGATCCGTCGTAGCCGGATTGCTCAACGAGCTGACGCGCAAGGTCAAGGTTATACTCAGGCACGCTCCAGTCCTCGATGAACATGTCGCCATAGTATTCCCACTGAAGGCCGGCGGGCACCTTGGTGCGGCCGCCCCACAGCGCCGAAACGATGCCGTCACGGTCGATGGCGTGGGTCATGGCCCGGCGGATCAAGGGGTCTTGCATCGGCCCGTTATTCTCGTCGAACACCATCAGGCGGTGGTTGGTGATGGGCCCGCCGACCACCTCGACCCCGTCACGGCTTTCGATGAGCTCGATCTGGTCGGGAGGCACGTCGGTGATGATGTCGTACTCGCCTGAAAGCAGGCCGTTGGTGCGGCTTGCGACTTCGGGGACCACAACGAAGCGCAACTCCTTGAAGGGTGGTGTGCCGCCCCAATACTCATCATGGGCGTCAAGGATCAGGATATTGTCGGGGCGAAACTCGCGAACCTTGTAGGGCCCCGTGCCCACCGGCTTTTGGGCATAACTCAGCCAGCTCTCCGCCTCGCGGTAGCTGCGCTCGTTCAGGATCTCCGAGCCGCCACGGGAGATACGGCCCTCAAGTGTGGGGTCCGGTACCTTGGAAATGAAGCGCACGGTGCGCTCGTCGACCTTTTCCACACGGTCCAGATTGGGCCAAGCCCGCTCGGCAACGGCGGCGATCTCGGGCGGGGGCACCTTGCGCTCACCGGCCTGGCTGGCGGTGGTGAAAAGTGTGCGCCCCTCGTTCTGCGCCTCGACCTGCTCCGGCAGTCGGCCGAACCGCTCATCGCTGAAGGTGAACACGACGTCGTCGGCGGTCATGATGTCGCCGTTGTGGAATTTGACGCCCTCGCGCAGCGTCAGCTCCACGGTCTTGTCGTCAATCCGCCGCCAGTCGGTGGCAAGGCCGGGCTTTTGGGGCAATGCCGGGTCCTGTCGTGCGTAGTCGATCAGAGGCTCGAAGAATGAGTAGAAGATGCGGTTGCCCACGTTGGAGCGTTCGCGCAGCACGTCCAGCGCGCCGGCATTGACGATCTGCTGCACAGCCACCGTGATCGTGGGCCGCTCATCGTCCTGCGCGAATGCGGGAACGGCGAACGCGGCGACCGCTGCCGTCATGACCATTCTCAGGCTTCCAAGTACCATGTCGTCACTTCCCCTTAAGGGCGACCGGACGGTCGCTGACAGGGGTCTGGAAATACCAGCGGGGTATGTCGGTCCGACAACGGGACTCTGACAGGCCCGTGACGCCGTCGCCTAATTGCCCCGATAATGGTTCCGAGGTGCTGGGCGATCCGCCCGGGGCGCCCCGCGAAGCGTTAGGTGTGGTCCGTCTGCCCGGGCAGGCGTCGGCGCGGGCGTGTGGCTGATCGCCCGAAAGCTCTTTGTAAAGCGCGCGCTCAGGTGGTTCTTGCTCGCGTCGGCTGCGCTGTGGAGAGGGCCATCGATGAGTCGGCTGCCATCCAAAATCGTCGCCAGCGGCGCGAGCCTTGTGATCATCGTCAGCCACCTCCTTAGGATCACGTCCAGAGACGAGGCTTCTGGGGTCGCCTAATCGGTGGGTTGCGGTCCGATGGGCCGGTTGAAGGCAATCGCCGCCGTCACCGGGTTGAAGTATTCGGTGATCGCGGCGATCTGCCCATCCGAGTAGTCAATTCGCCAGACATACAGATTTTCGTATTCCCGCCCGTCGGCGAGAACCATGTTGCCGCGGTTCTGGGCGAAAACCGTGCGCCCATCCTCCGACACCGTGATGTCGTGATCCACAAACATCACCTCGGCGATGCGCTCGCGGGCACCGGCGAAGTAAGCCATCACCTCGTCGCGGCCATCGTAAATCCGTAATCCATCGCTGCTCGTCTCCCCCGTGGCCGCATAGGGAATTGTGTTGACGACGTCTTCATCCAAGAAGCTCTCAATATCTTCCAGCGTGCCGCTTTCGAGCGCGGAGAAGAATGTTTTCGTCTTTTCCAGCGTCGTTTGACTATCGGCCATGGCGAGGGTCGGGGAGGCGATGGCAAACGCCATCGCGGATATCAACAGTCGCATCGCGGTCCCTTTCGTCACGTGCATGAGCTTGATGCTCGGGACTGAGATTGTGTGAAAGGGGCATGGTGGTAGGCTATGGAATGAAAAGTTTGATAGAGCGAAGCTATCAATGGCAAAGCTTGACATCGGTGACTACCGCGCGGCTGTGGCCATCTTCGAGCACCGCCATTTCGGCCGAGCCGCCTGCGAGCTCGGCGTCACCCAGCCGTCCCTTACGTCCAGACTGAAGCGGATGGAAGATCGGCTCGGCGCGCGCCTGTTTGAGCGAAGCAGACGCGGCGTCGAACCGACGGCGGTGGGCCTGGCTTTTATCGAAGCGGCGCGCGACGTGATCCGCACGGCAGAGAGTGCGGAGACGGTCGTAAAAGACGCTGCGGACGGCTTGGGACAGATCCTGAGGATCGGCTTTACGCAACTTGCTGCGCAGACGGTCGTCGTGGATGCCTTGTCGGCGTTTCGCGCGCGGCATCCGAAAGTGCGCGTGCGGATCATCGAAGCGTCAAGCGCGCATCTGGAGCTGTCGCTCGAAAGCCATTCACTGGATGTCGCGTTTCTCCATCCGCCCCTTCAGACCTCGGGGCTACGCCACCAGGTCATATGGGAAAGTGCGGGGCGGCGCCTGCGGCTCAACCGCGAGGGCGCTTGGGACAGTGTGGTCGGTTATCCTCATGCTGAGGCGCCTGTCATGATGACAGATATCGAGCAAGAGCTTTTGCCTGACGCATTGGGCACCCGTATAGAAAATCTTGCAAACACTGTGCTAGGCGCAATTATATTGGCGAGATCTGGTTATGGACAGGCTCTTGTGCCGATCGACTACGAGCATCGCTTGATCGATGAAGCAACAGATCGAGAGGAACATGCACTGACGACAGTGTTGCAGACGGCGGTCGCGACCCGCGCGATCGATCGTCGCGAGCTTGTTCAAGACGTCTTCGGATGTGCGGTGATGACGTCCGCCGAAAAACGCCATCCTGAGCGGCGGCGTCGCACGTGACGGCGGGGTTACCATCGTGTGAGCGGGCTTGCGCGCGGCAGCCTGCAGCCCCTCTGTCCGCCGTCAGCGTCCGTGGGACATATGAGGTGATATCGCAACGGAGGGTTTCTGGCTCATCGTCACCGCCAAGGAGCGGAGATGAGACACAAACCCGAGCCACAGGCACGATCGGCGACGCAGGTGGTGAAAGACATCCGCCGACGGACACGCAAGCACCATTCATTGCAGGAGAAGATCCGCATCGTCCTGGAAGGGCTGCGCGGCAAGGACAGCATCGCGTAAGCTCTGCCGACGAGAAGGCATCGCAACGAGCCTCGACTACATTTGGTCGAAGGAGTTCCTCGAGGCCGGCAAGAAGCGCTTGGCCGGCGACACGGCGCGGCAGGCGACGAGCCCGTGAAGGAGTTGCGCGCCGCGGTCGCGCTCAAGGAGGCCCTTGCCGAAGCCACTCTTGAGAACCGGCTGCTGAAAAAAGTATGCTCGGGGATGGGGACGACGGCGAATGAAATACCTCGCATCGCAGAAGCCGGAGCTTTCTCCGCGGGAACTGGCCGTGCGGTTCACCGACACGAGAAGGCATTTTGTGTCAGAGGCTTGTTGTGTGCCGCATCCTCAAAGCCCACGACCTCATCACCAGCCCGGTCTTCGTGGTGATCAAGGCTGCCGACCAGTTCCACGACAAGACGTCTCGGCAGGGTCAGCTCTGGCAGACAGACTTCACCACCCTGAAGGTGGTCGGCTGGGGCTGGCCCTATCTGAGCACCGTTCAGGGCAATTGCAGCCGCACCGTCATCGCCTTTCAAACTCTGTACGACCATGCGAGCCGAGGACGTCATGCAGACCCTGGAACTTGCCCTCGAGGCATCGCGCTGTGACCGGCCAGCCGTGTTGCACCGGCCGCGTCTGCTCGAGCCGCAACGGCTCGTCTAACATCGCCGGCGAACTCGCCAGATGGCTCAAGGAAACTGAGATGCTCCCCATTGGATGGACGGTTGCCGCGCCGGTTTAAGCGACTGCCGGGCTGTGCTGGTGGGTTTGCTCCGGGTTGATGTTTGTATGGAAAGCGGCGTGAGGCGTTCGCCCACGCAGGGCGGCATGTGGACGCCGCTGGTTGTAGAACGCGATCCACTGCCCGATGCAGGCGCGAGCCTCACGGCTGCCGGACCAGGCGTGGAGATAGACGCACTCGGACTTGAGTGATCGCCACAGGCGCTCGACGAAAATGGTGTCGAGGAAGTGGCCCATACCGTCCATCGAGATCTTCACCCCGGCCTGTCGCAGGCGGTTTGTCCAGGCCCACGAGGTGAACTGGCTGCCCTGATCGGTGTTCATGATCGTCGGCGGATCGAAGCGTTTCAGCGCCTCGTCTAGGGCCTCCAGGCAGGTGCAATTCATCTGCCGCACGCCGTAAAACGGCGTCTCAAGAAACGGCTCGTCGATGCGGCGCATCAGCGCCAGGGTCTCGGCCGTCTCGCCGCGAGGCGCTTGGGTGAAGGTCGACCTCGGGATCGACAAGAGCCGGCACTGCGCCGTGACCGACAGCGCGGGATGGTCCTTCTCCACCATCGCCCGCCTCATGTTCCGCCCGCCCCTTGGTTATTCGCGGTTTGAGCTTTCGCAACAAAAAATCGCTCGCCACCGTCAACGCGCCGATCTTCGCGTGGAGCTCGCGCACCTTCTCCACGTCCACTTCCGGCGCGCTCCCCTTCCGGCCACGCTCGAAGACATCTGACGCGCCTTCCAGCAGTTGCCGTTTCCATTGATGGACCATCCTCGGGTGGACGCCGAACCTGGCCGATAGCTCGGCGACCGCCTCTTCGCCCTTCGCGGCCTCAAGCGTCATCTTCGCCTTGAACGCCGGCTTGTGCTGCTTGCGTGTCGTCATTCGCTGATCTCCTTCTTCGAAAACCAGCAGGCCGCTACCGTCGCCGTCCGATCTTCGGGGAGCACCTCACCGTAGTCTACCGGCTCCAAACGGCTTCTCCGAGTACTCCATGAGTGCCTGCTTAGTCTGTATTGACGCAAGCGATCACGTTGAATTCCAAAACCCTCACCACTACACGGTAGGAACCAGTATCGGTCCGGTCGACCGTCGAGCCGTCTGCACGGGGGGCGCAGCAAACTGCGCTCCCGTGCTACGGCATCGCGCGTACCTATTGGCGATTGGCGGCGAGGGCCGAAACCTCGTCTATAGAGAGCCCGCCACTCTGATCCGCATCAGCAGCAGCGAAATCGGCTTCCGAGAGATCCGGGATCGCCACGACGGTTTCCTGATAGCTCAGTTCGCCAGAGCCGTCCGTGTCGATATCCGCGAAGGTTGTCTGGGCGAGAGCAGACCCTGCGAACAGGCTCATCACAGCCACAGCCCACACTTGCAGTTTCATAGAAGCTCCTGGGTTACGTCAGGCGCGCAGACGTGAATTGCCGCAGCCGCCCTGGCTCGTCGGCGTGAATCGCCGAAGTGGTGTGCGCGAGGACACGCGGGGGCCGCGCTGGCCCGCCGCGCTTTCGCCATTTGCGATCAGGTGTTTATTCGACGGGGGTTGTCGGCGTGCCTTGCGCCTGGGGTACGGGTTCACCCGCACCAGGTCCCGCGGGGTCGGCTGGGTCGGGCGCAACTGTCGCTGCTGTGCTCTCCAGCGGTGCCGAAGTCTCGCTACTTTGCTCGGTGCTGTCGTTGCAGGCGGCAAGGCCGAGCGCTACGAGGCCGCTCGCAACAAGTAGCCCAGCCCGACGGGCGAGAAATGGCCGGGCATTAAAATGGTGCAGATCCTGTCGGGGCATTGGATTGATTCTCCTACTCACAACACGATAGCAGGTAGGTATGATGGGATAGGTGCGGTTTCAAGATATTCATATGTATAATCGGAAGTTGTAGTCAATTCCACGAAGCATGAATTTGGAGAATAAAGGCAAAAATGTGTAATTTACTATAAATCTGCCACAATTCTTGCGGGTCTGACCCCGATAATACATATATTTGTTGGAGCATCGGAACGCTCCTACTTGATCGCTACGGCTTCGTGGGCTGACGATCGCCGGCTTCGGAAAATTCGCCGGCTGTCTCGTAGTCGCCCAGTAGCGGTCCGGATGCAGGACAATCCGTCAGCGGCTGGCCCTAGCCAACTGCGGTACTGATGATCATCAGAACGCCAGAGGTGACGCCCACTTTCACAGGCTCATCCTAACGGGGGCAAAAATGGCAGAAACGTTTTCGACCCCTTTCGCGAATCATCCGGGGGCTTTTGCGACACCGTGCTTCTCGCCCAGGAACCGCGGAGTCTAAGTACCCTCGTCCCAAGACGAACTTCATCACGGGCCGAGGGGACGGTGCCTGCCTCGTTTGCGATAGGCCAAAGTCGCCTGGCTCAAGACCGACGTCTGGCGGCCCGGATGGAAGGCCGCTTTGGCAGTGGCCCTCCTGAATTGAGCGTGAATTACTGGGCTCGAAATATAATGATACCTTGATCGTCGCGATGCTGGCCGTCACGGGCCTCGACGCGATTTGCACGGCGCTCTGATCTGCGTTTGATCTTCGCAGCGCGACGATAGTTTCCATGGTCTGCGGCCCTTTCGGCGCGGGCCGCACCACGCTCTTCGATTCGCTCAGCGCGCGCATCGTTGCGGCTGTCAGGGGCGCCGAGCCGAAGCTCAATCTGAGCGTGGCTTGGGGCTGTGAGACCAATGGCAAGCACGCTGGCGAGTGCGGTCGAAATCAGCATTGTTCGCATGGCGAAACTCCCTACGGTGTCCGGGGACATGTCGGCCCCTTCGTGCCTCCACAACGGATATAGTAATTGAAGCGTTCCAGTCGCAGGTAGACTTCGTATATGAAGCCAAAAAAACGATGATAATCTTATAGAGATGTATTATCTCATTAATATCAACGAAGATACTATATTAATACAACATTCATAAACCTGAACGATCTTCGCTTTCTCACTCTCGACGATGAACTGGGAATCACATCTGGGGGCAAAGCGCCACTTCACGTGCGTCCGGTCTCGAACGGTGTAAATCAAGATCCAAGCCCTGCCGACCGCCGCGATCACGATCATGATTGGGCGCCAGGCAAAGCGGCGAGTTCGCTGGCTTAGAGCGCCTAACACAATCAGCGTTGGCAGAAGCGTAGGGTGATGAGAGCGGCAGCGAAGGTGGTGAATGCGTGTTAGCGTCCGCGGTGGTGGCGTATTTTCGGTGACGCTATCGGTATTGCAAGAGGTGGGTTGGCTCCCAGCTCTTGCGGTGCCGATGGCGGTGGTCACCGAGCTCGTCGGCTCGATGGGCCGGCGCGGCAATCCGTACAAAAACGCACTATTGGAGAGCCTGATGAAGCCGCTGAAGGTCGAGGGCGTCTACCCGCTTGAATTCGAGACCGCCGAGGACGTCGCCGGGGAGCTCCCCGCAACTATCGAGAAGTACAACGCCAGGCGTCTTCACTCATCGCTTGGCTACCTCAGCCCCGAACAGTACGAGAAACAGCACGCCCGGTCACTGGTCAAAGACGCCGCCTGATCTTGTCCGGCCCCAGGGGCCCACTCCACGACCGGGTCAGTTTTCCAACGACGGCTACACCGTCGCTACGCTTCTGGAGAGCGATAACCTTTCAGTCTATCAGTTGGCCGATGTCGCAGGAATGAGCCATTCGGCCTTTATCCGCCAGTTTCAGAAAAGTCTCGGGCAGACGGCTATAGAAATTCAAACGGCGATGCGGATGCGCCGCGCGGCACTTCTCCTCATCAACACTGAGTTTCCGGTCTCCGTGGTGGGTGCCACCGTCGGCTACGCCCGCTGAGCCGCAAACTCAAAGAGCGATGCCGCAGCCCGACCGCGTCGGCTAATCTCGCCGTGCAAGGTCCGCTTTGGCCCCCTGGGACCTGAATGTGGATTGGCCGACGAGGGCACGCAAATGGCGCGAGTGAGACAGTTTTGGCTCCGTCCCCTCCCAGAACAGTTGAGCGTGTGACCACATCCGCTACCACCGCGCGATCGGACGGAAGTTAGCGCCGGATGGTAAGCTCCATTGCTGGGGCTGGCCGGGCGCTCCAGTCGTACATGGGCTCAAGAACCGGACCATGGACGACGGGTAGAAGTACTTGGCGACCACTTGGCGCGCGAATTCTTGGAGGCGGTCCAGTCCGCGGCCGAGGATGGACAGCAAGGGCGATGGCGAATGTCACCAGAAACTATAAGCGCGGCAATGAGAAATCGGCGAAATGACAAATCTGATCGAGGTTGTCGACTGATCCCCGGTCGGCCCCTTCGTTCCCCGGCCTTGTCAAGACTTCAAGCCCCTCGAACCTCCCTTGAACCCAGTCCGAGGACGGGTGCAGCGTCCATGTCGTCGCAAACGTCGACCACGGCGCCGCTGTCATCCAAGCGAACGACGGTTGCCACGGGAAGAGCGAGTGCGCCGCGTGCGCGAAGGTCATAGTGCGCAATCGCCTCCAGCATGCCGATGCGATCGCCCAGAAGGATCGACTGCGGTTCGTGTCGCATAGCGTTCAGCCGACGATAGAAGCCTGCGAGCGCTGAGCGGGTCTTGCAAACTCCGGACACGGGCGGAGCATTCCCAAGCTGGAACGTTGCGCTTGGAGCTTAGTAGGCCAGCAGGGTATCGGGATCGAGCGTATCCGCCGCGGCGAAGTAGGCGAGCAGCCACTCTCGGGTCATGCGTCGGCGAAGATGGCGTTGCCTTTCAGCAGCGCAGCCGCTCTGGCGACATGGGCTCCGTGATGGCGTGCGACCTCGAGCATCTCCTCCTTGATGCCGAACTGCTCCATTTGCACCCCCGCCGACCGCGCGTAGGGGTCTCGCTGCGGGCCGCCTAGCGCAAAGCCAGGCGTGGTCTTCGGCAGCGGCACGAGGATCATTCCGCATTTGGCAAAGTTGTTCAGCAGCGACACCATCACGTGCTCGTTGCCTGCGCCGGCGCTTCCGTAGCCGCCTCCTGTGGCAAACGCTGCGCCGACTTTGACGACCAACCCATCGCGCATCCAATGGGGACCGAACACGGTGTCGATCCGCTCTTTCATTTCCCAATTGAATTTCGACATCTGAACCGGCGAGCCTGCAATCACCCCGTCGGCAGCGATGACATCCTGTTCGTCGATGTCGCCCACGGGCTTGACGGTCACATAGGTGGGATCGATCGAGGCCGCCCCTTCGCCGATGGCCTGGACCATCCTTTCGGTAGTGCCATGATTGGTGGCTTAGGTGACGAGCATGTTCGCCATGTCAGAACTCCGCCAGATGTCTCGAACGGTTGAGTCTCCCCCAGCGCACTCCAACGAGCCGTCTCAACGCACACCTTCCCCATATGCTATGTCCCCGAATTCGTCGCCAAGGCGGTCCAGAAGTGGATCCATGGGGTGGGGGCCAGCACCGCGTACATCGCCCCGGGAAGCCCATGGGAGAACGGCACTATCGAGAGCTTCAACGCCCATATGCGCGATAAACTCCTCGACGGCGAGATCTTCTACACGCTCCGCGAAGCCCGCGCGGTGATCGAGAGCTGGCATCGCCTCTTTAACGGCATGCGCCCGCACAGCGCTCTCGGCTACCAGGCTCCGGCCCCAGAGACGACGGTGTTCCTGCCACCCGCCTGGCCGGCTCCGCTCGTGAGAGCGGCTCCGACCGCCAGGCTACCGCTGGTGCGAAGACCAACACTTCACCAACATCGTAACTGGACCACCTCGTGGGGGCCGCTCACGGGCTCCCTTCCGCAACGTCGATGCCAACACTGAGCCAACAGACAGGGGGGAGGCTCAGAGGCTGCTCACGCCCCCTGGCACTTTGCGAAGTTCACCATGAACTCGCCCGCCTCTTGAATAACGTCGCTCGCCACCAGGTAACGATTGGCGACCTTGCTTCCCAGTCGATCAGCAGATAGGGAGAGCCGTAAGGTTCAACGCCGTAGGGACCTTGGCCTTACCCTGCCACCTTTGATCCACCGACCGGAAACGCGTGCTTAGTCCCATTACGAGTTGCTGGAGCAGATTGAAATAGCGGCATTCAACTGTCAGCCATGAAATGAAGTTCGCCATGGACATAATGACGGAAGCTCCGATCGTTATGGGCTTTCTCGGCTTCAGAGTGTGAGCCCAAAGCCATTCATGCAAATGATGCAATGACAGTGTTGCGTTCATTGCGCGATTTGAGTGGGCGATGTTGAATGACAGCTCTTGAAGGTCTCTCTCAACTTTTTCTCAATATTCTTTTGCGTTGGTAGTGGCGAAGGCCATACTGCTTTCCCTGCAATTGAATAGCTTTATTGCCGCGAAGTCCGAAGTCGCCGATCTCTGTCCTGAACAGGTCGCCAAATCGTGCCCAGGGTAAGTCTCGGGGGGCGTCAGCTAATAAGGACCAGATTTTGGTACTTAGTCGACATCGATCGTGGGAATTTGGCAGATGGCGCGGGCGAGGACCGCGATGGTCACATCATCGTAGCGATCACCGGCCGTTCGCGCCGCATGCCCTTGGATCTCGTCGAGAACACGTTGGTCGATGCTGGCCTCCATCCCGACCGTTTTGAAGCGGTGACGCCAGCCATGGTTGGGGGGCGACATTGGGGTCGCTAACGACCTGTCGCGCAGCATCAGCGAGGCGGTTCTTGATTGTGTTCAGCGGTCCCTCGACAGAGCCGTCAGCCTTCGGCGTGACGAACATGTGCCCTGCCTCACAGCCCTGCACGAACTCGGGGAAGCCGAGGTCGACGAGGTGGGGGTGCACGACAACCTCTCGGGCCTTGTTCGTCTTCACTGTGCCGGCCTCGGGCGTGATGCGAATGATCCACCAGTCGCCTTCACGCCGCACATCCTGTTTCCGCAACTGGGCGAGTTTACCCACCCGCGCACCTGTGTAGGCGCAGAGCCAAGGCACCGATCGCTTTGCGGCGGCCGTCTTCGGAGCCTCTCGGCTCGCAGGCCTGTGGCGGGCGGCTGATAGGATCGCCTTGGCTTCTTCCTCGGTGAAACCGGATGACCGCAGCTTCAGCTTCTTCCCAAGCCTGAGAGTTACCCCCTTGGCCGGATTCGCCGGGAGCTTTCTGTTCTTCACCGCCCAGTCGAACACCCGCCGGAGGCCGGCGAGATCGCTGTCTTTCACGGTCTTGGGCGAGATGGGCCTCTTGGTCCGCGGATGCACCTCCGCAAGCCGGAAATCCTTGAAGCGGATTATGTCCTCTTCGGTTACCCTGGAGGCATCGTCATGGCCAACGAACTCCACCAGCTTTGCCACGCTCGCTCTGTAGCTCGCATACGTGCCCGGCTTCAGTCCCGTAGCCTTCGCTTCCCGCCACCAATCTTCGACCAGTCCAGTCATCGAAACCGCTGTCCCGCTCTTGGCAACAGGACTGCTCGGCAGATCGGAGGGAGGTGTCCACTTAGGAAAGCGGTTTGCTCTCGGGTCCGGGCTGTAGTCGCCGCGGCTCATCCGTTCCAGCACCCCGCAGCCCTGAACAAATGCCTTGTCGCACTCGTCAGTCAGGCGTTCTAGGGTCGAGGTATCTACGACGAGGCCCTTCTTGAGTAGCAGTTCGTCGATGCTCGTCCTCCACCACTCCATAAGCTTTCCAGCTTCCCGAGCATTGCGGTGTAGCTGAAGCAGGTGGAACCATATCGTCGGCTCGCCCGGTTCATCGGACATGTTCCGAACCCACTCGGCATATACCTCGCCTGCGAGCGCCACGATCTGCCTTTGCGTGAGCCTTTGCGGCCCGCTGCGCAGTCCTGCCCAGGTCCGTTCGACCTCCGCGGCGACTTCGGCATGAAGGCGACGAGCCTCCGCTGCGTCCTTTGTGCGGAGTGATCGCTTCTCCTCGACCTTGCCGAGGACTGATCGCAGGTCAGAGGGGATGACTTTGCGGAAATAGTACACCCCCGTCTTGGGGTGCTTGAAAGGACGACTCATCAGTAGGACCACCCGTCTATACCACCACGGGCGCCACAAGTCATTGATTACGTATGAAGTTCTTTCGCCTCAAGCCCTTAGCGAAGGGATGGTGCCCAGGGGCGGGATCGAACCACCGACACTGCGATTTTCAGTCGCATGCTCTACCAACTGAGCTACCTGGGCGAGACGGTGAACCACCGTCCGGCGCGCACTCATAGAATGTCGTCGGAGCGCTGTCCAGAGGGCTTCGGCGACGCTCGTTCGTCAGCCAATGGTCGGTGTAGCGTGCCGGGTGGTGCCGCCCTCATCAAGAGGTGTCTGGGTGGCGGAGTCGGGCAACATCTGGTCGCTCTGACGAGCGACCACAATGCGCTCGATCTCCGCACGCACCTTGGCGTTATTGTCCAGAAGGTGGCGGAAGGCGCGGCCTTGCAGCACCAGGAGTTCGCCGTAACCGAGCACCGTCACATCGGCAGACCGGCGCCCGCCTGAGAAGGCGGCCAGCTCGCCCACCACAGCGCCGCGGCCAAGGCGGATGCGTTGGTGGCCCGTGTCCACCTCCACAGCGCCCGAGGCAATAAAGTAGACGCTGTCACCCTTTTCGCCCCGGCGGATGATGCGCTCGCCAGGCACGATGAAGCGGGGCTTAAGGAGCTTCACAATGTCCTGGAGGGACGCTTCAGGCAGCCCTGAGAAGAGGGGGAGCTGCTCTACGAGCCGGCGAAGGTCGAGGTTGAGGTCAAGGGTCAAGGCGCTGGCAAGGCGGCGGTTTGCCTGGCCGAGTTCATCCGACAAGGCCATCATCAGTTCAACGCCGATCAGCTGTTCCTGGCGCAGGGCCTGGTACTCTTTCGCCTCCTGCCGCACGGCGATGCGCTCAAGAAAGCGCTGCTCCAACGCGCGGGCGTAGGAGGGGTACTGGAGGGTGAGGGCATCGAGCGCCTCATCGAGGACGCGGCGGCGGCGGGCGAGGATTTGCTTGCAAAGGTCCGCAACCCGTTCGCCGAGCACAGGGGCGATGCGCGAGCCGACGAACGGCGCCAGCTCCCCAAGCACAATGCGGCGGACCATCAACCGCTCGAACCGCTCCTCCAGCGCCTGGGCAAGGGGCCGCCTCACGCCGATCCAGCGCTGCACCAAAAGGGCTGCGCGAAAGCTTGGGGGAAAGCGCACAATGCGTGCAGCGGCACGAAGGTATCCTGAGCGCCCTTCAACACGGGCGGCCTCGCGGATGCGCTGGGCCTCGCGGTTGAGGAGTTGGGCAACGCGGGGGCTGATGACGGCGTCCTCGCCATGGCGGTTCAGCGTGGCGCGCTCTGCCTCCGACAGGACCACGAGGGCAAGGGTCAGGCGCTCGCGGGCGGAGACGGGCACACCGTCCTGGCGGGCACCTTCTGCATAGGCGGCCAGCGCGTCCCGGGCGACGGCCGGGCTGATGCCGTAGCGCTGGGCGGCGGCAAGCACCTCGCCACGGGCAGCGCTGGCGGCAAGCGCCCGTGCACCGCCACGCAAGCTTCGGTCAAAAGCGCTGAGGCGGTCGAGCCCCAAGATGCGGGTGAGGGCGCGCAAGGTGAGGCCGTTGACGAAGATGGTGAACAGCGTGAAGGCTGTCGCCAGAACCGCAACGAAGTCCCTTGCCTCGCGCGGAATGTCGGCATGTTCGGTGACCGCGAGGGCAAGGATCAGCGTCAACGCGCCCCGCAAACCGCCCCACCACAGGAGCGTCTTTGCGCGGTTGTCCACCGTCTGCGGCATGAGGAAGCGCGGCAGGAGCGGCAACAGCCCCCACAGCACGACGGCGCGGGCCGCAAAAGCGGCAAGGACGAGGACGACGCAGGCAAGCAGCATCGGCCCGTCAAACCCGGTCAGAAGTTTGGGGATCAGGAAGGCGGCAAGGACGAACACCAAAGAACTCGCCCAAAACGCGATCTGGTTCCAGATATTGCGCACATGGCGCCAGGCCGGCGGCGTCTGGCCCGAGCGGGCGCGGCTTGCGGTGACGAGACCTGCCATCACCACTGCCATCGCGCCAGACACACCCATCGCCTCGCTCACCACATAGGCAAGGTAGGGAAGGGCAAGGGTCACGCTCATCAGGGCGGCGAAGTGGTGGCGCGTTGCGTTCATCAAAGGGGTGGCGATGAAGCCCATCAGCGCGCCCGCAAGAAGGCCGCCCACCCCAGAGACGAAGAAGATCACCACGCCCGCGCCGAAGGTGGCAGCGCCTGTTCCGGTGATGGCGGCCATCAAAATGGTGAACAGGGCGATGGCCGCCGCATCGTTCAAAAGGCTCTCCCCTTCGATGATGCGCACCAGGCGGGCCGGCGCGCCCACGTCGCGGAAAATGCCGATCACCGCCAGGGGGTCGGTGGTTGAGACGACGGCACCCACCAAAAGACACACGAGGAGGGGGACCGTTGCCACAGGTGCAAGGGCAAGGCCGATGATGACGGTGGACACGCACACCGCAAGAACGGCGAGGAGGAAGACGGGCGCTGCATCATCCAGCATGCGCCTTGTGTCGATTTTCAAGGCGGCGTCGAACAGCAGCGGCGGCAATAGCAGGAGCGTGAACGTCTCAGAGCTGAGCGGCAGATCGCTGAACACCGTTGCCGCCGGGGCAAGGGTGCCCGTCGCACCGCCAATGCTTGCAAACAGGCCAAGGCCCATGCCCAGCGCAGCAAGCATCACCGACTGGGGCACGGCCAACCGCTCCGCCGCCGCCTCCACAAGGGCAATCAGGACGAGGACGCTCGCAATGGCGATGATGATCAACGATGTGGACATGAGGCTCGCTTAGAGCAGATTTTGCAGGCGCGTAAACGCCCCATCGCATGGCTCGGGGTGCAACGCATGAAAACATAGTGCCATCTGCCGGGTGCAGGGCGCGAAGAGCCTGGGTATGAAGGCAGCGTCAAGGCGGCGAAGGGGGTGTGCTGATCCGCGCAGGGTGCGGTGGACTGACGCGGCAGAAGGCGCCGCCAACGGCAGGCGCATTTTTTGCGTCTTTTTACGCAAAAACCCCTTGCAACCGGGTCTGGATCCGAGCATATACGCCCTGCCCAATTTCGCACGTGCCTGTGGTCGCGTGCCGGTCACGTTGGGTCAGGTCCCGACGGCAACTTAACGAAGTCGCAGTCGGGACAGGGCACAGCGGGGCATGACCGGTCTTCCGGATTGAACCGGACCCTGCGGGGGTATTGGTGGTGAGGAGCCGCCGGTCGCCCGTCGCAGCGCGACTTGAAGCAACGACGTAGAGGGCTTCCTTGGTCTCTTCCGGCCGTCCAAACGCCGGGGTCACTGAAGAGGCGACTACATCTTTGCCAGGCGTGCGGTGAAGGTCGCTGCCGTGATCGGATGGAACCGACCGGCGGACCCAGATCCAAAGCGCTAGCATCACTGGACCGTAAATGCGGAGCCTCATCGGCTCCTATTTTCGTCCGTTTCGCCCCGTCCGACGGCCTCGGCCCGAAAGGCGGAACGATTGCCGCGATGCGCCCCTAGGGGCCTTCGACGCCGGGTTGAATGCAAGGACGCCTCCACAGCGCACCTGCGGGAAACGGTGTCGACGCGCTAACTTTGGACCGTGGGTTAGCAGCGATGACCAACCGCATTCTCGACTTCCTCCGCGACACGCGACCGGAGGGTCCCTGCCTCGTGATCGACCTTGAGGTCGTGCGGGCGAACTACCTTGCCTTTGCCAAGGCCATGCCCGACAGCCGTATCTTCTATGCGGTGAAGGCCAACCCTGCGCCCGAAATTCTGTCGCTTCTGGCCGAACTCGGCTCCAATTTCGACTGCGCCTCGGTGCAGGAGATCGACATGGCGCTGGCCGCAGGGGCGACCGCCGACAGGATCTCCTTCGGCAACACCATCAAGAAAGAGCGCGACGTTGCGGCAGCTTTTGCCCGCGGCGTGAGCCTCTTCGCCGTGGATTGCGAGGCCGAGGTAGACAAGGTTGCCCGCCAGGCGCCAGGCGCTCGGGTGTTCTGCCGCATCCTTTGCGATGGTGCCAACGCGGAATGGCCGCTCAGCCGCAAGTTCGGCTGCGAGCCCGAGCTTGCCATCGACGTGCTTCAGCACGCCGACGATGTTGGTCTCGTGGCCTACGGCGTATCCTTCCATGTGGGCTCTCAACAGAAGAACCCAGGGGCGTGGGACGGTGCGCTCGCCTCGGCGGCGGAAATCTTCCGCACCCTGTCGGACCGCGGGATCGAGTTGAAGATGGTCAATCTTGGCGGTGGTTTTGCCACCCGCTACCTGGAGGACATCCCTGGCGAGGGCGAGTATGGCCGCGCCATCGAAGCGTCCATCCGCGACCATTTCGGCAACCGTCTGCCTGAGACGATCATCGAGCCTGGCCGTGGCATGGTGGGGAACGCTGGCGTCATCAAGTCGGAAGTCATCCTGATTTCGCAAAAGGCGAAGGACGACATCCGCTGGGTGTACCTGGACATCGGCAAGTTCAACGGTCTTGCCGAGACCATGGACGAGGCGATCCGCTACCCGATCCACGCCCCGCGCGACGGGGAGAGGGCGCCCTGCGTCCTTGCCGGGCCCACCTGCGATTCGGTGGACGTCCTTTACGAGAAGAAGCCCTACCCGCTCCCCATCACGCTGGAGATCGGGGATGAGCTTTTGATCGGCGGAACAGGCGCCTACACCACGACGTACGCGTCGGTGGCCTTCAATGGCTTCCCGCCGCTCCAGTCCTACGTGATCTGATCGGGCGTTGTGCCACCTGACTGACCGCCGTCACTTGTAAGGGACGGCGGTCACGTCTTCCAACCGATAGCCCACATCGGCGAGGATGGTGGCGACAGGGTCGGCGCGCAGCGTCCCCTCCACCCACACAGGCGCGAACATCTCTGGCGAACCTTCGGCCTGGCTCACAAGAACAATTTGGTTGGGGGGCGGCGGCGGCACGTGGATGCACGCGCCAAGCTCAGGCACCAGCAAGAATGCCGTCTCATCCTCGCCGAAGCCGACGGGGGTGGTGTAGCCTGCAATGCGCACGCGCTTCCCGTCGAGTTCTGGCTTCACGGTGCCGATCAAAGGCTGAAGCGAGCGCATGTCATTGAGGTCAAGGAAGAACATCTCGATGTCCTTCTTGGTGCTGCCGTCAGGAAACTCAGTGTCGGTGGGGGTGCCAAGGCGCATGCCGTTGATGGTGGGCGGCTCGTACGCACCGTCCTGCCAAAGGTCCTCCCAGGTGAGGGCTGCGACCCCTTCGGCAAGGGCCGGCACCTCTTTCGGCGCAGGCATTTCGTAGCGCACAAGCTCGTGCGGCGCTGAGGTGTCGAAGCCCGGCACTGGGCGGAACGTGCCATCGTCGGCAATGGGCGTGCCGTCGGCGGCCGTCAGAGGCGTCTCGGGCTCAGCCGCCCAAGGCTGCATCACAAGGACTGCGACGACCGCCACCACAGCGGCCACGCCCACCACACGCAAGGCGATAGACAACATAGGACGCCCCCACTCTCACATCCGTGTCTGATAGTACGAACGCATGGCCCTGCGTAGGGTCAATCGGGCGGTTTGCGATCAACTGTGCCTGAGGGCGTTCGTCCGTCCTTAATGGCGGCAAGGGTCGACGCGAGCGTACGGGCGACCGCTTCGGACGTTGCCTCGCTGGCGCTGTGTGGTGTGACGAGGACCTTGGGGTGGTGCCAGAACGGGTGCGTTGAGGGGAGCGGCTCCTTCTCGAACACATCGAGCGAGGCTCCCGAAAGGTGGCCCCCATCAAGGGCTGCGATGAGATCGGTTTCCACCACCTGACCGCCACGACCAAGCTGGATCAGCACCGCGCCTTCGTTCAATTGGCCAAGTAGGGCGGCGTCGATGATGCCGTGGGTCTGCGGTGTGCCTGGAAGGACGGAGACGAGCACATCGAGCCCGCTTAGAAAACGTCCCAGCCCGTCGCCGAAAAAGTGCGGTGCGGTGGGGTGGGCACTCGCCTGGGGGCTGCGTGAATAGGTGCGTGTGGGGTAGCCGAGATCAGCGGTGACGGCTGCGATCCGCCCGCCCATCAGCCCCCGTCCCAGGACGCCGACGGTTTTTGCCGATGGCGAGCGCTCAGCCATGGGGCGGCGCCAGCGCGCTTGTGTCTGCGCGGCAAAGATGTCGGGGAAGCGGCGGTGCCAATAGACGATGTGCCAAAGCGCGAAGGCGGCCATCTGGTTGGCCTGATCCTCGTCCATGATGCGCACGACGGGAATGTCCGGGAGACTTGAGCAGGCCACAATCCCTTCCGCGCCTGCGCCGATGGAGACGGCGGCCTTAAGGTTCGGGTAGGGCGCAAAGGCGTCGTCCTCAGGCAAAAAGCCGAGGGCAAAGGTGATGGCGGCAGGGTCCTCCACCTCCGTTGGGTCGAGGAGTTCGCAGCCTGCAATCTCCGCCAGCGACTTGGCGAAGCGCTTCTTGATGGGAACGCGCCGGCACAGCGCAACGCCGGTCGTCATTGCGGGGCGGTGATGGGTTCCAAGCCGCACCAGTCGGCAATGAACAGGGCGATGGTGCCCGTGACCCTTTTCAACGATGACAGGCTGACGCGCTCATCGATGCCATGAATGTCCCGCGAGACGGGGCCGTACACCAGGCAAGGAATGCCCTGGTAGATGACGAAGACGCGGCCGTCGAGATAGCCGGGGGTGACGAAGCTCTCTAGGTCGCGCCCGTGGGCGGCAAGGTGGGCGCGGGCGAGTGTCGTCTCCGCCTCCGTCCCTTCCTCAAGCACGTAGCCTTCCGCGGTAAAGCCGTTCCATGCGACGGTCGGCGGCGAGTTGGCGAGCGCAGGTTCCGACCGTGCCACGGTGGCCAAAACCGCCTCCACCTCCTTCATGGCGTCGGCTGCGGCAACGCCGGGGTAAAGGGCGAGGCGGCAGTCGATGGTGCACCATGAGGGGACGGAGGAGGCCCAGTCCCCACCCGCGATCTTGCCAATGTTGAGGTTGATGGGGTGGTCTAAAGTCTCGAAGTGGCGGTGGTTTTGCTTGCGAGCGTTGTGGTCCGCCTCCATGGCGCGCAGGGCCTCGATCACCTTATAGGTGGCCTCGATGGCGTTAAGGCCTGTGCCGGCCTCGCGGGCATGGACGGGTTTGCCCCGCACCGTCACCTGGAACCATAAGGCGCCTGTGTTGGCGCGCACGAGCTTGTCGTCCTCAGGCTCGGGAATGATGGCAGCGTCCGCCGTATACCCCCGCGCCATGCAGGCCAGAGCGCCATTGCCCGTGCACTCCTCCTCGCTGACGGACTGTAGGTAGACGGTTGCGGCCGGCTGAAGGCCAAGGCGCCTCAAAGCATCGAGGGCGGCAAGATTGGCCGTCAGCCCGGCCTTCATGTCGCCTGAGCCGCGGCCATAAAGCCAGTCCCCCTCCCTGTGGGGGTCGTAAGGGGAGCGGCTCCAGTCCGCCACAGGCCCTATGGGGACGATGTCGATGTGGCCGTTGAGGATCAGCGAGCGGCCTGTCTCCTGCCGCGGCCTGTGGGTGGCGACAACGTTGAAGACGTTCTCATAGTCGATGGTGACCGGGGAGAAGCCCGGATGATCGCGGATCAAATCCACGTCGATGGGCCACATCTCCGTCGCATAGCCGCGGGACCGGAAGGCGCGGGCCATGGCGTCCTGGGCGGTTGCCTCTTCGCCGCGCTGGGAGGGGATGGCCACAAGCTCGCTCAAGAAGGTGAGCTGGTCCTCAAAGCCCTGTTCGACCGCGCTCAGGATTTGATCGTCCGTCGGCCTCATGAGGTTGCCTCCGCGCTTTGCCAGCGGGCGCCGGGCACCGCCGCCAAAAGGTTTTGCGTGTATTCGTGCTGCGGCCTCAGGAAGACATCCACCACAGGACCCTTCTCCACGATGGCGCCGTGCTGCATCACCGCGATCCTGTCGCACAGCTGGGCGGCAACGCGCAGGTCGTGGGTGATGAAGAGGATGGAGAGCCCAAACCGTTCCCTCAAGTCGCGCAACAGATCGAGGATTTGCGCTTGTATGGACACATCGAGCGCCGAGACCGCCTCGTCGGCGATGATCAACTCGGGGCGCATGGCCAAGGCACGCGCGATGCCGATGCGCTGGCGCTGCCCGCCCGAAAACTCGTGCGGGTAGCGGTCCGCGGCGCTGGCATCCAGCCCCACCGTCTCAAGCAGGCGTTTGGCGTCGGCAACGGCCTCCGCACGGGGGGTGCCCATGGCGATGGGGCCTTGGGTGATGGCGCGCGCAATCTTCGTACGCGGATTGAGCGAGGCATAGGGGTCCTGGAAGACCATTTGTGCCCTGCGGCGGGCGCGGCGGAGGGCGGCCGAATCCAGCGTCGTCATCTCCTCGCCGTCGATGACGACGCTGCCGCCGTCAGGCTCCACAAGGCGCACGATGCAGCGCCCAACGGTGGACTTGCCCGACCCCGATTCGCCCACAAGCCCCAAGATCTCCGCCCTGTTGATGGTGAGCGTCACGTCGTTGACCGCATGGACAACGCGGCGCTGGCGAAACAGTCCGCCTTTCTTGCCAAAGGTCTTCATGAGGTTTTTTACCTCAAGCATTGGCGTGTCGGGCGGGGTTTTGCGCGGGCGCACCACATCGGAGGGGACCGCTTCCAAGAGGCGCTTTGTATAGTCGTGCTGGGGGTCTTTGAGGACCTGGTCGGCGCTGCCCGCCTCAACGATCTCGCCGTAGCGCATGACGATCACCCTGTCGGCAATCTCCGCCACAACGCCGAAATCGTGGGTGATGAACATCACCGCCATGCCCCGCTCGCGCTGAAGGTTGGCGATCAGGTCGAGGATTTGCGCCTGTGTGGTGACGTCGAGCGCGGTGGTCGGCTCGTCGGCAATCAGGATGGTGGGGGCAAGGGCGAGCGCCATGGCAATCATCGCCCTTTGGCGCTGGCCGCCCGACAGCTGGAAAGGGTAGGCACGCACAATGGCCTCAGGGTCCGGCAGGCCCACCTCTTGGGCGAGCGCAATCACCCTCGCGTGCCGCTCCCTGCCATGAAGTTTGCCGTGGGCCTCGAACACCTCCTCGATCTGTTCGCCCACACGCATCAAAGGGTTCAGCGCCGTCATCGGCTCTTGAAAGATCATGGCGAGCCGTTCGCCGCGCAGGGACTGGCGGGCCGATTCAGGCAAGGAAAGGAGGTCTTGCCCCTCGAACATCGCCTTGCCTTCCTCCACCGTCACAAGGTCGGGCAGAAGGCCCATCACGGCGTTGGCGGCCATGGATTTGCCTGACCCCGATTCGCCCACCACGCACAGGATTTCGCCAGCGTTAAGCGCGAACGAAACGTCTTTTACCGCATAGGCACGGTCAGCCCCTTTGGGCAGGGCAACGGTGAGGTTTTCGACCGAAAGAACGCTCATCGTGATTTGCGGGCAAGGCGCGGGTTGAGGGCATCATTCAACCCCTCGCCAATGAGGTTGAGGGCAAGGACGGTGATGAGGATCGCCACCCCAGGGAAGAAGGAGAGCCACCAGGCGGTGCGGATGACGGTGCGCGAGGCGCCGATCATATAGCCCCAGCTCATGATGTTGGGGTCGCCAAGGCCCAGGAACGCCAGGGAGGATTCAAGGAGGATTGCCGTTGCCACCATGAGCGAGGCCATCACGATGATCGGGCTCATGGCGTTGGGAAGCACCTGGCGCGTCAGGATGTGAAGGTTGGAAAGGCCGGCAAGCCTGCATGCCTCAACGAACTCTCGGGATTTAAGGCTCATCACCTCAGCGCGCACGAGCCGTGCCACAGGTGGCCATGAGACAACGGCGATCGCCACCACGATGGAGGAGAGCGAGGGCTGGAAGATCGCCACCAAGACAATGGCGAGCGCAAAGCTCGGGATGGTCTGAAAGAACTCTGTGAAGCGCATCAAGGCATCGTCCACCAGGCCGCCGAAATAGCCTGCAGCGGCCCCCAGAGGCACGCCGATGGCAAGGGAGACGAGCGTGGAGATGAGCCCGACGATGAGCGAGACGCGCGCCCCGTGGGCAAGGCCTGAGGCAACGTCCCTCCCGAGCGTGTCGGTGCCGAGCCAAAGCCCCGGCACCTCAAAAGGTTTCAGGAAAGGGCGTTGCACCATCTTCCAAGGACTGTCGGGGAAGAAGACAGGCGCAAGCACCGCCAGAGCGATGACGAGAAGGACGATGACGAGGCCAAAGACCGCGCCACGGTTTTGCGCAAAGCGGCGCCAGAAATCGGCAAGGGGGCTTTGGGGGAGAGTCGCGGCAAGGCTCATGTATTGGCCCCGATGCGCGGGTCGATGAGGGTGTAGATAAGGTCTGTGATGATGTTGAACGCAATCACCATCGCAGCGGAGATCAGGAGGATGCCAAGCAGGAGATTGTAATCCCTCTGGGCCAGCGCATCGAACATCAAACGGCCGATGCCCGGCCAGGCGAACACCGTTTCGGTCAGAACGGCGCCCCCCACAAGCTGGCCAGCCTGAAGGCCGGCAAGCGTCACCACGGGAAGGAGCGCGTTGCGCAAAATGTGCCTGCGCTGCACGCGGCCTTGGGACAGACCTTTCGCGCGGGCGGTCTTCACGAAGTCCATGCTGGAGACTTCCAGCATCGAAGCGCGGGTCATGCGCATGTAAATGGCGGTGAAGAAGAGGCCGAGCGTGAGGGCCGGCAAGATGAGGTGCTGGGCAACATCAAGCACCTTGTCGAGGCCTGTATAGTTCTCGCCGATGGTCTCGATCCCATAGCCCGGCAACCAGCCAAGCTGGACCGAAAACAACAGCACCGCCATCAGCGCCACCCAGTAAAGGGGGGTGGCATAAAACAGGAGCGAGAGGGACGTCACCAGGCTGTCGGTCCACTTGCCCTGACGTGCTGCGGCAATGACGCCCAGGATGATCCCTAGCGTCAGCGAGATCACGAACGCCGTCATCGTCAATAGGAGCGTTGCGGGAAGCCGCTCCATGATGAGATCAAGCACAGGCGCCTGCTGGCGGTACGAGTAGCCAAGGTCGAACTGAAGTACGCCGCTCACATAGGTCCACAGCTGGACGTAATACGGCTCGTTAAGCCCGAACCTGTCGCGCAACTGTTCGATGAATTTCTCATCCGCAGCGCCGGCTTCTCCGGCCATCACCGCGGCAGGGTCGCCCGGGGCGAGGTGGATGAGGATAAAGTTCGCCACCACGATCAACAGGAGGACCACGGCCGCTTTCACCAGGCGTGACGCCAAAAGGGTGAGGATGCGCAATCAAAACTCCAGCGAGGCGGGTTGAGCGTGTGTGCGTCTTTGCAAGTGCTGTGCCCTTAAAGGGGGCGGGTCCGTCATGCCGCGAGGGTGGCCCGGCGGGGTGGAAGCGTCAACGGCTGCGCCGTCCTTCGCTGCGCTACGGCCCTGCGGATGACCCTTCCACCCCGCCGGGCCATTGCATTCGCATGATGGCTGCGAAGGAACGACCCGAAGGGAACATGATAGAGACCGATTCACCAAAGGATCTGGTGACGAGGCGCGTTGAGGGCGCGGTGTTCTTACAGACGAGCGGCGGCGCCGGTTGGTGCGGCGCCACCGCCAAGGTCTATTCTTCGATGTAAGCGTCGCCGAAGCCGTCGTTGACGCCGATGGCAGTTTTGACGAGATCTTTGACGTTGCAGCGGTAGATGGTTGGGAACTCCAGCTCCAGGGTCCACGCAACCGGGACGTCTTCCACCAGCTGGGCCTGCACATCGTCATAGATGGCCTGACGGGCGTCTGCGCCGACGGCGACGGCAGCATCGGCGAACATCTTGTCCACGTCAGCGTTCTCGTAGCCTTGGACGTTGTTCCAGGGGCTGCCTTTGGCAATGTTCGACGACAGGTATGTCCGCGCCACACCGAGGGCAGGATCGCCGTATTGGTAAAGGTACGTGAAGGCGATGTCGTAGTCCCAGTCGGACACCTTCTGGTTCCAGCCGGCAACGTCCGTCGCAACGATGGAAACGTTGATGCCCACCTCGTCGAGGTTCTGCTTCACTGCTTCGGCCCAGCGCTGCCAGGTCTCACCATAGGGGAGGGGCAGGAGACGGATGGGCTCGCCGTCATAGCCCATCTCCTCAAGGAGTTCGCGGGCCTTGTCGGGGTTGTGCTCGTAGGCGTGAAGATCGTCGGAGAAGAAGTTGGTCTTGGACGACACCGGGCCCATCGCCACCTGGCCGAAACCGTTCCAGATTACGTCGCGCACAAACTCGCGGTCCATGGCGTACATAACCGCCTGGCGGAAGCGCTTGTCGGCGGTGGGGCCTTCGCGGTTGTTCAGCCACAGCCAGGCGTGGGGGGCAAAGTATTCCCAGCCCTTACCCGTGGAGCAGACGCCATCCATAGCGGTGAGGCGGGGAATGTCGAAGTTTTCCACCGAGCCGCCAGGAAGAACGTCTACCTTGCCTGTCTCGAAGGCAACGGCGCGGGAGGCCGCATCGGGGATCACCTGCCAGTAGATCTCGTCGAGGTAAGGCTGGCCGTCCACGTGATAGTCTTCGTTCTTGACGAGGTGGATGTAGGAGCCCTTCTCCCATTCCTGAAACTTGAAGGGACCTGTGCCGATGGGCGTGTTGTTGGCAGGGTTGTTGGCGTAGTCGGTGCCTTCATAGATGTGCTTGGGGATCATCGGCATGGTGCCTACTTCGAAAATGCCGAGGAAGGGGCCGAACGGGTTCTTCAACTGGAAGACCACGGTGTGATCGTCGGGCGCCGTCACGCTTTCCACGTGGGCAAGGGAGACGCGAAGGCGCGGATGAGTCTCGCGCAAAAACTCATCGACTGAAAACACCACGTCAGCAGCGGTGAAAGGCTCGCCGTCATGCCAGGTGACGCCATCCTTCAGTTTGAAGGTGTAGGTGAGGCCGTCGTCCGACACCTCCCACTCCGTTGCCAGCGAAGGCATCGGGTTGAGGTCGTTGTCGTACTTCAGAAGGCTCTCGTAAATGTTGCCGGCGACCATCTGCGTCGGGCCGTTCTGGACGATGCCAAGCATCAATCCAGGCGGCTCGGGCTGGATCACGACGTTGATGCGACCGCCTTCGTTGGCAGCGTGCGCCAGCGTGGTCGTGGCAGCGAAGGCCGCTGCCAGGATCAGGTGTTTCATAGGTGCTCCAAGCTTTTTTTCGATCATTGTGGTGCGGAGAAGGAGGGGTCGGACTTTTCCACCTGACGGATCAGGGCGGCCCACTCCGCATCATGGGCGCCCTCCGCAATGGAATCGTAGACCGCAGCGTATTGTGAGGCTGCGTGCCTTGCCACGCTGTCCGACAGGCGCGCCGGGGTGAGACCCATGGACAGGGCCGCCACCTGGGCACGGCATGAGCGCTCAAGGTTGAGCATCAACTTCAGCGCTTCGGCCACGGACCGCCCGCAGGTGAGAAGGCCGTGGTTTTTCAAGATCATCACGAAGGTGTCGCCAAGGTCGGCCACAAGGCGCTCCCGCTCCGACAGGTCAAGGGCAATGCCTTCATAGGCGTGGGTGGAGACGCGGCCGTAAAACTGCGCCGACCATTGGTTCAGCGGCAACAGCCCCTCTTCGATGGAGGAGATGGCAACGCCTGCCACCGTATGGGTGTGGACCACGCACACCGCATCCGGCCGTGCCATGTGGACGGCGGAGTGGATGGTAAAACCTGCCGCGTTGACGCCGTTGCCGAACGGGTCGTCAAGGACAGCGCCCGTCTCGTCGATGGTGACGAGGTTGTCCGGCGTCACCTCCTCAAAGCGCAGACCATAGGGGTTGAGGAGGAACCGGTGGCGGCCATCGGGTCCGTCGGGGAGCCTGGCGGAGATGTGGGTAAAAATGCTGTCGTCGAGGCCGTTCAGCTGGATGAGCCGATAGGCGGCAGCAAGGTCGCGCCTGACGAGCGCATCGCTGTCGGCGGGGACGGTGCGAAGGGCGGCTTGTGCGTTCATGTCAGCGTATCTCCCAGGGACAAGACGATGGGGCGATCCTTCGTTGGAATGGGGGCCTGATCCTCAAGCAACCGGGTCAGGCAAAGGGTCTTGCGGTCGATCTCGTCATAGAAGAAGTCGGGCGCGATGGGTTTGGGGTGGAGCCAATCGCGCCTGGTGGTCGGTGCGTGCTGTGCGCGTGGGCACAATTCGTTCAGCTCCGCCTCCATCAGGCGTTTGGGGGCCCAAGTGTCGCTTTTTTCAATGGCGGGCTCGCCCAAAAACTGGGTCAACAGGCTGACGCGGACCACCGTCTTGCCTTTGGCGAGCGGCTTGTGGGTGACGACGTACTCTGCATCCAGGATCACGAAGCCCATGATGCGCAAGACATAATCAAGCCACCCCGTGGTCGGCTGGAAATAGTTGGTGGCAGGCCCATAACGGCCGCGATCGTTGAAGTAGAGGCTGGCCTCTTCCTCCAACACCGCCGCCGTTTCCAGGACCATCGCGCCGTTGCGGCGGATCAGGTTGCGCGTCCAGTGCAGGAAGAGCATCGGCTCGATGACATGGTAGAGGACGCCGGACATCAGGATAAAATCGAATTGTTTGTCGATGGTGGTGGCGAACGCGCCGAACGGGCGACCTGGCCGATAGTCGAAGTCGACGCCGAACGCCTCTTGGACGAGCTTGATCCTGTCGGTGAAGTTGAGCCTGTCATAGGCGGTGACGGTGGCGCCGGCGCGCGTCATGAGGGTGGAAAATCGCCCCTCCATAGTGCCGATGTCGAGCGCTTCGGTGCCCTCAAAGTCCACCCGCTCCAGCACGGCTTGTGTGGCCAAGACATTGGTGAAGCCGCCACCCTTGGTGAAAGCGCCCGGGGCGAGCTCCATCGAATAGTACCAGTTCAGTGCCTCAATCTCGTCTCGGACCAGCGCCATTCACGAACTCTCGGCATGATGCGTGCAAAAGGGGCGGATTGGTATGTCGGCCCGCCCTCAGCCCGCCACGAACGGCGCGCTTTGAACCCAGCCGGACCCCCGGGGGCCAGTCTCAACAGCGTTCGCAAAATGTCAAGATTGTCGACATTCGACGAATGGGCGATAGTCGCACGATGGCAGCCGTGGAAGACACGTTCGGTCCGCTTGAGCGCGCCGACCTGCCGGGCAGAATCGCCCGGATCCTGACCGACAAGATCGTGTCGGGCGCGATGAAGCCTGGCGAGCATTTGCCCGAGGCCGCCGTTGCAAGGGCGCTGGGTGTCAGCCGTGCGCCTGTGCGCGAGGCGGCGCGGCTGCTTGAAAGCTCCGGTCTCTTGGTCGCCCACGTCAATCGCGGCTTTTTCGTGCGCACCATCACCGCTGAGGATCTGGACGACCTATTCGAGCTGCGCTGCGCGGTGGAGTGTGCTGCCGCCGAACGTTTGTCCCGCCACCTTGATGAGGCAACGCTGAGCGCGCTTGGCGCCAGTCTGCAGACCATGGAACAGCTCTCCCAGAAGGGCGAGGCCGTGGCGATGATTGAAGAGGACATGGCCTTTCACAGGATCGTGGTTGCCGCCTCGGGCAACAGGCGCTTCCTGTCACTGTTCGACCAGATCGCGGGGGAGATGCGCTTTGGCGTTGCCGTGATCGGTCGGCTTTATGACGACCCGTGCGAGATTGCCGCCACCCACCGTCCGCTGCTTGAGGCCATTGCCAAAGGCACCGGCGTGCGCGAGGCGTTCGTCTACCATATCGAAACGGCCCGCCACCATGTGGTGGCCCTTTATCGCGCCATCGAGGAGACCTGATGCGTGCCTTCTATGCCGCCGAGACTGCGGCCCATTCCGCCCACTTTTTCATGATGCGCGGCCGTGTGGCCGCCAACGAGGAAAGGGCCGAGCGTGCCAAGCGCCTGCTGGCGGGCCTGTCCTCGGTGGGGATTTCCACTGAGGAGCCCGACGAGGCAGGGCCGGTGCCGCGCGGGCGCGTGCACTCTCCCGACTTTCTGGACTTTCTGGAGCGTGCGTGGGGGGAGTGGCAGCACCTTGAGAACGCAGGGCCCGAGGTCGTGGCAAACGTGCAGCCGAGGCGGCCTGAAGCGCGCTATCCGGCTGGCATTGTCGGTCGTGCCGGTTGGCACATGGGTGACCTGGCCTGCCCTTTGGGTGAGCACACCTTTCGCGCCGCCTGCCGGTCTGCTGATGCTGCCGTTGCGGCTGCAAGGGCTGTGAAAGGGGGTGCGCCAGTTGCCTACGCACTCTCCCGGCCGCCAGGCCACCACTCAAGCCGCGAGGTGGCGGCGGGGCACTGCATTTTGAACAATGCTGCCATCGCCGCGGCGGACCTTGCCGCTTCTGGCGTGCGCACAGCCGTGCTCGACATTGATGTCCACCACGGCAACGGCACCCAGGCGATCTTTTATGACAGTCCCGAGGTGCTGACCGTCTCCGTCCACGCCGACACCAACCACTTCTACCCCTGGTTCACAGGCGACGTGGACGAGCGGGGGGCAGGCCCCGGCGAAGGCTTCAACCACAACATCGTCCTACCCATGGGCGAGGGGGACGAGGCCTGGCTTGCCGCAGTGTCTGACGGGCTGTCGCGGGTGAAGCGGTTTGGGGTTGACACTCTGGTGCTTTCGCTGGGGCTCGACGTTCATGGCAGCGACCCCCTTGCAGGGCTGTGCGTAACGACGGAGGGGATCGGCAAGGCAGGGGCGCTGGTGCGCGAGGCCGGCCTTCCCACAGCCATCATCCAGGAGGGGGGCTACCTGTCGGATGCCCTCGGCGACAACCTCGCCGCCTTCATGAACGGCGTTTTGGCGCGATCTTAAGAGCCTGCTGTCTGCCAGTGCGAGCTTGATGGGGGCAACCCTTCGCAAGGCTTGCCTTGGGGGAGGGGCGCGGCCCATCTTGGCGCGCGGAGGAACCATGAGCCTTGAGACGGTCTTTGCGGGCACGGTAGGCGTGCAGGCGGCAACGCGCGCCGACGGGCTCGTGCTGCTTGAGCTTGGTGTGCCGCCTCAATTCCTAAACGCGAAGGCCGGTCAGTTCGTGATGCTGGCCTCCGAACGTGCCGACATGCCCCTCCTGCCGCGCCCTTTTTCCATCCTGTCGGTGGAGGGGACACTGTCGCTTGGCTTTGCGGTGGTGGGTGAGGGCACGCGCGTCCTCGCCAAGACGCAAGCCGGCGATAGCCTTTATCTCATGGGTCCCCTCGGCACCGTCTACGCGCCGCGCGCACAGCCGGTGTTGATTGTCGCCGATGCCTCCCATTTCGGCACGCCCCTTGGCCTTGCAAGGGCGTTGGCCGGGGAGGCAAGGGTTGTCTTCGTCACCCGGCCGCCGGACGAGCGGCCGTGCCCCTACGATGATGCCGTCACCGCCGCCCGCCAAGATGCTGCCGCCGTTGCACTGTTCGCAGAGGCCGGAGCATCGGTGGAGACCGTCGCCCTCGACGCCCTTAAGGCCTGTCTGCAACGGCAGGCACCTGGCGCGGTCTGCGCCGGTGCCAGCGACCCTGTCATGGCCGTCCTCCAACAGGTGGCCGATGCCAACGGCTGGCCTGGCGAGGTGTCCCTACAGGCGCCCATGGCCTGCGGGGTGGGGGCGTGCGAGGTGTGCATCAGGCCCACGCGTGATGGCGGTTGGCTGAAGGTGTGCGACGGCCCCGTCGTGCCTCTCCAAACCCCCCTGTTTCAATCATGACGGCAGACCTTTCCGTCACCGTCGGCGACATCACGCTGAAGGCACCCATCATGCCGGCCTCGGGCACGTTCGGTCTTGGCTATGGCCGCGTGTTCGACCTCAACCGCCTCGGCGCCTTGGTGCCCAAGACCATCACCCTGTCGCCGCGCGAAGGCCACCCGCCGCCACGACTGACAGAAGAGGCGGGCGGGTTGATGAACGCCATCGGCATCCCCTCGGTCGGGGTGGAGAAGGCAATCAGCGACGTCTTCCCACCCTACAAAGCCTTCGCGCCGCCATTGGTGGTGTCCATCTCTGGCGACACGGTGGAGGAGTTCGGTGCCCTTGCCGCGCGGCTTGATGGTGTCGCCGATGCGCTTGAGGTGAATCTCTCCTGTCCCAACCTTGAAGCGGGCGGCCAAGCCTTTGCCCTTGACCCCGCTGCCACCCGCAACGCCGTTGCCGCCTGCCGCAGCGCCACCCGCCTCCCGCTTTGGTGCAAGCTTGCCCCGCATGCAGGCCGCCCGCAGGAGGTTGCGAAAGCGGCAGAGGACGCCGGCGCAGACGCTCTAATCCTTGCCAACACGCTCCTTGCCTTTGCCGTCGACGAGGCTGGCAAACCGCGCCTTGCCAACCGGACCGGCGGGCTCTCAGGCCGGCCGGTCAAACCCGTGGCATTGCGCCTTGTGGACGAGGCGGCGCAGGCGGTCGCCATCCCCCTCATAGGGTGCGGCGGTGTCTTCACCCTGCGTGATGTTCTGGACTACTTCGGCGCCGGCGCATCGGCTGTCGCGGTGGGGACGGCCACATTCCACAGGGCAACCACCATGGTGGACCTCATCGATGCCCTTGCCTGCCACTGTACCGCCAAGGGCATTGCCGCTGCCGATCTCGTCGCAAGGAGGCCTTCATGAGCGAAACCCTGACGCTGCGGCGCCCCGACGACTTTCACCTTCACCTGCGTGACGGGCCGATCCTTGAAGCTGTGGTGGGCGCCTCGGCCGACTTCGGCCGGGTGACGGTGATGCCGAACCTCATCCCCCCCGTCGCCTCAGCCGACGCAATCGCCGCCTACCGCGATCGGATCGCAGCGCAAAACCCCCACTTCCAGCCGCTGATGACGCTTTACCTCACGGACGAGACGACGCCCGCGACCATCGATGCCGTCGCCCCCCACGCCAAGGCCGCAAAGCTCTACCCCGCCCATGCCACCACCAACTCCGCCTCGGGCGTGACCGATGTGGCGGCTCTGACGGCTGTGTTCGAGCAGATGGCAGAGCGCGGCATGCTCCTCCTCATCCATGGCGAGGTGACCGATGCAGCGGTGGACGTGTTCGACAGGGAGACGGTGTTTATCGATACGGTGCTTGAGCCTTTGCGCCAAAGGGTGCCGCAACTCACCATCGTGCTTGAGCATTTGAGCACCCGCACCGCGGTGGACTACATCAAAGGCGTCGACAATAAGCTGGCTGGCACCATCACCGCCCACCACCTCGTCATCGACCGCAACGACCTTCTGGCCGGCGGCATCCGCCCCCACAACTACTGCCTTCCCATCGTCAAGCGCGCTGGCGACCGTGAGGCGTTGTGCGAGGCGGCCGTCAGCGGTGACAAGCGCTTCTTCTTCGGCTCCGACAGCGCGCCCCACACCGACCCCAAGAAGCTCGGCCCCTGCGGCGCTGCAGGGTGCTTCACCGCCCCTGTGGCGATGCCCATCCTCGCCCACGTGTTCGAGGCGGCGGGCAAGCTTGAACGCCTTGAAGCGTTCGCCTCGTCCTTCGGTGCCGCCCACTACGGCCTTGCCCCCAACGAGGACACCATTACGCTGGTGAAGGACGATCCGTCGGATCACCCGCCCATCGTGACCGCCGACGGGCCCATCGCCGTCTTCGACCCTGGTTTTCCCCTCACCTGGCGCGTCGCCGACACCAAGACTGCCGCGAAGGAGGTGCGCCGATGATCACCGTTCCCGTTGCAAGCCGCGAAACTGTGGCCCGCCTCACCGCACGCGCCCTGATCGAGGTGGAGGCGGTGCATCTGCGCCCATCGGAGCCGTTCACCTATACGTCGGGCCTAAAAAGCCCAGTCTATGTGGATTGCCGCAAGTTGATCGCCTACCCGCGACTGCGCGCGATGCTGATGGATCTTGCCGTTGCGACCCTGACGCGGGAGGTGGGTGTGGAGCGGTTCGACGCTGTGGCGGGCGGGGAGACGGCAGGAATCCCCTTTGCCGCCTGGATTGCCGAGCGCCTTGCCCTTCCGATGCAGTATGTGCGCAAGGCGCCCAAAGGTTTTGGCCGCAACGCCCAGATCGAGGGCGACCTTGTGGAGGGCCAGCGCACGCTGCTCGTGGAAGACCTTGCCACCGATGGCGGGTCGAAACTGCGCTTTGCGGCAGCCTTGCGGGAGGCGGGAGCGGACGTGCAGCACTCTTTCGTGGTGTTCTACCATGACATCTTCCCCCAAAGCCGTGCCGTGCTCGCCCGCGATGGATTGACGATCCACGCCCTTGCCACCTGGCGCGACATTCTGACTCACGCCGCTGACGATGCCAGCTTCGAAGTCGCCGACCTCGCCGAGGTCTCCCACTTCCTGGACAACCCTTTGGCCTGGAGCGGCAACCGCGGCGGCATCAGCGCCCTCCCAGCCCCGTCCGTCGGGGCGTGACTGCCCCTTGGCGCCGCGCCTTTCCATGGGCCCTTGCACGCTGCGCCCCGCGTTATCGTCGGATCAGGTCACACCGCGGGTCGGCGCAAGCCTCGCACCAGTATTGCGCCAAGGTGTGGGGCCTTCCTGGTCAATAAATTGGGGCGTTTTGGCGATCCACACGCTATTATTCGTGTCGTTCTGGCTCTGGTTGCAGGTACGCAAACATATGCGGTACGTAGTCGGCCTTGCCAAGATCGATCTTGTTGTTTCTGAGGATGGCGTAAGCCGTCACCAGATGGAAGTAAAACTGCGCCAGCGCCCAGTCACGTGCGTATTGCTCGCCCGTCAACTGGAACGTCATGCCGTTGGGTAGCGCCAGTGTGATGGGCCGTTGGGCGCCAGCGTCGAGCGCATTCGAGTCCAGACCGCTCAGTACCGACAGCGCTTCGGCAATCCTTGCCTGAGCATCGGCGAGCGATCCTGGCCGCTCGCCCGCATTCTGACCTTCGCTGGCCAGCTGCGCCAGAGCCTCAGGGAGGGGCTCGCCGTTGAGCCGATACATGGGCTCCTGGGATTGCAGGCACGCAAAGCGGATCTGGGACGACAGCGGGTACATGTCAGGGGCAAGCCGCATGGACAGGAGCGCCTCGGCGCCTCCTTCAGGGCGCTGCGACCGGGCTTTCTCAAGCCACGCCGACAGCGCCTTCAGCATTTGCGTGTAGGTCGGAACAAGAAGGTTCGTCAAAGACATGAAGGGGTCCTGGCGCTGAGAGGTTGCTGGCGAAACCGATCGGCATGTTCTGGCCAGCGTTGAAAGAGTGTATCCCCTTCTGCCGGTGGCCGCCTCTTGTGCGGTCGGTCTTCGCCAACGCGCGATGACTACGTGTCGCCGGGAGCGCCGGCCCTGATCGCAAGCGCGTGGACGGGGCCTGCAAGTTCCTCCGCCAGCGTCTCGTTGATAAGGCGATGGGCTGCCACCCGCGACAATCCGCGAAATGCGTCTGCCGCAATGGTCACGCGAAAGTGGGTTTCCCCCTCAGGCCGTGCTCCCACATGACCTGCGTGGAGGTGGGACTCGTCGCTCACCTCCAAGGCCTCAGGTTCGAAACGAGCTTTCAAGCGTTCCTCGATGCGTTCTGCGACAGGTCCCACATGTCCTCCACAAGCGCCGTTGCGTCGATCTTTGAATGGGGCATAGTGCACAAGAGCGCGGTCTGACAGGTCTGGTGATTGCCGCACAGCGTCCGGCGCGGCCAGAAGGCTGTCATCTCCGGCCCGCAGCAGGCCGAATCCGCAAACACTTGGGATCGAGAATTGTCACGGCGCGCTTTGGGTGCAAAACGGGTGGTGTGGGCCGGCAACGGTCGAAGTGGTGGTGCAGGGCATGGTGAGATTGACCGTTGTGGTCGTGCTGATGGCGTCCATGTTGGGAACGGCGCGGGCGGAGATTGGCTCTTATCTCCTGTTCGACATGGGAACGGGGGAGGTGATTGCCTCTCACGACGCTTTGGCGCCCTGGTACCCAGCCTCCGTCACCAAATTGATGACCGCGTACGTAACGTTCGAGGCGGTGCGCGATGGGCGCCTGAAGATGACCTCGCCGGTGAAGATCTCTCCCCAGGCGCGGTCCCAGCCGCCCAGCAAGATGGGCTTTGCGCTGGGCACCATCATCACCGTTGAAACGGCATTGCGGTTGATCCTGACGAAGTCGGCCAACGATGTGTCCGTTGCCCTTGCAGAGGCGGTGGCTGGGACGGAAAACCGCTTCGTGGAGCGAATGAACAAGACCGCTGCCGACCTCGGCATGGTCTCCACCCACTATCAAAACCCCCATGGCCTTCCCAACCGCGGCCAGGTGACGACGGCGCGGGACATTGCGGTCCTGATGTTGGCTTTGCAGGAGGATTTCCCGCAATTTGCTGACTTTTTTACCATGAGCGGCGTCAAACTCGGCAGCCGGACCATCCGCAACTACAATGTCTTGATCCGCCGGTTCGAGGGGGCGGATGGGATGAAAACGGGCTTCATCTGCTCGGCAGGTTTCAACATTGCCGCCTCAGCGACGCGCGATGGGCGCCGTCTTGGGGCGGTGGTGCTTGGCGGGCTCACGGGTCGCGAGCGCAATCACCGCACGGCCGAACTCCTTGCCAAGGGCTTCGATGCGGCCGAGAGCGGCGGCATTGTCGCGCTGGACGGTTTCGGCACGGAAAACCGACTGGCCCTTACCCCCGTCTCAGGCACGCGGGCCGATCAGGGCACCGTGGTTGCCATGGTGCCTGAGGAGGAGGGCCCCGGCACACCTGTGGATCTGCGCCCTATCGTTTGCGGCAACGAGCGTCCTGTCACACGCTACGCCGATGGTGTCGTGGGGAGCGAGGCCGCCATCCTTGCCCAGCGAAAAGCCCTCGATGCGTGGGAAAGCACAACCGCCAAAGCAAGACTTGCCCGTGAGGTCGCCCTCAGTGCCCCTCGCGAGTTGCCGAGGTCTGCCGCCGCCGACCCGCCGTCCGCTGCCACGCCGGAGGGAATGGCCAACCCCGAAGCGGTCCTTGCCGCTGAACCTGCCGAAGAGGCGAGCGCCGCCGCGGCGGGAGACGACCAGATTCTCTCCTTTGCACCCGCCAGAGCCCTTGCGGACGAAGCTCTCCGCCCTGCCGCCTGGCAAACCAGCGCTCCCAAGGCATTGCCTCTCCCCGACCCGAGAAGCACCGAAACGTCGCAACCGCCGGCACCAAGCCAACGCTCCGACTTTGCCCCTGATGACTGGATCCCGTCAGAAGCTCTGCCTCGGTCAAACCCTTTCGTGGTCGCAGGCGTTCCGCGCGAACCTTTGCCTGAGCGCCCCATCCTCCAACCCTTGACCTACCTTGAGCCGGCGCGCTCCATCGCGCCTGTCGCCATCAGGGTCGGCGGGGCAGACGCGACCCGGCCTGACCCGTTGTCAGGCACCGTCGTCGGCGGCGGGCCCGCCCCAAAACCAACGCCCAAGCCGGAACGCCCCATCGCCGCCGTCTTCGCGGAAGAGGCTGACCCCACTGAAGTTCTTGAGCATGCTGCCGCGGTGCGAGAGAGCGTTGTGGAGGGTGAATAGACGGGTTGCATAATACACGTTATTAGGGTATTGTGCGGGCGAATTGGAGTGACTGCCGATGGCCTGCCTGTCAATCCCGGACGTTTCATCGCAGCCTGCGCGGTCGGGGGTGTTCCCACATAGGGCGCCATCCAAGAGGTGCAGTGGTCGCTCAGGGTCTACGGTGCGCCGTGGCGGCCGGCCGCAGGCAAAACGGCGTGCACACGACTTTGGCGTGCAGGCGGAAAAGTCTATTGCAGCCTTCCTCCACGCAGGCGGGTACGACATCCTCGCGCGTCGCGAGCGTGGCCGGTCCACCGAGGTGGACCTCATCGCACAGTGCGAGGATGTGATTGCCTTTGTGGAGGTCAAGGCACGCCGCAAAGGCTATGGCGGGCTGGAGGCGGTGGATACACGCAAACAACGCAAGATGTCGCTGGCTGCCGCTGACTGGTTGTCGCGCAATCCCCAATACAACAATCACGCCATTCGTTTCGACATCGCGCTGGTGTGGCCAACAGGTTTGCCGGAGTACATTGAGAACGCCTTCGACGCTATCGAGATCGACGAATATTGCGTCTGATTCCAAGTCATCTGGCTGTGGAGGCAGCGACGGGCCGGATGATGAGTGTTGAGGGTGTAAGTTGGGCCGCTGTTGTGGCGGCGAGACGACTGAAGACTTGGCTTCACGCCTAGGGCGGCTTGCTGTCAGGTGGAACCATCAGACGGCAAATCGCTCTCATTCAAAGGAGTATGGCATCTCGTCTGCGTCCATATGGACGCCGTGCTCTCATGGTTCGATCGACACGAATGGAACCGTGAAGCCCTTTGCCTGACGGACCACTATATTGCGATTCTTGAGTGACTTAAGCTTTCGCGATGCCGTTGTCATCGGAGACTTAGGTGTCTCGATTGATCCACTGGTGCAATGCTGATCTGATCGCACACAGTCAGATCAGGTCGCATCACGTTGCTCATCGACCCAAAGCGCGAGCCGTCTTGTCCGAACTGGCTGAATCCCAAGCATCTTGGAAAGGCTCTAGGGCAAGGTGTAGTTGACCGTCGGCCCGGGCCCATCAACGTTGTCGTGGGCACGTACGAGCACCGCCGTCGTGCCAGCCGGTAGCGTGACACCTGACAGGCTGCGGGTGAAGGGTTGCTCATCGACGTGGGGGTGAAACA
The DNA here is from genome assembly GCA_051016205.1 of Devosia sp. Taxonomy (GTDB): domain Bacteria; phylum Pseudomonadota; class Alphaproteobacteria; order Rhizobiales; family Amorphaceae; genus Acuticoccus. The sequence goes on from CP136534.1 coordinate 1,018,754, forward strand.
GCGTCCGGCGACCGATCTCAGTCCCATCGGTGGTGTGGATGGTAAAGGCGTCGGCGTAGTGCTCCCACCCTGTGTCGGCATGGCGAACGGTGACGTGGAACGTCCACGTGTCTCCTGACTTGGTGGCGCGGACCGCCTCGACAGTGGCCTCGCCGGCCGTTGCGGCGGATGAGACAAATCCCAGAATCAAGGCGGCAACAGCGGCGGCAAATCGGGTCATGGTCAATCCTTCCAAGGCGTCACCCTGCGCAGCGTCAGGTTGATCCTGCCGCCGTTCGGCAACAAGCGTGAGGAGCCTGCAATCACGCGGTCTATACCGTGGTAGGCGAGGCGTGAGGCACCGCCCAGCACAATCACGTCCCCTGACGACAATTTTATGGACCCTGTGGGCGCCGATCGCACCGTCCCGCCGACCCTGAAGACAGCGGTATCACCCAACGACACGGACACAACGGGTGCGTGGAAGGTTTCTTCGTCCCTGTCCTGATGCAGCCCCATTTTTGCGCCATCCCGGTAGTGGTTGATGAGACAGGCTTGCGGGACCGAAGGGGCATCCACTTCACGCCAAAGTGCCACAAGCCGTTCGGGGATGGGCGGCCAGGGACGCCCTGTATCGGGATGGGTCGGCTGGTAGCGGTAGCCGTTGCGGTCGCTCACCCAGCCGAGGGGACCGCAGTTGCTCATGACCACCGAAAAAGGTTTGCCCGATCGCGGCATGCGCGGCGTAAAGAAAGGTGCGTCGGCCACCACGGCCATCACTTCTTCAAGCAAGGCACGCTGCACGCTCGGGGAAAGGTGGCCGGGATAGACACTGACACCACGCGTCTGTATCGGAACGGTCATATTTCCTCTCCCAACCTGACCCTGCCTGGAGTCCTGCAATGATTGACGACACGCTCTTGGCAGAGCTCAACGAGTGCGTTGGCCTCTTGCGCGATGACAACGAGTGTGACGCACCGGCAAGCATCCTCATCGCGTCAGGCCACCCCAACGATACCATCAGGGATCTTCGCAGGCGTCATGGCCCCATCAACGCCGAAAGGGGATGGCTGATCCTCATGATCCGCCATGCGCAGGCCGGCAAGATCATGGATGCCCTTGGCACCATGGCTTTCGCACCCAACGCCCTTGCCTTTCCCGCGGTGCGCCGCTTGATCCGCCACCTTGAGGCCGCCGCGCCACCGAGGGACCCTGAGATGCCTTTCATCGATGCTCAGGGCACTCCGGTGGTGTTCGTGGTTTCCTATCCCCGTTCAGGCAACTCCAGGCTGACAAGCACGATGGAGGGAGCCTATCCGCGATCGCGCTTCACCATTTACCCGTTCGATGGGCGGTATTTTTCAAAGAAGCTGGCGCACTTTCCGGTGGATGGGCCGGTGTTCGTGAAAAGCCACATCATCGAGGACGCGTATCGCCACAACCCTGTCATCTACGGCGTTCGCGATGGCCGCGATTCCCTCCTGTCACTGAACGACTTTGCTTACCGCGCCATGACGGATGAGCGCAAAGCCACCCATGGCGACATGGCCCACGGCCTGGACACGCTGCTCGACAAGGTTTTGCCGCGTGAGCACTACGGTGATTGGCCGACCCATGTGAATAAGGCGCTCGCGTTCTCAAGAGAGCACGGCAACGTTCACTTTGTTCGCTTCGAAGAGCTCACATCGGCGGTGGAGTACGAGCGATTGCGAGACACTTTGAGGGCCTGCGGTGTCGCTCTGAGGCGCGAGCAATTCGACGAAGGCGTTGCCCGTGCCAAGGACGTGGAACAGGCGCTGCGGAGCAAGATCAAGCAGTGGAGCCGCGATCAGATCTACCCAGAGGGATCTTTGATGGCAAAGTGGATGGCCTTGAAAGGCAGCTCGAAATGGCAGCGTCTGCTGTCGGCAGGTGACAAAAAGCGCCTTCACGAGGCAGGCCTCACCAAGCCGTTGATGGACCTTGGATATGAGACCGACCCTGACTGGTGGTCCCAAACCTGACGCTGTGTGAGTGTGCCATATGGCCGGCCGTGTAATGGCGCGCCGCAATCGCTTGCAACCACGTCCTTTTGCGAAAACCGCGCGAGTAGGGCCGGCCTTACAGCCTCACCGGCATACCTGCTGGTGGCGCAGATCGCCAAAGGCTCCACGACACCACCGAACGGCACCCAAATGCCACGCCGGATGCCGCCTGCCCCTCGCCACAGACGTGGGGCAACGTTGGGCGAGATCTATGCGTTGGCGCTGGCCCTGGTGTCAGAGATGGCTGGATTGAAGAAGAGGGCTTGGCTGACGACCGCTTTGACCGTGTCGGTCTCGAAGGGCTTGGTGATGAGGAAGGCGGGCTCGGGCCGCTCACCCGTCAGAAGGCGCTCAGGGTAGGCGGTGATGAACACCACAGGCACATCGATCGTCTGAAGGATTTCGTTCACGGCCTCAAGGCCGGAACTGCCGTCTGCCAGTTGAATATCGGCAAGGACGAGGCCCGGGCGGCGCTTGGCGACCGATTCGATGGCTTCGCCGTGGGTTCGGGCAACCCCTGCCACCTCATGGCCGAGGTCTTCCACCAAAGACTCAAGGTCAAGGGCGATCATTGGCTCGTCCTCGATGATGAGGACGTTCGTGGCCACCTGTTCGGCAATGGCCTTGCCGGCCTCGTCGATGAGCTGGCGCACCTCGGCGGGCGATGCATTCAGGATCGAACTGGTCTCGGCCATGGAAAAGCCTTCCACCGTCGACAGGAGGAAGGCTTGGCGGGCGCGCGGAACCATTGCATCCAAACGGCGCTCGAACACGGCGCCGCGGGCGGTCACATCACCGTTGACCTCCACCGAGTCCCAAACCGTCACAAGGATCCTGTAAAGGGCGACGCGGGGCGGAAGATCGGCCGAAAACATGGATGGGTCGGCCACAAGCGACTGAAGAACCGCCTCCACATAAGCATCGCCGCTCACCTGATTGCCGGTGAGCGAACGGGCAAAGCGCCTTAAATATGGGATGTGTGGGGCGATGGCTTTAGCGAGCGACATGCGACTTCCTTCAACGACTGTACCGGGGCTCTGCCTCCGCTCCACCTACACATGCGACCAATGCGCGAGGCTGACCGAGGATGGGTATAACAGAACGCCCGAAGATTAATGGAACGATCCTGCGACGAAAAACGTTCCCACCCCGCTGACGTGACTTTGCGCCCCGGCAATCCGGCCAGGGCCGGTGATCGCGTGAGTGGATGTTTCCTCAAGGCTTTCCGACGGGGTTGGCAGCGGTGCCGACCCGGGAATATCTTTTGGGCGCGCGCACGAGCTGCGGTCAAGTTGAGCATGGTGTGATGTAATGGATAACGAAGACGATGGTGATTTCCCGCTCGATGAACGCATCGAGGCTATGATCGGTAAACAGCTTCGCAACCTTTACGACGCCGTCCTCGCGGAGCCCATTCCTGACAAGATTGCGGATTTGCTGTCTAAGCTGGACGATGTTCCTTTGCCCCAGTCTGGCAAAGGCAACAGCGAGGGCGATGGCGCGCAATGACGGTTCGCGACGACTTGGTGGCGCAGATCCCCAACCTGCGCGCCTTTGCAGTGAGCCTGAGCGGCAGCGCAGACCGCGCCGATGACCTGGTCCAAGAAGCTTTGATGAAAGCCTGGGCCAACATCGACATGTTCGAAGCCGGCACCAACATTCGCGCATGGCTCTTCACCATTTTGCGCAACGTCTACTACTCGGAGTTCCGCAAAAAGCGCCGTGAGGTGGAAGACGCTGACGGCAAGATGGCGGCCACCCTTGCGAGCCATCCCGAGCAGTTTGGCCACCTCGATATGGCCGACTTCAAGAGCGCGCTCGATCAACTGGCGCCAGACCAGCGCGAGGCGCTTATCCTGGTGGGCGCGTCAGGGTTCTCCTATGACGAGGCGGCGGAGATTTGCGGTTGCGCCGTGGGCACGGTCAAGAGCCGTGTCAACCGCGCCCGCGTCCGCCTTGCGGAAATGCTTTCAGTCCATTCAGGCAGCGAATACGGGCCCGACCCCGCAAACCGTTCCATTCTCGGAACGCGCGAAGCCTGATGACCGCTCCTGGCTTGACGGCCTGCTGACCCCTAACCCAAGACCGTCCTCGCCTCTAAATTCCGTCCATTAACGCTGGCTAAGGTCGATGGTGCGTTTGCGCGCGCTGGCTTTGTCGGTCGTCCCTGCACCTGTGAGGGCACCAAGCGCGCCAATCACATCTTGGTGAGGCGCGTCCCACACCTCGGCGCGCGTCGGACGCACACCGATCAGAGCAGTCCCCTTCGCGTGGGAGCTGTCCATAAATCCCATGGCTGCCATTTGGCCGCGCTCGTCCTTCGCGGGAGTGTCGGCGTGGGTCACGGTCCCTGCAATGACCATGTAGATCTGCCGCGGAGGGTCCTGATAGGCCAACCGCACGGATGAGGACGACGACAGTGTTTCGGCAAGGCTGTCATCAGCTTCGGCTGTAAACCAGATGATGTCCTCAGCAGGCTCGGGCCGACCTATCATCAAACTGATGTGAAAATCTTCTTTCTCCATGGCAATGAAGAAGCATAGGCCGACTCTCTCCACTTCTTCCCAAACAAAATCGCGATCTCTCTGGACCATACACCTCTCTCATTTCATCCTTTCGCGAATATGCTCTCAACGAAACATATCGTTATCTTGCAAACTGTCAAAGGCACGGATGGTTGCACGGGGCGGTGCGCCCTAAGGAGCCCGCGCTGGCTATGGGTCTGTGGCCTGAAGGGGCGCAGCCTCGCGCTCCAGCGTGTCCACCATCTCACTCAGCCGGTCCGACAACGGCCCGGGCGCGCGTGCGTGAAACGCGTCGGCAAGGGCGCGGTAGTACCAAAGCGTGCCCTCCTGCCGACCGGTGAAGCGCTCCCAAACTGCGCTGCCAATGGTGCGGTGGTCCATCACGATGGTGCTTGCATTGTGCAGCTTATCGGCCATGGACACCAAAACCGCGTCGTCGGATTTTTCCGGAATGGCGGCAATGTAGGCGTCTTTGCGCGCCCGCCAGGGGGGCTTTGGCACTTCGTGGGCATCGCTGCAGGCAACGACAATGTCGGCGACCCGTTCGCCGTACCGCTGGCGGATGGTCGTTGCCATCGCCATCCCGCCTTGGTCCTCCACCGCATCGTGAAGGAGTGCGGCAATGGCGAGGTCTTCATCGCCCCCATACTCAAGGACGAGTGCGCAAACGGACATCAGGTGCGCCACATAAGGAACGCCCGAGCCCTTGCGGCGCTGGGACCTGTGGGCGCGCTCGGCAAAGGCGAAGGCGTCTGACAAGCGGTCGGTCAGCACTGCGGTGGGGAGGTCGGCCGGTTTGCGCGCCACGGTCAAAGGTCCATGTCTTGCCCGCTTTCGCGGCGTTTTCGGAAGAAGGCGGTCAACAATTCGCCCGCCTCCGTTTCGCAAAAGCCGCCATAGATTTCGGGCCTGTGGTGGGTGGTGGACTGGTCGAAGATGCGCACACCGCTTTCCACCGCACCTCCTTTCGGGTCGAGCGCGGCAAAATACAGCCGTCTGATCCTTGCATGGGCGATGGCTCCTGCACACATGGCGCAGGGCTCCAAGGTGACGTAAAGATCGCAATCGGTCAGGCGCGCACGACCAAGGTGCGCGGCGGCCTGGCGTAGCGCGACCATCTCGGCGTGGGCTGTCGGGTCGTGATCGGCAAGCGTTCGATTTCCAGAGCGCGCGATGACGGTGCCGGCGTGAACCACAACAGCGCCCACCGGCACCTCGCCGCGCGCTTCAGCCCGTCGCGCTTCCTGAAGTGCGCTGACCATAAAAGACATAAGGAACGGTCACCCATGAGCCAACCACCGCGCACCGCTGACAAGGGTGGCGCTGACCCTGCCGATAATGACGCCATCGGCGAGCGCGTTGCAAAGGTGATGGCCCGCGCCGGCGTTGCCTCGCGCCGCGATGCCGAGGCGATGATCGAAGAAGGCCGGGTGAAGGTGAACGGTGTCAAGCTCGACACACCCGCCTTCCTGGTGAGCCCCAGCGATGAGGTGGTGGTGGATGGCGAACCTATCCCCGCGCGCCTTCGCACCCGCGCGTGGCTCTTCAACAAACCCAAAGGCCTTGTGACCACCAACCGCGATCCTGAAGGCCGGCGCACCGTTTTTGAAGCCTTGCCTGCAGGGTTGCCGCGGGTGGTGACCGTGGGCCGGCTCGACATCAACACCGAGGGGCTCTTGATCCTCACGAACGATGGTGGGTTGGCGCGTGTGCTGGAGCTTCCCTCCACGGGGTGGACGCGCAAATACCGTGTGCGTGTGCACGGCGTCGTGGATCAGGACAAGCTTGCCGCCCTTGCCGAGGGGACGGCCGTGGACGGCGTGCTCTACGGCCCCATTGCCGCCAGTGTCGACCGAACGATGGGGGACAATGCCTGGCTCACCGTTGCCATGCAGGAAGGCAAGAACCGCGAGGTGAAGATTGTCATGGCCTCCGTCGGCCTTGCGGTGACACGGCTGATCAGGACCTCCTTCGGCCCCTTCGTCCTGGGTGACCTTGCCCGTGGCGAGGTGCGCGAGATTCCCACCCGCCAGTTAAAAGAGCAGCTTGGCCCGCGCCTGTCGGAAGAGGCGAGCGCGGACTTCGATGCCCCAATTTCCGCTCCCCGCCAGGCAACCCGGCGCGCCCGCGGCGACGCAGCACCCCGGCGCACAGGCAAGCCTGATCGCGGCGCGCGGCCGGACCGCGCACCAAGATCTGGCCGTGACGTTGGTACCGATCGCGACTCAAGGCCGCCGCGCCAGTCACGGTCCGGTGGTGATGAGCGGTCCGGCAGGCCGTCTTTCGCCCGCCGTGATGGCGAGCAGAGCCGTTCAAGGCCGGCGCCCAAGATCCATGGCCACTGGCCGGATCGCCCCTCCCAGGAGCGCGACGCTGACACCAACCGTCCGCGCCGCCCTCATGCAGGTGAGCGGCAAGGCAGCGACCGCCCGTCCCACCGCGCAAGAACCGATGGCGGCTTTAGACCCTCCCGCGACCGAGGCGAAGGCGAGAGCACGGGACGCGGACCCGTGAGACAATCCTGGAAGGACAGGGGCGAAAACACCAACGCAGGGCAGCAGCGCTCGCCATTTCGCTCGCGGCCCAATAGCGACGGCACAAAGGACGACCGTCGGTCAGGCAAACCGCCTTGGAAGCGGGACGGCGAAGCCCCCGATGGCGGACGTGTTCGCGCGCGTCCGTCCGATGGCAGACGCGCCGATGGTCATGCAGGCGATAGACCACCTCGCAGGGCCGACGGCGAGCGCACGGGACGTGATCATCGCTCAGGCAAACCGCCGTGGAAGCGGGACGGCGATGCCTCCGAGGGAGGACGTGATCGCGCGCGTCAGTCCTATCGCGGGCGCGCCGATGGTGATGGTGCCCACGACCCGCGCCGCTCAGCCACACCGTCCGCCAAGCGCAATGGCGGCGCATCCGATGCGGGCGGCGAACGGGCACGGCCTCCCCGACGCCCACGGGCTGACGGGTATTCAGGCGACCGGCCGCCTCGCAAAGCTTACGGAGACCAGGCCGGTGGCAACCGCGGCGGCGGCAAACCCCCTTGGAAGCCGAACGGCGAAGCGTCCGAGGCAGGACAGCAGCGTTCCCGCCCCCCTCACCGTGGGCGCACCGAAAACGATACCGGTCGTAAGCCGTACGGCGACGGCCCTAGGAATGTTGGCCAACCCGGTAAGCCGCCCTGGAAGCGGGAGGGTGAGGCGCCCGACAAAGGCCACTCGGGCAAGCGCCAGTCCTTGCGTGCGCGCGATGGTGAGGCGGGCGACCGGCCCCCGCGTGCCAAGACGCCCTACAGAGGGGATCGGCCTGAGCGCCCAGCAGGGGAGGGGCCGCGGAAACCCCGCGCCGGCGCAGGCAGGCCTATGCGCAAGGGGGCTGGCGCGACCGATGGCGGTGCCGGCAAGCGCTTCACAGCGAAGCCGGGCGGCAAAGGCAACAAAGGCCCTGGCCGCAATGGTAACGCGCCGCGCGGCGGCAAGGCGCCCCGTTGAGCCAACATCCATACCGCGGGCCCGCCGGTTGTGGGCCTTCCCCTGAAGGCAGGACGAGGAGCGGGCGAGGGCGGCCGGCATGAGAATTGTCGGGGGCAGTCACAAAGGCACGCAAATCCATGCCCCTAAGGGCGAGGCGACAAGGCCCACCACCGATCGCCTGCGCGAAACCATCTTCAACATTCTTGCCCACAGCGTTGGTGTCGATCTCACCGATACGCGGGTGATCGACCTTTTCTCAGGCACCGGCGCCATGGGTCTTGAAGCCCTGTCCCGTGGCGCAGGCTTTGCCCTTTTCGTGGATCAGTCCGCGCACGCGCGCGGCGCAATCCGACGCAATGTGGACGCCCTCGGGCTGACCGGTCGCACACGGGTGTGGCGGCGCGATGCCACCAAGCTCGGCGCTGCCGCCCTTGCCCCTTTCGATGTCCTGTTTGCTGACCCGCCCTATGGCAAGGGGCTGGCGCAAAAGGCGCTGGTGGCCGCTGCCGAGGGCGGCTGGCTCGAGACCGGCGCCATCGCGGTGGTGGAGGAAAAGGCCGGCGCCCTGCCAGACATCATCGACCACTTCACCGTGATCGACACCCGCAAGGTGGGTGACAGCGCCATCGCATTCCTCGCCTACGAAGGCATCTGACCGCCGGAACAATCTTGATCCGACCGTACGCCGTCAGATCCGGTTACATGGCTCGTCGATCGGAACAGATACTCTAAGCATCGCCTCCATCCGGCGCGTCCGTGAGGACGATGGGCTCCCCATGGGGTGTGCGCGCGGCGGCCTCGCGCCAGGCGGTGCGCTCTGCATCGAGGGCATCGCCAGGGGCGATGGGCGCGGCCACTCGTTCCAGCGCGGCGACGAAGGCAACGAAATAGGCGGTGCCCTCATCGGCCGCCGCATGGTCCTTGCGCAACTCCTCGCCCAGGGCGGCGGCAAAGTCCGACGCATCGATGGCGCCCGTTGCCGTCAGGTGCGCCTTGATGGCAAAGGCGGTGGCCTCCCAAGGGGCGGCGAAGGCGGGCTCTTCGGCGGCGGGGTCCTTGGAGGATGCGTTCATCAGGCGGGGTCCAGGTAAGGCTCGAACAGGTCCGCCCGCACTTGTGACACCGTGGTGTCCTTGCCCCACAGTTCGGCGGCCTCGAAGGCGACGTTGTAAAGGGGCGTCGGCGCTTCGCCTTTGCGATGGGCGCTTGTGTCGGGGAAGACGTGGACGCCATGGACCATCGCCACCGTCCCCACACGACCATGCAGATAGGACGGCGCGCGGGTATGGCCCTTCGGCCGCATGGGTTTCACGCGCACCCGGTCTCCAACCGCAAAGCGCGGCGGTCTGCTCGCCTCGCGCTCGGTGGGTCCGCCTGCGGCCATGGCGGCCCGCACATTCTCGCGCATCAGGACGCGCTTGGGCGGGACCTCGTCGTCGGCGCCCACATTCGCCTCCGCCACAAGGCGCTCAAGGGCGCGCAACCAGATCTCGAAGTAGGTCGACCCGTAGTAGGTGGTGTGTGGCAGGCTTTCGCGCATGAAGCGCGAGCGGTCGAGCGACCACAACCCCGTCGCGCCCATGGCAACGGTCAGCCCGAAGGCCGTCTTCTCCCACTCAGCGTGGAAGGGGTCCTGGTCAGGGTCTGGCACCACGGGTCCGAACCCTTCAGCACCGCCCACATCGGCAGGTCCGTTCATGAGGCCGAAGGCAGACCGACACCGATCATCGCATCGCGCGTAACGATCTTTGCAAGGTCTTCTTCGGACCAGCCGTCCGTGCCGTCAGGGCGCATGGGCACCACGAGATAGCGGATCTCGGCCGTGGAATCCCACACCCTGATGTCTGCCCCCTCGTCCAGGCCGACACCGAAATCTGTCAGAACGCCGCGCGGGTCGGCGACGGCCTTGGCCCGGTAAGGGGGCGACTTGTACCAGGTGGGCGGCAGGCCGAGCACCGGCCACGGGTAGCACGAGCACAGTGTGCACACGACCATGTTGTGCACCGACGGCGTGTTGAAGACTGCCACCATATGCTCGCCCTGACGGCCCGTGAAGCCGAGTTCTGCAATGGCGGCCGTCGCGTTCTCCTCAAGCCGTTTGGCGTAGGCGGGGTCGCTCCATGCGCGGGCCACCACTTTGGCGCCGTTTTGGGGCCCCACCTCGTTCTCATAAAGGGTGACGAGCTCGTCCACCGCGCCCTCGTCCACATAGCCGCGCTTGACGAGGAGCGACTGGAGGGCGCGCACACGCACGTCCATCTCCGACAGGTGCGAGTGGTCGTGGTCAGAACTCATGCCGCAACTTTCCGGGATTTGCGCGCGGCATAGGCACGGGCCGCGTCTGCAAAGGCATCGAACACGGCGCGGGACGGCCCGTCTGTGCGCACGAAATGCTCAGGATGCCACTGCACCCCGAGGGCAAACGGCACCGTCGGCACGCTGATGGCCTCCACAGTGCCGTCGTGGGCATGGGCCTCGACCCTCAGACCAGGTGCCACCTTGTCGATGGCCTGGCGATGCACGGAATTGACGTGGACGGGACCGGCGCCAAGGATGTCCGCCAGGAGGCCGCCTTCATCCACCTTCACATTGTGTTTGAGACCAAACCACACATCCGTGTCCGCCTGGGGTGTGCTGCGATGATCGTCCCGCCCAGGCACATCGTGGACGGCGATGAACAGCGTGCCGCCTAGCGCGACGTTCATCTCCTGAATGCCGCGGCAGATGCAAAACAGCGGAATGCCCCTGTCGATGGCCGCTCTGATGAGGGGCAGCGTCGTCCTGTCGCGAAGGTGGTCGAACGGGGCGGCCTCCTCGGTCTCCTCAACGCCGTATTGTGCCGGGTGGACGTTGGAGCGTGCCCCTGTGACCAACACCCCGCTGGCCACATCCAGCAAGGCGGATGGGTCGATGGGCTCGGCAATGGTGGGCAGTTGAACGGGCAGAAGCCCTGCAAGGGCAAGGGCATTCATGTATGAGGCCGGCCCTCCGGAGAAGGCGAGCATGTTGTGCTCGAACGCGTCCGAGGTGACCACGACCAAGGGCTGCGACAAAGCGCACCTCCTTCACGATGACTGTCTGACCGAGGATACTGCGAAGGCGTTTGGCGCGCCAGCGCCGGTCTGCCTTGCCTTGGCGCTCGGCACGCGATAGGCAAACGGCCCCTTGCGGGAAGGAACGTCCATGAGTGCACCCATCCTCGGTGATGACGGCAATACCCGCCGCGTGCCAGAAGCCCCCGCTGGGCGAAAGGCGCCATGACCCATCCAACGCCGCTCCCGTCGGAGTCTCCCACCGACAACCCGCGTGATTTGACCGCCTTTGCCGATGTGGACACGTGGATCTTCGACCTCGACAACACGCTCTACCCGCCCCACGCGAACTTGTTCGCCGAGGTGGACCAGCGCATGGGCGACTTTATTGCAGAGCTGCTCGATCTTGAGCGCGAGGCCGCCCACGTCATGCAGAAGGACTATTATCGCCGCTACGGCACCACGCTGCGCGGGCTGATGATCGAGCACGGCATCAATCCTGACGGCTTCCTGGAGTTCGTGCACGACATCGACCACACGAAGGTGGACAAGGACCCGCGTCTGTCGGCAGCCATCGAGGCCTTGCCGGGGCGGCGCTTCATCATGACCAACGGCACCGTTGCCCATGCCGAAAGGGTGGCCGATCGGCTCGGCATCACCCACCATTTCGAGGATATCTTCGACATTGTGGCGGCCGATCTTGTGCCCAAACCCAATGCAGAACCCTACGACAAGTTCTACCGCAAGCACGCCATCACGCCATCCCAGGCGGCCATGTTCGAGGACTTGTCGCGCAATTTGGAGGTGCCGAGCCAGTATGGGCTGCGCACCGTCCTGGTGGTGCCCGAAGGCACCCGGGAAGTTTTCCGCGAGGACTGGGAGCTTGAAGGGCAAACAGCACCTCACGTCCAGTACGTGACGGACGATTTGGCCGGGTTCTTGACCCGCGTGCTGGAAGACAGGGGAGCCGTTGGGCCGGCTTGAGTTTGGGGCGCGGCCGAAGCGGGCCGTGCCGCGTTCCTGCCGCCGATCGTTCAGTCTCACCCGGCGGCGAGTTGCGGCAAATTCGGTGCTCTTGCCCCTACGCCGGCGTTCTTGATGGGGCGTTCCTGACTAGGCGTTGGTGGTGGAGCGGGCGGCTTTAAAGGCGCGAATTTTGTCCGCAAGGCTCGGTTCCTCTTCGCCTTTTGTGGTGTGGGCGACGAAACGGTCGGCCATGGCCTTGAGCTGCGCCTTTAGTTCTTCCACCTCGGCGGTCTGGAGCTGTGCGGTGGACTGGGCAGTAGAAGTCAGTTCCGCGTTTTGCGCCTTGAGGGTGCGGATTTCTTTTTGAAGCGCGGGTATGTCGATGCCGTGGCCGCTCTTGGCGTGGGCGGCCTTCACCGCTTCGGTCAGTTTGGCGTTCTCGCTGCGGGCCTGGTCGAGCTTTGCCTGCAAGCGCTCGATGCTGGCGCGAAGCTCCGCTTCCACAGCGCTCGGCGGTTTGGGAGGCTCTGGTTGTTGGGCGCCCGGGTCTGACGGGGCGCGCTGCCCTTTTTCGGCAGCTTCGGCGCGCACCAGCGCATCGTGGAGCTGGCTGTGTTGCTCGCGCAGCTTGCCCTCGAGCTCGTAGATTTTCTGAAGCCGTAGCTCCAACAACGCCTCGCGCTTTTCCACCTCGGTCTTGGCGTCGTTTTCGGTGCGCTCTGCAGCTTCCAGGCGGTTGCGCAGGCCGTCACGATCATAGGCAAGGCGCGACAGGCTGTCGTTGGCAGCACGCTCGCGTGCGATGGCTTCCTCAAGCTCGGCTTTCAGCCTTGCGACCTCTTCGGCGACAGCACCGTCAGAGGCGGTGCCGCTTTCTGCCGGCGCCTGTGCCTTCGCCAGAGCCTCACGCAATTCCGAAATGGTGGTTTTGTGCGCGGCAACCTCTGCGGCAAGAGCGCTAGCGTCGGCCCCGTCCGCCCCGGCCTGACTGTGGAGCGCCTGAAGCTCAGCAGTCTTTGCCTCAAGCTGTGCGCTGAGTGCGCGCTCGCGCTCAACGGCGGCTTCAAGGTCGCCGGCAAGCTCGTCTGCGCGGGCGCTGCCGCCGCTTGCCTGAGAGAGCTTTTGCACAAGGCTCTGAACGTCGCGCCTCAACCCTGCCGCCGCCTCCGCGTGGTGGGCGGCGTCGGCGACCGCCCTGTCCTTTTCTGCGGTCAACGCCTCCACCTGATCATGATGGCTCTCGCGGTCAGCGGTGGCGCGCGACAGTTTGTTGATGTGCTCCTGCAGCTCTGCGCGCAGTTTGCCGATGGTGTCGGACTGGCCTTCCACATCCCGCAAGGCCCGGTCGCGCTCTGCCGTCAGCCGGCCAACGCTTGCTGCATCGTTGCGGGCGAGGTCACGCTCTTCGGTGACACGGCTCAACGTTTGCGTCAGCTCTGCCACCTGTGTCTCAAGGGTCTTGGCCTTCGCCTCCGCCTTTTCCAGGTGATGGGCGCTCTCTTTCACACGCAGCGAGGCGTCAAGGCCCCCTTCCACGCGCTTCTGGGCCTCGGTGAGCTTTGCCTCCAGCGCGGCAATCTCCACAGCGTGGTTGGCGCGCAGCACATCGCGCTCGGCCTGAACGGCGGCAATGGCGGCAGAGGTGTTCCTGCTGCCGCGCGGTTCGACCTTTCTAAGCCCGCGCGCGATCCACGCCAAAAGGGCAAGGCCGACCACCACGGCAACGAGGATGGCGGGAATGGTGGCGCTGTCGGAGATTTGCATAACGCGGACGTTGACCCCGGTCGGCAGAGAGGGCGGCGCGCTGAAAAAGGGCGCGCCAGACGTGTCTTAGCGCCACCGCCCCGCCCCTGTCATCAACAAGCGCGGCGGTGGCGGAGGGCTTGGGTCAGAACGGGTTCCAGGTGGGGCGTTGGGTGAACTTCAAATACCCGAGAGAAAACCCGAGCCGCGCACCGACGCCCGTGCGCACAGGCACAAGGTAGGTGCTGTCGGCAGCCATGACGGTCATCCCAGCCCCGCCGATAAGGTAGGCCGACCCGTCCACCCCCGTATAGCGCTGGAAGAGAGCATTGGGCGCCGGCAGATCGTAGACAAGCATCATCACCCGTGTGCCCGTGCCGCCAAAGTCCCACCCCATGGACGGACCTTGCCAGTAGACTTGGTGGTTGCCCATGGCCTGGGTGTGGAGGACCCCTTCGCCGTACCTGAGGCCGCCGACGAATGCCCCGGAGGCTTCTTCGCCAAGGATGTAGCCGTTGGGCTGGCCGAGCTCTGACAGCAGGCCTTCGATGATCCCCGCGATACCGCCCGAAGCCTGACCGAAGAAGTCGTGGCCCGCCGCCACGAGTTGGCCTTCAGTGTAGGTCTGGCTTTGGGCGCCGATCCGCGGCGTGGTTGTTGGCGAGCCGTCGAAGCTGTCGGCCTGCACCTGTTGGATGGAGAGGCTTGCAAGGGCAAGAGCGCACCCTGCAAGCACGAGCGATCTCACTGCGTAACTGAACATTGGACACCTCGTTGCAGCTTCTTTCCATTGGTCGGGCGGCGTGCAACGCTCGCCCAGCGCGAATCAGATGGATCCGTCATGAAGAGCGACCTTGACCTTGCCAGCCTTCTGGCTTCGCGGCTTTGCCACGACGTGGTAGGGCCTGTGGGCGCGATCATGAACGGACTCGAGCTGATGGCCGAGGATTCAGCCATGTCAGACATGGCTATTGCGTTAATCCGTAAGAGCGCAAAGCAGGCTTCGTCCAAACTTCAGTACGCGCGGATGGCCTATGGCGCCGCAGGAGGCGCCGCTGAGCTGGATCCTGGCGAGGCTGGCAGGCTTACAGCGGAAATGTTCGATGGTGAGCGTGCAAGCCTTGATTGGCAGTGGTCGGGACCCGTCAGCCCCCGTGTCGGGGTCAAACTTGCCATGCTTTTGTCAACATTCGCGCTTGGCGCCGTACCCCGGGGCGGGACGATCCGCGTGGCGACCCCATCGCCCCACCTTGAGGTGACGGCGGAAGGAACGGCTTTGCGCGCGCCGCCTTTCCTGGAGGTGCTGACAGGCGCTGGCGACAGCGAAGACCCACGTGCGGCACAGGCCCTTGTCATGGCGCAGCTTGCCGAAAGCGCCGGCTGGGCCGTCACCGCGCAGGAGAGCGATGGCGTCCTGACCCTTCGCACGGTGGATCGATAAAGCAGTTTCGGCGCGGACCGGTCAGCCCATCAGGCTGGGGAGCCACAGGGCAAGCCCAGGGATGGCCAGCAAGAGCCCAACCCGCACGATATCGGCCAGTATGAATGGCACCACGCCTTTGAAGATGGACCCTAAGGGCACATCAGGCAGCACCGTTTTCAAGACGAAGACGTTAAGCCCCACAGGCGGGGTGATGAGGCTGATCTCCGTCATCACCACCACGACAATGCCGAACCAGATGAGATCGTAGCCGAGCCCTGCCACGAGGGGCGCGAAGATGGGCACTGTCAGAAGCACCATCGACAGGCTCTCAAGCACCATGCCGAGCACGAGATAAATGGCAAGGATGAGGGCAAGGATCGCAAATGGCGGCCAGTCCACCCGCTCGGCAAACCCCGTCAGCGCCGACGGAAGTCCTGCAAGATTGATGAAGTGGGCAAACACCAAGGCGCCTGCGAGAACGGAGAACATCATCGTCGTCGTCGCCGCGGTCTCCGCCAGCGCTTCGCCGAGGGTGCGCAGGGAGAGTTTCCCGCTCACAAGCGCAATCAGAAACGCGCCGAAGGCACCGACGCCAGCAGCTTCCGTGGCGGTAAAGATCCCCGCATAGATCCCGCCGATCACCAGGAGGAAGAGGGCAAGAACGCCAAGGACGCCGCGGGTTGCGGCGAGCTTTTCCTTCATGGTGGTGCGCGGGCCGCGCGGACCTGCGGCAGGGTTGATGGCGCACGTCACCCTGACGGCGGCCATATAGCCGAGCACCCCGAGGACGCCCGGAATGATGCCTGCGATGAACAAAGCGCCGATGTTGGAGTTGGTGGTGACGCCGTAGATGACGAGGATCACAGAAGGCGGGATCAGAATGCCGAGCGTCCCGCCTGCAGCGATGACGCCTGCGGCAAGGCTGTCGGAGGTGCCGTAGCGGCGCATGGAGGGAAGCGCCACCTTGCCCATCGTGGCGGCCGTTGCGAGCGATGAGCCGCACACGGCCGAGAATCCGCCGCACGCCACCGCCGTTGCCATGGCCAGCCCGCCCCGCCGTGCGCCAAGCCAGGAATAGCAGGCGGCATAAAGCTTGTCGGACAGGCCCGCACGGGTGACGAAATTGCCCATCAGGATAAACAGCGGCACCACGGAGAGGGTGTAGGACAGCCCCGTGTCGAAAAGCGTGTTGCTGGCGACCGACAGAGCGCCCCGCGGCCCGAGGAGCACCACAAGCCCCACCGTCCCCACCAGGCCCATGGCAAAGGCAATGGGCAGGCCCAGCAAGATGAGCGCAAGGAGGGCCACCAAACCTGGCAACCAAGGTTCGACACCCAACATCAACGGGCCGATCGTTGCGTCACGTGAGCCCCTTCAGCTTGCGGATGGCCCGAACTGCCGCCACGAGAGCAGCAAGGGCCGTGAGCGCGGCAAGCGCAAAGGCAACGGGGGCAAGGGGAATGCCAAGAAGGATCGTGCGGTCGCCGTATACGGCAAGGTCCTCGCCGCGGCTGTAAAGGAGCCAGGCGGTGCCGGTGAGGAGCAAGAACACCAGCGTATCGGCGATCCGCTCGAGCAGCCACACCGCAGATTTCGGCAGCTGGTCGACGAGGAGGCGCACTTGAATGTGCTCACCCCGCGCCGTCACCAGCGGCAGGCCCGCGAAGATGGCAAGCGCCAGCATGATCTCCGTTGCTTCGAACGCGCCTGGAACGGGGCTGTTGAACAGGTAGCGCCCGACAACATCCGCCACCGTCAGCCCCATCATCGCCATCAGAAGGACGGCGGCGCTGGCGCTGAGGGCAAAAGCGGCGATGCGGCGGATCACGGGTGCCTCACCATGGCCCGCAAGGGGCGCGCGGCCATGGCTGGTGCTGTGTGGGGGCGGGCCTCACGAGCCAGACGCTGCAGCCTCCTTCAAGGCTTTCAAGGCGGCTTCGCCATCAACGCCCTTGTCCTTGGCCGCTTCGAGGAAGACCTGGTCCACGCCTGACAGCGCATCCTTGATTTCGGCGGTGAAGGCGTCTGACGCCTCTGTCACCTCAAGGCCCGAATCGGCCATTTTTTCAAAGCCCGCCGCGTCCGCAGCATCCCACGCCTTGCCGGCCATGCGCGCAAGGGCAACCCCCGACACGGTGTCGATGGCGGCTTTGTCTTCGTCCGACAGGCCGTTCCAGGTGTCTTCGTTCATGATCATGAAGAAGGAGGTGTTGTAGAGGCCGCCTGGCACCGTCACACCGTGCTTCAACACGGTGTCGATCTTGAAGAACGGCACGGACTCAGGCGGAAACAAAATACCGTCCGCAACGCCGTTGGACAGGATCTCGTAGACCTGAGGCGAAGGGGCGGAGATCGGCACCATACCGAGGCGCTGGGCGACCATGTTGGCAAGGCCGCCGCCAACGCGCATTTTCTTACCGTCGGTGTCGGCAACGGAGGTGACTGGGGCATCGATGGTGTAGATGCCACCGGGGCCGTGGGTCCACACCGCCAGAAGTTTCACGCCCGAATGCTCGTTCGCGTCGGCGAAATAGGAGTCGGTGACGTTTTGGTAGGCCACCGAAAGCGCCTCGGAGCTGTCCGACAGGAACGGCAGTTCGGCAATGGTGGTGAGGCCGAAGCGGTTGGGTGTGTAGCCGTGCACGCCATAGCCCACGTCAGCGGCGCCATCGCGGATGAGGTCGTACTGGGCCGGCGGTCTGCCAATGGGCGCGGCCATCACCTCAACGGCAACGCGGCCTTCGGTCGCCTCCTCAACGGCCTTCCCCCAAGGCACCACAATGTCGGCAACAATGGGATGGCTGGGCGGCAGCCAATTGGAGACCCGCAACGTGGTGTCGGCGGCAAGGGCTGGCGCACCGGCCAGGGTGGCAAGGACCAGGGCGGCCGCGGGCAGACGGGCCGAGCGGGCAAGTGTCATCTGGCAGCTCCTCCAACGGACTGTGCAGTGATTTGGTTTGGAGGGACTGTAGGCGCTGTCTGGCTTGGATGTCGACCTTGGAAAACGTACCTCGGTGCAAGTGGCGGAGCATTGCCAAGGGTTTGTGCGCTGGCGATGAGGGTGCCTGCGGCTTTGACGGCGCTTAAGGCCGGCAAGCTGTGGTGAGGCTTGGGCGATGGGGTCGATGTCGCCGGAAGGGTGGGACGGATTCGTCGCACCGGAGGGGATGGGCCTCGAATTTGGCGTTGGTTTTGTCTATGTCCAATCCATGGACGCCCGAGCCTTCGATACCGAGAAAGATGCGCCGCCTGCCGCGCCCCACGCTGAGGGCATCAGCCGTGCGCGCGTGCACAGCGGTTTGCCGGGCAAACTGCCCGCCGACCACGACTATGTGGGCTTCGGCAAGATCGGTGTGCTCCTCGTCAATCTCGGCACGCCCGAGGCGACGGACTACCGCTCCATGCGGCGCTATTTGAAGGAGTTCTTGTCCGACCGCAGGGTCATCGAAGTGCCACGGCTAGTGTGGTGGCCTTTGTTGAACCTCGTCATCTTGTCGACGCGCCCGCAAAAGTCCGGCCGCGCCTATGATGAGGTCTGGAACAAAGAGCTCGACGAGTCACCCCTTAAGACCATCACGCGCGGCCAGAGCGAGAAGCTGGCTGAGCGGCTCGCAAGCCACCCCAACAT
This sequence comes from Devosia sp., assembly GCA_051016205.1. GTDB lineage: Bacteria > Pseudomonadota > Alphaproteobacteria > Rhizobiales > Amorphaceae > Acuticoccus. Next base: position 1,037,547 of record CP136534.1, read on the forward strand.
CTTTGTCGATTGGGCCATGCGCTACGGTCTGCCGCCCATTAAGGAGCGCCTCGACGCGCTGCAGGCCAAAGGGTGCGAGCGGATCCTCCTCGTTCCGCTTTACCCGCAATACTCGGCAGCCACCACGGCAACGGTGAACGACAAGGCGTTCGATGCCCTCAAAGCGCTGCGCTGGCAGCCGGCTTTGCGCACAGCCCCGCAATACTGCGATGACCCGGTTTACATCGATGCCCTTGCCCGCTCTCTTGAGGAGCACCTGGACACACTCGACTTCGAGCCCGAACTGGTGGTCACATCGTACCACGGCCTGCCCAAGGACTATCTCCTGAAAGGCGACCCCTACCACTGCCAGTGTTACAAGACGACGCGGCTCCTGCGTGACCGTCTCGGCTGGTCTGAGGATCGCATGCTCGTCACCTTCCAGTCCCGTTTCGGCTCGGCGGAGTGGCTTCAGCCTTACACGGACGAAACGGTGATCAAGCTGGCCCGTTCAGGGGTGAAGCGGCTTGCCGTGATGACACCCGGGTTCGTCGCCGATTGTCTTGAGACGCTGGAGGAGATTGGCGGCGAGAACGCCGAGTACTTCCTCCACAATGGCGGCGAGCAGTTTTCAGCTGTGCCATGCCTCAACGACACCGACCACGGCATGAGGGTGATTGAAAACCTCGTCCGCCGCGAATTGATGGGCTGGATCTAGTACCGGTCAGGTCGCACCGCGCGGTCGAAGCGGAAGATGGTCTGGCGATCCCATGAGCCAGCCTCACGCAGCAAAAACCCCTGCCGGGCAAAGATACGCACGAAATCACCGGCGCTGCGGGCTGTGCGCCATGTCATGTTTTGGGGGCGGGAGAGTGGCGGCTCCCGCTCTTGGGTGGTGTAGGCGGCGATGACACACCGGGCGACAGGCGCAAGGTTGGCGGCGAGCTGATCAAGGTCGCTCACCTGGTGAAGGTCGTTTGGAAACACCGCATAGTCATAGGTCCGGGTCAGTGCGGGAAAGCGCCCGGCCCGACTGCGACCGATGGTGCCTGAGCTGCGTTGCATGAGGTCGCACGGCGTGTAGCAACAGGTGGAAGGGATCAGGTCGCCAAGCACCATCCGGCCAGCACCAAATTCGATCACCGCGGTGTCAGGCGGCACCATCGTTGCCATCAGCGCCGCGCAAGCGTCCGACACCGGATCAAGCATGTGGGCACCGCACGCACGACGGGCATTGCTGTTTGCGCCATCGCCCATCCGTCCCGTCAACGGTCGCAAGAGGCGATGGGCCAGGCGCGAGCCGCGGCGCTGGCCTTTGCTACGGAGCGGCGGCGGGCAAGCAAAGTGTGGAGCGTCCGTCACGTGGTGGGTGCCATTATTGCGGTTGCCTTTCCGGAAGGGGGTCGTTGACGGGGGCGTCCTTCCAATGGCGGTGGGTGAGCCGCCCGACCGCCCGGCCAGCCTGCGCGGCGAGCCTCATCAGGTCAGGCGATTGATGGAGGGCAAGCACCATCGCGCCCACACCCGCTACGGCGGCGAACGACACGGCGCCGACCATGCCTGGATCCACCGCGGCCAGCAGAAGGGCGGCGGCCCAAAGGGGCACCCATGGAAGAACGCATCGGACCGCACAATGGCTGAGATTTGCCAAGGCGGCTCCGATCAAGAACTCCGCGCACCACCACGCAACGAGCGCGAGGGCAGCGCCAAGGGAACCGAAAGCTGCAACGAGGGCGGCAAGGGTGGCGGCAAAGGGCACGGCAAGCCAAAGCCTCAAGCATGCCGCCCGTTCAGGTGTACCGGAGGCGATCAGATAGACGTGGACCGTGCGAACCCCCGCCACAAGCCAGAACGCGAGCGTCAGGACAGACGCGAGAGGGGCGATTTCGCCGCCAAGGTCGGCGCCGAGCCAAAGGGTCATCAGCGTGTCCATCATCACCACCGCGGGGATTGAGAGGATGCCCAAGGCGCCGAGCGTGGCGGTCATCATCCGCGCTGCCATCAGGTGGCGTTCGGCAGCATCGCTCGCGGCGCAAAGGTGGGGGAAGAGTGTGCGGGTGACCGCCTGCGCCACCACCTGGCTGCGCTGCACAAGGCTGTAGGGGATGGCGTAGATCGCAAGGGCGACGGAGCCAGAAAGGCTTGCGATCACAATCCGGTCGAGGGAGCTCAACGCCAGCGACAGGGTGTGGAAGGCCGCCGTCCATCCGCCGAAGCGCAACAGCCCCACAAGGCCTTTGACGTCTAGGGATCGGGCGCTGCCCAGAACGCGCGCATTCAACGTCAGAAGGGCAAGCGTCGTGGCAAGGCGTGCGGTGACGATGGCCGCGATCAACCCGTCAAGTTGAGGGCCGAGAAGTGCCGCGACCCCAAGCGCGCCAAGCGTGGCGCTCACCTGGCCGGCACATTGGATCGTATTGGTGGCAACGAACGCGCGCCGCCCTTCGGCAGCCCCGCGCAGCACTGAATCCATCAACACCGTAGGCAAGAGGAGCGCCACGGCAGGCATTGCCGCGACAAGCTCGCCCCGCGTGGCATCGGACACATCAAGGATTGCGAAAACCAGCGGGCCGACGGGCCACAGGAAGAGGGCCGCAAGGACCAGCCCGACGCCAAGGTTGGCGATGAGTGCTGCCGCAATGAGGTTGCCAACGTCAACGGCCGGTGCGGCACGCCTTTGCGCGACCGCTCTGTTGGTGGCTGTGCCAAGGCCTGGGTCGAAAAGGGCGAACAGTCCCGTCAAGAGCCAAAGGAAGGAGAGGATGCCGAAACGCTCAAGGCCGATCAGCGAAAGGTAGATCGGCACCGCGATGAGCGCGACCACCATCGCGATCAGCGGCACAAGCAAGTTGACCGCCATATCTCTCGCGACGGTGCGGCGTGTCATGCGAAAGCCCGCCGCCACGCTTCCTTGCGCTCAAGCCCCAGGAGCGCGGCACCGACCTTGTGCCCGCGCGAGCCCTGATGGCCGAGAAAGCCGAGCGCTCGCGCCTTTGCCTCCGCCTCCCGCCCAAGATCGCTGAAGCCCAGCCTGTGGGCGGCCCGCGCCTGCGCATAAAAGCGCCCGCCGATGGCGCGGCGCACTGTGGTGTCGGCCCCAGGATGGTCCGCCAGCGCCGCAAATCCCTCCACCGCCGATTGGATCACCTGCCGCGAACTGCCGAAGGAGACACGGGCAGGGCTGTCATTGTGGCGGTAAAGGGCGGTGCCGTGGGGGGATTGGGCAAGGCGCGCGCCCGAAAGGACAGCGCGGGCCACACACTCGATCTCTTCCAGAATTCGCATGGTGGGACGGAAACCGCCGACCCGCCGGAGGAACGCGGTGCGCCAAAAATAGGCATTCGTCTGGACTGAGTGGCCGTTCAGCCAGGCGGTGACGAAGGCATTTGCGCTGGTGGAAGGGGCATGGGTCGCATGGCCTCTGGTGCCGTTGACGGTGACTTCCGTGGTGGTTCCGAAGGCAAGGTCGGCGCGGGCGGTGTTCGCGGCACTCTCGAGGCCGGCAACGAAAGGGCCCTCATAAGCATCGTCAGCATCAAGGAACAGGACGTTGGGTGTGGTGACGAGGCTAAGACCGGTGTTGCGCGCCCGTGCCGGCCCGCCATTGGGCACTTTGATGACCTTCACGGGCTCCTTCAATGCGCGCACGGTGTTGGCCGTGTCGTCTTCGGAGCCATCGTCCACCACGATGATCCGCTGCGGTTCGACGCCTTGGCCAAGGACGCTCGCAATGGCCTCGATGATGGTCGCCTCGGCATTGTAGGCGGGGATGACGATGCTCGTGGTCCCCGTGGTGCCATCAGGCTCGCTCATGGGACTGCCAATCCTGCAATAAGGTTCGTCTCGGCAAGAAGTTTGCGGGCGCCGTGCGGGCTGAGGTGATGGCTGTCGATGTAAAAGGCCCCTTTTGCGTCGGCGATCGCGCAGGCGGGTCGGCAAAAGCTGTCGACGGCGGACACGTAGGTCACACCCGCGTCTGCGTCCGCGATGGCGGCAAGGACCGAATCGGCTTTGCCTCGCGCCAGCGCGCTGTAGGCTGCGCGGTCGGGGGCTTGTGGCAACGCGCGTCCCCAGCGAAGCGATGAGATGAGATGGCGCGGCACGTCCCAGCCGATCTCGGGGATGGTGCCAAGAAGAACCACACGGCGCCTTGTGGCCCTGACTGCATCGACCGTCCGCGCCGCTGAGGCACTGACGACGGCGTGGTTGTCGGTGGCGGCGGTGGCGGTGGGGGCGCTCCCCGTCAAGACCAGTGGGACGGGATCCTTGTGGGTGGTGCCGCGGTGGCGCTGTGCGCCATAAAGCGCCCACTGGGCGTGGATGAGCACGGTGGGTGCATCTCTGCGACGGCCAAGTTCGGCGAGGACGGCGGTGTTGTGGCGCTCGCAAAGGGCACCCTCCTCTCCGCCATTTATTCGGCGGGTGCCCAGAAGCGGCTGGCAGCCGAGCTTGCCAATCAATTCCACCGCAATCCCCTGACGCGACGCCTCGGCAATCAGCGTCGGGGCGAACCGGACCGCGTGGGAATCGCCAAGGAGGATGACATCGACGGGTGCTCCCTCAGGGTGCCTTGCGTCGACACAATGGGTGGCACCGTTGCCATCGCCCCGGCAGCGAAGGGGCACTGTTGCCCGCTTTTGGTCGACGAAGGCGGCAAGCTCAGGCGAAAGGCGGCCAGGCAGTCCGTTCATGGCGCCGACGGCAAGAGCGGCCACTGGTAAGAATGCGGTGGAGACAATGGCAACCGACGCAAGCTTCCATTTGGCCGACCGCGACGAGACCCCTTTGCGAAACGGCCGCTCCACGAACCGCCAGGACAAGACGGACGCAACGAACCCGACCGCGACGGCCATGAGGGTGACCTCAGGCGGCAGCGCTGCCTCGGCATAGCCGATCCGTGCAAACGACAGGACAGGCCAGTGCCACAGGTAAAGCGAGTAGGAGATCAGCCCGAGAAAGACGAAAGGCCGCCAAGACAGGGCTTTTGTGACAACGCCTCTGCCGCCGGCGCCTGAGGCAATGATCAACGCGGCGCCCAAGGTCGGGACGAGGGCTGCAGCACCCGGGAACGGCACGGTTGGGTCGAGGACGAAGGCGGAAAGGGCGATCATCATGAGCCCCAACGGGGCGGCAAACTGCTGCACCGCAACGGACCGTCCCGGGACGCGCAGCGGTCGGTTCGCCATGGCGATGGCAAGGAGGGCGCCAAGGCCAAGTTCGAACGCACGGCAAAAGGGGAGGTAGTAGGAAAATGCCGGCCAGCGCGCCGACACGTTGATGGAAAGGATAAAGGACGCCACGGTGATGGCAGCAACGACGGTGGAAAGGGCGTTGGGGCGCACCTTTGCCACCCACAGGAAGACAAGGGGCGCGACCAGATAAAACTGCTCCTCCACCCCCAAAGACCATGTGTGGAGGAGGGGGTGGAACTCCGCCGCGTGGCCAAAATAGTCCGCCACCGTGTGGGCAAACCAGATGTTGGAAACGAAGAGCGAGGCGGCGGCGGCAGAGCGCATAAATTGCGTGAACTCGGCCGGCAGCAGCATGACCGACGCTGCCACCGACGTCACCGCAAGCATTACGAGGAGGGCCGGAAGGAGACGTCTTGCCCGTCGTTCGTAAAATCGAACCAGGCTGAAGGTCCCCGCACCGAGCTCAGCCACAATCAAGCGTGTGATGAGAAAACCCGACAGCACGAAGAACACGTCAACACCGACAAACCCGCCGGGAAGGAGGTTGGGCGCCGCATGATGGACAATCACGCAGGCCACGGCGACCATGCGCAACCCATCAAGGTCGGGTCGATAATCGAGCGCTGTCATAACCCCTCAGCCGATGCTGGCAGGAGGTCGATAATACAATTAGAAATTGTTGTCTAGCTCAGCCGCTCTGCATTGGTTGTAGGAATGGCAAATCTCAACGCAGAAAGTTGATCAAGGCCGCTTATGGGGCGGTGACGCTGAAGTGCCCACTTAACAGTTCAATTATATCAATCATTAGAGATACTAATTAATTTCTTATTTCGTTAAATACAAAAACCGCATGCCTCGTTTCTACCTTTTGTGGAAAACGCCGTGCAACTTTCAGTAAATTTCAGGGTTGATCTCCCGTCAGTTCACACGAGAGGTCGCCGTGCCGTATTTCAAGTTGACCAACACGCGCTTTCGTTCAAGCATTTTGGGCGTTTTTTGCGCCATGGGACTCGGTGCAATGGGCGCGCAATTGGCGCCGGCGGATGCGTCCGCGTCCAATCTAAGGGTGTTTCCTCAGTCGACTCCTGTGGCAACCGTGCTTCCGCACGAGTGGCGGGCGTTCCGTGACAGGTTCGTGTCCACCGACGGCCGTGTGATCGACCATGAAAAGCGCGGCGTGTCCCACAGCGAGGGGCAGGGCTATGGAATGCTCATCGCCCTTTATGCCAACGACAGGGCAGCGTTCGACCGCATTCTACGGTTCACCCAGGCCGAGCTTGGAATGCGTGGCGACAGGCTGTTTTCCTGGCTTTACGAGCCCAACCAGTTCCCGCAGGTGACCGACAAGAATAACGCCTCGGACGGCGATATTCTGATTGCCTATGCCCTGGTGAAGGCGGCCATCACTTGGAATGAGGGGCAGTACCTGCGCATCGCAGAGCCCATCATCGACGACATCGGCAGGCTCTTGTTGAAACGGCATGGCGAGTTCGTGCTTTTGCGCCCGGCCGCCTTCGGGTTCGACCGCAGTCACCATACCGATGGGCCTGTGGTGAACCTGTCGTACTTCATTTACGGGGCGTTCCCGCTGTTCCAGGTGGTCAATGATCGCTACCCGTGGATGGAAGCATACCGCACTGGCTTGAGGCTGACCTCATCCGCGCTGGCCGGCCGCTACCAGCTGGCGCCCGACTGGGTCACCATGCGACGCGACCGCTTTCTCGCCCCCGCCAATGGGTTTGCCAAGAAGTCGTCCTACGACGCGGTGCGTATCCCGCTTTACATGATGCTGGGCGGGAAGGTGCCTGCGCAGCACCTTGCCCCCTTCGACAATGCGTGGAACGTGCGTGGTCGCGGCATTCCCCTTGACTATGACCTTGGCAATGACCGCCTCATCATGGAGATGAACGACCTTGGCTACCGTGCCATTGCATCGCTCACGGCCTGCGCGGTGAGGGGGCAGCCGATGCCGGCTGGAATCGTGCGGTACCGCAACACGACGTACTTCTCCTCAGCGCTTCACCTTCTGACTTTGGCGGCTGCGCGCACCTACTACCCCCAGTGCGTCAATGGTGGGCAGCCTGGGTACTTGGCGCAGGTCTATTTGGGGTCTGAAACCACCGGCAGGCAGGCGGTCCCCCAACAGCGGCGCCAGCGCCACATGCCCCGCAGGCAGGCCGACTACTCCCACTTCGACATGGGGAACTGAGCCGGCCCCAACACCTCAGCGACTCAACCGGGCGAGCCGACCCTTCGCGGGATCAACGGCTCGCCCATTGGCGCTTCAAGGGACGCGCGATCCCACTTGGCGGCCGCGGCAATGGCCTCGTAGGTGGATTGCAGGAACGCCTCCAGCACCCCATCGGGGTCTGCGGCTGATCGGACCGCCTCGTAGGATAGCAAGAACTCCCCCATTTCAGGCACGAAGCGCGCCTCTGCCGGGCGGATCGGGCTTGTGGCTAGGTCATCGGGCACAGGGTAGGCGTAGGCGTAGAACATGGCCTCATCCACACCGCCGCCGCCTGGCCAAAACCCTGCCGAAGCCACCTCGTGGGAGTAGGCTTCGTGGGTGATCGGGTCGGGAAGGGCGGGAATGCCGCCAGGGTGCAACGGCGCCGTCCGTCCCGAAAAGCGCGTCACCGCAAGGTCGAAAGAGCCCCAGAACAGGTGGACTGGCGAGACTTTGCCCAAAAAGCCCGTGCGAAAGCGGTCGAACACACGCTCCACATTGACGAGTGCGCCATGGAAGCGGCGGACCGCATCCCCCTGCCAGGGCCGCGTTGCCGTGTCCGACGCGAAGGGCACGGGGTCGGGGATCTCGTTGGGGCTGTGGTGGATTGAGGGTGTGCCACCAAGGCGGGTGATCAGGTCCTTCGTCTCGGCATAAAACTCGGCGACGCTCATGGGTCTGAGGGGAAAGCTGTCACGCGCCCCGCCTATGGCCTCGCCCACCAAGCGGTCTTCGGTGAAGTCGAACGAGAGGCTGAGCGGGGTCTTGGGGTCGTGCACCAGTCCCGTCGTCAGGCCCGACGGCGTGACGTAGAGCGTTGCGTGCCAGGAGTGGTTGAGCCAGGGCGTATGGGCCAGGCGATACTTGCCCACCACTTGGCAGTAAAGGTGCAGGGCCCTTGAGGTGTCCTGCCACTCCCCAAACGGAATCGACGGCCAGGTGTTGCCCATTACGAAGGCTCCTCAATCTTGGTGTGTGAAGGGACAGTGCGGGTGCGTTCGGCAGCAGCGGCGAGCGGTGCCAAAGCATCATCAAGGTCTGCGCAGACGTGAACGCCAAGCGCCCTCAACGGCCCGCTGACGTCCACCGGAAGGCCCGTATTTGAGGCATCGGGCACCTGATTGATGCGCCCGCCGATAAGGACGGGAAGCTCCAGCCCCATCTCGTCGAGTGCGGCCATGATGCCTTTGGCGTAACTGAGCGCGACGCCGTTATAGGTGGAGATCATAATCGCCTGTGCATCCTCGCGCAGGGCCGCCGACACCACCGCTTCGGGGTCGACGGAAACGCCAGCGTCAAGGCACACCACGCCAACAGGGGCGAGCGCCGTCTCAAGATAGTGTTTGCCGTGCTCGTGAACGTCGCTGGTGGCAATGGCGACTCTCAGGCCTGACAGGGTCGATCGGGTCGCCTCGGGAACGCCCTCGCGCCACGCCTGCGCCATCTCCTCAAGCTCTGTGACCCAGCCTGCCTTCACGGCCGGCGCGTCTGCGGTGGGCGCAAAGCGTGCTTCGATGGCCCGCGCGCCAAGGCGTTTGAGGGCAAGCAGGACCTGTGCGGCGTCTTCAATGTCGATGCCGTCATCGGCGAGGCCGGCAAGGACGTTGGCTTTGAAGGCCTTGCCGCCCTCCACAAGGCGATCGGCAATGGCATCGGCCTCGCGCCAATCGGCCACCGCGCCAAGGCCGGGCGCGGCGCGGATGGCACGGTCGGCGAAGATCTGTGCGTCGATGATCTCATCCACATCGGGGATGCGCTCATTCTCCGTTACAGGCACCGGGTTGATGGCATGGCCCGTCGGGTGGCGCATCAGGCCGATGATGTCGGTGAAAAGGTAGCTTGCAAGATGGGCGTAGTTGCCGGCCGGGGTGGAGCGATAGGCCACCGTGTTGCCGTAGACCATGGAGCCTGGCGACACGCTGACCCGGGCAAGGGCGGCATGGAAGGCGTGCCGGGTCAAGGGCTCTGAGAAGTGGTGACCGTAGCAGGTGGCAAGGTGTCCGCCCAGAAGCTCCTCAACGATGTAGCGCTCCACAAGCACCATCCCGATGCTGGACACCATGTCCCGGAAAAGGGCTGCGAACCCATCGTCAAGGTTGGAGTGGACGAGGACAGGCACAGGCTGCGAGGCAATCACCGCCATCGCCTGGACCGTTGCCTCGGTGGTGGCCACATCATCGTCCCAGTAGGGGAGGCGAAAGGTGAAGTATTGCCCCAGGTTGCCGATGGCCGTGACACCGGCCTGCAACGCTGCCGGCACGTTGTCCATGGCGCCTGGAAGGCCGAGCATGAAGTCGCCGAAATGGCAAGCCGCTGGCGAGGCGTTGGTAAAAAGGGCCATCTCGTCAGGCGAGCCAAGAACGATGCCCGTGCCCCGCGGTCGCCCCTCCCGCAAAGCGGCGGGGTAGCCCATGGACCAGTCAAGGGTGATGCCGAAGCGGTCCACCCGCCCGCCGGCGTCGGCGACGGCTGCGTGGATGGTGGCCATCGCTTCGGCGGTGCGCTCTGCGCTGCGAAAGCCGATGTGAGCGTGGCGCATGATGTCGCCCGGCTCTGCGGCGCATTTGGCATCGAACTCGCAGCGAAAGCCGGTCGCCCTGGAGAAGCCTGACGGGCCGACGGTGATCTCTTTGGCGCGGGCGCGGCCCCGTTCGATCAAGTGGGCGGCGGGTGTGAGACGCGGTTCAGGTGTTGCTCTCATGGCGCCCCTTCAGTCCGACAGGCGGTTCAGCCGCGCTTGCGCAGCATCGTGGGCGGCGCGCCAGGCCGCCTCGCCACCGGCGGCGCGGAAGGCCTCAAGGCACGCACCAGTCACGCCGCCAGGCGTTGCGAGCGCATCCACCATGGCGGAGACCTTTGTCTGTGGCGAGGCGTTCACCATGGCAGCGGCCGCGGCAAAGGTGTCGGCGGCAAGACGCCTTGCCCCCTCACCGTGGACGCCTGCGCGCGCAAGGTCGTCAGCCGTCGCGCCGATGAGATCGTGGATCAAGCCGTAGACGGCTGCACTGGCGCTCGCTGCCTGCAACTCGGCCTCGCCTTCTACAGGGATGACCGGGCCGAGGAGTGAGAGGACCGTGTGGGCAATCTGGTTGTCGGGAAAAAGCGGGGTTGGGCTTGCGCCGAGGCTCGCCGCGCTGATGGGCATGGCGCGCACCAAGGTCGCCTTCGGGGCAACGGTGGCAAGGCGGTCGAGGGGGACGCCTGCGCAGACCGAAATCACTGTGTGGTGCGGGCCGACGCCCGCCTCGCCCAGCGTTGCTGCCGCATCCATGGGGCGCACGGACAAGATGATGATGGGTGCAGCACGGGCCAGCGCTTCGGCATCCTGGCAGACCGCAACGCCTCTCGCCTTGCCGATGGCCTCGCCCTGCCCGCGCCTGGTGACGGCAAGCCCCTCAGGGGGAACGCCTGCTCGTAAGAACCCATCCACCAGAAAGCGCGCCAGATGGCCCGCTCCCAACAGTCCAATCCGCTCCACGCCAGCCGCCCTTTCGTGATCTGACCTGCAATGTGGCCCGGCAATGGCGGGAGCGAAAGATCTGGCGTATCAGAGCGGCCATGACCCGCGTCAGCCGAACCCCCGACACCCCGTCCGCCAGTGATGGCGACGCCCAGGCCATCGTCGCCTCGTTCGATCTGCGCGACTTGCCGGATGCGTTCTTGGAAGACCCTTACCCGGTCTACCGCCTTCTCAGACAAACGCGTCCCGTCCACCTGATGCCCGACGGGTCCTACTTTCTGACACGGCACGGCGACCTTGACCCGATCTATCGTGACACGGCCACCTTCAGTTCCGACAAGACGGTGGAGTTTGCGCCAAAGTACGGCGACACGCCCCTTTACGAGCATCACACCACGAGCCTTGTCTTCAACGATCCGCCGCTGCACACCCGCGTGCGCAAATTGATTGCGGGTGCGCTGACCCCGCGGGCCATCGCCACCATGGAAGAGGGGCTGATTGCCCTTGTGGACCGCCTGCTCGACGCCATGGATGGGCCCGATGAGGTGGACCTCATCACCGACTTTGCCTCCGCCATCCCCGTGGAGATTATCGGCAACCTCCTCGCCGTGCCCGAAGCCGACAGGGAGCCCTTGAGGGGCTGGTCGCTCGCCATCCTCGGCGCGCTTGAGCCAAGTCTGACGCTGCAGCAGGAGGAGACGGGCAACCGCGCCGTCACCGAGTTTTGCGCTTACCTTCGCACCCTTGTGGCAGACCGCCGGCGCGCCCCGGGCGACCCTGACAGGGACGTTCTGACCCGGCTGATCCTGGGTGACGGGGCGGACAGGCTGGACGAGCGCCAGCTCCTCCACAATTGCATCTTCCTCCTCAATGCGGGCCACGAGACCACCACCAATTTGATTGGCAATGCCTTGGAGGCGCTGTGGCGCTTCCCCGATCAAAAAGCGCAGCTTGTGGCTGAGCCGGATCTCATCAAGCCCGCCATTGAAGAGGTGCTGCGGTACGAAAGCTCCAATCAGCTCGGCAACAGGCGCTGCCTGTCCGATTGCGAGATCGGCGGTGTGAAGCTGGCGGCAGGGACGCTTTTGACGCTGTGCATTGGCGCTGCAAACCGAGACCCCGAGGTGTTTGCGGCGCCTGAGACGTTCGACATTGCCCGCCGGCCCAACAGACACCTTGCCTTTGCGGCGGGGCCTCATACCTGCGCAGGCCTTTCACTTGCCCGTCTTGAAGGTCAGGTGGCCATCGGCCGCTTCCTTGCGCGCTTTCCGAACTACGACATCAAGGCGCGGACCCGTGGCATGCGTGCCCGCTTTCGCGGCTTTGCGTCATTGCGCGCCACTGTTCGCTGAGGGGCAGGAGCGTTTTATGCCACGGGTCGTCATGCTCCACGCCATCTCGCGCGACAGGCACGACTTTGCCGATTTGGCAGGTCGGCTTGAGGGTGCCGAGGCGCTGCCTTTGGACCATATCGGCCACGGCGACGCGCCCCGCGGCACCCTTTACCGGGTGCCCGACTATGCCGCGGCCGTCGCCCCGCAGATCAAAAAGGGCGATGTGATCTTCGGCCACTCCCTCGGCGGGCTCGTCGGCCTTTATCTGGCAGGCCGGCGGCCAGGCTTTTTGCACGCCTTGGTGCTTGAAGACCCGCCGCTGTTTGATTCCAGAATGCCGCGCATGGCCTCCTCCCCCTACCTGAAGGGCTTTGCCGCGCTGAAAGTGCTGATGGGCCGCCACGCGGACTATGGCGAGAGCGACTGGGCCTTGCGGGTCGCCGACTGGCCGTCCGGCCATGGCGATCTCACCATCAAAGAAGCTCTGGGACCGGACGGTGTTGCCCGCCGTGCAAAGCAGATCGCACGGTTTGATCGCAAGGCGCTGGATGCGCCCATGAACGGCACGCTCAATGATGAGTTCGACGTTTTCGAGGCGATCCGGTTGTGCCAATGCCCTGTTCAGATCCTTGCAGGCGAGGAGGCGAAAGGGTCCGGCCTCAACGCTGCGGACCTTTCGCTGTTGGCGTTGGAAGAAAACGTGACAGTCACACGCGTTGCCTCAGAGGGGCACTTTATTCATGAAACGTGCCCTGACATCTGCCTCACCACTTTGCGCCCGGTCCTGTCCTGACAACCCATCCCTAAGGGTCTTGCCATGAACGGCGCTGTGATGGCGCGCATGGATGCGACCGCTTGGGCGATGCTCCTTGCGCTGTCGCTCCTGTGGGGCTCGTCCTTCGTGTTCGTGGAGGTGATCCTCACCGAACTTCCCGTCTTCACCCTCGTGGCGCTGAGGGTGATCACGGCGGCGGCAGCCCTTTGGATTGTGGCGTTCGCTTTGGGCGCAAAGCTGCCGCGGGCGCCTTCGGTTTGGCTGGCGTTGCTGTTCATGGGTTTTTTCAACAACGCCGTGCCGTTCAGCCTCATCGTGTGGGGACAGACGAGCATCAGCGCTGGCCTTGCCGCGATCTTGAACGCAACGATGCCTATCTTCACCGCGCTTCTTGCCGGCGTGTTTCTGGCCGACGAGCGCCTGACAGCAAGACGCATGAGCGGGATCGTCATCGGCGTTCTCGGGGTCGCGGTCATGATCGGGCCTGCCGCTTTTGTGTCCGCTGGCGGCACTGTTTTGGCGCAAGTCGCGGTCCTGGGAGCGGCGCTGTCTTACGGGTTTTCGGCCGTTTTCGGCAGGCGCTTCAAAGCCTCTGGCGTGTCGCCCGTGGTCACCGCAGCAGGGCAGGCGAGCGTCTCTGCAGCCATTTTGGTGCCGATCGCCTTGGTGGTGGACAGGCCCTTCGCGCTTGAAATGCCATCCGCAGGCGTATGGCTTGCGGTCCTTGCCAACGGTCTCCTCAGCACCGCGCTCGCCTACATCTTGTACTTTGCGATCCTTGCGCGGGCAGGGGCGACCAATGTGGCGCTCGTCACGGTGCTGATCCCGGCCGTTGCCGTGCTCCTTGGTGCTGCGACCCTCGGGGAATCTGTCACCCTTGAGCAGCTTCTGGGCATGGCGCTGATCGCACTCGGGTTTGCCGTGATCGATGGACGGATCGTGTCCCTCGTTTGGGCCGGGCGACGCCTGCCGCGGCGAAGCTAGGCCGTTTCCCCTCTGGACGCAGTGGTTGCGGCCACCATCCGCCACCCCGCCCCACAGCAGCCTCGCGCAAACCCGCTTTCGCTGAGCGCCCAGTCGATGGGCCATAGGGACGCACCTTGGGCGCCTCGAGCGGCCGGGCGTTGCGTTGCAAGTTGTAAAGGTTGCGGCCGGGGCAGTGAGAGCGCGGGGCGACCGGCTTTGCTAAGGCGTGCGGGGCACCAATCCACCATTGCGCCAGACCTTGTGGCGAAAAGCGCCCTTGCGGGCAGTGCGAAAAAAATCGCGCGTCTGCCAACTGCACAAGGGGGACGACGCGGCGTTGCGCCCTATAAAGGCCTATGCTATCGCCGCCGAAGACGCTGACACGGCATCCGCCGTGCGCGCCTTCATTGAGAAAGAGCCGCCCACTTGGCAGACGTTGAAACATCCGGTGTGGCCGAACGCTACGCCTCCGCTTTGTTTGAATTGGCGCAGGAGTCCAATGCGCTGAACGACGTTGAAGACGGCGTTGCCACCATGCGCGCCCTCATCGCGGAGAGCGATGATCTGATGCGCCTGATCGAGAACCCGCTGTTTGGCGCCGACGATCAAATCCGGGCCCTTGGCGCCGTCATGGATAGGGCAGAGGTCACAGGCCTCACCGCCAACTTCATGAAGCTTCTGGCCAGAAACAGGCGCCTTTTTGCAGCGCCTGGGATCCTCAAGCGGTTCGAAGAGATGATGGCAGAGCACCGCGGTGAGGTGATTGCCGTGGTCACCAGCGCAGAGCCGTTGTCTTCAAGCCACGTTGCCGCCCTCAAGGAGATCCTCGCCGACAAGGCAGGCGGCACGGTGAAGCTTGAACAGCACGTTGACCCGACCCTCATCGGCGGGCTCATCGTGCGCCTTGGCTCAAAAATGATCGACACAAGCGTGCGCACCCGCCTTGAAGGCTTGCGCAATGCCATGAAGGAAGCCGCATAAGATGGACGTCCGTGCCGCCGAGATCTCGGCCATCCTGAAGGACCAGATTAAGAATTTCGGCCAGGAGGTCGAAGTTTCCGAGGTGGGCCAGGTGCTGTCCATTGGTGACGGTATCGCCCGTGTCTACGGCCTCGACAAGGTGCAAGCGGGCGAGCTGGTGGAATTCCCCGGCGGCATCCGCGGCATGGCGCTGAACCTTGAAGTGGACAATGTGGGCGTGGTGGTCTTCGGCGACGACCGCGGCATTAAGGAAGGCGACACCGTCAAGCGGACCGGCTCCATCGTGGACGCCCCCGTCGGCAAAGGCCTCCTTGGCCGCGTGGTGGACGCCCTTGGCAACCCCATCGACGGCAAAGGCCCCATCGACGCTGCCGAGCGCCGCCGTGTGGATGTGAAGGCGCCTGGCATCATCCCGCGCAAGTCCGTGCATGAACCCATGTCCACGGGCCTGAAAGCCATCGACGCGCTGATCCCCATCGGCCGCGGCCAGCGTGAGTTGATCATCGGCGACCGCCAGACCGGTAAGACCGCCATCATCCTCGACACCTTCCTGAACCAGAAGCCTTTGCACGAAGCGGGATCTGAGAGCGACAAGCTATATTGCATCTACGTGGCTGTGGGCCAGAAGCGCTCCACCGTCGCCCAGTTCGTGAAGGTGCTGGAAGAAAACGGCGCGCTGGAATACTCCATCGTCATTGCGGCGACGGCCTCCGACCCTGCGCCCATGCAGTTCCTGGCACCCTTCACCGGCTGTGCCATGGGCGAGTACTTCCGCGACAACGCCATGCACGCAGTGATCGGTTACGATGACCTGTCCAAGCAGGCCGTTGCCTACCGCCAGATGTCGCTGCTTCTGCGCCGTCCTCCCGGCCGCGAAGCCTATCCCGGCGACGTGTTTTACCTCCACTCCCGCCTGCTTGAGCGTGCGGCGAAGATGGGCGATGACCACGGCAACGGCTCCCTGACGGCCCTTCCCGTCATCGAGACGCAGGCCAACGACGTGTCGGCCTACATTCCCACCAACGTCATCTCCATCACCGACGGTCAGATCTTCCTTGAGACGGATCTTTTCTACCAGGGCATCCGTCCTGCGGTGAACGTGGGTCTTTCGGTCTCGCGCGTGGGCTCGTCGGCGCAGATCAAAGCCATGAAGCAGGTGGCCGGCAAGATTAAGGGTGAGCTCGCCCAGTATCGCGAGATGGCAGCCTTCGCCCAGTTCGGGTCCGACCTCGATGCGTCCACCCAGCGCCTCCTGGCCCGCGGCTCGCGTCTGACGGAGTTGTTGAAGCAGCCGCAGTTCTCCCCGCTCACCACGCCTGAGCAGGTGGCCGTCATCTACGCCGGCGTGAACGGGTATTTGGACCAGGTGTCGGTGGAGCGTGTGGGCGAGTACGAAGAGGGGCTGTTGCGCCTCATGCGTTCCCAACACAAAGAAGTCCTCGACGGGATTTTTAGGGAGAAGCAGCTCACCGACGAACTTGGCTCCAAGCTGAAGTCTGCGGTGGAAAGCTACACCAAATCCTTCGTCGCCCACGAAGACAAGCAAGCCGCGTAAGCGACTGACCGGCGCTGCATCGAAGCAGCGCCGTCCGCCCGACCCGACCCTCTTCTAGATCCGGATCCCATGCCCTCGCTCAAGGACCTGAAAGTCCGTATCGCCTCGGTCAAGGCGACGCAGAAAATTACCAAGGCCATGCAGCTCGTGGCCGCGGCAAAGCTGCGCCGTGCTCAAGAGGCGGCGGAAGCCTCGCGCCCCTATGCTGAACGCATGGCGGCCGTGCTGGCGAACCTGTCCGTCAGCGCGGTGAACGACCCCAATGCGCCCACCATCCTTGTTGGCAATGGCGAGGACAAGGTGCACCTTCTTGTGGTGTGTACGGCCGAACGCGGACTGTGCGGGGCCTTCAACTCGTCCATCGTGCGCAAGGCCGTATCCGAGGCGCGCGACCTCACGGCCGCAGGCAAGACGGTGAAGTTCCTGTGTGTGGGACGCAAAGGCTACGACATCCTGCGCCGTGGCTATCGCGACCAGATTGTGGACTTGATCGAGTTCAAGTCGGTGCGTCGTATCGGCTTCGGGGAGGCGGACATGGTGGGCCAAAGGGTCACCGACATGTTCGAGGCCGGTGACTTCGATGTGGCCACGCTCTACTACGCCGAGTTCAAGTCGGTGATTTCGCAAAAACCCACGGGCCTGCGGCTGATCCCGGCCGCCCCTGCCGACCTTGAAGAGGTGGCCGAGTCAACCGCCAGCGATGCCGTCTACGACTACGAGCCGGACGCCAATGAGATCTTGGAAAACCTCGTCCCACGCAACATCTCAGTCCAGATCTTCCGTGCGCTCCTTGAGAACGCAGCATCCGAGCAGGGCGCGAGAATGTCCGCGATGGACAATGCCACGCGCAACGCAGGCGACATGATCGACAAGCTGACCTTGCAGTACAACCGCACCCGTCAGGCGCAGATCACCAAGGAGCTGATCGAGATTATCTCTGGTGCCGAAGCGCTCTAGCCGCGCTCGGTGACCTTTGCTGCAGCCTCCCGCGCCCCTTGCGCGGGGTACTGCCCTTTGGCGGACCGCACCGCCGACACACTGGATAGATCCCCGCGCGGGGGAGATTACCGCGCACCATCCTGATGGAGACCCTTAAGGACACCGCCCATGGCTGACACGACGACCGGAGAAGTGACACAGGTGATCGGCGCTGTCGTCGACGTGAAGTTCGACGGCGAACTGCCGCCCATCATGAATTCCCTCCACACTGACAACAACGGCCAGCGGCTTGTGCTGGAGGTGGCGCAGCACCTTGGTGAAAACACCGTGCGGACCATTGCCATGGACGCAACGGAAGGCCTTGTGCGCGGCCAACCGGTAAACGACACCGGTAGCCCCATCGAGATGCCTGTTGGCGATGGCACCCTCGGTCGCATCATGAACGTGATCGGCGAGCCCATCGACGAAGCCGGCCCCGTCGAGTACCAGGAAACCCGGCCCATTCACGCGCCTGCCCCGTCTTACGTGGAGCAGTCGACGGACTCTGAGATTCTGGTCACAGGCATCAAGGTGGTGGACCTTCTCGCCCCTTACGCCCGTGGCGGTAAGATCGGCCTGTTCGGCGGCGCCGGCGTTGGCAAGACCGTGCTCATCCAGGAGCTCATCAACAACGTTGCGAAGGCGCACGGCGGTTATTCCGTGTTCGCCGGCGTTGGTGAGCGTACCCGCGAGGGCAACGACCTTTACCACGAGATGATCGATTCTGGCGTGAACAAGAAGGGCGGGGGCGATGGCTCCAAGTGTGCCCTCGTGTTCGGCCAGATGAACGAGCCTCCTGGCGCCCGTGCCCGTGTGGGCCTGTCCGGCTTGACCGTTGCGGAATATTTCCGCGATCAGGGCCAGGATGTGCTCTTCTTCGTGGACAACATCTTCCGCTTCACCCAGGCGGGCTCTGAGGTGTCGGCGCTTTTGGGCCGCATTCCTTCGGCGGTGGGCTATCAGCCGACGCTCGCCACCGACATGGGCGCCCTTCAGGAGCGCATCACCACCACGCAGAAGGGGTCCATCACCTCCGTGCAGGCCATTTACGTGCCTGCCGACGACCTGACCGACCCTGCGCCCGCCACATCGTTCGCCCACTTGGACGCAACGACGGTGCTCAACCGCGCCATCTCGGAAAAGGGCATCTACCCGGCCGTGGACCCGCTGGATTCCACAAGCCGCATGCTCAATGCCGCGACGCTGGGCGAGGAGCATTATAAGACCGCCCGTGACGTTCAGGAGGTGCTGCAGCGCTATAAGAGCCTGCAGGACATCATCGCCATTCTGGGCATGGACGAATTGTCGGAAGAAGACAAACTGACCGTCGCCCGCGCCCGTAAGATCGAGCGGTTCCTGTCGCAACCCTTCCACGTGGCTGAAGTCTTCACCGGCAAGCCCGGTGTCTTCGTGGACCTTGCCGACACGGTCAAAGGCTTCCGCGGTCTTGTGGACGGCGAATATGACGACCTACCGGAGCAGGCGTTCTACATGGTGGGCACCATCGACGAGGCCATCGAAAAGGCCAAGGAACTGGCCGAAGCCGCCTGATCCTGCAGGGCGGCCCCATCGCGGGTCGCCAAGACGATGCCGGACCCGGCCGGGGACAGGCTCCCCACAGGCCGGGCCCAATACTGAACGAAGGAACACGGATCCATGGCTACCTTCCCGTTTGAACTGGTTTCACCGGAGCGCCTCTTGGTCTCAGGCCAAGCGGAGGCGGTGACGTTGCCGGGGTCCGAGGGTGAGTTCCAGGTGATGGCGAACCACGCGCCGCTGCTGGCGATGCTCGGCCCTGGCATCATGGATGTGTCGGGCGGTGACGTGGCGTCCCAAAAGGTTTTCATCGACGGCGGTTTCGTGGACGTGAATGCCAATGGTTGCACCGTCCTTGCCGAATCCGCCTATGCGGTGGACGACCTTCCGTCAGATCACATCGATGGTTTGATCGCCGATGCCGAAGCACGGATCGCCGAGATGGACGCCGATGGCACGCGCGATGATGCCATGCGTCGCCTTGCCACACTGAAGCTCCTGAAGACGAGCGTTTAGTCCAAGTTAAAGCGCGGCGTATTTTCCCAGGCCCGCCTGCGCGTAAGGTATTCGTTCCAGTATTTCACGGAAATTATACCGAAAATCCGCGTAAACTTTGCGGAACATTGTCCCACGGGCGTGTGTTTCACCGACGCACACCACCAAGGAGGACAGTGTATGTTCCGTCAAACCGTTGCCGCCACCGCCATCTGCCTTTTTGCCGCGTCCGCCATGGCGCAAAACACGGTCAATCAGGCTGGCACTGACGCCAACGCGACCATGGATGCCAACAGCCCGTCCGTTGACCGTCTGCGCACCGATACCGACGCCCGGTTTGCCGAAACCGATCAGCGTCTCATGCGTCTTGAGCAGCGCTTGGATGCCATGGACGGCGGCGTCGAACGCTCGGGCACCGATCAAGGCTCCACCATCGGCGCCAACTCCCCTGATGGCGACCGGGTCGGCGCCGCGGCCAACTAATCCACTCGGGGAGTTTCCCCAACACCACGCGCGGACTGAAGCGCCCCATATGTGGTCACGAAGCGGCAGGGATCCATGTCCCTGCCGCTTCGTCGTTCGTGCGCCAGGTCTTGAACCGTCCCCCACAGTCGAGCACATGCCAGGGGCGCTATGGTGTAATATGATGCCAAGCGTCGGAAAGGATTGGGGGGAAGGGCAATGCCTTTATGGCGATCGGCAGGCCGCCTTCTTGTTGTGCTGGCAGCATGCGCCTTTGCCTTAAATGAGGCAGGCGCACAGAGCGCCGTCTACCCCTCGGGCACCATCTACGACCTCGATCCTCCCGCCACCCAATCCACTGAGAAGTCCGGCCTCCTTGAGACGATGATCGCCTCGCGCCAGGCAGGGCGGATGCGGCCTGTGCGCGACTTTCACCCCGAAGACCTGATGCACAGGCTGGGCCGGCCCGTCGGTCGCCTCGCCATCCACCTCAACGCCAATGGTGAGGACACGCTGGGCTTTTGCACCGGCGTCCTCATCGACGAAGAGCTGTTGCTCACCAACCACCACTGTCTCGCCAACAATCCTTCGGGGCGCGTGGTGGATGCCTTGTTGTGGATGGGCTATCTCGCGCCCCGCAACCGTGAGGGCGTGCGCCAGTACGGCGTCGACGTGGTGCCTGTAGAGACCAATCCCGGTCTCGACTACGCCATACACCGCGTCCGCGGCAGGCCAGGGCGGGACTGGGGCACGGTGACCCTTGCCGCGGACCGGCCGGTGCGGGCACGCCAGTCACTCTTCGTGGTGCACCATCCGGCGGGACGTTCGCAGCACGTGAGCCTTGCCTGCGCCAGCGGCGAGCCTGCTGTGGAAGGCGACGATCTCCTCCACCAGTGCGATACCCTTGGCGGCTCTTCGGGTGCGCCGGTGTTCGACAATGAAACGCGCACGATGGTGGGCCTCCACTACACAGCCGTCGTGGTGGGTGAGCTCAATGCCGCCAAGACGCTGGCCGCCATCCGCAACGCCTCGCCGATCCTGACGCGCCTGACCCAGCCCGTTACCACCATCAGCGAGGCGGCGCGCGTCTATGGCCTCATCGCATCAAGCGCTGACCGCGGCGTGCTTGAAAGCTTCGTGACCCAGTACCCGGAAACGCCTGAGGCCGATGCGGCGCGGGCAAGACTTGCCGCCCTGACCGCCGCCGACCTTACCGACACGGCGCCCCCCAAGCCCTCGCAACAGGCCAATCCCAAGCCCTCGGCGGCACCGACCGTGACAGCGCCCCCCAGACCCTCGCGGCATGAGGGTGTCCTGAAGGCGCTACGGGCGGACGCTGCGGCGGGGGATGCAAGGGCCATGCGTGCCCTCGGCCGCGCCTACTTCCTGGGCGAAGGGGTGGAGGCTGACCACGAGGCCGCGCTCGCCTGGTTTCAGAAGGCGGCGGACGCAGGCTATCCCGTCGCCATGAACGATGTGGGCTACATGTTCGACCGTGGTCATGGCGTTGCGGAGGACAACGCTATTGCTGTGGAATGGTACAAGAAGGCCGCCGAGCGCGGTCACCTTCGCGCCATGCTGAACCTTGGGCTAAAGCTGTCGTCAGGCGACGGCGTTGTGCGCGATGAGGCAGCGGCCGTCAGCTGGTTTCAGAAGGCGGCCGAGGGTGGACTTGCACCGGCCATGCATAGCCTTGCGCTTCGCCTGTCCCAAGGCCGCGGGACCCAGAAGGACGTTGACGGTGCGCTGAGGTGGTTCCGCCGCGCCGCAGAACGTGGTCACCCCAACGCCATGCACAGCCTTGGCCTTCGCTATGCCGCCGGCCGCGGCGTGGAGCGCGATGCCTCCGAGGCGGTGGACTGGTTCCGCAAGGCCTCCGACAGAGGCAATCCGCTGGCGATGGTGAGCCTTGGCGGCCATCTCCTGCGCGGCGATGGCGTCGCGCAGGACGAAGCGGCTGCCGATGCCCTCTTCCAACGCGCAGCCAGCCGCGGTGGGCCTGCCATCATGCACCGCATAGGCATCCTTTATGCCGGTAGCGAATCAGCGCGCGACGACAAGGCCGCCGTCGCCTGGTTCCAAAAGGCCGCCGACAAAGGCCACGTGGACGCTCGCCTTGCCCTTGGCCTGTTGACCATCCGCGGCAAAGGCGTTGCGCAGGACCCGTCCGCAGGCGCCAGCCTTGTTCTTGAGGCCGTTGCCCAAGGCGCCGTTCTGGTGGCGGTGGATGAAGAATTGCGCGCACCCTTGCAGCGCGCCCTTGCCGAAAGGGGCGGCTATGACGGACCGGTGGATGGCTCCGACACCCCCGCCTTCGTCGAGGCGCTGGCAAAGCTCACCGTCTCCAAGGTGCCTTGAGGGGGCTGGTGTGGACATTCTCAGCGCACAGCGTTCATTTGAAAAAAGTCCTGGTGTGATCGCAAATTGGGGGACGGGAATGAGGATGGCCTTTGCCGCGGCAGCGGTCGCAGCCGCTTTTGCCGCCACCATGGTGCCCGCAATGGCCGAGCAGTTGGTCGGTTCGCCCCCGCAGGACTATGGCAAAGTGGTGCTGAGTGACCGTCAGGCCGCAGCAGGCATTCAGCTGGAGCTGAACGTCGGCGCCTACAATAACGAGCCCATTTCAGGCTATGGCGATTCAGCGCCCTTCAAGCGGCTCGGCAGGGCGGTGGGGCGGCTCGACATTCGCACCGATGGCGGGGTCTTTCCCTGTACCGCGTTCGTCATATCGGACCGGCATATTCTGACCAACTATCACTGTGTGCCTGGCGTTGTGGACATCCCGCAGACCAACTCCACCAAGATCGAGGCCGTCTCCCTCTTGATGGGCTACACGGTGGAGGGGATTGCCGACGGGACGGAGCGTTTCCAGGTCAACATGGTCCCGGTGGAGGCGGACGAGGACCTCGATTTTGCCGTGCTTGAGGTGTTCGGCAAACCGAGCGAGACCTTCGGCATGCTAAAGCTGGCCGCGGTCGATCCACTGCCGGACCTTTATCCCTACTGGATTGTCGGGCACCCCATGAAGCGGGCCCAGCACATCAGCCGCGAGCAGTGCCGCAGCGACAAGCCTGCCTTCGCGGGCGCGCGGCTTCGCCACACCTGCGATACGCTGCCAGGCAATTCAGGCTCGCCCGTCATCGATCCTGAAAGCCGCGCGGCCGTTGCCCTCCATCACGCGGGCTCGCGGCTCGACAGCATCAACTTTGCCATCCCCATCGCGTTGATTGCGCAAAAATCCCCCCTCATCGCGGGTCTTGTTCAAGAGGCGGCCGCCGCTCCAACGGTGACCGCGCGTGTCCCTGATGTCGCCGCCAGCGCAGGCGCTGAGGCGGCCCGCTTCTTCGCCCTCATCCAAAACAGCGAAGACCCTTCGGTCCTGCGCGCCTTTATCCGGCAATATCCAAGCTCTGATGAGGCGCGGCAGGCCGAGGTGCGCCTTGCCGCCCTCGATGCCACGGGTACGGTGGAGGCACCCACAACCGCGACGCCGCGCGAGGCGCCTGAGATTGCAGCCCTCAGGGGCGAGGCGAACGGGGGCGATGCCCTGGCCATGCGTGCCATGGGCCTGAAGTATCAGACAGGCGATGGCGTGGCGCAGGACCGTGACAGGGCGCTGCGCTGGTTCGGCAAGGCCGCCGCAGCAGGAAATGCCGCGGCCATGAACGACCTTGGCCTGTTTTACGCCCGCGGCGAGGGGGTGGAGAAGGACCTTGAGGAAGCCTTCCGCTGGCACCACCGCGCTGCCGACCGCGGGGTGGTGAGCGCCATGTTCAACGTCGCCGTCATGCTAGAGCACGGCAAAGGCGTTGCCGAGGACGATGCCCAGGCCGTCAAATGGTACAAGAAGGCGGTGGAGAACGACCACCTGGCCGCCCTCTTCAACCTTGCCGTCATGACCCTCAAGGGCGAAGGCACGCCAGCCGACAGCAAGGAGGCGCTGTCCCTCATGCGGCGCGCTGCCGATGGTGGCAATGCGGACGCCATGTACGCCATCGGCTGGTTTTATAGTTCCGGCCAGGGCGTTCCGAAGGACCTTGAGGAGGCAACGCGCTGGTACCGCCAAGCCGCCGCCAACGGTCATGGGGATGCGGCCTATAATCTCGGCATGATGCACGCCAACGGCCAGGGCGTCCCGCGCGATCTTGAGGCGGCCGCACAGCTCATCATTCAGGCGCTCCGCCGCGGCAGCCGGCCGCTTGCCATGAACAGACCTTTGCGCCAAGCGCTTCAGGCGGAACTGTCGGCGCGCGCGCTTTATGCCGGCCCGGTGGACGGGAGCAACAATGACACCTTCAAGCGCGCCCTCAAGACGCTGCGCGAGACGGCGGGCTGACGCGTTCCTGAACCGCGGCCGTTTGCGGCGGTGAGCGGCTGGATCGAGCGGGCTGCCGCCTACTGGGCGTTGGCGGGCGCTGTGGGTCTGTTGGCCACCATGGCAGCCACCTCCTACAACGCTGCCGCCTTTACCGTCGACAGGGTGGGGCAGGCGTTCGGCACCCGCATCGCAGCGCTCCCCGGCTATGAGGATTTTGTCGCCCTTGCGATCGGCTGCGCCGTGATGATGGCGCTGCCTTATTGCGAGGTGCGCAAGGGCCACATCGCGGTGGACCTTATCCCCTCCCGCGCCCCGCGTTGGCTGCGGCCGCTCCTGACAGCCTTCTGGCAAGGGGTGACGGTGCTTCTTGCCCTCTTCCTCGCCGTTTTCATGGCGCGTGGGCTTTTGGAGGCGAGGGCCGATGGCCTCGTCTCCCCCGTCCTCGGCTGGCCCGTGTGGCCGTTTTATGTGCCGTGCGTCCTGTCGCTGGCGCTGTGGGCGGTGGCGGCCTTGTCTCCCCGCCCCCTCGGTCCGCCCATCGATGGGGCGCCATGATTGACAGGGAATGGGTCGGCTTTGCCGGCCTTGTTGTGTTTCTGGTCCTGTTGCTTCTACGCGCGCCGGTTGGGCTTGCCATGGTGGTGGTGGGCATTGCCGGCAACCTGGCGCTCTCCATCGTCGCGCCGTTCCTGCGGTTCGAGCCTTACCTTGAAGGTTTTAAGACGCTGCTATTTGGGACGGTGGCAAGCTACACGCTGTCGGTCATCCCCCTCTTCATCCTGATGGGCCATCTTGCAAGCCAGGCGGGGCTGAGCGGGGACCTTTTCCGCGGCTTCAATGCTGTTCTTGGGCGTCTGCGCGGCGGTGTTGCCATGGCAGCCGTTGGCGCGTGTGCAGGGTTCGGCTCGGTGTGCGGCTCTTCTCTCGCAACCGCCTCCACTATGGGGCGCGTCGCCTTGCCGGAGCTCACCCGCCTTGGTTACGCGCCGCGCCTTGCAACGGGCACCCTTGCCGCAGGCGGCACGCTCGGCATCCTCATCCCGCCGTCAACGGCCCTTGTCCTTTACGCCATCGTGGTGGAGGGTTCGGTGGTTGCCATGTTCCAGGCAGCGCTCCTGCCAGGACTGTTGGCTGTGCTGGGGTTCATCGCCGTCATCGCGATCACCGTGCGACGGCGGCCCGCCCTTGTCCCCCGCGCCGAACGGCTGGACAAAGCCAAACGCGCTCGCGACATCAAGCGGCTCTTGCCTGTGCTCGTCATTTTCGCGGGGTTGATTGCAGGGCTCGGGGCAGGCCTTTTCACGCCAACGCCTGCGGCGGCGATCGGCGCCACCGCCGTCCTCCTTTACGGACTCATATTGCGCGCCCTGGGTCGGGGCGGGCTCGGTTGGGGCGAGATCAAGAACGCCTTGCTCGACACGGCCGTCACCACGGGGATGATCGCCTTCATCGTCTTCGGCGCTGAGGTGCTGAAGGGGTTTTTTGCGCGCGCAGGGCTACCGGCCGCCCTTGCTGCCTGGGGCGGTGAGGTGACGGTGGACCCTTACGTCCTCCTGATCCTCATCCTTGCCGCCTTCATCATCCTTGGCTGCGTGATGGAATCGTTGGCGATGGTTCTGGTCACCGTGCCGTTCGTATGGCCGCTCTTGTTGGCGGTGAACGGGGGCGATTTCGTCACCGCCGATGCCGCCGCCTTCGGGATGACCAGCGAAGAACTGAAAATCTGGTTCGGCATCATGGCCCTTGTGGTGGTGGAGCTTGGGCTCATCACCCCGCCTGTGGGCCTCAATGTCTTCATCATCAAAGGGTTGGTGCCGACGGTGCCGATGGCCGACATCTTCAAAGGCGTCCTGCCCTTTTTCGGCGTGGAGCTTGTGCGGGTGGCGCTTTTGGTTGCCCTCCCACCCCTTTGCCTGCTTCTCCCGCGCCTTCTGTCGGGTTAGCGGGTGGTGGCCGTGCGGGCGGCGCTTGCGCTGGCACTCTCAGCCTGGCGCGGGGCAAGCCACAGGTCGAGGAAACGCGACAGCCATTCCCTCAAAGGCTGGTCGTAGATGGCGCGGCCCGCAAAATGGTCCCGGCGGTTCCGAGCGCCCGGCAGCTTCATGCGTTCGTGGGCGCGGGTGGTCCAGCGGTAGAGCATGGCAAGGGTGATCTCTGGGTGGAACTGGACGCCGTAAGCGTTCTCCCCCACACGAAAGGCCTGCTCTTCGTAGTCGTGCCCTTTGGCAAGGAGCGGCGTGCCGTGGGGGACGGAAAAGCCCTCGCGATGCCATTGGTAGACTTTGTGAGGCCAGTCCATCACCGCGCGGCCGGCGTCGGTGGGCATCAGGTCGTAGTAGCCGATCTCCACCCGCCCGCCAGGGTGGGGCGCAACGTTGCCGCCGATGGTTTTGGCCAGCATCTGTGCGCCGAGACAAATGCCGAAGAACGGCGTCTCCTCCCGCAAGGGGATATCGATGAAGTCGATCTCGCGCTTGATGTAGGCGTCGGGGTCGTTGGCGCTCATGGGCCCGCCGAAGATGACGACGCCGCTATGGTCCCGCGTGGTGCGGGGAAGGCTGTCCCCCAAAGCGGGGCGTCGCACGTCGAGCCGGTAACCCCGGTCTTTCAGCATCTGGCCCACACGGCCCGACGTGGAGTTTGCCTGATGAAGCACGATAAGCATCGGGCGCGGGTCGGCCGCGTGACCGCTTACCACTGTCCCGGCTGATGAAAATGCATCCATGGCGTAAAAAGTATCAGACCGGGTCTGCCGATGCCACAGGGCAGACCCGCTTGTTGGTATGACAAACGCCCCGCCTCAAGTGGCGGTCTTGGCTTCCACGGACTGCTTGATCAGCACACGGTCGCGGGTGGACACGCCAATCAGTTCGGCAACGCGCCAGACCACATTGTCCTCGAACTCGGAGATCTTGCCGTCGGCAATGACCATCTCCCACATCAGCTCCACCACTTCGCGGCGCTCATCCTCGGTCAACTCGCGTTTAAGGACCGATGTGAAGCCGTAAAGGTCGACAGCGTCTTCGTCCCGCTTGCGCGCCTCTTCAAGCAGGCGCTCCGTCTCGCGGGCATCAAGGCCGTAGTGGGCGCTCAACACCTCACGCAGGCGGCGCTTCTCGTCATCGGTGACGACGCCGTCCACAGCGACAATGTGAACCAGGATGGCGGCCACCGAAAGGCGCGGGTCCCCTCCGGAGATGGGCTCATCCCCACACCCCGCTTGTGACAGCTTGTGAAACCAGTCCGATAGTGAATTCAGCATGGCATGCCCCTCCGTGGCCATGGGTGCGCCACACACATGGCTTCGGCAACCCAAAGAGTCTAACGCTCCCGCGCGAAAAGGTGAACGGCTGTGACGGGCACTCGCCCTCCCGCGACCTTAAGTCTTGGCTCATCACGACGGACCGTGACCAAAAAGATCCAAGGACCCCTCGATGCTCAAACGCACTCTCTTGGCTGCCGCCGCCTCAATCGCCCTCACCACGGGGGTGTTTGCTGGCCCGCAATACGTCAACGACACCGGCTTTGCCAACTCAGGCTACGACGTCGTTGCCTATTTCGATATGGAGCAGGCCCCTGTGGGATCGCCGCAGCCTGCGGCCGTGCCGGGTTCGGCAGCGTTCACGGCCGAGCACAACGGCGCCACGTTCGCCTTCGCCAACGCAGACAATCTGGCCAAGTTCCAGGCCAACCCGGACAAGTACGCGCCACAATTTGACGGCCACTGTGCCTACGGCGTTGCCAAAGGCGGCAAGGTGCCCGGCAACCCCAATCTTTGGCGCATCGTGGACGACAAGCTCTACCTCAACATCACCCCCAACGTGGTGACGTTCTGGGAAGAGGACATTTCAGGCAACCTAGTCACCGCCGGCAGCAACTGGGCCGGCATTGAAGAGGATCCCGCCTCCGATATGGCGATCCCCAAGTTCGACACCGGCGCTGCTCCAAAGAGCTGACCGAGAGCCGTTCGCTCACGTGAATGCGTTGAAGGGATTGAACGTCGCGGCTTCTAAAAGACGTATCAAATCCGCCAGCAATATGGGGTCGCGCGACAACATCGTCGCGCGGTCCTCAGCCCCTGTCACAGGGTCGTAGGCCACCACGCCGATGCCTTGCCAAGACGGAGCGCCCTTGCGCCACCGCTCCACAATATCGGGCCCATAGAGGCGGTAGTGGCCATGCTTGTCCTCGCGGGCATGGCCGTATTCGATGGTCTTTTCCACACGCAACAGGTCCGGCACGGACAGGAACACGGCGCCGCCAAGAACGGTGATCCTGTCGAGTTCGCCAATGGCGGCAACGTCATCGGCCACATGCTCAAGCACGTGGTTGGAGATGACAAGGCCGTATGCGCCATCAGCCTTTTCGATGTCGGCCATGTCGAGGTGGGTGTCGGTGCCGAATTCGGACACCTCGAACGACCCGAACACCTCCCGCGGAGCTGCCCCATCGGCGCTGAACTGCAAAACGGGCCGTGTGGCAAACACAGGCGCGATGGCGTTCAGCACCAGGCGGAAGGCGCGGTGACGCTCCAACGATCCACAGCCATTGCAGCGTGGCATCGACCCATCCGGCGCGCAGCGCCCTTTGGGGCCGGGGCCGAAAGCGGACGAGCCGCAAATGGGGCATGCGCTTGACGGCATCAGCGTCATAGCCTTGTGTGACCGTTCCGAGCGCCGTCATCCTGGCGGGGCGCGGTCGATGGCCCGCTGGGGCGGGGTGGGCGAGGCTGCTCTCCTTCAAGTCGACCGTCCGTCATGGCGTCGTTCTCACTTGTGTGTTGCGACTGCTGCGATGGTGTTGGTGTGGGGGACGCCTTGGATCTGACCGCCGAAAAGGTGATTAACGCGCCGCCCGATCATGTCTTCGATGCGCTCAACGATCCTGTCATCTTGCGCCAGGCAATTCCAGGCTGCCAATCGCTCCACAAGGAATCGGACTCCCGCTACGCCATGACCGTGGCGCTGAAGGTGGGGCCTTTGCGCAGCACCTTTGCCGGCACCATCAAGGTTGACAATGTGGACCGTCCGTCCGGCTACACCCTCATTGGCGAGGCGGATGGCGGCGTCGTGGGCAAGGCCCGTGGTCGTGCCCATGTGGCCCTTGCTGCCATCGACGAGAGCACCACGAACCTTGCCTACCATCTGACGGCCGAAACCGAGGGCGAACTCGCCACGCTCGATGAGCGCATTGTCGCAACCACAGCCCGAACGCTTGCGAACGAGTTCTTCTCGCGCCTCCAGCTATTGGTGGAAAGCGTCGACGCCCCGTCGATGATTGAAAGCCTTGGCGCACGCGATGCCCGCGCCGCTGCGCCCTCTGCAAGCGTCGATACCCACGAGCCGCAGACCGACACGCTGGAAGAGACGCGCGATGCGGCTGAGGACACGCCCGCCGAGACGGTCACGCGCGACGCAGAACCTGCCGCCCCGCCCACACAGGACGCCGTCGCCGACGCAAAACTGACGGACGAGGAGGTGGCCGAGCGCTTGCCCCGCCCCCCATCCCGCTCGCTGGAGACCACCACAGGCACCGCCTCCTTCGGCCAGGCAAGCCGTGATGCGCCCGTGCAAGTGAGCGGTGAGGCCGATGGCGAACAAAGCCCGATGCGCTGGGTGCTTGCCGCCATCGGTGCCCTCATCGTCATCTTGCTCTTGAGCGGAGGATTTTGAGGCGCCCTGTCTATTTGCGGGCGAAGGTGATTTGCGAGGTGGTCAGTTCCTCACCGG
The DNA here is from genome assembly GCA_051016205.1 of Devosia sp. Lineage (GTDB taxonomy): Bacteria > Pseudomonadota > Alphaproteobacteria > Rhizobiales > Amorphaceae > Acuticoccus. The sequence continues at coordinate 1,067,537 of CP136534.1, forward strand.
AGGACATGATGTCCGTGGTGGTGATGGTGAACTCTGAATCTTTCGGGCGATGGATGGTCATCATCGCTTCGGCATCGCCGTGGATCTCCCGGGGGAAGGTCATGGTGAGAACGGCCGTGCGGCCTTCTTCCAGCGCCCCGTCAAGGTCGGCGACCCCAAGATCGGACCCCGTGTAGGTGCCCGTCAGACGGTCCCCCTCCTGGATCAGCTTGGCGCCGATGGGGCGACGGAAGATCATCATGGCGCGGCACACGCCCTCAAAGCCGATTTCGTTGCCTGCGTGAAGACCCTCCACACTGCAGCGTACCTTCATGGGCTTTGAGGTCTCGTCCTTTTGAACGAAGCCCGTACCTGTCCAGCTCCCCTCCATACTGGGGATCTCGCGTTCGTCGTCTTCAACGGCGGCCACAACGCTGGTTGCGGCGGCGGTGGTCACGGCCAAGAGACCGGCAATGGCAAATGGCTTGAACATAGGCCCCTCTCAATCGCGTCAGCGAGGTGTGGTAGTCAGTCGTTTGAGGAAACGCAAATTCCCGCCCCTTTATTCCGCTTTTGCCGCGCTTGAGGCGGCTTGTGGCCGGGCGCGCCGGCTGATACGCCAGTCCCACGCAGCGTTCCTGCAGGAACTGAAAGCGATCGCGGTGCGGCCGACCCAAATCGGGGGCCAACGCCGTGGCTGCCGGCGACCTCACCGTCGCATGACGTCTCCTGCCTCGATGCCGCTCGCTTAGAGGAGACGACATGAACCTTTGCCGAACCGTTACTGTCTGCCGCCGCATCCCGATGGGTGTGCGATAATGGGTGAGCGGATTGGCGTGATGGTCTGCGGCCATGGCTCACGCTCCAAAAGCGCCGTGAAAGAGTTTGCAACGCTTGCCGAGGCGCTGCGCCCGCGCTTCCAAGACTGGCCGGTGGAGTACGGCTATCTGGAGTTTGCCGACCCTGTGATTCGCGATGGGCTCGACAAATTGCGCACCCAGGGGGCCGACCGCATCCTTGCCGTGCCAGGCATGCTGTTTGCCGCCTCCCACGCCAAGAACGACATTCCGAGCGTCCTGAACACCTACGCCGCCAAGCATCAGATCGCCATCGACTATGGGCGCGATCTTGGGGTCGACGCCAAGATGCTGCGCGCTGCAGGCGACAGGGTGCGCGCGGCGGCCCTTGAGCTTGACGAAAGGCTCGGCCCCGCCCCTGCGTCCGAAACCTGCCTTGTGGTGGTGGGGCGCGGTGCGTCTGACCCCGACGCCAATGCCAACGTTGCCAAAGTGGCGCGCATGCTGTGGGAGGGGTTCGGCTTCGGATGGTGCGAGGTGGCCTACTCAGGCGTCACCTTCCCCTTGGTGGAGCCGTGCCTTGAGACGGTCTCGCGGCTCGGCTTCCGCCGGGTGATCGTGTTCCCGTACTTCCTGTTTTCGGGGATCTTGATCGACAGGATCTATGGTTTCACCGATCGTGCGGCTGAACGCCATCCCGATATTGCATTCGCAAAGGCTGCCTATCTCGGCGACCACCCCCAGGTGATCGACACGTTCGAGGAGCGGGTCAGGGAGATCCTAGAAGGCAAGGCGGTGATGAACTGCGGCGTCTGCAAGTACCGCACGCAGGTGCTGGGTTTTGAGGCCGAGGTGGGCGCCGCCCAGGAAAGCCACCACCACCACGTGGAGGGGATGGGAGCCTCGGCCCCAGGCTCCAACGTTGCCGACTGCGACCTTTGCGCCGACTTTTGCACAGGCGCTTGCCGCGTCCTTCGCCAAGACCATCACCATCATGCCCACAACGATGATCATGACCACACCCACGGGCACGATCACGGCCATCATCACCACCATCACTATCCGCACGAGGCGCATCCGATGGGACCAAGGTCGGTGGTGTCCGGTGCAGCGTTTGACTATCTGCGCGACCCTCGTGCGATCACCGAGCGCTCCTTTGCCATCATCGATGAGGAGGCGGACCTTGCTGCCTTCGGCGACAACGCGCCTGTTGCCGCCCGTGTTGCGCACGCGGCAGGGGACACGTCCATCCTGCCCCACCTTGTGTTCTCAGGGTCGCTCGTGAAGGCGGCGACGGAGGCGCTGCACAAGGGCGCACCCGTCATCGTTGATGCGCAGATGACCCGGCACGCCATCTCCACGCGCTTTGTCCCGGCCGAGAGGGTGGTCTGCCACCTTGGCGATGAGGGTGTGGCCGACGCGGCAAAGGCTGAGGGCACCACACGCTCTGCCATTGCCATACGCCGTGCCGCCGGCACGCTGGACGGGGCAATCGTCGTGATCGGCAATGCCCCGACGGCGTTGTTCGAGTTGCTGGCGCTCATGAGAGACGGGGCGCGGCCGGCGGCAGTCTTTGCGTTTCCCGTAGGCTTCGTCGGCGCGGCAGAGTCCAAAGCTGCGCTCGTCGCCTCGCCGCCACAGTGCCCGTTCGCCACGCTGAAGGGTCGGCGCGGCGGGAGTGCAATGGCAGGCGCGGCCCTCAACGCTGCCGTCGCCGGCGGCCGTCTTTAGGGTGGCAGGGACGGTGGTGCAGACGGGAGGCGTGCCGCCGTGGCTGACGGTGGTCGGCTGCCTTCCCTCAGGCGCCCTTGCGCCCACCGCCCCCGTTGACGCGCTGAGAGCCGCTCAGGTTTTCGGTGCGGAACGGCTCCTTGCGGCCGCGCGTGTGCCCGAAGACAAAAGGATGCCATGGCCCAAACCATTTCAGGACGGGATTGACGCGGTTGTCGCAAGGCGTGGCCACCCAACCACCATCCTCGCCTCGGGCGATCCGATGCACCACGGCATTGCCGCAACCCTTTTGCGCAGGCTCTCTGCGGGCGAGATGGCGGTCCACCCTGCGCCGTCGGCATTCTCCTTGGCCGCAGCGGCTTTGCGATGGCCATTGGAGACGGTGGTGACGGTCTCGCTCCACGCTTTGCCCGCGAGCGACATCGTCCTCCACGCCAAGACAGGTCAGCGTTTGATGGCCCTCACGCGGGATGGCGAAGCGCCGGCCGCCATGGCAGCGGCCCTTGCCGATGCCGGCTATGGCGACAGTGGTTTTGTGGTCCTTGAGGCGCTCGGCGGACCTGACGAGGCCATCCACACCACCAAAGCGAGCGACTGTTCCGGCCCGTTTCACCCCTTGAACGTGGTGGCAGTGGAGTGCGTTGGCGCAGGCCCTGTGAAGGTGGACGACCTCGACCACGATGGCTGCGTCACACGGGACGAAGTGCGCGCCATCACCATTGCCGCGCTGGCTCCCCCTGGTCACCTTTGGGACGTTGGTGCAGGGAGTGGCGCCGTTGCCATCGACTATGTGCGTGGCGGAGGCCGCGCGACTCTGTTCGAGCGCGATACCGACCGCGCTGAAGCCGCCCGCCGCAATCTCATCTCCTGCAAGGTGAAGGCGCCCGTGCTTGTGGGCAGCGCCATCGATCGCCTGGACGAAGCTCTGCCGCCGAGCGCCATCTTCCTCGGCGGCGGAGTGGGGGATGACGGGCTGTTCGATGCCCTTTGGGCGCGCCTTCCCACCGGTGGCACGTTTGTGTCCAACGCTGTCACGTTGTCGGGGGAAGAAGCGTCTATGGCGCGGTTTGCTCGCCTGGGGGGCACGCTGACGCGCATTCAACTTTCTCACGCGGCGCCTGTAGGGCGGCTGATGGCGATGCGCCCCGCCATGTCCGTCCTCCAGTGGCGGGTGGTGAAACCGTGAGCGGGACGTTCTTCGTGGTCAGCGTCGGTCCTGGCGACCCGTCCCTCATGACCCTTAAGGCTGTTGAGGTTTTGCGCGCCGTCGATGTGGTGGCCTACCCGCAAACCACGGGCGGCAGCTTTGCCGCCGATATAGCCGCCGCGCACATCGGCGCGGCCGATCACGTTCCCTTCACCGTCCCCATGGATGGGAGGGCGGGCGCGGCCTATGACGCTGCAGCCGAGGCCATAGACATGCACCTTGAAGCTGGCCGCAGCGTTGCCCTCCTGTGCGAGGGGGATGCGATGCTTTATGGCAGCGCCGCTTCCATCACCGTGCGGCTTCCCCACAGGCAGCCCACCATCGTGCCTGGCGTCACGGCAGCATCGGCCTGCGCGGCGGTGGCCGGGGTGTCTCTGGCGCGCGGCACCGCCCCGTTCTCCATCGTCCCAGCCACGGCCGGAGAAGCGACGTTGGAGACGGCCCTCGGACAAGGGGGCGGTGTTGCCGTCTATAAGGTTGGCCGGCACTTCGACACCGTGGCCGACATTATGACGGCCAAAGGGCGGCAGGCAGTGTTGGTGTCCAAAGCGGGCCTCGCCGATCAGTTGATCGCCCCGGTCGACACCGTCGAGGCTGGACCGAAGCCTTATTTCTCCACCGTCATCGTTGCGCCTTCGAAGGGGGAGGGATGACGGTCATCATCGTTCTCTCCGGCGCGGGCGTTGAGACAGCGCGCACCCTCAGGGGAGCGCTGCAACCGGCCGAAATTCATGGTCTTGCAGGCCGGGTGGATCCCGAAACGGTGGATCAGACGTTTTCGGCAGCGGCCAAGCACATCGGTGCGCTTTTTGCGTCTGGACGTTCCGTTGTGGGAGTGTGTGCGGCAGGGATCTTGATCCGTGCCGTCGCACCGCACCTTGCCGACAAGACCGCCGAGCCTGCCGTGGTGGCGGTCGCGCAGGACGGCGGCGCTGTAGTGCCACTCCTCGGCGCCCATCGCGGCGGCAGCGACCTTGCCAGCCGCGCCGCAAAAGCCCTCGGTGTCGCGCCGGCCGACACCGCCATGAGCGAGGTGCGCCTCCCCATCGCGGTGGATGACCCGCCGCCAGGCTGGCAGGTGGCCGATCTGCGCCCCTTCAAGAGCCTTGCTGCAACCCTTGGCGCTGGTGGCGGAATTTGCCCTGAAGGCGACCTCCCATTCCTGGCGCCCCTTCCCAAAGGCACGGTACCCGTGCGCGCCACCATCCAGCGCCATGCGGACAGCGGCGAGGTGGCCACCTACATTGCCCAGCGTCTGACCCTTGGCATCGGGGCAGAGCGCGGCGCCGATCCCGACGCGTCGATTGCCCTTGCCGAAGACGTGTTGGCACAAGGCGGATACGACCCCCGCGCCGTCTCGGTGGTGGTCTCGCTGGATGTGAAGGCCGATGAGGCGGCCGTCCATGCCGTCGCCGACCACCTCGGCGCCCCGGCCCGGTTCTTCGACAGTGCCGCACTGGCCGCAGAAGAGGGGCGCCTCGCGAACCCATCGGAGACAGTGCGTGCGGCCGTCGGCGTTCCAGGTGTCGCCGAAGCTGCCGCCCTTGCCGCCGCCGGCCCACAGGCGCGCCTTGTGGTGCCAAAAACCGTTGCCAACGGGGTGACAGCTGCCCTTGCCTTGGCGCCAAATCCTGTGCCGCGGACGGTGGGGCGGGCCCGCGGCCATCTTGCCGTCGTCGGCACGGGGCCAGGCTCGGCGGCGCTCAGAACCAAGGCGACCGTCACAGCCCTTGCCCACGCCGACATCTACGTCGGCTACTCGCTTTATCTTGACCTTGTGGAGGATGTGCGCGGCGACCAGCCAAGGCATGACTTTGCCCTTGGGGACGAAACCGCGCGGGTTCGCCACGCCCTTGAGCTTGCGGGGGAGGGCAAGAGCGTTGCCCTCATCTCCTCAGGTGATCCCGGGATCTACGCCATGGCAAGCCTTGCCATGGAGCTGTTGGACCAGGGCGATCTCTCCGACGCTGCCCAGCGCGTTGCCGTCACGGTCATCCCGGGCGTCTCGGCCGCACAGGCGGCGGCGGCCCTGGCAGGCGCACCCCTGGGGCACGATTTTGCGTTCATCTCCCTATCGGACCTGTTGACGCCCTGGGGGGTAATCCGCCAGCGCCTGGAAGCGGCTGCCAAAGGGGATTTTGCGGTCGCCCTCTACAACCCCCGCTCGGCAAGGCGCACCACGCAACTGGTGGAGGCGTTGGAGATCTTTTCTGCCGCCCGCGCGCTGGAGACACCCGTCATCATCGCCTCCAATGTGGGGCGTGGGGGGGAACGGGTGCGCCACGAAACCCTTCAGACACTCGACCCGAAGGAGGTGGACATGCTTTCCACCGTAATCATCGGCGCCTCCACCACACGGCGTTTTTCACGCGGCGATGGGACGCGCAAAACCTACACCCCCCGCGGCTACGAGGTGGCGTCATGATCCACTTCATTGGGGCAGGGCCTGGTGCGGCCGACCTCATCACCGTGCGTGGGCAAAGGCTGATCGCAGCCTCGCCTGTGTGTCTTTACGCTGGCTCGCTGGTGCCCGAGGAGGTGATTGCGTGCGCTCCTGAAGGTGCGCGGGTGGTCGATACTGCCTCCATGACGCTGGATGAGATCATCGAGGAGATGACCGCCGCCGATACCGACGGCAAGGACGTTGCCCGCGTCCACTCGGGCGATCCGTCCATCTATGGTGCGACGGGCGAACAGATGCGACGCCTCGACGCCCTCGGCATTGACTATGACGTGACGCCAGGGGTGCCGGCTTTCGCCGCTGCGGCTGCATCGCTTAAGACCGAGCTCACCCTTCCTGACGTGGCGCAAACGGTGATCCTCACCCGCACGGCCATGAAATCGTCCGCCATGCCCAACAAGGAGGACTTGGCGACCCTTGGTGCATCAGGGGCGACGCTCGCCATTCACCTTTCCATCCGAAACCTGCGCCATGTGGTGGAGACCCTGACGCCCCATTACGGCGCCGATTGCCCTGTCGCGGTGGTGGTGCGCGCCACCTGGCCGGACGAGGAAATCTTGACGGCGACGCTTTCCACCATCGCGCCCATGGTGCGTCAGGCGAAGGTTACGCGCACGGCGCTGATCCTCGTGGGCCGCGCACTGGGGCAGGACGGTGCCACCGAATCTGCGCTCTACGACCCCGCCCATCGCCACCTCTTCCGCCACCAGAAGACGCGGTGCGCCTGATGCCACGCCTACGCCATGAGGCGCGCGAGCATGTGGGCGACGCTGGTGGCATCGGCCGGCGGCTGTCCCTTGGGCCGCTGGACCATAAGGATTGGCACGCCAGCCTCATGGGCTGCGGTCAGCTTTGCCGCAGCGGCATCGCCCCCGGCGTTCTTGGTGAGGAGCCTGCCGAAACCCATGGCCTTGAAGAGCGCCCGTTCGGCGGCAAGGTCGCCAGGCTTGCCTTTGAGGACAGTGACGTCGCTGCGCCCCTCAAGGCCCGGGTCGGCAAGGGCGCGTACCGTGAGGCGCACATCGCGCCGCGCAAGGAAAGGCGAGAGGCTTCTTGCACCGACGGCCGCAAAGACGTGCTCGCCAGGCACCAACAGGCGCGCCGCATCGGCCAGAGTTTCTGCCTCTTGCCACACGGTGCCTTCAGGAGGCTGCCAGGGCGGACGCTCAAGGCGCAGATAGGGGATGCCCGCCGTTGTGGCAGCGGTCTGCGCAGCCAGCGAAATCTTGGCGGCAAAAGGATGGGTGGCGTCCACCAGGTGGGTGAAGCCGCCGTCTCGCAGGGCCTTTGTCAGCCCGCTCTCACCGCCGAAACCGCCGATCCGCACCGCGCCCTCATAGTCCGCTTCGGTCAGGCCGGCGAGAGCGGTCACCACATCCGCCCCCAACTCATAGAGCGCTTTGGCGAGCTGACGCGCTTCGGCCGTGCCGCCAAGGAGCAGGGTCTTAGACATGGGCCATGACTTCGCCGTCGCGGCCCACCACCATCACGTCCACCGCCACGGGCGCACCGCGCAGGATGGCGCTGGCACTTCGGCCCGCCTCACGCGCAACGGTCGGCGCAAGGTCGACTCCCTTTTGGGCTGCAAGGGCGAAGGCTTCCATGGCCGTGTTGGCGTTGGTGATGCGCGCGGCGAGGGACGGGTCGGCGCCGAGCTTTTCGGCCCAGAGCGCAAGGGCGGCAAGGTCCACCTGGGAGCGGCTGGAGTGAAGGTCGAGGGCACCCATGGCAAGCTTCGTCAACTTGGCAGGGCCACCCGCAAGGGTGAGGCGCGGCACAGGATGGGCGCGCAGATATTTCAGGACTCCGCCTGCAAAGTCCCCCATGTCGAGCATGGCGTGGTCGGGAAGGCCAAGGGTTGCCTGGGCGACCCGTTCGGAGGTGGAGCCTGTGGCGGCGGCCACATGGGTCAGCCCGTCAGCCCTTGCCACATCGATCCCGCGATGGATGGAGTGGATCCACGCCGCGCACGAATAGGGCGTGACAATCCCCGTCGTGCCGAGGATGGAAAGCCCGCCGACAATGCCAAGCCGCGGGTTCCAAGTCTTTTCGGCGAGCGCCGCGCCGCCTTCCACGGCGACGGTGATGCGCACGTTCGCGCCGGCACCAAGTCTGGCGGCCGCCTCGGTGATGGCCTCTGTCATCATTTTGCGGGGGACCGGATTGATGGCTGGTTCGCCAACCCCGATGGGAAGGCCGGGGCGGGTGACGGTGCCCACCCCCTTGCCAGCGGCAAACCGAACGCCGCTGCCGGGTGCCCAGGCCACGTCGGCCATCACCAGGGCGCCGTGGGTGACGTCGGGGTCGTCGCCGGCGTCTTTGATGACGCCTGCCGTGGCGCGGGTTTCATCAAGCTGCTCCATGGCAAGGGCGAAGGCCGCTTCCCCGCCGCGGGGCAGTGTGATGGTCACGGGGTCGGCAAAGCGCCCCGTCACCAGCGCGATGAAGGCCGATTTTGCCGCCGCGGTCGCGCAGGCGCCCGTTGTCCAACCGCTGCGAAGGGGACGATCAGGTTCGGCCGGCATGGTGGCGTCTTGCGGCCCGGGGTGAGGATGGCGCAAAGGGTGACAGCATGAGTGAGCGCGCAGTCCTTCCCTTCGAAGGTCCTTATGGGACGAGCGACGCGCCTGAAGGCTTTGCCGCCCTCGATGGTGCGCCCTTTCCCATATTTGCGCCTGGCACGGTGTGGCTTGCTGGTGCTGGGCCGGGCGCACCGGGATTGTTGACGCTGATGGCCTATCACGGCCTTTGCCATGCCGACAGCGTCGTTCATGACGCGCTCGTGAGTGATGCCATCATCGCCTTTGCAAGGAAAGACGCGCGGTTGATCCATGCCGGCAAGCGCGGCGGCAAACCTTCGGCGACGCAGGGGGACATCACGCTCACCTTGATCCGTGAGGCGCGGGAAGGCCGGCGGGTGCTGCGCTTGAAGGGGGGCGACCCGTTCATGTTCGGCCGCGGCGGGGAGGAGTGTCAGGCCCTGCATGATGCCGGCATAGCCTTTCGTGTGGTGCCGGGCGTGTCGGCGGGGCTTGGCGGATTGGCCTATGCCGGGCTACCGGCCACCCATCGCGACATCAACCAGTCCGTCACGTTCCTCACGGGCCACGACCTGACAGGCGAACTTCCCACCGCCATCGACTGGACACGCCTCGCAACCGCCTGCCCCGTGCTTGTGATGTACATGGCGGCCAAACATCTCGCCACCATCGCGCGCAGGCTGATGGACGGCGGACGGGCCCCTGACGAGCCCGTGGCGATCATCGCCAATGCCACTTTGCCCGACCAACAGGTGATCACCACCACGCTCTCGGCCGCAGCCACCCTCCAAAAGGTGCCCACACCCGCCATTGTGGTGGTGGGCCAAGCCGTTCGACTGATAGACGCCGTTCATTGGTTCGACGCCGCCAAGAGCAAAGGTCTGATGGGCTAAAGCGCGATCCGCTAAGCTTGAAGCAAACTGAGCGGGAATCGCGCTAAGGACTGGCCACACACCCCGCGGGAGACAGGGCGGAAGCCTGGAGGGCTTGGCATGGCCCCCACGCCGTCCCTCAGACACCCAGAGTGCTGCCGGGCACGCTGGAGCGCCCGGCCGCAAAACCTGTCAGGAGTAGCGGTAGGGCACGCCCGCCTGTTCCATGACCTTTGAGTAGTTCTTGAAGATTTCCACCACGCGCGCATTGCGCGGAGACTGGGCGGCAATCTCGTCCCAGAAGCTTTCCGCGTCCTTCACCACCGTGTCCCACTCTTCGGCGGGGATTTCGGTCAGCTCCATCTTCTTGCCGTTGACGCGAAGATCGGCCTCGCCGCCCCAGTACCAGACCTGACGGTAGTAGTGGGACTGGTCGATGGACATCAAGAACAGCTCTTTCAGATGCGGCGGCACCTTCTCCCACGACGCTGTGTGGGCAAAGTAGGAGCCGCACCAGGCGCCCGTGACGTTGTTGAGAAGGGCGTAGTTGCACACGTCCGCCCAGCCCACTTCATAGGCCTCGGTGAAGCCGCACCAGGCAACGCCGTCAAGTTCGCCGGTCTGGAGCGCCACTTCCACATCGTCCCAAGGCACGATGACGGGGATGAGGCCGTAGCGGGCCAGGAAGCGCCCTGCGGTGGGCACACCGAAGACGCGTTTGCCACGCATGTCGGCCAGCGAGCGGATCGGGTCCTTGGTGAAGATGTGGAGGGGGTCCCACGCGCCGGCGGACAGCCACTCCACCCCTTCGATCTCACCATAAGCTTCGGCCCAGATCTCCTTTAGGCCATAGCGGTCGAAAAGGACGGGCAGGTCGAGGGAGTAGCGGGTGGAGAAGGGGAAGTAGCCGCCGAAAACGGAGATATCGACGGGCGAGGCCATGGTGGCATCGTCTGACTGGACCGCGTCGATGGTGCCGTTTTGGAGCGCACGGAAGAGTTCGGGCGTCGGGACCAACTGGTCGGCGTAGTAAAGCTCGATCTCCATCTCGCCATTGGCCGCTTTGTTGAACGCGTCGATCTGCGGCTTGATGACGTGCGCGCCCAAGGGTGCGCCCGAGTAGGTTTGCAGGCGCCACTTGATGGGGCCGGTCTGGGCAATGACGGCGGGTGCGGCAAGGGTGGAAGCAGCGGCGCCGGCGGTGCCGATGGCAGCGCCTTTCAAAAATCCGCGGCGTGTCTTTGTCATCCTTCGTGCTCCTTCTTGTTGTGTTTTTGAGGGGGTCGCGGGTGGGCTTTCTTCAGTTGCCGTAGACGAGGTTTGGCAGCCACAGCGCGATCTGCGGAAACACCATGACGAGGGTCAGGCCGAAGATCATCACAATGACGAAGGGGGTGATGGATCTATAGATGTCACCCAAGGTGACTTCTGGCGGGGCCATGGCGCGCATCAGGAACAGATTGTAACCGAACGGCGGCGTCATGTAAGCGATCTGGCAGGTGATCGTATAAAGGACGCCGTACCAGATGGCATTGAAGCCTAGCGACTGGATCAACGGTACATAGAGCGGTGCGACGATCACCAGCATGGCCGTATCATCCAGGAACATGCCCATCACGATGTAAGACAGCTGCATCATGATGAGGATTTCCCACGGGGACAGCTCCCAGCGGGTGATGAACAGGCTCTCGATGGCCTTGACGGCGCCAATGCCGTCGAACACAGCGCCGAAGGCGAGGGCGGCCAGGATGATCCACAAGAACATGCAGGAGATGCCCAGCGTCTTCTTCACCACCTTGTGGAGAATCTCGAAGGTGAGGCGGCCTTTCAGGAGCGCGGCGAGGGTGGCACAGGAGGCCCCGACGGCGGAGGATTCCACAAGGCTCGTGTAGCCCATGACGAAGAGCCCGGTCATCAGGAAGAAGATGAGGAACGGGATGACCCCCGCCTGCAGAAGGATCAGCTTCTCCTTGAACGTGAGGGACTTTCGCTCCTCTTCGGCAAGGGGCGGACCAAGGTTCGGCTGAAGCCGGCAGCGCACGTAGATATAGATGATGAAGAGCGAGGCCATCATCAGGCCGGGGATGGCGCCTGCAAGCCACAACTGGCCGACCGGCTGGCGCGCGATCATTCCATAAAGGACGAGGACCACCGACGGCGGCACCAAAATGCCAAGGGACGAGCCGGCCTGGATGACCCCCGTCACCATGATCTTGTCGTACCCCCGTCGCAAAAGCTCAGGCAGGGCGATGGACGCGCCGATGGCCATGCCGGCCACCGAAAGCCCGTTCATGGCCGAGATGATGACCATCAAGATGATTGTCCCGATGGCCAAGCCACCGCGCACCCCGCCGAAGAAGACGTGGAACATCTTGTAAAGATCGTCGGCGATGTGGGACTCCGACAGCATGTAGCCCATGAAGATGAACAAGGGCAGCGTCAGCAGCGGATACCAGTTGAACAGCTTGAACGCCGCGTTGAACGGCATTTCGATGGCGCCCTGCCCGTAAAGAAGCAGCGCGGCGCCGGCCGCCACGAAGCCGATGGCGGCAAACACCCGCTGCCCGGTGAGGAGCAGCACCATCATGGATGCGAACATGAGGATCGCGATGAGCTCGTAACTCATCAGCCGATGCCCTCAGCCAGCGGTCTGCCGCGGGCCCGCGCAATGTCCTTGATAAGGATGGAGATGGCTTGCAACAGCACAAGAACGATCCCACACACCATGATGACCTTGATGGGGATCATCGAGGGGTTCCACATGGAGAAGTTGCGCTGATTGTATTCGATGGCGTAGGTGGCGGACGAGATGGAGCCAATCAGCAGGCACACCAGGTAGAAGACCAAGAAGAAATTGGTGAAGACGTCCATCTTCGCTTTACCGGTGGGCGACAGGCGTTCGTAGAACAAGTCCATCCGTACGTGGTCGCCGAGTTGGAGCGAGTAGGCGCCGCCGACAATGTAGTAAGCGGCGAGGATGAACTGGGCGGCTTCGATGCACCAGGACAGGGGCACCATCATCACATTGCGGGTGACGGCGTTCAGAAGAAGAACAGCAATCATCGCGACGACGAGATACATGGTGACGAGGCCGATGGCCTGGGAAAACCTGTCCACCCATTTGACGTAGGCGCGCAGGGGGCCTGGCATCAGTGGGAAAGCCTGCTGCGTTGCAGGGGGGCCGCGGCGTTCCGCTGCTCTCTCGGCGCGGCGTTCCGCCCTGTGGGCCACACAGTGTTGGGGCCGCTAAGGGTGGCGGCCATCGGGCCCGGCTAGGCAAGGCGTGGCGGGTCTTCTAAATCTCAAACGGTCGGCCAATCTCGTCGATCTGCGAATGGCGGTGAGGCTAGTCGCCCGCCTCCGGCACCGCAAGACCCTTCTGGTGGCAAGGAGCGCGATTGTTGGGCACTGCAGACAACGCGCCGCAGGGGCCTTTCGACATCGCCGTGATTGGCGCTGGCGTGGTGGGGTGCGCCCTTGCGCGCCAGGCAACGCTTGGCGGCGCCCGCACGGTGGTGATCGAAAAGGCCGACGACATCCTGGACGGCGCAAGCAAGGGCAACAGCGCCATTTTGCACACAGGGTTCGACGCGCCCGTGGGCTCGCTCGAACAGCGCCTCGTGGCGCGTGGTTATGAGATCTACCGCGCCATCCACGACCGGCTCCGCCTGCCCCTTTTGAAGACAGGCGCCATGGTGCTTGCCTGGTCCGTCGAGGACGCCGAACGGCTCGGTGGGCTGATCGAGAAAGCGCACCAGAACGGCGTCGCCGACGTCAGGCCCCTCACCCGCGCAGACATCCTTGCCCGCGAACCCGGCGTCTCGCAGGACGTTGTCGCCGGCATCCTCGTTCCCGGCGAACACATCATCGACCCTTGGACAGCGCCGTTCGCCTACCTGTTGCAAGCCATCCAAAACGGGGCCGCCGTCATGCGCAGCGCCGAGGTGACAGGGGGGCGCTTTGATGGGCAGGCGTGGACGCTTACCACCACGAAGGGCGCTGTGAGGGCCGCCACCGTCGTCAATTGCGCAGGGCTTTATGGCGACCGAGTGGATCAAATTCTGACAGGCGAGAGCGCGTTCGAGATCCGCCCGCGCAAAGGTGAGTTCCTGGTCTTCGACAAGGCCGCAGCCAATGTCCTCACCACAACGCTTCTTCCTGTGCCGAGCGAAACCACCAAAGGCATCGTCGTCTGTCGCACCATCTACGGCAACGTTCTTGTGGGACCCACTGCGCAGGAGCAGGAGAGCCGTGAGGATGCCAGCGTCGACACCGCCACGCTGGAGCGTTTGAAAGCGACCGCCGCGCGCCTTGTGCCCGCCCTTGGGCAGATCCCCGTCACGGCCACGTATGCCGGCCTTCGCCCTGCAACGCAGCACAAGGACTACCGGATCACCCACTATGATGACCGCCGGTACGTGAGCGTCGGGGGCATTCGTTCCACGGGTCTGTCCTCAGCGCTTGGTGTGGCCGAGGCCGTCTGGTCACAGCTAGAGGCGGGTTTTACGCCCATGGACGATCCGCTCTGGCCCCGGCCGCCTGTGCTGGCCGAGGGCATGGCGCGAGACTGGGCCGAGCCGGGCCATGGGGGAATTGTGTGTCATTGCGAGCTTGTCACCCGCCGGGAGGTGGAGGCGGCGCTTGATGGTCCACTGCCTGCGCGCACCATTTCCGGTCTGAAACGGCGCACTCGTGTCACCATGGGGCGGTGCCAGGGCTTTTACTGTTTGGGGGGCCTTGCAGAGATCACCGAAGGCCGTCTTTCCGTTCCCATCGCAGAGCCTGTGGACGGGTGAGCGGGCTCGACGTTTTGATTGTGGGCGGCGGGCCGGCGGGGCTTGCGGCAGCCTTCCGGCTAAAAGCGCGCGGGGTCACCAACGTTCGCGTGGTGGACAGGGAAGAGGCGCTGGGCGGCATCCCCCGCCACTGCGGCCACTACCCCTTTGGGGTGCGCGAATTCGGCCGGCTGATGAAGGGTCCCAACTACGCCCGCCGCCTCGTGGACATGGCCGACGCCAAAGGTGTGACCCTGTCGCCGGGGACAACGGTGGTGGCCGTGGACGAGGGTGGTGCCGTCACCGTGGCCAGCAACGACGGGGTGGAGAGGCTGGCGCCCGAGCGGCTCCTCCTTGCCACGGGGGTGCGCGAGACACCGCGGTCTGCCCGCTTGGTCGGTGGCGGCAGGCCGCGGGGCATCCTGACCACGGGGGCGCTGCAAAGCCTTGTCTATCTGAAGGGGATGCGCCCGTTCAGGCGGCCGGTGATTGTGGGGACCGAACTGGTGTCCTTCTCCGCCATCCTCACCTGCCGCCATGCCGGGATCGTTCCCCAAGCGATGGTCGAGGAAGGTCCGCGCCCCACCGCCTTTGCGGCCGCCGCCGGTTTGCCTGCGCTCCTTCGCATCCCTTTGCTGACCCGTACCCGCGTGACACGGGTGATCGGGATCGATGCGGTGGAGGGCGTGGAGGTGGAGGAGGCGGGCGGGAGGGTGCGGACCCTCCAAGCCGATGGCGTCCTCTTCACCGGCCGCTTCGTTCCTGAGGCAACGTTGGTGCGCGCCTCACACTTGTCGCTCGACCCGCTGACGGGCGGCCCTGTTGTGGACCAGCACGGCCGCACCTCGGACCCCGACGTCTTCGCCGCCGGCAACCTGTTGCGGCCTGTGGAAACCGCGGGCTGGAGCCACAGGGAGGGGAACGCTGTGGGCGACACCATCGCCCTTAGCCTTGAAGGGGGGCTGCCTCACGGCGGCGGTGTAGCGGTCAGGGTGGCAGGAGATGGGCTGAAGTACGCGATGCCCCAGAGGCTGACGGCGGGCGACGCGGCCCTTCGCGTCCTCCAACTGCGCGTTACACGGGCTGTGACGGGGACGGTTCGGTTCACCCAGGGCGAGAAGGTGCTGCACGAGAGACGGCTTTCGGCCCGGCCTGAGCAGCGGATCGTCCTCGCCGTTCCGATGGAAAAGGTGGACCTTGAAGGCCCACCTCTCACCGTGATGATCAAGGGTTAGTGCCGTGTCGGCTCCGCAAGACGGACGGCCTAACCCTCCCGTTCGGCGACGGTGGAGTCCTCCGGCGCATCGGCAGGCGGTGTGGCGGCGGCCGTCGGCGCGGGGGCCTCAGTGGGGGCGCACAGCCCGGCACCGTTGATGAGGCCCCAGCCGTAGACCCGGTCGCGCCCAGCCTCGCCAAGGTCCTCCGCCATCTCCTGAAGATGTGTGATGGCGCGCTCAACGTCCCCATCCTTCTTCATGATGGCAAGGCCGACGGCTGCTGTGGCAAAGGGCGCTGCGAAGGAGGTGCCTGTGCGCGGTTTGGCGCCCCTTAAGGACGCAGCGGTCCACACCTCCACGCCGGGGGCGGAAAAGTCCACATGCTCCCCCCTGATGGCGCGGCGGTAGACGCGCCGGCTGTCATCGACGGCGGTGACGGCAACCACCCCCTCATAGGCGGCGGGGTAGGCGGCAGGCGCGCGCGGCCCCTCGTTGCCGACCGCTGCCACAAGCGCCACGTCACGGTCCAGCGCTTCGCCAACGGCCCTCTCCAAAACGGTGTTGGCCGGGCCCGACAGGCTCAGGTTTGCCACGTGGGCACCCTTCTCCAGGATAAGCTCCATGGCGGCAACGAGGCGGAAGGCATCACTGCGCACACGGCCCTTCGCATCATTCTGGAAGGCATCCACAGCAATCAGCTTCGCCTGGGGCAAAAGGCCTTGGATCCGCCCATCACCAGAGCCGACGAAAAGCGCTGCAACCGCCGTCCCGTGGGATTCCTTTGACTGGCGTTCCGGCCCTTCGAGCAGAGAGATCAGCTCGACGTCGGCGTCGGAAAAGGCGATGTGCTCAGGGTTCACGCCCGTGTCGATCATCCCGACGGTGAGGCCGTTGCCGCAGGTGGCCCTGTCGCCCGTGACGGGCCAGCGCACGAGGCCGAGATTGGGGCAGGCGAGCCCTTCGCATTCGGCAATCGCGCTTGGCGTATAGACGTGGTTGAAATCAATCACCGCCTCCGGCGCGGCATCTCTCACCGCCTGGCGCGCTGTTTCAAGGTCGATGTTGTCGGGGACGGCAAGCCGCACCAAAGGGCCAGGAAGAATTGTCAGGTCCACCGATTGAAGGACCGTGTAGCCATCGGCCACCAAAGCTGCGAGCGCCGGCGCGCTGACGTTAAGGGCCACCAGCTCGTCGGGGATTTGAACGGGCAGCGCTGGGACGGGTGCGGCCTGCACCACGCGGGGCCTTTGTCGGCGCACAGCGCGGCGACGCACGGGGCGCTGGCGCTGAACGTTGCGCGGGCGCGTCACCCGCCTCTGGCGCTGTACCCTTGGCCGTGCGGCAGGCCTTGTGTTGCGCGGGTTGGTGAAAATGATGCGATCGCCGCCAGGGTCGTTGCCGCCCTGATTGGCCCCGCCACTGTTTCGGCCGCCATCGTCACTGCCGCCATCGTCGTCATCGGCAAGGGCCACCCCGCCGAAAACCGCTGCGACGGGCGTGGTGCCCGTGCCGTCTTGCCCGCCGCTCACAAGCCCGGCAGCCACCAAGACGGCAACACCTAGCGCGACGGGTCGTGTCATATGCCAATAATAAGCGCGAAAAGAAAACATGATGCTGTGCCTCTCCCTAGAGGTCGTGCGTGCCTTGCCAACGCATGGCCAGTTAGAAATAACTGGTGATTGCGCACACGATTCCAACACAAGGCCGACGGAGACCGAGTGAGCCCTCAACGCGACACCATCGGTCCCATGCTGATCGCCTTCCTCCCCTCCATGAGGCGGTTTGCGATTTCGCTGACCCGTTCGCCCGACAAAGCGGACGATCTTGTGCAGAGCGCCTGCGAGAGGGCGCTCTTGAACGCTGAGAGCTTCCAACAGGGAACGCGCTTCGACGCCTGGATATTCCGCATCATTCGAAATCTCTGGATCGATTCCCTGCGGCGCACGAAGACCCGGGCGAGCGTACCCCTTGATGATGAGCAAGAGCCCATGGGTGATGACGGCGAAGCGGTCGCCGACGCGCGCCTTGCCCTGTCGGACACCGCCAAGGTGATGTTGCAGCTTCCCGAAGAGCAGCGGGAAGTCCTCATGCTGGTGTGCGTTGAAGGGCTCTCTTACGCAGAAGCTGCGGCGGTCATAGGGCTACCGGTGGGGACAGTGATGTCGCGCCTTGCCCGCGCGCGCACAAAGCTCGCCACCCTATTGGGGGAGGCGGGAATAAATTCGGCCAGGAGCCGTTCCTCTCCCGCAACAGGTGAAACGTGATGAGCGATGTATCAGCGGGACCGACCGATGAAATGTTGATGGCCTATGCCGACGGCGAAACGTCGCCTGCCGAAACCGAACTGGTGGAGGCGGCGATTGCAGCCGATCCGGCTGTGGCCGAGCGCTTTGCGGTGTTTGCCGAGACAAGAGCGCTTGCCCAGGCCGCATTCCCTGCGCACGAGCCTGTGCCCGATGCCCTGCGTGATGCCGTGAGGGCCATGGTGGAAGCTGACGCGCAGCACAGCACCAAGGCGCAAGACAGCGCCGGTACACAAGACAGCCCGAGTGAGGAGGACAACGTGGTGGCCTTTGCGCCGCGCGCCCGTCCTGCGGCGACCGCACCGCCAAGGCGTAGCCAAGCCATGATGGCAATGGCGGCAAGCGTTGTTGCCGTGGCTGTCGGCGTCGGAGCGTATTTTGCAGGGGCGAGCAGTGTTGCCCCTCCAGGCGCGAACACCGGCGTTGCCACCCTGGCAGACCTTGATCTTGCCCCCAGCCTTGCAACGGTCCCCTCGGGGGAAAGCACCGACCTTGCCGGCGCCACACGCTTTACCGCCGTTGCCGCCTTCCGCGACGGTGCGGGCGCTTTGTGCCGCGAGTTCGAGGTGGATGGGAGCGGCGAGCGTGTGCTTGGCGTTGCCTGCCACAGGGAGGGCGACTGGCGCGTGGATTTTGCCGTCGCAACCCTCCCCTCAAGCGACAGCTTCGTGCCCGCCTCCTCCACCGAGACGCTGGATGCCTACCTCACCACCGTCTCCGCTGAGGCCCCGTTGGAGCCTGAGGAAGAGAGCGCAGCCCTAAAGGCCCTGTCCGGCAACTGACCCTTCCGGTTCGCGCCGGACTGCCGCTATCCACAACAAAGCGTTGCGACCGCCTTCCCAACGGCCGCGACGCTTTTTTGTGTGCCTATGCAAAGGGCAAACGCGCAACGCCCGCGCCGGTGGCATGGGCGTTGCGCAGACGTAGGGGAGAAGGCATCACCGGGTTCTGGTGAGAGTGTCGGTGCCTGCGGTAGGCACCGACAACAGAGCTGCGCGCAGACACGGGGCCGCTGTCGATATCCGGGTCGTCAATCAACGCGACGGGCGCAGCAGGACCAGCAGGACTGACAGGCGTCAGCTGGTGCCGGTGATGATGACGGTGCGTCCGCTTGCGGCCAGCGCCGACAGGAGGGTTTCGCGCAGCCTCGGATTGCCGTCGATGTCGGGATCGTCGATCAACACCACCGGGGCAGCGCGCAGGACGGCGCGCGCAGCTCTGATGGCGGCCGCCAAGCGGCGATCGCAGCGGGTTGGATCCACAGGCTCGTCCCGCAAAGCGTTGAGACCGAACATGGTCAAAACGCGGTCCACAGTCTCTTCGTCGGTGGCGGACGGGGCGCCAAGGCGCGCATTGTCGGCCACACTGTCGGCTAGCAGTGACACGCGCGGGGCAAGGAGGGTGACAACGCGCAGACGATCCCTCAAGGCGATGGTCGCAGCGTCCACCCCGCCCAGTTGCGCGATGCCCTGTGCGAGGGGGGCAAGGCCCGCAAGCCCTTCCAACACCGCACCGGTGGCGGCAGTGGGGGCAATGACGACGATCTCGCCCGGCGCGGCGGTAACGGCGCTGGCCGAAAGGGTGCCCGCCGGCGCATCCACCGCATGGCCTTTGGCAGCGCGGGTCAGCCGCACGCCCTCGTCAAGCTGCGGCGCGTTTTGGAGCGTGCCGCCGATGCGGGCCATCGCCACCCTGTGACTGAGGCGAAACTCTAGGGCACGGGCGCACGAGGCAAGCTGA
Organism: Devosia sp.; assembly: GCA_051016205.1. Taxonomy (GTDB): domain Bacteria; phylum Pseudomonadota; class Alphaproteobacteria; order Rhizobiales; family Amorphaceae; genus Acuticoccus. Next base: position 1,087,159 of record CP136534.1, read on the forward strand.
ACGGCCAAAAAGCCTGCCAGCGCCACGACCACACCAAGCTCGGAAGGGGAAAAGGGCGCGCCGATGGCCATGGCGATCACCAGACCGGCAATGGCAGCGGGCTGAACCAGAAGGGCCGTCCCGCGTGCAAGGCCCGACAAGGCGGCGCGCTGGAGGAGGTAGCCGTTCATCCTGTCGGTGCGGCGCGCGACCTTGCGCAAATGGGAGCCCAGACGGCCAAAACCCAGCACCACAGGCCGTGCCACCACAGCCCGCGCGGCGGTCGAGGCCACGCGCCCCCGCCAGCGGCGGGTCGAGGCGATGACTCTGCTGAGCGGCCTGCAGATGGACGCCGTGCCCGCCAGCCACAACAGTGTCGGCGCGGCAAGGGCAATGGCCATCTGCGGCGCATCGACCGCCAGAAACACCAGAAGACCTGCCGTCGTGGCGCCAGCGGCGAAAAGGGTCGCAAGGCCATTCGATAGCCAGGATTTCACTGCCGTCAGGTCGTTGACCACGCGGCTCATGACAACGCCGAGGCTGGAGCCGCGCTCGCCGGACAGAAGTGCGGCCTCCATCACAGCTAGCCGCAATTCTTTGGTGTAGCCAAGAGCAAACCACTCGCCCAAGACCCTTTGGGCAACGCCCGTGGCAAGAAGGGCTGCGGCAAGGCCCCCCAGCACCGTCAAGCGGGTGCCAAGGGGCGAAACGCTTGTGGGATCCCCGGTGGAGGCGGCGATCACCTCCCCCAGTGTCCTTGCCAGCACGATGGCAAGGACCGATTGGAACAGACCAAGCCCCGCGAGGCCGACGAGCCGACAAGCGCGAGGGCGGGTGAGAAGGGCTGGCAGGGGCATCTATCCGGCCAGGCGCTCAAGGGTGCCGAGCGAAGGAAGCAGCGTGCGTGCCCCTGCGGGCGAGCACAGCGCTTCTGCCGTCATCACCGGAAGGCCGGTTGCCTCGCTCGCCTCGCGGGAGGCAAGGGGAGAGGCCGACAACAACCCGCTCAGACCAAGAACGTTGTGTCCCATCTCCTGCAGCTTGAGGGCGCCGTGTACACCGCCCATGGCATCGCCGGCGGCAAAAATAGTGCCCGAGATCAGGCTCTTGAACCTTGGCGAGTCGGCAAGGGCGAGGGTCTCGCGCTGAAACAGGCCATCGGCCACTTCCAGAACAATCACCGACATGCCTGCGCCGCTGAGCGCCCTGACCATGGTCTCCGCCCCGCCGATGATCTCTTCGTTGTCGGCAAGGAAGGTGGTGGCAAAGCCCGCGTCGGTGAAGTCGAAGGCAGCCTCCGCGCCATGGTCCAGCATGGCCCAAAGGTCGCTGCCTGCGCCTGTGCCCGTCACTTTGGCGGCGCCTGTACGAAGGCCCGATTGCGATAGACCGCGCACTAGGGAGGCGGCCGTTGTGGTCTTCCCAGCATTCATCGACGTGCCGAAGACACACACGACCGTTGCCGCCCAGGGGGTAGGCTGTGCAGGCAGCGCAAAGTCGCGCACATTGATGGCAACGCCCGCACCATCACACAAAAGGCCGAGAGGCTGGATTTGCGTCGGGCCTGACAGACTCTGGTGCCAGGTCTGAACGTGGGAGGCGATTCCTCCGCCGGCGGCCAAGTGGCACGGCATCAGCTTTTCGGGCACATAGGCCTCGAACTGGTCGGCGGCGTAGCGGTTGCCGAACGCGACGATGACCTCATCGCCCACGAACAAGCCTGCGCGGCGGCCGTTGGGGAGTTCGATCTTTCTGTGCGTGCCCAGTTCTGTGATGCGGGCAAGGACAAGGTCGCCGGCTTCAAGTCGATCCGGTTCCATTTCCAGTGCTCGGATAGCACTGAGAGGAACACGCCGAGTGGAGAACGCCTTCTTGGCAGTTTCAAGGCGGGAGCGTTCGAGGATTTGCATGGGGTTCTTCCTTTGGCGAAGCCTGCCTCATTGCAGGGTCGCCGGAAGAACGCCGAGGGCAGATGTTTATTCCACCAAATTATCGATTGGTTGAGAAACGTTTTTGAGGGCTAGACCATCCTGCGTCCATCTGACCGCAAACCGCTCTCTAGAGAATCCTGCGTCCATACGGACGCAGATCAGATGCTCTACTCCTCTGAAATAGAGCGGCTATCTTGCGATCTGATGTTTCCATCTGACCGCAAACCGCTCTGGGGGAGGGAGAGGCGAAGGTCTTTGTCCATCATGGCGCGAGGGTGGCCTGGCAAGGCGCGATCCGCCGGGCCATTGCTGTCGCATGATCGCTCCACCGAACTGCGGTGTTCAGCAGTTCGCCATCCAAGAATACAAGAGTCCGCAACAGCGGATGTTCGCGGAACGACCGAAGCGAACATGGCAGGGTCCTGTCTCCCCAAAGAGACTGTTTCAGATGGCTCTTGCGCGGGCCATCGGATCGCTCCTTTTGGGGGGTGTTGGCAGGCTATCGAGTAAGTTCTGCGATGACCTCGTCGGCCGTGCGCACCCGTGCATAGTGGCCGTCCATCATGTCGATGGACCGGTCGTGACGTGGCGGCTCTTCGGCGGCGCAACAGTCCGGGACCAGCGTCACGAGGAAACCGCGGTCGCAGGCATCGCGCACCGTCGTCTCCACGCATTGATCGGTGCAGATGCCGTAGATGACCAAGTATTCAACGCCGAGGTTGCGCAGGACGTACTCGACATTCGTGGCATTGAAGAAACCCGATGCGGTCTTGGGGATGAGAATGTCATTGTCTTTCGGCGCGACGGCAGGGATGATCTGCGCCTCCCACGACCCTTTGGGATGGAACAGCCCCGAAATCTTGTGGTCGAGGCTGATGTCGCGACCGTCCAGCGTCAGAGCCTCGATGGTGGTGTAGATGACGTCGACACCCTTTGCGCGCGCGGCATCTTGAAGGCGCGTCTGGTTGGGAATGAGGACGCTGCGGATCCTCTCCATGTAGGGGAGCTTGTGGGCTTTCGCGCCGCCTGCACGGGCCTCGGCCTCCGCGTCTTCGCTCCACTCCGCGTTTTGCATATCGATGGAGATGAGTGCCGTCTTGTCAGGCTCGACCGCGCGCTCGCGGTCTTCCTTCGTGGCGTCTTTGACGGACAATCTGGGCACGGTGCATCTCCTTGGCTGACGGATGGCGATTGCGCAAAGGCGCCGAAACCGGCACCCTCTCGCGCATCGGTGTATCGGGAGCGGGCGTGGCAAGACCGCAAAGTGTGCGCAGCCGGGTCGAAGCGGCGCTGGAGCGTATGACGCGCTCGGAGCGGCGGGCGGCGCAAGTGCTCCTGTCCCACTATCCTGTGGCCGGTTTGGATTCCATCACAGGCTTTGCCGAAGCCGCCCAGGTGAGCGCTGCCACCATCCAAAGGCTGGTGGCAAAGATCGGTATGGAAAGCTACCCCGAGTTCCGCCAGGCGCTGCGGGCCGAACTTGCCGACGCCGGCCCCCTGACGGTGCGGCGCACGGAAAAGGCGCAAGCGGGCGACACCATCGCACGGTTCGGCGCCGGCTGCGAGGACGCCATCCGCGAAACCTTGAAGGCGGTGGACAGGCAGTCCCTTGCGGATGTGGTTGAGGCGTTGGCAGCGCCCCGGCGGGCCGTCTACATTGCCGCCGGCGCGTTCACCGCGCCCCTTGCCAGGCATTTCGACTTTCATTTGCGCAAGATGCGGCCCGGCGTCGTCCTGATGGATCAGGACATGGCGGGGCGCACGGACGACCTCGTCAACGTGCGCAAGAAGGATGTGATGGTGGTGTTCGACATTCGCCGCTATCAACCGGACACGGCCGTCACCGCCCGCCTTGCCGAAGAGCGCGGCGCCGAAGTGGTGCTCCTCACCGATATGTGGATGAGCCCCATTGCGCGCATCGCCAGCCACGCCTTCCGCGCCAAGGTGGATGCAGCTACCCCTTGGGATACGCTGGTGGGCCTTGCCGCGCTGGTGGAGTTGATCGCCTCCGAGGTGGACCGCAAGACATGGCCGGCCCTGAAGAAGCGCCTTGAGACCCTTGACCGTTGGCGTGAAGAAACCTTTGTGCCTGACAGGCTGGTTGCACCCCCCGACGGCGAGTGAGCCCATCTGTCAGCTGCGGTCCACGCGGGCGGCCGGCACAAGTCCGTCAGGCCGCACCAAGAGGACGGCAATCACCGTGGTCAGCACGATGGCGTCCCTATAAGGGGCAAGGCTGTCGGGCAGGAAGGCCTGGCTGAACACCTCCACAGCGCCCACGAAGAAGCCGCCAAGCACGGCACCCGATAAGCTGCCGAGCCCGCCCAGCACCGTTGCAATGAAGGCCTTGAGGACAGGGAAGAAGCCCATCAAAGGGTCGACCGAGCCGCGCTGGGCGGTCCACACCACGGCGGCAATCCCTGCCAAGAGGCCCGAAAGCGCGAACGCTGTGGCAACGACGCGGTTTGCGTTGACGCCCAAAAGACGCAGCATTTCAAAGTCTTCCGCGGCGGCCCGCATGGCCATCCCCGTCTCTGTCCGGCGCAGGACGTAGGTGAGGGCGGCAAGGGCAAGGACGGTGGTGGCGATGGAGATGGTGGGCACCACGCCAACGGTGATGTCCCCCACCTGCCAGGTGCCCGACAGGCCCGAGGGCAGGGAGATGGGCTTAGGCCGTGCGGAAATTCCGTTCTGGAACAGGACTTTGAGGATTTCGGAGATGGCGAACGAGGTGATGAGGAGCGAGACCACGGAGGCCCCACGCATCGCCCTGAAGGCCACGCGCTCCATCAAGACGGCCGCGAAAACGGCGCTGAAGATGCCCAGCGCAATGGCCACCACAATGGGCATCCCCGAGATGAGGGCCGCAAAGACGCCATAGCCGCCGACGGTCATGATCTCGCCGTGGGCAAAGTTGATGAGGCGAACGATGGAAAAGACAATCGCGAGCCCGAGCGCCAAGAGAGCGTAGATGCCCCCAAGGCTCAGCGCGTTGACGCTCTGCTGGATGAAGATGTCCATCAGTGGTCCTCAGCTATGGCGCCGACCATCGTGCTTGCTGTGTAAAGGGAGGGGATGTCCCAGACCTCTTTGATGAGGCCGTCCACAATGCGCCACACCACGACAACGTCGAAGGCGTGGTCTTCGCCATCAAGGGTGAGGCGGTTGCACGTCTGCACCACCACCAGTTCGTCCCCCACCGGCCTTGCATCCACCACAGTGACGTTGAAGGTGCCGCCAGTGATACCGCCGAGCGCTTTGAAGAAATTCGCCAATCCCTCCACACCCTTGTGGTCGCCGTGAAGGTCAGGGACGCGGGGATTGTAGAAATGCCAAATGACATCGGGTGCGAAAATCTCCGCGCAGCCTTCAATGTCCGCAACGTTCACCTTCGACAGGATAGCGATGTTGGGGTGGACACCGTCTTCGGGCTTGGCGTCGGTCACGGGACGGCCTTTCGGTGGGTTAGGGGTTCAGCGCTCACGCCATCACCCACTATGCGGCAAGATAGGCGGCCTTCACGAGGTCGCTGGTGGCAAGGTCGCGCGGGCTGCCTGAGACGGAGACGCGCCCGTTGGCAAGGACGACAGCGTGGTCGGCCACTTCAAGGGACAAAGGCACGTTCTGCTCAACGAGGAGGATGGAAATGCCCTCGGCTTTCAGCTCTTCAATGAGCTGAAAAATCGTGTCCACCATCTGCGGCGCGAGGCCAAGGGACGGCTCGTCCAGGAGGAGGAGTTTGGGCGCGCTCATGAGGGCGCGAGCAACGGCCAGCATCTGTTGTTCGCCGCCCGACAACAGCCCTGCTCGCTGGTTACGCCGCTCGGCGAGGATGGGAAAGCGCGCCATCATCTGATCGCGCAGTTCGTGGGATTTTTGCGCGTTGCCGTGGAGGCTCCCTGCGAGGGCAAGGTTTTCCTGCACGCTAAGCGAGGCAAAGACGCGTCGGCCTTCTGGCGATACGGCGATGCCGCGCCGCACCACCTCTTCCGGCGTCAGCCCGTCGAGGGGCGCGCCATCGAGTTGGATGGTGCCGCCGGAGATTTTTCGCGCGCCGGCAACGGCCATCAACGTTGTGGTCTTGCCGGCACCGTTGGCGCCTAGGAGCGCCGTCACGGCACCCGACGCCACGGTCACGTCCACGCCTTTCACGGCGTGGACGGGGCCATAGTGAACGTCAAGGGCCGTGACGGTCAGCATCAGGGCGCCGGCAGCTTTTCGGGGTCTGCCATGCCGCGCTTGATGAACTCCTTCGTGCCGTCGCCGTGGATCTTGGCGATCACCACGGGACGCAAAGGCATCCTGTCGGTGCCCTTGAAGGTGAAGTTGCTCATGATGCCTGTGCCGTCTTCGATGTTGGCAAGGGCTTCGGCAACGGCGCCAGGGTCGGTGGTGCCTGCGGCGGCGACGGCCTGCTCGATCATGTTGGCGATGTCACAGCCGTTCACATAATAGTTGTTGTCAGGCGGGGAGCCATTGGCCTCCTCGAAGCGCTTGACGAAGTCGGCGTAGGCGGAGCCGTCCTCAGGAAAGCCGCCCGAGGTGTGGTAGGTGCCGTCCACCACATCGCCAAGACCGCGGATGGTGGGGGTGTCCAGAACGTCGCCGCCCATCACCTGCGTGTCGAGGCCGGCGCCGCGCAGCGCTTTGATGAAGGCGGGGAAGTCAGGCTCCCAGGCCCAGGTGACGATGATGTCGGGCGCAGGCTCTGTGTTCTTGATCTTGGTCACGATGGCCGAAAAGTCCGGCTGGTTCAGCGAATAGAGAGACTCGCCCACCACCGTGCCGCCGTTCTTCTCAAACACCTCTGCGAAGTATTCAGGCCCGCCGAGGGTGTAGGCGCTGTCGGGCGACTTCAGGATGTAGACGCGCTCGAACCCCTGCTCGGTGGCAAAGTCGGCAAGGACGGTGCCCTGCTGGTTGTCGGCGGGGTAGGAGCCGAACACGAACTCGCCCACCTGCGTCAACACGGGCGCAGTGCCTGCAAACGTCATGGTGGGGATGCCGGCGGGCTGTGTGATCTGGCCGGACGCGATGGTGGGGTCGGCGTCGGCGGAGGAGACGATGAACTTCGCGCCCTCGTCCACAAGCTCCTGGGTGACCTTCACGGTCTCGGCCATGTCGGAGCGGGTGTCGCGCACTTCGATGCGCACGGGGATCTCACCGTTGAGGCCGCCGTTGGCGTTCTTCTCGTCGATGCAGAACTTGAAGCCTGCATAGGCGGGCTGGTCGTAAGGTGCGAGATAGCCTGACTGGGCGCTCATGACGCCGATGAAGTATTCCTCGGCCAGCGCAGGGCTTGCGGCAAGGCCAAGGGCGGCCACCAGCGCCAGCGCCGTGCTCCCTTTCAACCGATGGGTCATGCGATTGCTCCTTGTGTTGTTGGCGTTGTTTGGGCTGCGGACCGGCCGCGGCCGATATAGGCTTCGATCACGTCCGGATTGTCGCGGATCTCTGCCGGGGTCCCGTAGGCAATCACCCGTCCGCGGTTCATCACCACGATGGAAGCGGACAGGCGGTTCACGAATTCAAGGTCATGGTCGATGAGGAGGATGGCGATGTGCCGCTCCTCCGTCAGGCGCACGAGGCGGGCGGCAAGGTCTGAGGTTTCCTCAGGGTTCATGCCGGCGGCAGGCTCGTCCAGGAGAATGAGTGAGGGCTCCTGCGCAAGGCAGCGCGCGATCTCAAGGCGTTTGCGCGCACCGTAAGGGAGGCTCCCTGCCAAGAGTTCGGCCTCATCCTCAAGGTCGAGGAGGGCGAGTTCGCGGATGGCGCGGGCCTTGGAGTCCTTCACCGAGCAGCCTGCGGCAAGCCCCGCCACGAGGACGTTTTCGTAAACGGTGAGGTTCTCAAAAAGCCGCAGGTTCTGGAACGTACGGCCGAGGCCGAGGGGGGCGATGGTGTGGGGTGCGCGGCCGCGCAGTTCCACATCGCCGAACTTCATGGTGCCTGCGTCGGCAGGAAACTGGCAGGTGAGAAGGTTCACCACCGTGGATTTGCCGGCACCGTTGGGGCCGATCATCCCCGTCACCGTGCCCTGGCTGACGTTGAAGGTCGCCCCATCCACAGCCTTCAGCCCTTGGAAGGACTTGGTGAGGCCGTCCACCGCCAAAGGCGCAGCGTTCTGGGGCTCCACAGCAGGGGCAGGCGCTGTGGGTTTGATGGAGATGAGGCGGGTGAGGACGGCAACGAGCCCCGGGATCATCGCCTCTCGCCGGCCGAAGATGCCGTCGGGCCGCAGCCAAATGACGATGAGGATAGCAAGGCTGAGGGCAACGGTGGTGAGGCCGAAGACCGCTGGCACCTCGAAAGTGCCGATCATGAAGCCGCCTTCAGCCTGGCGTACGGTGTCTTGCAGGAGCGTCACCACCATGACGCCGCATACAGCGCCCGAGACGGTGGCCATGCCGCCAACAATCAGCATCGCGACCAGCGTAAAGGTGAGCGTGAGGTAGAATGTGTTGGGCGAAAAAGCTCCCAGCATGTGCCCGTAAAGGGCGCCTGCGATGGCGGCCAGGCCGCCCGACAGCGTCCATGAGATCAGCCGCACGGTGCGCGGATTGATGCCGAGCGCGACGGCCGCGGATTCATTATCGCGCGTCGCACGCAGCATCAACCCCCAGCGGCTTTCCCTGAACAGTCGCGCAAGGATGACGAAGGCAACGGCCGCGGCAATGGCCACCTCGAACGTCGTCACACGGGGGACTCCGAAGAAGGTCTGGCTGCCGCGGGTGATTTCCCGCGCGCCGATCATCACCGAGTGAACGATGATGAGGAGGCCGAGGGTGGCAATGGTTGCCGATGCCCCTGTCAGCCGGGTGATGGGGATGCCCGTTGCCAGCGCAAAGCCGAGCCCCACCACAAGGACGATGACGAGCGCGACGGGCAGCGCAAGCTCATGCCCTACAAGAAAGTCCGGCAGTTGTGGCAGGGCCGTGCGCTGCATCAGCGCAGGCATGGTGAGGATGCCTGAAAGGTAAGCCCCGACCCCCATAAAGGCAGCGTGGCCGAAGGAGACGATGCCCGAGTTGCCCACGAACAGGCCGATCGCCACCACGGCGGCGATGTTGACGCACATTTGCGTCGCGATCCTCTCGCCATAGCGGCCGAGGATCCACTCCATCCCCAATGCGACCACAAGGATGGCGGCAACGGCCAGAACCGTTTGCGCCGTCTGACGGCCAAGCCGCCGGCGCGGCAGATCTTCCAGTCCAGCGGCCGTCATCGACGCTCCACGTTCGGGTGACCACCGAATGAAACGGCCCCGTGCCCATTTGTCAAACAGGTTTCAGTGTTGATTGAACATTGGGCATATGCAAAGGATTTATCAGAAATGAGCCAGCCCAGCACAGCCCCCCATCCGCCGCCAACGACAGCGCCGCCACCGCCCTGGACAGGCGGCGCGCTCAGCCCTGGCGACCCGGACCCCGTGGGCCATGAGCGGGCAGGCGCAACGACGCCGTTTCTGATTGCCTGCGACCATGCCGACAACGTTCTTCCCTCCAAGCTGCGGGCGACGTCGTTGGGAGAGCAAGATCTGGGCCGACACATTGCTTGGGACATCGGCGCGCTAGGGGTCGCCCAAGGGCTGTCGGCATTGCTCGATGCTGAGCTCATCTATCAACGCTATTCGCGGCTTGTGATCGACTGCAACCGCCCGCCGCACGTTCCGGGCGCATTCTTGACCGAATCGGATCTGACGCCGGTGGATTTCAACGCCAACCTCTCAGCACCTGAGATGGCCGCGCGTGTGGCTGAGATTTTCCACCCCTACCATGGGCGCATTGCAACCTCCCTCGCAGAGCGGCTGAAGCGGGGGGCACCGCCGGTGTTCCTTGCGATCCACTCCTACACGCCCCACCACCAGGCGCTGCCTGGGCCGCGGCCTTGGCCCGTGAGCCTGTTGTTCAACCGCCATCCTGCCCTGGCCCACGCCATGAAACCGCATCTTGAGAGGATCGATGGGATCGGCGGTCCCGTCGGCCTCAATGTGCCTTACGAGGTGAGCGATCTTAGCGACTACGCCATTCCGATCCACGCCGAGCGCAACGGGCTTTTGAGCGTTGAGGTGGAGGTGCGGCAGGACCTGATCGTCACCAAGGAGGGGCAGGCCTTGTGGGCGCAGCATCTGGCATCGGCCTTGAAAGGCGCGCTTGCCGATCTTGGCATGAGGACGCATAGCTAGCGCCTTGCCTGCCCCTTAGTGGGCGGGCGGCAAATCAGACACATGCCGCGGTTTATCACGCGGGGCGCACAGGACGATTTTGGGGGAGGTTGCGGGTATGAGCGTTGATGCGGTCGGGGTCGCGATGATCGGCAACATCGACCTTTCGGGCGTCTTTCGCGGTCGCTCGTTCCCTGCCGAGCGGCTGGACAGCGTGCTCTCCTCAGGTCTTCCGTGGGTGCCCGGCAACATCTGCCTGTCGCCGTGCAACACCATCCCGCCGGACAACCCTTGGGGGCCTGTGGGCGAGACGCGCTTCATGGCCGATCGCTCCACCCTTGTCACGCTGCCGGCACGGGGCGAAAAGCCTGCCGCAGCCCTCTACCTTGCCGACATTTGCAACCACGATGGCAGCCCTTGGGATGGGTGTGCGCGCACGCAGCTTGACCGCGCCCTCACCCTCTTGTCGGACCGCTATGGGCTGACGATGCGGGTCGGCTTCGAGCAGGAGTGCTATATCAAAGGCCTCGACCCGACGCCGCGGCCGGCGTTTTCGTTCTCAGGCACGCGGGTCGCGTCGGGCCTTGCTGCCGAGGTGCAGGACATTCTCGCCACTGCCAACACGCGGCTTGACCAGTTCGTCCACGAATATGGCGAGCATCAGTTTGAGATTGCTGCGCCTGTGCGCGCGGCCACGCGCGCGTGCGACGAGGCGGTGATGGTGCGCGAGATCATCCGCGATGCCGCTTTTGCGCGCGATGCCCACGCCACCTTCATCCCCCGGCCCGACCCTGCCCAGCCAGGCAGTGGTGTGCACATCCATTTCAGCCTTTGGGACGAGGCGAACGCGCCCGAAACCGTGCGCAATGGCGTCATGACGGACACGGCAAGCCGCTTCGTCGCCGGCATCTTGAAGCACATGGACGCGGTGATGGGCTTCACCACACCCTCGCCCAACTCCTTCGATCGTTTGCGTCCCTCAAGCTGGGTGGGCGTCTACAAGTGCGTCGGCACGAAGAACCGCGAGGCGGCGATCCGCGTGGTGCCGCGCGCACCTTCAGGTGAGGGCAGCCACCCTGGGGCGTCGCTTGAGTTTCGCGTCGCCGATGGCACGGCGAACCCTTACCTTTGCATTGCAGCCATCATCCATGCGGGGATGGCAGGGCTTGCCGATGGCGCACCTGCGCCGGACGAGGTGGTCGTCGACCCCGCAACGATGCTTGCCACTGAGCGTGAGGCCCGCGGGATCGCGCCCCTTGCAGGCTCGCTGGCTGAGATTGTCGATCATTTGGAGCGCACCGGCATTGGTGCACAATGGTTCGGCGATGTGTTCTGGTCGGCCTATCTCACGGTCCGCCGCAACGAAATGAATGATGCCGCCACATGGGGCGAGCGTTACGCTGAGCGCATTGCGCTGGCGATCTGATCGGACGCGAGCGTTGCCGCCCAAAGCCGTTTGACGGCGGGTGGGTAGCGCGCTGCCGATCACCACATTGTGTGTTACGGGCGCGCCTGAAACGGCGCCCCTGCCGGCCAGACAGCCTGCGGGAGGCGCCCCAACGGGTGGCCCCATCAAGCGCCGCCGATGCGGCCGAAAGAGGACGCCACCATGCTGACAAACGATCAACTCGCGGCCTGGGACCGCGAGAACTTCTTCCATCCCTCCACCCCTGTGGGCGCGTTTGAGCGTCGTGAGATGTTGGGGCGCATCGTTGAGGGCGGCGAAGGCGTCTACATCCGCGACCGCGATGGGCGCACGTTCCTGGACGGGTTCGGCGGCCTTTACTGCGTAAACGTCGGCTACGGCCGGCAGGAGATTGCCGAGGCCATCGCCGAGCAGGCCAAGTCCCTTGCCTACTACCACGCCTATGTGGGCCACGGGACCGAGGCCTCCATCACGCTGGCGAAGATGGTGATGGACCGTGCGCCCGCGCACATGTCGAAGGTCTATTTCGGCCTTGGCGGGTCGGACGCCAACGAGACCAATGTGAAATTCCTGTGGGCCTACAACAACTTGATCGGCAGGCCTCAGAAGAAAAAGATCATCTCGCGCTTGCGCGGCTATCATGGCTCCGGGCTGATGACGGGCTCGCTGACGGGCCTGCCCCTGTTCCACAAGACGTTCGATCTGCCCTTCGACATGGTGCGCCACACCGTGGCACCAGCCTACCTGCGCCGCCCCGATGCGGACATGAGCGAGGCCGACTTCACCCGCTACTGCGCCGCCGAGCTGGAAGCGATGATCGAGAAGGAGGGGGCCGACACCATCGCCGCCTTCATCGCCGAGCCCGTGATGGGGACGGGCGGCATCGTACCTCCGCCGGAGGGGTACTGGGCCGCCATCACGCCGATCCTTGAAAAGCACGACATCATGCTGATTGCTGATGAGGTGGTGTGCGGGTTCGGGCGCCTCGGCACCATGTTCGGCAGCGACTACTACGACCTGAAGCCTGACTTCATGACCATCGCGAAGGGTCTGACGTCAGCCTACGCGCCGCTTTCGGGCTCCATCGTGTCGGAGCGCGTCTTCAAGGTGCTGGCGGAAGGGACCGACGCCATGGGGCCCATCGGCCACGGCTGGACCTATTCGGCCCACCCCATTGCTGCGGCCGCGGGGGTGGCGAACCTGAAGCTGGTGGACAGCCTGAACCTTTTGGAAAACGTCACCATCACGGGCCCAGCCCTCACCACCATGCTGCAGGACGCTGTCGGCGACCACCCGAACGTTGCCGAAGTGCGCGGCTGCGGCATGTTGTCGGCGGTGGAGTTTGCCGAAAACCCCGCAGAGCGGCGCTTCTACGACCCAAGCCTTAAGGTGGGTGCGAAGGTGACGGCTGCGCTGATGGCGCACGGGGTGATTGGCCGTGCAATGCCCGGTGGCGACATTTTGGGCTTTGCGCCTCCCCTGTGCCTGACCATGGACGAGGCGCGGGCCATAGTGGAAGCCACCGTCAAAGCGGTGCGTGAGACGTTCGACAGCTAAAGCGATCGCTTCAGACGGCGGCGATGACTTCGGTGGTGTCGTCGCTGTCTGCAATGGCGATGGGCACGCGCGGCTCGGACTTGGATTGGCGGATGGTGAGGGAGGTGCGCACGCTTTCAACGTTGTCCGTTGCGGTCAGCTCTTCGATGATGAAGCTCTGGAAGGAGCGCAAGGAGTCGGCGATACAAAACAGGACGAAGTCGGTCTCGCCCGACACCATCCACGCATCGCGCACAATCTGCCATTCCCTGAGCCGGGCCTCGAAGCCCACCAACTCCGCTTCGGTCTGGTTCTTAAGGCCGACGAACGCGAAGGCGGCGAGATCGAAGCCAAGCTCCTTCTCGTCGATCATCGTTCGGTAGCCTGTGATGATGCCGCCCTGCTCAAGCGCCCTCACGCGACGCAGACATGGCGGTGCGGAGATGCCGGCCCGGCGCGCCAACTCGACGTTGGTCATGCGACCGTTGGACTGCAGCGCGGCGAGTATCTTCCAATCGATCGCGTCAAGGCGGGCTTTCATTCCAATGACTGCACAGTGGTTGGAGAAAAATTGGATCACGGTTGTGTCAATAGGTACTATATCCTCTCGCTGGCAGGTCAAGTGTTACCGTATGGGTTAATGCACGATCCTGGGGGCGCCGATTGATGGATGCCGTGGTCCTGGTGCCCGAAGGGAAAACCGGGCACTTGAATCAAGCGCTTGGCGTGGCGCGCCGTTTGGGGGCAAACGTTTGCGTGAAGGCCCCGCAAACTGGTTGGTTTGCCGGCCCGCCTGAGACGGGTGATGCGACCCTTATCATAGGGGCGGGAAAACAATCGGTGGCGCCGCTGCGGCGGCTTGTGCGACGCGGCGGGTCTCGGCCCTTCGTTGCCATGTTCCAGGCGGTGCGCAAGCCGGGCGACTTTGACCTTGTCTGGGCACCCACCCACGACAGGATGCGCGCCCGCCATGGCGCCCTCGACACCCTTGTGGAAACGTTGACGGCGCCCTCCATCATCACCGAAGCGCAGATTGCAGCCGCCTCACAGGTGCTGGAGGAGCGCGTGCCTCACTGTGGGCCGCCGCGCATCGGCGTCCTCATTGGCGGGCGCAGTCGTGCCCACAGGTTCGGCGTTCAGGAGGCTGAGGACCTTGCCGCCCGTCTTGCCGCCTTCGCCAAGTCCCACGATGCGAGCCTTTTGATCACCACCTCCCATCGCACGGCGCATCGGACCGCGCAGATCCTGTCTGAGCGCCTGACGGACGTGCCGCACCACATCTACGATATCCGCAATCCTGGCGAGGTGCGCGCGGAGACGGCGTTCGCGGGCATCCTGGGCCTTGCCAACGGATTTGTGGTCACGGCCGATTCCATTTCCATGCTGAGCGAAGCGGCGGCGACCGGAAAACCCGTCTACGGGTGGCGACTGCCTGGGGGCAAGATCAAGTTCGAGCGATTTTATGACGGTCTCATCCGGCACGGTGCGTTAAGGTGGTTTGACGGTGGCTGGGAAAGCTGGCGCTATCAGCCCATCGACTCCACCGCCGTCATCGCCAAGGCCATCACAGAGCGGATGGCCTTGTTCGCGCGCGCCGGCGAGCGCATGTGAGGGTGGACCGCAGGAGGGGAATGACGATGGCCGAACCGACCGAGACGACCGTGAAGACCAAGCTCCTCATCATCGGTTCAGGCCCCGCAGGCTATACCGCAGCCATTTATGCCGCGCGCGCCATGCTGGAACCCGTGCTTGTGGCCGGCATTCAGCCCGGCGGTCAGATGACCATCACCACCGATGTGGAAAACTATCCGGGCTTTGCTGATGTCATCCAAGGCCCTTGGCTGATGGAGCAAATGCGCGCCCAGGCCGAGCATGTGGGCACCAAGATGCTCTACGATCATTTGAGCGAGGCGGACCTGTCCTCCCGCCCGTTCCGCTTCAAGGGTGACGGTGGCACCACCTACCTTGCCGACACCGTGGTCCTTGCGATCGGGGCACAGGCAAAGTGGCTGGGGCTTGCCTCGGAAGATCGCTTCAAGGGCTATGGGGTGTCGGCCTGTGCCACCTGCGACGGTTTTTTCTATCGCGGCAAGGCCGTGGCGGTGATTGGCGGCGGCAACACGGCCGTGGAAGAGGCGCTTTACCTCACCCACCATGCCGACAGCGTCACCCTCGTCCACCGACGGGGCGAGTTGCGGGCCGAGAAGATTCTACAGGAACGTCTGTTCGCCCACCCGAAGATTACAGTGGTCTGGCATAGTGAACTGGCCGAAGTGTTGGGCGAGGGCACGCCCCTTGGCGTCACCGGCGTGAAGCTGCGCGACACCCGCACCGGGGAGGAGAGCACACTTGCTGTCGACGGCGTGTTCGTTGCCATCGGCCATGCGCCAGCGACGGAACTTGTCAAAGATCAGCTTCGCCTCAGGCCCTCAGGCTATGTTTGGACCGAGGCCGATTCCACGGCCACCAATGTACCCGGCGTGTTTGCCGCCGGCGATGTTACGGACGATGTGTATCGCCAGGCCGTCACTGCCGCAGGAATGGGTTGCATGGCCGCCTTGGAAGCGGAACGCTTCCTGGCCGAAAACGCCCCCGTCCAGGAGACGGCCGACCACACGGCCCAACCGGCATCCCAAAACACGGCCCAAGTGGCGGCCGCTTAACGCGTCTATTTCGCCCCGCGCCGGCCCGTCTCGGCCGGCCATGACATTCATGGCAATGGCCGCTCTCCCCACCGGATCGGCCTGACAATGTCCTGCCTTTCGCCCGCAGGTGACGGAGAAATCCCATGGACTGGGACAAGCTGAGGGTGTTTCACGCCGCAGCGCAAAAGGGAAGTTTTACGCACGCTGGAGAGGATCTGGGCATCAGCCAGTCGGCGGTGAGCCGTCAGGTCCACGCTTTGGAGTTGCAAGTGGGGGTGGCCTTGTTCCACCGCCACGCCCGCGGTCTGCTCCTCACCGAGCAGGGCGAGAGGCTGTTTGAAACCACCAGCCAGATTGCGCGCGAACTCCAGGCCGTGGAAGGCGCGCTCGTGGATTCCCGCGACCGCCCGTCAGGCAATTTGAAGGTGACGACAACCATCGGCCTTGGCTCGTCCTGGCTGTCGCCGCGGGTGAAGGAATTCATCGAGCTTTATCCCGATGTGGATCTGACGCTGATCTTCGATGACAACGAGCTCGATATCGGGATGCGCGAGGCCGACATTGCCATCCGCTGGCGTCAGCCTGTGCAGCCCGACCTTGTGCAGCGGCGCCTCTTCACCGTGCACTTCCACGTGTACGCGGCCATGAGCTACATCGAAAAGCACGGCGCCCCACGCTCCGTTGCCGACCTTGATGCGCACAGGATCGTCACCTTCGGCCCCAACCCGCCCAGCTATCTGCGCGAGTTGAACTGGCTGGAGATTGTCGGTCGCCCGCAGGACGACCCAAGGCGCTCGTGCGTGCGGCTGAACAACATCCTTGCCATGCGCTATGCGGTACGCACCGGGTGTGGCGTCGGCACGCTGCCTGACTTCCTGGTCCAGGAGGACGACACGCTTGTGCGCCTGGACATTGGCGAGGCGACCCCCGCGTACGACCTTTACTTCTGCTACGCCGAAGAGTTGCGTAATTCGGGCCGCGTGCGCGCGTTCCGCGACTTCCTTCTGGCCAAGGCGGAGTCCTGGCGGTTCTGACCGTGACGGCAGCGGCGAAAGGGGTGGCAGGGCCGGCCCGCACCCCGCGGGCGCTGTGGCTCGACGTTGCGAGGGGGTGGGCCATCATCGCGATGGTGGTTTACCATTTCGCGTTCGACCTCACCCTTTTTGGCCACGTGGACTGGCCGGTTGCAAGCCACCCCCTGTGGCGCGGATTTGCTGCGGCCATCGCCAGCACGTTCCTGTTCTTGACAGGGGTCAGCCTCGTCTACGCCCATGGGACGGGCATGCGTTGGCGCCCCTTCTGGCGCCGCTTTGCGGTGATTGCGCTGGCCGCAGCGGCGGTGAGCGTTGCCACCTACTTTGCCATGCCAAGCCCCATCTACTTCGGGATCTTGCACGCCATCGCAGCATTCAGCGTGTTGGCGTTGGCTTTTTTGTTTGCGCCCGTCGCGTTGACCCTGGTGGCGGCTGGCGCAGTGCTCATCCTGCCGTTCGTCTACCGCGATCCACTCTTTGATGCCCCGGTGTTTTATCCCGTGGGGTTGGCACCGATACCGCCCTTGACCTTCGATTACGAGCCGATCTTCCCATGGTTTGCCGCAACACTTCTTGGCGTTGCGTCGGCCCGTGTGCTGGGACGCTCGTCAATGCCGGCAGAGGCGGTGCCGCCATGGCTGGGAGCGTCGGCGTGGCTCGGGCGACACAGCCTTGCCATTTATCTCATTCACCAGCCGGTCCTGTTTGCGGTTCTGTTGGGAATTAACGCCGCACGGTGACGCAGACAGGAAAAAATGGCGATCCAATGGCGAACCGTTCTGTTAGGCTTGAGGATCAGAAACGGAGGTATCGTTATGTTGTCGAAGTCGTTGGGCCTTTTCCTCGCTGGTATTTGCGCCGTCGTGATCTTTACAGCCGCACCGTCCGCAGCGGCGCCGATGACGCCGATCGAAGGGCCGCTGACGGTGGAGTCCATGGTCCAGCAGATTCAGGGCGGGTGGTGCCAAAGGGTCCGCCGCGGTTGCCGCGCCGATTGGGGGAATGGCCCACGCTATCGCCGCTGCGTGGATCGGCGGAGCAACAATTCTTGCCGTTACACCCAGCGCAGGAACTACTGTCAGCGCCAGCTTCGCCGCTGCCGAATCGACTTTGGCCAAGGCCGTCGTTTCCGCAATTGTATGGCCCGCGCGGGCTGCTGAAACCTTCCGCCTGACAAAGGTGGCGAACGGTCCCTTTGCCACGGCTTGGCATGATGCCATATCTGGCTGATGCCGGATCATGACACCACGCCAAGCTCTGCTGAACGGGCCAAAGGGGCACCGAGCCCCAACCGCGACAAGGCTGAGCGCGCCAAGACAGGGCGCGCCTCCAAAGGCATGATCGCCGACTGGGCGGACGCCATCGAAGACGATGCGACGGCGCCCGCCGACCCGTCGGCCGACAAAAAGGCGGGTGCCAAACCGGCCAAGGGGACGAAGGCGGCCAAACCCTCCAAAGCCGCCTCCCAGGCGAAAAAACCCAAAGGCAAGCAAGGCAAACCCGACGGCGTGGAGCGCACCGCGCGCGGCACCTCCATGGGTGGCAAGGCGTCCGCACGTGAGCGCGCCGGCGCGGGCCT
Organism: Devosia sp.; assembly: GCA_051016205.1. GTDB lineage: Bacteria > Pseudomonadota > Alphaproteobacteria > Rhizobiales > Amorphaceae > Acuticoccus. The sequence continues at coordinate 1,105,453 of CP136534.1, forward strand.
CACCCCCGTCGCAGGCCTTGACCTCAGCCTTGAGGATGCCGAAGCACTCCCGGCATCGGGCGCAACGGCCACAGTGGCCGCGCTTGAGCAGCTGATTCAGGACGGCCGGCCAGAGTTTCGCGCAGGGGAGTGGATGCCCCACCGCCCGCCGCGGCCTGAAAAGTCCGAAGGTGGCGTCCACTTCGAACTCGTCAGTGAATACGAGCCCAAAGGTGATCAACCCCAAGCCATCGCCGAGCTGGTGGATGGCCTGGATGCTGACGACCGTACGCAGGTTCTCCTCGGTGTCACGGGTTCGGGCAAGACCTATACGATGGCGCAGGTCATCAAGCGCATGCAGCGCCCCGCGCTGATCCTCGCGCCCAACAAAACCCTCGCGGCGCAGCTTTACGGGGAGTTCAAGTCTTTCTTCCCAGAAAATGCTGTGGAATATTTCGTTTCCTACTACGATTATTATCAGCCCGAGGCGTACGTCCCGCGCACGGACACCTACATCGAAAAAGAATCGTCCATCAACGAGCAGATCGACAGGATGCGCCACTCCGCCACCCGCGCCCTTTTGGAGCGGGACGATGTGGTGATTGTCGCGTCCGTGTCGTGCATCTACGGTATCGGTTCGGTGGAGACCTATACGGCGATGACGTTCGCCATCGAGGTGGGAGAAAGCCTGGACCAGCGACAGCTTTTGGCTGACCTTGTGGCGCTTCAATACAAGCGCTCGGACGCCAACTTCGTGCGCGGCACCTTCCGTGTGCGCGGTGATACGGTGGAAATCTTCCCAGCCCACTATGAAGACAGGGCCTGGCGCGTCTCCCTCTTCGGCGACGAGGTGGAATCCATCACCGAGTTCGACCCGTTGACCGGCAAGAAGCAAGAAGAAATGGAGCTGGTCAAAGTCTACGCCAACTCGCACTACGTGACGCCGCGCCCCACCCTCCAGCAGGCCATGAAGTCCATCAAGGAGGAGCTGAAGCACCGCTTGGTGGAGTTGAACAATGCGGGACGACTGTTGGAAGCCCAGCGGCTGGAGCAGCGCACCCGCTTCGACCTTGAGATGATGGAGGCCACGGGCGCCTGCAACGGCATCGAAAACTACTCGCGCTATCTCACAGGCCGCAAGCCGGGCGAGCCGCCCCCCACGCTGTTTGAGTATCTGCCCGACAACGCCATCGTCTTTTTGGATGAGAGCCATGTGACGGTGCCGCAAATCGGCGCCATGTACCGCGGCGACTTTCGGCGCAAGGCAACCCTTGCCGAGTATGGCTTCCGCCTGCCCTCCTGCATGGACAACAGACCCCTTCGGTTCGAAGAGTGGGACATCATGCGCCCCCAAACCGTGTGCGTGTCGGCAACGCCAGGCGGTTGGGACCTTGATGAATCGGGCGGCGTTTTCGTCGAGCAGGTGATCAGACCCACAGGCCTTGTGGACCCACCTGTGGAGATCCGCCCCGCCAGGCACCAGGTGGACGATGTGCTTGGCGAAATCCGCACTGTTGCGGATGCCGGCTACAGGACGCTCGTCACCACGTTGACGAAGCGTATGGCCGAAGACCTGACGGAGTACCTTCACGACAACGGTGTGAGGGTGCGCTACATGCACTCTGACATCGACACGATCGAGCGGATCGAGATCATCCGTGATCTTCGCCTTGGCGCGTTCGATGTGCTGATCGGCATCAACCTCCTGCGCGAGGGGCTCGACATTCCAGAGTGTGGGCTGGTCGCCATTCTTGACGCGGACAAGGAAGGGTTTTTGCGGTCCGAAACCTCTCTGGTGCAGACCATCGGCCGGGCGGCGCGCAATGTCGACGGCCGCGTCATCCTTTACGCAGACCAGATGACAGGCTCCATGGAGCGGGCCATTGCCGAGACGAACAGGCGGCGCGAAAAGCAGCTTGCCTACAACGAGGCCAACGGCATCACACCCGAAAGCGTCAAGCGCTCCATCGGCGATATTTTGCAATCGGTCTACGAGCGCGACCATGTCATCATCGACAAGGGGATCGCCGAGACCCCAGGCATTGGCCACAACATGGCCGTCACGCTCGAGGATCTTGAAAAGCGTATGCGTGATGCGGCTGCAAACCTTGAGTTTGAAGAAGCGGCACGCCTGCGCGATGAAATCCAGCGCCTGCAAAAGACCGAGCTTGCCATCTCCGACGACCCCATGGCCCGCCAGCGCGAGGTGGAGGCCACCGCGGGTCGCTTTGCCGGCGAGCGCACCTATGGCCGCGCCGCGAACCTTCCGAGCCGCGCCAAGAAACCGTCTTTGGACGATATGGGCCCAGGGACCGATCGCGGTCGTGTGCGCCGTGAGGACGAGGCGCCGAAGACCCGCGCGCGTAAAAACACCCTCGACGAGATGACCGTCAGGCGCACTGAAAAGCCGCGCCCCAAAGAGGACGCCGACACCCTCATTCGTCGCCACAAGGTGGGGATCGGCAGTCACGAAGACCCCGCCGAGGTCAAGAAGGCGGGCCGGCGCAAGCGCAAAACCGGTCGGCCGGGCAACTGACCGCCGACCGGGGCAAGGAGGCCGCCATGACCACCGATGGCGAAGTCAAAACCGTCGTCAAGCAAAAGACCGAGCGGCCGAAGCTGCACAAGGTCATCCTCCTGAACGACGACTATACGCCGCGCGAGTTCGTGGTCGTCGTGTTGCGCAAGGTTTTTCGCATCGGCGGGGAGACGGCTTACGCCATCATGCACACGGCTCACACCAAGGGCGCCTGTGTGGTCTCCGTCTACCCCCGCGATGTTGCTGAGACGAAGGCCAACGAGGCGAACGACCTGTCCAAGAATGCAGGGCACCCTCTGCAATTCACCACAGAGCCGGAGGAATAAAGCGCGGCTGTTGGGGGCCGTGCTAAGCCCTCCCGCCGTGTGTCAATTCTCCCGCGCGGAAGGGCTCGCCTCAAGGCCCGTTGCGCTCACCCAACTGGGCTGTTGCCCAATTGGGCATCGAAAGACGCTGTGGTTCGCAACAGCGGACTGTTGTGGAACGTCAGGCTTTCGTCTCTCCAAAGGAACTGGATGGGGAGGCTTGTGGTGCGTTTGTGGTTTGACGGGTCGCAGGCTCGGATTTGAGGGCAAAGGGGTGTTGTGTGATGGGGGTCACGGGCGGTTTTTGAAGGGGTGGCCATCTTCGGTGTGTCGCCGGGGCAGACCGGCAAACTGAAAAAACCGGAGACACCGACATGACCATCAAGACCAACCTCGCCGCCCTCGGCACCGCCTTCGTCATCGGCCTGACGGCCCTTTCGCCCACTACCGGCGCCCAGGCCGCACCGCTCGCTCCCGCCGCTGTCGCACAGGTGGGCACCGCCACTGCCGAAACCGGCGTCATGGAAGTGGGTCATCGTCGCAAGCACCGCCGTGGCGTGCATGTCTACTTCGACCATGATCACGGCTACCGTGGACGCCGCCGCTGCCGCATCAAGCGCGTCAAGGTTTGGGACCCCTACTACGGTGAGTACTTCTTCGAAAAGCGCAAGATTTGCCGTCGCCGCCACTGGTAACGAAACCGACGGGCAACGAAGGGGCCGCCTCACCTGAGGCGGTCCCTCTTTGCCGTTTGTGACAGCGTTCCACGGATGGGCATGGCGAAACGGCGCGGCGCGTGGCCATTGCACTGAACGGTCACGACCGCTCATCATAAGGCGGCTTTGTTTGGAGGCGTTTATGCCTGTGCGTTCATTGAGGATGGCGGCAACTGCCGGCATCGTCCTGGCGACCCTTCTGGGGGCGCGGGCGGGGCATGCTGCCGGTGCTGATGCGGCCGAAAACCTCGACAGGGCCTTGCGGCCCGCGGTGGAAAACCTTGCCCTCCAGATCAGTGCCTGCGTGCCGTCCGCACCGAGCGGGCCGAACATGGTGCTGTTGATCGGCATCCCTCAGTTCAACAGGCATGTGGCGACCGCCGACCGCGCGGCCATCAACGCTGCGGTCAACGGCATCGTCAACGAAATCCCCGGCTGGCGCGCCAACCCTGTGGAGCTGACGGGGGTCTTGCCGCCGATCCTGACAGGCGGCGTGGAGGCGGCCGAGCGGCTCACACGAACCCTTCGTTTGCGCGACGAGGCGCCCATCATCTTGTCCATAGATACGGCGCGCCCCACCCTCGACACCTTGACGCTGCGGCTCATGGTTCTGGGCCGCGACGGCGACGGCCGCTATAGCTGCCTTGCCCCCGCAACGGTGGACCTTGACGCGGCCACCTTCGCAGGCAAGCCCCAGAGCCCCGCAACGGGCCTCGACTACCACCCCATGGGCGGGGTGTTGACCGACGCCGTGGACCGCACGGCCTTAGAAATCGGCAAGGCATCGCGTTTGATGATTGCTGCCGACGCCTCCACCCTCGGCGGCAACTGCATCCTGAAGCGCGGCTTTGCAGATATGGTGGCGGATCATCTGTTTTCGCTGAAGTCGGCCGGTCTCGATCTGGGGTCGGGTGGGCAATGGCCCGCCATCTTCGAGGCCGACCGCGAAGCACCGGTGGAAGAAGGAACCGTGCGGCTCGATGTGACAGTGCGGCCGTCAACGCCCGCCCCGCGCGCCGCCGAGGTGGTGGTGCGGCTGATGGGACCTGGAGGCGAGCTGAAGTTTCAAAAACGCTACGATGCCGCCGTGCCGGCCATTCAGGCCGAAGGGTGCGATGGCACTGCGGTGGTTGAGACCGACGAAGAGCCGCCTGAGGATGAAACGCAGCAGGCCGCGTTGGGCGACGGGGTTGAGGAGGGGGAGGATTCTCGCTTTGCCTTGTTTGCCTCCAAATCTGTCTATCGCGTTGGGGAGCCGGTTGAAATCACGATCATTCCGCCGGTGGATTGCTCCCTCACCATCGTCAACGCTGACAGTGAGGGGCGCAGCTGCGTCCTTGTTCCGACCCCTGGGCTCGACAACATCCGCCTTGAAGCGGGCCGGCCCTACCGCTTTCCGCCACGGCCCGCCGTGTTCTCCTTTCCCGCAGCAGGAACGGAGCGGTTGATTGCCCTTTGCAATGCCACCGACGGCGCTGTGGAAGCGGAACGGCGCATGACCGAGCCTGTGTCGTGCGCAGCCGATGGGGAATCGCCCGAAGCCTATGAAACAAAGCTCCTTGAGCTTGGCGTTTTGCAACTGAGTGGCCCGGTGATCCGCCGGAGCATCACCCTGGAGGTGGAACAATGAGGACCCGCGCCCCCCTTTACGCCCTTGCCGCAGCGCTCGCCCTGGTGATGGCGGCCCCAAGCCATGCCCAAGGCGTGCCCGACATTTTCCTCGGCGAGGATGCGCTCGGGGAGGATGCGCCCGCCCTTGATGCGCCGGTTGCCACCTCCTCCCCCCTTGCTCTGTGCCTCGCCAACCCAAGCGACTGGCAAAACTGCGATGTGGCGAGCCAATCCATGCGTGAGAGCGGGCTTGAATCCACAGGCGGTGAGGTGCTCGAAGTGGGACGGCTCGACCTTGGGCGCGATGCTGGGCCCACCTACCTGAAGGCCTCCGTCTCAAAAAACCCAACCATGGGTCCGTCGGAGAGCGCCAATCCTGCGACTGCCGCAGCAGCTGCCGAAAGGGAGGCTGACGAGGCACGGGGGCAGGCGTCCCTCGCGGTGGTGGAGGCGGACATCTTTTTCCGTTTCGATTCCGATCTCTTCGTCTCCGGCGAGGAGGCTAAGGTGGACCGGTTTGCAGCGGCCCTCAGCGACCCTGCGACGGCAGATTTTGCCTTCCTTGTCCTCGGTCACACGGACGCGAAGGGCTCAGCCACCTACAACTGTCGTCTGTCCGCCCAAAGGGCCGCGGCGCTGACAGATGCGCTCACCTCCCGCGGTGTGTCCTCCGACAGGTTGATTGCCATTGGCGTCGGCGAGGCGATCCCCCGCAATGCCGACGATCCCGACGCGCCCGAGAACCGCAGGGTCGCCTTTGCGCCCCTGAGGCCGACAGACTTCGCGAAGATCGTGCGCGTCCAGAGCCTTTGCCCCTAACCGAGCGCAGACGCCGAACGCGCTGCGCCATCACATATGAATGGCGCGGCTTCCAACGGCGAGCGCGGCTTCTTTGACGGCCTCGCTCAAGGTGGGGTGGGCATGGCAGGTGCGGGCAATGTCCTCGGCCGCTGCGCCAAACTCCATGCCCAGCGTCACCTCGCCGATCATCGTGCCGGCATCGGGGCCGACAATGTGGACGCCGAGCACACGGTCTGTCTTGGCGTCGGCAAGGATTTTCACAAAACCCTCCGTCGTGCGGTTCACCTTGGCGCGGCCGTTGGCGGTGAAGGGGAACTTGCCCACCTTATAGTCCACGCCATCGGCTTTCAGCCCCTCCTCAGTGCGACCCACGGAGGCCACTTCGGGGTAGGTGTAGACGACGTTGGGGATGGTCTCGTAGTTCACGTGGCCTGCCTGGCCGGCGAGAATTTCGGCCACTGCGACGCCTTCGTCCTCTGCCTTGTGGGCCAGCATGGGGCCGGCGATCACATCGCCGATGGCATAAACGCCTTCGACGTTGGTGCGGTAGTGGCCGTCCACTTTGACGCGGCCTTTGTCGTCCATCTCAACGCCTGCCTCTTTGAGGCCGAGGCCTTCGGTGTAGGGCTTGCGGCCGATGGCCACGAGGACGACGTCGGTCTCAATGGTCTCAGCCTTGCCGCCGTCGGCAGGCTCCACAGTCACTTTGATGGCGTTGCCTGAGGTATCCACCGCCGTCACTTTGGTTTTCAGGCGGAAGGACATGCCTTGCTTTTTGAGGATGCGCTCGAACTGTTTTGAGACCTCGCGGTCCTCGGTGGGGAGGATCCTGTCCAGGAACTCCACCACAACCACCTCTGAGCCGAGCCGCCGCCAGACGCTGCCAAGCTCAAGGCCGATGACGCCGCCACCCACAAGCACCATGCGCTTGGGAACCTCGGGCAGCGTCAAAGCCCCTGTGGACGAGACGACACGCTTTTCGTCGATCTCGATGTTGGGCAGGCGGATGATGTCGGACCCGGTGGCGATGACGATCGCTTTGGTGTCCAGCGTTTGGGTGTCGCCCTTCTCCGGAACCACCTCCACCTTGCCTTTGCCGGCCACCTTGCCGGTGCCTTTGAAGGTGTCGATCTTGTTCTTTTTGAAGAGGTATTCCACGCCCTTCACATTGCCGTCGACGCCCTCGTCCTTGAAGGTGAGCATCTTCGCCAGGTCGAGTTTGGGGGCCACCTCGATCCCCATGTCGGCGAACCCGTGGTGGGCCTCCTCGTACAGCTCAGAGGCGTGGAGGAGGGCCTTTGAGGGGATGCAACCGACGTTGAGGCAAGTGCCACCGAAGGTGGGCCATTTCTCTACCACGGCGGTCTTCAAGCCGAGTTGGGCTGCGCGAATGGCCGCGACGTAGCCGCCCGGTCCCGTTCCGATCACCACCACGTCATAGGCCGCCATAAGTCTCTCCAAAACCAGAGTGTGTGGGTGACGTGCCGTGCCGGGCGCGCCCGGTCAAGGCTTTGCCGCATTTGCCGTCACGGGATGGCGCTGCGACCGCCCGAAACGTCCAAGATGGCGCCTGTGGTGTAGCTGGCTTCGTCCGACATCAACCACAGAATCGCGGCCGCCACCTCATTGGGGGTGCCTGCGCGCCCCATGGGAAGGGTGGGCCCCACCTTTTGCGGCCGGCCCGATGCGCCGACGCTGTCATGAAAGTCAGTGTCGATGACGCCCGGGCGCACGGCGTTGATGCGAACGCCCTCCATCGCCCACTCCAGCGCTGCGCCGACGGTGAAGGTGTCGATGGCGCCTTTGGTGGCCGAATAGTCCACGAACTGGTTGGCGCCGCCGAGCTTGGCGGCCGCAGAGGAAATGTTGACGATGGACCCGCCGCGCCCGCCAAAGCGCTGGGCCATGCGCACCACCGCCTCGCGCGCACACATGACGGAGCCTGTGAAGTTGATGCGCGCCATCCTCTCCACCCGCTCGAAGGTGAAGGTGTCGAGGCTTCCCACCTGATCGCCGACGCCTGCATTGTTGATGAGTGCTGTAAGCGTGCCAAAGCGGTCCGCCGCCTCGAAAACCGCCTTGATGCCGGCGTCCGTGCCCACATCGGCGGCGATGACCTCCGCCTTGGCGCCGCCGCGACGCACATGGCCGGCCACAGCGTTTGCGGCGGCCTCGTCGGCGCGATAGTTGACCAAAACGTCCCAGCCGCGCTCGCCGGCAAGGCGTGCTGCCGCTGCACCAATGCCGCGCGAGCCGCCCGTGACGACGCACACCCCCCGACTCACGAAAGGCCCCTGGCGGTTTGGTGCACTGTTGTCATGGTCATGTCCTTGAGGGTGTTGAGAAAGAGCCGTGGATCAGTGGGAAGGGGCTTTGGCCGCATCACGATCGCGGCCGGCTAAAGCGGATGCTCTTCATCGCTTGGCATTGGGCCGTAGGCGAGGGCGAAAATGTCCTTCAGGAAGCCTTCGTCATAGTAGCGGAAGGCTGTCGGATCGCGCGCGGGGCGGATCAGCGGGCCCTCGTGATGGGGAATGCCACGCCGCTTGGGTGGGGGCTGGATGGCGCGGGCAAAGTGTTCATCGCCGATCGCGCCAAGCTCTGCAAAGGCAGCAACGGTGCGCAAGGTCGCTTCAAGGTTCTGGGTCAGGTCATCGTAGGTGACGATCAACCTGTCCGGCAGGTCGGGCACAATCCACCGATGGCGGAAACGGGCATAGCGGTGCGCGCGGTTTTCGGCGAACCGGCGAAAGCTTGCCACCGTGTCGTCATTGCCGACCGCCACATAGACCTCGAAGTCGGAAATCATCGACGGCAGATAGTCGCGGATCTGGACGATCAGCTTCATGCCAGGGGGAACCACCGAATCGAATTGAAAGTCGTGGTTCTTGGACATGCAGATGAGGTCCAGCTTGGCGCAAGGAAACAGGCCGCAGCAGGGGGAGTTGGGCACCTGCCGGGGCGTATAGAACTCGCAATAGCCAAAGCGCCGGCCGATCAGCGCCGTCAGCACCGCCACAAGAAGGTGGTGGCCCGAGCGCGGCCAGGAGACGTTCGCGCAGTACTGCATCCGGCGGGCAAGGGGGCCGTCAGCCTCGAAATAGCCGATGTCGGAGCGGTCCACGGCGCGCATGGTCAATCCTTGAAGTCTTGCGCTCGATGCATGGGTCAGTCGGTGCGTGCCGGCAGGGCGCCGACAAGCACACCCTCTTGCACGATTGCCTTGTGCAGCGCCATGTCCTCGGCCACGAGGTTTTCAATCTTTGCCTGGACGCCAGCGTCCTGAAACGCCTTCTGGTAGCCTTCCGGCTGCACGTTGATCTGCCGCGGGGCAACGCCGTTCAACGGGGCGATGTGGTCTTCATAGGCAGCGAGGAAGGCGGGCATACGCTCCATGGCCCCCACCAGATAGGCGCCGTTCTTGATGACGGAGAGCGCCTCTTTCGCGGTGCCGCGGCCGGTCAGCATCTGGCACTGAACATTGCGGGAGAACTGCGTGAAGGCGGCTGAAGGGTCGTCCAGCGTGTCCTCAAGGCTTGCCCTGGTGTGAAGGGCGTTTCCGTCCTGGGTAGAGGCGAACTGAAAGTGGGAGACCACCTGGGACACCGGTTCGCGGGTGAGGGCAAGGACCGTTTTGGGCCTTTGTATGGCCGCCACAGCCGGCCGATGAGGGCGCAGGTGGCCGCCGATCAGGCGGTAGCGGTCCACACCGCCGTCCTCGTCCACAAGGTTCTCGATGGTGCCGTCGATGCCGTGCCAAAAGCAATTCTTGCGGCCAAGGGTACGGAACAGAAGGTCCCGCATGGCCGTCCCCGCCGTCTTGTGGATGTGCACGTAAAGGATCAACGGCGCCGTCATGATGGCCTCGTTGGCGTACCGGCGTGGAAATCACGGGGCGCCCGTGGGGCGCCGCCGCAGGGCGAGGAGGTGAGGCTTAAAGGTCCAGAAGGAGGCGCTGCGGGTCCTCGATGGCTTCCTTCACGCGCACGAGGAAGGTGACCGCCTCTTTGCCGTCGACGATCCTGTGGTCGTAGGACAGCGCCAGGTACATCATCGGGCGGATTTTCACCTCGCCATTGATGGCAACGGGGCGCTGGTCGATCCTGTGCATACCCAAAATGCCGGACTGGGGCGCGTTGAGGATGGGGGTGGACATCAACGAGCCGTAAATGCCGCCATTGGACAGGGTGAACGTGCCGCCCTGCATGTCTTCCATGGTCAACTTGCCGTCGCGGGCGCGCTTTCCGAAGGCGTTGATGGTCTTTTCGATCTCGGCGAAGGACTTTTCGTCCGCATCGCGCACCACAGGCACAACGAGGCCTTTATCGGTCCCCACCGCAATACCCAGATGGTAGTAATTCTTGTAGACGAGATCGTCGCCATCGATTTCCGCATTGACGGCCGGCACGTCTTTCAAGGCCTGAATACAGGCTTTGGCGAAAAAGCCCATGAAACCAAGCTTTACGCCGTGCTTCTTCTCAAACACGTCCTTGTATTGTTTGCGCAGGTCCATCACGGCCGACATGTCCACGTCGTTGAACGTGGTGAGCATGGCGGCTGTGTTTTGCGCATCCTTCAGCCGCCGGGCGATGGTGCGGCGCAGGCGCGTCATGGTCACACGCTCCTCGCGCGCGGCGTCGTCCGCGCTGGAAGGGGCGCGTGGCGGCGCCTTTGCGGGGGCTTGTGCGGTTGGGGCTGTGGCGCCTTGCTCGATGGCAGCCAGAACATCGCCCTTCAGCACCTGGCCGCGGCGGCCCGTGCCATCAACGTTTGCAGCGTCGAGGCCCGATTCTTCAAGGTGTTTGCGGGCTGCAGGGGAAGGGGGCATGTCGGTCCCGCCAGAGGCTGCGTCTTTGGCGGGGGCGGGGGCGGCATCGGCCTTGGGAGCGGCCGCTGCGCCAGCGCCGCCGATGGTGCCAAGAAGGGCACCGACGGCAACCGTGTCGCCCTCCTTCACCGCAAGCGACACGACAGTGCCTGCGGCCGGGGCGGGGACCTCAACGCTCACCTTGTCGGTCTCAAGCTCTAGGATGGGCTCGTCGGCGGCAACGCTCTCGCCTTCCTGTTTCATGATTTGCGAGACGGTGGCCTCGGTCACCGATTCCCCAAGGGCTGGAACGTTGACGTCCACTGTCTTGTCCGCGCCATCACCGCTCTTGGCAGCAGGGGCCTCAGCGGTTGTGGCGGCGGCTGCGGCAGGGGCTGCGGCGCCATTGCCGGCATCGGCCTTTTGCCCTTTCGCGGCAGGGGCTGCGCCTTTGCCCTCGGCGATCTGGCCGAGGAGGGCGCCCACTTCCACCGTCTCACCGTCCTTTGCGGTGATCTCGCTCAACGTGCCGGCGGTGGGGGCGGGAACTTCTACGGAGACCTTGTCCGTCTCAAGTTCGAGCAGAGGCTCGTCCGCGGCGACCGTGTCGCCCGCCGCCTTGAACCACTGGGCCACTGTGGCCTCGGTGACGGACTCACCCAAGTTGGGGACACGGATCTCAGTGCTCATGGCGCTTCATTTCAATTGGCGTGCGAGGGGAAGGCGTGCGCGGCTGCCGCGCGACGGTGAAGGGATGGTCCCGTGGCGCCAAAGCGCCAGCGTACCGAAGACAGTGATTTGCGCCCTTGACGGCACGAACGCAAGCCGGTTCGCCCAGAAGGCGAGCCGGTTGCGACAGGGCGTGCAATCCAAGGGGAGGCCATCAAGCGTAGGCCTGCTCCAGAAAGCTCTCCAGCTGCTGCTTATGGCGCCTTGCAAGACCGGTTGCCGGGGAGGCGGCGGCAAGACGGCCCACATAGCGCACGCGGCTGTTGGCCATGCGCGTTTGCTGCAAGCACCAGTCCAGGTACACCTGAACGAAGCTCCACCCACCCATGTTGGCGGGCTCTTCCTGGCACCAAACAAGTTCAGCGTTCGGGAAGCGCTTCAACTCGTTGACGAGGGAGCGGGCCGGGAAAGGGTAGAGCTGCTCAAGCCGTAAAAGGTAGACGTCATCGACGCCCCGTTCTTCGCGCGCTTCGAGAAGATCGTAATAGACCTTGCCCGAGCATACGATCACCCTGCGGATCTCGGCATCCTTCTTGAGGGTGATCTCGCCGCCTTCGATCACCTCCGCATCATCCCAAAGGATGCGGTGGAAGGTGGAGTTGGGCCCCAGCTCCTCAAGGGTCGAAACGCAGCGCTTGTGGCGCAGGAGCGACTTCGGCGTCATCAATATGAGGGGCTTGCGCACCTCACGCTTCAGCTGACGGCGCAGGATGTGGAAGTAGTTTGCCGGCGTGGAACAGTAGGCCACCTGCATATTGTCCTCCGCGGACAGTTGCAGGAATCGCTCAAGCCGTGCCGACGAGTGTTCGGGCCCCTGACCCTCATAGCCGTGGGGCAGGAGGAGGACGAGGCCTGACATCCTCAGCCACTTGCGCTCGCCTGAGGAGATGAACTGGTCGATCACCACCTGGGCGCCGTTGGCAAAGTCGCCGAACTGAGCCTCCCAGCAGGTCAGCGCATTGGGCTCGGCCAAGGAGAAGCCATACTCAAAGCCGAGCACAGCCTCCTCCGACAGCATGGAGTTGATGACCTCGTAGTGGGCCTGTCCCTCCCCAAGGTTGTTGAGGGGAATGAAGCGGTCTTCGGTCTCCTGATCGTAAAGGACCGAGTGGCGTTGGGAGAATGTGCCACGCTCCACATCCTGGCCGGACAGGCGCACAGGGTAGCCGTCCTGAAGGAGGGAGCCGAACGCCAGGGCTTCCGCCAGCGCCCAATCGATCCCTTTGCCACTGTCCATGACCTTGCGGCGATGGTCCAGGAAGCGGCCGATGGTGCGGTGGATGTTGAAGCCTTCGGGAATGGTGGTGAGCCGCTCGCCGATGGCCTTCAGCTCCGCCTCGTCGACGCCAGTAGAGCCGCGGCGCGGCTCGTCGGTGTCGTGGGCGGGTTTGATCTTCTTCCAGCGTCCGTCCAGCCAGTCGGCCTTGTTGGGAAGGTAGTGCTGGCCGGCCTCGAACTCGTCCTCGAGGTGCTGGCGCCAGTCGGCCTTGCGCTGGTCCACGTCCTCGGCGGTGAGTTCGCCCTCGTCCACGAGGCGCTTGCCGTAGATCTCAAGCGTTGAGGGGTGGGCGCGGATCTGCCTGTACATGATCGGCTGGGTGAAGGCCGGCTCGTCGCTCTCATTGTGGCCGAAGCGACGGTAGCAGAACATGTCGATGACGACGGGCTTGTGGAACTTCTGGCGGAATTCCGTCGCCACCTTCGCCGCGTAGACGACGGCCTCGGGGTCATCGCCGTTCACGTGGAAGATCGGCGCCTCGATCATCTTCGCCACATCCGACGGGTAGGGCGAGGAGCGCGAGAAGTGCGGGTTTGTGGTGAAGCCGATCTGATTGTTGATGATGACGTGGATGGACCCGCCCGTGCGGTGCCCCTTCAGCCCCGACAGGCCAAAGCATTCCGCCACCACGCCCTGGCCGGCAAAGGCTGCATCGCCGTGGAGGAGAAGCGGCATGACCTTGGTGCGGTCGGTGTCCTTCAACTGGTCCTGCTTGGCGCGCACTTTGCCGAGCACCACGGGGTCGACAATCTCAAGGTGGGAGGGGTTGGCGGTGAGCGACAGGTGCACGTCGTTGCCGTCGAACTCCCGGTCCGATGAGGCGCCGAGGTGGTACTTCACGTCGCCCGAGCCTTCCACCTCGTCAGGCTTGAAGGACCCGCCTTTGAACTCGTGGAAGATGGCGCGCAAGGGCTTGCCCATCACCTGGGCGAGGACGTTCAGCCGGCCGCGGTGGGCCATGCCGATGCAAATGTCCTGGACGCCGAGGTTGCCGCCGCGCTTGATGATCTGCTCCAGCGCAGGAATGACGGATTCGCCGCCATCAAGCCCGAAGCGCTTGGTGCCTGTGTACTTGACGCCCAAGAACTTCTCGAAGCCTTCCGACTCGATCAGCTTGTTGAGGATGGCGCGCCGGCCTTGGGAGGTGAACGTGACACCCTTGTCGGGCCCCTCGATCCGCTCCTGAATCCAGCCTTTTTCGACAGGATCGGAGATGTGCATGAACTCCACACCCAAGGTGGAGCAGTAGGTGCGCGTCAAAATATCGAGCATCTGACGCAGGGTGGCAAACTCCAGCCCCAGCACATTGTCGATGAAGATGGGCCTGTCGAGGTCGGCTTCGGTAAAGCCGTAGGCGACGGGATTCAGCTCCTCATCGGTGTTGCCGACAATGCCGAGCGGGTCGAGGTTGGCATGAAGGTGGCCGCGCATGCGGTAGGCACGGATCATCATGATGGCGCGCACCGAATCGCGGGCCGCGCGCTGCAAGTCGTCGGCGCTGAGGTCCGCGCCGTTGGCTTGGGCCTTCTGGGCCACCTTGTCGGTGACACGGGTCTCGACGGGCCGCCAATCGCTGTCGAGGGCGGAGACCAGTTCACCGTTGGCGGGGACGGGCCAGTCGTCACGCTGCCAGCGGGGGCCGCTGGCTTCTGCGATGACGCTCGCCTTGTCGTCCTTCAGGTCTGCGAAGAAGGCCTGCCAGCCCGCATCCACGCTATTGGGGTCGGTCTGGTACTTCGCATAAAGCTGCTCAAGATACGCGGCGTTGCCGCCGTACAGGAACGAGGAGTTGAAGAACGCGGCATTCGCGTCTTGGCGCGCCATGATGGACTGTCCATGAAGATGATACTTTCATGCAACATAGTACGGCTTTGTCTGAATCTGAACCGTGCGCAGACGCGTGATCAGCCACAATCAAGGCCGAACAGCAAGGAATTGATCACTCGGCAAGGGTCGACAGGGTCAACGGGTCGCGCTCACCGTCAAAATAACGGGTCAGCGCGCGGTCGAACACATCGTGAGTCGGGGCCGCAACATGGAACAGCGTTGCGCACGAGCGGAACTTCAGATCGTCCGGCGTGCCGAAGAGCGCCGCGGCCGACGGTGCGTCCGCTTCAATCGCCGCCTCGAAGCACTCCAAGAGGCGCGGGCCAAGAACAGGGTGGGCGATGTACGCCCTCGCCTCAGCCAATCCTGACAGGCCGTAGCGCTTTGCGGTGGGCGATCGACCGAGGGCGCCAAGCTGCGGGAAGATGAACCACATCCAGTGGCTCCGCTTACGCCCGCCTTTGATCTCGCCAAGTGCCGCCGCGAACGTGTTGTCTTGTGCGCGGACGAACCGGTGGAGATCGAAGGGGTCTTCGCTCAGCCCTTCAAAACCTTCGCAAGGGTGGTGCCGAGCTGTGCCGGGGATGGGGAGACGGTGATGCCGGCCGCTTCCATCGCCGCAATCTTGTCCTCGGCGCCGCCTTTGCCGCCTGAGATGACAGCGCCTGCGTGGCCCATGGTGCGACCGGGAGGTGCCGTGCGGCCTGCGATAAAGCCGACGGTGGGTTTCTTGCGGCCCTTCTTCGCCTCGTCGGTGAGGAACTGGGCAGCGTCCTCTTCGGCGGAGCCGCCGATCTCGCCGATCATGATGATGGACTTCGTCTCGTCGTCGGCCAGGAACATTTCCAGGACGTCGATGAACTCCGTCCCCTTCACGGGGTCGCCGCCGATTCCCACGGCCGTCGTCTGGCCAAGGCCCTCGGCGGAGGTCTGAAACACCGCCTCGTACGTCAACGTGCCTGAGCGCGAGACAATCCCCACCGACCCGTCGCGAAAGATGGATCCGGGCATGATGCCGATCTTGCACTCGTTCGGGGTGAGGACACCCGGGCAGTTGGGGCCCAGAAGCCGGGAGGAGGAGGCGTCGAGCCGTGCCTTCACCTTCACCATGTCCATCACCGGGATGCCTTCGGTGATGCACACGATCAGCGGGACCTCCGCCTCGATCGCTTCGATGATGGCAGCGCCCGCCCCCGCAGGCGGCACGTAGACCACCGACGCGTTGGCCCCTGTCGCCGCCTTCGCCTCGCTGACGGTGGCAAAGATGGGCAGCGGCCCGGCATTGCCGTTGGCACCCGTCCACGTCTCGCCGCCCTTTTTGGGGTGGACGCCCGCGACCATTTGTGTGCCGTGATAGGCAAGCGCCTGCTCGGTATGGAAGGTCCCAGTACGGCCCGTCAGCCCTTGGACGATAACTTTGGTGTTCTTGTCGACGAGGATGGACATTGGCGGGCTCTTTGGACGGGGGGCGCACGGACGGACGGCCGTGCCGAAAGGGTTCAGATCGTCTTGCGCGGTGAACCGGTCACCGTCGGCCGGTTCGCGCTTCGGCCTTCTAGCCCTCCACAGGAAGACTGGCAACGCAGACGCGAGGCAAACTCTATGCTTGCGGTGGATTCGTGTGCTCGCTTTGGACGTGAAGGCACACCGTCCCGGCGATCTTGTCGTGAAAGCCCTGCTTGCGCTTGTCGAGGCCCACCCAAAAGAAGCCGATGAGAAAAGGCATGGCCGAGACGATGTAGCAGAAGGTCCTGCCAAGAGCGCGCTGCAGACCAAGGGGCGCCTGGTCCTCAGCGCGCACCACGCGAATGTTCAGGAGCGCCTTGCCGAACGAGCCTGAAAAACGCCAAACGCAAAGCGCCCAGAACACGAAGACGGCCGCAACGGCAAGGGGGCTGACATCGATGCTGATCGACCCCGTTGTCTCTTCCACGGTGTAGAGCGGTGCGAACGTGAAGGTTTGAATCACGTAGAGCATGGCGGCGACGGAGGCGATATCGAGGAGCATTGCCAGCGTGCGGCGCCAAAAGCCTGCATAGCCCAGGATGCGAAGGGGTGTTGCGCCCCTCACCATCACACCGTCGAGCAAGCGCTAAGCGCCCACCGCCTTTACGATCTTCTGGGCCGCGTCGTCGAGGTCGTCGGCGCTTGTGATGTCGAGGCCCGAATCGTCGAGGATGGCTTTTCCCTGTTCCACGTTGGTGCCTTCAAGGCGCACCACGAGGGGGACGGTCAGGCCCACCTCCTTCACCGCAGTGACCACGCCCTCGGCAATGACATCGCAGCGCATGATGCCGCCGAAGATGTTGACGAGGATGCCCTTCACCTGAGGGTCGGCGGTGATGATTTTGAAGGCGGCCGTCACTTTCTCCTTCGAGGCGCCGCCACCGACGTCCAGGAAGTTGGCGGGCTCGGCCCCGTAAAGCTTGATGATGTCCATGGTGGCCATGGCGAGCCCGGCGCCATTCACCATGCAGCCGATGGTGCCGTCCAGCGCCACGTAGGCAAGGTCGTGCTTTGACGCTTCGATCTCCTTGGCGTCCTCTTCGGTGAGGTCGCGCAGGGCCATCACATCGTCATGGCGAAAGAGGGCATTGCCGTCGAATGAGACCTTGGCGTCGAGAACGCGCAAGTGCCCATCCGTCATGACGATCAAAGGGTTGATCTCAAGAAGGCTCATGTCCTTCTCGGTGAAGGCTTGGTAGAGCTGGCGGGCAAGGGTCGCCATCTCGCCGGCGGCAGGCGCCTCAAGCTTCAGGGCGTCCACCAGCATCGCGACGTCGGCCTCGGTGACGCCTTCGAGGGCATCGATGGCAACGGTGACGATCTTTTCGGGCGTGTCGTGGGCGACGGCCTCAATGTCCATCCCGCCTTCGGTGGAGACCACAAACGCCACCTGCCCGACGGCGCGGTCCACCAGTATGGACAGGTACAACTCGCGCGCAATGTCGGCTCCGTCCTCGAGGTAGAGGCGGTTCACCACCTTGCCCGACGGCCCGGTCTGTTTGGTGACGAGGGTGTTGCCGAGCATCTCGCGCGCGTTTTCCACCACCTCGTCCACGGACTTTGCCAGTCGCACGCCGCCTTTGGAATCGGGCCCCAGCTCCTTGAAACGGCCTTTGCCGCGCCCGCCAGCATGGATCTGGCTCTTCACCACATAAAGGGGGCCTGGAAGCTTTGCCGCAGCGCTTGGCGCCTCGTCGATGGAGGTGATCGCAACGCCTGCCGCCACAGGGGCGCCGTAGCCGCGCAAGAGCTCTTTGGCCTGATGCTCGTGGATGTTCATGGGATGGCTCCGGGGTCAGCGGCGGGGACGATGAGATGTGTTCAAACAGGGCCTAGCATCCACGAAGAACGCGGTCGATGGCCTTGGCCGAGCCCGACAGCGAAAGCGTGAAGCTGGACCCCTCCACAAGAGGCGGGGCGAAATCATAGGTGAGGGAACTGCCGCGGCGCAGTGCGTCAATCAGATTGTCGGACGTGGCAACGCTAATCTTTGCCTGGTAGGCGGCATCGCGCTCGGAGAAGATGAGTTCGGCCGAGCGACGCATGGTGTTTCCGTCGACGGTGAAGGCCACGTCGGGGACGCTGGCAGGCTCTTGCATGGCGTAAAGGGCGGGCAGGATGGCAATGCGCCCTGCCTCGCACGACAGCACCATCCCCACAGCGTCGGTCTCTGGAATGCCCCACTTGGCAAAGACCCCCACGTCCCCTTCGTCGATGAACCAGACGGGTTTGGGGGCCTGGGCAATGGCGCCGGCCGTCAGAAGTGTGAGGAACGTAAGCCCTGCAACAACGCTCCTAAGCAAGGCCGGAATCGATGTTGCGGCACGCATCAATGAGGCCGCGCACAGCGTTCACCGAGGCGTCGAAGTTCTGCTTCTCGCCGTCTTCAAGTTCGATCTCGACAACGCGTTCCACACCGCCAGCGCCGATCACCACAGGCACGCCCACATAAATGTCCGACAGGCCGTACTGGCCCGACAGATGTGCGGCTGCGGGAAGGACGCGCTTCTTGTCGCGCAGGTACGCTTCAGCCATCTGGATTGCCGAGGCGGCGGGGGCGTAAAAGGCAGAGCCGGTCTTTAACAGGCCGACGATTTCCGCGCCGCCGTCGCGGGTGCGCTGGACGATGGAATCCAGCCGGTCCTGCGTGGTCCACTCCATCTTCACAAGGTCGGGGAGGGGGATGCCGGCAACGGTGGAGTAGCGCGTCAAAGGCACCATGGTGTCGCCATGGCCGCCCAGCACGAAGGCGCTGACGTCCTCAACGGAGACATTGAACTCGTTGGCCAGGAAGGTGCGGAAGCGCCCAGCATCGAGCACCCCAGCCATTCCCACCACCATGTTCTCAGGAAGGCCCGAGAATTTCTGCAGCGCCCACACCATCGCATCCAGCGGATTGGTGATGCAGATGACGAAGGCTTCGGGCGCATGTTCCTTCAGCCCTGCACCCACCTGGCTCATGACTTTGAGGTTGATGCCCAAAAGGTCGTCCCGGCTCATGCCCGGCTTGCGCGGCACGCCGGCAGTCACAATCACCACATCGGCGCCGGCAATGTCGGCATAGTCGTTGGTGCCTGACAGGTGGCTGTCGAACCCGTCGATGGGCGAGGACTGCATGATGTCGAGGGCCTTGCCGTCGGGGATGCCTTCGGCGATGTCGAACAGGACAACGTCCCCCAGCTCCTTCAGCCCGGCCAGATGTGCAAGCGTGCCGCCGATTTGGCCGGCGCCGATCAGGGCGATTTTTGAGCGTGCCATGGGGGTGTCGTTCCACTGTTTAACGAGGTCTGAAGGGACTTTTCGCCTACCGCGTTCGGGCCTTCGGTTCAAGCCGCTCGCCGCTTTCAGGCGTGTGAGGTCAGGTCAAAGGTGCGTCCTCGATGTCGTGAATGTAGCTGGCCGAGCGCATCTCGAACAGCCGCGAGGCGGTGCGGTTGAAGGCAAAGGCCTCTGCCTCGGCACCTCCGCCCGACGGGTCGAAAAGGGTGTCAGGTTCACCCGCTGCGCTGACCACAAGGCGCACACGCTGGTCATAAAAGACGTCGATAAGGTTGATGAAACGCCGCGCGGTTTCCTTCTCCCGCGGCGTCAGCGCGGGGCAACCTTCAAGGAAAACCGTGTGGAAGCGCTTGGCGATGGCCAAATAATCGTTCGCGCTGTAGGGGGCCTCGCACAGCTGGCTGAAGGTGTAGCGGGCAAGGCCGCCCGCCGCGCGGGGCGCGGTGATGGTGCGGGTGGCGACCTTCACGCCGATCTCTTTCTCGCTCACGCCGCCGAGCAGGGCCCGCCACAGCCGCTCGAACCCGTTTTCGCCGATGGAGAACCACACTTTCCTGTCCTGCAGGCGGTTGAGCCGATAGTCGGCCACGGCATCGAGTTGCACCACGTCCACGTGCCTCTGGAGAAGGCGGATAAAGGGAAGGAAGAGCTGTCTGTTGAGGCCGTTGCGATAAAGTTCGTTGGGCTCGACGTTGGAGGTGGCGACCAGCGTCACGCCGCGCTTGAACAATCGCTCGAAAAGGCGCGACAGGATCATCGCATCGGCAATGTCGTTGACGGCGAATTCGTCGAAGGAAAGGACCATCGCTTCATCGGCGATGGAGTCCGCGGCTGCCGCCACGGGTTCCTCCTCATCGGCGGTGCGGGCAGCGTTGATGCGCTCGTGCACATCAGCCATGAAGTCGTTGAAGTGGACGCGGCGCTTCTTTTTGAGGGGCACGGCCTCGTGAAAGAGGTCCATCAGCATGGTCTTCCCGCGGCCCACCTCTCCCCAAACATAAAGGCCGCGCACAGGGGCCTTGCGGCCGAAGCGCTTGCGCAGGAAGGCGGGCATGGCGCTCTGGTCGCGCTCCTTGATGGTATCGACGACGGTGTCCAGCGTACGCACCAGCGCCACCTGCATCGGGTCCTTCTTTAACGCGCCGGATTCAAGGAGTTCGTCGTACGCCTCCTGCACACTCATAGACCGCCACCGTGTCCTTTCGCCCACGGAAGAAAGGCAATGCCGCAGGGGCGCCGTCAAGTCTTGCAAGGGCGAGCGCTGCGGTCTAACGATCGCCTCCCCGGGGCGGGAGATGATGATGGCGGACCAGGCGACCGCGAGCTTTGAGACCATTTTGACAGAGACCGTCGGCGCGGTCGGGATCGTTCGGCTGAACCGCCCGAAGGCGCTGAACGCCCTCAATGCGCAGTTGATCGACGAGACGGTGGAGGCCCTTCGCGCATTCGATGCGGACGAGGCCATTGGCTGCATGATCCTGACAGGGTCCGAGCGCGCCTTCGCCGCCGGGGCCGACATCAAAGAGATGGCGCCGCTGTCCTTCGCCGACGCCTACAGGATCGACCTCATCACCAGTTGGGACCGCATTGCCACCATGCGCAAACCCATCGTCGGTGCCGTGGCAGGCTATGCGCTGGGCGGTGGGTGCGAGGTGGCGATGATGTGCGATCTGTTGATTGCCGCCGACACCGCCAAGTTCGGCCAACCGGAAATCAACCTTGGCGTCATTCCTGGCGCAGGGGGGACGCAGCGGCTGACCCGCGCCATCGGCAAGGCGAAAGCCATGGACATGGTGCTCACCGGCCGGATGATTGACGCGGCCGAAGCCGAACGCATGGGTCTTGTGGCCCGTGTGGTCGCCGCAGACGCCCTGATGGACGAGGCGATGACGATTGCCGCTTCCATTGCCGAGAAGTCGCGCCCCGCCGTGATGGCGGCGAAGGAGAGCGTAGACCGCGCCTTTGAGACCACCTTGTCTGAAGGCATCCGCTTCGAAAGGCGCATCTTCCAGGCGCTGTTCGCCAATGAGGACCAGGAAGAGGGCATGACCGCCTTCATGGAGAAGCGGGCGCCGGCCTTTAAAAATCGCTAATCACTTGACGAAAAGTGGTTGATGGGCTAACCGCCGCCGCCTACCTACCAGTAAGCCGCCATCCGGGCGGCTTTGTTTTTGGACGCAGGAATGGCCAACACAAAATCTGCTCAGAAGATGGTGCGCAAGCTGAACAAGCGCACCGAGGTGAACATGGCGCGCCGCTCACGCATGCGCACCTACGTGCGCAGGGTCGAAGAAGCGATCCGCGACGGCAACCGCGATGCTGCCCAAGCCGCCCTCAAGGATGCCCAGCCCGAGATCATGCGCGCTGCGCAGCGTGGGATCCTCCATCGCAATGCAGCCTCCCGCAAAGTGTCCCGCTTGTCTTCGCGGGTGAAGGCGCTCGCTTAAAGCCAGCACGCGCGATGCGGCGGGACCGTCCCGCCGCTTTTGGTGCGTTGGTGTGCGGCCTCCTCGAAGGGGCTCATTTGCCCAACGCGCAGGTCACGGCCAGGACGAACCGCCAACGGCGACGGGTCCGGCACGCACCCCTCGACAACGTCAGGTCGACACTGTCACGCGGGGACTGTCACAAACGTCATAGTCAGTGAGATTGGACGGACCGGTGCCTCCCATGAAGGGGCGGTGCCGTCAGGTGGGCGCGTGCGATTTTTTCAGACCTTGCATAGCGTTCAAACGGGCGGGTCGGCGCGAGGCTGGAGGATCGCTCGGTTCACGCCGCTGTCACATTACATGCGATGAGAAAAGGGCTAGGATGTGTCCAGGAAGAGTTTTCCACGCTCTTCGCACTCTTGAGAGCGTCCTTGCTGATTCGCAAACGCCGTCGCGTGGTCGATAGCCGACCGGGCGAGAAATTTTTGAAAAATCGTTTGAAAATCAGGTGTTTGTGTAAGGTGAGTTTTGTTAGCCGCTTCAACAATCTCAGATCGCCTGTCAAGAGTTAATTTTTGGTTCATTTGGCGCATCTCAGTCGAGGCATGTCGACAGGGTTCAGAACCCTCTACAAGACAAAGGGTTTTTCGGCTGCTGCCTGGAAAAACACCACGGTTCCTGCCACTTTTTTTGCCAATCAGTCTCCACAACCGACAGAAAGCGATTGCCCAAAACGCCGCCGCGTGGTTTCTTCACCCCATCGGCGGGCTGAAGAACTCGCGGGACAAAAATCAGACTCGTCCTTGCTTTCGGGTCGAGTCGCGATAGGTCAAAGGTACTTGGCAATGACGTGTGGTGCATCGTTGGATCGTTTCACAGCAAGAGCCGTAAAAGCGTTCGCTTCAAGCTAGCGCGCTTTCTCAGTACGCCTAAAGACCCCAGTCGCGAATACTAGTGTTTTTATGGCGGATGCTACAGCATCCGTGCGGGAGAGTTGTGTCGATGGTGCAGGATCGCCCCACCGTGTCGAATGTTTCGGCTGTGGACGCCTATGAGACGGTCACGAGCGAAACGGATGCACGCCTTGTGGACGTACGCACGCGGGCTGAGTGGACATTTGTGGGTCTTCCTGACTTGCCGGGAAGCGCGCATGATCCGATCCTGCTGGAATGGCAGAGCTTCCCGAGCATGAGTATCGCTTCCGACTTTGGGCAGGCCCTGGAAGAGGCCTGCCCGGACAAAACCACTGCGCTCTATTTTCTGTGTCGCAGTGGCGGCCGCAGCCTCGCGGCGGCAAAGGTGATGAGCGAAAGAGGCTACACGAGGTGTTTCAACGTAGCGGATGGTTTCGAGGGACCACCCGATGCCGAGGGACATCGAGGATCGGTGGCGGGATGGAAGGCGGACGGCCTTCCCTGGCGCCAGAGCTAACCAAAAGTCGACTGACAGTATCTGGACACCCGCGGCGTACCCGGCGCCGAGCGGGGAAGGTGTGTCCAAGTGGGGCCGGGTGGTGTTGATGGCTTGATTGCCCGTGCGGGGCAGAGAGGATCGAAAAGGATGACGACGTCAGTGGTCTCTAAAGATAACGAAAACAATGATGAGGGACGCCGCAAGTGGGCAAGTATCCAAGCGGAGCTGCGCACCGTCCATGGTGACGACATTTATACGTCTTGGTTTGAAAAGATCGAGTTTGTCCAGTTTTCGGGCAATGTCGTCGAGCTTTCCACGCCCACACCTTTTATCAGGCACTGGACGCAAACGCGTTACGGGAGTGAGATTCTAACGCTTTGGCGCGCTGCACACGACAACGCCTTAGAATTGCGCTTCAAAGTCCGCGGTGCGCTGCGGCCTGCCGAGCGCCCGATGGCGGCGGGCGCTGAAGCCCCTCACCAGGCCGGCCGCACCAGCCGCGCCGCCGCCCCCCGCCGTACACAGGAGTCGGGCACCATCCAGCCCAAGGTGGCCGGCGGTCTTGAAGGCACCCCCCTTGAAGCCCGTCACACCCTCGACGCCTTCGTTGAAGGCGGCGCCAACGCCCTTGCCGTTGCTGCGGCCAAAGCCATCGCCCGCACAGGCCGGTCCCAGCGTCCCGCCTACAATCCTCTCTTCGTCCACGGCAGCGTCGGCCTTGGAAAGACGCACCTTCTCCAAGGCACCGCCGCCGCCGCCCTGCTGAACGACCCCAGCCTCAGCGTTTTGTACCTGACGGCCGAACATTTCATGTACCGGTTCGTCACCGCCATCAGGAACAAGACCGCGCTGACGTTCAAGGACGTCCTGCGCGACATCGACCTCCTCATCGTGGACGACCTTCAGTTCCTGAACGGGCAGAAGGTGCATGAGGAGTTCGGCCATACCCTCACCACGCTGGTGGACGCGGGCCGGCAGGTGATTGTCGCCGCCGACCGGGCGCCCAACGACCTTGAGGGCCTTGAGGCGCGCGTGCGCTCGCGCCTCGGCGGCGGTCTTGTGGTGGAGCTGGGCGCGCCCGACTACACCATGCGCAAAACCATCCTGGAGAACCGCGTCGCGGCCCATAGGGAGATCTTCGAGACCCTGCAATTCCCCGATGAGGTGATTGACTTCGTGGCCCGCTCCGTCACCACCAACGGGCGTGACCTCGATGGTGCGGTGAACCGCCTTGTGGCGCACAATCAGCTCACCGAGGTGCCGATCAACCTGAAGATGGCCGAGGCCACCTTGCGCGATCTGATGCGCGCGCGCGAAACCCGCCGTCCCAAGATCGAAGATATCCAGCGCGTCACATCGGTGCACTTCGGTGTGTCGCGGCAGGACCTTGTATCGTCCCGCAGGACCCGCGTCATCGTGCGGCCCCGGCAGATCGCCATGTACCTCAGCAAGACGCTGACGCCGCGCTCGCTGCCGGAAATCGGCCGCAGGTTCGGCAACAGAGATCACACGACGGTGCTCCACGCCGTCCGCAAGGTCGAGACGATGATTGAGAAGGAGCCGCAGGTGGCTGAGGACATCGAAACGCTGAAGCGGCTGCTCGACCAGTAACCCTGTCCCCTGGAACCGAATGGCCGGGCCTTGCGCGCCCGGCCATTTCCGGTCCAACGTATGGTCCCAGCGGGGTGTGCCCCGCCCTTTTCCGATGGACCAGTTATGCGTGCGACCCTTGAACGGGCCCATCTGTTGAAGCCGCTCGGCCACGTCCAGCGCGTGGTGGAGCGCCGCAACACGATCCCCATCCTTTCTAACGTTCTGATCCGCGCCGATGGTGCGAGCTTGACGCTGAAGGCCACCGACCTCGACGTGGAAATCGTGGAGACGGTGGAGGCGGCGGTGGAGCAGCCGGGTGCTGTCACCGTGCCGGCCCACATGCTGCACGACATTGTGCGCAAGATCCCCGAGGGGGCGCGCATTGCCCTCGACACCAATCCCGATGGGTCGACCATGACCTTGTCGGCCGGCCGCACGCGCTTTGCGCTGCAAATGCTGCCTGAGGCGGACTATCCGGACATTACCGCGGGCGAGTTCACCCACCGCTTCCAATTGAAGGGCGGGGATTTGAAGTGGCTGATCGACCGCACCCAGTTCGCCATCTCCACCGAGGAGACGCGCTATTATCTGAACGGGATCTACATCCACACCATCGCCACCGACGACGGCACGATGCTACGCGCGGTGGCGACCGACGGGCACCGCCTGGCGCAGGCGCAACTGGCCGCGCCCGAGGGAGCGGAGGGGATGCCTGGCGTCATCGTCCCGCGCAAGACGGTGGGCGAACTTCAGCGTTTGATGGAAGACCCCGACACAGAACTCACCCTGGAGCTGTCCGACACCAAAATCCGCGCCAGCTTCAGCAACGTGGTGCTGACCTCCAAGCTGATCGACGGCACTTTCCCGGACTATGACCGGGTGATTCCGAAGAACAACACCAAAATCATGCAGGTGGACCGGGTGGATTTTGCCGCCGCGGTGGACCGGGTGTCCACGGTCTCCTCCGAGCGAGGGCGTGCGGTGAAGCTGTCCCTGGCGGAAGGGGCGTTGACGCTGTCGGTGATCAACCCCGATTCGGGCACGGCGACAGATGAGCTGGTGGTGGACTTTGAAGCCGAGCCTTTGGATATCGGCTTCAACTCCAAATACCTTCTCGACATCACCAGCCAACTCACCGCCGAGAACGCAACGTTCGCGCTCGCCGACCCCGGCTCGCCGACGCTGATCCACGAAGGCGATGCGGCGAAAACCCTTTACGTTCTGATGCCCATGCGCGTGTGAGACGTATGTGGCCCTCGCCCCCCATGAAGAGCCGGCCCGCCAGACACGCCTGACCCGGCTCTCCCTCACCGACTTCCGCAACTATCGCGGCGCGACCGTTTCAGTCAGCGGCCAGCACGTGGTGCTGACGGGCCCCAATGGCGCCGGCAAGACCAATGTGCTGGAGGCTGTGTCCCTCTTCTCGCCGGGGCGTGGGCTGAGGCGCGCGGCCTATTCGGCAATGATCAGGCGCGAGGGTGAACCGGCTGCGCGAGCCTGGGCCCTCCATGCAAAGCTTGCGCGTGATGGCGAGGAATGGGCCATCGGCACAGGCTACACCGACGGGGCGAGCGGGCGCCAGGTGCGCATCGATGGCGACGACGGCAAGGCCGACGACCTGACGGCGCTGGTGCGCATCTTGTGGCTGACGCCTGCCATGGACGGGCTTTTCACCGGCGGACCATCGGACCGGCGGCGGTTTTTGGACCGCCTTGCCCTTGCGCTCAATCCTCAGCACGGGCGGCGGGCGAACGCTTACGAGCGGGCCATGCGACAGCGCAACAAAATGATGGACGAGGGTGTGCGCGACCCTGCCTGGTTCGATGCGGTCGAAAAAGAGATGGCTGACCACGGGATCGCGTTGACCCTTGCCCGCACCGACCTTGTGGACCGTCTGAACGCGGCCCAATCCGCCCGCGCGGACGACGACACCGACTTTCCCAAGGCGCGGCTGACGTTGGCGGACGAGATGGACGCGACTGACGCCATCGCCTTCGCCGCAAAGCTTGCCGAGGTGCGCCCGCGTGACCGTGCCGCAGGCCGCGCGCTGCTCGGCCCCCACCGCGCCGACCTCACCGTCGTCCACGTGGAGAAGGACATGCCCGCAGCGCTCGCCTCCACCGGAGAGCAGAAGGCGCTTCTGATCGGCCTCGTCCTCGGCCATGCCGCCTTGGTGGCCGAGGTGAGCGGGGACACACCGATCCTCCTTTTGGACGAGGTGGCGGCCCATCTCGACCCCTCCCGCAGGGCCGCGCTTTACGAAACGCTCGACAAGCTCGGCGCTCAAACGGTGATGACCGGGACGGACGATGCTCTCTTCAGCGCACTTGGCGAGGGGGTTGACCGGTTCCACGTGACGGCAGGGCGCATCGAGCCCGCCTGAAATGGTTGCCAAGGCGGGGCAACGTGCGTACATACGGCGCTTCTGCAAAAAGGTCGCCCGGCCAAGACCCAGGCACAGCCGCCTGGGCACAGGGCATGCCGCGGCGACCGCCACCGATGGAGTGTGAAAATGCCCAAGATGAAGACCAAGTCCGGCGCCAAGAAGCGCTTCAAACTCACCGCTAAGGGCCATGTCAGGGCTTCGCAGGCGGGCAAGCGGCACTGTATGATCAAGCGTACGCCAAAGTTCATCCGCTCTGCCCGTGGGACGACCACGCTGTCGGATGCCGACGCGCGGATCGTCAAAAAGTTTCTGCCGTACGGTTGAGGAGAGCGTAGATGGCACGCGTCAAAAGGGGCGTCACCGCCCACGCGAAACACAAAAAGGTTCTGAAGCAGGCCAAGGGCTATTATGGCCGCCGCAAGAACACCATTCGCACCGCCAAACAGGCGGTGGAGAAGGCCAACCAGTACGCCTACCGCGACCGCAAGGTCCGCAAGCGTAACTTCCGTGCACTCTGGATCCAACGGATCAATGCGGGTGTGCGGGCCTATGGCCTCACCTATGCGCGTCTGATCGACGGGTTGAACAAGGCGGGGATCGAGGTGGACCGTAAGGTTCTGGCCGAGCTTGCCGTCAATGAGCCGGATGCCTTCCGCGCCATTGTGGAGGAAGCCCGCAAAGCGCTTCCCGAAGAGTTGAGGGGCGAGGCGACGCAAAGCGCCTAAATTCTCTCCCGTCAGCCGGCCCGCCAACGGGCCGGCGCTTTCTTGGGAGCGCGCCATGGTCGAGCGGTTATTGACCAACATCATGAGCGATGATGTGGCCGCCACTCGGGATTTCTACGTCACGGTCCTTGGTCTGTCGGTCCACTTCGACAGCGACTGGTTCGTCATCCTCACGC
Organism: Devosia sp.; assembly: GCA_051016205.1. Classification (GTDB taxonomy): domain Bacteria; phylum Pseudomonadota; class Alphaproteobacteria; order Rhizobiales; family Amorphaceae; genus Acuticoccus. The sequence goes on from CP136534.1 coordinate 1,133,553, forward strand.
CCAACGACGGTGCGCGATTTGAGCTTGGCATCATCAGCAAAGGGTCTGATGTGGTGCCCGAGGCGTTCCGCGCGGCCCCCCAAGGCGTCTACCTCACGTTCGTGGTGGCCGATGTGGATGAGGCGGCCCAGCGCATAAAGAGCGCAGGGATTGCGCTTGTAGAGCCGCCCACCGACACATTTTATGGCCAGCGCAGGCTCCTTGTTCAGGACCCTAACGGCTTGTTGGTGGACATCTCGTCTCCGACACCCCGCGGCTGAGCCGCATCAAACGAAGTAGCTGTCGGGATTGTCGATGGGGCTGCGCTGGGCAACGCGGATCAGCCCGTGCACAGAGCGCGCCACCACCCAGATCGCAATCAACGGCAGGAGCAGGAGGCCGACGCCCACAAGCGTCAGCACCCAGGCGACAATGTTCGCCAAAAGGCCGATGAAGAACGTCCTGAACTGATAGTGGTAGTGGGAGCGCAGCCAGGACGGCGCGTCCGAATTGCGCCCTGCATAGGCAAAATAGCCGCTGACCAGTGCGAGGAAGGGGATCGCAAGGCTCACCAAAAAGCCTGCGTAGATGAGTTTGGCGTTGAGGATGCTCGGCTTGAACCAGGGCGTTGGAAAGGTGCGCACCGGCTTTGCTTTCGCTGCGCCCGAGGCGGCAGCGGGCTCGGCCTCAACGCGCGCGTTGCCCTTCTCCCCGCCACGGCCCACTTTCGGAACGCTTTGCATCGTGTCACTCATCCAACAACTCCAGGGCGTCGCGTCAGGCCGGCAGAGGGTATGCTGCAGGCGTTTCAGGCGCGGACCATGCGCCCCGGGTTCAAGATCCCTTCAGGATCGAAGGCAGTGCGCAGCCGTTCCGAAAGGGCGCGCAATCCCCCGCTCTGAGGCTGAAACGTGGGAACGCTCGCACGCGTTCCGCTGGTCGCGCGGATCAACGTTGCGTGTCCCCCACCGTTTTGCACCACAGCCCTGCGGATGGCCTTGGCACCGGCATCGCCTTCATCCGGCGTCTCGATCCACACCAAGCCGCCGCCCCAGTCAAGATAGGCACGGCTGTTTTTAGGAAGATTGTCCAGAATGACAGGCCCCGCGGTGGGCGCAACGGACACGCGCCACACGGCGCCATTGGTGGCGGCAAAAGGCTGAACGTTGCCCACAGCTGTCCAAAGCGCTGCCGACACCTCTCCTTCGACGGTGTGGATGTGGGTGCCGGGAAAGAGGGCGTGCACCGTCTTGCCGCGCGCTGCCACGGACGGCCCGAAGCCCTCGATGCGCAATGCCGTTGCGGACGTCGCGCCGACCCCCAGCGACAGCATCTGCACGATGTCTTCCGGCAGAAAGGCTGCACCTGAGGCATCCGCGGAAGAGCCCATCACCTTCGATATGGCCGCAACGGCCTCGCGCGGGGAAAGGTCCGGCAGGATCAGCGTTGTTTGATGCTCCGGCTTTGGCAGGACCTTGATGGTGAGTTCGGTCGCCACCGCCAGCGTGCCCCAAGAGCCCGAAAGGGCGCGCGAAAGGTCATAGCCGGTGACGTTCTTGACCACCTTGCCGCCGGCCTTGAACACGTCGCCGCGGCCCGACACGGCCTCAACGCCCAGCATATGGTCACGCACCGCCCCTGCCGTGAGGCGCCTTGGGCCGGCAAAGTTGCTGCCGAAGGTGCCGCCGATGGTGCCTGGTCCGCCACCCAGCAGAGCTGAGAGGTCGATGGGCTCGAACGCGAACATCTGGTTCTTGTCCGCCAGCGTTTGGGTGAGCGTTTCAAGGCTTGTGCCTGGGCGCACGGTGAGGATCAACTCTTCAGGCTCATAGGCAAGTATGCCTGACAGGTCGTTCACGTCGAGCACGTAGGCGGTCTGGGCCGGCTCAGCGATCTTACGCTTGGTGGCGCCGGCGATCACCTCCAGCGGCTCGCCGGCCTCGATGGCCCAGCGTACAGCCTCGCGCACCTCCTGCGTGGTGGTGGGGGAGAGCGTCCCTGTCATCGCAACGCCTTGTGGCCGAGGCTCATTGGGGTGCCTCTTCAGACGCTTCGGCCTCCGATTCATCAGAGGTTTGGGGCGGTGCAACGTCGTCCGGGCACTTGAAGTTCGCCTCCAGGATGAAGTGGAAGACCGCTGCTGTGGGCATGTCAGGCGGGACGCCGCGCTCGATCACCACAGCCATCATGTCGATCATCTCCACCAAAGATGTGGGGCGGACGAGGCAGTAGGGGCGTGGGTTTCCATTGGCGACAGCGGCGTAGTTGTAGCCTTCGATCATGCCTGCCAGGAAGGAAAGGCACAGATAATTTTCCTGCGGCCTGTTGCCTGCCGCATCCTTGCGCGCATCGCAATTGGCCAGGAAGTTCCCCGCCTGCTTAAAGTAGTCGCCAGCCGGCTGGGTCTGTGCGGCACCAGGGCCGAGGCCGCCGGCAAACAGCCCAACGGTGAGAGCGCCAACGGCAAGGGCAGCAAGACTGCGACGCATCTAGAACCTCGGAATGTCGGGGAAGGGGAGGTTGCCGCGGTGAACGTGCATCTTCCCGAGCTCGGCGCAGCGGCGAAGGCTGGGGAACACTTTGCCGGGGTTGAGGAGCCCATCGGGGTCGAAGGCGCATTTCACCCGCTGCTGCTGCGCAAGGTCGTCCTTGGTGAACATTTCAGGCATCAGATCGCGCTTTTCAACGCCGACGCCATGCTCGCCCGTCAGGCATCCGCCCACCTCCACGCACAGGCGCAAGATGTCGGCGCCGAAGGCTTCCGCCCGCTCCAATTCGCCAGGGACGTTGGCGTCAAACAGAATGAGGGGGTGGAGGTTGCCGTCGCCCGCATGGAAGACGTTTGCGACCCTGAGGCCATGCTTTTCGGACAGATCCGCCATCCCCTTCAATACGCGGGGGAGTTCGCGGCGGGGGATGGTGCCGTCCATGCACATATAGTCCGCCGCAATACGCCCCACGGCAGGGAAGGCGGCCTTGCGCCCTGCCCAGAAGGCGGTCCGCTCCTCTTCGTTCTGCGAGACGCGCACGTGGGTGGCACCGTGAGCCTTTGCAATCTCCTCGACGCGTTCCAAGAGGTGGTCCACCTCCACCTTGGGCCCATCCAGCTCCACGATGAGGAGGGCGTCCACATCGCGGGGGTAGCCTGCGTGCACGAAGTCCTCCGCGGCGTGGATGGCGGGCTTGTCCATCATCTCCATGCCGCCGGGGATGATGCCTGCGGCAATGATGGCGGCCACACAGCGGCCTGCATCTTCGGTCTCTGGGAAGCCCACAAGCACCGCACGGGCCGTCTCGGGGGCTTTCAGAATGCGCACGGTCACTTCGGTGACGACGCCCAGAAGGCCCTCGGAGCCCACCATGAAGGCCAGCCAGTCATACCCCTCCTGGTCCAGGTGCTTGCCGCCGATGTCGAGGACTTCGCCATCGATAGTGACGATCTGAAGGCCGAGGATGTTGTTGGTGGTCAGCCCATACTTCAGGCAGTGCACGCCGCCTGAGTTTTCCGCCACGTTGCCGCCGATGGAGCAGGCAATCTGCGAGGATGGGTCGGGGGCGTAATAGAACCCCTCGTGGGAGACAGCCTGGGTGATGGCAAGGTTGGTCACGCCCGGCTGGACGGTGGCGGTGCGGTTGTCAAAGTCGATGTCGAGGACGCGGTTGAACTTCATCATCGACAACAAAACGCCGTCGCCGAGCGGCAGTGCGCCGCCCGAAAGGCTGGTGCCGGCCCCGCGGGGGACGACGCGCACACCGTTCTCACTGCAATATCTGAGGACCTCTGCCACCTGTTCCACCGTTTCAGGCAGCACCACCACGAGGGGCATTTGCTTGTAAGCGGTGAGACCATCGGTCTCGTAGGCGCGCATCCCCGTCTCGTCGTCCACCACGCCTTCTCCAGGGACGATGGCGCGCAGTGCCGCAACGATCTCCGCGCGACGGGACATCGTCTCCTGCTTGAGCGCAGGCATGGCTAGGCCGGACATGGCAATCTCCCCACGATAAACGCACTAAGGACCTCTGGTGAAGCTGGCGCGCGGCGGGGTAAAACGCAACCGCTGCCGATTGCGAAGGGCACACAGGTGATGATTGCTCTCAGACCCGCGACACAGGCCGACACACCCCACCTGAGGCGCTGGGACAAAGACCCTGGCGTTATTGCCGCATCAGGCGAGAACGATGACTGGAACTGGCAGGAGGAGCTTGCCCGCACCGTCGACTGGCGCGCCATGCTCATCATCGAGGAGGATGGAAGGCCTGTGGGGATGGTGCAGATCATCGACGCGGCGCGTGAGGAGACCCACTATTGGGGCGACGGCCACGAGGGGTTTGCCGCCATCGATATCTGGATCGGCGCGCCGGAGGATCGCCGCAGGGGCATAGGCGAGGCTGCCATGACCCTTGCCGCCGCCCATGCCTTCGCCGATCCGTCCGTGACAGCGATCCTCATCGATCCGTTGATCAGCAACGAAGCGGCGCGGCGCTTTTACGCGCGCCTTGGCTACAAGGAAGTGGGGCCGCGCCAATTCGGCGATGACGATTGTGTTGTGATGCGGCTCGATCGGGCCGATTGGGAGTGCGGCGGATCGGTTGCCAGCCCCTCCGCTTCAGCTTAGAAGCTGTTCATTCACAACGCACAATCGGGGCGATAATGGCGGGCGATAGCGCGAACGGCACAAACGTTGACAACGGCGAACCACCGCAGACGGACATTGCCGAACATCAAAAAACGTTTGACCGCCTGATCTCGTTGACTAAGTGGGCCATCATCGTGGTCGCCGTCATTTTGATCGGCTTGGCCTACTTTCTGCTGTGACAAGGACTGGCTCGTGAAGATTGCCGTTGCCACCGAGGCCGACGATAGCCGCATCGCCGTAACGCCGGACGTCATCAAGCGCTACGTGACGGCGGGCGCTGAGGTGGCGGTGGAAAAAGGGGCCGGGAAAACCGCGCAGTTTCCCGATGCAGTGCTGGCAGAGGCAGGCGCCACCATGGTGGACGATGCGGCCGCCGCGCTGGACGGTGCCGACATCATCCTGTGCGTGCGCAGGCCCAGCGCTGAGGTGCTGGCGTCCGCCAAGAAGGGCGCGTTCCTCATCGGCGCCCTCGACCCTTATGGTGACGAGGCGGACTTGCGCGCCATGGCCGAGAGCGGTGTCAGCGCGGTGGCCATGGAGCTGATGCCCCGCATCACCCGCGCGCAATCCATGGACATCTTGTCGAGCCAGGCCAACCTTGGCGGCTACCAGGCGGTGATTGAAGCCGCCGACGTTTATGGTCGCGCCATTCCGATGATGATGACCGCGGCGGGCACGGTGCCTGCGGCAAAGTGCTTTGTCATGGGCGCGGGCGTTGCCGGCCTTCAGGCGATCGCTACAGCGCGCCGCCTTGGCGCAGCCGTCAGCGCGACGGACGTGCGTCCGGCCGCGAAGGAACAGGTGGCCTCCCTCGGCGCCAAGTTCGTGGCGGTGGAGAACGACGAGTTCAAGCAGGCCGAGACGTCAGGCGGCTACGCCAAGGAAATGAGCGAGGACTATCGCCGCCAGCAGGCCGAGATTGTGGCCTCGCACATTGCCAAGCAGGACATTGTCATCACCACCGCGTTGATCCCCGGCCGCCCTGCGCCCAAGCTGATCAGCGCGGAGATGGTTGCGAGCATGACCCCCGGCTCCGTCATCGTCGACCTTGCTGTGGAGCGTGGCGGCAACGTTGAAGGCTCCGTCGCAGGCGAGGCGGTGGAGAAGGACGGTGTGACCATCGTCGGCTATCGCAACCTTCCGGGGCGGATCCCGGCGACGGCCTCCCTCCTTTACGCCAAGAACCTGTTCACGTTCGTGGACGGCGTCCTGATGGACAAGGAAGAGAAGGCGCTGAAGCCGAAGTGGGACGATGAGCTTATGACCGCCACCTTGCTGTCGCGCGATGGCAGCCTGGTGCATCCCAATTACGGCGGTGAGAAGCCGCAGAGCGCGGCCTGAGGACGTAAAGCCCATGAAAGCTTATGCACAAGACGCTGCGCCGAGCGCGGCAGACACGGCAGCCGCCGTGGCGGACGCTTCGGCAGAGGCCGTGGCAGCAGCCTCTGGCGGCGCCATCGACCCGACGATCTTCCGGCTTGCGATCTTCGTGCTCGCGATCTTCGTGGGCTACTACGTGGTGTGGTCGGTGACGCCTGCGCTCCACACCCCGTTGATGAGCGTCACCAACGCCATCTCCTCGGTGATTGTGGTGGGCGCGCTCCTGGCCACCGGCGTGTCGTTCGCGGAGGCGGACGGGGCACTGTGGGCGAAGATCTTCGGCTTCATTGCGCTGATCCTCGCCAGCGTGAACATCTTTGGCGGCTTCCTGGTCACCCAGCGTATGCTTGCCATGTACAAGAAGAAGAAATGACCGGCCCCGCCTTTCCTCCCTCGGCCGAATTCACGATCACCATCCCCGAGGACTGCACTTCCTTGAGGACGACGCAAGGGCCTGCGACCTCCTATGACCGCTAACCTCGCCGCCATACTCTATCTCGCCGCTGCCGTCCTGTTCATCTTGGCGCTGCGCGGCCTGTCCCACCCCGAATCGTCGCGCCGCGGCAACTATCTGGGCATGGCAGGTATGGCGATTGCCGCCGTCACCACGTTGTTGTTGGCCGCGCCCGGGATCCTCGGCTGGATCTTGATCATCATCGGCATCGGCATCGGCGGCACCATCGGTGCGGTGATCGCACGGCGCATTCCGATGACGGCAATGCCCCAGCTTGTGGCCGCCTTCCACTCGCTGGTGGGTCTTGCGGCAGTGTTCGTTGCCGCTGGCGCCCTTTATGCCCCCGAAGCCTTCGACATCGGCGTACCCGGCAAGATCAAGGCACTGTCGCTGGCGGAAATGGCGATCGGCGTTGCAGTGGGTGCACTCACGTTCACCGGCTCGGTCATTGCCTTTGCCAAGCTCGACGGGCGCATGTCGGGCAAGCCGATCATGCTGCCTGGCCGGCATATCCTGAACGGGCTGATCTTCATCGGCCTCATCGCGCTGATCGTGATGTTCGTTCAGTCGAACGACGTTCTGGAGCAGCGCTGGCTGTTCTGGGCCATCACCATCCTGGCGCTGATCCTCGGCGGTCTCATCATCATTCCCATCGGCGGTGCGGACATGCCCGTCGTGGTGTCGATGCTGAACTCCTATTCCGGCTGGGCCGCGGCGGGCATCGGCTTCACGCTTGGCAACACGGCGCTCATCATCACAGGCGCGCTGGTGGGCTCCTCAGGCGCCATCCTCTCCTACATCATGTGCAAGGGGATGAACCGGTCCTTCATCTCGGTGATCCTCGGCGGGTTCGGCGGGGAGAGCGCAGGGCCGGGGGACGACCTTGGCGACCGCACCGTCAAGCAGGGCGCTGCGGAAGATGCCGCCTTCATCATGAAAAATGCCGGCTCCGTCATCATCGTGCCCGGCTACGGCATGGCGGTGGCACAGGCCCAGCACGCGCTGCGCGAAATGGTCGACGCCCTGAAGGAAGAGGGTGTGGAGGTGAAGTACGCCATTCACCCGGTGGCAGGCCGTATGCCCGGCCACATGAACGTGCTTCTGGCCGAAGCGCAGGTCCCCTACGAGGACGTGTTCGAGCTGGAAGACATCAACTCCGAGTTCAGCCAGACCGACGTTGCCTTCGTCATCGGCGCCAACGACGTGACCAACCCTGCCGCGCGCGACGATCCGTCCTCGCCCATCTACGGGATGCCGATCCTGGACGTGGACAAGTCCAAGACCGTCCTGTTCGTCAAGCGCTCTCTGGGCTCTGGCTACGCCGGCATCGACAACACGTTGTTTTATAAGGACAACAATATGATGCTCTTCGGCGATGCGAAGAAGATGGTGGAAGAGATCGTCAAAGCCCTCTGACCCCGTCCTCCCCGCTTAAACAAAATAGGGGCAGCTGGCGCTGCCCTTTTTTGCGTTTGTGACGGGGCTTTGAGCGGGCGAGCGCATCATTTCTCCGGGGTGGCACCGCGCTTGGCAAGGTCGTTCATCATGGCGGTGAGCGCCGTCACGTCCTTGCGCATCGCTTTGATGTCGCTGGCCATGGAGGATTGCTCCTCAAGCATGGCATCGCGGCTGGCCGCTGCCTCTTCCTCCACCTCCTGCTGCATGCCTGAGACGATGATACCGATGAACAGGTTCAAGACCGCAAACGCCGTCACCATGATGAACGGCACGAAGAACGCCCAGGCGTAAGGGAAGACGTCCATCACCGGCCGCACGATCCCCATGGACCAGGATTCCAGCGTCATGATCTGGAACAGGGAATAGGCCGACGCGCCGATGGAACCGAACCAATCGGGAAACGCCTGTCCGTAGAGCGCTGTCGCCATGACGGAGAAGACGTAAAAAATGATCACCATCAAGAACACGATGGAGGCCATCCCCGGAACGGCATTGACGAGGCCGGTCACCACGCGCCTGAGGGACGGCACCACGGAGATGAGGCGCAGCACCCGCAAGATTCTGAGCGCCCTGAGGACGGAGAACTGTTCCGAGGCCGGCATCAACGCGATCGTCACCACGAAAAGATCAAACAAACTCCAAGGATCGCGGAAGAACGCGAGCCTGTGGGCGTAGACGCGCAGGACGATCTCAACCACGAAGACGGCGAGGATGGCATCGTCGATGAAGTCCAGCGCAGGGCCGGCTGCGGCCATGATGGTGGTCGACGTCATCATGCCCAAGACCACCGCGTTGACGATGATCAGGCCCACGATGAAGGCCTCCCACTTTTGAGAGCCCACCAGCGTGCGGATTGTCTCTCTCACGGTTCAACTCCAGGCGGATGGGCGCACAGGGGCGCAAGGGGACAGGCGTCACGGCGTCCTTTGCCATCAGGCGGGGGCAACGGGGTCGGCGACGGATCACGGTGTGGGGATCGTTGTGCGCCGCGTCAAGGAAAGCGCGGCGTGGACGGGGCAGCGCATGGCAGGGCCGCGCCAGCTCACGTCCGGTTGTAAGCCCGTCAAGCGGCTGCGGTGCGCAGGGCTCTCCTTGACCGGCGATGAGGTTGCGCGTACCTCAGAGGGCGCGCGGGCGTAGTTCAGTGGTAGAACGTCAGCTTCCCAAGCTGAATGTCGTCGGTTCGATCCCGATCGCCCGCTCCAAGACCGCCTCGCTTCGCCGGTTTGCCACACGGAACCCGCGCGTGCGCTGACGTGATGGTCGGCCGTAAACCCAGTTTTCATCGCAACGTTGCGAAGACGGTGCGAAGGGTTCATCTTTCCCAGCCCCGATCACAGGAAGGACGGTCCGATGACCCACGCAGTTTCCTACGATGATCAAAGAGTGGCCCGGGTGGGACTGGAGGCGATTAACACCAGCCTTCAAAAAGGGCTTGCGGATTTTCTTGCCAAGCCGACGGTGGCGATCTTCTTCATCATCGTTTACCCGGCGATCGGGCTGTTGATGTACCGCTTTGCCTTTGACGAAGCGCTGTTGCCGCTGCTGTTTCCCGTCGCATCGGGGTTTGCGCTCGTGGGCCCACTGGCCGCTGCTGGCCTTTATGAGATCAGCCGCAGGATCGAAAGCGGGGAAGAGGTGAGCGTCCTCGATGCTTTCGGCACAATGGCGGGCGATGTGCTGGTCCCCCTGGTGCAGGTGGGTCTGTTGCTGTTGATCATCTACGCCGCGTGGATTGGCGTTGCCCAGGTCATCTACGAGATGACCATGGGCGGGTACGAGCCGGCCAACCTGATGGCGCTTTTTGCAAGGGTGATGACCACCGCGGAAGGCTGGACGCTCCTCATCGTCGGCTGCGGTGTCGGCTTCCTGTTTGCGCTGGTGGTGCTCGCAGTGGGGGCGATTTCGCTGCCGGCCATCATCGACAGGCGCATGGGAGCGGCCGATGCGGTCGGCCTTTCGGTGCGCGCCATGTTCGTGAACCTCAAGGTGATGCTGGTTTGGGGCATGGTGATCACCGTGGGCCTGGTGGCAGGCTCAGTCCCCTTTTTTATCGGCCTGATGGTTGTGCTCCCCATTTTCGGTCACGCCACCTGGCACCTTTACCGCCAGCTGGCGCCCGTCTCCGTCTGACGCGTATCCCGCGCGAACGGCTCTCGTCTGCGCCTGTCGGGACGCAGACGAGATGGTCTAACCTGCCGGTGCGAAAGCGTAGCCGATCGCCTCAAGGTCGGCGTGAAGCGCCGCGCTTTGGTCATCGCTAAGGAAGAGGAGCGGTGGGCGCAGGTTGCGCCACACAGGGTCATCGTTGGCCTTTGCAATGACCGCCTTCATGGCCGCAATCATCGGGTAGCGGCTGAAGGCTGTGCGCACCTCATTCACCTTGGCCTGGCGCTCTGCTGCGTCATCGGCTTTGGCGTTGTTGTAAAGGTCGACGATGGCAGGCGCGTTGACGTTGCAGGTGGCTGAAATTGTGCCGACGGCCCCATGGCGCACCATACCGGCCAGGTCGGTCTCGTTGCCGGGAAAGACGCCCCAACCCGGGAAGCGTTCCAGCATGGCGCGGGTGTTGTCGTCATCGCGTGAGGAATCCTTCGTGCCGACGACGACGGTGGGGTAGGCCTTGATGAGCCGCTCGCAAAGGTCCAGCGAGAAGCCGACGCCCGCGACGGGCGGAATGTGGTAGAGGTAGAGCTTCAACCGCCCATCCCCCACCTTTTCAATCAGCGAAGCGAAGAAGGCGAACAGTCCGTCGTCGCCGGCGTCCTTATAGTAAAAGGGCGGCAGCGCGAGCCCGCCACCGCACCCACGCTTGGCCACATGGGCGCAAAGGGCAACGGCGTCGGGAAGCGCGCAGGCCCCCGTCCCAGGCATCATACGGTCAGGCGGGATGCCGGCATCGATCAACGCGTCGATGAGGTCGATCTTCTCCGCCACCGACAGCGAATTGCCTTCCGAGTTGGTGCCGAACACGGCAAGCCCACAGTCATGGGATAAGAGCCAACGGCAGTGGGCGATGAGCCTTTCAGCGTCAGCGCCACCGTCGTCGCGGAAGGGGGTCACAACCGGGGCGAACACCCCGGAGAGTTGGTTGGTCATGGGGCCTCTCTGCGCCTGAAGCCCCCTTCATCGCGGTGATTTCAGCCGAGCGCAAGGCCGATGGACAGGGCGCGGCTGCGTCGCCGGCCTCAGCCCGCGAGGGTGACGGCGGCCTTATAAAGGTCGGGCTTCGACATCTTGCTGCGCCCGGCAATGTTGAGGGCCGACGCAATGGATGAAAGCTCCGCCTTAGAAAGGTCCTTGGCCCGTGTAGCGCCAAGGGCGGTGCCGACGGCAGCAAGAAGCTGAGGCTTTGCCATTTTCGACCGGCCGGCCACGGACAGGATGCGGGCCGATTGCAAAAGGTTCTTACGGTTCATCTGTGTCAGCGCGTCTTCACGGGCGTGGGCGGCCTCGATGGCGCTGGCGACCTGCGCCTTGCTCATGCGCGGGTCGCAGCGAAGGCCCATCTGTGCGGCGGCCTGAAGAAGCGCCTTCTTGGTGGCGGTTTTTGGCGGACCGGCCTCTGCCACCGGCGCGCTCTGGCGGTCATTGTCGTTGGATTGGTGGCCTTCGTAGCCGCCGCCGCGCTTTTTGTATTCAAGCGCTGCGAGGCGAGCCTTGCTGCGAGACCACTCGCCAGGGTCGCCGCCTTTGTCGGAGCGTTGCAGTTCGGTCTTAACCTGATCCCAAAGGTCAGGGTCGGTGCGTTGAGCCAATGGCATAAAGCCCTCCTTGTGCTCATCGCGAAATCATCAAGCGCGAGAAAGGGTTCCCTCGCCCCCCGCCGCTTTGCAAGCTTGAGACAAGCCCCGCCCGCGCGTTTTAGAAGGGAAAGACCGAGGCGACGAAGAACGACAGGCCAATCACCGTGATGGCGCCGCCTGCAAAGAGCTGAAGGACAGGCACCACGAAGGCGGCCCGTTCAGCCCCTGCGGCAAACAACGTCGCCCCACGAGCCATGGAGGCGGAGACGGCCACCATCGCAATGAAGAGCGCCGTGCCGACGGCCATGGCAAAGGCTGCGCCCGCCCCAACGGCGATGAGGTTCATCCGCCAGGCTGCGACCAGAACGAACACGGCGCCAGTGCAGGGCCTAAGGCCGATGCCTGCAATCAACATGGCCGCATCGCGCCAATTGCGCACGGCATCTGCCTCTTCCACGGTCGGGGCGTGTTTGTGGGAGCAGGCGCCGTGATCGTCGTGGTCATGACCGGCGTGAGCGTGGGTGTGATCGTGGGCTGAAAAGTTGCGCGCCCAATAGGTGCGAAAGCCCTTTATGGCGCGGCGCAGGAGGATCACGCCGATCAGCATGATCGCCACGTAGGAGAGGGGGATCAAGACGCGGTCCGTCGCCGTCATCGCCCACCCAGCAGTGAGGTCCAAGAGGGCGAAGCTGCCGTAGACCAGAACGATCGCCGTCACCGCCTGCATCAAAGAGGCAGCAACGGAAATGGAAACCAGGCGGACCATTGAGACACGGCTTGCAAGCCCCGCCCCCGCCACAAGGAACTTGCCGTGGCCTGGGATCACCGCGTGCACGAAGCCGTAGGCAAAGCAGGCACCCATCAGCGTTACGAGCGGGAGAAGCCCGCCGCCGTCGAGCCCCAGGAGCTTTTGCACCATGGTATGGAAGGCGCGCTGCTGCGTGGCTGCCCATCGCGCCATATCCATCAGGCCAAGCCCTGAGGACAGCATCAACCCCACAAGAACAAATGCGCCAACCGCCACCACACCGCTCCACAGGGCTTGGACGCGGCGCCTGTGGGGCGGGCGCTGGATAGGCGGTGAGGATGCACCTGTGGTCGGAACCGAACTCATGATGCTGTACACGCCATCATCGCCATTCCCGTCAACTCAACTCATGCTCATCGGTTTCAAACCGCAGCCAACCCTTAGCTAGGGCGTGATCGGCGTCTGACCGCGCATCCCATGAGAATAGGTGATGAGGTCACTGGGAGCATTGGCCCAGGGAACGCGGCTTTGGTAAAAAATCTGTAGCTTTGGGTGGATCTGATCGTGGGGGATCGAGGTCACCGTGCCGGCTTTGATGGACATCATCGTCTCGTCCGCGGTGGTGACGGACCAGAGCGACGTGGCGCACCGCGGGCAGGCCCAACGGGTGATGGTGTTGCCGCTGTCCGCCTTGGTCACGAACGCGGAAAGGGCGCCTGTGGAATGGCGAAACACATCTCGCTTGACGGCAATGCCTGTGTGAAAGGCAGTGCCGTTGATGCGCCGGCAGTCGCTGCAGTGGCAGTGGTAGGCAAACATGGCCGGTCCCACCACCTGGTAGGTCACATCGCCGCAAAAGCAGGCGCCGTCAAAGCCGCTGGCAAGAGTGTCGTCGGCCGTCATGGGCGCTCCAGGTTCGTGGGACAGGTGGGGCGGCTGAGGGTTAGCCGCCGACGGCCTTCAAAGGCGGGTGCGCGGCTTCGTCCTCAGGCATCGGTGCGCGGCCCCAGATGTTGTGGGCGCCCATCTTGTTGATGTCGGTCTCGCCGCAAAGGGCCATGGTGATGTCCATCTCCTTGGCGATGATTTCCAGCGCCTTGGTGACGCCCGCCTCGCCCTTGGCGCCAAGGCCGTGAACATAGGCGCGGCCGATGGACGTGGCGTGGGCGCCAAGGGCCTTTGCCTTCACAATGTCCTGGCCTGAGCGGATGCCGCCATCGAGGTGCACTTCGATGCGGTCGCCCACCGCCTCGGCAATGGCGGGCAGCATGTCGATGGAGGCAGGGGCCCCGTCAAGCTGCCGGCCGCCATGGTTGGAGACGGTGATGGCGTCTGCCCCCGTGTCGACGGCGATCTTGGCATCGTCCACGTCGCCGATCCCTTTGAGGATCAAAGGCCCGCCCCACTGGGACTTGATGTAGTCCACTGACGACCAGTCCAGCGACGGGTCGAACTGATCGTGCGTCCACTCCACCAGCGAGGACATGGACGTGACGCCAGGGGCATGACCGACGATGTTGCCGAAAGAGCGATGCTTGGTGCCGAGCATATCCATGCACCAGGCGGGGTGGCGCACGAGGTCGGCAATGACCTGGGGCGTCATCTTGGGCGGGGCGGAGAGGCCATTGCGCAGGTCCTTGTGGCGCTGGCCAAGGATCTGAAGATCGAGCGTCAACACCAGCGCCCCGCACCCTGCCGCCTTGGCCCGGGCGATCATGTCGGCCACGAAGCCGCGGTCACGCATGACGTAGAGCTGGTAGTAAAAGGGCGCCTTGGTGGCAGCCGCCACATCCTCGATGGAGCAAATGCTCATGGTGGACAGGGTGAAGGGGACGCCGAACTTTTCCGCAGCGCGGGCCGCGTGGATTTCCCCGTCGGCGTGTTGCATGCCGAGCATTCCCACAGGCGCCAGGTACACGGGCATGGCCGCCTCTGTGCCGAGGACGGTGGACTTGATGGAGCGCTGGTCAATGTTGCGCGCCACCCTCTGGCGCAAACGAATGCGACAGAAGGCGGCCTCGTTGTCGCGATAGGTGCCCTCAGTGTAGGAGCCCGAATCGGCATAGTCGTAGAACATCTTTGGTGTGCGCTTCCTGTGAAGCGTCTTGAGGTCCTGAATGGTCAGGATCGGTGCCATTGATGATCTCCCATGAGGGTCACGCCGCCCCACACCAGCGCGCGTCCCGCCGCATACGCGCCAACCGTTGGCGCACCCTTCGTTTTAGGGCAAGGTCTTGGCTCATGTACACTGCCGCTGGCACTTGGCGCGTTTGCCGCGCCCCAAGGCCGAGACGGGAAGGGACGTGCCATGGCTGCCGCAAGGTTTGAAGGCTTCGCCGATCCTGTGACCACACCTGAGGCGCTTGAGGAGATTGTGGGCACACCGCCTCAACCCGTCCTCGACAAGGTGCTGGATCGGTTGGACGACATTTGCCGGGATTTTATCGCCAACTCGCCGTTCTGCCTCATCGGCTCGCGCGGCGCTGGCGGACCTCTCGACATCTCGCCCAAGGGCGACCCCGCCGGCTTCGTGACCGTACTTGATGACAAGCACATTGCCATCCCCGACAGGCCTGGCAACCGCCGGGTCGACACCTTTCACAACGTCATCAGCGATCCGCAGGTGGGATTGCTCTTTCTGATTCCCGGGAAGGGGGAGACGCTGCGCATCAGCGGCGAGGCCCGCATCGTGCGTGACCGCGCCCTGCGCGAGCGTATGAGCGTCAACGGCCGCGTCCCGGCGCTTGCGATGGTGATTTACGTGGAGCGGGCCTTCATGCATTGCCCGAAGTGTGTTGTGCGCTCCAGGCTCTGGCAGCCTGAGGCTTGGCCCGACAGTGACGCGATACCCGACATCAACCACGCCATGATCCGCCAAGCGAAGATCGATTCAACCCCCGAAGAGCTATACGCCTTCGCCGAGCGGGAAGGGTTTTTGCGGCTCTATTGAAAACGAAGTCCGTTCAGTTTTGGAAAGGGGCGTGTCCGGCGGGTGGTACCGACGGCTGGGGTCGAACCAGCGACCTCTGGATCCACAATCCAGCGCTCTAACCTACTGAGCTACGTCGGCCCGTGCCTTTGATGGCGCGGTGCTCTGATGGCACAAAAAAAGCGCGCCGGGAAGCCCGGCGCGCCTTTGTTCGCCTACGTCGCGAGATTAGCCGTTGAACTTGGTGGTGGCCTTCTCCCAAGCTTCCTTCATGGGACCGGAGGTCTCAGAAGCCATACGGGAGGCGGTTTCCTGCATTTCTTTGGCTTGCGAAGCGAAGGCTTCGAACTGCTCACGCACAAACTTTGACTGCAGTTCGACAGCTTCAGAAACTGTCTTGGCGCCGGCAACTTCCTTGGCGAACGCGAAAACGCGATCGGTGTTGGCCTGGGCCTGGTCGATGAGCTTCATGTTCATTTCGGTGAAGCTCTTGCGGGCGTGCTCGTAGGTGTCTTCCATCATGTCTGTGGCTTCCTCAGCTGCGTTGCGTGCGGTTTCATAAATTTCGCGGGCCTGCGTGATGCTTTGCTCAGCGATCTCGCGGACCATGTGCGGCACCTCGGTGCCAGGCAGCTCAGACGCGAAATCATCGGAGACCGCCTTGGCCGCCTTGAACGTCTGTTCCGCAACTGCATCGGGATGCGGCATATTTTCGTTCTGTGTGGTCATAAGATCCTCCTCACGTGAACGAATGGCGTGTGCCACTGCTCATTTGCCGCGGCACGGCGCCGCTGAACCCAAGATAGGGAAGTTTTTGTGCAGTGCAACATTTTTTTTGCAGTCGCACAAAGAAGGGGTGATGCCTACCCAATGTTAACGCCTGGGGCGCTAAAAAGCTCCCAAATGCGGTGGGATTGTTCGGCTGGCGTGGATGCGCGGCCGGCCCCGGTAGAGCGCAGGCTTTGATCGATGAGCGGACCTCAGGACAACGCGGCGCACGGGATTCCCATGGATCTGGAGCGCTTGGCGCGGCCCGATACCGCCGCCTACCGCCTCATTGCCGAGGCGCTGGGCGCCCGTTTCGAGGGTGACCCCTTGCCGACGGCGTTGGCGGAAACCGAAGGCCTTGCCATCGAGACGTTCTCCGCCTCTTCGCACCCGCGAAAAGGCTCTGCGGCCTCAGATTGTCCTGCCGAGCCGAGTCTTGCCACCCTCCTGGACCGCATTCCGGTCGCCCTCGTGGTGGTTGATGGGGAGCGTATTGCCTACGTCAACAGGGCCGCACTCATTGCCCTTGGCCATAGTGAGGCGGACGAACTTGCAGCGGCCGGCGAACTTGCCGCCCTCTTCGGCGATGAAAAGCCGAGCGATGGCTCGGTGAGCGTTGCGACGGCCGGCGGCACCCACTTCGCTGCGAAAGTCACCCTCTCGCCTGTGGACTGGGGGCAAAGCCGGGCACTCCTCCTCACCATCGTTCCCACAGAGGCGGTCAGTGCGGCGCGCGAGATGCCGGCCGACGGTGTCGCGCCGTTGATTGAGGCTCTTCCCGTGCCCGTCGCCGTGGTTGCGAACGATGGATCCGTCCACGCCGCCAACGCCGCGTTCTTGGCGGCGACGAGCAGAACGGTTGTGCCCCAGACGCTTGGCAGCGTGTTGGAGGAGGCGGATTGGGATGAGCTTCGCCCGCTTCTCCTTGGCCTTTCAGCTGTGGCACCTGTGGCGTTTGCGGGGACGGCGCGGCTCGGGGGCACTGTGCACAATGCCAGCATTGGAACTGTGGGTGGCAGGATGCTGATCACGTTTCTTGCTGCGGACGAGGCGGATGAGCCTGACAGTGGGCCGTTGCAGGCGGCGGTGGACCAGGTGCGCAGGCTTGTGGACGGTGCGCCTGTGACACTCATGGTGAGCGGGCCGCTGGACGCTGATTGGGCGCGTCCGGCCGAAGGGGCAGCCGCCTGGCGCCAGGCGCGCTTTGCCCAGTTCTTGCGCACCCTTCTTCTGGCCGTCTGCGCACGGGTTCGCGAAGGGACGGCCGTGACCCTCCGCCAGTCGAACGAGGGGATCGAACTTCTGACCGACCCTGCGGACGACCGGGCGTTGCGGCGTGCCGAACAGTCGGACGGCGTCATGACAAGTGCACGAGCCGCCGGGGCAAGGGTGGAACTGGACGAGGCGGGCGGGCTCACCGTGCGCTTTCCAACGGCAGACACCGCCGTCCTCGTGCCGCCGCAAACCGATGGCCGCCCGCTTTAGGCTCTAAACGCCCTCTTTTCGGGACTGGCGGGAATCGCGCAGGGCACGGCGGACGGCAAGGGCAAGGGTCAGCACCGTCAGTGCGATGAAGAAGAGCGCGATGGGGCTGCGCACCAAAATGGTGAGATCGGACTTGTAGATCAGCATGGACTGGCGCAGCGAGGTCTCAAGCAATGGGCCGAGCAGGAAGCCGATCACCATGCACACGATGGAAAAGCCTGTCCGCCGCATGAAGAGCCCCAGCACTGCAAAGGCCAGCATCACCGCCACCTGGAAGAGCGACTGGGCCGGCAGGTAAACGCCCGCCGCCGCCAGTACCAGCACCACAGGCAGGACGGCGGCACGCGGAGCGCGAGCGGCCATCACCCAGATGGGAATGCCGATGCGGCCGATGACAAGGTGCACGACGTTCGCCATTAGCATGGAGACGAAAACGGCGTAGATGAGGTCGGCGTGAAGCTGCATCATCAACGGGCCAGGCACGACGCCGTGGATCATGAAGGCGCCGATCAACAGGGCCGCTGCAATGTTGCCTGGAATGCCGAGCGCGAATGTGGGGATGAGGTTTGCCCCTGACACGGCGCTGTTGGCAGCCTCCGTCGCGACAATTCCATCGGGGTTGCCTGTGCCAAAGCTCTCCGGCGCTTTGGAGGCCCGCCGCGCTGCGCCGTAGCCGAGGAAGGCGGCAAGCGTCACGCCAAGGCCAGGCAGCATGCCAACGCCTGAGCCGATGAGTGCGGAGCGGATGATGGTGCGCCAGTGGGAAAAGAACGCGCCAAGACCGACCCTGTTGGTCTCCTTGTCGAAGGTGGGCTCCACAGGCGCTTCGGACCGCCGGCGTGCTGCGCCAAGGTCGAAGAGCTGATCCAGCACAGAGGCGACGGCGAGCGAACCGACCGCAACGGCAAGGACGGGGAGCCCGTCGAACAGCTCCACCTCGCCGAACACCATGCGCGGTGAGGAATCCACAGGGTCGAGCCCGATGGTAGACAAAAGCACTCCCAGGAAGGTGGCGATGAGGCCCTTGACGAGCGACCCGCTCGCAATTCCCGACAACAGCGCGAAGGAGAACAGGATCGCCGCTGTAAACTCCGCAGGGCCGAAATTGAGGGCGAAGGCGGCAAAGGGCGCTGCGACGAGGATCAAGATGACGTCGGAGATGGTGTCGCCGCTGACGGATGAATAAAGCGCGATCTTCATGGCGCGCCCTGCCTCGCCGCGCCGTGCCATCGGGTAGCCGTCAAGGGCAGAGGCGGCGGCCTCCGGTGTCCCGGGCGCATTGATCAAAATGGCAGGGATGGCGCCGCCCGACGTGCCGCCTTTCATCACCCCGACCAGGAAGGCGATGGCCGACAGAGGCGGGAAGTAAAAGGTGATGGGGATGAGGACGGAAAGTGCCGTCACCGTCCCCACACCGGGCAGGATGCCGGCAAAGATGCCAAGCGCCACGCCGGCGACGATGAACAAAAGGTTCGTCAGCGTTGCCGCCTGGTCGATGGCCGACACCAGCGAATCCAGGATGATCATGACGGCGGGCTCGCCTGGCTGGCCAACACGCGTGTCACGGCAGCCATATGGACAGGAGCCGCCAACTGGCTTGCTGCAGCACCACCGGCGCTAGCCCCGCAATGGGCACGAGTATCAGGAGCCGCCGTTCGCCGATGGCAAGCATGGCAATGGCAATGGCAACAGAGCCTGCAATCAAAAACCCAAGGTGGACGAAGGCCAGCTGGAAGAGGGTGACGGCGACAGCCGCGATGACAACATCGCGGCTGACGATCCCCACCGATTGGCCCGACCGTCCTTCCACCGTGTTGCGCCGCTTGATGCCGTTGACGATCAAAAGGGCCGAAAACCCCAAGATCAGATAGGCGGTGACCTGCGGCACGAAGGCGGGTGAGATGTCGTTGCGCCCTGCCGCATCGCTCACCTCGGCGGGGATGATGGCAGCGACCATCAAGAGCGCCGCCAACGCCATCAGGGTGCCGGCGGCGATGTCGGTCCAAGCGCCTGTCTGTGCGGAGGTGTCCGCCGGGCTCATGGCCATGGGCGCTTGTGGCGGCGAAAGGGTCGTATCGCCGTTACTGGGTCTGCTCCACCACGGACTTCAGACCTTCCACGGTCTTTGCAATGTCGTTGTCCAGGCCATCACCCGCCACGAACATGGCCGGAAACTGCAGCCGCTCTTCCACGAGGGCCACGAAGGCTTCGTCCTTGGTGGCTTTTTCGATGGCGGCGCGAAGGGTGGCCACCACGTCGTCAGGGGTACCTTTGGGCGCCACGAGGACGGCATGGCTTGGCATGGCAACGCTGTAAGTCTCGTTGATGGAGGGCACGTCCGGCGAGGCGATGAGGCGGCCCGCGTTCATGGAGGCGAGCACCTTCATGTCATCGCCATAGCGGTTGTGGACGCCGCCGGACCAGGCAAAGTCGATCTTCCCGCCAAGCAGGAACGGCACCATCTCGCCGCCGCCTTTGGTGGGAACGCCTGTCCAGTCGACCCCCTCGGTGGCGCCGATGAAGTCGATATAGGCGCGGGACATGGCGCTTTGGTCGGCGTAGTTGAGACCCGGATTGTCCTTGGAGTAGGCGATCAGCTCTTCCAGCGTATCGAAGGGCGCGTCGGCCTTGGCAACGATGGCCTGCTGGTACTCGGTGATCTGCGCGATGTAGCGGAAGCTCTCAAGGTCGTAGGCGACGTTCTGCGTCAGCGGCGGCCACAGCAAAGAAGCGGTGGCAGCAAACAGCAGCGTGTAGCCGTCAGGTGCTGCAGCGGCCACAAGCGTTGAGCCTACCGCGCCGCCTCCACCGGGGCGGGTCTGGACGATGACGGGCTGGCCAAGTTCGCGCCCCAGCGCCTCGGAGAAGACGCGGCCCATGGTTTCGGTGCTGCCGCCAGCGGCGTAAGGGATGACGAGGGTCACCGGCTTTGAGGGATAGGTGTCCGCCATCGCTGTGCCTGCGGTGAGCCCAAGCGCCAATGCCAGTGCGCCGAGCGCGCGCGCCGGTGTTCTCATGAAGTCCATTGCAGTTCCCTCGTGATGATGTGGCAAGAGCGGGGCAGACAGCCGTCGATCCGCATTGACATCGCAAACCCTAATGGCCTGACATAGGCTGTCAACGACACCTGACGGCGAAACACTGCGGGCCCATGCCTGCCGTTTGCTGCTTTTGCGATCGGGGCAAGGGACTGAAATGACGTCATCGAGCGAACGCGGCGTGCCGCACCACCTCGTGGGTGAGGTGTGGCCGCACAACCATCCTGGCCGTGAGGGGACGAACTACGGCAGCGCCGTTCTGTCGCCCTCAGGCGCGTTCCCCGTGCGCAGCTACCAGACCTTCCACCTCACCTACACGGTGGGCGACTTCGGGCTCGATGACACCGGCGGTATCCGCGTCGCGTTCCGTTTCCTTGGCGACTGGGGTGCATTGCAAACCAAAGACCCAACCGCGCCCAACTATGTGACCGCCCACTGTCCCGGCGGTGGGACAATCACGCTGGAGTTCCACCCCCTCGGCGGCGAACGGCCCTGGTACAAGGCGCTGACGGCACGGCTGAATGGCGGCTATCTGAAGCCGGGCGACCAGGTGGTGATTGTCTTTGGCGACACCAGCGGCGGCTCGCCAGGCTTCCTGTTGCAGACGTTCGCCGAAAGTGCGTTCGAGTTCCGCGTGTTGACCGACCTTTGTGCCGTCGGCCACTTCACGCCGCTCCCCCTCTCCCCGTCCATCGAGGTGGTGCCTGGCGCGCCGGCCCGCTGGCGTGCAGTCCTGCCGAGCCTGCGCCGTCCAGGCGAGCGCTTTGCCCTCGGCATCAAAGCTGAAGACCTTTGGGGGAACCCGACGGGCGATGTGTCGGGCACGCTCACCCTTCTTGCCGACAAGCCGGTGGAGGGGCTCCCGTCCACCGTGGCGCTGACGCCAGGGGAGCGAGCGGTGACCCTTGAGGGGCTAAGTGCATCCGAGGGACCCATCACCATTGGCGTTGAAAAGGACGGCCAGAAGGTGGCGACCGCCGGCCCGCTGACCATCGAGGACGGGGCCATCGCCACCTACTGGGGCGATATGCACGGCCAGAGCGGCGAGACGGTGGGGATCAACACGGCGGCTGAGTATTTTGCCTTTGCCCGCGATCTTGCCTTCCTGGACGCCGCCGCCCACCAGGGCAACGACTTTCAGATCAATGCCGACTTCTGGGGAGAACTGAACACGCTGACGGCGCGCATGAACGAACCTGGTCGTTTCGTTCTGGTGCCGGGGTATGAGTGGTCGGGCAACACCGCCGTCGGGGGGGACCACAACGTCTACTTCACCACCGAACACAGGCCGATCCGCCGTTCCTCCCACGCCCTTTTGACCGACAGGCGGGAGGTGGCGGCCGATGCCCACACCACGGCAGAGCTTTTTGCCGCCCTTGCGACGGAAGACTGCGTTGTCGCGGCCCATGTGGGCGGGCGCTATGCCGATATTGCGCTGGCCCACGACCCGCGGATTGAGACGGCGGTGGAAATCCACTCCGCCTGGGGCACGTTCGAGTGGCTTCTGACGGATGCCTTTGCGCTGGGCTACAGGGTCGGCGTTGTGTGCAATTCGGACGGTCACAAAGGCCGGCCGGGGGCCAGTTACCCCGGTGCGGCGACCTTTGGGGCCTATGGTGGGCTGACCTGCTTTCTGGCCCCTGAACTGACGCGCGAGGCGATCTTTAGGTGTTGGCGCACACGGCGGCACTACGGCACCACAGGCTGCCGCACCCATCTTGATGTTGCCTGGCGCGATGACGGTCCGTCGGAGATCTTCGACCTTGATCCTGACGCCTACCCCGACGCCTCCTCCTCACAAGGCGGCACGGCTGTGATGGGGCAAATCGTGGAGACCGCGGCGGCCAACGGCATCTTTGATGTGAAGGTGGCGGCCCATTGTGGGATCGACAGAGTGGACGTGCGCAACGGGGCAGAAACCGTTGCGACGGTGCGCCCCTACGGCAAGGAGGCGCTCGGCAAGCGCATCCGTGTGTTGTGCGAAGGGGCTGAGTATCGCGGTCGCGGACGGCAGACCTTGTGGCGGTGCAGAGCCCACTTCAAAGGCTGCCGCATTCTGTCGCTGACCCCCATCAACCGCTTCAATCCTGAGCGGAACCTGGAGCAGGTGGGCAGCGACACTGTGGTCTGGCATGCAGCGACCACAGGCAACTTCGTCGGGTTCGACGTGGTGCTGGAGGAGAGGGTAGACGCCGAAGTCGCCATCTCCTCTAACCTCGGCGACATCACCGTGCCTCTTGCCACGTTGGACGCGGATGGTGCGCGCATGGAGGCAGGCGGCCTTGCCCGTGCGCTCAGCGTTGCGCGGCGGCCGTTGGAAAACACCCACTACCACCTTGAGACAACGGCCGAGATCGCCCTTGCCGAGGGCCGTGACAACCCTTTGTGGGTGGCGGTGACGCTGGATGACGGCAACCAGGCCTGGAGCAGCCCCATCTACGTGAAGCGCACGGCAGGCTGAAACCGCTGGGTGTTAGACGGCGATGATGAAGCGGCAGGCCGGCGCGCCCTGCAGGCAGCAGGCCGTGTGTGTGCACTTGGCATTGGGCGAAACGAGCCGCCGCGTCAGCGTCTCGAAGACGGCCACGTGCCAGGGGCAGCCGAGGGTTGCGAGGGGATTGTCGGCAATGGAAACAGTCGACGTCGCCGGGTCCACGTGACACGTACCCGACCCCGCGAAAGTCCAGGCATGGGCGCCGATCGCCTTCAGGAGTGCTTTGAGGCCCTGCCGGCGCGGTAAGATGCGAAGGGCGATCCGCGCCACGCGTGGAATGCGGTGGGCGAGGATGTATTCGCCCGTCAGGCGGCCGGCTTCGGTGAGGACGGCGCGCGCCTCCTCGCGGTCCAACTGGCGGGTGAGGCTGGCGAAAAGGGCGATGGGGATGGCCTCGTCCACCATCTCCTCAGGCGGGTGGCTGAGGGCATCGAGCGCGCCGGCAGCACCGAAAATGCGCACCGCGAGGCCGTCGCCGCCCCTTGCGCGCAGTGCCTCTGCGAGCTGGGTGACGGCGTTGGGGCCGACCTTGGAGGGCGCGGGAAACGCCCTGTGGTCGGCCAGCGCTGTCAATGGACCGGCTCGCGCACTTGGACGGTCTCGTCCATTTGTTGCGTGCTGCCACCGCACGCTTTTGCGGCGGCCGCCTCACGCACGGCGCGCATCTTGTCGGCGCGTTCGGCAGTGGTCTCCCAATCGTCCAGCTGTGCCGGGGCGATGGTGCGCGTGCGGTCGAAGTTGAAATTGACCGTCTTCTTCGACTGTGGGCCCCAGTAGCCGGCCTTGCCAAGGTCGTAGAAGGTGCGCTGGAATCCTGCCTTCAAGAACGCTTTTAGGCAGCCCAAGAGGTATCGGCGGCGGAAGCCTGTGCCGCGCCAGGGATAATGGAACAGCGCCTTCTTCATGTAGAAGCGGCGATAGTTGTTCATCACCCCGTCCAGAAGTTCACCGCGGTCCATGGCTTGCGGCTTCATGATGGGGGTGACGAAGTTGTATTTGGAGAAGTCGAAGATCTCCACCTTGTCGCCCAGCTCCTGGAAAAGGGGGGTGAACGGCCAAGGGGTGTACATGGCCCAGTTGGCAAGGTCGGGCTGCCACTCCCACGCCATCCGGTAGGTTTCTTCCAGCGTTTCGGGCGTTTCGTTGTCGAGGCCGACAATGAACTGGGCCTCCACGAAGATGTCGGCCTCGCGCAGAAGGCGGATCGCCTCTTTGTTCTCCGATACCTTGGTTTCTTTATTGAAGGTGTCGAGTTTCAACTGTGCGGCGGCTTCCGTGCCCAGCGACACGTGGACGAGGCCTGCGCGGCGATAAAGCGGCAGCAGCGCCTTGTCGCGCATGATGTCGGTCACACGCGTGTTGATGCCCCACTTGATCTTGTCGGGCAGGCCGCGGGCAATCAGCTCTTCGCAGAACTTGATGAATTTCTTGCGGTTGATGGTGGGCTCTTCGTCCGCAAGGATGAAAAAGCCGACGTCGTGGTCGTTCACCAGGCGCTCGATCTCGTCCACCACTTTGATGGGGTCGCGCACGCGATAGTCGCGCCAGAACTTCCATTGGGAGCAGAACGAGCAGGTGAACGGGCAGCCCCGCGCCATGTTGGGAATGGCAACGCGCACGCCGAGGGGGACGTAAATGTACTTCTCCCACTCAAGCAACGTCCAGTCCGGGTTGATGGCGTCAAGGTTCTTCACCGTCGACGCGGCGGCGGTGGCAACGATCTCTTCGCCGTCGCGGAAAGCGAGACCTTTGATCTTGCGCCGGCCCGTGGGCCAGTTGCCAAGGTGGATCGCCTCGATCAGCTCAAGGAAGATCTCCTCGCCCTCGCCCCGCACGATAACATCCACCTGGGGCGCTTCGGACAGGACCTGCTTGTACATGAAGGTGGCGTGGATGCCGCCGAGGACACGGATGGCGTCAGGCACCACCTCCTGGGCAATCTTCAAGACGTTTTCCGCCTCGTAGATGGAAGGCGTGATGGCCGTCGTCCCCACCACATCGGGCTGAAGGTCCTCCAGCCGTGCGCGAAGATCTTCAGCGCTGAGGTGGTTGGTCATCGCGTCGATGAAGTGGATGTCGTCGTAGCCGGCATCCTTTAGGTGGCCTGCAAGGTAGGCCACCCAGGCTGGCGGCCAGTTTCCGGCAATCTCAGCGCCGCCTGAATGGTAGTTCGGGTGGATGAGTGCAATGCGCATGGGAGCCCTCCGATGAAGAAAGGTCACCCGGCGCAAAGCCTCATTCCTTGATCTGGCGCAAGGCGGCCCGGTAAATCGGGCGCCGCGGTTTTAGACCGCCGCCACCTTCTCCATCGCGCGCCCACCGCGGGTGGCGCCCATCTCCGCCAGGAAGCCGTAAAGGGGCTCTGAGGGAATGGCCTCGGCAAGGATGGCGCGAGTGGCAATCAACGCCTCAAGGTCGATCCCCGTCGAAAGGCCCATCTGGTGGAGCATGTAGACAAGATCTTCCGTTACGATGTTGCCTGAGGCTCCTGGTGCGAAGGGGCAGCCGCCCAGACCCGCCAGCGAGCTGTCGAGGGTGGTGACGTCCACCTCCAGCGCGGCAAGGGCGTTGGCAAGGCCAAGGCCATAGGTGTTGTGAAGGTGGGCGCCTGCCAGCTTGTCGGCGCCGATCTCGGCCCGCACAGCCTTGAAGATGCGCTTGATGCTGCTGGGATTGGCCATCCCCGTGGTGTCGGCAAGGCCCACTTCGTCCACCCCCGCACGCACCAAATCGACGGAAAGGGAAAGGACATCGCGCTCGGGAACCTCTCCTTCCATGGTGCAGCCGAAGACGGTCGAAAGGCCTCCCTCCACCGCCGGCCGCTTGTGGGCAGGCAGATCGTCGCGAAGGGCGCAGATGCGGGCGATCTCCTCAACGCTCTCGGCCGGGGTGCGGTTGACGTTGGCCTTGTTGTGGGTGGCGCTGACGGAGATGGGGACGGTGATCTTGTGCGCCCCCGCAGCCATTGCCGCCTGCGCGCCTTTTGCGTTGGGGGCAAGGACGGCGACGGTCAGCCCATTGAGGGAGGCGGCAAAGCGCGTCACCTCCGCGGCGTCCGCCATGGCGGGGACGAGTTTGGGCGGCACGAATGAGCAGACTTCGATTTCCCGCACGCCAGCGTCATAGGCCGCCTTGATCCAGCGCTTCTTGGCCTGTGTCGGCATAATGGACTTGGCCATCTGCAAGCCGTCGCGCGGGCCCACCTCGCTCACAAGAATTGCAGGTTCGGCCACTCTCGCCTCCATGTGAGTCTGACCAGGGGCGGAAAATCGCATTGCCCTGGTTCCATCTGATAGAACGTCGTTCTAAAATACGCAGGAATGAGATGGCGATCAATGCGGTCGCCCCAAGGGAGCGGAAAGGGCAGGGGCGATGGACAACAAAGAGGACAGTTCGGTCCGCACGACGCCTTTGCCCCTTGAGGGGATCCGTGTTGTGGAGTTCAGCCACATGATCATGGGGCCTGCCTGCGGTGTGGTGCTGGCTGATCTTGGGGCCGATGTGATCAAGGTGGAGCCGGTCCCTGAAGGAGACAACACGCGCAGGCTGACGGGGTCGGGCGCAGGCTTTTTTCCCATGTTCAACCGCAACAAGCGTTCCATCGCGGTCGATGTGAAGGATGAGAGGGGAAAGGCGCTGGTGCGCGATCTCATCAAGACGGCCGATGTGTTGATCGAGAATTTCCGCCCCGGTGCGCTGGACAAATTGGGCCTTGGCTTCGAGGCGATGGCTGCGCTCAACCCGCGCCTCGTCTACTACTCCGCCAAGGGCTTCCTCCCTGGCCCCTATGAAGATCGCACGGCCCTTGATGAGGTGGTGCAGATGATGGGCGGCCTTGCCTATATGACGGGGCCCACCGGCAGGCCGCTGCGGACTGGCGCGTCGGTGAATGACATTATGGGCGGGATGTTCGGCGTCATTGGTATCCTTGCTGCGCTGCGCGAGCGCGACGCGACGGGCCGCGGCGGTCAGGTGACGAGCGCTCTTTATGAAAACTGCGTGTTTTTGTGCGGGCAGCACATGGTTCAGTACGCCGTAACAGGGCAGGCGGCGAACCCGATGCCTGAGCGGCTGTCGGCCTGGGCCATTTATGATGTGTTCGACACCGCAGACGACGGCCAGGTGTTCGTCGGGGTCGTGTCGGACACGCAGTGGCGCATCTTTTGCCAGAACTTTGGCCTCGATGAGTTTTTGAACGACCCCGCACTGCGCACCAATCCTCAGCGGTGCGCTGCCCGCGCCCATTTCATGCCCAAGGTGAGGGCGCTGTTGGGTGCCATGACCCTTGCCGACGTGATGGCCCTTTGCGAGCGGCTCGGCCTTCCCTTTGCACCCATCCGCCGGCCGCAGGACCTGTTTGACGATCCGCACCTTCGCCAGTCGGGCGGGTTTGGCACTGTGACGCCGCCTGGGGGTACCCCCACCGTTGCCCCCAAGCTCCCCCTGATGTTGGACAACTGGCGGCCGGGCGTGCGCCGCGACATCCCCCTTGCTGGCGAACACACGGGCGAGGTGGCCGCCTCCGTCGGGTGGGACGAGGCGCGCATCCAAGCCCTCGTCAGGGAGGGTGTCCTGGTCACCGGTGAGGAAAAGGCCGAGCCCCGTCAGCCTGCGATGAGCGAAGGGCCGAGGCGTTCTGCATAGCCTTTGGCAATGTCCGTCGCCTTGTCCCGCGCCGCCTCGTCGAGCCTTGAGCGAAGGCCAGAGACCACCAACGCCCCGACGAAACGCCTGTCGGCACCAAAGACCGGAACGGCAATGGACGCCGTGTCCGGGTCGCGCTCGCCCAAAGAGGTGGCGTGGCCCTTGTGCTGGACGGCCGCGTTCGCATCATCCCGCGGTTCGGTATAGGCGCGGATCACATGGCCTGCCGCACCCTGGTCCAGTGGGAAGTGTACCCCTTCGTCCAGATGGTGGCGGATGGTCTGGGGACCGTTGTGGCGGAACAGGCAAACCCGCCTGTCGCCGTCGCGCACATAAAAGGAGGCCGTCTCCGCTGTCTCCTCCGACAATGCGCGCAGGACGGGACGGACCCTTTCGGCAAAGTCAAAGCGGCGGCGATAGAGCGAGCCCAAGCGCCACAAGGTCGGGCCGAGCGAAAAGGCCCCATCCTCCCCACGGCTGAGGTAACCGAACGCCTCAAGCGAGCCGGACAGGCGCAAGATGGTGCTCTTATAAAGCCCGGTCTTTTGCGACAGCTCCTTCAGGGTCAGACGGTCCTGCGCCCCATCGAAACAATCCAGAATTTTCAAGGCACGGTCCACCGCTGCCACACGCTGCTCGCTCATCGGTCCTCCAGACCAGCCGGTGGGCGGTACGATTCCACTTTACGCGCTTGACGCAAGAGTCATATAATAGAATGACGTTCTGTCAGACAGAACTCATACGATGTTGCCTGGCTGATTTGGTGACGAAATGAGCGAGCAATCGACCCCGAAAAGGCCCAAAGCCGCCGAGGGTCGCACAACCAAGCGCCGCGCCAACAAGGCGAACGGCCGGGGAGGGACGATGAAGGCATGGGGTAAGGCGTTTGCCGCAGCGGGTGTTCTGGTCGCCGTCAGCGGGCACGCGGTCGCGAGCGACATTGTGTTCAGCGCCGTCGGTCCGACCACGCAGGACTATCAAATGGCGGTGGCCTGGTCGAACCTGTTGAAGTCCAAGGACACCGGCCTCACCATGGCCGTGGTGGACAACGGCTCGGTGAAGGGCTTGCGTCAGGTGGCCAGCGGCCAGGCTGACATCGTTGCCATCGGCGCGCCCCATTATAAGGACGCGACGGAAAAGGGCGGCAAGTTCGAGCAGGACCCTGACCGGCTTGTGGACGCTTACAAGGACATGAGCGCACTTTTCGCCATCACCACGAGCGCTGCCCAGTATGTGGCGCGGGCCGACTCAGATGTGGGTTCAATCCCAGGGTTTGCCGGCAAGACGCTGGCCATCGGCCGGCCCGGTGGCAATGCGGGCCGGGTGACGACCGCACTCTTCAAGAGCCATGGTGTCGACCTTGAGGCGGGCGATGCGGATGGCCAGTATCTGAAGTATGCGCCTGCCTTGGAGCAGATGGCCAACGGCACCATGGACGCCACGTTGGTTTGGGGCGGCGTGCCCCATGCGGCGGTGGACAATGCCTCGCGCCGTATGGACCTGACGTTCGTCTCTCCCGACCCTGAAAAGCTGGAAGAGTTCCGCCAGTCGGTCACCAACGGCGAGTACTACGTGTTCCAGAAGGTGCCCAAAGCTGTGATCGACGAGGCCTATGGCGGGCGTGTCGCAGCGGATGAATTTGAGTACTTCTGGACGTTCCCGTTCATGATGGTGGTTCGCAACGATATGCCTGAAGAGACCGCCTACACCCTGACCAAGACTTTTTGGGACAACATTGCCGAGGTGAACGGGCTGAGCCCCGCCCTTGCGCTGATCACCATGGAAGGGGCGCTCGAGGCACTCTCGGCGCCGATCCATCCTGGGGCGGAACGTTACTATCGCGAAATCGGCGTGATGTAGCGGCGCCGACCTAAGGACGAGGACGTGGCGATGGTTGACGGATCGCCGCCCCGGAAAGGACTGGCCGAGGCGGCGCTCTCAAGGCTCGGCGAGGCGGCATGCGTGGGCCTTGCAGGCTTCATTGCCTTCACCACCGTCTTCGGCAAACTGCCAGCGGAGGCCCAGTACGGCACGGCCCTCACCCTTGGCCTCGTCGCCGTCTTTTGTCTGCGCAAAGGCTTGCCGAAGTCGGCCGGCGGCGGGCGCTCGGGCCTCGACCTTACACTCTCTGTCTTGATGATTGTGGCGGCCGTTGCGACGGGCGCCTACTACCTCGCAAACTATCATGACATTGCCGCCTTCCGCGAAGGCATCCCCAACACCTACGACCTCATCTGCTACGCCGTCGGGACGGTGATTGTGATCGAGGCGGCCCGCCGGGTGGAGGGGATGGTCCTTGTCTTGGTGGTAGGGGCAGCCTTGATTTACCTCCTCTTCGGCCACCTGATGCCAGGCGTCCTTCAGCACAGGCCTATGCCTTTGGAGGGGGTGCTTGAGGTCGCCTATTCCTATCAGGGCATTTTCGGTGTGGCGCTGGGGGCGGTGGTGGATGTGGTCCTCGCCTTCGTCATTCTCGGCGCTGCCATTCGGGTCTCGGGGGCGGGGGACTTTTTCAACTTTATAGCCGCGCGGCTGACGCGGGGGATGCGCTCAGGCCCTGCCCAAGGGGCGATCGTCGCCTCCACCCTGTTCGGATCCATCAACGGCTCGCCCCCGGCCAACGTCTCCTCCACCGGGATCTTGACGATCCCGTTGATGAAGCGTGCCGGGTATCGGCCCGCCTTTGCCGGCGGGGTGGAGGCAACCTCCTCCTGCGTGGGGCAGATCATGCCGCCCATCATGGGAGTTGGCGCGTTCATCATGTCGGAGCTGACGGGGGTGCCCTACGCCACCATCATGTTGATTGCGATCGTGCCTGCGGGGCTGTTCATCTTCTCGCTCTCCGTTGCGGCAGCGCTTGAGGCGGGGCGGCTTGGCATTTCTCCCGACGGTGCGGTTGACCCTGGCGGTTGGACGGGGCAACGACGCGCCCAATCGATGGTGTTGCTGTTTGCGTTCACGACGCTGCTCGTGATGCTGTTTTCGGGCTACTCGCCCACCTATGCCGGGTTGTCGGCGGCAGCGGTCGCTTTGGGGACGGCAATGGTCGCTCGCTCCACCAGACTGGGCCTGCGCGACATCGCCCGTTTCGTTGTGGAGGCGGGGCGAGACGGACTGCCGGTGCTGATTGCCTGCGCGGCCATCGGCATCGTGATCGGCGCCGTCACCTCTACAGGGCTCGGGGTGAAGTTGAACCAACTCATCGTCTCGGTGGGGTCCGGCGACCTTTTCATGGCGCTGATCTTGGCGGCCATCTGCTCCATCGTCCTTGGGATGGGGCTGCCGACGGCGGCTTCCTACCTGATGGTGGTGTTCGTTGCAGGACCGTCTCTTGTGGCGCTCGGTGTCAGCCTCCTGCAGAGCCATTTCTTCGTCTTTTATTATGCTGTGTTGTCGGCCATCACGCCGCCTGTTGCTTTGGCCGTCTTTGCAGCGGCCGCCATTGCCAAGGCGCCGCCATTGGTGATTGCCAAAGAGGCGTTGCGGCTGTGTGCCGTGGGATTCGCCCTTCCCATCGTGTGGATCTACCACCCTGAGATCTTCCTGGACTCTGTGTCCTGGCAGGGGCTGCCTTTGACCATTGCGACGTTGGTGGCGCTGTTGATTGCCATCGTCGCCTTCAATGCCGCGCATATCGGCTATGTGTTCGTTTCGCTGGACCCGTTGCGTCGTCTGGCCCTCGCGGTGTGCGCGGTGGGCGCCGTCACGGTGGACTGGCGCGTGCAGGCGGCCGCGATCGGTGTGATTGTTGTGATCCTTGCCGAGCGGCGCATGGCGGCCCTTCGCGCCCGCCCGGCCGTCGCCGAATAACGGACGTTCGCCCCGTATTGCTTTGGAGGGCTTTACCGATGACCGTGCATGGTCGTCGGCAAACCGCCTCGGGTGACCGTCTTGCTTGCCTCATGTTTCGGGCGCCATTTTCGGTCTTTGCCGTCGATCCCCCTAGAGCGGTTTGCGGACAGATGGAAACATCAGACCGCAAGAAAACCGCCCTGTTTCAGAGGAGTAGAGCATCTGATCTGCGTCCGTATGGACGCAGGATGCTCTAGACTTGCCCTGACCCCAATCAAGGAGAGCGCCGATGTCGGTGAAAACCCTTCGTGCTGAACTGTTTGCCGAACTGCCAGAAGCCTATCGGTCCATCGAGACGCCTTCCTCATGGGTGGACGCCAACAAGCCGGGCGAGGCTGTGGCGAGCTTCCTTGAGGGGCCGACCATTGCCGAGGACGGCACGCTCCATGTGGTGGATATTCCTTACGGGCGTATTTTCCAGGTGGACGCGTCGGGCCGCATGAGCCTCCTGACCCAGTACGATGGTTGGCCGAATGGCATGCGCCGCCACCCGCGTGGCGGGTTCGCCATTGCCGACTATCGCCGCGGCATCCTCCACCTGAAGCCTGGCGCCAGCACGCCGTCAGACCTTTTGACCACGCTGCGCAGCGAAAGCTTCAAGGGTTGCAACGACTTGATCTTCGCCCGCGACGGCACGCTCTACTTCACCGACCAGGGGCAGACGGGTCTGCACGACCCCACTGGCAGGGTTTATCGTGTCTCTCCTGACGGCATCCGGGTGGAGCGTTTGATTGCGACGGCGCCAAGCCCCAACGGCCTCGTCCTCAGCCTGAACGAGCGTGTCCTTTTTGTCGCAATGACCCGTGCGTGTGAGGTCTGGCGGCTGCCGCTTTTCCCCGAAGGCGTTTCAAAGGTTGGTGTTTTTGCCCGCCTTCCGGCCGGAATCAGTGGCCCTGACGGCCTTGCTCTGGACGCAGTCGGCAACCTCTACGTGGCTCACGCAAGCAAAGGCCGCGTTTTCGTCTTCGACCCAGACGGCGAACCCATAATGACAGTTGATTGCCGGCATATCGGTAAAAGTGTCACGAATTTGGTCTTCGGCGGAGCAAACAACTCCACGCTGTACATCACCGTCTCGGATTCATCGGCGATTGCCGTCGTGGAGAGTCCCTATCCGTGTGCGTTTTAGCAATATGTTAAGTGATCACTGAGGTCAGGTTGTACTATTGCAATCTGAAGTATTCCACAATCGAAAATCGCAATTTTCTGGCCAAATTTGTATGTCACAAATTATGATTGCCATAATCCAATATTGGTACAAGGATAATAGATACCTATTCAATTTATGATCGAAAAAATACTGGAGGAATTTTAAGAGATAGAGGCAGAAAACTGGCGATTTCATGCTTGCGGTAATTCAATACTTATGGTTCTGTCCGCCCGTCAGCGGTACAGTTTATGGAGCACATAGGTATGCCCGATCCTCGGATCGTCGTTGGAACCCTTCAGGACGACGAAATCATCTCACCGAATTATGCCACAGAAGTTTATGGCCTCAGCGGCGATGACTACATCGTCGGTAACCACAGAGGCGAAACGATTTATGCTGGCGCCGCCAGCAAGGTATCGTTCTTTATCTATGGGGACGATGACACTGTGTTCGCTGGCCGCGGCAACGACAAAGTCTTTGGTGGCCTTGGCGATGACGACCTCTATGGCGAGAAGGGCAACGATCGCCTGAATGGCAACAAGGGCGACGATTACTTGGTCGGCGGCAAGGACAAAGGCTCAGCTGATGTCGAGCTGATCGAGCTGGTCGACGTGTTTGTTGGCGATGGAGTGTTTGTGCCAACACCGGCACCGGGCGTCGGCGAGACAAGCGCTGTCGTGCCGGGTCGGGAGGATGCCGGATCGGATAAGGTGAACGCCCCCTACATTGGCGATCTTCCGAACGGTGAGTCGATTATCAGGATCGACAATGGTAAAGATGTGCCAATCACTGTTGATCTGAAAGGTCAAGGTGAAGAGTTCAACGGGATTGAAATTGGTGCGGGCGAAAGCGTCATTCTCAATGTAGGCGCCGACAATCGCTTCGTATGGAAAGTGTTTGAAGCCGGCACTGACAATGAACTTACCAATGGCACAAACAACAACTTGACTGCAAAAGATGTCGACCTTGCCGGCGAGCAGGCTGAGGTCGATTTTTCTATCGGCGATCGCATTATCGGCGGGAGCGGTGAAGATGAGGCTTTCTATAAGGTTGGGGACGGTGTCGACCGGATTGCAAACAGCGTTGAGAAGCTGACCATCGACGCAAAGGGCTACGAAGTCGTCGAAGTCTCAAACCCCGGCCGTGACTACATCATTTTTGTCGACCCTGAGACCGGTGAGGCAAAACAAGACGCTCTGATTGTGTACAACGAAAACGCAACAGACGTGCACATCATCAATGAGTACGAGTTACTCGCCTAACAGAGACGCTCGCGTGACGAATTAGGAGAACCCGCCATGCCGTTGCATGGCGGGTTTTCTTTTGTAACGTATGGTAAGTTTTCGGTGGAACTGCACCAACGTGCTCGTGGGAGTGGTCTCGTGACCCGTGACGATCTTGAAGCCTTCCGTCATGTGCCTTTCCTGTTCTGGGTGAAGGATGAGGATTGGCGCTATCTGTGGGGCAATGACGCTATCCGTGCCCTTGCTGGCGAGGACGTCGTCGGCAAGCGTGATGCCGATCTCGTCTGGAAAGACAACGCGCAAGCCCTGGTGGACCATGACAAGGGTGTTTTCGAATCCGGCAAGCCCTGCTTCAGCCACGAAACTGTGGATCGCTCAGAGCAGGGCAAAGCGACCCTCAGCGTTTGTAAATGGGTGGACGAGTTGGACGGGCGCCGCCTCGTGTTCGGCACCTCGTTCGTGGTGGAGCGTTAGAGCATCCTGCGTCCATACGGACGCGGATCAGATGCTCTATTCCTCTGAATGAGAGCACGATCCGCTGAATTTGGATCAAACTGAGCGGACATGGGCTAACCCCTCGCCTTTGCGTCTCAGCCGACCCGTGCCAGGCTCACCCTGTCGGGGGACTGGAAGGGGATGACGCCGCCTGTGGGGATCGACATGCGGGCGGAAAAGCCTTCGCTGTCGAAGCGAAGGTCCACCTCAGCGCCAAGCGCGCGCGTCAGGTTGCGTTCGATCACCATCATGCCGAAGCCGCGGGTGGTGGGCTCGGAGACCGGCGGGCCACCCTTTTCTACCCACTCCAGCGCCAGGGTGGGGCGGCCACTGTCGTCAAACGTTTCACTCCAGCGCACGGTTACCGTGCCGGTGCCATTGGCAAGCGCGCCATAACGTTGCGCGTTGGAGGCAAGCTCGTGAACGGCAAGCCCTAGGTTTTGGGAGGCCTCGGGCGACAGGAGGACGTCCGGCCCTTCCACCACCACGCGGGAGGAATTGGCAGTCGCGTACTGGCCGATCAACACCGTGACGAGGTCATAGATGCCAACGCCCGCCCAATCGTCCGCCACAATGAGGTCTTGGGCGGCGGACAGGGCATGGAGGCGCCCAATGAGGGCCGGCAAGAAAGTGTCGACGCTTGTGGCTTGGGTCGAAGTCTGCCGCGCTATGGCAATGACGACAGCGAGGAGGTTCTTCGTCCTGTGGGTGAGCTCACGCATGACGAGGCGCATATGCTCTTCGTTGCGCTTACGGTCCGTCACGTCGATGGATGCGCAGGTGATGCCCGATACGGAGCCATCCGCCTGAAGGTTCGGTTCCACGTGAAGGTCATACCAGCGACGCTGCTCGCCTTCACCCACACCCACCTCAACGGAAGCGGGGCGCCGCGTGTCGATAACGGTGCGCTTCACGTCGACGATGGCGGCGCGGTCTTTCTCGGGGATCACCTCCTCGTCGGTGCGGCCAATAATGGAGCCGATCTGCGTCTCGTCGGAGTTGGCCCATGTGTAGCGCAGCGAAAGGTCCTGGGAGAACACCATGATCTTGTCGCTGCGCAGGGCAAGGCTGAAGCGCTGCAGTGTCTCGGCCAGCCTGCGCGACAGGTCCGTGCGCATCATGTCGAGCCGCTTGGCACGGGTAATGTCGGTGGCCGTGCACACTATGCCGCTTGCCTCGCCGGACGGTTGGCCGCCGATGGGCACAACGTCCACCTTGAACCACGCCCGCTCCCCTTCGTGGACCAGTTCCACCTCGAAGGACTGGGTGGTGTTGGTGCTGATCGCGCGCCGCTTGTGGCCGATGACGACGGGGCGAATGCTTTCTGGCAGACACTCCTCGTCCGTCATGCCGATGACGTTCTCCGGCGTCAGCGACAGGCGCGGATTGACCAGCCATTGATAGCGAAGGTCGGCGTCCTGGTAGAAAACTGTAATCTGCGCATTTCGGGTCGCCACTTCGAAATAGCGGTGCATCTCGTTAACGGAGGCAAGGCGCTTGTGCTCGCGCTTCAGGAGGCCACGCAGCCGCTGCTCGCGCTGTTCGGGCGCCAGCATGTCGCGATAGGCCTGGGCACGACGCGCGCGTTCGCTGCCGATCATGGTGGCAAGCTTGATCCCAAGGCCGATGCCAATGGCAATCATCAACGCGGCGAGGGCGGCAAGGGGGACGGCCGACACCGGTTCGGACAGCCACGGGACTAGATGGAAGGCGGCGGACAACACCAAGAGCAACGCACCAAGGAGCAGCGCGGCGCTGACAACCCCACGCTGGCCTGGTGCAAAGGCCGCAATCGCCAACACAAGCCCGAACACCGCCGAGGCGAGTGCCCAGAGTGCCGGGGCGTATGATGCAAACTCATTCAACTCAGTTGCCTCACAACTCCACCGGCGGCGACGCAACGCCAAGGGCGAAGGCTTTGGCGTGCAAACCGGCCAAAGATTGACGACGGGCGGTACACACGCGCGTGTTCAAACGCATACCCAGCCCCCTTTTTCCACCTTCACGCCGATGTGCAGCGACCCTTTTGGGTGCCCCTCGTCGGCAACCCGGATTTGGAACAGTTGCGGCTGCACGCACGCAGTTCCCGATTTTGTCACAAGACTAGAACGGCAGAAATCGGGAAGAGTTTCATTGAAGATGCGTTTTGTTCGGCCAGGGGTCAGCCTGGGGGTCTCCACGACCAAGGCCCAGGCAATGATCCCTAGGACGCAATGCGCAATTCGGCGGTCGCGCGGGGCGGATTTGGGAGCCCAATCGTCAGAAGACGGGCTTGCCGATGCTGTCGGCCACATAGGCACCGCGCTCACCAAGGGGCGCTGGCGGGCCTTCTGTGGTGTCCACCAGGGTTTGCCGTTCCACCTCCGCATTCAGTTCTGCGCCAAGGAGGAGGATGAACACGGAAATGTACATCCAGAACATCAACGCGATCACCGTGCCGAGGGATCCGTAGATGATCGCATAGTTGGCAACGTTGGACAGGTACCAGGACAGAAGGATGGCGGCGGCAAGCCAACCTGTGGCCACCGAGATGGCGCCAACGGCAATCCAGCGCCACTTGGCCGGTTTGCGGCTTGGGCCGACGCGGAAGATGGCTGCTGAGCCAACGGCAACCACAATGAACATGATGGGGGCCGATACCCTTCGCCCGCCGTAGCCAACGTCCTGCGCGGCTCCAAGGGCAAGGGGGAGGACGACGATGGACGCCACCACCAACAGCCCCACCACAAGCGCGATGAGCGTGAAGGCGAAGCTGCGTAGATAAAGGCTGATGGTGCCGCGCTTTTCCGCCTCGCCATAGGCAATGTTCATGGCGCCGAAGAGGGCAAGGACGGCGTTGTTCATGGACCAGAGCGATACGCCAAGGCTGATGGCGAAGGTGAGGGTGACGCCGCTGTGGCGCACATCGCTTAGGCGCTTCAGTTCGCCGCCGAACCAGGCGATGGCCTGATCGGGCAGGTACCCTTCAAGAAAGGCCACATGGGCCTCTAGCGTGGCACTGTTGGCGATGATGCCATAGAAGGTGACCACCGCAATCATCGCCGGCAGCAGCGCCAGGAACAGGTAGAACGTGGCGCCTGCGGTAACGAGGCCCAACTGGTCGACCGGGACCCGTTTGAACACCCGCACAAGGATGTCGAGCCAGCCGCGCCAGCCGATCTGCACGGGGTTGCGCGCGTTACGGCCCCGCAAGCGCTCGTGATAAGGCAGTTTGTCTGGATGGATGTCGGTGTTGGGGAGGCGCTGCTCGGCCTCAGAAGGCTCTTTGGTCGCGCTCATCAATGGGCACGGGTGTGAGGCACGAGTTGCGCTGTCATGGCCTTTGCGCCGGCGCGGCTTTCGTAACGCCGACGGGGGATGCGGTGTGTGGGGCGGTGGGCCAGGTCGCGCCGGCCGAACCGGGCTGCGGAGCGGCGCTCCCTGGCTTTGACACCGATCTTACGAGTTGAGGGCGTCTTTCAGAGGCTTGCCGGCACGGAATTTGGGTACCCGTGCGGCCTTGATGGTGATGGCTTCGCCAGAGCGCGGATCGCGACCCTGTGATTCAGGCCTGTCGGTGACCGCGAACACGCCGAAATTTGTGATGCGAACCTCATCGCCATTCTTCAGCGCCTTGATGATGGCGTTGAAGGTGGCGTCGACAGCTTTGTTTGCCGATTTGGTATCAAGATCGGCGCTTTCTGCGACCTCGGCGGCGAGTTCGGCTTTCTTCATCCCGTCTCTCCTTCTCACGGATGACACCGTTACACTTGCATCGTCAGCCTGGCGAAAGAAGCCGTCAGGTGGACCAAGAGCCCCGGTTTCCCTGGAAAACTGCGTCGCAAATGTTACGAAAAGCCAAAAATGACAAGGGGGTGGTGGTGGTTTCGTAACCGAAGTGGCGATTTATCCAGAAAAACCCGCCGCGACGGCCACTTCTGCGATGATTCGACCCCATCGCGCGCAACTTTCGAACGGGGGCCTAGGGCGGCCTGTTCGCTGATTCGGACCCTCGGTTTGGGCGGCCCGCCGGTGACGATGCGACACGCGCGGCCCTTGGCGGGTCACTGCTTGGCATAAGTGCGCCGGCCGAACCCTTGGCTCGGCCGGCGGTGATGGTTAGTGGGCGCGAACGGCGGCGGGATCGTCGTCGTCGATCTCAGGCGCCTTTTCGCCGGTCTCTTTGAAGGGCGGTTCCGACCATTCGATGGGGTCGGGTTCACGCACGAGAGCGCGCTTCAACACCTCCTCCATCCGCGACACGGGGACGATCTCCAACGCGTTCTTCACGTTGTCCGGGATTTCGGCCAGGTCCTTGGCGTTCTCCTCAGGGATCAGAACGGTGGAGATGCCGCCGCGAAGGGCTGCCAGCAGCTTTTCCTTAAGGCCCCCGATGGGAAGGACGCGGCCCCTCAGGGTGATCTCACCCGTCATGGCAAGGTCGCGGCGCACGGGAATGCCCGTCAGGACGGACACCACGGCAGTTGCCATGGCAATACCTGCGCTTGGGCCATCCTTGGGGGTTGCCCCTTCAGGAACGTGGACGTGGATGTCCCTGCGGTCGAACAAAGGCGGCTCGATGCCAAAATCCGTCGCACGGGAACGCACGTAGGATGCAGCGGCCGAGATGCTCTCCTTCATCACATCGCGCAGGTTGCCCGTGACGGTCATCTTGCCTTTGCCGGGCATCATGAGACCTTCGATGGTGAGGAGTTCGCCCCCCACCTCCGTCCAGGCAAGTCCGGTCGCAACGCCCACCTGATCCTCAAGCTCGGCCTGGCCGAACCTGTAGCGGGGAACGCCAAGGTACTCTTCCACCTTCTCAGGCGTGACGGTGACGGCTTCAAGCTTGCCCTTTGAGGACAGGATGTCCTTGACCGTTTTGCGGGCAAGGGTGGCGATCTCCCGCTCGAGGTTGCGCACGCCCGCTTCCCGCGTGTAGCGCCGGATCACGGTGCGCAGCGCATCGTCCTCGATGGTCAGCTCGCCCTCGCGAAGCCCATGGTCGGCAACGGCCTTGTCAATCAGGTGGCGACGGGAAATCTCTACCTTTTCGTCCTCGGTGTAGCCGGCAATCCTGATGATCTCCATCCTGTCCAAAAGGGCGGACGGGATGTTGAGCGTGTTGGCCGTGGTCACGAACATCACGTTCGAGAGGTCGTACTCCACCTCAAGATAGTGGTCCATGAAGGTGGCGTTCTGCTCAGGATCCAGCACTTCCAGGAGGGCCGACGAGGGGTCGCCACGGAAGTCCATGCCCATCTTGTCGATCTCGTCCAGAAGGAAGAGCGGGTTGGACCGCTTGGCCTTCTTCATGGACTGGATCACCTTGCCGGGCATCGATCCGATGTAGGTGCGCCTGTGCCCGCGGATTTCCGCCTCGTCACGCACACCGCCCAGCGACATGCGCACGAATTCGCGCCCCGTCGCCTTGGCGATGGATTTGCCGAGGGATGTCTTGCCGACGCCGGGAGGGCCGACGAGGCACAGGATCGGGCCTTTCAGCTTGTTGGCGCGCGCTTGGACGGCCAGGTACTCAAGGATCCGCTCCTTGACCTTTTCCAGACCGTAATGATCGGTCTCCAGCACGGTCTCGGCGTTCTCAAGGTCGTTCTTGATCCGGCTCGGCTTCTTCCAGGGGATCGAGACGATCCAGTCCAGATAGTTGCGCACCACGGTCGCTTCGGCGGACATGGGGCTCATCTGGCGCAGCTTCTTCAGCTCTGCGTCGGCCTTTTCGCGCGCTTCCTTGGTGAGTTTGGTCTGCTTGATGCGCTCTTCCAGCTCGGCCAGCTCATCCTTGCCGTCCTCGCCGTCGCCAAGCTCCTTCTGAATGGCGCGCATCTGTTCGTTCAAATAGTACTCGCGCTGGGTCTTCTCCATCTGCCGCTTGACGCGGGAGCGGATGCGCTTTTCCACCTGAAGGACGCTGATCTCGCCATTCATGATGCCGAGCACTTTTTCAAAGCGCTCGATCACCGACGGGGTGGCGAGGATCTCCTGCTTGACGGGGATCTTCACCACCAGATGTGAGGCGACGGTGTCGGCAAGCTTGGCGAAATCGTCAATCTGACCGACGGCGCTGATCACCTCAGGCGAGATTTTCTTGTTCAGCTTCACATAGTTTTCAAACTCACTCACGACGGAGCGAGCGAGGGCCTGGGCCTCGGTGGAGTCCACCTCGTTCTCTTCGACAGGGGTAACCTCGGCCTCAAAATACTCTTTGCGCTGGGTGAAGCTTGCCACCTCGGCGCGCTGAGTGCCTTCCACAAGCACCTTCACGGTGCCGTCAGGCAGCTTCAGGAGCTGCAGGACGTTGGCAAGGGTGCCGATCTCAAACAGGCCAGCGGGTTTGGGGTCATCGTCGCCAGCTTCGCGCTGGGTGACGAGAAGAATGTGGTTGTCGGCGCGCATCACCTCTTCCAACGCGCGGATGGATTTCTCGCGGCCCACGAAGAGGGGCACCACCATGTGCGGGAAGACGACGATGTCGCGCAGAGGCAGCACAGGATATGTGCCCGCCTCGGCCGATGCGTGATCGCTGTCGGCTGTGGCGCGTGCGGACGGCTTAGGCTTGGTATCGTCCGACTTGGTCATAAAAACCTATCCTTTCAGCTTGGACCGCAACGCCAAGAGACATGCACGAAGCGATCCACCTTTGGCGGCGCCCGCCGGGTCATCCCGGCCACCCACAAACCGTCGGGCAAAGCGCCGATGGCAATGCGCGATGAGGGTGCGTCTTGCCAATCTGTTGGACGTGGCCCTGCGACAGGTTCACTTCAAGATCGTGCCGCGTGGGCCGGAACGTCGCGTCTGCGCCGCCAGCGCCTTGTGTCCGCCACCTTGAAACCTAGCGCGCCGAGCTTGCGTGATCCAATCATCGTCAAGGGAAGATGACAGAAAACACAGCCCCGGGCAGGCTACAGGTCGCGGAAACGGCGCCAGGGAACGCAATCCACTGGATCGGCGCCTCAGCGGACGCCGCTAGAAACTGTCGGAGCGCGCGGCCGTGCCGCGCGTCGGATCAGGCGGAGGTGCGCGATTCGGTGGCGCGATCCTCGTAGATGTACAAGGGGCGGGCGGTGCCGCTCACCACCTCTTCGGAGATCACCACCTCGCGCACACCATCAAGGCCAGGCAGCTCATACATGGTGTCCAGGAGGATGGCCTCAAGGATGGACCGCAAACCGCGAGCGCCTGTCTTACGCTCGATGGCGCGGCGCGCCACGGCGTTGAGCGCATCGGCGTGGAAGGTGAGTTCCACCCCCTCCATCTCGAACAGGCGCTGATACTGCTTGACCAGCGCGTTCTTGGGCTCGGAGAGGATTTCAACCAAGGCTGTCTCGTCAAGGTCCTCAAGGGTGGCAAGGACAGGCAGACGACCCACAAACTCGGGGATGAGGCCGAACTTCAGGAGGTCTTCAGGCTCCACCTCGCGGAAGAGCTCGCCTGTGCGGCGATCCTCAGGGGCGAACACCTTGGCCTGGAAGCCGATGGAGGTGCCGCGACCGCGATCGG
Source organism: Devosia sp. (assembly GCA_051016205.1). Taxonomy (GTDB): domain Bacteria; phylum Pseudomonadota; class Alphaproteobacteria; order Rhizobiales; family Amorphaceae; genus Acuticoccus. Next base: position 1,175,551 of record CP136534.1, read on the forward strand.
AAATGATCTTCTCAAGCCCGGCGAAAGCGCCGCCGCAGATGAACAGGATGTTGGTGGTGTCCACCTGCAGGAACTCCTGCTGGGGGTGCTTGCGACCGCCTTGGGGCGGAACGGACGCCACGGTGCCTTCCATGATTTTCAGGAGCGCCTGCTGCACACCCTCGCCCGACACATCGCGCGTGATGGACGGGTTGTCGGACTTGCGTGAAATTTTGTCCACTTCGTCGATGTAGACGATACCGCGCTGGGCCCGCTCCACATTGTAGTCGGCGGACTGAAGCAATTTTAGGATGATGTTCTCCACATCCTCGCCCACATAGCCCGCTTCGGTAAGCGTGGTGGCGTCGGCCATGGTGAACGGCACGTCGAGGATGCGCGCCAGCGTCTGGGCCAGGAGTGTCTTGCCGCAGCCTGTGGGGCCGATGAGCAGGATGTTGGATTTCGCCAACTCCACATCGTTGGACTTGGAGGCGTGGTTGAGGCGCTTGTAGTGGTTGTGGACGGCGACCGACAGAACCTTCTTGGCGTCCATCTGGCCGATCACATAGTCGTCAAGAACCTTACGGATCTCCAAAGGGGTGGGGATGCCATCCCGTGCCTTGACCAGCGAGGACTTGTTCTCCTCGCGGATGATGTCCATGCAAAGCTCAACACATTCATCGCAGATGAATACCGTGGGCCCGGCAATCAGCTTGCGGACCTCGTGCTGGCTTTTGCCGCAGAACGAGCAGTAGAGCGTGTTCTTGCTGTCGCCGCTGGTTGCCTTGCTCATACACTCACCTCTGCCTTACATGCGGCGCCGTGACAGGTGGCTCACCCGACACGCTTGCCGCTTTGCACAGCCCTAACGCACGACGGTGAAGAGAACGCCCCTTCAAAACACTGCGCGACGGGACCGTACGTCACTCATATTGGACGGCACCCACCGCCGATGCAAACCGCCTCATCCCACAGTCAACGGATGAAGCCGTTACTAAACACAAAATTTTTCTTGCCCGTGAGCGATAACCGTTTGGTGCGTCACCGGGCAGCACCATAATCGACAATTCACCTATGGCGAGCAGTAGACTGTTCCTGAGGGCTCCGCAACCTTTGGTGGCAGTTTGCGAAATAAAACTAGTGGTCGAGTGCGGCGCGACTGTCGATCACCTGATCCACAATGCCGAACTCCTTCGCCCGCTCGGGCGACATATAGTGGTCACGCTCCAGCGTTGACTCAATCACATCGAGCTCTTGGCCCGTGTGGCGACGGTAGATCTCGTTGAGCCGACGTTTGAGGCTGAGGATTTCGTTGGCCTGGAGCTGAATATCAGCGGCCGTGCCGCGAAAGCCGCCCGACGGCTGGTGCACCATAATGCGCGCGTTGGGCAGGGCAAAACGCATATCCTTCTCGCCGGCAGCAAGCAGCATTGCCCCCATGGACGCCGACTGGCCGATGCACAGCGTGGAGATGGTCGGGCGCACGAACTGCATGGTGTCGTAAATGGCCAGCCCCGACGTCACGATCCCGCCGGGGGAGTTGATGTACAGGCTGATCTCTTTGTTCGGGTTGTCCGATTCCAGATACAGAAGCTGCGCGCACACCAGCGTGGACACCGTGTCCTCGATGGGGCCGGTGATGAAGATGATGCGCTCCTGCAACAGGCGGGAGAAGATGTCATAGGCACGCTCGCCGCGATTGGTCTGCTCGACGACCATCGGGACGAGCGTGCTCATGGCGTATTCGACTGGGTCTTTCATGGTCCGCCTAGTGGTCGTGATCGTGATGATCGTGGTCGTGATGATCGTGATCGTGATCGTCGTTCTTGAGGAGCTCCTCACGGGACACGGGCTTGTTGGTTACGTTCACCAACTCAAGGATGTAGTCTACCACCTTGTCCTCGAAGATGGGCGCCCGCAAGCTCGCAATGGCCTGGGGGTTCTCGCGATAGAACTTGATGAACTCACGCTCCTGTCCGGGGAACTGGCGCATGCGTTCGCCAAGGGCGCGCTGCAACTCGTCCTCGGTCACTTCCACGTTGGCGTTTGTGCCCACCTCCGAGAGCAGGAGCCCAAGGCGCACGCGGCGCTCGGCGATGGTGCGATACTCCTCGCGGGCCTTCTCTTCGGTGGTGTCCTCGTCCTCGAAGGACTTGCCCGAGTTCTCCATATCGCGCGCGACCTGGTTCCAGATCTGCTCGAACTCGGTGTCGACTAGCTTGCCTGGAAGGTCGAACTTGAAACGCTCGTCGAGTGCGTCCAGCAAGGCACGCTTGACCTTCTCACGGCTCGCTGAATCATAAGCCTGCTGCATTTGCATGCGAACGGCCGTGCGCAGCTGCTCCATGTTTTCCATGCCGAGCTTTTCGGCAAAGGTCTCGTCCAGCACCGTTTCGGTGGGGGCTGCCACCTCCTTCACCTTCACGTCGAACACGGCGGCTTTGCCTGCCAGCTGCTCGGCCGGATAGGCCTCGGGGAAAGTGACGTTGACGACGCGGTCCTCTCCGGCGGAGGCGCCGGTGAGCTGCTCCTCGAAGCCTGGGATGAACCGGCCGGCGCCAATCACGATGTCAATGTCTTCCGCGGTGCCGCCTTCAAAGGCTTCATCGTCCACCTTGCCGACAAAATCGATCTTCAAGCGGTCGCCGTCTTCTGCGGCGCGCTCGACGGCCTCGTAGTCGCGGTTGCGCTTGGCAAGCTCGTCGATTTCCTTGTCGAGCTCTTCCTCGGTGATCTCCACCACGGGGCGCTCGACGGCAATGGTATCGAGCCCTGATACCTCGATGGGGGGCAGCACTTCGTATTCGATGCTGAAGGCAAGGTCGCCGCGGCCTTCGATGACCTCGGTGATGGAGCCTTCGTCCATATTGACGTCGGGCTGGAGCGCGGGCTTCTCGTCGCGCGCTTCGACAGCACCCTTCACGCTCTCGCTCATCACATCGTTGATGACCTCGGCCATCGCGGATTTGCCGTAGACCTTGCGCAGGTGCGACATCGGCACCTTGCCCGGCCGGAAGCCCTTCAGCTGCACCTTCGTGCGCAGATCGTCCAAATAGGTGGCAAGCCGGCTGTCGAGCGTCGCCTGGGGAACCACCACTTTCAATTCCCGCTGCAAGCCCTCCGCGCGGGTTTCCGTGACTTCCATGGTCTCACTTTCCGCGAGTGCGTGTGTTATCGTTCCTGACGGGCGCCTCATGTCGCCCTCAGGACGCGAAAGTCAATGGCCGCGCCGTTTTCCCGCCGTCGCGACGGTGTTGGCGCTGCCTTATGATGCGGGGCCGTCAATGACCTCACGCGTGATCCCGACCGTGCGCTACAGGGATGCAGCGGTGATGGCCGATTGGCTATGTACGGTCTTTGGCTTCACCAAGCAATTGGTCGTACCGGGCGAGGATGGGGCGATTGTCCATGCCCAACTCACCCTTGGCACAGGCATGATCATGCTGGGCACGCACCAGGACGATGCGTTTGGTGCGCTGATGGACCCTGCCGAGCCTGCCACACCGGTGACGCAAAGCGCCTATCTGATTGTCGATGATCCTGACGCCGTCTATGCCCGCGCCAGGGACAACGGCGCCGTCATCGTCATGGAGATCAAGGACGAGGACTATGGGGGCCGCGGCTTCTCCTGCCGCGACCCTGAAGGGCAGGTTTGGAACGTCGGCAGCTACGATCCCTGGTAGCTGCCTCCTGGGGCGCGCCGAACGCGCCACGCGCCGCGCGTTTTCACGATCGCCGATGCCCAGACTACACGCGCCCAACAAAGCCCTTGGTTGGCGAATGACGGGATGGTGGCAGCATCACTCATGAGGGTGTGACGGGCGCGCAGGCGCCAACGCCAACCGTGGAGCCTGGCGCGGCAGGTAAAGTCTTGTGTGGCGTCTTGAGGGAGGTGGCCAGCTTGCCTTGCGGGCGCGGCAGGCGGGGTGCGCGGCGCTTTGGTGCACGGGCACTTTGGTCAGGCACTTTCGACAGGACGGCGACTGGCCAGCCCAGTTCGCAGCGAAGGGTGGCAAGGGCATCGAGGCTGACCTCCATGAGGCCAAGGTGGACCGGGGCGCCGAAGCGGGCGGTGGTGCCCACGACATCGATCCTCGCGCCCGCCCAGCGCCACATCCTCAGGCGCGCATCGTCGAAGTTGGACAGGTACGCCTCAACGCCGTTCATGACACCGAACTCCAGCCCGGCCAGCAGCATATGGCGCAGAATGTCGAGGCGTTCATGATCGCGGCCGTGGGCGCGGATCAAATCGTCGTTGATGCAAAGGCGCGTTGCCTCCCACACCAAAGGGGTCTGGAAGGCGACGGCGTCGGGTAGGGTGTCGGCGAAGGTGTCGGCAAGGAGTGTCGGGCCGTGGCTCGGCATCAGCCTGACGCAGGCATAAAGGTGTTGGCCTGTGGGGTCGGTGTGCATCAGGTAGGCGGGGTTGAAGGTGTCGTAGACGTCCCGCTCTTCACCGTTTTCGGCCTGGACCCAGCCCAACTCGTCGGCAAACACCTTGGCGCGCAGCCGGAACATCTGATCCATCAATGACAAGACTTGGTGTTGGTTGTGCGGTTCGACGATGAAGTACATGCGGTGATCTCGCCCCCTGATTGACGAGATCAGTCTATTTTCAGCCAATACTGGTGAGGATGGCTGGGCGTTCTGCCACCGGAGGCGACAAACAATCTGACAACGAGGAGTCCCAGATTGTTTGCGGTGCATTGCCGTTATCCCCGGCCACCAAAGACTTAATCCCCGCGCCGAACGGGGATAAAAGGGCACACCCCAACGCCTTTGCCGGGCGGCATCGGGGTGCTATCTGTCCCCCCATGAACGAGCATGCACGGCCCGACTCCCTTTCTGAGGACGCACAGACTGGCGCCCGCCCGGTGAAGACCGTGCGCAACTTTTCCATTGTCGCCCACATCGACCATGGCAAATCCACCCTCGCCGATCGGCTGATCCAGGAAACAGGCTCTCTCACTAGTCGTGAGATGAAGGAGCAAATCCTTGATTCTATGGACATTGAGAGGGAGCGGGGCATCACCATCAAGGCGCAAACCGTGCGCCTGTTGTACAACGCGAAGGACGGCGTCACCTACACGCTGAACCTCATCGATACGCCCGGCCATGTGGACTTTGCCTATGAGGTGAACCGTTCGCTTGCCGCCTGCGAGGGCTCACTCTTGGTGGTGGACGCCTCCCAAGGGGTTGAGGCGCAGACCCTCGCCAACGTCTACCAGGCCATCGACAACGACCACGAGATCATCACCGTCCTCAACAAAGTGGACCTTCCGGCGGCCGAGCCTGAGCGCATTCGCGAGCAGGTGGAGGAGGTGATCGGCCTCGACGCCTCCGAGGCGGTTTTGATCTCCGCCAAGACCGGCCTTGGCATTCCCGACGTGCTTGAGGCCATCGTCAATCGTCTGCCGCCACCCAAGGGCGACGCCGACGCGCCGTTGAAGGCAATGCTGATCGACAGCTGGTACGACACGTATCTTGGCGTCGTGACGCTTGTACGCATGATCGACGGGTCTTTGAAAAAGGGCCAGAAGATCAAGATGATGGGGACGGGTGCGGTCTACCCGGTGGACAAGGTGGGCGTCTTTACGCCGAAGATGCTCGAGGTGGACGCGCTGGGGCCCGGCGAGATCGGTTTCATCATCGCAGGCATCAAAGAGGTGGCCGACACCCGCGTCGGCGACACCATCACCGATGAGCGCCGTCCCGCCGCAGCGCCCCTGCCAGGCTTCCGCCCCGCCGTCCCGGTGGTGTTCTGCGGCCTCTTCCCGGTCGATGCGGCGGACTTTGAGGATTTGCGCGCCGCCATGGGCAAGCTGCGCCTCAACGATGCCAGCTTCTCCTTCGAGATGGAGACCTCCGCGGCGCTCGGCTTTGGTTTCCGCTGCGGCTTTTTGGGCCTCTTACACCTAGAAATCATCCAGGAGAGGCTTGAGCGCGAGTTCAATCTGGATCTCATCGCCACCGCGCCGTCGGTGGTCTATCGCCTGGCCTTGTCCAACGGTGAGGTGAAGGAGCTTCACAACCCCGTCGACATGCCCGACGCCAATGAGATCGACGAGATCGAAGAACCCTGGATCAAGGCGACGATCTTGACGCCTGACGAGTATCTGGGCGGGATTTTGAAATTGTGCCAGGAGCGGCGGGGCATTCAGACAGAGCTGTCTTATGTGGGCAGCCGCGCCATGGTCACCTACGAACTTCCCCTCAACGAGGTGGTGTTTGATTTTTATGACCGCCTGAAATCCGTCTCCAAAGGCTACGCCTCGTTCGATTATGCGCTGTCGGACTATCGCTCAGGCGACCTTGTGCGCATGAATATCCTCGTCAACTCAGAGCCTGTGGATGCGCTCGCCATGCTCGTCCACCGCTCCCAGGCGGAGCGGCGTGGCCGTGCCATGTGCGAAAAGCTGAAAGAGCTGATCCCCCAGCACATGTTCGTGATCCCCATTCAGGCGGCCATCGGGGGGCGGATCATTGCGCGCGAAACCATTCGCGCCCTCAGGAAAGACGTGACCGCCAAGTGCTACGGGGGCGATGCCACCCGCAAACGCAAGCTGTTGGAGAAGCAGAAGGCGGGTAAGAAGAAGATGCGCCAGTTCGGCAAGGTGGAGATTCCGCAGGAGGCCTTCATCGCTGCCTTGAAGGTGGACGGGTAGGGGCCTTCGCACCCCGGCAAGACAGGCCGAAGCGACCAAAAAAAGAAGACCTGACGGGAGAGGGGCGACCCGTGAAAACCACGGCCAAGGAGGTGGCCGCGCTGGCCGGTGTGTCGGTGTCGGCGGTCTCGCGCGCGTTCAGACCAGGGGCATCCATCTCCGAAGACAAGCGCGGACGCATCCTCGCCGCGGCGGATGAGCTTGGCTATCGCACCCCCTCAGGTCAGGTGATCTCCGAGCTTGCGACGGGCACCATCGCCGTCGTGATGGGCGATGTGGCGAACCCGTTCTACCCCACCGTTCTTGAGGCGCTGAGCCAAGAGCTTTTCCGCCGTGGTCGCCGGCTCATCCTTCACGTGGCACCCAAGGGGCAGGATGTCGATGCGGTGATGCGCCAGGTGCTCGACTACCGCGCCGATGGGGCGATCATCACCTCCACCTTGCTCTCTTCCCAGTTGGCAAGTGCATGCAGGACACGGCGCCTGCCGGTGGTTCTGTTCAACAGGACGCAGCCTGGGTCAGGCATCAGCGCGGTGTGCTGCGACAACTATGCCGGTGGGCAGGACATTGGCCGCCGGCTTGTGGAGCGGGGCTGCAGGCGGATCGCATTTATCGGCGGGCTTGAGGACACCTCCACCCACCTTGAGAGGCGGCGGGGCTTCTACAAGGTCTTGAGCGAGGCGGGGCTCGGGGTGGTGCAGGAGCGCTCGGGCGCATTTTGCTACGCCACCGCCTACAGCGCAGCGCTCGACCTTTTGGGGGAGAGGCCGCGGCCGGATGCGATTTTCTGCGCCAATGACGTGATGGCGCTGGCAGCCATCGATGCGGCCAAATCCCTCGGCCTGCGTGCCCCCGACGACCTTGCCATTGTCGGCTTTGACGACATTCCGATGGCGGCCTGGCAGTCCTACCGGCTGACCACAGTGCGCCAGCGCATGCGCCAGATGATTGCCGACGCGCTGGATCTGATCGAACAGGCCATCGAGGACCCTGCCATTGAAGGGGCGATCCGCATGGCGCCTGGCAAACTCATCGTCCGCGACACGGGGTAACATCGCCAAACTGGCCTATGCATGGGGTTGGCAAAGATGCAATTTTTGCAAGTCATATAGAAATATTTGCAAAAATGCACGGCGTCCACTACCCGCTGTGACCGCATCGCGGGTCATACTTTCGATGCCTCACATCGACGGGCTCAACGCCCGCAGCACCCGAGAACCCCGGGAGGACGCTACATGAAGACAATCCTTACCACCGCTCTGGCGGGCGCCGTTGCGGTCGCGCTCACTGCAGGCACGGCCGGCGCTGAAACGCGCCTCGCCTTTGGTGCCACCAACGCACAAAGCTCGCACTACGCCTACTTCGCCGCGCTCGCGAAAATCATCAACGACGCCTATCCCGACGAGTATCAGGCCTCGGTGGTGGAAACCGGCGCCACGGTCGACAATCTTAAGCGCATGGACCGCGGTCAGCTGGACATCGGCCTCATCACCACGTCATCGCTGTTTCACGCCTACAACGGCAAGAAGGCCTTCGACGGTCGCCCTATCGAGTCCAAGCTCCTCTGGGCTTACTCGCTTGCGCCGCAAAACGTTGTCGTGCGCAGGGACTCTGACGTCTCCTCCATCGCCGAGCTTGCCGGCCGCAAGATGGGTCCTGGCATGCGCGGCTCCTCCACAGAGGCCACCTCGCAGGACGTGTTTGCCCTTTTCGGTGTTGAGCCTGACTGGGTGCGCGGCTCTAACTCAGAGCTTGCCTCTGCCATTAAGGACAACCGCTCCGTCGGCTTCGTGAAGAGCGCTGTGGGCACCAGCTTCGACGCACTGACCACCGACATTGCCGCCTTCACGCCTGTCCAGGTGCTGGGCCTCACCGACGAGCAGCGCGAGATGATCCGCGAGAAGCTGCCAGAACTCTCCCTGGTGGAGATGCCCGGCGGCGACATGGAAAACTCAGGCCCCTATAACACGTGGGGCTTCATGATCGGCGTGTCGGCCCGTCCTGACCTTGATGAGGAGACCGCTTACGACATCGTCAAAGCCGTCATGGAAAATACCGAAGCCCAGGAAGCGGCCTTCCCCGCGCTCAAAGGCTCCAACCTTGCCGAATTGACGCTGAAATACGCGACGAGCCCGCTCCACCCCGGCGCCATCCGCTACTACGAGGAAGCCGGCCTCACCGTTCCTGACCACCTGAAGTGATGCCGTCCCTCTGACGGCACGCCAACGGACGGGGCGCCAACCCGCGGCCGACCGGGCTTTCTCCGGTCGGCGACAACAGCGGCGCGCCCTTTCCCGATAAAAGTGGAGGAACGCGCCATGGCCGAAGCCGGCATCAAGCCCCTCACCTTGAGGGAGAAGGCGACCGCGCTTCTTGCGATCTCGCTGGGCGGCTTTGTTTTTTACACCTCGTTCATGGGACCGTTCGAGACGCTGATTCAGCGGTCCGTGTTCGTGGCGATGATCGTGACGCTTGCGGTGTTGATGTATCCGCTGTTCGGCGGAACCAGGCTGCGGCCCGTCGGCATTTTGATCGACCTTGGCATCGTTGCCATCACCACCACGTCGATGGTCTACATCATCACCAATTTCGAGCGGATCATGAACGATCTGCCCTGGGCGACCCCGCTCGACATGGTGCTGTGCTTTGCGACGCTCGCCTCCGTATTGGAACTGGCCCGGCGCACCTCCAACTGGGTCTTTCCCATCATCGTCATTGCCTCCGTGGCGTATGCGTTTTTCGGCTGGATCATTCCCGGCCAGTTCGGTCACCGCGGCTTCGATGTGGGGTATCTGACCGAAATTATCTTCCTGTCGGACCGCGGTCTGTGGGGGATGCTGGTCAATGTGGCCTCCACCACGTTGGCTGCCTTCGTCCTGTTCGGCGCGATCTTGCTGCACACAGGGGCAGGGGAGACGTTTTTCGACCTGTCGGCGCGGCTCGGCGGCTCGCGCCCTGGCGGTGCCGCGAAGATTGCAACGCTCGCCTCCGGCTTTTTCGGGGCCATTAACGGGTCCACGGTGGCGAACGTTGCGACCACGGGGAACTTTACCATCCCCTTGATGAAGCGGCTGAAGTACCCGCCGTCCTATGCTGGCGCGGTGGAGGCCATCGCCTCAACAGGCGGGCAGTTGGCGCCGCCCATTATGGGGACGGCCGCCTTCGTCATGGCTGAGGTGGTGAACGTCAACTACTGGACCATTGCCCTTGCGGGGGTGTTGCCTGCGTTCCTGTTCTATCTTGGCGTCTACACCACCGTGCATGTGATTGCGCGGCGCCAGCACTTCCGTCCCGTCGATGCCAGCGAACTGCCCGACTGGCGCCATGCGCTGAGGCTGTCGCGCATTGCGCCGATCCTGGCGGCCATCGGTGGGCTCGCGTTCGGCATTTTCAACGGCAACTCGGTGGAGTTGACCGCCTGCTACGGCATGATTGCGATGCTTGTGGCCGTTGCTGTCGCCCGCCTTGCCACAGGGCAGAGCCTGACGGAGGTGGTGCGCATTATCATCCGCGCCCTGCAGGAAGGCGGCCGCGGTGTGGTCATCGTCGGCGTCCTCCTCGTGGGGGCGCAGGTGTTCGTGGCGATGATCAACCTCACCGGCCTTGGGGTTGCCACCACGGCGGCGGTCTTGTCCATCGGGCAAGGGCAGATCTGGCTGATTGCGATCCTGATGGCAGTGGTGTGCCTTATCGCCGGCATGGGGCTGCCGACGTCGGCAGCCTACGTGATGGTGGCGGCGGTGTTTGCACCAGCGCTGATCCAGCAAGGGCTCGACCCGCTGACGGTGCACATGTTCGTGCTGTACTATGCCGCCCTGTCGGTGATCACCCCGCCGGTGTGCCTTGGTGTATTCGTGGCAGCTTCCATCGCGCAGACCTCGTGGATGAAGACGGCGGTGCAGACGCTTCGCCTTGGGGCGACGGCCTATGTGCTTCCCATGCTCTTCCTGGTCTACCCGGGGATGTTGGGCAACGGTGGGACGGAGGCTGTGGTCCACGCGCTTGTGTCTGGCGCGGTCTTCACCCTTTCGGCGGCAAATCTTTTGGGTGGGACGCGGCTTCCGGGCGGGCCGTTGATGGCCGTTGCCTGGCTTGTGCCTGCGGTGCTGGCCTTGATGCCCGGCATCGCGCCCACGGTGATCGGCGCCATCATGCTGGGCGGTCTCATGTGGCTCGCCCGCGGCAAGTTCGCCGCCGCCCCCTCAACAGTCGACCCCTAAGGCGAAACGCCCATGCACACCGACATGTCCCACAACGCCAACTTCAAGCGCCGCATTGCTGCGGGCGAGTTGTTGCTTGGCGCATTCATCAAAACGCCTCATCCGATGATCATCGAGATCATGGGGGAGTCGGCCTTCGACTTTCTGATCCTTGATTGCGAACATGCCCCCTTCGACCGGGGCGCCATCGACACGGCGATGATTGCAGGTCGCGCCACAGGGTGCCCCTTGCTGGTGCGTGTGCCCCATGGGGACGCTGCCACCATCCTTGGCATTTTGGACGCAGGGGCTGCAGGGGTGATGGTGCCGCACGTGACGAGCGCTGCCCAGGCCGAGGCGCTGGTGCGCGCCATGCGCTACGGCGTTGGCGGGCGCGGTTTCGCGGGCACCACGCGCGCTGCCCACTATGGCGGCCGCACCCTCAAACAGCATCTGGCTGCGACGGCCGACGACGTCAGCCTGTTCTGCCAGATCGAAGAGCCTGAAGGGGTGGAGAACGCCGAGGCCATTGCGGCGGTCGACGGGGTGGACGCCCTTTTCGTCGGCCGTGCGGACTTGGCAGTCGCTTACGGCGAGGAGGACTTTTTCGCTCCGAAAGCCGCCGAAGGCACACGGCGCTCGCTGGGTGTGAAGGGCGCTGCGACGGGGCTTTATTGCCCGCCGTCGGAGGACGTTGCGCCCTGGCGGGAGGCCGGCGCGTCCATCCTCGTCATCGGTTCAGAACACACGCTCATGACCACAGGCGCGGCACAGATCGCGGCGCGTCTTCGACCCGCAGCTTGAACTGGAGGCCATCCATGATCACCCATCTGAAAACCGGCAAGCCCGAGGCGGAGCGCGGCGAGGACGATCAGAAGGTTCGCGCGGTCGTCGAGACAACGCTGAAGGACATCGAGGCCAACGGCGATGCGGCCGTGAGGGCGCTGAGCGAAAAGTTCGACAACTATTCGCCCGCCTCGTTCCGCCTGTCGGAGTCGGATATCGAGGCGCTGATCTCCCGCGTTGAGGCGCGCGATATGGCGGACATCAAGTTCGCCCAGGAGCAGGTGCGCACGTTTGCCCAGGCGCAGAGGGACTCCATGCTCGACGTGGAGGTGGAGACGATGCCTGGCGTCATCCTCGGCCATCGCAACATCCCCGTGCAGTCGGTGGGCTGTTATGTGCCTGGCGGCAAGTTTCCGATGGTGGCGTCGGCCCACATGTCGGTGCTGACGGCGTCTGTGGCAGGCGTGCCGCGGATTGCGGCGGCAACACCCCCCTTTAAGGGCGAGCCCAACCCTGCTGTCATTGCCGCGATGCACCTTGGCGGGGCGCACGAGATTTATGTGCTCGGCGGTATTCAAGCCGTCGGTGCGCTGGCGCTGGGGACTGAGACCATCGATCCGGTCCACATGCTTGTGGGGCCCGGCAATGCGTTTGTTGCCGAAGCCAAGCGCCAGTTGTTCGGCCGTGTGGGGATCGACCTTTTTGCTGGCCCCACAGAAACCCTCATCATTGCCGATGAGACGGTGGATGCTGAGATGTGTGCCACCGACCTTCTGGGGCAGGCCGAGCATGGCTACAACTCGCCCGCCGTCCTCGTCACCAACTCGCGCAAGCTTGCTGATGAGACGATGGCTGAGGTGGATCGGCTCCTCGCGATCCTTCCCACAGCGGATACGGCTGCCGCGAGCTGGCGCGACTATGGCGAGGTCATCGTCTGCGACACCTACGAGGAGATGCTTGCCGTTGCCGACGACATTGCCTCAGAGCACGTCCAGGTCATGACAGACCGTGACGACTGGTTCCTGGACAACATGACCTGCTACGGCGCGCTTTTCCTGGGTGCGCGCACCAATGTTGCCAACGGCGACAAAGTGATCGGCACCAACCACACCCTCCCGACAAAGAAAGCGGGCCGGTACACGGGCGGCCTTTGGGTGGGCAAGTACCTGAAGACCCACTCGTACCAGAAAATCCTGACCGATGAGGCGGCCGCGGCCATGGGCGCGTACTGCTCACGTCTTTGCCTGCTGGAAGGCTTTGTGGGCCATGCCGAGCAGGCCAATGTCAGGGTGCGCCGGTATGGTCGCCAGAACGTGCCCTACGGTGCGGCGGCCGCGTAAAGCCCTGGCCGGAGAGGGCCCGGTCAGAGCTTCAGCGTCAAGACGGTGACGCCTGGGTCCTCCAAATCGGGCTTTGAGACAAAGCCGACGGAGCCGCACAGGCGCAACATGGCGGTGTTGTCGGCAAGGACAGGGCCTTCCAGAACGCTAAGGCCCTCACCCCGTGCATAATCCACAAGCGTGGTGAGGAGGGCGCGGCCAATGCCTGCGCCCTGTCTGTCACTGCGCACCAGAATGGCGAACTCTGCCCGCTGGCCATCGGGGTCGGCGTGAAGGCGCGACACGCCCAAAAGTGCGCCATCGGCAGGGTCGAGCGCCACGAAGGCCATGGCGCGGGCATAATCGATCTGGGTGAAGCGCGTAATCTGATCATGGTCGAAGTTGGAAAAGGCGCCGAAGAAGCGTCGTCGTACGTCGGCTGCGGTGATGCGCGCCAGGAAGGCGGGGTAAAGCACCTCGTCCTGGGGTTTGATGGGGCGGATGTCGATTGTGCCGCCCGAGATCTCGGCGCTCGTTGCAAGGCTTGACGGGTAGGGGCGGATGGCAAAGCGTGGGTTGCCTCCGGGCGCCACGGATGGGGCCGACACCACACGCACCCGCGCATCCAGTGCGATGGCCCCGCTGGGGTCGCTCAGAAGCGGATTGATGTCGAGTTCGTGGATCTGCGGGAAGTCCGACGCCAGATAAGAGAGGCGAACGAGGGCGCCCTCAAGCGCGTGGAAGTCCACCGCAGGCTTGTCGCGATAGCCGCGTAAGAGCGCGCCGATGCGGGTGGCATGGATGAGGTCTGCGGCCAGCATCCTGTCGAGCGGCGGCAGGCCGAGCGCCTTGTCCGACACCACCTCCACGGCCGTTCCCCCTGCGCCGAACAAGATGACGGGGCCGAAAATCGGATCGTCCGCAAGGCCGAGGATCAACTCATGGGCGTCGCGCCGGCGGATCATCGGCTGCACCACCACGCCATCGATCCGCGCGTCCGGGCGAAGGCGGGTTGCCTCCTCCATCATGGCGTTGCTCGCCTGGCGGACCTCGTGGGGGCTTGCAAGGTTGAGGCGCACACCACCAACGTCCGATTTGTGGGTGATGTGCGGCGACAAGATCTTCACGGCCACACCATCGGCCGCATGGGGACCGCGCAGGAACTGGCGGGCAATGTCGGCGGCTTTGTGCGGCGTGCGGGCGACCTGTGACGGCACGGTCATGATGCCGTAGGCGGTGAGGACGGCTTTGGCCTCCACCTCCGTCAACAGCGTGCGGCCTTCCTCAACGGCACCTTGAATGAGGGCGCGCACTCTCTCTCTGTCCGGCGCGAACCCTTCTGCCTCGGCCGGGGGCACGCGGGTGGATTGGCTCTGGGCCTTGCGGTGGCGCACAAGGTGGTTGAAGGCGGCCACGGCTTCACTGGGGTTGGTGAAGGTGGGGATGGCCGCGTCCTCAAAAAGCTCTGCCCCTTCTGCGGCCGCCACACCGCCGAGCCATGCGGCAAGGAGGGGCTTTTTGCGGTTGTGCCAGGCCGACACGCGCGAGACGACGGCCTTCGCCGCCTCCTTGGAGGAGGCGAGGCCTGTGGGGCAGTTCATCACCAAGATGGCGTCGAGACCGTCGTCGGCGAAGAGGATGTCGAGCGCGGCCTCGTAGCGTTCAGGCCCTGCATCGCCGATGATGTCGATGGGGTTGGCCTTGGACCAATTGGCGGGCAGCACCTCGCCAAGGGCTGCAAGGGTTTTGTCCGACAGCGTGCCGAGTGTGGCATCGGTTTGCGCAAGGGAGTCCACCGCCAGAACGCCCGCGCCGCCACCGTTGGTGAGGATGGCAAGCCTGTCCGACGCCAAAGGTGTCAGGCGGGCAAGGGTCTGCGCGGCGCCGAAAAGGTCCGACAGATTGTCCACCCGCAACAGGCCTGCGCGGGCAAAGGCAGCGTCGTAGACAGCGTCCACTCCCGCAAGGGCACCTGTGTGGGAGGCGGCAGCTCGCGAGGCGGTTTCCGACCGGCCGGCTTTGACGACGATCACCGGTTTTGCCCGCGCTGCAAGTCTGCCTGCGGACAGGAATTTCCGCGCGTCGGTGACCTGCTCCAGGTACATCAAGATGGCGTGGGTCTTCGGGTCGCCGGCTAGGTGATCCAGAAGGTCGCCTGTGTCGACGTCTGCCATTTCGCCAAGGGATGCGACAACGGAAAAGCCGATGCCGCGTTCTTCGGCCCAGTCGATCATGGCGGTAACGATGGCGCCTGATTGGGACAGGAGGGCCAAGTTCCCCGGCCGCGCCGTGAGGTGGGAGAAGCTGGCGTCAAGCCCTATGGGGGGCACCTGGAGGCCAAGGCAGTTGGGCCCCAGGATGCGCATCAGCGTGGGGCGGGCGGCCTCCAGCATGGCGATCTTCTGTGCCTGGTCCAAACCTGCAGTGATGACGACGGCGGCCCGCGTTCCCTTCCGCCCAAGCTGTGTGATGATGCCTGGAATCGTGGCGGGCGGGGTTGCGATGACGGCAAGGTCCGGCGCTTGGTCAAGCTCCTCAACGCTCGGCACCGCGGGTCGCCCTGCAATGGTTTTGTGCTTGGGGTTGACGAGGTGGATGGGACCGCTGAAGCCAGCCGTCGTCAGCCGATCCACCACCACCTTGCCCACCGAGCCGTCACGGTCGCTGGCGCCGATCAAAGCGACGCTGCCCGGGTCGAGCAGCGCATCGAGGTTGCGAATGGTCATGACGGCCCAAATGGCTGGTGAGGGACGGTGCCCTCTTTCACGATGGGCGCGCAACATCTAGCCGCGCGCGCCCGACCGGCTTTGACAATGGGCAATCAGCGCCCGTCAGGCGGACTGGGATGCGCCTACCGGGCAGCTAACGCCCGTTCCCCCGAGCCCGCAATATCCGTGCGGCACCTTGTGGAGATACTGCTGATGATCCGCCTCGGCGTAGTAGAACGGCCTGTCGCCTTCGATGGTGGTGGTGATGGGGCCATAGCCAGCGCTTTTAAGGTCGGCCTCGAAGGCGGTCTTGATGCGCGTTGCCTCCTCGCGATGGGCCTGTGACTCGACGAAGATCGCCGAGCGGTACTGTGTGCCCACATCATTGCCTTGGCGCATGCCTTGGGTGGGGTCGTGGCCCTCGAAGAAGGCGCGGCACAGGGCGGCGAAGGTGACGCACGCGGGGTCGTACACCACCAGCACGCCTTCGGTGTGGCCTGTCTTGCCAGAACACACTTCGCGATAGGTGGGGTTGGGGGTCGCGCCGCCGATATAGCCGACGGCGGTGACGGCAACACCGTCCATCTGCCAGAAGATGCGTTCAGCGCCCCAGAAGCAGCCCATGGCGAAGACAGCCGTCTCCATGCCGGGCCAGGGGCCTTTGAGGGGGGCACCATTGACCGCATGGTTGGTGGCCGTCGGAATTGCCTCCTCACGCCCTGGGAGGGCTTGTTCTTCGGTGGGCAAACGCGAAGATTTGCTGAAGCGTTGCAGGAAGTTCATGGGGTGTCTCCTCCATCAGGCCCGCCGCGGCGAAGGGCCATCCCACACATAGGCACTTCTGCGGCAAATCGCAGGTGGTGCCGCGGGCGATAAGGTCGCGTCAGCGCGGACGGTAGATGAGCTGCGCGATCAACAGCGTGATGGTGGCGAGGATGAACAAGGAAAGCCAGCCCGGCAGACCGAGGAGCGTTTGGATCACCGGGTCCCACAGTTTGGGGTGAACGCCCCTTTGGATTGCCGCCTGCGCCAGATTGAGGCTGTCGGCGGACAGGCGAAACCACAACTCGCCAAGGGGGGTGAGCACCAGCCGATCCTGCGAGACCGATTGAAACAGGTCATGAAAGCCCGCGCCAAACGCTGCCAGAACGAAGACATAGCCTGCCAGGCGAAAGGGCGTTGAGATCAGCCAAAGGAGGGTCGACATGGGTTTGGTCCTGTTGCGTTGCCTTGATCGCATTGAAGCGCACACAAGGTCCAATCGGGACTTAACGCAGCCGCGATGCTCTGCTAAGGGGTCCTTCGCCGGAGAGGTGGCCGAGTGGTTGAAGGCGCACGCCTGGAAAGTGTGTAGGCGGGAAACCGTCTCGAGGGTTCGAATCCCTCTCTCTCCGCCAGTGACCCATTCCACATCAGTCTTTCCCCATCCATACTCGCCTAGGAGTCCTGGGCATTTTTGAGCTCGGATGGCTTCTATTGATCCAAGGGCATCCTGTGTTTTCCACCCAGTAGGTGGGAAAGAGTGGGCCAGATCCTCAATCGGTTGACCGAAAATGGCCCAAGGACCATGGGCCCAGGGCGCAATGCAGATGGTGGTAGCCTTTACCTGTATGTCAGCCAGTCAGGTTCCCGCTCATGGGTCTTCCGATGGAAGGTTGATGGGCGGCGTCGGGAAATGGGGCTTGGGCCAATTGCGGCTGTGTCGCTGGCGGCCGCTCGCAAGGCTGCCGAGGCACACCGCTCCACCGTGGCAACAGGGGGTGATGCCCTTGCGGAAAAGCGCAAGAACGCTGAACCAACGTTCGGTGAAGTGTTGGTTTTTGCACCAGCGGTAGGCTGGCGGGCGGAGCCGGCCAGGCGGGTGGCAGGAACACCGTCGTCTCGGGAGCCGGAGCCTGGTAGCCGGTTGAGCTGTGCGGGCGCATGCCGTTAAAGAGGCGATGTCAGCTCTCGATCACCGCGCGGGCTTCGCGGAGCGTGTAGAAGATCTCGCCGTCGAGGAGTTCATCGCGCATTCGGGCGTTGAAGCTCTCGATAGTGCCATTCTCCCGTAGGCTTCCCGGGGTGACATATGAGGTGCTGGCCCCCACCCCATGGATCCACTGGACCGCCTTGGCGACGAATTCGGGGCCGTAGCATATGGGGAAGGTGTGAGCTGAGACGGCTCGTTGGAGTGCGCTGACCGTCAAGGTGAAGAGCGCGCTCCGGCGAGGCGTCGTCGGCAAGGCGGTAAGGTTTCGCTCCGTTGATGGGCGCTCCACTGGTTAACGGAGCGCACGCAGATGCCCCTGAACTCGCCTTCGACCCGCGGCGCCGTGCTGGTCGCCATCGACATCGCCAAACGCCGCAACGAGGTCCTCATCGCGTTTCCTGGCGCGGCCAAACGCAAGCGGCTGACGGTCCTGAACACGCGTGAGGAACACGATCGTTTCATCGCCTATTTGATCGGCCTCGACCGACCAGTGATCGCCGCCTTCGAGGCGACCGGCAACTATCATCCACCGATCGCATGGCGCCTTGTCGAGGCCGGCATCAGTGTGCACCTCATCTCTTCGCTGGCGCTCGCACGGACCCGAGAGGCGCTTCACAACGGATGGGACAAGAACGACCCGAAGGACGCGCAGGTCATGCTCCACATGATCGAAGTCGGCGCGACCCAGGTCTTCCACGACCCACTCGCGCACGGCATCAAAGACATCCAGGAGCTGTCGAAAACGCACGACATGATCTCGCGCGCAAAGACCGAGCTCTGGCATCGTCTGCTCACTCACTATCTGCCGCTTTATTTCCCGGAGGCCGAACGCTTCCGCGGCGGTGCGAGGAGCGATTGGTTCCTGGCACTCCTGGAGGCGTTTCCCACGCCGGCCTCGATCACTGCGCTCGACCACCAAGCGTTCGTCGCAGCCGCTTGGGGCGTTGTGGGGCGCAAGGTCACGAAAGAGCGTTTTCTGTCCGACGTTTACAAGACAGCCCAGAGTTCTATCGCGCTACCGATCCCGCCGAGTTCCGAAGCGATCACGATGTTTAAGATGGTGCTGGCAGAAGGCCGAAGCCTCATCCACCAGCGCGACATCATCGAACGACGGGCCGACGTGCTGCTGTCACAGAATGCAGACTATCGAAGGCTCAAGACCGTCCCGGGCGTCGGCCCGATCAACGCGCTGACCGTTCTCGCCGAGGCGGGCGATCTTCTCCGCTTCCGGCATCACCGTCAGTTCTTAAAATTCTGCGGGCTCGACCTTGCGACCCACCAGTCCGGCCAGTTCCGCGGCCAGACCAAAATCGCCAAGTCCGGCAACGCGCGTCTGCGCCGGACCTTTTGGATGGCCGGCCAGGTCGCCATAAGGCAACGCGTGAACAGCTTTAGGTCCAAATACGAGCGCTACGTCGCGCGCGATCGGGACAACGCCGATCTGAAGCGAAAAGCGCTCGCAGCAATCGCCGCCAAGATGGCCCGCGTCACCCATGCGGTCATCGTCAGCGGTGAAGACGTTTCCCCGTTCTTCGATCGGGCGATGCCAGGCGGAAGAACCCGTCTCTGTAGGGCCGTGGAGGCGCCCCGCGCGACCTCGTAGATAATGTTCGGGTCTTCCGCTTGGATCCGCATCTCGTCTTGAGAACGGTTAAGGCCGCGCGCCGCGCGGACCTTGTATTGGCTATGGTCGAGAGCGCCATCCGTTGACTGCGGAAGCCGCTTGGTGGATCTTCAAACCGCTGGCGCTCGTCAACGGACGGGACCTTTTGCCCTGATCCTCGCTACGCTTCCCCACATAGAACGTTGTCCGAGCGAAAATGGCTCGGCACGCCGCGCAAGATGAACAGGTCTGACAGGACATCGATCACGTCAGCGCTCTTCAGTCGGCGGCCAACTCGGATCGCGAGACACGCGTGGGCGAACGCGTCGACCACATTCAGCATGCGATACGTCCGTCCGTCATGGGTGCGATCCTCCATGAAATCATACGACCACACATGGTTCGGCAGCGGCCGTGTTGGCCGAGTTCCCAGCTGTTGACGTGTTCTGCGGTGCCAACCTTGAACGCAAAGATGAGCTCATGGCGCGAGCGTTAGAAGGTGCCCGTGCCGCCATTGTCTTTGGCCCATACTACGAGGGTATTGAGCTCTGAATACACGCCCTCACCAGCCGCCAATACCTTGCCCATGTGGAGCCAGTCCATACAAACAAAGTGAATGGCAATATCGATGCTGTGGTCGCAGAGGTTGCCAAACGCGGTCCGCAGGAACGCGACGAACTCTGGCACGATCATTTCGCGCGAAGCCATCAAAACTCACAGTGCTGGATGCCGCCCTTGCTTGCTGACGATCCCTTCGCATTCGCGATCCCATTCGTCCGCCCCGTCACGCGGCCGAAACTCCAAACGGCCCGTGTTGTCTCGGATCCACCATTGCACCGCGCACACCTCATCTCGCGAGTGTCCTGCAGAAGTTGGCAACGCCCTTGACGATCTGCGTCCGGTCGCCAGCCGAACCGCGCGCATCTTCTGAAGGTTCCCAGCGAGGAGGGACAGATGCCCTTCGGCCTCCTCCAGCACCTTCGCAAAAACGCGGATCAGATGACCTGACACTGGGTTGCGTCCGTCATGCCAAATATCGTTCGGATAATGCGGCGAGATGGGTCCTCCGCCATCCTCTCTCGCCGTTCGCCCGGACGATCCTTCTGGCTCATCCCGAGCGCTTTGTGCGCCCCCGCGATCGCTCGGCCGAATGGTTTTTCGCTCACTACCACGCACTTCTCCTCGCAAATCTGCAGCCCTACACCATTCGGACGCTCGTCAATAGCCTTCCACCTCAGGGTCAAGACCGAGACTGACCACGACAGGGGTTCGCTTGCCTGAAACCGCAAATTCTTGAGTTGCCAGCAAAGTGATTGGCCACGGCTCCGCCCCAATGGTCCCTTCGCACCTTCTTCCGGATATGCATGCTTTAGGATTGCGGGCCGAGAAAAACGCCGCTGCGGCGGTCGGACGGCGCCACGCCTGGTACGAACTCGTCGTGCCGAGCCGCGCATGTGGCCCAAGACCTGCGTTGCCCACTGAATTTGTGGCCCGGGCATCCATCTCATCCCCATGGCTCGGCCGTTGCGATGAGCCACAAAACCGTCCGCTTCGAAGTCGCTTCCCACGTCCAACAGGCGCTGGTGGGGGAGAGTTCGGTTGGCATGCCACTTGCTTTCGCCGCACAAGCATCAATACCAGAGGGTCGTCAAAGCCATTGCAGTGCCTTGCGTTGCACCGCAAAAGTGCTAAAAATTCGCCTTATATATTCCATTTCAATGCGAAAATGGCGGCGGGAGTGAATCGCTTATGTGGGAAAGGGCCGAGCTTAAGCGAAACGCACGTTTCCCCGCTATTGGACATGCTCGAGAAGTAATGCGATGAACGTCATAAGTCTCTCACTCTAGTGCCGGGTAAGCGAAGCTCACAGTGCTATTCCATAAACTTCGCAACGCGTCTCTACGGCGCACGAGCATCGTATATGTTTCAAGTAAAGCGATTATAGAGAAGATTTATTGTCCATCTTTTAGTTGTGAAGACGCAGGCCAGTCGGAAAATATCCTTTGTGCTGGCGTCTTACCCACAAGTCACCAAATCGAAAGTCGTGCCCGATGAACACCATGCCCCTCAGTACTCCTCGCATTGATGCAACGTCCTCCTTGCCGAAAGGGGGGGATCTGGCCGTCATCGGTTGTGGCCTTCGACTGCCGGGCAACCTTCACTCGCTTGATGATCTTTGGGATTTTCTTATCCGTGGCGGTGATGGCATACGGGATCTTCCCGAAGGTCGTTGGGCAAATGACCTTTATGATCCGCGGCCACGCCCAGGTCGCACATATGTCAAGCGCGCCGGCTACGTCGACGGGCTTGAACTGATAGATCCATCATTCCTCGGATGCTCACCGCGGGAAGCAACGCAGATCGACCCACAGCAACGCCTTCTCATCGAGACAGCATTCGAAGCGTTGGAGAACGCCGGTGAGCCGCTGAACAAGCTCTCCAAATCACGCACGGGCGTCTTCGTCGGGATCTCGTCCAACGATTATATTCAGGCGATGAACGACGATGCGAGGCGCGGCAACGCCTACACCAATAGCGGCGGCGCGCTCAGCATTGCGGCAAACAGAATATCGTACGTCTTCGACCTTCGCGGGCCGAGCCTTGCCATCGACACAGCCTGTTCTTCGGGCCTGACGGCGTTCGACGTTGCCGTGCGTTCGCTGCGTCAGGGTGCGTGCGAGGTCGCCATCGTGGGCGCGGCGAACGCACTTTTCCGGCCAGAGCCATTCGTCGGATTCTGCCAAGCGACCATGCTTTCGCCCGCGGCCCAGTGCCGGGCATTCGACGCAGACGGTCAGGGCTTCGTTCGCGCAGAAGGCGCAGTATCCTTCATTCTAAAACCTCTCGTTGCTGCAAAGCGTGACAGGAACCCGATCCTTGGCGTCATTCGCGGCAGCGACAGCAACAATGATGGGCGCACAGGCGGTCTTTCCCTGCCGAGCGGCGAGGCGCAGGCCGAGCTGATCGAGCGCGTCTTCCGCGAACATGGCATCAATGCGAGCGATGTGGCCTATGTGGAGGCCCACGGCACAGGGACGGCTGCGGGCGATCCCATTGAGGCCGGCGCGATAGGCCGGGCGATCGCTCAGCATCGCAAGGGCGACGACCAGCTGCTCATCGGCTCGATCAAGTCCAATATCGGCCATCTGGAGCCCGCCTCCGGCCTTGCAGGCCTTGCAAAGGCGCTCCTCTGTCTCAATCACCGCGTCGTGCCAAAGTCGCTGCACTTCGAGACGCCAAATCCTGCTATCGATTTCGACGGTCTGCGCATCAAAGTCGCCGCGGATGTGGCGCCTTTGCCGGAGACCGACGGGCCGACACTCGTCTGTGTGAACTCGTTCGGTTTTGGCGGGGCAAACGCGCATGTCGTCGTCGCCGAGCCACCGCAGCCGGTACTGCAAGCGCCCAAGGAGGCCGCTCTTGCGCGCCCGTGGCTGATGGTGTCGTCCCGCTCGTCGGATGCGTTGCGGAGTGCAGCCGCCGATCTCTCTCGCCACATCGATCGGAAAAGGGCATCGGTCTGTTTGGAAGATCTGTGCGGTAACCTTCTGACGCGGCGCACCTGGCATCCGCACCGAGCCGCCATCTTTGCCGAAACGCTGGAGGACGTTCAACGGGAACTTAAAGCCCTCGCCGCAGACGAGGCGTCTGAGAACGTTGTGAGCGGAACGGCACTTCACGACGCGCGCACGGCCTTCGTCTTCACCGGCAATGGTCCGCAATGGTGGGCCATGGGGCGCGAGCTTTATGCAGCGTCCAACACCTTCCGCACCGCCATCGAAGAGATTGACGCCACGTTTGCGAACGTGTCGGGCCTCAAACTCATCGATGAGATGATGAAGAGCGAAGCAGACAGCGGCATGGAGCGTACCGAGATCGCACAGCCAGCGCTCTTTGGCGTGCAGGTTGGCCTTGTGCGTTGTCTTGCCGAGGACGGCGTATTGCCAGAGGCCGCCGTTGGGCACAGCGCCGGTGAACTAGCGGCGGCCTATTGTGCAGGCCTCTTCGATCTTCACACGATTGTACGCATTGTATCGGCCCGCAGCGAACAGCAAGGCAAAACCGCCGGTGCAGGCGCAATGGCTGCAATCGGCCTTGCCGTCGAGCCAGCCGCTCAATTCATAGCGAATTATGACGGACTCGTGATCGCGGGCGACAACGGACCAGAGGCCGTGTCCGTTGCAGGACCCGTCGCCAGCATTGACGCTTTGGTCGCAAGGCTGAAAGAAAACGGTGTTTTTGCAACGAAGCTTCGCCTCAACTACGCCTTCCACAGTCCCGCAATGGACCCCATCGAGAGCGACTTCCGCGCCCTTGTCAGCGATGTGGTGGGCAAGAAGGGGACGATCCCATTCTACTCCACAGTCAGCGGCGCACTGAGCGACGGAAGTGCCATGGACGCCGACTATTGGTGGCGCAATCTACGCGATCCGGTGATGTTCCGGCCGGCGATCGCGAACATGTGCAACGACGGCTTTGGTGTTTTCGTGGAGGTGGGGCCGCACCCGAACCTCCTGGGCTACGTGAAGGCGATTGGGCGGGAGAGCGGCACAAGCGTGCGCCTGGTGGAGACGCTAAAGCGGGACACGGACGAGGTGCGACAGCGTCGCAAAGCGACCGCCGCCGCCGCCGTCGCCGGTGCAAGCCTCGATTTCACGGCGCAGTTCCCGGAGCCGGTCCCTGTCATGCCGTTGCCGACCTATCCCTGGCAGCGCGAGCATCAATTCAACAGGCCGCAGCCGCGTGCATCCGTTCCAGCGCTTGCCACGGGACACAAGCTCCTTGGAAGCCGCATCTCGCTCGCAAAGGACGTTTGGCACCAGGACATCGCGCTATCGCGGATGCCTTTTATCGCCGATCACGTTATCCGCGATACGGTCCTCTTCCCCGCCGCAGGCTTCTTCGAGGTGGCGGTCGCGGCGGGCAGGTCCTCCGGGCTTGAAGAAACCGTCGAGCTTAGAGCGGTGCGTATCGAAAAGGCGTTCGCGCTCGACCACGAACGCGAGGCGCTGCTGCAGACATTCTTCGACCGCACTGATCACAGCCTTTCGATCCGAAGCCGTACCATCGGCAACACCACCGACCACGCGAGCGACGGAGAGACCGAGCCTTTCACCGAACATATGCGGGCCGTGCTGGAGCATCGACCGCGAGGCAAGGAACGCGTCGTCGATCAAGATGCGATCCGTGCAGGCCTTTCTCGGGGGGTGCGCTCGCAGGACGAGCACTACGCGATGACAGCTGCTCGGGGCCTGAACTACGGTCCGGACTTTCGTACGGTCGACGCGCTCCACATGGGCGAGGGCGAAGTTCTGGTAGAGCTCACACGCCGCACGGAGGCGGGAGCCGCCTTCAACCTCGACCCGACGGTGGTGGACGGTGCGCTTCAGGCGATGATTGGGCTCATCGATCGCTCCGGCGACAAACGCCTCTTCGTACCGGTGCAGCTTGACCGCCTCATCGTGGAGGGATCGACACGCGAGCATGAAAGCGTGTTCGCGCATGTGGTCGCGCGCGGGGCGAACCATTTCTATCTCAGCGCTGACATCGTCCTTTTCGCGCCCGATGGCACCATCATTGCCGAGCTCTTGGGCATGCAAGTGCGCTCTGTCGGTGCAGGCGGCGCGGATGAAACCCTGCTCCTCAGCCATTCGCTGAAGCCGCTGCGTTCGTTCGGCACTGCGCTCGACGCGAACGATCCTGCCGCGCTTTTGGTGGATGCTCCACTGTCGCCCCGCGCGCAGACTCGGCGCCGGATCATGGCGCGTTACGACACCGAATTGGAGATGCTGACGGCGACCTTCACCGCCTCCACCTTCCACACGTTGACGGGCGGCACGCCCTTCACGGTGGAGCGGCTTGTCGCCGATGGCGCCGTCGCGGAAACCCAGGCCCGGTACGCCAATGCCGTCCTCAGCCATGCCGTCAGTCGAGGCACTGTTTTGCGCGAAAGCGACACAACGCTTCGCACGCCGACGCCCCAAGATCCACGCGGGATGCTGCAAACTTGTTTGCGGCAATACCCAGCTTACAGCGCTGAGCTCTTCCTCACTGCGCGGATCTGGACGCACCATGCAGCCCTTCTTTCGGGCGAGCAGTCGGTGCTCGACATACTTTTCCCCCGCGCCGGCAGCCCGGCTATGGAGCAGATCTACGATCAGGGCTTTACCTCGCTTGAGGCCAACGAAGCCATTGCGAACGCTATCGCACGGCACGTGGAGCGCCTTGGGTTGAGCCGTCCGGTCAAGATCCTCGAAGTGGGAGGCGGAACCGGCGGGACAACGACGCATATCTTGAACGCCGTCGATACGAGCCGCGTGGACTACCTTTTCACCGATATATCGCCGGACTTTCTGGGCGGTGCGGAACGCCGTTTCAGCGCCGTGCCTGGCTTCCGCACGGGCCTTCTCGACCTTTCCGAAGGTGCACAAGTCGACGTGCTCGGCGGGCCGTTCGATATCATCGTCGGCGCCAACGTGGTCCACGCGACGCCGGATGTGCGCAAGAGCTTATCCACTCTTCGCAGCCTCCTGCGCGACAACGGCATCCTTGGCCTCGTGGAGATCGAGCCGCATGGATACTTCGATTTTGTGTTCGGCCTCCTTCCTGATCTTTGGACATTCACGGACAATAACGACCGGACCGACAACGCACTCATCCGCGGGGAACATTGGCGGGAGATCCTGAGCGCGGAAGGATTTGCAGACGTTGCGCTGTGGTCGGACGCGAGCAATCATGCCCCTGCTGCCTGCTCAGTGCTTCTGGGCCGGAAGGCAGAAGGGGCGATCGAGATCGCCACACACGGCGCCGCCGAAGATGCCGAAGAGGCTAGCGGTGACGCGGGAGAATTTTGGCTGCTTGTCGATTGCGGCACGAACTCCGACTTCACGGACGGGCTTGCCGATAAGGTTTGCGCGGGGGGCGATACGGTGTCCCGCGTGCGGGTCCGGTCAGAGAATACGGCCGACGACGAAACGGTGATCGCCGCCGACGACGCAGCAGCATGGGAAAGCCTTTGCCGCGATGTCTCGTCTGCGCCGCCTGCCCGCATCGTGGTCGTCGCGCCGAAGACAAGCCCCGCAGACGTGCCTTGCGACGATGAAGGTTGGCCGCTCGTCGCTCTCCTGAAGGCCGCAAACGCAGCGGACTGGAGCGCGGCGCCTCGCCTCGACATTGTCACCGAAAATGTGCTCACCGAAACGGACGCAAACCTTGCCGGTGGCTGTTATTGGGCTGTTGGCCGCACCATAGTCAACGAACAATCCAACTGGCATTGCCGGCGAGCCGATTGGGACGGTTCAGCAGCGGCTTGCGAGCGCCTTTACGACTGGCTGACAGGTGCCCCCGGTTCAACCGTTGGCATTGGCGACAATGTTGACGAGTTGCGCTTCACAGAGGATGGGATCTTCGCCAATGTCGTCGGACCGGTACCGGATGGATCAGGGGTGCCGGGGAAGGACGAGGATGTTGCCTTTGCGGTCACGCTGAAAGCCCAAGGTTCCATCGACAACCTCGTCCTTCGCCGCCTGACACCTGCGCCGAACCCCGCAAAGGGGATGGTCGAGGTGGCGATGAAATCCGCTGGCCTCAACTTCAAAGACGTGATCCTCGCGCTCGGGATGCTTCCGCCCGAACTCCTGAAGGATAGCGAAGCCGGTCCGCTGATGGGTCTTGAAGGTGCTGGCATCGTCAGCCGCGTCGGCCCTGAGGTGACGAATCTTGCTGTCGGCGACCGCGTGATGCTGATGGCGGAAGGATGCTTTGCCTCTCACGTGACGCTGCCCGAGCACGCCGTGCAACCCATGCCGGACGAGTGGTCTTTCGACGAGGCCGCGACGCTTCCAGTGGTCGGACTTACGGTCGTCTATGCGCTCGACATCGTGGCTCGCCTGAAGCCAGGCGAGACCATTCTCGTGCATGGTGGTGCCGGTGGCATCGGTCTGATGGCAATCCAGTATGCGAAATCCATCGGTGCGAAGATCATCGCGACGGCAGGTTCGCCAGAAAAGCGGGACATCCTCTCGCTTCTGGGCGTTGATTGCATCTCCGATTCCAGAACGCTGAGATTCGAGGAGGACGTTTGGGCCTTTACGGAGGGCAAGGGCGTTGACGTGGTTCTCAACTCGCTTGCCGGCGACGCGATGCTTGCATCGCTGGAGCTGTTGAAGCCGTTCGGTCGCTTCGTGGAGATCGGAAAGCGCGACTTTGAGCAAAACAGCCGCGTCAGCCTAAAACTTCTTGAAGACAACATCTCCTACTTCGCCGTCGATCTTACGTTCTTGCCGCACCAGCGGCCCGACCTCTTCGTGGAAGCTTGGGATCGGCTTCTTGCAGCATGCCAGAGCGGAGCGATCCGCCCACTCGCCTATCGCACCTATCGGTTGACGAACCTGACAGACGCGCTGCGACTCATGCAGGGGGGGCGCCACGTTGGCAAGCTCGTCCTCGATCTTGACCGGAAAAACGCGCCGATCGAGCCGTTGCCAAAAGGACCTTCCGCCATCTCCAGTGACGGTGTGCACCTGATCACCGGCGGGCTTGGGGGCATCGGCCTCAAGATTGCACTTTGGATGGCAGAGCGTGGGGCGACGAAAATCGCGCTTGTGGGGCGTAAGGGCGTCACGACCGAGGCCCAAGCGAAGGATATTGCCCAAGTTGAGGCTGCCGGCGCACAGGTTCTTGTCATCAAAGCGGACGTGTCGGACGCAGAACAAGTGAGCGAGCTGATCGCAGACCTAGAGGCGAGCGAAGGCGAGATCCGCGGGATTATGCACGCAGTCCTCGTTCTCGACGACAGTTTGATGACGAATATGACGCACGAAGCGTTTCAAAAGGTCATGCGGCCGAAGGTGCTAGGCGCACAGTATCTGCATGAAGGAACGAAGGGCAAATCTCTCGATTACTTTGTCGTGTTCTCGTCACTCGCGAACGTCTTGGGCAACCCCGGCCAGAGCAACTATGTGGCCGCTAACGCCTACCTTGAGCAATTGATCCTCGCCCGTCGCGGGAGGGGATTGCCAGGGCTTGCCCTTGAGCTCGGCGCTGTGGCCGATGCGGGCGTTCTGGAACGGGATGCTGAACTCCGCGCCAATGTGAATAAGACCATTGGCGGGGCGATCACCGTTGCCGGCATCTTGGATACACTCGATGCGAATCTGGAATCGGGTCCGGCCGTCACAGCCGTCATCAATGCCTCCGGTCGGTTCGTCGGCCCGATCATGCAGACCGCACGCGCCGAAGCCCTCGCCGGACAGATCGACGATCAGCAGGGTGCGAGCGGTGAGCGTATCGACTTCAACGCCGTTCCTTCCGACGAGCGGCTCGGCTTGATGGAGAAGGTGCTCATCCAAGCGATTGCAAAGGCGCTCGGGGCAAAAGAAAGCCGAATCGACCCTGAGCGTTCACTGTCCGAGGCCGGGCTCGACTCTCTCATGGCGGTCGAGTTCGCAATGGCCGTCGAGCAGAAGATCGGCATATCGATCCCGCCCTCCGAGCTCACCAAAGATCGGAGCCTACGGGAGCTGGCCGGCGCGCTTCTCGTCAGCCTCAATGTGGAGGTAACGGCAGGCGAGGACGAATCCAACGCAGAGGCAATGTCCGAAGCTGACCTGATGCAGGCTGACGCAACGCTCTGCGACGATTTTGTCGTAGAACGGCCTGCGCCGGAAGTTCCAGTGCGCGAGCGCAGTGCGATACTCCTCACGGGCGCCACAGGTTTCCTGGGGGCCTTTATCCTGAACGAGCTCATCGAAAAGGGGGCCCGTCGTATCATCTGCCTTGGACGTGGCCGCGACAACGCCCATGCCCGAGAGCGCATCCTCCAGACACTGCAGAAATCGAACCTTCCTGCGGCCGCAGCGCAGGTGGGCGACCGGATTGAGGTGATAGCCGGCGACCTAGTGGGCGAGGGCTTCGGTCTCTCCAAGGACGAGATGGCACGCCTTTCGGAGGACGTGGACCTTGTGATTCACAATGCGGCCGATGTGAACTTCCTCAGCAGCTACGAGGAGATGCGCACCACGAACGTCAAGAGCGTTCAACAGTTTCTAGAGTTTTGCCGCACGGGTCGGCCCAAGGCGTTCCAGTTCGTGTCGACCCTGCGGATCTTCGTGCGGCTCGACCAAATTGAGGAAAGCGACATCAATGAAGGGGTGGCGCCCTGGCTCCCGCCGGAGGACGAAGGTGGTTATGTGAAGACCAAGTGGGTCGCCGACACTTTGGTGCGTGAGGCGCGCGATCGCGGTTTGACGGCCGGCATCTACCGTCCGTCATTCGTCATCGGTCGCACCACTGACGGCTTCTCTAACGTCTCCGATCTTGGGTCTGCGCTTGCAAGGTTCGCCCTCGACACGGGGATGCTCCCCAATGTGGAGGTGGCGCTTCCCGTGATCCCTGTCGATATCGCGGCGCGACGCATTGTTGCGTTCATTGATACGCCGGGGGCTCAGTCGGCGAACTACCACATCACCGACTGGCCAGCGCTTTCCATGGAAGATATCCGGCACATCAGCGAAGAAAATGGCGCCGCGGTGGAACTCCTACCGGTGGATACCTTCGTGGAGAAGGCGCTCGACTTCTTCGAGGCCAATCCAGGGCACCCGGCGATCTGGCTCCCCGTGTTTTTCGCGAGCGGGGCGGCGAACAACACACTCGGCTCGAAATTGAGCGCGCCGGTGCTGCCTGTGGACGACGATGGCGCTGCCGGCGCCGGCCGCGCAACGCTTGGCCGGATGGTCCATTGGTTCAGGGAAGAGACACGCGCATCGCAGAAGGCGCGATCGCCTGCCCGAACACTGGAAAGCACAGGTCAGGAGTAGCCGAGTTGCCGGTTCATGGGCGCAACAATCGTCTCGATGGCATCGGCAACTTCGGGGTCGATGGTCGGCCAGCGGCCTTGGCGGCGGGACGGCATAGCCGCAACATCGTCGATCCAGGCGCTGTGGTCCGCGCCCGGTCGGAGGAAGTCGACGAGCGCGCCCGAGACGCTGCGCGGGTCATCGACAAGGCTTTCGTAGCGCACCGAGTGGCGCGCCTCTGGCGCGACCGCCTCCAACGCTTCGAGGGCAAGCTCCGTGGTGTTTGCCCAGAAGACGGCATAAGCCTTCGCCCGGCGGACCGCATCGAGGCGATCAGGTACGCTGTAAGGCCGCGCGCGGCGATGCTGCCGGGTCAAGGTCCGGTCAAGTTGTGCCGTCCTGAGCAAGAGCCGCCGCCCAAGATTTCGATAGGAAAAATAAATCCCCCTGCGGACACGGTTGCCCTTGAAGATGGACATCATCCAAGACGCGCGGACGACAGGATCGAAGAGCCGCATTCCCATCATGGACAGCACGACCTCGCGGCCATCGCGTATCAAGTGAACATACTTCGCATCCGGAAATCCGGTCATCAGGTCCGGAAGATACCAATAGCTGAAGCCGGATCGTTCGATCCAGGTCGGACGACCAGTGCGATCGCAGAGCCACGTAAACAGATGGCGCGAGTGTTCGCTTATCGGCCTTTTCGGCCAAGCGGGAATGATGGCCGACAGCTCTGTGAACACGTCATCGGGACGGTCAAAGAGCGCCGGCAACGTCATCGTCAGCAAAGGAGGGCAGTTGCGCAGGTTGTAGCGGCCCCGGGTCTCATCGTAAATGAACTCGGATGGGACGCTATCTGCGGCGCGCGACTTGTCGATCAGGGTGGTGTACCAATGCGGTACATCCGAGAGGATCTTCCAGTAGGTGGCGCCGCTGATCGTAGGGTTGCCGTACGAACGCATGTAAAGGCAGGTCCAATACTCCGAGATGGAGCACAGCTCAGAATGCCTCTGGAGCATTCGAGTTAGGAGTGTCGAGCCGGAACGACCAACAGTGATCACAAAAGCGCCGGACATAAGGCTCCTGGATGCTGATTGGGGAATTCTGGCACGGCGACGTGTCCACGGCGGGTAACCGCATCGAACCGCAGACCGTTACATTTGGAACACTTAACGGATTATTAATCCCGCTCATGGGTCTTTTGCCACCTTGACACAGTGGACTCAACCCTGTGCCGAAGGTATAGGAAAAACGTTAAACGAAATGTCCAAAAGTTGGCAAGACCGAGGCTGACTGAATTCGTGAAGGGCGTTACCAGAAGATTTGGGGTGAAGGCGGATCGCTTCGGCGGTCTAGAAAGATAAAATTGATAAGTTCCCGAGTGATTGCGCTGAGCCAATCTTCCGCGAGCACTCCGGGTTTCCATACGCGATGCGGACACGGGTCGACACTCATCCTTTGACGAGGTGTCAACCTAGCGACGGAGACGATCCATGGAAGAGAACGAAGACTTAGGCGCTGAGGTATTTCTCTACGAGCCTGGTGAGCCGGTGAATGACGGGTTCACAAACCTGACCGAGGACATCGGGCCTGGCTTTGGCGATCCGCTCAACAAGTATGCTTGGTCCGCCGAACTGTTTGATGGATCGGACCCGGACGACAATCCTGAGCTCTACGTAGGCACGTTCAGCACGCAGGACGACGTCATAGGGCAGCTGACACTGGGCGTTCTCGCGCCGTCGCTTTTGGCGACCGGCAATCTCGATCTCAGTGTCCTCGCCAATGGATTCGGTACGACAGTGCCGGACCCAGCCATCCTCGACTTTCTCAGCAGAGACCTTCCCAACTACCTGAACTCGGATGGCGGCGAGATCTGGAAGTACGACTTCAACGGGGGCACCTGGACACAGGTTTTTGGCCCGGAGCTGTCCGGGGGAGCGCTCGATGATGAAGACATCGGTATCCGCGACCTTGTGACCTTCAAGGGCGAGTTGTTTGCCGCGACGACCACAAACCTCATCTACAATTTTTTCAGCGGTGGAGACAACCAGGCCAAACTCTTCAAGTCGTCCACCGGCGAACCGGGCGACTTTGCGGAGGTGTCTGGTGGCCCGTCGGAGGTGCCAGGAACGTCATCGATCCGCGCCCTCACGGTCGTCACCGATCCCAATGACGCAAACAACGAGATCCTTCTCGTTGGGACCGAGAACGTCCAGAACGGCGCTCAGCTGTGGTCTTACGACCAAGGCGTTGGGTGGACACTGCTTGAGTCTTTCAACGGCGAGCCCGACGGCCAGCCATATGCGACGGCCATCTCGGAGATCGAGGAGGTGGGTGGCAAGATCTACGTTGGCACATGGCTGCCCTACAAAGTCTTCGAGGTCACCGCTGACGGTGTCGAAGACTTTACCCCGGATCCTCAGAACAATACTGTGCAACTTCCTAGTTCTGCTCCTGATGATAACGGTGTCATGCAGATCATCGAGTTCGATGGTTACATGTACGTGGGCAGCGTCAACTATACCGGAGGGGCAAGCCTTTACCGCATCAAGCTCACCGGAGAAGATCCTGAGTGGGAGACGATCACCACTAACGGTTTTCAGGATACCGTCCTCAACACCTACTACGCGCCAGGTGAGGGCGGCAATCAGGCCACCTATGTGTGGCAGCTCTCGGTGGTCGGCGACGCGCTCTACTTCGGTGACTTCAGTGATCGCGCCACGCTCGGCAAGATCGTGCATGAGGGCGACGACGACGACCCTATGCTGTCGCTCGTTCCGGAAACGGACAATCCGTTCCAATTCGACAATGGGCTTGCCTACGGTATCCGCAAGCTTGAGGCGGTCGAGATCGGCGAAGACGGCTTGCCGACCCCAGATCAGGCCGACCCCAACGCCCTCATTATCGGGACGGCCGATCCGTTCAACATCCGGCCCGAATCCAACATCCTAGCGTCGGTGTTTCAGCCTGACGGGAACCTCGTCAGCGCGTTTCCGTTCAATTTGGGCAACACGCTCTTCGGCACCGCCGGTGAAGACACCTTCCTCGGCGCTGCGATCGGCGAAAACATCCGGGCAGGCGCTGAGGACGACATCGTTTTCGGTGATTTCTTCAGCTTCGGCTTCGATTTTGGCCTCATACCGTCGGGTGATGACATTCGCGCCGGATCGGGAGAGGACGTCGTCTTCGGAATGGGTGGCGACGACACCATTCGTGGCGGTCGCGGCGAAGACTTTATCATCGGTGGGTCAGGACGCGACAACATTAGAGGTGGGGACGGCATCGACCTCATCTCAGGAGACGGGCTCACCGATGGTCGGCTTGGCAACATTGTCCAGCCGCTCCTGGATGAGCTCCTCGGTGGCCTTGGCGGCGATGCCGAAGTTGTTGAGGGTGTCGAGGGACCGACCCTCTTCGAGATCATTGGCCTCGTCTCGGAGGGCGTGAATGCGCTCCGCGAAGCCGCCGGCGGCCTCGACGACCTGCTTTGGGGCAACGGCGGAGACGACATCATCATTGCCGGTGGCGGTGACGACAAGGTGCGGGGTGGCGAAGGCAACGACGTTCTCTTCGGCCTGACAGGCGATGACACGATGAACGGTCAAGCCGGAGACGATATCATCGACGGCGGGGCCGGCAACGACGTGATGCGCGGCCGGGACGGAGACGACACTTTCGTTACGAGCCTTGGCGATGACCGCATGGTGCTGGGCGATGGTGCAGACCGTGTTCTGGTGTCCGGCGGCGATCCCGAGACTGGGCCCACCGTGGAGAGCGGCGACGACACGGTGCGGGGCTTTGAGCGTGGCGAGGACTTCATCGATCTCTCCGCGCTTTTCCAGAACCCGCTTTCGCCACTCGCGCCGCCCATCGGCATCACAAACTTCGCAAGTCAGGTTGGTGGTGCAATCGAGGTCCTCGAGAACGGCGTCCTCATCGACCTGACGTTGATCGACGGGGGCCCTCCAGGTGATACCGAAGGGGATGCCTCGGCGACCGGCACCATCTACGTTGTCGGCGTGGACGGTCTTGACGAACAAGACTTTTTGTTCGACACGCAGCTTCTCCCGCCGCTTGGGCTGCTCTAGTAAACACGGGGAGGGCGGGCCGCTTCCGCGACACGCCCTCTTCGTTGGGGACAGATCTCTCCAACACGTGTTATGGCGGTAGGCGGTTGGGTTTGCAGTCGACGCATCGCGACCATTGAAGTCGATCGCGGCAAAGTCGACTGCGAGAAGTCAAGAGTTGATGTGCGTTTTGCGAAAGGACACGCGTTTGGCATCGCAGTTCGATGATGTTCCATCCTACGCACCGCCCTGCCCGCCGCGTCCGCCAGCACGATTGCCTGCGATTCGCGCGCTCATGATGTTTGCGAAGGACGTCCTGGCGCCCTTCGAAGTGGCAGCGTTCGAGCGTCCCTTAACAACGCGGCGCATTCTCAATCGCGACCTTCATATCTTCAACTCGCCGAACTTTGTCCGGGCCTCGCTGGTCGGAAATCACGAAGCGCTTCAACGCAAGACGCCGCAAATGCGCACTGCGCTTGAACCGTTGCTCGGCGATGGGCTTTTCGTGAGCGACGGGGAGGTGTGGAAGGAGCGGCGCGCCCTTGTTGCGCCGATCGTCCATGCCCGGCATTTGCGCTCGTTCTTCCCCATCATGCTTGACGCTGCTGAGGAGTGGCGTGACGAATGGGCCCGTCACCAGGGCGGCGATCCCATTGACGTGCTGAACGAGATGGGGCTGCTTACCGCCGAGATCATCTCTCGCTCCGTGTTCGGCCAGCGGCTCGGGCGCAAGTACACCGAGCAAATCGTTCGCAGCTTTGCCGAGTATCAGCGCCACGTGGGGCAAGTGGCCCTGGCGGATATGGTGCAGCTTCCAAGCTGGGTGCCGCGCTTCCGCGGCTCTGAAGTGAAAGCGTCGGCGAAGCGCATTCAGGACGTTATCGATCAGATTATCGATGAACACTTGAAGGAACGCCGCAGCGAGACGAAGGGCGCGACTGCGCGCGGTGACCAAACCGATGCGGCCGAGCACGAGACAACTGGCGCCTCGTGTCCGCAACGGGCGATGATCGCACAGCTCTTCGATGCGGGTGAGAGCGGGAACAGCAGCATCGACCGCGATGGGATCCGCAACGAGGCGATCGTCCTTTTCATGGCGGGTCATGAAACCACCGCCAACACGCTCGCATGGGCCTTTTACCTCATTTCCCAGGCCGATTGGGTCCAGAAGGCGCTGCATGAGGAAATCGACGAGGTGCT
Organism: Devosia sp.; assembly: GCA_051016205.1. Lineage (GTDB taxonomy): Bacteria > Pseudomonadota > Alphaproteobacteria > Rhizobiales > Amorphaceae > Acuticoccus. Next base: position 1,210,848 of record CP136534.1, read on the forward strand.
CGGTGGTCGCATGCCGACCTTCGAAGACGTCGATAAGCTCGTCTACTGCCGCGCGATCATCGAGGAGACGCTGCGTCTTTACCCGCCGGTTCCCATCCTTGGCAGGGAGGCGGTGTGCCCGGCGGACATCGAAGGCGAACACGTGAAGAAAGGCGCCTTGGCGATGGTCGCGCCATGGCTCCTCCACCGCAATCCCAACCTTTGGGAGAGGCCCGACGACTTCATTCCAGAGCGTTTCCTTCCTTCAGCTGGGCGGCCGAACAAGTATCAGTATGTACCGTTTGCAATCGGACCAAGGGTTTGCCCGGGTCTCGCGTTTGCGATGACTGAATCTGTGGTCTGTCTTGCGGTGCTTGCGCAGGCGTTTTCCCTTACGCTCGCCCCAGGGGTCGATATCCAACCGAAGACGCGGCTAACCCTGCGCCCAGGTGACACTCTTCCCATGCTGGTCACGGCAAGGACATCGGCGACCTCGCCAGCGGCAGCTGCGTAATGACTGGACCGCCCCTGCCCATGAGTAGCATTTTGGGGGCTTGAGGGCGTGGATCGGTTCTTGTCATCCTCACCGCGTCGAAGGGCACGCCGGCGCATTCTACCCGCGGCCGAGAAGAGCCACGAACCACCGTTACAAGCGCCTCTGATTGAGAGGAATGAGCCACGACCGCGTCGGTCTTTGAGGCGGGCGTTGGGGGAGCATGCGAAGGTGCGCGTGCCCCTTGCGCTCTTAGTCTCCGGCGGGGTTGCCTTTGCCGCCCTCGTTGCCACGCGGCCCGATGTTCCGATGCGGCCCGATGTCGAAATGGCGATGCCGGTGGCCGCGGTTCCCGTCACGTTCGGTGACTATCGACCGGACCTGAACCTTTACGGCGCGGTGAATGCCGGCCAGGAGCTGGAGCTGCGTGCCAAGGTGGGCGGCATTGTCGAGCGCACCTCTCCCAACTTGCGTGATGGAGGTTTCGTTGAGGAGGGGGAGCTTCTCTTCGAAGTCGAACGTTTTCGCTATGAGGCAGCCCTTGCGGAAGCAAAACACAGCCTCGCCGAAGCCAAGGGACGACTGAATGAGCTGGATGTAGCTCTGAAGGGCGATCGTCAACGCCTTGCACTCACCAAACGCAAGCTCGAGATTTCCCAGCGAGATTTCGACCGGGCAAACCGTCTTCGCGAAAGCCGGACCATCGCCGAAAGTACGGTTGACCTTCGAGAGCTTGCACTTTTGGAGCAGCAGCTTTCCAGGACGGTGGAGGCAAGCAAGATCGAGGTCAGCGAAGCACTTCTTGCCCAGCAAAAGGCCGTCATCGACCGTCTTGGGCAGCGTGTTGCCATCGCGGAACGCGATCTTGAGGAGACTCGCGTTGTGGCCCCCTATGACGGCTTCGTGCACAACGTCACCGCAGAAGTGGGCCGGACCTTGGCGCAAAACGAGAAGGTTGCCGATCTCCTCGACGCGACTTGGCTTGAAGCAAGCTTTGTCATGACCAAGGGGCAAGTGGGACGCATCGTGCTCGATGAAGGATCGCTGATCGGCCGCAAGGTTACCGTTCGCTGGCAATTGGGTGACACCGCAAGAGAGTTTCCCGCCCGGATCGAGCGCACAGGCGCTGCTATCGATGCCGAAACAGGCGGTGTGGAAGTCTTCGCGCGAATTGAAGGAATCGGGAGCGATACGTTGTTGCGTTCGGGCGCCTTCGTGGAAGTCATCGTTCCGGACCGCATCTACCGCGACGTGGTTCGCCTGCCGGAGGCGGCGGTGTATCAGCGCGAGCGGGTCTTCGTCATAAACGAGGACGCGCGCCTTATCGCACGGGCCGTCAAGATCCGCGGGCGAGATGGGGAGGACGTTTTCGTCGCGGGCGATGTGGCAACTGGAGAGCGTATCCTTGCAATGCGCCTTCCAGGCGTCGGCGAAGGCCTGAAGGTGCTACCGCAGGGGCTTGACGATCCAGCTGAGGAGCGACAGACGGCCGGCGCACCAGAGCCCGTGCGTTGAGCGATCCCGGGCAAAACGAAACGGTCCGCGCCGAACAGCAGCAAGGCGGCCTCATCGCAACCTTCGTGCGGCATCCAACGGCCGCAAACATTCTCATGATTATCATGGTTGCGCTCGGTCTTCTCGGCGCCAACAATCTTCAAGTCCAATTCTTCCCCACCATCGAAGTTCCGATCATCGTGGTGCAGGTGGAGTGGCCGGGAGCGAGCGCGGCGGACGTCGAAAGTCAGATCCTAGACGCGCTTGAGCCTGAGCTCAGATTTCTCGACGGCGTGCGCGCGACAAATGGGATGGCGCGGGAAGGCTCGGCTCAAATCACGCTGGAGTTTGATGCCGACGAGGACATGCAAAAAGCGCTCGCCGATGCGGAACGTGCCGTTGCGGAAGTGGCAACACTGCCGACAGAGGCTGAGACGCCGACGGTGAGCCGCGTCACGTTCTACGAGCCGGTGACGAAGATCGCCATCACCGGACCCTTTGGCGAAGAGCAGTTGAAACACTACGCCCGTCTCATGCGTGACGGCCTTCTCGCCGACGGAATCGAACAGGTGGAACTCATCGGCATTCGCGAAGAGGAGATTGCCGTTCTCGTTCCGGAAGCCGCGCAGAGGGAACTTGATCTCACCATTGCGCAGATTGCCGAGCGGGTACGCAGCGGGGTTCAGAATATCCCCGCAGGGACGCTAGAGGGCGCGCGCGAGATTCAGCTTCGATCGGTTGAGACACGTCAGACGCCCGAAGAGATCGCGCAGATCGAGGTTCGCGCTCTTCCAAACGGTGAGAAGATCACCATTGCAGATATCGCGACCGTCCAGACTCGCTTCGACCGGAACGCTGCGGTCGGTCAGATCAAGGGGCGGCCGGCCGTCGAGCTTCGCGTGAAACGGGCCCTCTCGGCCGATACTCTGGAGACGCAGGCGATCGTCGATGCCTATCTTGAACGGGCACGGGCCGAACTGCCGCCAACGCTCCAGATCAAACAATACGATACCACTGGCGAGTTTGTAGTTCAGCGCATCGCGGTGCTTCTGGAGAACGGCATTCTCGGCCTCGTTCTTGTCCTCGTGGCGCTCTCCGTCTTCCTGAATGTGCGAACAGCGTTTTGGGTTGCGGTGGGAATACCCGTCGCGATCCTCGGAACGCTCGGCATTGTCTGGCTCACTGGCCAGTCGCTCAACATGGTCTCGGTGTTCTCGCTCATCATGATGATTGGGATCATCGTGGACGACGCCATCGTTGTGGGCGAGCAGATTGCGGTGCAAAGCGAAGAGGGCCTTCCGCCGCACGCGGCATCCATCCGTGGTGCGCGCAGCATGCTCAAGCCCGTGATGGCGGCAACGCTCACCACTGCCGCCGCCTTTCTGCCTATCTTCGCGATTACCGGACCCATCGGGCAGGTCATGCAGGTGATCCCGATGGTGGTCATCGCAGTTCTCATCGCCTCCACCATGGAGTGCTTTTTGATTTTGCCGGCGCACCTTTCGCACTTTAGAGCGAAGAACAGGGAACCCTCCGCGTTCAGGAGACGGTTCGATGCCGGGTTCGCCAGATTTCGCGATCACCATTTCCGCCGCTTCCTCGTCCGTGTCGTCGAATGGCGCTACGCGTTCGCAGCGTTTCTCTTCGCGCTTCTGGTCGCTCTTGTGGGGTTGATCGCGGGTGAGCGGCTAAAATCTCACTTCTTCCTCGCGCCCGAGGCGGAGATCGTTCGCGCCAGCATCGTCTTCGTTCCCGGCGTTCCTTTGGACGATCAAACCGAAGCCTTGATGATGATCGAGGCCGCACTTCAGGCGGCTGAAGCCAGTCTCGCAGAGCCGGGCAACCCGCTCGTCAACGCAACCTTTACAACCGTCGGCGCTTACGAGGTGTTCGACAAAATCCGTCTGCAAAACGTTGCCCAGATCGAAATCGCCCTGACGAGCAGCGAGGCGCGCGAGGTTCCCACCGACACGCTGATTGCAGCATGGCGCGAGGCGATTCCGCCGATCGCGGGCGTAACGGACATTGCCGTATCGCCGGTGGATCGCGCCCTCACCGCGCGCGCCATTGAAGTCCAGCTGCAGGACGCGCCAATCGGCACGTTGAAGGCTGCCGCGGTCGCGGTCGCTGAAGAGCTCCGGCGTTTTGCGGGAGTCAACGCCGTGGTCGATAACCTCCCGTACGGCAAAGAGGAACTCATCATAGGCGTATCGGCGAGCGGCAGTGCGCTTGGCTTCACCATGGAGGATGTGGGGCTCCAGGTTCGCAACCTTGTTGAGGGCGCCACCGCCGATCGCTTCGCCCGTGGCGACGAAGAGGTGGTGGTTAAGGTCTTGCGTGACAGTCGGGAGCAACGGCCGGACCTTGAAGTTCTGCCGCTCCAAAACAGCGCTGGCCAGTGGGTTCCGTTCAGTGAAGTGGCGACCCTTCGTGAGGCCGATAGCTTCGCTATCATCCGCAGAGCCGAGGGCAAGCGCACTGTGACCGTGAGCGCTGACGTGGACACAACGCTCACGTCCGCAAGCCGTGTTGTGGCAGCCCTGAACGAGAGTTTCTTGCCAGCGATCAGTGAACGCTACGGCGTCACTGTCACATTCGATGGTCAGACACGCCAGCAGAACGAGTCGTTCGAAGACCTCTTCCTCGGCCTCTCGCTGGCCGGGATCTTCATTTATGCGATCCTTGCGCTTGTACTTGAAAGCTACGTCAGGCCCCTTTTCGTTATGGCGATCATCCCGTTCGGGGCTGTGGGAGCGTTGGCCGGTCACCTCGTCATGGGGATCGACCTCACCATCGTAAGCTTTGTGGGCTTTCTTGGCCTCACGGGCGTTCTCGTCAACGACAGCATCATTCTCATCGACCGAACCGCCCAGCGGATCTCTGCTGGTGAAGCGCTGAAGGCGGCTGCCATTGCCGCCAGCCAAGACCGGCTCCGCGCCGTCATTCTCACGTCAGTGACAACCATTCTCGGTCTCTTGCCTCTCCTGTTCGAGACAAGCCGACAGGCGCAGTTTCTCATTCCCCTCGCGGTCACCTTTATCTACGGTCTTCTCGCATCCACGATGATAGTGACGACGCTAATCCCAGTTTTCTTCGCAATTGTAGAGGATCTGCGCAGCATAGTGACCAAGATTTACCGTGTTCGAACTGAATCCCATGCGGCAGACGAAAGTCGTGAGCATTCTTGACGGCAAATGAAACTATGTGCAGCCTTCACATTACCTTCACAAAACGTGCTGATCGCAAGTACGAAGCCTGTGTCCTGCATGCGGGTATTTTGTTGTTGACGCGATGACTACGAAGTATAGAGTCGAGCCACCCTTAGATCCATTCTCAGCGTGCTCTGTCTGTATCTTGTCGGCTGGGTGACGAAGGAAAACAAACATGGGCATTTTCGACTTTGAGGGCCTGTCAACAGACGAGATCAACACCCTGGTCGCGCTGGCGCAGGCGTCCTACTATCCGGACGTGCTTCCCGGCGTTCCGGGCACACCGCCTGCAGGCTGGAACACGCTCGTCGCTGAAGATCTGAAGTTCACCGGCGGTCTCCTTTCAGGAACCTTCCAAGGGGACTACTTCGTCGCAGGGCTTCAGGCGCTTTTCTCGGCGGCGGCGCGCGTCATGCAGAAAGACGATACGCTTGTCGTGTCCTTCCAAGGTACCGACCAACTCATAGAGACGCTGCTCTATACGGAAATCGGCAATACGGACGTCTACATAGAAAACTTCAAGGCGCTTCTGGAAGCCGTTGCGCAGTATGCCGAAGACGAAGGAATCGGCACCATCTGGATTACAGGGCACAGTCTGGGTGCTGCGGCCGTCAACGAGCTCAATGATATCAAAGACACCGCGTTTGATGGCGCGTTCTCTGAAGCCGTATTTGTCTCGTTTGCCACGCCGGAACTCTTCGAAGGCGCTGATGATGTCTTAAACATCGGTTACACGAACGACCCGGTCTTCAAGTCAGTCGAACAAGGCGGCACCTTCGAGTCTGCCACCAACAACATACTTTACTATAACATTTCATATCTCTCAGGGCAAGAAAACTCAGGCTCCACGGCTGCGGAAGTACTAAACCTGGTCGAAGGCCTTCTATTCGTTCACAATATTCCAAACTATATCGACGGCGTCGGGCGCATAACACAATCTGAGTTTTATGATGAGATGACGCGAGACAGTTATGTCATCGTGGATGACTTTTTTGGGACAGTAAAAGCGCTCGAAGGGACTGATTTCTTTGGACAGGCCACATACTTTATTGGCTCGGATGACAACGACCGTATCGTCGGTGGAACGGCAAACGACTCCATTGAGGGTTTTGGCGGGAACGACCGTCTACTTGGCGGCGATGGCGACGATGTCATCTTAGGGGGCGAAGGCCGCGATCTTCTTCGAGGGCAGAGCGGCAACGACATGTTAAGCGGCGGGGACGGCAATGACCGAGTGGTCGGCGGGGCCGGTGATGATACACTGAAAGGCGATGCCGGGATCGACAGGCTCATCGGTGGCGATGGAAGCGATCACTACATCGTTGATTTTTCGCAACCCTTCGGCGTTGACACAATTCTCTTCGACGTCGCTGAAGACAGTCTGGAGTTTGAGAACTCCGGTTTGACGCTTCAGGATCTGGAGGCGGCATACACGGCTGGCTTCGCGGCCGGCACCTTCGACTTCGGGGCTCAAGGAACGATCGTGCTTGTGGGCTTCGGTGTCGGTCTCGGCTTCAGCGTTGACGATGTGATCCTGAGCTGACGGGAAATGTAGCCTTCTAGCGGTTGCTGAAGTGTAAGGGCAAATTTACAATGAAATTAAATGCCTCCGCCTAGGGCAATGTCCTAGGCAGAGGCACCACTGATGTTGAAACCCTACGAGGCCGACCATGGACAACGCCGACCTTGGCACTCAGATTTTTCTGTATACGCCCGATGACGGCGTCTTCGAGGAGCTAACGGAGCTCGTCGGTGCCGGTTTCGGGAACTATCAGAACAAATATACATGGTCGGCAACGCTATTTGACGGCAACGATGAGGATCTGGTCCCGGAACTTTATGTGGGGACCCTCAATTCGCAATCGGACTTTTTGGGTCTCATCACTGCCGGCTTACGTCTTGATGCGCTTTTCAGTACGGGAACGCTTCCGCTGACGGATTTTGTCGGTTTCTCCAGTGACTCTTTTTCCGAATTCCTCGCGACCGACTTTCCGAACGTTATTAATTCTACCGGTCCCGAGCTTTGGAAGTACGACTTTACGACAAAGACGTGGACGAAGACGCTGGATGTGGCGTCTGCAGGCGGCGAACTCGATGACAACGACATCGGTTTCCGCGATGCAGTGTCGGCGAACGGAAAGCTCTTCGTCGGCACCTCCACATCGCTGGTTTTCAATGCGTTGAGTGGCGGCGAGAACGAAGCCAAGCTGTTCGTATCCGAAGATGGCGAGAACTTTGAGCGGTTGACCGGCGGACCACTCGACCCCGCTGAGGGCAACACGTCGATACGCGCGCTCGTAGAAGTCCAGCTGAGCGATGACCCAACCGACACGGGCCTCCTTGTCGGAACAGGAAACATCAACAGCGGCGCACAGTTGTGGATTTACGGCAACGACGGGAGTTGGACTGAAGTTGCCCGGTTTGACGGAACAGACCTCCCGTTCACAGCCACGGTCTCGGAGATTTTCCAGTTCGACGTCGGCGATGACCTCAAGACTTACGTGGGCACTTGGTTCGAGTATGGCGTTTTCGAACTCAACCTCGAAACGCTGAGCCTTGAAAATGTAAGCCCACCCAATCCGCCGACGGACAGCGACAACGGCGTCATGCAGTTTGCTGAGTATGATGGCTACCTCTACGTCGGAAGCGTCGACTATGATGGCGGCGCAAGCCTCTACCGGAGCCAAGACCCCTCGCTTGGTTGGGAGCCGGCGATCACCACTGACGGCTTTGAGAATCTCCTGCCGGACTACTACGGGGACGAAGCCGGAAAGGTCGAAGCGCCCGTCTATCTCTGGTCAATGAATGCAATCGGCGATTCCCTCTACATTGGTGACTTTAACCCCGACCAAGGAACACTTTTACGGCTGACACACGACGAAGACGATAACGTCACCGTCTCCGTCGTTCCGAGCGAGGACAGTCCGCAGGAGTTCGGCAGCGGCGGCATTGGACTGCGCAAGTTTGTTCCTATCGAACTGGACGCTCAGGGCCTCCCGACTGTCGAGCAAGGCGCGCCGAACGCGCTCATTATGGGTTCTGCGGACGATGCGCAAACGCTTGGCGACAACTCGCCGCTCGACCGGGTTCAGTCACCCAGCGGCGAGTTCGTCACAGGCACATCCTGGAGCGGCGAAATCCTGACGGGTGGAGAGGGTGAAGATATCATCCTCGGGGGTGCCGGCGATGATGTCATCGAAGCGCGCGGGGAAGACGATATCGTCATCGCTGACGCGTTCGGCCTTGGCTTTCAGGGGGACGACACTGTAAAGGGCGGCGCAGGTGATGACCTTGTTTTCGGCAATACTGGGGACGATTTCATCCAAGGTCAGCGTGACGAAGACGTCCTTGTTGGTGGCAGCGGCCGCGACACGATCAAGGGTGGTAGCAACATCGATCTGATCATCGGTGACTTTTTAACCGACCTCCCTTTGTCCGGCTTTGTGGCACCGAACCTTGGGCAGGATGACCAACCTGTTCCAGACGAACCTTCCATGGACGATCCGCTTGGCGATTTCATTGCAGGCCTCAGCGAGGTCCTCGGTGCGCCCATCGAAACGGCGATCACGCTGTTGAATGCGTTCTCTCGATTCGATGACGCGCTTTATGGCGGCAAGGGCAACGACATCGTCTTCGCTGGCCTTGGCAACGATCGTGCCTTTGGCGGAGCGGGCGAAGACGTCTTGAATGGTATGGACGGCCGTGACCGGCTCTTCGGAGGCGCCGACGACGACATCCTCGACGGTGGTGCTGGCAACGACATCGTACGTGGCCAGAGTGGCGACGATGTGATTGTCACCGGTCTTGGCAACGACACCCTCTTCGGCAATCGGGGCAACGATCGCTTCCTGGTTCTTGGCGAGGAGGGGGCAGAGACGGTGGACACAGGCAACGATGTGATCGTCGGGTTTAGGGAAGGTGAGGACGCCATCGATCTCTCGGCCTTCTTCCAGCGAGAGAATCCCTTTATTCCGGGCCCACCCGTCGACTTCGCTGTCGCTGTCGAGCCCGCCTTCTCCGAGAGTGATGACGGTTGGCTGATTATCGACCTCAGTGGGCTCAGCGGCAACGTCGATGGAACGGGAACCATCGTCGTACAAGGTCTCCGATTCGAGGATGCCGACATCACAGACTTCAAGCTCGGCACCGTCTTGACCCCTGAAGCCGACTTCGGCGGCTTTTTCTAGACGTGGAAGCTATGAAGGTTATTCATCCGAGTCCGGAATGCGAGGCTTTGGTTGCCCCATTCACGCGTCCTGACCGGGGGAACGTGCACAAGAATGTGCGCATGACCGACCACGGTCGAGGCGGTCTCGACCGCACCGCCTACAAATGGCTGGCACGGCATCGGGCGGGGGCGAGTGCATGCTTCACGACAGGAAGTTGGCCCCCGCCCACTTGAGGCACGTGACCCCAACCGATGTTCTCGATCCGGCCGATGCGCCGACCCATCTCGATTGTATGGAGAAGTGGACACCTCCGATAACCCGGCCCTGGGCTGGCCGTAATGGGCTGTAGGGTTCGTTTGACGCCGAGGGTGCTGGCGGCTGTTTGTGTCGGCGCGGGACGTTGGATGGGTAGCGCTCGAGACCGTCAGGCAGGCGCAGTTCGCCGGTCGAGCCAGCACCATCGCTTCATGTTGAAGCCCTTGTTGGCGAGAGTGGCGGTCGCGGTGGCGCGCCAGGCCGTTAGTGCGGATCACGAGACCCATCGGGCCTTTCTGGTGTGCGAAGGGGTGCTCGACATGGGCGCGGACGGCCGACTTCTTGGCGTCGGCCCGCGCGTGGTGTCGGGGCATCGGCTTGCCGCGCGGCTTCCTGCGGTGGATCCGGCTGACCTTGCCGAGGTCGCCAGATATCGCTCGTTCGCCGCTGAGCGTTAGGCCTTACCGGCCCATACACTCTCTGCCGTGTTGTTCGGATCGATCAACCCTTTGCGACGCTGCGCCCCGTCGTGGGCCGCAGCGTCCGTCACCGGTTGCCGGCGGATGATGCCGTGCCGGCGGTCGAAGGAGATGTGCGACTTGTAACCGAACGCCGGCACGGCGATGTCCACCTGGGTCGAGCCATCCGCGGCGGGCTTGGCCTTGGAGACCTTCATCGCCCAACGCGCGTCAGAGTCTTTCTGGCCCGCCTTGGCAGGCTCCTCGGGCCAGATCTCGTGCGCCGACCGGCCATCCTTGATATGCGTTCGCCGTGCCCGACCTCGCGCTGGTTTTGGTAGGGGCGAGTCTTGTGGAATGGGCGTTCGAAAAGTGTCCGCGTATTGATCAGCGGACATGTCACGTATGAGCGGTGATTCGACAACTGTGCGTTGGCGCCGACGCTATGACGTCGACTTCAAGCGTAGAATCGTCAGAGAGGCGAATGCACCCGGTGCGTCGGTTGCCGCTGTGGCGCGGCGGTACGGCCTGAACACAAACATGGTGTTCATCTGGCGCCGTGATCCGGAGTCCGCACCGCATGCGGCAGAGCCCGTCTTTCTCCTGGTCGAGGTGGGCGCGAGCAGCGCCTCGATACGCACGGACCACGTCGAGGCGGCGACCGTGTCCGACGGCGAGATTGTTGTTAGGCTCGACTGCGGGGCGGAAGTGATGTGCCGCTGTGCCGCGGGGTCGTGAACGAGGACGCCCTCGAGAGGGTGCTGCGGGCCGTGAGACGCAGCGCATGATCCTGCTGCCGGCCTCGACCCGGATCTGGCTCCCAGCTGGCGTGACCGACATGGGCAAAAGCTTCAACGGACTCGCGGTGCTGGCCGAGACGATCCTCAAGGAAGACCCGTTCAACGCGCATTTGTACATGTTCCGAAGCCGACGCGGCGATCTGATCAAGGTGATCTGGTGGGACGGTCAGGGCTCGTGCTTGTTGTCAAAGCGGCTCGGGCGGGGCCACTGCGTGTGGCCGTCGCCGGCGGACGGGCGCGTGGCGGTGACGAAGTCGGCAGATCGCCATGCTCCTTGAAGGCATCGACTGGCGCGCGCCGCAACGCACCTGGTGTCCGCTGATCGCAGGATGAAGGCCGCCGGATAGGACGCGAAACACGCAGGATTCGGTCATGCCGAGCACGCTGGCCGATCTTCCCGACGACGTCGACCCCCTCAAGGCAATTGTAGCGACGACCCGGGCAGAACTCGCCTTGCGCGACTTCCCGATTGAGAAGCTCAAGCACCAGCTGAGCGGGCTGAAGCGACATCGCTTCAGCACGTCCGCCGAGGGGCTCGAGCAACTCCAGCTAACGCTGGAAGACCTCGAGATCACGCACTCGGGTGAAGGTAGCCCTGTGCCGTCACCAGCGGGCGTGCCGAAGGCCAAGCCCGTGCACAAGCCGCTCCCCGGTCATCTGCCGCGCCGGGACGCGGTCCTCTCGCCGGGCACGGCGTGCGATCGGTGCGGCGGGAGGCTGAAGCTGCTCGGCGAGGACGTGTTTGAAGAGCTGGAGTACGCTCCCGGCCGCTTCGTCGTGCACCGCGCGCGCGTTGCGCGCAAGATTTGGCAACTGTCCGGCTGTGCCGGACGGGCGGCTGCGCATGGCATGAGCGTGCTGCGAGGCGGTCCTTCAGGCGCCGCTGCCGTCGCGCCCGATCGAGCGTGGCCGGCCCGGACCTGGGCTCATCGCGCACGTCCTCACCGCCAAGTACGCTGATCACCTGCCGCTCTACCGCCAGAGCCAGATCTTCGAGCGCTATGGCCTCGATCTGGAGCGGTCCACACTCGCCGGCTGGGTTGGTCAGGCGACGCGCCTTCTTGAGCCGCTCGCCGATGCGATCGGCCGGCACGTGTGCCAAGCGCAAGCGATCTTCGCCGACGATACGCCTATGCGGGTTCTCTCGCCCGGCACGGGCGGCAAGACAACGACGGGCCGAATATGGGTCTACGCCAGCGATGAGCGGCCATGGGCAAGCGCAACACCACCTGCGGCCTGGTACCGCTTCTCGCCGGACCGCAAAGGGATCTATCCCCGGACCCACCTCGCCGGGTTCAGCGGCTTCATGCACGCCGACGGCTATGCCGGCTTCAATGACATCACGCGCTCCGGCGCGGTGCGCGAGGTCGTCTGCCTTGCCCACCTCCGACGCAAGTTCGTCGACGTCGCCACCGCGCAAGGCTTGTCGGTGGCCGAAGAGACGCTGCGACGCATCGCGGAGCTCTATGGGTGGAAGAGAGGATCAAAGGCAAGCCGCCCGACGAGCGCGACAAGATCCGACAGGCCGAGACGAAGCCCCGCTTCGACGCGCTCGTGGCGTTCCTGACGACCACGCCGAGGCAGGTATCCGGCAAGTCCTCGCTCAGTCAGGCGATCTGCTACGCACTCACCCGGCTGCCGTGGCTCGGGGCGATCTTCGAGAACGGGATCCTCGAGATCGACAACAATACGGCCGAGCGGGCCGTGCGCGGCATCGCCGGGGTGGAGTCATACTGCACCTCTTTCTCAAGTATCTGACAACATTGGTAGTCGCGCTTGCGTGGATGGGTGACGCGGGCGGTTTTTGTTCGCAAGAGCGTCGATGACGGGCTCTGCATCGAGGTCCTTGGCCTGAATTTTCCAAGGAGCACCCGGCACGACCTGCTCGGCGGGAAGGACACCATCCTGGATCAGGCCCCGAATGACGTGGCTCGTGACCCCGAGCTTGGCAGCCGCCTCGCGCCTGGTGAGCCAAACGCCGCTCTTCTCTGCGGAGCGGTAGGCGTCGATACCGTGAACGTTACGGATGGAGCCGACGCGGGGCGCCGTCCAGGTCATGCCCTGACCGGTGCGGATGCCCATCCGATTGAGCGTGGCGGCGATAGCGGCGTCGCAGAAACGCGTCGCCATGCGCGCCATCACGGCGAGGGCCTCGTCCGGCGTCCGGCGGTTGTGTTCGCCAGTCTTGGGCTTACGCACGCGCAGCTCTGAGTGCTGCCCGCCGCGCCCATGGATGATCAACACCACCTCGCGCGTTGCCTCGTCGATATCGGCGATGATGTCGGCGACCAACGCTCGGACAAGCTCCTGTCGGATGCGGGTGGTGACGCCGGGCGCCGACCACGCCGCGGCAAGGTCTTCGGCCATCCCATCGAAGTCGGGCCTTGGCGTCACGGGATCGGGGACATCGATGGCGGCGAGACGCGCCTGGCAATCCTCGACGCGTCGCAGCGCGATCTCCCACTGCTTCTCGAGCTTGTGCTGCGATGAGCCGGTTGTCGGGGTCGCAGGCGGCGTAGCGCGGCTCGGCGAGCGAGGCGTCATATTGCGCCTGCTCGAGATCGAGTGCCGCGACGCGTCTGCGCTCCGCCTCGCCCTCCTGATGCATCCGCTCGGCCTCCAGCGCCGCCTCCATGGCCATCGGCTCGACCACCCGAAGTATCTCCGCCGCCATCGCCGCGTCCACTCTGGGGCCACCGAAGCCGAGGCAGCACGGCAGGCCCAGCATCAGGTTGGGGCGGTCGCAGCGATAGGTCGGGCGGCCCGGTTGCGCGCCCGCGTAAACGACCGCCAGCCCGCGCCCGCAGCGGGCGCAGGTCAGCATACCCGCCAGCAGTGCGCGGCCCCCCGGCCCGACTTCTGACCGCCGACGCGGCCGTAGGCATTGGCGGCGAGCAAGGACTGGTTGCGCTCGTACTCGCTCCAATTGATAAGCCTTCGTGGTGATCGTGGATCACAACGTCCCAGTCTTCGGCCGGCCTGACATGGCCGTAGGACTTCCGCGCCCGGCCATCCACCACGGCGATCCGCTTCTCGTTTTTGCCGTAGACATAGGCGCCTGCGTAGAAGGGGTTCTTCAGGATGCCGATGACGTTGCGATAGCGGATCGGCGTCCAGTCAAAGGACGTCAGCCGTTTGCCGTCGGAAGGTCGTGGAAAGAACACGCCCTCCGCGCTCAGCGACAGATGGGCCTGGCGGGCGCCGCCGAGCTGACGGAAGCGCTCGAACACCAGCCGGATCACCTGCTGCAGCCGGATGTCGGGATCGAGGCCGAGCCCGGCGTCGCGATGCCAGAGGTAGCCGATCGGAACGCTGATCCGAAGTTCGCGCGGGCGGCATCGAGCATGCGTGCTCGGATGACACCGAGCTCGAACTCACTGATGCTGCCCTTCATGCCAAGCAACAGGCGGTCATTCGGCCGACAGGGGTCGTAGACGCCGTCCTGATCGATGACACGCGCCTCGACCAGTCCGCACAGCTCGAGAAGGTGATGCCAATCTCGGCCATTGCGGGCCAGCCGCGACGCGTCGAAGCACAGCACCGCGCCGATCTCGCCGGCGCAAAGCGCGGCGACGAGCTTCTCGAAACCTGGCCGCGCCACCATGCCGCTCGCCGAACGGCCCAGATCGTCGTCGATGACCTCGACGGTGCGGAAGCCGCGGCGCCGGGCGGCGTCGACTAGTTCGTACTGGCGGCGGCGTCCCTCACCGTTGACCTCCACCTGAGTCTGGGTCGACTGCCGGACATAGACGACGGCCTTGCGCTGCAAGAGCGCCGGCGAAATGAGTTCACCGTCCATTATCGCGACGCTCCGCATCGACGACGCCGGCCGCAGCATCCGCCAGCAGCATCGCAAGGCGCATCACGACCTGCTGACGATCGGGCGAATTCATCCCCCGCAGCAGCCTCGAGTCTAGTGGCATAAACAGTTGCGTTGGCGCAGACGGCTTGGTCCTTGGATCCTGCATCGGGCTGCTCCTCTCCGGCGATGTCGCTGGAAGAGTTTCGACGCAGAGCGTGTCGCTTCAGAAGATCATCGAGATCCGCCAGAGCGGCAATAGATGCGCGTGGCGCGCCGATCTCCATGCCGACGCAGACCGAAGCGTCGAACATCCACTCCGCGAGGACCGTGAACACGCCAGGCAGTACCTCGACGTGGATGAACCGACCGAGCTTGCGACTGTCTATCCGTTCGATCCGGACGCGCCGACCGAAAAGAGGGTGCCAGCGGTAGTGGACAACAGCATGCTGCCCGACATGGGCAGAATGAACGGCGGACGGCGCTCGGCCGTAAAGGCTAATTCTTCATGGGCTCCGGAGTAGGTGGACATGCCGCCGCGATCGCCCACACCCTGATCGAGACCGCGAAGCTGAACGGCGTCGACCTCCGAGCCTGGCTCGCTGACACCCTCTCCCGGATCCCCGACCACAGGATCACCGAACTCGACCAACTGCTGCCCTGGCGCTCAGCGACCTAAACCCACTGACGCGCAACCAAGTGTCAAGGTCGGGAACGCCGTACGCTTACCTTCCTTGAGGGCAGCCTTCTCGCCGTCCATCAGCCGCTGGCGCGGTGCGGCGACCAGCGTCGATTCCACGATCTGCGCCGACATCGGCAGGTAGCCCGCCTCGGTGATCGCTCGTTCCAGCCGCGTGAACAGCACCTCGAGCCCGCCGGCGGCGATCAGTGCTTCGCGAAAATCCCACAGCGTGTTGGCATGGGGAACGCTATCGCCGGGGCCGAGCCGGTAGAACCGCATCCAGCTCAGCCTGTCGGCCACCAGATACTCGGTCTGCGCCAGGCTCAGCCCGTGCATCGCCTGCTGCACCAGCATGCGTAACTTGAGCACCGGATCGAACAGCGGCCGGCCTCCCTTCGATCTGTCGGGTTGTCCAAGCGCTTCCGCCAGGTCCGGCCGTAACATCTCAAAGTCGACCGCCGCGCCAAGCTTCTCCAGCGGCTGGCCCTGCTCCGACAGCGCCCAAAGCCGCTCCTCCACGTCCCAGAAACCGCACTGACCTGATGACATCGCTGGCTCCCACCAAATCAAACTCAAGACCGGAACGTCATGCACGCTCCCGACTCAAGATCCGGTTTCCGGAGGTGTCCAAGTTCCTTTGGCCGCCGCGCGACGGACCGATCGCTTGGCGCCGCGCCCCCCTTTTCCGCCGTGGGCCGAGCGGTGCGCCTTGACGAAGCTGGAATCGATGGAGGCGCTCTGCGCCAGGCGGCCAGCTGCAGCGAACGCGTCCAGAAGCCCGGTCCAGAACCGCCGTCGCGACCAGCGATTGAACCGGTTGTAGACCGTCGTGTGCGGCCCGTACTCGGCCGGGCAGTCGCACCAGCGACAACCGGTCTTCAAGACGTGAAAGATTCCGGATAGGACCCGGCGATCGTCGACCCGCCGCGCACCGGGCTGGTTTTTCGGCAGATGCGGCTCGATCGCCGCCCACTGCTCGTCGTTCAGCCAAAACAGATGACCCATGGCGTCCCTCCACGAACGCCGTAACCTTGAATGCCTCTCCTTTCCTATCTGTTGATTGGGTTTAGACCCTAGGCCCATCGTCCGGACCGACCAACGCACGATCAAGCATACACAACTCCGGGCCGTCCGCTCGACGACAGATGCCGGCTTAGTCCCTTCCCGGATGAAGGAAAACCAAAACCAGGAGAGCGATTGGCATCCCCGAGCGCGGCGCATGCCAACACCGCCTCGTGTCCGCGTCAAAACACAGCGTGATCGCCGCGATCTACCGAAACTTCGCCCCTCACCAGTCTCTCATAAAAGTCGAACAGTGTTTCCGACCCGAAGGAGGGGGTTGCCGCTGCATCATAGCGTGAGGTTTCGGGATTGAGCACGAGCATTGATTCAGTGGCATAGTATCGGCCGATCCGTGCGAGGTCTGCCTTGTTTTTGGCTGCGGGGACAATATGGCCGATAACGCTCAGCCCCCCGATGATGGCGTCTAGCATTGCCACGGGGACGTGCTTGAATCGTGGCTTCTCCCCCAAGAGGCCAAAAAGGTGTTCGCCCTGCTGCTTTGGTGTTATCGCCCCCCCTGGCCCACCAATTGGTAGTATACGGTTGTGTCGATTTTTATCGTCCAAGCAATCCACAAGATAATGGGCTAAATCATCATCGCTGATCGGTTTGCACGCTGTGAGTGTTCCATCACCGAACACTACAAATGGCTTGCCACGTATTACCCGATCCACCTGGCCGGAGAGCGACTTAAAGAACGCCGTCGGCCGGACGATAGAGTGGGTGAGCCCCGACTCCACAAGTGCGTTTTCAAACGCCAGCTTGGCCTGCTGAAATGCCAGAAGCGGCTTTTGCACGCAGATTGCCGAGAGCAGCACCACCTGTCGGACGCCTGCCACCTGGGCCGCGTCTAGCGCATTGATATGGGCATCGTGGTCAATGGCCCATGCATCCTTAGGAGTTCCTGTGCGCGAGGCCAAACAGGATACCACCGCATCGAAGCGCTCACCGCGGAAGCCGTCCTGCCTCAACGACGACGCCCTCGTCACATCCCCCAACCGCACCTCCACGCCCTTGAAAAGCATGGAACGGTCTTGCGCCGCAGCCCGGCCGTTCATCCCTTCCCGCCGCCGCACGAAACACACCACATCGTGCCCACGCGACACCAATGCACGGACCGTGGCCCGCCCGATGGTACCGGTGGCCCCCAATACGAACACCCGCCGCGGTTCAGCACAGGGTTGCGTGATCGACGGCTCACTCATAGGCGCCCTACGCAACCCTGTTGGAGTGTTATGTCAGGATTTCCATCAGCCAAACACGCGTGGGCAATCCGTCTACGCAAATTGTTCATTTAAAACACTTGATCTTCCAACCATGGAGGATTTCGCCCAATTCTTTCAATTAGGAAATCAATTAAGACTTTAACCTTTGGGGATAGAACATTGGTCTTTGGATAGACGAGCCAAAGAACGGAGTGATCGTCCACCACATATTCCGGTAGCACGCGCACCAGTGCGCCGTCGGCCAGTTCGCGGTGCACGCTCCAAAGCGAATTGGCGGAGATCCCCGCGTTCGCCATCGTCGCCAGTTTTTGGCTGAGGCCATCGTCTAGCGTTAGCCTGCACCTTGCCTGCCGCGGGTTGAACTCTCCCCTCGCCCCGTCAAAGCGCAACAAAGGCCGCGTTGCCAGACTCTTAAACGCCACCAGTTGATGTTCCAATAGGTCATCGGGCGCGTATGGCGTTCCATGTTCTTGCAGATAGCGGGGCGCGGCACAGAGGATGCGCGTGTCGTCGGCCAGTTTTCGCGCTTTTAGGTTGGAGTCTTCCAGTGCCGCGTTGCGCAACGCCAAATCAAAACTCCCCTCGATCAAGTCCAATCGCGCATCTGACAAGTGAAGCTCCAACCGTATGCGCGGGTGTTCTACTAAAAACGCTGGCAAGAGGGGTACAATGTAAAGCTGCGCAAATGTACTCGGCGCGGTAAATCTCACTGTTCCTGTGACATCGGTACCTTCATGGCCCAAGACCGCTCGTGCCGTCGCCTCTTGCGCAAGGATTTCCTTGGCGTAGGGTAGAAATTCGGATCCCTCCAGCGACAACGAGACCTTGCGCGTGGAGCGATGCAGCAAGTCGGCACCCAGAGATTTTTCAAGCCGTGCCAATCTGGCGCTCGCCATCGCTGGAGCCATGCCAAGATCGCGGCCTGCCGCGCTGATGTTCAGCTTCTCGGCCGCAAGAACGAAGAGACGAAGGCTCTCAGTGTCCACCGGATTATATCCATATCCAGAATTCTGCATCTTCATTCAATGGATTTATCCGAAATCCGCAAGGGATATTTTGGATCTTGCCCGCAACCCCAGGCAAATCGCCCAAAATCTAATCATTCGGGCCAGGCCACAGACACATCCCGTCCAAGCACGTACCTTGTCCACTGATTGACGCCGAGGAGCCCGTTCATGAAGAAGACAATCCTGATCACCGGGGCGACCGATGGCATCGGCCTCGAAACGGCAAAGCTTTTGGGCGCCGACGGTCAATCCCTGCTGCTGCACGGCCGTAGCCCAGACAAGCTGGACGCGGCCAACGCCGTTCTGCCGGACACGGTGGAGACCTACCTCGCCGACCTGTCAGATCTCTCGCAGGTCGCCGCACTGGCGGAATCCGTTCGGACGAATCACCGCTGTATCGACGTCCTTATCAACAACGCCGGCGTCTTCAAGACGGCCAACCCATTGACGCCAGGAGGCCTTGATGTCCGCTTCGTCGTCAATACCATCGCGCCTTACGTTTTGACGCGAAGGCTTCTTCCCATCATTCCTCCGTCTGGTCGGATCATCAACGTGTCGTCGGCGGCCCAGGCGCCCGTCGATCTTAAAGCAATGGGTGGTGCAAGAAGGCTGGAAGATTTCGCCGCCTACGCTCAAAGCAAGCTCGCCATCACCATTTGGACACAAGAGCTCGCTGCCGAACTGAAGGACGGCCCCGCAGTCATTGCCGTGAACCCTGGCTCTCTCCTTGCCAGCAAGATGGTCAAAGAGGGGTTTGGGGTTCCAGGGAGCGACCTGCATATCGGCGCGGATGTCCTCTTCCGTATGACGTTGACCGAAGACGTTGCTGCCCGCACCGGCCAATACTTCGATAACGATACAGGCCGCTTCGCTGATCCCCACCCAACTGCGCGCGACCAAAACGCTGCTAAAGCCCTCATGGCAGCTCTCGACGCTTCCATCGCCAACATCCATGACAGCTAACCTGACGATCGCATACGACTATCCGATTACCATATCGTGGTGATGTCGGGTCTTCCGTTGTGCTGCAGAAACAAGGCAGTGACACTCTTCCCACACCTTGTTGCAGTAGGTCTTAGAGATTTGAGCAATACTGATATTAAGATTTTCTGCCTGCAATTTAAAGGAAACCAATAGGTTTCGCTCGAAGCTGGAGATCCCTGATACGTTTACAATAATAGAGTACGGGCTAATCAATTTCATATCGACTGGGCGGGTCGTACCCCAACCTCTACAGCAGCCGTCCGGTTCTGCGCACGGCTGCCCCAATTTCAAGGCCATGGACGATGAGCTTGTTGTTGCCGGGCGTGATGCTCGCAACGATCGCGACCGTTCCTCAGATCAGTGACAAGCTCCACCCTCGAGCCAACCTTCAGATTTGCGGAGTTCAAAGCGGCATTTATCCGAACTTCTGGCACTTTTTGTGCCTCTCAGCGGGGTGGGCGGTGGCGCCATGCGAAAGCGTGGAGTCAACCTCCGGCTCGATCCACGCCAGCGCGGCATTGATCGACATAGATGCCAAAAACGACGCTTGCCGAAGGGAAACCGGCCTTGGACACAATGTGTCGTTCTACGCGATGCTTCTTCGGCTGTGACCCCTTCGGGTGTGCGTCATATCGAGGGCAAGTATTGCAATTGCTGGCGGCAGCAACACCACCTTCTTGGTGCGCGCCGCATAGGTCAGCTTGTCCGTCCCGCCGGAAACCCTCTCAGATGTTGCCGACCCCTGCGTACCCATCTTCGCCCACCCGTCCGCCACGTCCACGGAAGAGCGTTCGTCAAGTCATGATCACGCAACAATACACTCCTCGCATGACTTAACGAGTGTACCGAATTTTCCTTCGCCAGTGAACGCCCATTAGCTCTCTGCGCTACTGCTTCAAGAAACGGCAGTAGTAAGCGGTACCGCCGACCAACCGTGGACCTCTCCAGCCGAAGCGGATGTGGACGTGCCCGCTTCACCAAACGAGCGCGACCACAGTTTATGGGCCAAGGTTGATCAATTGAACGCGGCGGTTGATCCCCGAGTCCGGATTGGCTGGATCTTGCAGTTGTTCTTCGCCAAGCCCAATCGCCACCAGCTGAGATGCTGGCACATTGAATGTGGTCGCAAGAGCGTCTCTGACCGCTGCCGCGCGCCGTTTGCTGAGGTCGAGATTCAGCTGTCGACCGCCGGTCGCATCGGTATGGCCCACAACAACAATGCGCTGACCCATAAGATATGGCGAGTGAAGTGCATCAGCGATCAATCCAACCGAGTAGTAGCTCTCTGGTCGGATTCGCGCAGAATTCAAATCAAAATTGATCTCGACACTAAGTTGGGGAAGCGAGCGCAGTTGATCTGAAAGGAGGCCGGACGCATTTCCCCCGCCTTGTGCCGCAGCTTGTTCCGCGGCCCGTTGGAGTGCGGCTGGGTCAAGCCGGGCCACCGCGCTTTCCGTTCCGTAAAGGCTTTGGATGATCTGGTTGCGATCAAGACGGGTCTGCGCTTCACCTGTGGTGGCCACGAGCGAGGCGACGACAACGACGGCGGCTGCAGTCAACGGCATCTTCATGAAACGCATCCTCTTAGCGCCATCCGGCGTCGGTGATTGCCTGGTTGCAGCGTTTGCTTACGCTGGGTTCAGCCTTAAGCATACACACCAGGACATGCCCACGCCCGCGTTGGGTCATCGGACACAGTCGTCTGATATCGTTGGCACAAATCGATTCCGCGTCCGCCTGTGCCTTTGATCGTGCCGCGATGTCTCTGCGTACCCTGTCGAGGTCGGCAAGGCATTGAGACGAGACTTTGTCTCGCGCCCCCTCCAGACAACGGCCAATCCCATAGTTCGCCAACGTCGCGTTCCCACAATAGCGCGAGATGTCCGAGCCACAGCTCTTCGACAGAATTTGGATTGCATCGGCGTATCCGACCGTTTGGGCAGTCGCACCGGATGTCACCGCTAGACACACAATCAGCGGCAGGAGTCGTCGAAACATTCACCGTTCCTCATTCACGTTTTGCATCGGCGCAGGGCGCTCACCATCACACCGTCGACGATGCGGATCAACAGATTACCCGAGAACGTCCACACTGACTTGTCTTTATGCGCCATCGTGCAAGTGCATAGCCCCAACTCTTGATCCAAAGCCGATCTCGATCTCAATCAGGTTCCAGTTCATGTTCAGATTGCAGATATTTTCAGCATATTCTGTCGATTTACCTATAGTGGGTCATTATTATTCTGCAACGGCCAATGAAAATCAAAGATACTACGCTTCGGCATTTTCCATTGCATTTGGAGCGCCAAGAATCAGCTCAGCGGACCGTCGGGACTGATGCCACTTAGATGTGTTGATCACAAGAGGTGGCGGAAAAAGTATGGTGGCTGGGTATGCTGTTGTTATCGCTCTACCACGCGTGTGGCGCACAGCTCTTAAACTGAAGCCGTATGCTGGAGGGTTCAGCGCGCAGCCTGCCCCGTCGTCCCGCGCACCACCAGCTCGGTCGGCAGTTCGATGGATCCGTCCGCGTCGGCCCCAACCCCGTCCTCGATGATATCTGCGAGACGGTTGGCGGCAGCCTCACCCATCCGGATCGCTGGGACGCGGATAGTCGTGAGCCCCGGCGGGACGCGCGCCGACAGGGCAAGATCATCGAACCCCACGATGGAGACATCCTCTGGCACCAAGACGTTGCAGCCGGCCGCGGCGAACAGTGTGCCATAGGCAATGACGTCATTGCCGCAGATGACGGCGCTCGGTCGCTCCGGCTCGGAGAAGAGGTGGGTCGCGCATGCCGATGCTTCGTTGACGCTGTAGCGGACCTCGACCAACCAATGGGGCCGAATTTGGAGCCCCCGCTCGGCCACTGCATCAAGAACGCCATTGACCCGCTCGCGCGCGCGATCATTGTTCTTCGTGATGCCAGCAATCATCGCAATGTCACGGTGACCAAGATCGACGAGGTGATCGACCACCTTCGACATGGCCCCGTGATTGTCGAAGCCGACGGTCGGCAGCCCTGACTGAGGCGCGAAAGACCAAGCGCACACGAACGGCTTTTGGGATCGACGCAACCGGTGCACCGTATCGCTGTCGTGCTCGGTACCCACCAGCATCAGCGCATCGACCCCGCGCTCGATCATTCTGAGGACGTTTGTGCGTTCCGTGTCGGGATCATAATTCGACAGGCCCAAGAGCAATGTGTAGCCCCGCTCCCGAAGCGCTTCTTCGAAGGCGTTGATGCCATGAGCAAAAATGGCGTTGTTCAGCGTTGGGATGACGGCGCCAACGGTGTTGGTGCGGTTAAGGGCAAGAGCCCGGCCGCCGAAATGCGGGGTGTAGCCCGTCGCCGCGACAGCATTTGTGACCTGCTCCTTGGTTTTGGCGCGCACCAGGTCCGGCGAATTGAGGGTCCGCGAAACGGTTGCGACGGAGACACCCGCTTCCCGTGCCACGTCTTCCAGGGTCGGCCTCGTGTCGGCTTGGTTCGTTCGCAGCCTTCGCATTCGCCTCTGCCACCTCACCCTACGCATCAAAGTAATTCGCAGTGAGGAGTTGACACAAACCGGCCCGAAGCGTAACCCTGACAAAAATGAAAGCGCTTTCATTTTGCGCATTGGCAATGTGAGAGCGCCCACAAAGCCGCGCAAATCGGCAGTCGATCAGGGAGGGACCATGGCCAAGCTCGGCAGTACGGTGCTCGTCATCGCGCTTCTTCTCTTCACCGCCTTCTTTGCAAATGTCTTGGCCGGCGCCCTGCGCTGGGGCGAAGTGCTGAATGACAAATCGCAGCTCCTTTTGTTGCTTGCGACCAGTGTGACGTTCGTCGTCGGCATCCTGATGAAGGAAGCTGCCGCGCGGGAAAACAAAACCTCAACATAGCGATACGATCGGGCAGGCAACGACCGCTCGAACATCAACGAAAGATCTGGAGGAAACCCATGGGCATCACCGACAAGAAAGAGCGGGTCTCAGAGGAACGGCGCAATTTCCTGAAGCTGGCGGGAACCACTGGCCTGACCGCCGCCGTCGCCGCGGGCGCTGCAGGCACATTGTGGTCGAGCGAAGCTGCCGCGCAGACGGCCCGTGAAGAAGCCGCACGCGAACGCGCCGCCGACCACATCATGACCGTCGCAACGGCGTACGTTTTGACAGCCGATCGGTCCTACCCGATCATGCAGTTGGACTTTAAGGAAAACATCCAAAACGCCACCAACGGCAAAGTCTACGTCAAGCTCGCCGCAGGCGGTCAGCTCGGCGCCGGTGGCGCGCTTGCGCAGAAGGTACAGGGTGGGACGATCCAGGCCGCACAGCACTCCTTGTCCAACTTCGCGCCCTTCGCGCCGGTGGTCGACCTCATCAATCTTCCCTACCTCTGCGGCTCCAACCAGCGCTTCGTCAACCTTGTCTCGTCTGACCATTGGCAGACCACCGTGCACCCGCAGGTACAGGCCCGCGGCTTCAAGCCTTTGTGGTACGTGGTCATCGACCCGCGGGTTGTGGCGGTCCGCAAGGGCGGCGAAGGCCCAGTACGTACCCCAGCCGACCTCGATGGTGTGAAGTTCCGCGTCCCCGGGTCGCAGATGCTACAGCAATACTACCGTATGGTGGGCGCAAACCCGACGCCCGTCGCTTGGGGCGAGACCCCTTCGGCCATCAAACAAGGTGTCGCCGATGCGCTGGACCCCTCGGTCGGAGCCCTCTACGTCTTTGGCTTCAAAGACATCTTGAGCTACGTGAGCTTTACTCAGGCGGTGCCGGACAGCCAAGTCTACTCCTGTAACCTTGAATGGTATGACAGTTTGCCGGCGGATGTGCGCGAAGGCATCGACTTCGCCTCAGAGATCACCTCGCAGCAAAACCTTGCCAAGGTGCCGGCTGCCCGTGCCTACGCTATGGCAGAGCTCGCAAAGTCCGGCGTGGAGTTCTACTCCCCCACCAGCGACGAAATGGCGGAGTGGAAGGACGCCGGCGGCTACCAGCGCAGCGAGTGGGACACGTTCAAGACCGAGCTCGCAGGCTCGATGGCCGACTTCGACAAACTGGTCGAAGCCGCCGATACCCAAGCGCGCCTCTACGTCCACGACGCTTAACGTCCCTCAGGGCGGCGCTTTGCCGCCGCCCTTCCCGTGCCGGTCGGTGCCACGGCATTGTCCACGGTGAGGCTCTCTCAATGCGCGGTCGCCTTGCCGGCCGCCACAGGAGGCGTGCGTGCTACAAATACTGAACAAAAACTTGGAGCGATGGGCCCTCCTCGTCTTTTACACGCTGCTCGTCACAACCATGGCTGTAGAAGTCGTACGGCGCGAAGTGTTCGCTTATTCATCCATCTGGGGCGAAGAAATCGTTCGCTACTCCTTTATCTACCTCGCCTGGATCGGCGCGGCCTCCGCCGTGCGCGAGCGAGCCCACATCCGCATCGACGTCATCTACAGCTTCGTCGGCAAGCGGGTGAAAACGCTCCTCTACATCCTCGGTGACCTTGTGATGCTCGCCATTGCGGTCCTTGCGGTTTACTGGGCCTTCGAGGTGGTGTCGGTGTCCTGGAAGTTCGGATCCGTCAGCCATGGGCTGAGAGTATCCATGGTGTGGTTTTTAATGGCCGTGCCTCTCGGTTTCACGATCATGATCGTGCGCCTCATCCAATCCCTCATCAGGGATGTATCCGATCTCCTGGCCGGCCGCCCCGTCTTCGAGGGCGAGCGGCTGTTCGACTAGGAGGACGCCATGCTCTGGAACCAGATGGAGCAAGAAGCCGTCACCATCGGCTGGGACTTCTACGGCCCGGTGATCTTCTTTGTTGTTCTCATTGCGCTCGGCATTCCTGTGTGGGCGTCGGTGGGAGCGGCCGCGGTCGCGATGCTCCTCATCTCTGAAGTGCTGCCCCTGTCGCTTCTTGGCGAGAGCCTGTTCGACGGCATCGACCACTTCGCGCTGACGGCGGTGCCGCTCTTCATCCTCACAGGCGATGTGCTGGTGCGCACAGGCCTCAGCAGGAAGTTCCTCGACGTTGCCGAAGCACTCACGTGCTGGGCCAAGGGCGGATTCGGCTCGGCCACGGTCCTTGTCTGCGGCATGTTCTCGGCCATCTCCGGCAGCGACGCCGCCGGCGCCGCCGCCGTTGGCCGCATGACCATCGCCCGTCTTGTGGAATCGGGCTATCCGCGGCCCTATGCCTGCGCCCTCGTCGCAGCGGGGGCCTGTACGGGGATCCTCATCCCGCCGTCCATCGCCTACATCATCATCGGTCTGGTGCTCGGCATCTCAGCCTCCACGCTCTTTGCGGCGGCGCTGATCCCCGGTGTTCTCATCCTCGTCTCGATCCTTGTGACCAACATCGTGATGAATCGGCGCTACGCCTACGAAGGTGGCGGCCTCATCACCACGGGGGAATGGCTTGCCAACCTTGGCGCGGCACTGAAGCGGGGCTGGTACGCCTTCCTCGTGCCCGGCATCATCTTCTGGGGCATCTTCTCGGGCAAATTGACGCCAACGGAAGCGGGCGCCATCGCGGTCATCGTGACGATTGCCATGGGCTTCATCCTCGGCACGCTAAAGTTTGCAGATTTTCCAGCAATGCTTGTGTCTTCAGCGAAGGTGAACGGCGTCATCTTGCCGATCATTGCGCTGTCGTTGCCGCTGGCGCAGACCATGGCGGCGCTAGGCGTCCCTCAAGGCTTCGTGCTTGCGGTGACGTCCATCACAGACAACCCACAGCTGATTATTTTGTTGATGATCGGCATTCTCATCGCGGCCGGTTGTGTGATGGAGACGACCCCCAACATCGTCATTCTCGCTCCCATCCTGAAGCCACTCGCCGACGACATTGGAATGAACGAGATCCAGTTCTGCGTGATGATGATCACAGCACTCGGTGTCGGCTTCATCACCCCGCCGCTCGGCCTCAACCTGTTCGTGGTGGCAGGACTCACCGGCGAGAAGATCCTCAAGATCGCCGCGCGGGCGGTGCCGTTTGTCACCTTCATGCTCATCGTGACGCTGCTTATCGCCTACGTTCCGGCGATTTCCACAGCGCTCCTCCCCGAAATCTATAAGTGAGTCGTCTTATGCCGAACGAATACTTGAAGAAGGCTCCCAAAACGTCGACGGACGACGCCGGGGACGTCCGCGCCACGGTGCAAAAGATCCTCGACGAGATCGAAGCCAGCGGCGAGGACGCTGCCAGGCGCTACGCTGAAAAGTTTGATCGTTACGACGGGAACATCGTTCTCACCCCGGAGGAGATTGAAGCGGCGTGCCGCGCGGTTCCGCAGAAGCTGAAAGACGACATCCAGTTCGCACACGACAACGTGCGCCGCTTCGCCGAGGCTCAGAAAGAGACCATCAAGGATTTCTCATACGAGGTACGACCCGGCCTGGTCGCCGGCCAAAAATCGATCCCTTGTCGCGCTGCCGGCTGTTATGCGCCCGGCGGCCGCTACGCCCACGTCGCCTCCGCCCTCATGACGGTGACAACCGCCAAGGTGGCAGGTTGCGGCCACATTGCCGCATGCTCGCCGCCGCGCCCTGGCGTGGGCATCAACCCCGCCATCATCTACACGGCCGACCTGTGCGGCGCCGACAGCATCTTAGCGCTCGGCGGCGTCCAGGGCGTGGCGGCCATGGCCTTCGGTCTCTTCGGCCTCCCTGCCGCGGATATTCTTGTTGGCCCCGGCAACCAGTTCGTCGCCGAAGCCAAGCGCATCCTCTTTGGGCGCGTCGGCATTGATATGTTCGCCGGCCCCACCGACAGCCTGATTGTCGCCGACAAGAGTGCCGACCCTGCGATCGTGTCGGCCGATCTCGTGGGCCAGGCCGAGCATGGCTACAACTCGCCCGTCTGGCTCGTCACCGACGACCGCGCCCTTGCCGAAAGCGTGCTTGCGGAGGTCCCCCGCCTCATCGCAGCGTTGCCTGAATTGAACGCCAAGAACGCCGAAGCCGCCTGGCGGGACTATGCCGAGGTCATCGTGTGCGAGAACCGTGAGGCGATGGCCGCCACCTCTGACGCCTACGCGCCCGAACACCTCACCGTCATGGCCGAGGACCTTGATTGGTGGCTAACGCGTCTGTCCTGCTACGGCTCCTTGTTCCTTGGCGAAGAGACGACGGTCGCCTTCGGTGACAAGGCCTCGGGCACCAACCACGTGCTGCCCACATCGGGCGCTGCGCGCTACACTGGCGGCCTCTCGGTGCACAAATATATGAAACTTGTCACCTGGCAGCGCGCCACCCGCGATGGGGCTCGCCCCGTGGCCGAAGCAACCGCCCGCATTTCGCGGCTTGAAGGCATGGAAGGCCATGCCCGTACAGCCGACATCCGCCTCAAGAAGTGGTACCCCGACGAAGACTTCGACCTTTCCGCAGCAGAATGACGATGCCGACCACCCCTACCGACTTCGTCCACGCGCTGTTCGGCCTCCATGGTCGACCCGCGCTTGTGACAGGCGCATCCTCCGGCATAGGCCGGCGCATGGCCTTGACCCTCGCGCGTGCCGGTGCCCCCGTCGTCGCAGTGGCACGGCGGGAGGATGCACTCGCCGATGCGGTGCGCGAAATCGAGGCTGACGGCGGCACCGCGGCGGCCCTTGCTGGCGATGTGGTGCGCGACGATCCAGCCGCACTCGCCGCCCGCGCCGCTGCCGTCTTCGGCCCTGTGCGCGTTCTGGTCAGCGCGGCGGGCGTCAACCTGCGTCAATCAGCAGATGATTTGACACCCGAGAGCTGGGACGAAACGCTCAACGTCAACCTCAAGGTCCCGTTCTTTCTGGCAAAGGCGGTGGTGCCCGGGATGTTGGCGGCCGGCGGGGGCGCCATCATCAACATCGCATCGCTGCAGTCCTATCGCGCGATGACAAATGGGCTTGCCTATGGAGCCTCGAAAGGTGGGATCGCCCAACTGACCCGCGCCATGGCCCGCGAATGGTCGGGCAAGGGCGTGCGCGCCAATGCGATCGCGCCCGGCTTCTTTCCCACCGAGCTCACCGCGCCTGTGTTTGGCGACGAAAAGATGGCCGCCCACCACGCCGCTGCCACCGCAATGGGACGCAATGGCCGACTGAGCGACCTCGATGGCACCACGGTTTTTCTGGCCTCCGACGCGTCCGCATACGTGACTGGCGCCGTCATTCCGGTGGACGGAGGGTATCTCGCCACATGAAAGCGCTCGTCTACACCGGCCCAGAAACGATGGAACTGCGCGAGGCAGACGCCCCTGAGGCTGACGGCGAAACGCTTGTGGATGTTGCCTTTTGCGGCATTTGCGGCTCCGACATGCACGCCTTCCTCGGCCATGACGAGCGCCGCCCTGCCCCCCTCATCCTGGGCCACGAAGCGGCAGGCACCACTCGCGACGGCCGCCGCGTGGTGGTGAACCCGCTCGTGAGCTGCATGGCGTGCAAGGCGTGCGAGGCAGGGCGCACCAACCTATGCCCATCGCGCCAGATCATTTCGATGCCGCCGCGCGAAGGCGCATTCGCCCAGGTTGTTCGCCTGCCGGAGCGCAATCTATTGGCCGTGCCGGATAGCCTGCCCCTTCACGTCGCCGCACTCACCGAGCCGCTCGCCTGCGGCTGGCATGCCGCGCGCCTTGCAGAACGCCATGGCGAGATCCCGATCGAAGCGCAATCCGGTGATCGTCGCCCGCTGGTGCTGGGCGGTGGCGCCATCGGCCTTGCAAGCGCTCTCGCCCTCGTGGCGCACGGGGCGCCTGGCGCCATCATCGTCGAGCCAAACCCCGTCCGTTGGCCGAGCATCGAGGCGGCGGGTCCGTTTCAGGCCGTAACGCCAGAGACCGCCGAGCGATTGTCGCCCGACCTGGTGGTGGACGCTTATGGCTCGGGGCGGTCCCGCGCGCAGGCCTCAGCACGGGTGCGCCCTGGCGGGGTTGTGGTCCATGTGGGTCTTGCCAACGCCGAGCCTGGCCTCGACACCCGCCGCGCCACGCTTCAGGAAGTGACGTTCGTGGGCGCCTATACGTATACCGCGCGCGAGTTCGCCGACACATTGGACGCCATCGCCAATGGCCGTCTCGGGCCGCTCCAATGGTGTGCGATGAGAGACCTTTCCGACGGCATGAGCGCGTTCGCCGACCTGCGGGCCGGTCGCGTGGAACATGTCAAGATCATCCTCGCCGTGAGCGGCTAGCGCCCCGGCGAACCAGAAAAGGAGCGCCATAGATGGCGAACATGCCGCACGTTCTAAAGCATGATCACGAGGACAACGTCGCGGTCGTCGTGGTGGAGGATTTGAAGGCCGGCACCAAAGCCCACGGCGTCGTCACCGTCGACGACTCCACTTTCGAAGTCACCGTCCACCACGATGTGCCCATCGGCCACAAGGTGGCGCTGACCGACGTTTCGGACGGTGACACCGCCATCAAGTACGGCGAAGACATCGGCAAGTTCGTCCGCACCGTGAAGGCCGGCGAGCACGTCCACGTTCACAACCTGAAAACCAAGCGCTGGTAGGAGGCAAGACCATGGCCCTTCCCGAATCCTTCCTCGGCTACCGTCGCGAAAACAGCCGTGTCGGCGTGCGCAATCACGTTGCCATCTTGCCGGTGGACGACATTTCCAATGCCGCGTGTGAGGCGGTGGCCAACAACATCAAAGGCACCTTGGCGCTCCCCCACGCCTATGGCCGCCTTCAGTTCGGCCCCGATCTCGACCTACACTTCCGCACCATGATCGGCACTGGCGCGAACCCGAATGTCGCCGCCTGCGTGGTGATCGGCATCGAGCCCGGCTGGACCTCGCGCGTGGCCGACGGCATCGCAGCCACAGGAAAACCCGTCGCAGCCTTCTCCATCGAGCAGAACGGCGATTTGAAGACGATCATGGACGCCTCCCGCTCAGCGAAAGAGTTTGTCCACTGGGCGAGCGAGAAGCAGCGCGAGACGTGCGCTATCAATGAGCTGTGGGTCTCCACCAAGTGCGGTGAGAGTGACACCACCACCGGTCTTGGGTCCTGCCCCACCGTCGGCAACATGTACGACAAGCTGATCCCCAAAGGCATATACGGCTGCTTCGGCGAGACCTCCGAAATCACTGGCGCAGAACACATTTGTAAAGAGCGCGCCGTTAACGCGGAGGTGGGTGAGCGCTGGTATAAGATGTGGAAGGCCTACCAGGACGATGTCATCTTTGCCCACGCGGTGGATGACCTCTCCGAAAGCCAACCCACCAAAGGCAACATTGAGGGTGGCCTCACCACCATCGAAGAAAAGGCACTGGGCAACCTTGAGAAGATCGGCCGTGAATGCCGCTACATCGACATCTTGGAGCCAGCCGAAGCGCCGGCTGCGGGGCCTGGCCTCTACTTCATGGACACCTCGTCTGCGGCGGCCGAATGCGTCACCCTCATGGCCGCCGGCGGGTACGTGGTACACACCTTTCCTACCGGCCAGGGCAACATCATCGGCAACCCCATCGTTCCGGTGGTCAAGCTCACCGCCAACCCGCGCACCGTTCGCACCATGAGCGAGCATGTGGACGTTGACGTCTCAGGTATCCTACGCCGCGATATGACCATCTCCAGCGCAGGCGATGCACTCATCGACATGGTGGTGCGCACGGCGAACGGGCGCTATACCGCCGCTGAGGCACTGGGACACCGGGAGTTCGTCATGACCAAGCTTTACCGAAGCGCCTGATCGCACCGCGATGGTGGAAACCGCCGAAAATGCGCAGCCGCGTGCCTCTTCCGGTGCTCGCGGCGCCTTAGACAAAGCCAGAACGGTGGCGCCCGGCATCTTGCTGGCGCTCACAGTGGCTGCAGCGGCTGGCTTTGTGGCGGACCACTATGGCGGGCCGGTCATGCTGATGGCGCTCCTCATCGGCATGGCTCTCGCCTTCTTGTCGGAAGGCCCGCGTGCGGGGCCTGGCATTAAGTTCTCGTCCAAAAAGATTCTGCGCATCGGCGTCGCGCTCCTTGGCCTGCGCATTGCCGTATCGGACGTGGTTGGCCTTGGTGCCGGCGTCGTCGGCCTCGTCCTTGCGGGGATCGCCCTCACCATAGCCGCAGCCCTGATTGCCGCGCGGGTGCAGGGCGAAACGTCAAAGCTCGGCACGCTGATCGGCGGCGCCACGGCCATTTGCGGTGCGTCCGCTGCGCTTGCCCTTTCGTCCGTGTTGCCACGCCATAAGGACCACGAACGCAACACCATCTTCACCGTCGTCGCCGTCACGACGTTGTCGACGGTCGCGATGGTCCTCTACCCGGCGCTCTTCAAAGCCATCGGATTCACAGATCGAGAGGTCGGCATTCTCATCGGCGCCACCATACACGATGTTGCGCAGGTGGTGGGCGCTGGTTTTGCTGTTTCTGACGAAGCTGGGGAGACGGCGACGATCGTGAAGCTGATGCGGGTCGCGATGCTTCTGCCGACGGTGCTCATCGTGTCCTACATCTTTGCGGCGGAGCGCAAGGCGTCAGCCGAAGAGGGGACCCGTGCCGAGCTTCCGATCCCGGGATTTGCCATCGCGTTTGCCATCCTTGTGGCGGTCAACTCCACCGGCATCTTGCCCGACGTGATCCGCGATGCCTTGGTGGAGGTGTCGCGGTGGTGTCTCATCACCGCAGTCGCTGCCGTTGGCCTCACAACGTCGTTGCGCGACATTGCCCAGGTAGGGTGGCATCCGGTGATCATTGCGCTCGCGGGAACGCTAGCGCTGCTTGTCTTTTGCGTCGCGGTTTTGTCACTCCACGTCATATGAAAAAGCAAAGCCTCGACGAATGCCGTGATCTCCTCGCCGCCATCTTCGAAGCGCACTCCACCGCGCCGCAGAACGCAGCTTCGGTCGCCGCAGCGCTGGTCGCCGCCGAGGCTGACGGCCTCAAAGGCCACGGCTTTTCCCGCGTGCCCACCTACGTCGCCCAATCGAAGTGCGGGAAGGTGGACGGATACGCCGTGCCGCTAAGCCACGTCAGTGGGGCAGTCCTCCTCGTCGATGCCGCCAAGGGGTTCGCCTACCCGGCCATCGACAAGGTGCTCAGCGAACTGCCGTCTCTCGCCAAAACCCATGGCATTGCAATGGCCGCCATCAGCCGCTCCCACCATTGCGGCGCACTTGGCCATCCTGTGGAAGCGTTGGCCCGCGAGGGTTTGGTTGCGATGATGTTCGCCAACACCCCGCCTGCCATAGCCCCGTGGGGAGGCTCCAAAGCCCTTTTCGGCACGAACCCGATCGCATTCGCAGCCCCCTGCGGCTGTGAGCCCGTCGTGGTCGACATGTCGCTCTCAAAAGTCGCGCGCGGCAACATCGTAAAAGCAGCCCAGGACAGCAACCCAATTCCAGAGGGATGGGCGCTTGATGCTGACGGCAACCCCACCACCGACGCAAAGGCAGCACTTGCCGGCACGATGGTGCCCATGGGTGACGCCAAAGGTGTGGCGCTCGCGCTCATGGTGGAAGTGATGGCTGCAGGCATCACCGGGGCAAGCTACGCCTTCGAGGCATCATCCTTCCTCGACACGGGGGGTGGGCCACCGGCGGTCGGCCAACTCATCATCGCCATAGACCCTTCGCGCTCCGGGGGCAGCGCTGAACACCTCGCCAAGATCGCAGTTGCCTATGCCGCCCAGCCCGACGCACGTTTGCCGGGGTCGCGCCGCAACGAAAGCCGTGCCACGGCGGCGCGCGAAGGCCTTTCTGTGCCGCAGAGTTTGCTCGACCTCGCGCGCCGCTAGAGCGTATTCGGCGATCTCGGAGTCGTAGCGATCTTTCAGGAGTGGCGTGATTCGCTGTCCGTCCAACGTTGATTCGGGCGGGTGAGATGGCGCGAGCTTTGGGGATTGATCTGCGGCGACGAGTGGTCGAGGCCATCGACGGGGGCCTATCCACCCGCGAAGCGGCGCGGCGGTTTTGCGTCGGGATCGCGACGGCAGGGGCTTGGCACCGGCTGTGGCGGACGACCGGCGACGTCAGGCCTCGTCGCCAAGGGCACCCCGGCCATAGCAAGCTCGATCCGCATGAGGCTTTCATTCTCGCTCTCATCGAGGAAAGGAAGGACATCACGCTGAAAGAGATCGCAGAACGCCTCAGATCTGAGCGCGACGTCCATGCCTGGCCCTCGACCATCTGGCAGTTCCTCGATCGGCGCGGCATCACGTTCAAAAAAAGACCGCTCACGCGGCCGAACAGAACCGCATCGATGTGCTGGCAAGCCGAAGAGCCTGGTTCCAGGATCAACTCGACCTCGATCCGGCGCGGCTGATCTTCATCGACGAGACGGGCCTGTCGACGAAGATGGCCCGCCTGCGCGGCCGGGCGCCGCGGGGCGAACGGTGCGTCGCCGCCGTCCCGCATGGGCATTGGAAGACCACCACGTTCACCGCCGGCCTCAGAAGCGACGGGCTCGTCGCGCCCTGGCTTCTGGACGGTGCGATGGATGGCGACGCCTTCCGAACCTATGTGGCGAGCGTTCTGGTCCCAGAGCTGTCCCCGGGCGATGTCGTGATCATGGACAACTTGCCGGCCCACAAGGTGAGTGGCGTTCGCAGCGCCATTGAGGACGTCGGCGCGATGCTCCTCTACCTCCCGCCCTACTCACCCGACTTCAACCCCATCGAACATGCGTTCGCCAAGCTGAAGGCACTCCTGCGAAAGGCCGCGTGCAGGACCATCCCTGCGTTATGGGACGAAGTTGCCGACGCCCTCCACGCCTTCACTCCAACCGAATGCCGCAACCTCTTCCAAAGCGCCGGCTATGACTGCGAATAGATCGAATCTGCCCTAGTGGATCGGCCCAGACATTTGAGTCCCTCTGCTTGAGTGGAGTACTTTGCGGTAAGGCACGCGAATGACTGGATACGTTGATCCACCAGACGAATAGGCTAGGGGTTCGATCTGTTTGGATTGGACCCCTAGGTCTCATCGATCGGCCGCCGGCAATAAATACACGGTCGTCCTTACCGCGCGCCGTGAAGTATTTGTCTCTGCAACCAAAAATCTCGCGAACAGCGCCATTCCATATGCGAGGATCAACGTTACAGGAATATTTTGTCGCTGCGATGCTTATGATCGACGAGGCGTGTGCTTTATCAGCTTCTTATTCTTCGAGATGCCGATCTAAAGCGTGATCTTGCGAGAGATGATACGGTTGTACCTTTAACGCAACTTTTGCAAGCTGATTCAACTTTGCCCGTCGCTCGGCAGAGGGCGTACATCCGAAGGTTTCATGATAAGCCTTCGAGAAGTGCGATGCGGAGGTGAACCCACACGCTAGCGCAATCTGCAGCACGGAGTGGCTCGTTTGACGGAGCATTCTTCGCGCCCGCTTTAGGCGTATTTCAAGATAATGGCGGCTTGGCGTCTGGCCAACATGGGTCGCAAAAAGCCTTTCGAGCTGGCGGACGGAGAGGCCACCGGCCGATGCCAGTTTGGCGCATGACAACGGGCTTTCTGTTTGTTCCTCCATCAGCTCGATGATTGTGCAAAGCTTTGGATGAGCGGTTGCCAGCCGCGTGCGAAGTTCCATCCGCTGACGTTCGCTTGCATCGCGCGTGCGATGGTGAATGAGCTGATCGATCACCTTGGTGACCAGCTGTTCGTCATGATGCTCGCGAATGACCGCGAGCATCATGTCGATGGCAGCCGTTCCGCCGGCGCAAGTGTAACGTTTGCCGTCGATGCGGAAGAGTTCTTCCACAATATCAATGCCGGCAAATTCTGAGAGAAGGCTTGGTTGGTTCTCCCAATGGACGGTCGCCGAAAAGCCATCCAAGAGGCCACCTTTGGCAAGGACGTATGTTCCTGTACAGACTGCACCAATGGAAACCCCGAACGCCGACAGACGTCGCAACACGTCAATCAAATCGCGATGGTCTTGTTGCTCGACCAGAATGCCGGAGCAGACGATGGCCAAGTCGATCTCCTTGGCGTCGCCAAACGACCCACTTGCCGCGACCCCCACGCCGTTTGACGCCATGGTCAGCCCGCCGTCGGCCGAATAGACTGTCCACTCATAGAGTTCACGTTCTGCGGCGAAATTCGCTGCGCGCAGAGGCTCCACGGTCGATGAAA
This sequence comes from Devosia sp., assembly GCA_051016205.1. Taxonomy (GTDB): domain Bacteria; phylum Pseudomonadota; class Alphaproteobacteria; order Rhizobiales; family Amorphaceae; genus Acuticoccus. Next base: position 1,246,493 of record CP136534.1, read on the forward strand.
ATGCAAGCATCGAGAAGTTCGGAACCAAGAACAAGCCAACCGAACGGGGCGGGGGCGTCCCCGCCGCCTCCCGTGTGCCGTAATGTTCGCCCGCGTGTCGCATCGGCATTCCGGTCCATGATTCTTATAAATGGCAAGTGTTACGTCGAATAGCAATCCGCGCTCGTCTTTTCGATCTCAACCAAAACCATGGGTTGTATTTACTCAAGGGCAAAAACCCGCATTGTCATGCGTGAACGGCACTCATCCTGAAGGCGTTGGCGTATGGATTGATTAAATGAAGTTATTTCAAGCATGACCTCAGGTCATAGGTATTCATACCCTTTCGATAGACTCCGACCCATCGATGTCTATTGACTCAAACAACTGACCTCCCGTTTGGCGGATGAAGGTTAGAAAATGGCGGTCTTACGACAGCGTCGCTGGCGATTGACGCATACCCTCGACCGACAAACAGTATCGAGGAAACGATGAGCATCACCGAACAGTCTCCCCACGCTGACAGCGTCGTTACACAGTTTCCCGCTCATCCTGCCGAATTCGCCCGGCAGGTCACCACTGTCGATCAGTCCGACCGGACGGTTCCAATCAACCTGCGGCAAAGCGGTGCGACGCCGGTCGAAATGTTGATCTCGACGCGTGTCAGGAAGTCACCTTACTGGCATCTGAGTCATGCTGCGGGTTGCTGGCGTGCGACGGTCTACAACCGCGTCTACCACCCGCGCGGCTATGTGCGCCCCGAAGACGGCGGCGCCATGGTCGAGTACGACGCGCTCGTCAACCACGTGACCATGTGGAACGTTGCCGTCGAGCGGCAGATCCGCGTGAAGGGCCCAGACGCTGAGCGTTTCGTGAACCACGTCGTTACCCGTGATGCGAGCCGCATCGCGCCCATGAACGGTCGCTACGTCATCTTGTGCAACGAGGCCGGTGGCATCCTGAACGACCCCATTCTCCTGCGCCTTGCAGAGGATGAGTTCTGGTTCTCCCTCTCCGACAGCGACATCGAGTTCTGGCTGCGTGGCGTCAATGTCGGCCTCAAAATGGATGTTGAGATCGGCGAGATCGACGTCTGCCCCGTGCAGATCCAAGGTCCTAAGAGCGAAGCGCTGATGGTGGACCTGTTCGGCGAGAAGGTCAGCGACATCCCCTATTATGGGATGATGGAAGGCACCATCGGTGACGCCGAGGTGGTGATTTCTCAGACCGGCTTCACCGGTGAGAAGGGCTATGAGATTTACCTTCGCGATGCGACCATCCACGCCGAGACTTTGTGGAACACAGTATTGGATGCCGGGAAGGCCCACAACCTCATGGTCATCGCGCCGGCCCACCACAGGCGTATTGCCGCTGGCATCTTGTCCTGGGGTCAGGATATCGACCAGGAGGTCTCGCCGCTCCAGTGCAACCTCTCCTACCAGGTGCCGCGCAAGAAGACTGCCGACTATATCGGACGGGCAGCCCTTGAAGCCCAGCGGGCTGAGTTGGAAGCGGGCCGCTTCCCGTTCAAGATGAAGATGGTGGGCCTTGCCTTCGGCGGCCACCCTGTGACCGACTATGCCAATGACTTCTGGCTGATTTCTGGGGAAGACGGCGGCGATCCGGTCGGATACGTCACGTCACCTTGGTACTCGCCTGAGCTGGAAAGCAACATTGCGCTGGGCTGGGTCCCGGTGGACATGTCTCCGGTCGGGACGAAAGTGTCGATCTGGCTGCCGGAACTCTACTGCGACAACCCCGCCGCCCCCGTCCAGGGCCAGGTCGTCGATGTACCGTTCCGCCCCTCCGTCAATCCAAGTGCGCGGGAGGTTGCCAAAGCCGCCGGCCGGGACTTCACGTTCTAGCCGGCCGGGAAGCGCCCTTTATGTACGCTGCCGAAACGACCAGTGTGGCGGTACCGTCCGCCACGCTGGTCGGGGCGCTCGCCGCCGACGCATCGATTGAAGTCACGCCGAAAGCGGCGCGGACCGATGATCTGCGAAACGTCTTGCGCGCGGGAAGCGATGTCTATGTCACGCACCTGCCTGACGACACCATCGACACACGGGTGCGGGCGTGCGCTGCCATCCTTGCCGCCGGCATGAATCCCGTGCCCCATGTCGCAGCGAGGGCCGCGGTCAACGAGGCCGCGCTTGCACGGGAGGTTGCGGCCCTCATGGACGCCGGCGCTGTTGGCATTATGCTGATCGGTGGCGGCGGCGCGAAAAAAGGGCCGTTTTCTGAGGCATTGGCTGTGCTCGAGACAGGGGTCCTTGAAAACCTCGGCGTCCAACGCGTCGGCTTGGCCGGTCACCCAGAAGGCCACCCGCATGTGAGCGAAGCCATCTTGTTCGATGCGTTGAAGAAGAAACTCGCGATCGCGGAAAGCTTTGCCACAGATGTGAGGATCGTCAGCCAATTTGTCTTTGAAGCGGCGCCTCTCCTATCGTGGGTTACCGCGCTCCGCAGTCATGGGATCACAGCCGGGGTTCGTGTTGGCCTCAGCGGTCCTGCCTCGCCCGCGACGCTTTTGTCCTATGCGCTCCGTTGTGGGATCGGCCCCAGCCTGAAAACGCTGCAAAACAAACCCTCACTCGCCTCCTACGTGACGCGGCGCTGGCGCCCCGATGCTTTGGCGTCGGCCATCGCAGAGGCCGCGTCAGCGCGACCTCATCTTGGCATCGACGGCTTGCACATCTTCCCGTTTGGCGGGCTCAAAGCCGCCGGACAATGGCTGGACGAATCCAGCCGGCGCTGCGCTCTTTCGGACGGCTCCTTCTAAACTCATACTGGCGGAAAGGTCGGGCTGCCGGATCATCGCGGCGCTCGCTCGACCCGTAGAGGAAACCCATGGCTCAGCTACCGAACAAGGCAAACGTCGTCATTATCGGATTGGGTGGGATCGTCGGCGCGTCGGTTGCCCACCACCTGGTCGAACGGGGGTGGGAGGATATCGTCGGCATCGATGGTTCAGCGATCCCCACAGACATCGGGTCGACCTCCCATGCCTCAGACTTTTGCTACGGAACAAGCCACGACTTCCTGTCCTGTTGGACGACACGCTACTCGATCGAATTCTTCGAGAGGATGGGCCACTACGCCAAGGTCGGCGGGTTCGAGGTCGCAAGGGTCGGCGACGACGCACGCATGGACGAGATCAAGCGCAAGGTCGCCTCGGGCAAAGCGTTCGGAACTGGTGTGGCGCTCGTCACGCCTCAAGACATCAAGGAGAAATTCCCTCTCATCAACGAAGACATGGTGCAGGGCGGGATGTGGGATCCCCATGCCGGCCTCGTCGTGCCTCGATCTCAGGTCGTTGCCGGTATGCTTGTGGACAACGCGGAGAAAACCAGCCAGCTCAAAGCTTTAGCCAACACGCCGGCGACTAACCTTGTGATCGAAGACGGACACATCAAAGGCGTGGTCACGCCGCGCGGCACAGTTTTCGCAAACAAGGTCATCGTCTGCGCCGGCTTGTGGGGTCGCTTGATCGCCCACATGGCGGACGAAGATCTTCCCGTCATGCCGGTCGACCACCCGCTTTTGTGGTTTGGTCCGTACAACGCGTTCGCCGGGACCGGCAAAGACATTGGTTACCCGCTCCTGCGCGATCAAGGTAACTCGGCCTATATGCGCGACACGGGTGATCCCAAGACCACTGAAGGCGGGATGATCGAATGGGGTTACTATGAAGAGTCCCACCCGCGGCTCTGCCATCCGCGAGACATCGCGGATAAATCGGCAGCGCGTCTCTCCCCTTCCCAGCGCGAGCTCGACATCGAACAGGTGATGGAACCGCTGGAGCGCGCCATCGAGCTGACCCCGATCCTCGGCGAGCTTGGCTATGATGAAAAGCGCTCTTTCAACGGCCTCCTCCAAGTCACCACCGACGGTGGGCCGTCCATTGGCGAGAGTCAGAAGGTTCGCGGGCTTTGGTACGCGGTGGCCATCTGGGTCAAGGATGCGCCGGGTATGGCGAAGTTGCTGGTGGATTGGATGACCGATGGCAAGACGCCCATCGACATCCACGCCATCGACTACGCCCGTTTTTACCCCTTCCAAACCGAGGAAGACTTCATCCATGCCCGCTGCACGGAGACGGCGCGGAAGATCTATAACCCGGCCGTCCATCCACGCGAGCCTTTCGCCGGCGGTCGTAACGTGCGCCGCAGCCCCTTTTATGACCGAGAGGTCGAACTGGGCGGATACTTTATGGAGCTTGGCGGTTGGGAACGCGCCCACGGCTACGCCAGTAACGAATACCTTCTTGAAACGTATAGCAACCAAGTTCCGATACGAGAAAGCGAATGGGACAACAGACACTTCTGGCGCGTCTCCAATGCCGAACATTTGGAGATGAGCGCCAACGTCGGCATGGTCAACTTATCCCATTTTGCAATCTATGACGTGACCGGTCCCGACCATGTGGCATTTATGGAATACTTGTGCGCTGCCAAAGTGGGCGGCGAAAATCAGGTCGGCAAAGGTATTTACACGCACTTCCTCGACAAAGACGGTATGGTGAAAGCCGATTTCACTGTCCTTCGGATGCCGGACCGCATGCGCTTTGTGGACGGTGCCGATGCGGGCAACCGCGACTTCATCTATATGCGACGCATGGCGGAGGACCACGGCTACGACGTAAAGATCACTGACATTTCCACCACCGTGGTCACCATCGGTGTCTGGGGTCCCAACGCACGATCAACACTGCAAAAGATCGTCGATGATGCAGATACGCTCAACCCTGAAAGCATATCATTCGGCGCATTCAAGACGGTTCAGATCGCGGGCAAGGCAGTCACAGCATTTCGGATCTCTTACGTCGGCGAGCAGGGATTTGAGCTTCACATGCGCTACGGAGACGGCCTTGCCGTCTGGGATGCGATCCGGGCAGAAGGCGTCATGCCCTTCGGCATTGAGACCTACGCGAACTCCCGAAGACTTGAGAAGAGCTTGCGTCTACAAAACGCCGACCTGTTGACCGAGTACAATCTTCTGGAGGCAGGCCTGGCGAGGCCGAAAGTCAAAGAGGCTGATTTTGTCGGAAAAGCTGCCCATCTGAAACACCGCGCCCGCCCGCACCAGCCGGCGACGCTATGCACGCTCGTTATGACCGACAATCGTGACGCCAGGGGTGTGGCGCGTTTCCCCGTCGGCACCCTGCCAATCCTCGATCCCGCCACAGGCGATACCTTGGTCGACGAAGAAGGTCGACGCTCCTTCACCACATCAATCGCATTCGGCCCGTCGATCGGAAAGACGATCGCGCTTGGCTATCTGCCGCATCGCTACGCTGTCCAGGGGCAGCAGCTCGCGGTGGAATACTTTGGCGAAACCTTTCCGGTCGACGTCGCTGGGGTCGGTTACACGCCACTCTACGATCCGCAAAACCTTAGGGTCCGCACCTGATCCAGCGCATCCCCCTTCGCTCTGACGTCGAAAGGGGGCCTTAAGGGGATGGCGGTGCGATCTACCATCAACCCTGGTGAGGTGACCAGCGCCTGAGCAAAACACTTCAATATGGGGGTATGGCGTTGCTCGCAGAACCAATCCAAAATCAAATCAGATAATTCAGCCAAGAACTAATCTGCCGAGACCAACGACAGGGTGAAGCGACTAGAGCGTTTCCGCCGGCATTGGAATCATGAAGGGATTCGCGAATCACTTTGATTGTGATTCATGATTGGGGCTGGTGAGGAGGCCAGTTGCTATGGGCAAGACCTTGTCACTGGACCTTCGAGAGCGAGTGGTGGGCGCTGTTGAGGATGGCACCTCATGTAGAGGGGCAGCGGAGCGTTTCGGGGTGGCAGCCTCAACGGCGATCCGCTGGGTCAAGCGCTGGCGAGGGCGCGGGAGCCTGGTGGCCGGAACGCGCGGCGGCAACCGGCGGTCCCACCGGATCGATGCCCACCGTGACACGATCCTAGCCCTGATCGAGGCCGAACCGGACCTGACGCTCGTTGAGATCGGTGAGCGACTGGAGGCGACAACAGGTTATCGTCCGGCACGCTCCGTGGTGCACGAGTTCTTTGTGCGCCACGCCATCACGCGGAAAAAAAGACCGGCCACGCGAGCGAGCAGGAGCGGGAAGACGTAAAGGCCGCACGAGAGGCCTTCTTCGCCGGGCAGGATGCGCTGGATCCGGCGCGGCTCTTCTTCGTCGACGAGACCGGCACCAGCACCATGATTGCACGGGCCTACGGCCGCGCCCCTCGCGGCGAGCGCTGCCGGGCAGCCGTTCCTCATGGCCATTGGCAGACGACCACGTTCGTCGGTGCACTCACACTATCCGGCATCGTGGCGCCCATGACGTTGCCGGCGGCCATGAATGGCGCCTCTTTCAAAGCCTGGATCGAGGCATGCCTGGCGCCGGTTCTGTCGCCCGGTGACGTCGTCATCATGGACAATCTTCCGGCCCACAAGACCGCGACGGCGCGCCAGAGCATCGAGGTCGCCAGCGCGAGGCTCGTCTTCCTTCCGCCCTACTCGCCCGACCTCATTCCATGTATGGATGGCTCCTGCTTGGCAAGGGGTTTGTGAGCGTTTGTCGAACTGGTCGGCTGCGGCCATGTATTCGGCGTCTTTGTGCAGACGATATTCTGCGCGCCATGATGAATGTCCGCTGGAGTTCGGGTCCCAGTCAATCGAACGCGCTTGAAGACGCTTCGGATTCACCGGGGTGTCCCTTCTTCGTCCTCTCCGTCCGTTCGCCATCACCTCACGTTGCGCCTCACCATTCCTTCAGACCGCTCCAGGCCGGATCATACTGCCGAGATCGGCCGCCCGTAGCTCGTGCCGTCACGCAGAAGCGCGTAGATCGTCCGTGCCATGCGGTTTGCGAGCGCGATCGCAACGACCCTGGTCTCCTTGGTCGCCAGTTTGTGCGACAGCCAGTCCGCTCCCGGATGTCGCAGCCTTCGGCGAACCATGATCTGAGACATGGCGCCGAGATACAGCAGCCGTCGAATGTAGCGGTTGCCCATCTTCCAGATGCCGCCACTGCGCGGCTTGCCGCCGGTCGAGTGCTGCTTCGGCGTCAGCCCGAGCCAGGCGGCATAGTCCCTTGTCGAGGAGAAGTTGCTGACATCCGGCGTCGTCGCAGCGATCGCGGTTGCACTCAAAACGCCCACGCCGGGGATCGATGCAAGTCGCAGGCTCACGTCGTTCTGGCGATGCACCTGCTCAATCTCCTCGGTCAGCCGATCGATCCTGCCGTGCGTCTCAGCAAGCTGATCGAACAGCACCCGGAGCGGCAGACGGGCCGCCTCCGGCAAGATATCGAGCTCCTTTGCAAGATCCGCGACGCGCTTCGATCCTTTCGCCGTGACAATCCCGAACTCGGCCATATGGGCGCGGATCGCATTGCCGGTTTGTGTGACCTGCCCGACGAGGAAATCCCGCGCCCGGTGCAGAACGAGAGCCGCTGAGCCCGCTTCGCTCTTCACGGGAACGAACCGCATCGAGGGCCGCGTCACCGCCTCGCAGATCGCTGCAGCGTCGGCCGCGTCCGTCTTTCCGCGCTTGACATAGGGCTTCACGTAGGATGGCGGCATGAGCCGGATCTCGTGACCCATCTCCTGCAACTGCCGGCCCCAGTGATGGGCGCCGGAGCAGGCTTCCATGCCGATCAGACAGCGAGACCGTCCTTCGAAGAACGCAAGGAACTGGCTCCGCCGAAGCTGGCGGCGCACCACGGTCTTCCCGCCCTCATCGACACCGTGGATCTGAATGACATTCTTGGCGAGATCAACGCCGACTGTGCAAAACGTTGACATGGATGGCTCCTTTGCTCGGGACAAGGACATCCCAACTTTGGCGCATCGCGTCGCCGGGAGCAGGAGCCATCCACACCATCAATTGAGCAGGCCTTCGCCAAGCTCAAGGCGCTTCTGAAGCGCGCTGCCGCCCGCACCGTAGACGATCTGTGGCTTGCCATACGCCAAGCCATTGACGCCATTAAACCCGAAGACGCCTCCGCCTTCTTCAAAGCATGCGGCTATGAGCCAGAATGATCCGAATCTGACCTAGGAACGTAAAGATGTAACCCCTAATGAATATTACGAAGACTTTACTCGGACTGCCCTGCAAAGAGCGCCTCTCGAAAGGTACTCCAGTTTCAGCGTTGGCTGAGAGTCCGTCAGTAAAATTGTTGTAGTCTGGTGGGTGGAGCCATTTCCACAACGAAGGCCGACCGCACGATCGCATTCACTTTCGCTTGCAAACACGCGATACTCGGTCGCGCCCCAAGCTCAGGTGACTACCCTGCCTGGCGTCCACTAATACAGAGATCGACGATGTTTCGATCCACATGGGGCCGGGAGCCATTTCCAGAAGCAGGCGGTCGAAACCCGTTGCGATAAGACGGAACTCCTTGAACCGGCTGAACATGCCTTCCATGGCATGGCGATCACGGTCGAAAAAGGGCGAGAAGCGGCACTCGTGGCGCACCGCTTCGACACGCATTGCCCCCATGTCACCTCGCGGATACTTTGGCCCCCTGCGGATGTGAAGCGATCGAGGAGATGACCGATGCTTAACCATCCTAACTATCGGAAAGGTTCTGGCGTTCCCAGTGGCAACGGCGCAGATCGGCCGCAAAACCTAACCGCCCGTGTGAGTCTCGCGACATGGAGGAGACCGTAATGGTGCCTCTTGCCGCGAACCATGTCCGATCCACTCGTCCGGTTGTGCGTCGCCTCGGCCTCATTGTCCTCATGAGCAGTCTTTCCGCGGTCGCCTCAGCAGAACCCGCAAAGCCAGTTCTTGAGGAAACCCCCTTGAAGTTCGCCGATGAGGCGGCACTGCGCGCCGGCCTTTCAGCCCATATGGTTGGCGAGGTCAGCACGCTCGTCTGGTCGCCGGACGGAACGCATCTCGCGACGGTGGGCGCAGGGTCACTCAGCCATATCTGGGATGGCTCCACTGGCGCGCTGACCGGCGCCCTTTATGGACATCGCCGCCCAGTGAGTGCGCTCACGTGGTCAGCCGATGGCAAACGGATTGCAACCGCTGCCCAGAATGATTCTCTTGTCATCTGGGACGCGCGAACCGGCAAGGCATTGCTCGCAGGCGCCACAGATGCCTATTCCGACCCGCAACTCGCCTTCTCGCCGGCGGGAGGCGCCCTCGCCGTGACGGGGCACGGGCGGATGGCAATCGCCGAGTTGCCGGACGGCCCTCGGGTGCTGGACGGGCGGTTCGCTTCCGCATCCGCCCTTACCTGGTCACCGGACGGAGCCTCCGTCGCCGGCGCGGTAATTGACTACAACGCACAGCCACCCAATCGCATCATCGTTTGGGATGCGGCGACAGGCAGCGTCCACACAACGCTCACGGCTCACTCGGGCAGCATAGACACCATCGAATGGTCGCCCGACGGGACCAAGCTTGCCAGTGCATCCGACGACGAGACGGTCCGCGTGTGGGATCCAGCCACCGGCGAGGAGGTGTTTCGCTCCCCGGCGATGACATCCTATCGAACCGACAAGATGAGTTTCAGCTGGTCTGCCGATAGCGGGACTCTCGCCATCGTGGGCCCGGATGGCCATGTGAGTCTGTGGGTCCCAGCCACATCGACGAAAAGGGCCACGTTGTCACACAACGGTGAGCGATACGTAGGGGTCCGCTGGTCTCCCGGAGGCGCGCTCCTGGCCATGGTCGGCGCGGATGGCGCTGTAGACATCTATGACGTCACGGCCGACAAACCGCATACCCGCCTCGTGGAACCGGACACCGCGACGAGCGTCGTCGCTTGGTCGCCCGACAGCACGCGGATCGCCATCGCCACCGATGACGGGGTCTTGATAGCCGACCCGCGTTCGGGAACGCGCGTTGCCGAAATCCAGGGTAACGCCCAGGCGGCCGATAAGATCGCCGTGTCGCCTATCGAGCGGCTCGGCGCGGCGGCCTTTCACGATGGCCGCATTGTCATCTTCGATCTATCCACCGGCCTGCCGGTGCGCGTCCTCGACCGCCACGGCGCCGAGCTTCGGCAGCTTGTTTGGTCGCCGGATGGGACGCGCCTCGCGAGCGCTGACGAGCATGAGATGAACTTCGTCTGGGATCCGCATCGAGGCGACCTCGTGGCGGCCCTTGAGGGCCACACGAACGACGTCCTCTCCCTTCAATTCTCGCCGGACGGCATGCGGATCGCCACCGGTTCCTTCGACGAGACCGCACGCGTTTGGGACGCCGCAAACGGCGATCTCGTCAGTGTCCTAGGCAGTCACGGCGACAATGTCGGCAGTGTGACCTGGTCTCCCGACAGCTCACGCGTTGCGACGGCGTCCGATGATGGGTTCGTTCGCGTATTCAAGGCCGCTGATGGCGAGGAGATTGCCCGGCACGACGCACATGGGAGCGATGTTCAAAGCGTTGCTTGGTCACCTGACGGCACGCTGATCGCAAGCGCCGGGTGGGACAACGCCGCGCGGCTCTTCGATGTCGCGAGCGAGGAGGTGACCGAGGCAGTCTGCTGCGCGCTCGACAACACCGGCCAACTTGCATGGTCACCCAACGGTGCGCATCTGGCCACATCCGCCAACGCCTACCCGGTGGTGTGGCGGGCGCGTACGGGCGAAACGGTCCCCATGCAGACACGACACACGCACTATCCGCAGTTCATGATCTTCTCACCCGACGGGGAGTTCCTTGCCTCAGGCTCGCAGTTCGCACCGGCGCTTATTCATGGTGTGAAGTACGGTTTCCGCATCACCGACTTCAACGAAGCCGGTTGGATCTTCCGCTCGCTCGATTGGCACCGCGATGGCTCGATCATTGCAACGGTCGACGGCAATGGCCTGATTGAAACCTGGTCACCGGACGGCAAGGGGCATCACATCCTCCTTATCGGATTGGACGGCCAATGGGTGTCCTGCGACCTTGTCCAGTCTGTGTGTCGGCGCAGCGGCGGCAGTCTGCTACAGCAGATTGGCGAAGCCGGGTTGTCGCAGATCAGGGCTGTTGCTGGCGCAAACTGACACTTGGGAAGGCCGCTATTGCCCTGGGTGGGCCTTCCCAACTGCTGGTGCAAGAAGCGGAGCCGCCGCTTGTGCGCTTGTTTTGCAAAGGTAAGACCGACCGGTGACCAGATCCGAAGTCGCCGCAAGTTTTTGGGTCGGCACGGACAGGGGTGCTTTTGAAGGCACGACTGTCCGTCGCAAGCTGGCGCATGTCCCACTCGATCTGGATCAGATCGATCGATGAGGACCAGCGCCGGAATTTGATGCGAGCAAGTCTTGGGTTTGGATCGACGTGCCATGGAAAGGAGGGCGACCGGTAGCCGCCCTTCCAAGCCGTGTTTTGAAACGGTTGGCCTACTGAGCCATGAACGCTTCGAAGCGGTCCTTGAATTCGCTCGCTTCTGGCTGATCGGTCAGGATGACATCCCAGCTTTGGCGGGCAGCGTCCTTGAATGGACCAAGGTCGGGTTCGATGATCTCAACGCCGGACGCACGGGCGGTTTCCAGGCCCTCATCGGCAAGGCGATCGTGGGCTTCGATGCCAACCGCGATCGCATCGTTTGCTGCCGTTTGGATCATCTCTTGGACGTCGGCAGGTAGGCTTGACCACCAGCTGTCGGAGAGCACGAACACGGTCGTCGACTGGTGCGCTTTTGTCATCGTGTAGCTGTTGACGGTCTCATAGAAGCCATCCGCGACGATCGCGTCAGGTGAGATTTCCAGCGCATCAACAACATTGTTTTGGATCGCCATGAACAGTTCACCATAGGACATCGGCGTCGGCTGCGTGCCCATGGCATTGTAGGCCTCGACGAAACCTGGTGTTGGCAGCACGCGGATCTTGAGCCCTTGCATGTCGTCAATGGATTCTACGCGCGCAGGTTCCTTTGCGGCGACTGAGCGCTCATAGATGGAGCCGAACCCCAGACCGTGCATGTTGTATTCACCCAGAAGGTCGAGCAATTCCCGGCCCATTTCACTTTGAAGAATTTCGTAGGCTTGAGCCTTATCTTCAAACAGGTAGGGCAGTGAGAGCACCCGATAGGCCGGCACCACGTTCTCCAGCGTCGAGCCACCAACAAACCCACCGGTCAAAATGCCTGTGCGCATGGATTGGATTGCGCGCGTCTCGTTGCCTGCCTGCCCGCAACATTGGATTTCCACGGCAATGTCGCCGTCCGAGCGTTCTTCGATGAGCTTCTTAAACTCTTCAAGGATAACCTGGTAAGGACTGGTATCGCTCAACACGTGGGCGAGCGTCATATTGTAGGTCTGCGCTTGCGCACCTCCCGCGGCGAGCGTCAACGCAACGGCCGCGCCCGTCAGTGTTTTTATGAGGGTCATACGATCTGTTCTCCCTGTTGGTAGAGCATTAGCGAAAGGCAAGCGAGATGCCTGGCACGTAGGTGATGATGAGTAAGTTGATGATGAGCACACCAAGAAATATCGCCAGTGGCCGCATCAGTTGCTCCATACTGATGCGGGCGATCCCACAGGCGATGAACAAGTTGACGCCGACAGGGGGCGTGACCATGCCGACCGCCAAGTTGACGATCATGATCAGTCCGAAGTGGACCGGATCGATGCCGTAGCTGACCGCAATCGGTGACAGGATCGAGCCCAAGATCACGATGGCCGCGAACGTCTCCATGAACATGCCGACGACGAGCAGGAAGACATTCACGAGAAGAAGGAAGAGGATTGGGTCTTCGGTCACTGTGGTCAGCAAAAGGCCCAGCTGTTGCGGGGCCCTCAGAAGGTGAAGGGCGTAGGCGAACATGGCCGCGAAGGCGACGATGATCATCACAACGGACGACGTAATGGCCGCGCTGGCAAAAATTCGCGGCAAGTCCCGCAGAGAAATCTCCCGGTAGACAATGAGGCTCAGAAACAGCGCGTAGAATACTGCCACCACAGCGGCCTCGGTCGCCGTGAAGATGCCGCCAAAAATGCCGCCCAGGATGATGACAGGCATAACGAGGGAGAGCGAGGCCCTCCATAACGCCCGTCCGACGTCGCGGGCCCAATCGCCCAAAATGAACGGTTGGCGCTCGCCATAGCCCTTGATCCACGCGATCAGGATCGCAGTCGTCATGAGCGAGGCCGCGATCATCAGGCCCGGGAGGAATCCTGCGATAAACAGGTCCGTGATCGAAACCCCAGTGATCACGCCGTAAATCACCATCGCCACTGACGGCGGGATGATCACACCAAGCTCGCCCGACGAGGCGGTGACCGCAGCACTGAATGGGCGCGGGTACTTCTGCTTTTCCATTTCAGGAATGAGCATGGAGCCAATGGCAGCTGCCGTGGCGGCGGAAGAGCCGGAAATGGTCGCAAACAGCATCGACGTCATCACGACGGCGGCTGCCAAGCCCCCGCGGACCCAGCTCACCAGCGCCTTCGCAAAGTCCACAAGGCGCCCGGCAATGCCGCCGTGTTGCATCAGCCGGCCCGCCAAAATGTAAAGGGGCAAGGCCATGAGAGCGAAGCTGTCGAGAGCTTCGAAGATCACCTGCGGGATTGCGATGAAGGGAATGCCGCGGTCGACCAGCGTTGGGATCGCCGCCATGCCAAGCGCCATCGCAATGGGAACGCTTGCCACGAAGAGCAGCAATAGGACGATGACCAACACAGCCACTTCGATCAGTCCTCCGGCGCAAAATCGGAGGCGAAGCGAATGTCGCGACCTTCAAGGAGAGTTTCGCTGATCAACGCGAGCGAATTCAGGATCATCAGCACCATGCCGACAGGCATTGCCCAGTAGACATAGTCGCGCGTGATGCCGAGCACCGGGCTGCGCTCGGTACGTCCAAGCTCAAGGAAGTCGAGGCCGACCCAAAACAGCAGGCCGAAAAACGCCATGCTCATGATCATTACGGCATAGCGGATTGGCACACCGATGCCCTTGGGCAGCTTACGCACCCCAAATTCCAGCGCGATCATCCGGGCATGACGCACGCCGATGGCCGCGCCCAGAAAAACCATCCAAATCAGGAGGTAGCGGGCGAGTTCCTCGGTCCAGGGCGCGGAAATGTTGATGCCAAACGCGGTGAGAATAAACCGGACTGTGACCTGCCCCATGACGGCGATGGCAACACCGGCCAATAGGGCTGCAACGATGATCGTAGCAAGGCTGTTCACCCGATCCATCGTCGTGAGGAACAATCGCAAGCAAGCCTCCCGACCAGAGCCACCGCAGAGGTCTACCTGCGCACCTTTGTGGAATGATGGTTCACTTTTCAGAAGTGCGCAAGGCAAATTTATGTTCGCGATGCGCACAATTCGACGGCAATGCCGGGGGTTTAGCCATTGGTGCGGACCCAATCTGCGAGCTCGGCATGGGTTGCAAACCAGACGTTTCCACGGGACTTTGCATGCTCAATCCACTGATCGAGCAGCCAGATGCGTGAACGGTAGCCGATGACGAAGGGGTGAAAAACGAGCTGGCACACGCCACCTTCCTCAAAGGCCATATCGAATTCACGTTTGAAAATATCGAGGACGTCAGATGGCGGCGTCCAGGGGCGCGTGGCAGGTTCGCGATTGAACAGGAGATAGACCGCGTCGTCGCGAACCCAGTCGACGGGTATCTCCACCAAACCGGTCGCATGGCCGTCACATAAGAGTTCGTAGCAGCCATCATCGGCCATCATGCTGCTGTCGTAGGCAAACCCGGCGTCGGCCACCAAGGCAATGGTGTTGGCACTCAAGTCCCAATTGGCGGCCCGGTGACCACGTGGGCACGCTCCCGTGAGCCTTTCCAACGTATCTCGGGATCGCAACAACAGCTCGCGCTCTGTGTCGCGGTCGAGCAAGCTCGTGTTCTCGTGGATCCAACCGTGTACGCCAATTTCGTGGCCTGCCCCCACAATCGGCTTCAAAGCGTCCGGATCGATCAACGCCGACACCGCGGGGACAAAAAAGCTCGCCCTAACGTCATGGCGGTCCAGCACGCGCAGAATACGCGGCACACCACGCCGACGCCCGAATTCGCCCCAACCCAGGCGCCCGATCGCCGCCTTGCCCATGCCCAATTCAAAGGTCTCGTGATCGCAATCAAACGACAGCGCGACCGCGCATTGCGCACCCCCCGGCCAAGACTTCGGTGCCAATTCGCGACCGGCACGCACGCGATTGACCACGCGACGCCAGGTGGCTTCGTCAGTGTCCCAAGGCCGCTGCCGATTGATTCCGTTATCCATTTCTGCCGCCTTCAACCTTGCGTAACATGCCGCGGAGTGGCTTGCTCGCAGCACCCGCACATGTTCAATAAGCGCACAAATGTTACGATGTCGCACGCTTGAGGGGCACAATGGTGAAATTCTTCTACAACGCAGCACCGAACCCGATGAAGGTAGCCCTGTTCCTGGAAGAGAGCGGGATTGCGTACGAGCCGATCCCCATCGACTCCAAACGCGGCGAGCAGCACACCGACACGTTTAAGCAGATCAACCCCAACGCAAAGGTCCCTGCCATCATCGATGGCGATGTCCCGGTGTTCGACAGCAATGCGATCCTGCTTTACTTGGCGGAGAAGACCGGCCAGTTCCTACCGCGGGATCAAAAGCACGCGCGCGGCCCCCTTCTGTCCTGGCTCATGTTCATAGCTTCGGGGGTTGGGCCGTATTCGGGACAGGCCGTGCACTTTCGAAAGTTTGCGCCGGAGCACATTCCCTACGCCGTCAAGCGTTATGACTTCGAGGCGCGGCGGCACTGGCAAATCATCGATGACCGGTTGGCCAAGGGCCACTATATGATGGGCGATACTTACACCATTCTTGATATGGCCGTGTGGGGCTGGGGCGACCGACTGACGTACATGCTCGCCGACAACAATATCATGGAGACGTATCCCAACCTCGACCGCTTGATGCGGGAAATCGACTTAAGGCCTGCAGCACAGCGCGCCAAAGCTCTGCCAACGCAGCACGCCTTCAAGCAAGAGTTTGATGAAGAGGCGATGCGGCACATGTACCCGCAGATTTTCGCACCGGACCCAGTCTAGCACAGCTCATCTGGATCAGAGTCGCGCCAGAATGTTCTAGACCTTCAAAGACCTGGTGGATTTCTATGCTAACGCATCGTGCTGGTGTGGATGGCTTTGACTGTCTCTCTCGATCCGCGTCACCGACCTTGCCTGTGGGCCTGTTGTGTCTCATATCCAAAACTTGGCGGTTGTAATGGCCCATGTGCGGGCACCTCAGATCGCGCTAGGCTGATGCTTTGCGAGGTGCTGTCGATCCGAAGCGATCCCCTATGGTCGATTGTTCAGGGGACTAACCAACGCACCCCTGAAAACAAGATCGCCTCAACCGTTGCCGGTACGCAAGAATTCGGTGATGCGCTGAAGCGTATCGCCCCACGTGGTATCGGTTTGCGAGAGGATGTGGTTGTGGGAGTCGACTTCATAGAACCGAGCTCCTTGAATGGCCGACGCAACTTTACGGCCAAGAGCGATGGGAACCGACACGTCCTTGCGCGCATGCAGGAGGAGCGTTTGCGCATCCACGGTGCCAAGGGCTTCCGACAGGTCGAAGTCTGCCAGTGCTTCAAGCATGAGCGAGGCATTTCGGCCCGAGATGGTGCAACTGATATAGTCATCGAGCCAGGCGAGCGTTTTGGCGTCTGCGTCCGGAAACACACCGCTGGTAAAGATCCGCCGGAAGGCTGGTTCATCGCCCTCCCATTCCAAGCGCGCCATGGTCGCAATGGCTTCGATCCGATCTGCCGTTCCGCCCCATGAGAGATCACGCCAACCTTTGGCGAAGGAACCATAGAGCACCGCACGCGACACACGCCCTGGATGACGTCGTATGAATTCAAGCGTGACGGGACAGGCTTGCGCCATGGCAACCACGTCGAAACGATTGACGCCGGCCGCGTCCACCACCGCTTCCATATCGTCGGCCAGCTCTGACAGCGTGAAACGTCCAATGCCTCTGTCGGAGCGTCCCATGCCGCGGTGGTCGGCACGAATGACGGAGTGGGTCTGGGACAACGCGGCAAGCGTCTCGCCCCAGATTGGACTGTCGATGTCAGGGCCAATGTGTCCATACCAGCGCACGGCGGCAAAGAGCGGCGGCCCTTCCCCCGTTTTCGCCCAGGCAATGCGCACGCCATCCCCACTGGTGGCGAAATTTACAGGCACCACCTCTCCGGCAAAGCGCGACGATGGAGATGGAACGGCTGTCGTGGCACCGTCCATCGTTCCCTTAAGCCCGGCGCGCTTCAAAGCGGCAGCATAGACATCGCCAAGTTCGGTGCGGAAGGGTTGGCGCGCAATCACGTCGTCGACATCATGGTGCGGCAGCAGTTGCAGCAAGTGTCTTGCCGCCTCCTGGGCTTCCTCCAGTCGGCCGAGCCGTGCAAGGGACGCACACTTCATGCGGTGGCCGGACGGATGATCGGGACTGAGCGCAATCAACTCGTGCGCGGCATCCAGCGATCCTTCGAAATCTTCCAACCCGAATTGCGCAATCCCACGCCCGGTCAACCAGAGGCTTCGCCGACGGTCATTGGGGCTGAGTGCCATCGCTCTTTCATACGCGTCAAGTGCCTCTTCGTAGTGTCCCGAGTAGCCAAGCACCCAGGACAGACAGCCCTCCGCCATCGCCGAGGATGGGTCGGTTTTGATGGCGCGGCGCACATCGGCCAAGGCATCGTCAAACCGGCGCAGTGTCAACTTGCAGATGGCAAGGATCGCCAATGCCCAACTGTCGTCCGGGGCAAGCCTGAGCGCGCGTTCAGCGTCCCGCGCGGCTGCAGCCAGCGAGAACTCCGCATCGTCCGACCAATCGTACTTGTAGTCCCACAGATGGGTCATTGCGATACCGGCGCGGATCCTGCCGGACTGAGGCTCTAGCGCGATGGCGCGCTCAAAATGGGCTCGCGCAGCTTTGTTCGACTCATGATCTGGCGCGGCGATCAACTGCTGGCCCAGCAGGAACTCTTCCCATGCGCTGCGCGTGGATGGATTGGCGGCGGCAGCCTTCATGCGTTCCGCTTCACCAAGTTCAGGGTGAACAGTCGCCGTCACCAACGTCGACACTTGGTCAAGCAGCGCAAAGAGCCCTGAATATTTGAGGTCGTGCCGGGCGGCATGAATGTGCCTGCCCGTGGTCGTGTCGGTCAGCTGCAAGTGCAGTCTCACATTGTCATCCTCGCGGATGACGCCGCCTTCGACAAGATAGGCTGCCCCCATTTCGATCAACGGATTGCGCGCCTCGCCAGGCAACTCTAGGAACGCACGCACGCGGTTGCGAGAAATCAAAGGAAACCACCGGCTGCGCGAGAGGGCAGAGATGACCTCTTCGGTAATGCTTTCGGTGAGTGTCCTGGCGTCCGTACTGCCACCCATCACATCGAAGGGTAGGACGGCAATTGCAGGTGCCCCTTCCACATGGGGAGCATGCGGGGTCGTGCGCTCAGGCGGCTCAGAACCCTCATGCCGCAAAGGGTCAAGCTCGACCACATCGGCACGAAACCGGAAGCCACGCCCGTGCCGGGTCTCGATCACCCTTTGTGTGCTGCCCGAATCTCCCACCAGACGTCTTGCACTGCGCACCAGCGACGATAAGGCCGCGTCTGAGACAACACGGTTTGGCCAAAACGCCTCGTGCACGGCGTCTTTTGTCACCAGCGTACCGCGGTGCTTGATGAGATAGATGAGGAATTCCAGTGCCTGAGGCTCGGCCTCTATGGGTCCCTCTGGGCCAGCCAGCTCAAAGCGCTCGGTGTCCACTGTGTATTGGTCGAACGCGTAGACCACTTGAAAACCCCCAGTGCGGCCATCGCTGCAAAAGGTCTCAAATCCAGAAAAAGCCAGAGCGCGCGGCACATTCCTCAGGATTTCCTCAGGAGTCCGTCAAGCACTGAAGCGCTGGCTCACATAGGACACAAGCGCTGCGGGCCGCAAGCCCCTGCCAACTGGAGCTGTGTCTCATGATTGGACGACCCCATTCGCTGGCAACGCGCGGTGCTTTGCTGTTCACCGCGACCGACCGTGCGCCGCCCACCGCGGACCATGGCTCGGGCACGGTTCACAGGATCTGCCTCGGTCAAGGCCGGTCAATGGTCGGCCGAGTCGATATCAGCGATACCGAGGCCGATAGGCCATTTCAACAGAGTGAGTGAATATTATGACAATTTTCGACCTTACCAACGCGCGCGAAGCCCTGATCATGGATGGTTCGGGTACAGCCGATTTCGCGCAGTTTATATCTGCATCGGACACCCAGTACGTGTACCTGTCGTCCGATGGGCATCGCATCACCCTTATTGGCACTGGGTTCGAGACGGACCAGGCGGGATTGCCCGTGGCCGGTACGGTGACATCGGCAGAGCTTGACCTGTCCGACGATGGCTCCGCTGCGCCCGACGTGACGGCCGCCGCGTTCGAACCGTTCGCCATCACCGACCTGGTGTTTGAATCCGGCGCTGCCGCCAACGAAATCTTCTGGGAAGCGCTTGTGAGAGGGGCAACGGAGTTTGTCGCCGTGGGCCAGGGCGACCGGATCATCGCGGACGCGTTCGACATTCAGCAGCCAGGCATTTTTGTCGCCGAGGACGACACCATCCTCGACATTGATGGCGCAAGGTTCGTTATCGGCGATATCGATGCGGTGGAAGGCAGTGCCGTCGTTGTCGGGGGATCGGATGTCTTCAGCGGTCGTTTCGACTTGGTGATAGGCGACGCCTCCAAAGTGGACGAAAGCGCGCGGATGACAGGAGGCAATGACACAGTCATTGTCGCGGCCACGCAATCGGACCGCTTTGCGGTTACTGGTGACGTTGGCATTCTATCGGACAATGCCTTCGGTGAAGGCGGGCATGACAGTATCATTGCCGCGGCGAAAACGCAGGGCAATGGAGGTGTTGACGGCGACTTCGGATCACTAAGAGATGACGCCATCGCCATTGGCGGTGACGACACGATCCGCTTCGGCGCAGGGGAAGACGTGGCGACCGGAGATGCTGGCTCGGCCTCAGACCGCGCCATGCTGCGTGCTGGCAATGACGAGATCTACGGCCGAAGTGGTGACGACGTCCTGTTCGGCGACATCGTGGCCGTGTTCGATGAGGCGTCCGTGATAGCGGGTCATGACCTCCTATCAGGTGGCAAAGGTGACGACGTCATCTTTGGCGATGCGGAGCAGGTCTTCAGTTTCCTGGAAGGTGGCAACGACACCATTCGCGGCGGCGCCGGGAATGACGAAATCCACGGTGACGAGCAAACCGACAATGGGTTCACCACAGGTGGCCATGACAGCCTCCTCGGCGGCATCGGCGACGACACCATTCTGGGCGGCGGTGGAAACGACAGGCTGCTCGGCCAAGCCGGTGACGATGGTCTTCTGGGCGGTGCGGGAGATGACACCGTGCAAGGCGGAAGGGGCGACGACTTTGTCCAAGGCGGAGCCGGCAACGACGATGTCCAGGGCGGTGGGGGCGACGATGACGTTCGTGGCGGATCCGGCGACGATGTTATCCGTGGCGGAGTGGGAGACGACCAAATCCTAGGTCAAAACGGTTCGGACCGTTTCGTTTTCAAAGGGAGTTTCGGCCAAGACACGATCGGCGACTTCGACGCATTCGACTCGCGAGAGGTTATCGACCTCAGTGCTGTCAGAAGCATTCGCGATATTAATGATCTTCTAGCGAACCATGCCAGACAGGTCGGTGAGGACGTCGTGATCGATGCAAGAGGCGGCAACACCATCACCCTCAGCCAAGTCTTAATACTAGAGCTTGATGCTGGGGATTTCCTTTTCTGAGTTTGTCGGCTGTCCCCAAGAGCAAACTCGGCCCAGGCGGCCTCGCCTCAGCCGAACACACTGCCCTCAATCAAGGGGCTAGAGCATCCCGTCCGGGCCTGAGAAGACCCGGGATGCTCTAGCCCCAGCTGCGGGACAGCCAGTGCGGAGTGAAGACGATGAACTGTCATACAAAGATTTCTGCTGCGCCGAACATTGAAATTCGCCGCGCCACCATCAATGAAAGGCCATTCCTTGAAGATCTGAAAGAGCTCTCGATCCGCCATCTTCTGGATCCTATGTTGACGCCAGGACAACGCGATACCATGCGCCAGATCACACCGTTCGATCCGATCTTGATCGAGGACGGCACCTACTACGTTGTCACCGTCAACGGATGGATCGCGGCCAGCGGCGGCTGGACCCGGCGCGCGGCCTTGTACCGCGCCCCCGGCAGCACTTTGGATGCAGACTCAGTCATGGATCCAACCCGCGACGCTGCTGGAATCCGCGCCATGTACACTCACCCGGACTTTGCGCGCCAAGGGCTCGGCAGACTGGTTCTTTCAACGGCGCTCGCCGCCGCGAGGATCGCGGGCTTTCGCCGTGCAAAACTGTTGGCGACCTCAGCCGGGGAGCGGCTCTACCGCGCGTCCGGTTGGACCACTGACAAAGAACAACTGATCGGGCCAGACGGACACGCTGGCGTCCCGGGGTATTGGATGTCGAGGGCGATTTAACAAAGTCAATCCAGACAACCCATCGAATCATCCATGCCGCCTCAGCAAAACAGGCCGGCATCAATCTTCAGCTCTCTCTAAACCGCTTTATTCGGCTCAGACGAAACTGTCTGAGCCGAAATCGATTTGGCGAGACTCCCTGCGGCCAATACGGGGATTGGAAATAGCGGCAAGCATCATACGATCACTCATCCAGATTTATGAGTCGTGAACCGCTGCCCATTCAATTAATTGAATCCCAATACAATCGATGAATTGAGGCTTGCAGAGTCATTAAACATACATCCAATCAATCCCGAAGCGCCTTTAATAATTTTGCAAAACAGACGGCAGTGTTGCATATCCGAAATCTGCGAGCAAACAATTTATGATTGGATCTTTTTCTCGCTGTGAGCCAGGCTCGTTACATCGCCTTCGATTCCGGTCTGATGCCGAGCACGAAATTCGCGCGCGACCATGTCGACATCACGGCAAAGCCTGCTCTACAATCGGCCGCAGCAAATGGATACGGCTCACAGATGATCTGTTCGAGATAACCTCGAGGTATGAATCGGAGGGGTTGGCCATCCAACATTCCGTTACTTGATTTACGCCGAGCACCGATTCCAGAATAATCTCCAATCAGATTGGAGTATTCTGGCCAGGACAAAATCGCACTCAATCAAATTTGTAGAGCATTCCTCGTCCAAGTCGGTACGAGAAATCTAAATTTCTAAACGCGTTTACGTTCGTACAATTGGCAGTGTCTGGCGGAGAGGATGGGATTTCGGTCGGACCGTCCCTCTCCGCTTCGCCTCATCTCTCTTGGCAGGGCAACAATCTCCGGCTATCGGATCCGATCGATCAATGCCATCGCAGCAGCCGGATTGTTCGACTTGTAGCCCCCAATAATGAAGCAGAAAATGTCACGGGCTCCCGGCCCGGAAGGTTCCGTCACAAGGTCGACCCCGCGAGCCGGGGCACCTCGTTCGAGTCCCACCAGTTGTTCCGCCCAGCGGTCGAGCGTCCAGTCGGCATAACCGAGCGTTTCTTCTTCCCGCGTGCCCATGAGCCGCAGATATTGGAAATCGGCTGTTGCGTCGGCAATTTCCGGATAGACAGAATCGGCGGCCCAAACGATGGCCACCCCATAGGCCCGCGCCAGCGCAATCATCTCAGGCGCTCGGAAGCTCTCATGTCGTACCTCGATCGCGTGCCGCAGACAGCGTCCATCCACTGTCCTCGGCAGCAAGGACAGAAACGCTGTCACATCTTCCGGGTCGAAACGCTTCGTCCCCGGAAGCTGCCAAAGGATCGGTCCGAGCTTGTCGCCCAGTTCGCCGACGCCTTCGGTCAGAAAGCGTTCGACGCTATCCCCGGCCTCCGCCAACCTTTTCCGGTGGGTAGCAAAACGCGGCGCTTTGACCGTGAAGACGAAGCTGGCGGGCGTAGACTCCCTCCATTTGGCGAAGGTTTCCGGTCGCTGAGAGCGATAAAAAGTGCCATTGATCTCAAGCGCCGTCAGTACACTTGCGGCGTAGCGCAGTTCATCCGCCTTCGCCAGATCTTGGGGGTAGAATGTCCCCCGCCATGAAGCGTAGGTCCATCCACCAATCCCAATCCGAATGTGACCAGTCTTGACCATCCATCCCTAAGATGCCGTCGCGCGGCCATTTCGGCAAGACGGAGCCGTCGCGTTATAGAGAGACTGGCCTCCCAAAGGCGATGTCTGCGTGTCACACCATGTGCGCGGCCATTGATGAGCGACGTGCGACGTAAGCCGCGGCAAGGGCAGTGCCGCCTGTCGGCCGCCCCGCCAGCGCACGGGGGCAGGCGAAGTGCCTGAGCGGGCGCGCCGCCCGGTCTCCTCAGTCAGAACGCGCAGAGCCCGCTCCGCGATCTCGGCCGCTAGTGACGGTTGCGGCGTGACAAGCGCTCTCTGTTCCATCAGCGTGCGCAGAGAGAAGCGGCGCTTGTGCGTCGGCACCCTCTCAAAGCCGATATTAACCGCCTGCAAGACGGGCCCGTCTTCACGAAACAGCGTGAGCGGCCGAATGGCGACCCCATCCCTGCCATGTGCTGCCTCAACCAGAATGGGCATGGCTTTCGTCGCGCTCCCCAGAATGTGACGCACTTGGGCGCTGAGGTCGCGCGGGACGCCGCTCCTATGGGTAAGATGAAGGTCGAGAGTGCCGCCCCCACGGTCGATCAGGCGCCAAATGAAGCGCTGAGCACTCTTATCGAAGACCGGGGGATCCAAGGTGCGCGGCACCAAAACAGCGTAGCTGCGCGATAGGGCAGGATCCAGACCAAGCGAACGGCCTGCGCACAGAGCGCGCCTTGCCTCGATAAAATTGTGGTGAGCGACCCTCCATCGCAAGAGTTCGTCTAAGGTCAGGCGCGTTGAGACAACGTCGGCCGAGGTGGCAATCTTCAGCCGCGAGCCGCGCCCGCAATCAACTAAAGGCTTTGGGAAGGCGAGCCGGTGCCCCATTGCACTCTGAGGACTGAAGTCCCCGAGTGCCGGCCTTCGATAGGCGGCCGCGGCGCTGAAGTTCGGGTCTTGGAGTGCGTTTCGGCCTTCGCCACAGGTAAGAATCCTCCGACCGACCGGGTCGAAGAGTACGGCCGTATGGCCTCGCGCGCCTGCATCCGTCCGCCAGCTTGTTGCACCGATCACAAAGTCCTCAAACGTCGTCGCCTCTTGCCAATCGGTCCGCAGCCGTCCGGCGAGTTTTGGGCTCCCGGGCCTCGCCTTTAAGGCGGTCGTTAGGTCAAATGATCCTGCCAGGGCAACGAGAACGGCTTCGGCCGAGCTCTCTACGTGTCGCTCGCGAAAGGCCGCCATCTCCTCTTCCGCCGCGACGGCCGCGCCCGATAGCGCACCTACAGCGTGCTCCAGCGTCTTGAGGAGATCGGCCAGGAAGGCATCTGGCAGGACGTGTTGCGGCGCGCCTTTGTCTTTTCGGTGGATTGGCACAAAGCGCTTCACAGCGATGGCGGCAGCGGTCCCAAGACGCTTTGCCTCACGCCCAGGTCCTTTGACGAGTGCCCCCGACAGCCCGCCACCAGGGACGAACATGACGTCTGCAGGGCTCTTGCGCCCCACGACAAAGCGCACCGCGACATTGGGCGGCTCGACAGAACCGCAGCCATCACCGCAGCATGGATGAGGCCCGTCGTCATCGAGCCGGACTGGTCCACACACAAGATCGCCGTCCAGGGAAGGAAGCGTCGCTTGCGTGCCATGAAGGCAAGTCGTTCGGCAACGAGGACCTGGCGCTCTGAGTCCCAATCGGCAAGGTTCTGGCGAATTGTCCCTGTAAAGTCGAAGTTCGCGGCCGAGCGCATCCGCGAGCGGCGATAGCGGTTTCGCTGACCGCGCACAGCACGCTCCACCGCATGTCCGCGGATTGTCTCCAGCACGGAGGTGGGAAACAGGCGCGCTGTTCCGATCAATTCGGCCGCCACGATCGGCCGAAGTACTTCCCTGATCGGGACGAAGAAGTTCCCGGTTTGTCGAGAATACACAAATCACACGCCAGGACGCCCAACTCCTTGTGATTCAGTCAACAATTGAGGCCTGACTTCTGCCAATCCGGCGATGATCCGCAGCCTGGTCCATACCCTGTTTGCGCTAAAACCGACGCCACCATCGGCCTGACTGTCGCTCGAAGGGATGATGTGGAAGACGGACACGCACGCAAACCCAGCCCGTTTCCAGGATGTTACAGCGCGATCAAGTCAACACAGACCATTCTGGGGTGCGTCGGCGACCCAAACAATGCCCCGCCCTCGGTTCCCATCAAGCCCGCGCAGGATGCCTGACAGACCACGCTTGGCTGATTGGCAGCCGGCGATCATCCCCGATCACCCTCAAATCCTGTCTTGAAATCATTGCGTTGAAGGTCCCGGTATCGCCACTGTCATAAAGGTGTCGGCGCACTGTCGCCAAAACTCCAAGTCAGCCGCCTAAGAACGCTGGGCCCGCCCGAGCGGGAGAGATGCGTCCAACGAGGAGAAACCTTGTATGCGGTGGCTACGTCCCTTGACGCTTGCCGTGTCGCTCGCCGTGGCAACGGCGGCTACGGCCCAAGATGACCGTCCAGACCTCACAGTGGCTGTGAACGGCCTGCCCGGAAGTTTGGAGTCCATCGAAGAGATGGGAAACGTGGCGGTGCGCATCACCTACTCCATGTTCGACCCGCTCATCCGGCGCAACTTCCTGGCCGATGGCACCGGCCGCGCCTCCACCTTGGAGCCTGCGCTCGCCACCAGCTGGACGCGCATCGATGACCGCACGTTGGAGCTGAAGCTGCGCGAGGGCGTCAAGTTCCACAATGGCGAGGAGCTCACATCCGATGATGTGGTCTTCTCGCTGAACCCGCCACGCGGCCATGGCCACGACCCGCTGATTGGGGCGGCCCGTCGCTTCATGCTGACGCTTTCGCACGTCGAGCCTGTGGACAAGTACACGGTGCGCATTGTCTCGAAAGAGCCTGACATCCTCCTTGAGCAGCGCCTTGCCGGCTATGCCATGTGGATTGTGAACGCAAAAGAATACCTGCGCGTCGGCAAGGACGCGTTCGCCCGCAATCCTGTTGGGACGGGCCCCTACAAGATGGCTGAGTGGGTCGATGGTGAATTTGTGCGCCTTGACGCCCATGACGACTACTGGGGTGGCAGGCCCACGGCCCAGTCCGTCACATTCTCCACCGTACCCGAAGTGTCAGCGCGCATCGCTGGTCTTGTGACGGGCGAATACGACATCATCGTCAACGTGCCGCCCGACCAGGTGTCTGTGCTGGAGCGCTACGACGACGTGACGGTGGAATCCATCGTCCTGGACAACACGCACATGCTCGTCTTCTTCACGGAGGGTCCCCTGGAAGACGCGCGCGTGCGCCAGGCCCTGTCCCTGTCCATCGACAGGGCGCTCCTGCGCGAAGCCTTGTGGGAAGACAAGAACTACACGCCCAACGGTCACCAGCTCCCCTCCTATGTGATGTGGATCGAGGATTACCCCGAGTTTGCCTACGATCCTGAGAAGGCGCGCGCGCTTCTTAAAGAAGCCGGCTATAACGGCGAGGAAATCGTCTACCGCCTTCCTTTGAATTACTATCTGTTGTCTCTGGAAGCCGGTCAGGCCATGCAGCAGATGTGGGCCGATGTGGGTCTGAACGTGACACTGGAGCCAGTGGAGAACTTCACGCAGGTGGACGATCCGAGCGGTGCGGTGCACATCCGCCCTTGGTCCAACACCCACAGGATGCCCGACCCCCTCGGGTCTTTTGTGCCGCAATGGGGTGCCGACAGCTGGGTGCAGAACAACGACGATGTGGCGTCACGCTCCTGGGACGCGCCGGATCGGTTCAATGAACTGCATGAGGTGATTGTCACGTCCACCTCCATGGACGAGCGCCAGGACGCCTACCGCAGCGCTCTGGACATCTGGATGGCCGAGACGCCTGGCACGATGCTTTACAATCCGCTTGAGACTTACGCCATGCGCTCCGACATCTCGTGGAAACCCTATTCATTGTACTACATGGACTTCCGGCCCGAGAACCTGACCATCAAGGCGCTGGACTGACCCAGTGAATTGCAACGGTGCAGGGCACCGCAGGCGGGAGAGCCAACCCCATCGGCCGCTCCCGCCTGGTTTGCCTTTGACCACCATCAACCCAACGCCCACTGCCGGTCCGCGCTTGCGCCTAGGCTGGGCGCCATGACGGCCCTTCTCGCACAGGATTTGAGGGTCACGATCCGTACCCGCCGCGATCGCCGGCACATCGTGCCTGTGCGTGGAGTGTCCATCACCGTTGAACGTGGCGAGACGCTGGCGTTGGTGGGGGAATCGGGCTGCGGAAAGTCGATGACCTGCCTTGCCCTCTCAGGCCTTTTGCCCAAACGCGCGACGGCCCATGCCGCACAGCTGGAGATCGCCGGGCGCCCGCTGGCCAATCTCTCCGCGCGTCAGGCGCGTGCCGTCCGGCGCCGGCATGTATCGGTGGTCTTTCAAGATGCCACCAACGGCCTAAACCCTGTGAAAACCGTCGGATGGCAAGTGGCCGAGGCCGTTCGCCTTCGCGCAGGCATACCCTTTCGTGCCGCCCGCGAGGAGGCTGAGCGGCTGCTTCATCGCGTCGGCCTGCCCGAACCCGGTCGCCTCATGGGTGCCTTTCCCCACCAACTCTCAGGCGGCATGAACCAGCGCGCGATGATTGCCTTGGCGGTGGCTGGCGGGCCGGACATTCTCATTTCGGACGAAGCCACCACAGCGCTCGACGTGACCGTACAGGCTGAGATCCTGTCCCTCATCGCCTCCTTGCAGCGTGAGGCGGGGATGAGCGTGGTCTTCGTCACTCACGACCTTGGTGTGGTTGCGCAAATCGCCGATCGCGTGGCGGTCATGTACGCAGGGCGCATTGTCGAAGAGGGCGCGGTGGAGGGGATATTTGCCCACCCACGCCACCCTTATACCGCCGGGCTCCTGGCCTCGCTTCCAAGGATCGACAGGCGCGAAGCCGACCTTGCCATCATTGAAGGCCAAGTGCCGCCCATTCACGCCATGCCCGATGGTTGCGCATTTGCGCCCCGATGCGCCCGCGCGGCCCCTGATTGCCGAGAGGCGCTGCCGCAGGTGCGCCCGCTTGGTACACGCCATGGCGCGGCCTGTTTCCACCCTCTCTTGGAGGCCGCATGACACTGGCGATCCTCCAAGCCCATGCGCTCACCAAGAGCTACCGGGCTGGGCGCGGATCGCTCATGCGGCGGGCGCCTCGGTTCAACGCCGTGGACGGTGTCAGTCTCAAAGTCCAAGGCGGAGAGACGCTTGCCATCGTTGGTGAGTCGGGCTGCGGAAAGTCCACCCTCGGCGCGATGCTTTTGGGCCTGACCGCCCCATCCAGCGGCACGGTCTTGATTGATGGCGCGCCGTTTCCCCGAAAGGCGAGCGCGGCGTGGCGGCAATTGCGCCGGCGGGTCCAGGTGATTTTCCAGGATGCCCCAGGCTCGCTCGATCCGCGGCTCACCGTCTTCCGTCAAGTACGTGCACCACTTGCCATCCACGCGATCGGCACGGCCACCGAGCGCGACCGGCTGACCCGTGACATCCTCAAAGCCGTGGAGCTTGGCGAGCATCTTTGGGGCTGCGTGCCGGGCGAGTTGTCCGGCGGGCAGCAGCAGCGTGTGGTGATCGCGCGCGCCTGTGTGCTTGAGCCGGACATTATTGTCTGCGACGAGCCTGTGTCCGCGCTCGATGTGTCCATCCAGGCGCAGGTGGTGCGTCTTCTGCAACGCTTGCAGGCAAGGATGGGCCTCACACTGGTCTTCATCAGCCACGACCTTGCCGTTGTGCGTCATGTCGCCGACAGGGTCGCTGTGATGTATCTGGGGCAGATCGTGGAAGAGGGGCCCGCAGACCGCGTTTTCGACGCGCCGGCCCATCCTTACACCCGCGCCCTTCTGTCGGCCGTCCCCGTCCCGGACCCCTCTCGCCGCACGCCCCTGATGCTTGCCAAAGGGGAGCCGCCGAGCCCCATGAACCCGCCCAGCGGTTGCCGTTTTCATACACGCTGCCCCCATGCCGATGAGGTCTGCGGCGAAAGCGCCCCTCAGTTGCGTCAAACCCTCGAGCGGAGGGTTTCCTGTCACTATGCGGAGCGCCTCGCCGCACGGCCGATGGCCGCCGAATGAGCGCGCGTTTCATCCTCATCAAGCTGCTGCGGGCCATCGTGACCGTGTGGCTCGTCATCACCTTCGTATTCTTTGTGCTGCGGCTGTCGGGCGATCCCATCGCGCAGCTCTTGCCTGATGATATCGACAGACAGACTATAGAATACTACCGCGCCGCCTGGGGGCTGGATCAGCCGATCCTCATGCAATACTGGCGCTACATCGCGGCCATGGCTGAGGGCGACCTGGGTGTCTCCTTCCGCAACAATCTCGACGCGTTTCAACTGGTGTTGGAGCGTGTGCCCAAAACGGCCCTTTTAGGGGGCACGGCACTCCTCCTTGCGCTGATGTCTGGCATCCCGCTTGGGATCTATGCCGCGCTTCACAAGAACACCGTTCTTGATCGCGCCATCATGGGCGGCGCTGTGCTCGGCTTCTCGATGCCGAACTTCTTCCTTGGCATCATGCTGATCCTCATCTTCTCGCTACAGCTTCAGTGGTTGCCCTCGTCGGGGTCGGGCACGGTCTGGCACCTCATCATGCCTGCGGTGACGCTCGGAACGGCGTTTGGCGCACAGATTGCCCGGTACACCCGCTCAGCGATGATCGATGTCATGAATCGCGCTTACATGCGCACCGCCGAGGCGAAGGGCGCGGGGCAGAACCGCAAGCTTTACATGCACGCCCTTCCAAATGCCGCGATCCCAGTCGTGACGATCACCGGCATGAAGATCGGTGAGCTTTTGGGCTGGACGGTGGTGACCGAAACGGTGTTCGCCTGGCCGGGGATCGGCCGACTCCTCACCAACGCTGTCGCAGCACGCGATTTGGCCGTCGTGCAGTGCATCATGCTGATCCTCGCCATCACCATGGTGACGGCCAACTTCCTCATCGATCTTGCCTATGGATGGCTGGACCCACGGGTGCGTGCCTCGCGCGAGGGGGAACGCTGATGGCCATGGCGCTCCCCTCGCGGGGCCTGTCGTCCCGTCTTGGCCTCAGCGCACTGTCGCGGGTGCCATTGGTCGTGTTGATTGCGTTCTTCGTCCTTGGCGCAGCGCTCTTCGTGACCGCGTTTGCGCAGCTCTTGATGCCCTACGCTTATGACGCGATGGACCTTCGCGCGCGGCTGATGCCGCCGTTCACCGATTGGTCGCATCCCCTCGGCACCGACAAGCTTGGCCGTGACGTTGTGGCCCGTCTTCTGATCGCGACCCAGACCTCCATAGCGCTCGCCCTGCTGGGCACCATCATCGGTGCAGTCTTCGGCACGCTGCTCGGCTTTCTGGCGGCCCACTTCCGGGGCATCGTGGATGAGGTCATTTCCGCGTTGGTGGATTTCCAGGCTGCGATGCCGTACTTCATCATCGCCCTTGCGATCCTCGCCTTCATGGGCAACTCCATTGTCGTGTTCCTTTTCCTGATGGCCATTTACGGCTGGGAGAAGTACGCGCGCATCACCCGCGGGCTCGTCCTTTCGGCGCAGGAGGAGGGGTATGCGCGGGCAATGACAGCGCTCGGTGCCGGTCCGGCGCGGGTGTATGGGCTCCACATCCTGCCCAACATCCTGTCGCCGCTGATCGTCCAGCTCACCATCAACTTTCCGGAGACGATCCTGTTTGAGACGTCTTTGTCGTTTCTCGGGCTCGGTATCAGACCCCCGCTCACCTCGCTGGGTCAGATGCTTGGCGATGGGCGCGACTACCTCGTCACCGCCTGGTGGCTCGCGGTGGTGCCAGGGGTGACGATCTTCCTCGTCACGCTTGCCATGTCCATCGTCGGAGACTGGCTGCGAACGCGTTTCGACCCATCACTTCAGGACTGACGATGGCAAAGATCACAGGCATAGGCTTCAACACCAAAGACGTTGGCGGCGATCTGGCCCGTCTTGAAACAGAGCTCGCCCAATTCCAACACCTTGGCTGCGACATGGTCGAGGTGACGGCCACAGGGCTCGACGCCGTCTGCGCCGCCCGGCTCGTTCCCCACCGTGTCGCGGCCGTGCGCGAGATCCTATCGCGCTTTCAGTTTTCCTATTCGCTTCACGCACCCATTGCGATAAACCTTATGGACGAGGGACAGCGTGCGCTTCACACTCGCGCAGCTGTGGCCAGTCTGGAACTGTCTGCAGAAATTGGCGCCACCGTTGTCGTCATCCATCCAGGCCGCGTCCCTCCAGACATTTGGGAGCGGGAGGCACCTCGGCTCCTGGAGCTAGAGGCAGATGTGCTGGGTGGCTTGGCGGACCGTGCAGCATCCCTCGGCATCAAAATCGCCTATGAGAACATCAGCCCCAATCCGCGGGTCGTTGCCGGGCTCGAAACCTCCTATGCGCTCGACCCGCGCCAACTGGCAGAGCAACTGGATCGCCTCTCCCACCCGGCTGTTGTGGCGTGCCTTGATGTGAGCCACGCTCAGCAAGGCGCCGGGCTCTGGGGCTTTGATATGGTGGATGCCTGCCGCGCACTGGCCCCCCATATCGGCCACATCCACTTCTCCGATTCCACTGGTCTCCCAGCCCGTATCGAGTGGCGTAGCTTGGGCGAGATCCAATTCTTCGGCGTTGGCGACATGCATGCGCCGGCCGGCTGGGGAGACATCGACTTCGATGCCCTCGGCCAGGCCATGGACGTGCACGACGGGACGAGAATTGTCATCGAATTGAAGGTGAACTACGTCTCTCACGCAGCGCAGGACACCCTTGCCGCCGCCCGCCATTTCGCCGCATTGCTCGATGGGGCCAACGACCTCTCCGCCCATGCCGTCGAGCCGGCGGCGTAAAGGGGGCGCCATCGGTCCGACCTGCACCGGGTCACGCGTAGGGCAGTGCGAGGCCATCGATGCCGGTGCGCGGCTGGCCCAGATGCCGCAGAATTGTGGGGGCAATGTCGATGAGGCGGCTGGTGCCGTGCTCCTGCGTTCCCGCGGCAAAGCCACCGCCCGAGATCGTCAAGAACGGGCGGGTCTCATAAAACCCCAGACCGCCGTGGGAGCCGTGGCCCTGTGGCTTTCCAGGCTTCTCCTCACTGACGCACACGTCAATCAGGCCCGGAACGCCGAAGCCGTTCGCAACATCCTGGTGGCGCATGGCAAAGGAAAGCGCATGCGCACCGCCGTTGGTGTGGCCGATGGCCGAAAGCCCCGGGCCTGCAAAAACAGAATCGCACCACGGCTGACCAGTCAACCACTGTGCGATCGCTGACAGCCGATC
The DNA here is from genome assembly GCA_051016205.1 of Devosia sp. Taxonomy (GTDB): domain Bacteria; phylum Pseudomonadota; class Alphaproteobacteria; order Rhizobiales; family Amorphaceae; genus Acuticoccus. The sequence goes on from CP136534.1 coordinate 1,278,798, forward strand.
CATCGCGCGCGCGGCAAGATAGATGTGACCGCTGGCACCCTGAGGGGCGACGGCAACGTCTGTGCTGTCGAGAGCATCTTTGAGACCGGCCTCCACAAGGCGTGCAGCCACAGGAATGGCATCGGCCACGCTCTCCTGGCCATGGTCTGAGCCAAGGACGAAGAGAATGTCTTCGCCCCTTTCACGCAATGCGTCGATCGCATCGGCGACCAGCGCTACACAACGATCGGCATTGGCGATCCCTTTGAGGTGGGTCGGCGATCCGAGGGCATCAGCGTGCATGGAAAGGTCGGGCTCACACAGCCAAAGGACGGCGAGCGCCGCCCGCCCCTCGAACAAGACGTCCGATACGAAGCGTTGGGTGAGGGCAAAGTCACCATCGCCGTCGTGGGTAACGGGGGGTGAGTCTTCCAGGCTCAAGCGCCCGTCCGGACCGTAGGAGCCTGCGCGGTTGTGGACTGTCCCATGGCAGTCGGGATCATGAAAGTACGCTGCGCCTGGTGACACGTTCGACATGATCACCGCGCCACCCGCCCGGGTCAGCCGCTCCGCCAAAGTGGGCACTCGTAGCGTTTTACCTGTGGCTCTGCGCATGTGGTCAAGGAACTCCGGCGCCCCGGCATCGTAGACAATGGGCCCGTCGCCCTCATCGAATGCCATTGCGTTGCCGTGGAGCCCGTGAGTGGCCGGCCAGCATCCAGTGGCAATGGATGCTGCAGAGGCGCGTGTGGCTGACGGGAAGATGGCGCGATGATTGAGGAACCTGCGCCCCGACTGGACCACGCGGCAGATTTGGGGGCAAAGCGCGGGACGGACGAAGTCGTTGCGGTGCCCGTCACAGATCATCAGGACTGCGCGTCGTTCGGCCATTGTCTGCTCCTTGCTCTTCGCATTGAACAAAACCGACCCATGATGACGCCACGAACACCATGGTATGTCAGTCGCTTGAATGTTGTGTGACGGTCAGCCCCGTACGCCTGGCCACATCTGGCGTGCTTGCAGAGGCTCCCCCTGTTTTCGGGGAGTCGCATGAGGGGTCTTCAAGTACGTCTCGTTGCATTTTTTATGTGTTCTGAGTTACTCCCGCAATAATACTCGATTGATACAGTATTGAAGAGCGATTTTCATTCGGGCGGCGGGGTGAGGCTTAGGTGTTTGCACATGGCTTTGAAGAGAGAGCCCGACAATGATCACCGTTTCCAAGTGGCATCCGCTGCCCCCCTAACCTCGACGTTGCCGGCGAGACGGCCTTCAACGCACGTTCAATCGGCCAAGCCCCGCGGTGCGATCATCGTGATCGTGACCCGCAGGGCCGGGCCCCTCGCCGTGGCGGACAAGATTCTTGTGGTGGCGAACGGCCAGGCCGTCCACTTCGGGCCATTGGCCTTGTGGCCTGCAACTTTCTGGTGACCGGGTTTGGCAGCTGGGCGGCCTCGGCCAAACTGTCCGGCGCGATGGGCGCCTCATAAGCCTGCATGACAGCTGACCGGGCTTGCCGCCGCCGGCCGTTGAAGAAGGGTGCGTGCAACCTCTGGGTTGCGAATGTCTGTGGTGGCAAGCACGGGCGCGCCGGCCTCGATGGCCTCGCGCACGGCAAGAGGCGAGCGGGTGAAGACACCTGACACCGCAGCAACGGTGTGGCCCAGTCCACAGAGCCTTTCCATGCCGGCGGTCGCGCCCATGGCGTCCCCCGCTGCAAAGAAGGTCGAGGAGAGGAGGCGGGTCAGGTCAGCACTCTCGGCGAGTTTCGCCGTTTCGCTTTGAAACAAGCCATCCGCCACTTCGATAACGGCGACCGTGCACCCTTGGGCGCCAAGCGTTCTCAAGAGTTGCATGGTCGACGACAAGATTTTGGAGACGGGCACCTTGAACGTGCTTGCCAAGCCGGCATCGGTGAAGTCTAGCGCTGCGATGGCGCCGCTGTCGCGCATCAAAAAGACATCGCCCCCAGCGCCTGTTCCGGTGATTTTGGCAAATCCGACCGCGTGCCCCAAGGCGGTAAAGCCACGGATGAGATTGGCGGCAAGGGCGGACTTGCCAGCGTTCATCGAGGTGCCGAATACAGCGAAGATATCGGCTGGCAGAGAGCCGTTCGAGTCCTCCAGCGCGAAGTCTTTCAAGTTGAGCGGTTCGCCATCGGCACCGCCCAGTAGCCCCAATGGCTCGATGGCAGTCGGTCCTGACAGGCGATTGTGCCAATTGACGGCATAGGCCGCGATGCCACCGGCAGCCACCATGTGGCAAGGGCTAAGGTCTTCCGGCACATACGCTTCGTATTGCGCGGGCGCATAGCGGTTGCCGTAGGCGAGCACCACTTCATCGCCCGGCAAGAGAGTTGCCCTACGCCCGCATTCCAACTCGCTTGATTTGTGGGAGCCGATTTCAGTGACGCGCGCCAGAACCACGTCGCCGGGTTTCGGCTGTCGCCCATCGGAAATCAAAGTCTTCGTTGCCGACAAAGGCACGCGGCGCGTGACGAAGCTTTTCTTGGCGACACCCAGACGCTTGTGGGAAACGATTTGCATGGCCACTCTCCCGTTACTGATCACGCCTTGCGCGGACCTATCCGCATAACGGCCCCCCGGCGCGGTTATTCCGACCGCGCTTCACTTTTCCCGAATTGGTGAGACCCCACTCAATGGCAGGCCTAGTGGATCGGCTTAGACGTTTGAGTCCCGCTGCTTGAGCGGCGCGCTTCGCGCTAAGACGCTCAATTGACTGGGTGAGTTGATCCATCAAACGAATGGGCTAGGGCATCGATCCGCTTGGATCGGACCCCTAGGACCCGGCGACCAACCTCGATCCGGGCCAAGCCTTCGCGCCCATGGCGCTGTGCAAAAAAGTTTGGCGCAGCGGGAATAGTGCGCCGTTCCATCCCGTTCGCCCTCCAAGCCCAGGCTCAATATAGCCCCGACCACAGTGCGGTGGCTCGCAAGGGTGATCAGGTAGTGCAAGTAATCGCGAAGGATAAACCGATGAACTACTTCAGACTCGTGAAGTCTAAAATCGATCCAACCCCCTATCTGAATGAAATTGCGTCCATGAATGGTGCCTTCGACCAAGTGACGGGACGCCAGGACAAGATCGCAGTGCAGCGGGAGGCACTTTCCGTCCCGTTGCGCGGCGTACGCAAGTCGGCTGTCGGCAACCGTCACCCCCGCGATGTTCACGAGAGCCGGTGGACCACCGGGTCGGCGCGCTATCCGCGCGCTCGCAAGTTCTTGGAGGAGATCGCAACGGCGGAGGATTCGATCCTGGGGCGGGCGAAGATTGTCTGCTTGCCCGCCGGTAAGCGCGTCTATCCGCACATCGATCGGGGCGCCTATTACCGGGTTCGAAATCGCTATCACTTCGTTCTGAAGTCCACGAAAGGGTCCTGGCTTAAAGCCGCAGACGAGGAGATCCGCATGCAAGAGGGCGAGCTTTGGTGGTTCGACAACGACCAAATGCACGAAGCCTTCAACGATGGTGATGAAGACCGCATCCACATGATCTTTGACATGCTGCCCTGTTCGCGCGCCGCACAGGTGTTCGGCACGACATCCGAAACCGTCTGATGCAACCGGATCCAGGCGGGGACAATGCAGTGCTGCACGGCGAGTGGCGTGTGCTTTATCGACCGGCGCATCGCGCAGGCAGCCTATCCGCCTGGATCGTGGTGCCGCGCCGACCGCTGGCGTGCCGCCCGCCGATCATCGCCGTGCATGGCCTTAAGCGAGGTGCGCGCGAGCAGGCCGTCCTGCTCGCGCCTCAGGCGGCCGCACACGGCCACATGGTCATCGCACCCCACTTCGATGAGGTCCTTTGGAAGCGCTATCAGCAACTGGTCATCAATGGCAGAGCCGACCAAGCGTTGCTTGCCCTTTATGCCGAGCTTCGGGCCGAATATAAGATGCTTTCGCCAGAGTTTATTTTGGCGGGGTTTTCCGGTGGGGCGCAGTTTGCGCATCGCTTTGCCATGTTGCATCCAGACCTGGTGCATCGCTTGGTGATTGCCGCAGCCGGTTGGTACACGTTCCCCGACGACGCACCGTTCCCTTACGGCCTTGGCGATCAAGAAGCGGCAGGTGCTGCGTGGGGGGCGACCTTTTCTGAACGGCTCGGCCGGTTCTTGCAGCTTCCGATGAAAGTCTTGGTAGGCGCGCTGGACAACGTGCCCGACGCGACTTTGCGGCGAGGCGTACAAATCGACCGTGTGCAGGGCACTGACAGGCTGACGCGGGGGCGACGATGGGCCAACGACATGAGGGGTGTGGCCCGCGGACGGGGCCTGGACCCGCAGATCACTTTCCATGTCCTTGACGACTGTCCGCACGACTTTGCCACGTGCGTTCGCATCGGTGGACTCGACCGCCACATCGTCGCGTCAGCGCTTCAGGAGGCCGGTGGATGAGTGCACTTCCTCCCATCATCGCCGGGCGTCGGCGCTGGCAACTGGCCGCGCTGATTGCCCTTGCCCTTGGCCAGGCAGGGGCCGCGGGTCTGGTCGCCTTCGCAACACGTGATGTGTTTGCAAGTTTTCGCAGTGGCGCAGAGGCGCCACTGGCATCCCTTGCCGCCATCGCCCTTGCCGGGATTGGCGTTGCTGCGCTGCGCTACGCAGAGCGCGTTGTTGCTGAGCGGCTGGGGCAAGACTACGCCGCCGCATTGCGACTGAAGATCTTCTTGCATCTCAGCCGTGTTTCCGTACGCAAGCTCGGCGAGCGCCGTGTGGGACAACTGTCGATGCGCTTTGTCGGCGATCTGTCCGCCGTGCGCGGGTGGATCAGCCTTGGCCTTGCGCGGCTCGTCTCGGCCGCGATCGTGCTTCCGGCGACGGTGGTGGTCCTCTTCCTCCTCAACGTCGATCTTGCAATCGCAGCCACCGTTCCAATTGTGGCCGGGATTGCGGTAATGGCTCTTGTGGGCCCACGGCTCAGTGACACCCACAGGCAGCTTCGCACGCGCCGTGCAAGGCTTGCTGCGGACATGACCGAAAGGGTGGTCCATGCGCCTGAATTGCGCCTGCTGGGTCGCATGCAGATCGAGCGCAAACACCTGTCCTCGCGAACCCAATCGATGATGCATTCGGCCATTGAAAGGGCGCGCGGGGTCGCGCTCCTGCGCGTCGTGCCTGACGTGCTGACGGGTATTGCCGCTGCGAGCGTCTTCTTTACGGCATTCCAGATCGGTGCTGGTGGGGCAGAGGCAGCCGGTGCGCTGGCGGCGATGGCCCTTGCCGTTCAACAACTGCGCGACCTTGCCGGGGTATGGGACCGAAACCGCGCGTGGATCGTTGCGCGGGACAAGTGTACCTCGCTGCTGAATACACCCGCGCTGCCGCAACTGTCCGTGGAGTCCGTTGACGCCGTCGCAGACAAACCGCCGGTGCTGCGTTTTGACAGTGTTTGCGCGCCCGGCATCCACACCATCGAAGTTGAAGCGTCGGCCGGCCGCAAGATCGCAGTGGTCGGCTGTAACGGTGCCGGCAAATCGACTGTGTTGGCGCTGGCGGCAGGGTTGGAGCACCCCACAAGCGGGCGGGTGACCTTGGATGGTCGAGACATTGCAAGCCTGCGCGCCAGCGAGCGGCGGCGCCTGATCGCGTACCTGTCCGCCCGCTCACCCATCCTTGCAGGGTCGCTGCGGCGGGCCCTTACCATGGGAGCGCCTGAGCGGCCGCCCGATGCGACCATTGAGACCTGTGCTGAAGCATTTGGACTGGGCCAGGTGCTTGAGCGGGTCGGCGGGCTTGACGGCATCATTGCCGAAGCAGGGCGCAATCTGTCCTCCGGAGAGGCGCGGCGTCTGCTTTTGGCGCGGGTGGCTTTGTCTCACCCTCGCTTGATCCTGCTGGACGAGCCTGACGATGCTCTCGATCCTTCAGCGCGTGGCTTGGTGGAGGATCTGGTGCTGGGCAGCGATGCGACAACGCTCGTCATCACCCACGACGTGGCACTTGCCCGCAAGCTTGATGAGATGTGGTTGTTGAACGGCGGCAAATTGATTGCAAAGGGCCCTCCCAACGAGCTGTTGTCCACCGACGGGCCGGCCGCAAGCCATTTCGCACAAAAGCCGGCTGGGCGCTTATGAGGGCCCTTTGCCCTGCCGTGGTGCTTCTGAGTAGGCAGGGGCGGGATGGTGACCGAAGGTCCCGCGCACGACGTGTTCATCAAACTGGCGTCGTCACACCTGCGCCGAAACGGACGGGTGCTGGACCGACTTCGGCCCCTACTCAGAGATTGGCATACTTGCAAAGAATTCGTGATAAGCCTTTGAGAAGTCGGACGTGGAGGTAAAACCGCACGAAAGTGCAGTCTGAAAGACAGGGCGGCTTGTTGACCGCAGCATTGTCCGTGCGCGCTTTGGGCGAAGGTCCAGGTCGTGACCGCTTAGAGAGCCGCCGAGAAAGGTGGTAAGAAGCTTCTCGAGCTGGCAGACCGATTGACCACCGGACGATGCCAGTGAAACAATCAACAACAACCACTGCGTTTGCGCCTCCATCATGTCGATGATTTTGCAAAATCCTGCGCGGCGACAAGGGCTAAGACACGAACAAGGTCCGCCGGACTGTCGAGGCGCGCGGCGCGATGCCGAACATACCACCAATGGTCAATCGCCGCTGAAAGAGCTGCTTCTCACCGTTTCTCAACCGCCACCGAAATACCATCGAGCGCATGTTCGGCCGCCTCAAGGACTTCCGTCGCATTGCCACGCGCTACGACCGTCTCGTCAGAAACTTCCTCGCCGCCGTCTGCCTCGCCGCGACCGTCAGCTACTGGATATGAGTCCTGACACTAGCACTACTTTGGCACTTTCGGATTGATGGTGGTTTGGAGGAGCTGCTTACAATGCGGACAGCGCAGCGGTGGCGGCCGGGCGAAGAGGTCGAGGATGGCTTGCCTGACGGCGGGCATGCTCGGTTTCGGAGGCGGCCCTGCGCGTGTTTTTTTTCCATCCCACGGCGTTCAGGCGGAGGGATTGAAGGAAGGCGTAGGCGATCATCGTCATCAGGGCGTGTCGATGCAGCCCTTTCCAAGATCGGCCTTCGAAGTGGTCGAGCCCGAGTTCTTCTTTCAACTGCTGATGCGCCTGCTCGCAGATCCACCTGGCTTTGATCGTGGCGGCGAGTGCCTTGAGGCTGGTAGAAGGCGGCAGGTTGGAGACATAGTATTTCTGCTCGCCCGTCGATCGCCTCTCGCCGACAAGCCAGACCTCCTCGCCGGGCATCGCCTGAACGCGGTTGTCAGCCATGCGATGACGATGACCATCGGCGATACGGACACGGCAGGCTGCAAAATGGCAGGCGAGTCGGCCTTTGGTACCCCGTCGCCAACTCACCTTCCGCCATGGTGCGCTCGCGAGCATCTGTTCTGCCGCGACCGGCGGCTGGTCGGTGATGGGGTATTTGCGCGGCCTGCCAGTTTTTGCGATCGGGAAGATCTCTGTGGTGTCGGCCCGATAGACGTTCTGACGGCGAGACAGGCCCACGGCCCACAAGAGGTTGCGTTGGCTGAGCGCCTGGCGAAAAGACCCACTGGAGCCGTAGCCGGAATCAGCCAGCACGCAGCCAAAGCGAGCGCCTGAGGCGATCACCCGGTCGATCTCCTCTATGGCGATCTCCGGCTTTGTCAGAGCCGTTTGTCGTCCTTTAGGGACACCGGCCTTTGCCATCCGCACGGGGTCGGCGATCCAGTCCTTCGGTAAGAACAGTCGCAAGCCAACCATCACCGGCACTTCGCGCGAGGCCAGCGTCACCGAAACCAACGACTGACAATTGGAGGTCTTGCCGAGCGAGGACGCATACTGAGGCGCCACCCCGACTGAATGGCTGCCCTTCTTCGGCAGCGCCGTGTCATCGATGACCAGGAAGCCATCCTTGTCGCCCACAAGACGATCAGCCCAGCCACATACACCGGACACATCCGCTTGCGCCGCCGGTCGCCCAATGCCTCCACGAACGGCTTCAGCCACGTCTCCAACTCCTCCCGCCAAGACGTCTCCACAGAACTCATGACGCACACTCCAGCCTTTCCAGGCCGGAGAACCATTCGCCATCTGTAAGCAAATCATTAATCTGCCAGAGTAGTGCTAGGGTCCAGACTCGTTCAGATCCAGAGGGCAAGGAGCGCAGCGAGGGCAACGGCGGAGATAAAGTTGCGGGCGAGCTTGTCGTAGCGTGTGGCGACGCGGCGGAAGTCCTTGAGGCGTCTGAAGGTGGCCTCGATGCGCCATCGGTCCTTGTAGCGGCGCTTATCGTAGGCGATCGGGGTCTTGCGATTGACCCGGCCGGGGATGACCGGCGTTGTTCCGGTGAGCGCCAGACGTTTGCGCAGCGCATTGGCGTCATAGCCCTTGTCGGCGATGAGCCAACGGGTCGCTGGAGCAGCATCGAGGAGTGTGTCGGCCAAAGCGATGTCGCTGACGTTGCCGGGCGACAGCCGCAGAACGACAGGTCGTCCAAGAAGATCGGTCAGCGCATGGATCTTGGTGGTTTGGCCGCCGCGCGACGGACCGATCGCTTGGCGCCGCGCCCCCCTTTTCCGCCGTGGGCCGAGCGGTGCGCCTTGACGAAGCTGGAATCGATGGAGGCGCTCTGCGCCAGGCGGCCAGCTGCAGCGAATGCGTCCAGCAGCCCGGTCCAGAACCGCCGTCGCGACCAGCGATTGAACCGGTTGTAGACCGTCGTGTGCGGCCCGTACTCGGCCGGGCAGTCGCACCAGCGACAACCGGTCTTCAAGACGTGAAAGATTCCGGATAGGACCCGGCGATCGTCGACCCGCCGCGCACCGGGCTGGTTCTTCGGCAGATGCGGCTCGATCGCCGCCCACTGCTCGTCGTTCAGCCAAAACAGATGACCCATGGCGTCCCTCCACGAACGCCGCTACCTTGAACGCCTCCCCTTTCCAATCTGTTGATTGGGTTTAGACCCTAGCGTCGTTTTCCTCCACGCTGTGGGGATCACATCGTGGATGTGGGGTCCCGTGGTGGATCGTCTTCCGCACGTGCGCGCAATCCTCGTGGACTTGCCCGGTCACGGGTGCAGCAATGGCATCCCCTGGTTGTCGCTGAACGACACTGCCGAGAAGGTTGTCGAGGTGGTTGACGACTGCCGTCGCGGCGATGTTCACATCGTGGGTCTGTCGCTTGGCGCTTACGTGGGGATGACTATGCTCGCCCAACGGCCGAATACCTACACCAGTGCCATGTTGAGCGGTATGCATGCAGGCGCGATGCCGCTTAGACGGTTGATGAAGGGGCTGACCATTGCCATCGCGCCCGTGGCGACGCGTCCGTTCTTTGCGCGGAAGACAGCGAGGATGCATGGCAGCGACGCGGCCGATGTGGCTGGGTTCGTGGCGGAGGCTGCACGAACCCGGTTAGCGGCTTTTCGACAAGCGACCCTTGACGTATTGGATTATTCGTTGCCGCAAAATATCAATCGTGTGACGACACGCACGCTCATCGCAGCGGGTCGCCGAGAGCATCAAGTAATCCTAGGCTCGCTCAGCGAGATCGAGCGCCGACTACCCAATGGTCGCGCTTTGGAAGTTCCAAACGTCGGGCATGGCTGGGCAGGTCAAGACCCTGCGTTGTTTGCACGAGTGTTGTCAGATCACATCGCAGACCGTTGAACATTCCCTCGTTGCTGAGCGTGGGACGGTCTCGGAGATGACGGGCTTTGCGCCCGGAGGCCGCTCTCATTCTTAGTGAACGTGGCCTCGACGTTGAAACGGCCTATAGAATTCCCGCCTCGCCAAAGCTGATGGTCGAGACCACGTACGATTTGTTCCCACTCAACCTCATCGTGCCAGGAACCCATCGGAGGGCCTTGTGCAAGGAGATGGCCGAGCCACCGCGTGCCGGCATTATCACGGTCAGTTCGGTCAGCGAGGATGAGGGGTGGATCGTGCTGCTGGGGCTTGGCGCTGATGACGATATCGCCAAGCAATTGATCATGTTGGAACTTCTTGCGCGGGTCCGCGCTTTCTTGCGGCGGCCAGGGACGGGAGCGGCGCAAACCAAAGGGGAACCCGGTTCGGCTATTTGCGGATGAGTGAGAATGAGCGCAATCTCAGCCATGACGACGGCCAGGTGATTACGCTCACTTCAAGCGAGGTGTACGTAGTGCGTTATCTTGCATCCAACCCACATTTTCTGTGCACGTGAGAGGATTTACTGGCCCATAGCTACAAACGCTAGCACAGTGGCACCAGCGACCAAGGTGCCGAAACGCTGGTGCCACTGTGTGCGAAAACCGGATCCGATCCTGCCACGCCGCACTTCATCGCAACTGCGTGGGCGAAGGCGTGCAGTCCTAGGGTTCGCTGAGCGCTTGGGGGTCGATTGGTAGGCGCACGGTCGCCTTCAAACCATGGGGTGTACGGTTTTCCAAGTGCACGGTGCCGCCGTGGTCGACAACAATGGCTTTGACGATGGCCAGTCCCAGACCGCTGCCAGGGCCGTCGGCATTCAACCGTTCGAAGGGGCGGAAGGCGGCGTCCAGTGCGTCGGCGGGGATGCCATCACCATCGTCCTCCACCTCGATCAGCGCGTATTCCCCATCGCGCGCCAGGCGAACGCGAACCTCACCGGCGTATTTCACGCTGTTTTCGATGAGGTTGCGAAAGGCACGGCTTAGCGCGTTGTGTCGGCCGCGCACGGTGACAGGACTGTCTATCGTAACGCGTGCGTCTTTGTCGGCATCCAACTGCTCTTCCACAAGAGCGTCCAGGAGGGAGGGGAGGTCTACTCGTGCCACGTCGCCGTCTCGGCTTGTCGCCCGTGTAAAGGTGGTGACGGAACGCACGATGTCTTCAGCCGTAGTGAGGCGGTCTAACAGCGCCTCTTTGGACGGGGTAGGTGGTGCTTCTTCGGCAATCCTGCGAACACGGCCGAGCGGCCCTTTCAAGTCGTGGCCAAGACTGCGCAGTAGAGCGACTTGATAATCGAGCGCGCTCGCGATCCTATCACTCATCCTGTTGAATGCGTCGACGATCCTGCGCACATCAGCGCTCCCGCCGGGTTCCACCGCGTCGATGTCCTCCCCGCGGCCAAGTCCTTCGGCATTCGTGGCAAGGCGTTTGAGCGGCTTCATCACCCGCCGGATCACAAGGACGAGGACTGCCGCGAGAGCGAGCGCGATGGCAGTGTCGAGCAACGCCGACGCGATGGTTGAGGCCCACTTCAAAGGGGCACTCAAGTGGTAGAAATTGAACCAAACATCGCCGCTGCCGAGTTTGATAGAGATTACGATGAGCGTTGCCTGCTCCGTTCTGCGTTCGCTGTTGCGTTGCGAGGCGCCATCGTCCTTAAGATTTGCGATGGCACGAAAGCGACGCCCGTCAATAATCTGTGCGTAAACTTGACGTTCTGCGATTTTTACATCTGCTGGCGCCAACCCTCGGCCACGAAGGCGCACGTCTAGAGCCTTGGCCAGATCATTATGCAGGGTGATGTGCGGCCCTGAAAACACCCCTGGTGCATCGCCAATCGCGATGAAGCGGTAGGCGGCATCAAAGTGCTTGGCCTCTTTTTTCAACTCATCGGGCGGCGTATCGGCCAATGTCGGCAACGCCTCGATCACGAAGTCAAAACCGACATGGCTGATTTGGTCTATGTGCGCCGAGCGGATGGCAACGACATCCACGACGGTCGATGCGGCTTCCATCACAACGAAAACCATGATCAATAACGAGATGATCTGGTGTCTCAGGGAGAGGGTTGACCACAGTTGTGTCATGATTCCGTTGATGTGGTGGCGCGGACAAGGTGGTGCCGAGTGTACCGTGAAATTGGTTTTTCTCAACCAAGAAGATCAGATTGTGCTGGCGATGTTTGGTTCTTATTCCATAGCAAGATAGACATCATCTCTGATCGACGGCCAGATAATTTATTACGCCTGACCACCAGTAGTGGAATATTTGTCTGACGGCATGAGAAGATTTTGTCCTGACAACGGCAGGGAGCTGGCACAGAATCTGACTCAGGCCGCTGTGAACGCAAGCCGGAGGCCGAGTACCACGAACGAGGTAGCAAAGCACCGCCTGATCCATGTCATGACACGGGGGCGGGTGATAACGTACTGCCTGACACTCGCCGCGAACGCGCCGTAGCCGACGAAAACGAGGAACGTCATTGCCATAAAGAGAGCGCTGAGGAGCATCATCAGCGCGATGGGTGAGGCGCTGTTGATTGGAATAAACTGGGGCAAAAAGGCTAAAAAGAAGATGGATAGTTTTGGGTTTAAGATATTGATAAGAAAACCTGTCGTTGCAATTCGCGCAAGCGATCCTGTATTCTCATCGGGGGTCACGTTAAGCGTACCTTTTTCCTGCAGCATCGACCACGCCATGTAGAGAAGGTATAGCACGCCGACCACCTTGAAGGTTTGGAAGGCGGTCGCGCTGGCTTGAAGCAAGGCGGCAACCCCCAGAACGGCGGCCGCCATGTGGGGAAGAATGCCGAAGGTGCAGCCGAGTGCTGCTGAACAACTCGGACCCACGCCCCGCGCCAGACCAATGGCCACAGTATAAACGACCCCGGTCCCTGGGGCGATGACGACAACCAGCGATGTCAGGTAGAATTCAAACCACATTGATGTCAGACTGTTGTTTGTCGCTATCGAAGATCGTCTCGTGTCCACGCAAAGTGGACTCCGATGTCCGGATTGCGGGGCTCGCAGCCCACACCATGCCAAGGTCGTGCTTCAAGGATTGTATGTCCTCACGTGCGGTTTCGTGGAGGGCCTCGGCGACAATCAGGGCTGCCTTCGTTGTGGGTGTGACGGCGGAGAGGCGGCTCTGCCGATTGGTCCATCGGCGCGCGTGCACGGCGTTGTCCGCATCGACGAAGATCACTTCCCCCGGTTCAGGCGTTTCGAGCGTGCCGCCAAAGGCGAGGTAGGATTCAGACCCTTTCGCGTGCCGGACGAGCAGCTCGTCTGACACTTTGTCAGCGTCGAAGACGGCAATGGGGATGGCGGATGCGATCGACGCTGCGTTACAAAGGTCCACCAAAGGGTGGATTAAAGGCAGACACCCGTCTTTTCGGAACCGGCGGAGCAGGGCCTCGGAGGCGCAGCGATACTGTGTCGGCTTCAGACCCATCTGCGCGAAAGCGTGGCGCCATGCCTTGATCTCAGGAAACACGCCCTCGGGTTGCTCATCCAGGCGTTTCTTCGCGCGCGCGCAGAAGCGTGCGGTGTGCTGCGAGACGTCGGCTGAGGGGTGAATGCCTTCGACAAAGACAACCTGGGAAACACGTCCTGGGAACCTCTCTTGGACGGATGGGGCGTAGGAAAAGCGCATAGACTTGCAACCTGGATCGATGAACTCGACCCATGGCTAACAGGGTGTACCCGCGGCGGCTTGAACGATATTGCGACGGGGCGCGTGTTGTCAGGGCGTTGTGGCGTAGCAGCTCGGGGGGACGCCAAACTGGCGCGCGAAAGCGCGAGTCATGTGGCTCTGGTCGGAGAACCCTGAGGCGATGGCAGCTTCGGCCAATGGCATGCCCGCTGCAATTCTGCGCTTTGCACGCTTGACACGGTGCTGAATGAGGTAGGTGTGGGGTGTCGTCCCAACCTCCCGCGAAAACAGACGCAGTATCTGGAAACGACTGAGACCGCTGACTTGGGCAAAGTCATCCAAACAGAGCTCTTCATCTGAAGCAGACATCATCAGGTCTAGGACGGTTGTAACCGGGGAAGAGTGTGTCCTAGGGCGTACAGTGGTACATATGCTACCGAGGCAAGCATCGAACGCCAAAATCAGGGCTTGTTCCGCATGGGCATGGCTGGGTGAAGTGCTGGTGAGTGCGTCCATCGCTCCGGCAACCGCGTCGACCGCCCGCAGATCATGTAAGACAGGGGCTGCAAACTCCACCGAAGACAGAGGTCTTTCCGTGTAATCGGTCACCACTGCGGGATCGAAGTAAAGCATCCGCCAGTGACGGGGGGCTCCCTTGCGCCCAACCCCGTCGTGAACTTCGCCAGGGTTAACGGTGATGATATTGCCTGCCCAAGCCTCTACGTGGCCGCGTCCGCTCCAAGAGTCCTGACCGCCGCGGCAAATGTAGCCCAGGCCGAACTCATCGTGGGTATGCCGCGCAAAGGTGCGGTCCGAAACGATGGTTACCGCTTCGATCCCTGGAATGATTGTTGCCTGTTTCACCGCCTGATGCATGGCTGCTAGAATAGCACTTACCCGCGTCGCTGGTCGAGCGGATGGTCCCTCCGGTTTCGGCCGAGTGGCGCTGCGACGTAATACACCTTGGCGACGGCAAGTCGCCCGCTAGCGCACCAAGCCTACGGCCATTGTATGTCTTAAGTTGGAGTATTCAGGAAAATTGACGACGTGTGCGAGTGAGCACTAAAATCTATATGTACGTAATAGCTCTTCCGGTTTGGCTCAATGATCTTCGAAGCGAGATCACCATGAAGTGGGGCTTTTCTGGTTCGCCGAGGCGCGTAGGGCTTTTGCTCAACATCCCGCTCAAGGCCAATCTCTGATTGAATGGTTGTTCTTCACCTTCCTCTGCCGTGATCGCAACGCCAGCGAACGCATGTTCGGTCGCCTCGAAGACGTCCGCCGGATCACAACGCGCTACGACCGGCTCCCCAGCAACGTCCTTGCTGCGGTCTTTCTCATCGAGGCCATTAGCTGCTGAACACGAAACCCGAGTACTTCTGCTCGGCCATGGGGCCGGCCGGCGGGCGAGAACACAGTCCGTCACTTGTGCAATCGCATGACCGGGAGGCGCCCGCACAAGCTATTGATGAAGGTGCTCCACTTGCAATCGAAGACGCGCGTTCCATGCCGATGTCGAGGCAGACAGAAGATGCAGGCCTCGTTCCTGTCCCCTAAGCAGGGCAACACGATGCGCAGAAGGCCGTGATCAAGGTTGGCAACTGAAGCGGCTGGTCGGCATGGAGGACACCGCCTCGCGGGTCTGGGCCGATAGTGCCCTCCGCCCGCAGCGCAATGAGCGCTGGACGTCAAATCTGCATCGAATGCTTACCCTCCGAACCCACCGGCGCAAGTCCGCAGTTGTGTGGATGCTCTGAAACACCAAACGACTCCATATTGATAGGGTTCTTCCGTGGGCCAGCTTAAAGGCTTTGCGGTTTTCCACACGTCCTATCGGAGTGAGGCGATGGCGTAGGCGCCTTCCACTCAGGCTCTCTTCAGACCAGGAGGGGACGTTTGCCAACGCCCTCCGTCCGACGACACTCGCTCTGGAAGGAATGATTGTGCTGAAGCGCCTCACACCCGTCCTCTCAGCTGGATAGATTAAGTACATTTTCTACCCAGTACTTCCGTTAGAATGGGTTGCTGTCAAAGAAAGAAACGGGTCGTAGACTAAGGTGACTTAGGTCGTACCGGCGGCTTTAGATTGTGGGGCTTTCCTGTCCGCGAGTACCATCTCCCACAAGCACTTCATATCAGCCAAACGTTGATCGAGGTTTGCGGGAACGGCGCCGGCGTAGGACCCCAGCCAGGCGATATAGGCTACCCGGGATCTCTTGTGCGCCCATGCACGCGGGACACCCGCCTGGTGTGCAAGGTCGGTCATGTAGGCGATCCTGCGGTGGTCAATGCGTTCGACGATCTCCCGAGCACTTTGCTGACGGCTCGCCCACTCGCGGATGCCAATTTCGAGGCGCCCGTCGTCCGAAGCACATGTGTTGAGGAGCCTCAGCAAGCGATCGGCAGCATTGCCGCCGCCAGCTTCGTTGGCAGCGACGATGCTTTCGGTATCGGTGTCTTCCCACTTCTGCAAAACAGCAGCGAGCAACGCGTCACGATTTTTGAAGTGCCAGTAAAAGCTGCCACGCGTCACTTTCAAACGTTTGGCCAACGGGTCGATGCGAACGGCATCAACGCCTTTGTCGCGGAACACTGCGTACGCCGCTTCGACCCACGCATCTGGTCCCAATCGATCCTCATCGCCTCGTTCCATACACACTGTATTGACATTATGGTGGCATCTGTCAAACCCGTCTCCATACACACTGTATGGAGATTGAGATGACATGTGAATCCAAGCCTGGTCAAAGCCTTGCGGGCTCCCGGACGCAGATCGAGCAGCGCAATGTGGATATCGCTTTGCGCCTTTTCACGCTGGGATGGGGCGCCAACCAGGGGTGGAAAGAAGTTTGGCGGGAGGTGGTTTCACCCTCGGTGCATTACTGTTTCCATGGGCAAACGCCCATTGAAAATCTTGAGCGAGCTATTGCGTTCAATGCCGAACTCTTTACCGGCTTCCCGACGTTGGACGTGACCGTAGAACGCGTTGTTGCTGAAGATGACGCCGTCGTCGTGCAAGCCCACCTTAAGGGCGGACACACCGGGCCGTTTCTGGGCATCCCGGCGTCAGGCGCCAGTGTCAGCGTCCCAGACGTGACATTGTTCCGTCTGGCAGGGGGAAAGGTCACAGAGATGCGCTACTTCACCGACCTCCTCACCGTGATGAGAACGATCGGTGCCATCTCGGCAAGCTAGGGCTGCGAGATGGACTTGACGATAGGTTAGTCACTCTTAGGCCGCCGCCTTTACGGACCGGTTCTGAAGAGACAGACCTGTGTCACGATCAAACAGGACCATTTTGTCGGCATGGAACACAAGACCGAGTGTGTCGTCGCGAACCCCTTCGAACGCTTCGTCGGCAAGCAGTTTCAACTGCCCCGCAGGGCAATCCGCGGTGACCACGCACCGATCCCCCTGAAACTCGTTGACAAGGATGGTCGCCGTCATCGCGACTTCAGGAGCGTCCGCGGCAACGATATCGATCCAGTCCGGCCGCACGCCGAGGACGACGGAATTGCCCCTTTCGGGCGCGAACGACGGTGCAGGGACGCTGACGCCTCCGTCAAGTTGGAGCACACCCTCGCCGACTGTCGCATCAAGGAAATTCATCGGCGGATCGCCGAGAAAACCGCCAACGAATATGTTGACAGGATGGTTCCACAACTCAGACACCACCCCCACTTGCTGGAACGTGGCATCGTTCATCACGATGATGCGATCGGCAAGGGCGATGGCTTCTTCTTGGTCGTGCGTGACGTAAATCGTGGTTGTTTCGGGATTTTGGTCGTGTACGTGCCGGATCCGAGCGCGGATCACCGTGCGTAAGCGGTGATCCAGGTGCGACAGCGGTTCGTCGAGGAGAAGCACCTGAGGGTCACGGATCATCGCGCGCGCAAGGGACACGCGTTGACTCTGACCCCCCGAAAGATGGCCTGGTTTCCGCGAGATGATGGGGCCAAGCTCAAACCGCTCCACCATCTCTTCGATCCGGCGGTCGATTTCATCGTTCGCCACACGGCCGCGCAGGGGGAGTGCCAGGTTTTCTCGCACAGTGAGTGGTGAATAAAGAGCATAGCTTTCAAACGCTAGAGCAACATTGCGCTCACGGGGGGGTAAATCATTCACAATCGTATCACCGAAAAGTATTTCACCACCGGAGATCGCTTCAAGACCGGCGATCATGCGCATCGTGGAGCTTTTGCCGCATCCCGATGGGCCGAGGAGGGCGATAAACTCCCCCGCCTTACAGGCAAAATCCACGGAATCAACGGCCGTGACATCGCCGTAGCGTTTGGTAACGCGTCGTAACGTGAGTGAACTCATGACACACGCCCTCCGCCGATCATTTCTGAAGCTCGAATGTTTTCCGGAAGTAATGGGCGCGCGAGAGGTCGAACGCGACGCCAATAGGTTCTCCCGGGGCAACGTGAGTTCCCGCAGGCGCTTCAGCGGTCAACATCAAGGGTCCAAGGTCAACGTGGATGAGATCGCCGTGAGCAGAGTGCTCGATACCGAAGACCGGCAACTTGGGCAGGCCATCCGCGGCCTCGCCAAGCTTTGCATGAACGTCCCTGGGGCGAATACCGAGCCGGACCGCGTCGCCGGACCGATGACCCTTGAGCCGGCCGCGGCTTTCCTGAGGAAGTGTCAGTTTGAGGTTCGGCCCCTCGAAGCGGATAGTGCCACCATCCTCGCTCAATGTTCCATCGATGAGATTGGTGACTGGATCGCCTACAAGGTGTGCGACGAAATCACTTGCAGGATTGCCGAAGATTTGCCGCGGGGTATCAAGCTGTTCCACTTTACCGTCTCGCAGAATACACACGCGGTCGGATAACCCGAGTGCCTCGCGATAATCATGGGTGACATAGATAATTGTCGTTCCAAGGCGGTGGGCGATGTCTTTGAGGTTGGCACGAGCCGATGTTCTCAGTTTCGCGTCCAAATGGGCGATCGGTTCGTCTAGAAGGAAGACAGATGGCTCGCGCACCAACGCCCTTGCAAGCGAGACGCGCTGTTTCTGTCCGCCCGAGAGCTGCACGGGATTTCGGTCCAGCAGATGGCCGATGCCAAGGCTGTCGGCGGCTTCCTTGGCCCGGCCCATCAACTCCGCCTCGGAGCGGCGCGGCGCGCGGGGAGAGCGCAGCGGAAATGCGATATTCTCCACCACAGTCATGTGTGGGTAGAGCGCGTAGTTTTCGAACGCCATTGCAACGTTACGCTCTTGGATGGGACGACCTTTGACGTCCTGATCACCGATCTTAATGGTGCCCGCGTACTTTTCTTTGATGCCGGCAATCAACTCCAAGGTGGTTGTCTTGCCGGCGCCAGATGGACCGAAGAGCGTGAAAAACTCTCCCTCTTCGGCGCGAAAAGAGACAGTATCGAGCGCGACTGTTCGTCCGAACGATTTGGTAACGGAGGAGAGTTCGACAATTGCCATCGTCTACTCCTTCTCCTCGTAGGGCATGAAGCGCCATGCCAACACAAAAAAGCCCACGGACAGGACTGCGGCGACGGTCGTCCCAATGGGCAGCGGGAAGTCATCTTCCAACCACGCTAGCCAGACAAAGTGGACGCCGAAGAAGATTGCAAGTGTCCAAAAAAGGCGTTCTACAAAATCCATCGCGTCACCCTTTCACGGCGCCGAAGGTGAGGCCGCGCACGATATGGCGCTGCATGAGCCAGGCAGCGATCAATGTAGGTAGAATGGCAATCCCCATGAAGGCAGCCATGGGTCCCCACTGGATTTCCACAGACCCCCAGAATGTGGACAGACCGACTGACGCTGTCCGTGCAATCCGCCGGGTAAACAGGAAAGCGTACAAGAATTCGTTCCACGACCAGATCAGGCAAAACATGGTCGTGATCGCAACGCCTGGCTTGATTAGCGGGAAGACGACTTTTCGTAATATATCGATACGAGAATATCCATCCATCATCGCCGCGTACTCGAGACTTGACGGAATCTCTTTGAAAAAGCCGTAGAGTAAGAATGTCGCAAATGACATATTAAAGTATACATATAGAAGTGTAACTCCGAAGTGAGTGTCGAGAAGGCCGAGTTCTCGGAAGGCAATGAAAAAGGGAATGGCAGCGACAACGCCCGGGAACATGCGCGTTGAAATGGTGATGAAGAGGATGTGCCCGTTGCCAGTATTAAAGCGAGCAAACGAGTAGGCGGCGGGGATAGAAATGGCCATCACGACGATGGTCGACAAGATCGATACGATCAACGAGTTAAGGAGCTCGCTCATCGCCGGGCGAACGTGGATGATGTAGTCGTAGTTGTAAAGCGTTGGTTCGAAAATCAGCCCTGTACCAAATATATCCTCAGGTGATTTCAACGACGTCACGTAGACCCAAAAGACGGGGAACGTAAACGCAAAGAGGATCGCGGCGATTGCGAACCAGAATGCGAAGGAGCGGATCATGGCTTAGCCCCTGTTCATGGCGGCCATCAGCCGCTTGTACATGAGAAGACAGATAATCAATGTCAGATACAGTGCGAAGAGGGCGTAAGCGGTGCCTAGACCTATGTCGAAGTCGACGAACGCGGTGCGGTAGATCATCCAGTCGAGAAGTTCGGTGTCGAGGCCACCGCGTGTCGTGCCGTAAAGTGGGTCGAACAGGCGCATCAACCACATCGTGCGAAGAAGAACAATGATGATAATCAGCGGCATCAGCATCGGTAGTTGGAGGCGCAGGAACACACGCCAGGCCGGCACGCCGTCCACCTGCGCCGCCTCGAACTGGTCCCGCGGCAACCCACGCAACCCGGCAAGCAGAACGAAGATGGAGAATGGCAACCACTGCCAGACGGAAATAAAGATGATCGACCAAATGGCGAGACCTTGCGTCGACAAAAACCCGACGGCAGGCAAGCCGAAAAACGTGACAGCGTCATTGACCACGCCAAATTGGATGTGAAGCATGTAGTTCCACATCAATGACATAGCCAGCGGGGAGATGAGCAGTGGAACGAAACAGAGACCCCGTACGATATCTTGGCCTGGAAAATCGCGGTTCAGGAGCATCGCGATGGCGAGGCCGAGGCTCAGTTCGATGGTGATGCAAGCGACCAGCACGAAGAGCGTGCGGTGGAGCGCTTCCCAGAACATCGGATCGTCGAGAAGGAAACGGTAGTTATCGAGCCCAACGAAATTCGGCGGTCCCCTCATGATATAGTCGGTAAAAGACATGTAGAGGGAGTAGAGTGTCGGGTAGAGCATAAAGACAAGCAGAAAAAGCACCAGAGGGCCAATGAGGATCCACTTGGCTGTGACATCACGGTTTAGGTGATGGCCGAGCCAGCTTGTCTTGCGGCCCTGTTGTTGCGCAGCCCCTTTGGGCAGCGTGGTGTCGGCCTGTGCCATGGTGGTGCCTGCGCTGTCTTTAGGAAAACCAGCCTGCGCGGTGCAGCAGGGGAGCGGCCGGCAGGAGGCGCCGGCCGCCGTGTTGCGTCAGTCTTGCATCTGCGCGTCGTCGAAGCGGTTTTGGAAGCGAGTAAGGGCGCGTTCCCACGACTCCACCGCTTCTTCGGGGGTCTGCTGGCCGGTTGCGTTCTCGTGAGCGATGATGGTCATCTGCTCGTAGAGTTTGCCGAAGGCACGGCTGTTGAAGTGGAGATAGCTCTCGACATCACTCTGCTGACCGTCCCACTGGGCAAGAACAGGTTCGATCCAGCCAAAGTTGCGATAGGCATCATCAGTGGTTGAGTCTTTTACGCCGGCGATGGCATCGCGACGGGCTGAGGCCCAGCCGGTCTCAGCCATCTCGGTTTGGGTGGCAAGCGAGCCGATATACTTTAATAGGAAGTAGGCGGCTTTCGGATTGCGACTGTCCTTACTGGGGGCGAAGTGGAAGGCACCGGTGTAAGGCCGTTCGCCAATCACCGGCGCTGCGGCGGACTTACCGCCTTCTGCATTCTTGCCGACGTCGTTGGACCAGTTCCACAGGGGGGCGTACATGAAGGGGATCATTGCCGTATTGCCTTCGACGAATTGGGCAGTGGCAAAGTCCCAGAATGCGTTTTGCGTGCCTGGGGGGGCAAATTGCATCAGATCTTGATAGTAAGCAAAAGCAGATTGTAATTTTTGCTTGTCTTCATCGGTCAGCTCAAAGCCTGTGACTTTGCCGTCGCCATCGCGCACGACACGAGCCCATCGGCCATCGTCGCCCCACAGGAGTGCTGTGATCTCATCTTGGACGTGGGGGAAGCGTCCGGCCATCAGTGAAACGCCGTAGATGGGATGGTCGAGCGCTTCCCCTTTCAGGGTTTCGCCTTCGCCACGGGTGAAGAACTCTGCGATGTCGCGCAGTTGTTCGCGTGTTTGAGGCACGGCCAGATCGTAGCCGTACTTTTCCTTGAAGGCGGCCTGTTCGGTTTCATCGTTCAGAAGGTCCTCACGATAAATATTGATCATCGTGTAGGTATAGTATGGGACACCCACGAGCGTCCCGTCGCGGGTGGAGGCCATGCGCAAGATGCCTGGGTCGTGCCCGCCAATGTAGGCGCGGAAACCCTCGACGCCGTCAGGATCATACTCTGCCGCGAGCTGTTCCATGGGCACCAAATAGTCTTCCCACTCGTTCGTCCATGACGTTTCGGTCACGACGAGGTCGTAAGCGCCTGTGCCCCCTTGCAACTCCACAATCTGTTTTGAGTAAAGTGTGGCGAACACCATGGATTCGTGGGTGATCTCCACTCCCGTAGCTTCGGAGAATTTCTCCAGGAACGGGATGATGAGGTCTGCGCCACCGCCCGCTTCCAGCGCGACGTGCAGGGCGGGTGTGCCGGAAAGATCAGGCACGTCCTCGAGGGTGAAGCCGTCTGCCAAGGCCGGTGTCGCGGCTAATGCGAGGGCGGCGGCAAAGCCTGCCCCTTTGAACCAGGTCATAGAGTCCTCCCTTGGACCGGCTTTCAGCTGGCCGGCCTCGTTGAAAAGTTGGGTCGCTTTCGTGCGCCTGAGGCGCGGCGTCAGTCGCGGGTGTCTAGGTCGACGAGCTCGATTTTGTAGCCGTCGGGATCCTCGATGAAGGCGATCTCCGTCGTGCCATGCATCATGGGACCGGGCTTGCGCGGAATGTTCGCACCGGCCTTCTCCAGTTCGGCGCAGATTCCATGGATGTCACGCACGCCAAGGGCGATGTGGCCATAGCCATCGCCAAGGTCGTAAGGGGTATCCTGATCGTAATTGTACGTGAGTTCGATGACGGCATGGGTCTCTTCTGGGCCATAACCGACGAACGCCAAGGTAAATTTGCCTTCTGGGAAGTCCATTTTGCGCAGAAGCTTCATCCCGAGGAGGCGGGTGTAGAAATCGATGGATTTCTCCAGATCTTTGACACGCACCATCGTATGCATGAGTTGAAACTTCGAGCCATCCACACCGGCGGCCTTGTCGGGGGCTTCAGTCACGCTCATCGTGAATTGTCTCCAGGGTACGTTGGGCTAACACCGGGTCCTCCGGCGCCGCATGGGCGCCGTAGCGGGCATCCAGAAGGATGCTGCACATCTGCGCGTTCGCTTCAAAGCTGCCGCGGATGCGCCGTGCTTCGCGCAGGTGATTCAACAGGTTATCGGGTCCGATGGGCGCGCCATCGATAGTGAGGAAGGCGTGTTCATTCCCGCCCGGTAGTGCGGCGCGCTCATTCCTGCGCTCTAGATAGCGGGCGACTTGCTTTTCCCGCTCAGCGCCACCGGCGGCGGCCCACGCGTTCAGCGCATCGATTGTCATCGCGGTGATGTCGTCTGGCGTTTGCTTCTCACGGCGCAGCGACTGGATTAGTGTTGCTTGCCGGCCAAGAAAACTTTTATCGCGAAAGTCTGCGCGCACATCGCCAAGGTCAGCGTCGGCCTCTTTCTCAAACGCCTCCCGGAAGCTGAGGCCGGCAGCAAGACCGTCGTTCACCCGGCGGACGGCGAAGTGGTCGACCAGAGTCACCCGCGCGTCTTGTACGAAGGGGAGGGCGCCGACGGCTGCCTTAATGTCCTCGCCCATGATGTAGGCGAAGTTGGCAGAGCACCAGTAGGTGGGAAGGCGCAGCGTGACGCGGACACAGTCACCCTCGACCACCACCTCGTGGATGAAGCGAAGGTCGGTGAGCGGCTCGTCCAATTCAGGGTCGAGGACGGTGTCAAGCGCTGCCATCACGGCGGCGTGCCGCGCCTCATCCGTAACCGGATCGGCCTCATGCGGCATGGGCAACGCCTTCCTGTGCGCCTGCGGCTGCGGGGTCGTTGCCGACAAAACGCGTCACATCGATGTCGTAAAGACGGGCGCAGTTCAGGCCGAGGATTTTGCGTTTCACATCCAAGGTCAGCTGGGTGCCGGCCTCCTGCGCGGTCTCCTCATCGAACTGGTAAGTCATGAATTTCTCGATGATCCACTTAGGACTCGTGATCGCATAGTCCGAGCCGAACATGAGACGATCAGGGCCGACGAAAAACAGAAGGTCGGATAGCATCTTGCCAAAGTATTTTGGCCGAGCGTGGATGAAGGAGGGGATCAACGCCAAGCCGCCATAGACGTTGGGCTCTTGGTTTGCGATCCAACAGAAGTCTTCCACCCGCGGCATGCCGCAATGGTCGACAATGAAGTTGAGGTCGGGGTACTCGGTTGCCACCTCATCGACGTCGCGCACGTCGAAGGCGTCCATGTTGAGGGGATGGATGGTCGGCCCCTTGTGCAGGTGGATATTTTTGATGCCAAGCGCGCGGCACTTTTCCATCAAAGGTGCCACGAAGGGGTCGCGCAAGGTATAACCCTTGGAGACACCTTTCCACTCTGCCGTGTAGAGCTTGATACCCTTAAAGCCCCAGCGCGCGTGGTCTTCTTCAAGCTTGTCCAGACCCATCACACCGTCGCGTGGGTCGGCGCGGCCGTTCAGGATAACGTTCTCCGGGTATTTTTCCCAAAGCTGTGCGCACTGGGCCGTGGTGTTGAATCCGTCGTTGTAGAATTCGTAGAGGTAGGTCGGGAGCATTACCGCAAGGTCACAGTAACCGTCCTCAAACAGATCTTTACCTGCGATGGACGGAGTCAGATGCTCGAACCGGTCCCACTCCCACACCTCGTCAGGTGGGGTGAGGCCTGTGTGGCCGTTCCAAAATGTCTCGATAAAGGTGAAGCCGTAGCGGTTGCGTCGGTTCTGCGGCCGCGCGTCCCACAGATGCACGTGGCCGTCGATGACGAAGACTTTTTCGCCCTCTTCGGTAATGTACATGGCCTCCCTCCCTAAGGTGGCGACGGCGCTGTGACCGCTGTTGATCCGGCCCTTACGGCTTTCGATGCCGCTTTCTGACGTCTTCACCTTGAGTAGCACATTGTCGTATTGTAGGACAAGTGCTGACGACGCAAGTGGAACGCGCAATGACGCTCACGGCGCAACATGACGAAGCGGCACGCCGCCTGGAGCGGATCGCACGCGCGGTCGGCGAGAATGTGGTCACGCCGGGCGAGGCTGTTGGCGAGCGTTATCTGGTGGATTGGTCGGGCGACTATCGCGGGCGCGCGTTTGCCCTGGCGCGCCCGCGCACCACACAAGAGGTGGCCGCCGTCGTTGCTGCGTGTGCGGCTGAGGGCGTGCCGATCACTGTCCAGGGGGGCCACACAGGGCTCGTGGGCGCCGCCTCACCTCTGGGTGATGGGGATGAAGTGATCGTCAGCCTCGAGCGCATGGGAGATGTCCGCGCCATCGATGTCGTCGGCGGGTCTGTCACGGTAGAAG
The DNA here is from genome assembly GCA_051016205.1 of Devosia sp. Lineage (GTDB taxonomy): Bacteria > Pseudomonadota > Alphaproteobacteria > Rhizobiales > Amorphaceae > Acuticoccus. Next base: position 1,303,820 of record CP136534.1, read on the forward strand.
CCGGCGCTATCCTTGCCGACATGAAGGCGGCGGTCGAGGAGGCAGGCGCTTACTTCCCCCTCAGTCTTGGCGCTGAGGGGAGTTGTCACATTGGCGGCAATATCGGCACCAATGCCGGCGGCGTGAACGTCGTGCGCTATGGGATGATGCGCGACCTTGTCCTTGGTCTTGAGGTGGTGCTGCCTGATGGGTCGGTGCTGTCGGACCTGAGGGGCCTTCGCAAAAACAACATGGGCTATGACTGGAAGCAGCTCTTCATCGGTGCGGAAGGCACCCTCGGGATTGTGACAGCCGCCTGCCTCAAGATTTTTCCCAAGCCCACACAGGTGGAGACCTTGTGGCTTGCTGCCACTTCGCCGGCTGCGGTGATGGCAGTCTACAATCACCTGCGCAAACGGGCAGGAGACTTGTTGTCCGCGTTCGAATTGATCGAGGGCGACGCGGTGGCGCTTTCCACCCACCTCACGGGGGTCGAGGACCCCTTGGGCGATTCTGAGCATGGGTCCTACGCCTTGGTTGAACTGTCGGCCGTGGGAGGGCCCGAACTGCGTCCATGGCTGATGGACGAGCTTGCCAAGATGATCGAAGACGGCCTTGTCCCCGATGGGGTGGTGGCGGAGAGTCTTGCCCAGGCCGCCGCCATCTGGCGTGTGCGTGAAGCTGTGGTGGAGGCGCAGTCCTTGACCGGACGACACCTTCGCACGGACGTGTCGGTCCCCATCGAAGCCATTCCCGACTTCTTGCAGGAGGCGCACGACCTCATCGCCGCGCTGGCGCCGACCGGGCGCTCTATCTCGTACGGCCACGTGGGTGATGGCAACATTCACCTTAACGTCGTGCGCCGAAGTGAGGCGGATGAAGCGGCGTTTTTGGCTTGCCTTCCCGCCCTCGAACAGGAGATCAACGCCTTGGTCGACCGTCATGGCGGCTCGATCAGTGCTGAGCATGGAATCGGGATCGGCAAAAGGCGGGCGTTCGCAGCGCGGGTGGACGGGCCAGTCCTGTCGGTGGCGAGGCTATTGAAAAACGGGCTCGATCCGGCGGGCCTCTTCGGGCGGGACCGGATTTTTTTGGCGCAGGCGAGTGGCAGTGACGAAACTCGATAGCCTTGAACGCGAATCTCTTTCGCAAAAAGTTGCGTCCTCGATCAGGCACGAGATTGTTCGCGGGCGGCTGAAGCCTGGCGACCGTCTTCCCACCGAGCATAAGTTGGCCGACACGCTGGGAGTCAGCCGCAACGCGGTGCGTGAAGGGCTTGCCCTGTTGCGTCAAGACGGTCTTGTGCGCAGCCGCCAGGGCGTGGGTGCGTTCGTTACCGATCCTGCCGCGTCACCGACACTGACGCTCGATGAGACGATGTTGAAGGGGGAGCGCGGCTATCGCAGCCTTTTCGAGCTGCGGCGCATTCTCGAAACAGGAGCAGCGGCGCTTGCAGCCTCCAACCGCTCAAGGGCAGACCTTAAGATCATCGAAGAAGCCTTTGAGGGGATGGCGGCTGCAGGTATCTGGAGCGAGGATGGTGTGGACCAGGACATTGCCTTCCACCGCGCCATTGCAGGGGCGACCGGCAACGGCTTCGTTCTGGTGGTGATTGCATTCGTGGACGACCTTTTGAAGGACAGCATCCGCGAAGCGCGCCGCCACACGCCGGAGGACGAACTCCACACCATCACCCTTGCCGAACATGAAGCCATCCTGAAGGCCATAAAGGCCGCTGACCCCGAGGCGGCCCGCGCGGCAATGCTCTATCATCTCAACAGCGCAGAAAGCCGGCTTGGCCTTTAGAGCATCCTGCGTCCATATGGACGCCGAAAGGGGCTCGGCCCCTTAGAATTGAGACCGGTTTTCTGGCGATCTGATGGTTCCGTCTGACAGCAAACCGCTCTAAAACTGCGGGCTCGCATCTATATCTTGCGCATGTCCGCTCCGTTCGATCTGATCCAGATCGAGAGGAATATGCGTTAGCTTCGGCTCCTTCGTTCAGCCTTGGCGTGAGGGCCGATGGCGGCAACGATTTTTCCGCCAATTCCACCGGCCTTGAGGTCTTTCAGCGCTTGCGGAATGTCTTCCAGCGCCACCATGGACGCGATGAGGGGGTCGAGCGTGCCGCGCGCAAGCCGGCCCATCAGGTCGTCGCCGATGATGGCAAAGTCCCTTTGTGTGGGCTTGTGACCGGCAAGGTAGGCTGCGCCCAGCGCCACCTCGTGAATGCCGGCACCGGTGGCAAAGGGCGGTACATCCGCCGTCATCGCCGGCGGGTCGACCACAAGGAGTTGGCCGTTGAAACGCACCAGAGCCAGGCTCTTTCTGGCGTCGCCTGGATTGGCAATCTCAAGGTAAACATCCGCGCCCTCACCGTTGGTGAGCACTCCGACGTCGTCTTCAAGGCTTGGCGAACGGTGGTTCAGCACATGGTGGGCCCCGAGTGCTTTCACTCTGTCTTCGGCATCAGCGCGTGCAAGGGCAATGACGGTAGCGCCAGCTTGACTGGCGATTTGCACACCGAACCCGCCAACGGCCCCAGCAGCACCTTGGATGACGACGGTATCGCCTGCGCCAATCCTCGCCTTGCGCATCAGCGCCTGATAGGCCGTGTAGCCGGCGCAGGGGACGGCCGCTGCATCCAAGAAGCAGACCCCCGACGGGACGCGTGACAGGACGTGGGCCGAGACAACCGCCTCCTCCGCAAAAACGCCCGGACGGGACAGGTCGCCGTGCCAGACCACAGGGTCGCCTGGGGCGAAAGCCTCCACGCCCTCGCCAACAGCGCTCACCATACCTGAGGCGTCAAGGCCTGGGATGTGCGGCATGCGCCAAGTGTCAAACCCTGTGGAGGCAAGCTTCCAGTCGACAGGGTTTAGGGAGGCGGCCTCGACGGCCACAGAGACCTCTCCCGGGCCAGGCGTAGGCGCGGCGCTTTCGCCAACGGTAAGGCCCGAGAGATCGTCACCGGTGTGTTCAACGAGAATGGCACGCATGTCTACCAGCTTGTGTAGCCGGCGTCGGCAACAACGACCGACCCGGTCATGAGGCTCGACGCATCGGAGGCGAGGAATACGATAATGGCGGCCACCTCGTCAGGCTCGCCAAGGCGACCTGTGGGGGTCATGTCGCGCCACTGGGCGGCCATTTCAGGCTCGCGGTCCAACACGGCTTGGACCAAAGGGGTGGCAATGTAGGTTGGGGCGACGGCGTTCACCCGCACGCCCCGCTGCGCCCACTCCACAGCAAGCGACTTGGTGAGGAGATGCACGCCCGCTTTCGACGCATTGTAAAAGCTCTGCGCCTGGGGTCGGTTCACGATGATGCCGGACATGGAGCCGATATTGATGATGGAACCTTTGCCTGCCGACAGCATGTGGCGGCCGAAGGCCCGGCAGCAGCGGAACACACCGTCGAGGTTGACGTCCATATGCTTGCGCCAGTGGGAGTCTGAGGTCTCTTCGGCGGGGACGTTGCTGTCGGCAATTCCTGCATTGTTGACCAGAACATCGAGGGCTCCGTGCCTGTCATTCACCTGCGCGGCCGCCGCATCCACGCTGTCGCTTTCGGTTACATCGAGGACCAGCGCCTCCGCCGCGTGGCCCTCTTCGCCCAGACGCGTTGCGACGGCCTGTGCGTCGCTTTCCCTAAGGTCGGTGACAATGACGGTGGCCCCCGCCTCAGCCAATGCGCTTGCAGTGGATGCGCCGATGCCACTGGCAGCCCCTGTCACAAGCGCCGTCCGTCCGTTCAGGCGGAACCGATCTAGGATCACATCATCCCTCCCTCGCGCGGGCACTCCCATTGCCGGGGCGTCCGGCCAGCGCCTCTTGTAGGACAATCATACATGTTGGTGGAGATTGTAAAGGCAATGTGGGCGCTTCTCTGGCGGCCCTTCACTCGTTGTCGACGCGGGCGATGGCAGCGGGCGTATTGACGCCATCACCAAGTCCGGCACTTCTTGCGCGGTCCGCCCGCTCTGCGCGATGGCAATCGCGCCCGCGCGGCATCATACCTGCGGGCCGTGCTCGCCTTTGATAGTGTCGACAGGGCTGGGTCGCGGCCATCAGGTCCCGTCAAAAAAGCGGGTGGGGGCGACACCGAATGCGCGTTTGAACATGGTGGTCAGGCTGCTTGGTGTTGCGTAGCCAAGGTCAATGGCGATGGTGGTAATGGCATCACCCGCTGCAAGCCGCTCCAGAGCGGTCAGCAGGCGAAGCTGTTGCCGCCAGGCCGAGAACGACAGTCCTGTCTCGGCGCGAAAACGGCGTGCAAGCGTTCGCTCGCTCATGTGCACGCTCTCAGCCCATTGGATGAGCGTGCGTTGGTCGGCAGGATTGTCCCTCAGCGCCGCCATGATGGATTTTAGCCGCTTGTCAGTGGCGTCGGGCAGTGACAAGGGCACGCTCTTCAGCGCGACCAATTGATCGATGAGCACCGCGAAGAGCCGCGCCTCCGGTCCCTTTGCCGCATAGTCCCAAGGAACGCGGGTGGCCTTGTCGATGAGTTCACGTGTCAGCCTATCCACATTGAGGACCGTCGGCCGGGAGGGAAACGGCTCGGTCAGGTCGCGTGCCAGGTAGACGCCGCGAAAGGCCACCTCGTCAGGATAGCGCACGCTGTGGCGCGTCTCAGGCGGAAGCCAAATTGCCCGGTGTGGCGGCAGGACGAACAACCCTTCGCGCGTTTCCACAGTCACGCACCCACGCACCACATGGATGACCTGGCCACGCCTGTGGCTGTGCCAGGGTATCGTCTGCGGCCCAACATGATCCCAGTATTCGCCAACGATGGGGTTCGGCGCCTCGTCCGCGGGGCGATGGTCGTAGTCCGGCATGGCCGATCCTCAAAGCAAGTTGTCCGATTTGCAAAAGCCGGTCATCCGCTTCGTCGCCATGTGGGGTGTCAGGGCAGAAATTGCCTTAACGCAATCGGCTCACGAGGTCTCACGATGGTGGCACTCAACGTCAACGGTCGGTCGGTGGTTGTGGACGCGACGCCCGAGACGCCGCTTCTGATTGTCCTGCGCGAACACTTGGGACTGACAGGCACGAAGTTCGGCTGCGGCATGGCCCAATGCGGGGCGTGCACGGTGCATGTGGACGGCCGCTCCACGTTTTCGTGCATCACTCCTTTGGCCATGGCCGAGGGCAAGGCAGTGACAACCATCGAGGGCCTGACGGAGGGTGGGCACCCTCTGGAACGGGCCTGGGTGGCTGAAGCCGTGCCCCAGTGCGGCTACTGCCAGTCCGGTCAGATCATGCGCGCCGCAACCCTCCTTGAGCAGAACCCCAAACCCTCACGCGAGGACATCGTCGCGCATATGAGCACCAACTTGTGCCGCTGCGGTACCTACGGGCGGATCGTCAGCGCAGTGCAACGCGCCTCAGAGGAGGCGTGAGGATGGGCCCCATGATCGACATGTCCCGCCGCGGCTTTCTGGCGGGCACGGCAGCGTTGACATTTGTGGTGGGGAGTGCAGGAGTTCTGGCCGTCTCGCGTGCGTCTCCCATCGCACGCCCGCTCAACGCGAATGCCTGGGTCCGTATTGGAGCGGACGAGCGCATCCAAATCATCTTCCCAAGCACGGAAATGGGCCAGGGCTCGTCCACCGCGCTTCCCATGATTGTGGCGGAAGAGCTTGATGCCGATTGGGACCGCGTCGACATCGTCCAGCTCGACGGCGACGACAGGACCTTTGGGAACCCACTCTTCGGGAACGTCCTGTACACAGCCGGGAGCACCGGCGTTTACGGCTACTTTGACACCCTCCGCCTTGCCGGCGCGCAAGCCCGCGCCGTTTTGATTGCCATTGCCGCGGACGAACTGTCGGTGAAGCCGGGCGACCTTGTGACTGAGCCCAGTGTCGTCGTTCATCCCGCAAGCGGGCGGCGCCTCAGTTACGGTCAACTGGCAACGCTTGCTCCTGACACCGTGGACGTGCCGGCAAACCCGCGTTTGAAGCAGCCCGAGAATTACCGGCTCATCGGAACCGACGTGACGCGCCGGGACATTCCGGCGAAAAGCAATGGAACGGAGACGTTCGTCTGGGACGTGCGGGTCCCCGATATGCTTTACGCAAGCGTTCTGCGGGCACCTGTGGAAGGCGAGCGGCCACTCAGCATCGACGATGCTGCGGCGCTGGCGATGGACCATGTGGTCACAACTGTTCCATTGCCTGACGGTGTTGCGGTGGTTGCACGGCGCCAAGAAGCGGCTCTTGCTGCCAAGGCCGCCCTGTCAGTGACGTGGAGCCAAAGCTCGCCCGCCCGCACTTTCGACAGCGATGCCGCGCTTGCCGAAAGCGAGGCGGCTGCTAACGATCCGGCCCGTGATGGCGCTGTTTGGCGGTCTTCGGGGGACGCGGCAATGGCAGTAGAATCGGCACCGCGGTCGTTGGAAGCCACGTATTTGTCGGACTACGCCTATCACGCGCAGATCGAGCCCATGGCGGCCGTGGCTTCGGTGGACAGTGACGGCAAAGGCGCTGAAGTCTGGGCTGCGACCCAGACTCAGAGCTGGACGATGCGCACCATCACACAGACGCTTGGCACCACGCAGCGTCGCATCCGCCTGCATATGATGACGATGGGCGGCAGCTTTGGCCGGCGCACAGCGTTGGAGCAGGAGTATGTGCGCGACGCGCTGCTCGCCTCCAAGGCAGTCGGCGCGCCGGTGAAGGTCACCTGGTCGCGCGAGGATGACGTTAAGCACGGTGCGTTTCGTCCCGCTGCAGCGCAAAAGCTGCGTGCCGGGTTGACCGAAGAAGGCGCACTCAGCGGGTGGCACCACCGTGTGGCGGCGCCATCGGTCATCAAGTTCTTCAATCCGCTGCGGTGGGGACAGGTGGACCCTCACGACATTATCGTCATGCGTGGATCGGAGAGCCAATTCTACGCCTTACCGGATATGCTGGCCGAACACGTGACGACCGAAAGAGGTGCTCGCCTTGCCCCTTGGCGCGGGATCGGCGCGAGCTACACGAGTTTTGCGGCCGAAGCGTTCATGGATGAGCTTGCCACAGAAGCCGGCGCCGATCCGATCGAATTCCGCATGGCGCTCCTGCGCCACAACCACAGGGGCGCACGGCTCTTGGAGCGCGTTGCGGCCTTGTCTGGCTGGGGCCGTCCTCCTCAGGAGACGGCGCTCGGTGTGGCGTTTGCGGGCTATGGTGATTCTATGGCAGCGGGCGTTGCCGAGGTCAGTGTCGAGCGTTCCTCAGGCGCAATCCGGGTCCACCGGTTTTGGGCCACCATCGATGCCGGTCTCGTGGTCGCGCCGGACAATGCGGTGGCGCAGGTTGAGGGCGGTATCGTGTTTGGTGTGTCGAGCGCCCTCAAAGAACGTATCACCATCAAAAACGGTCAGGTGCAGCAGAACAACTTCTACGACTATCAAATCCTGCGCATGAGCGAGACACCGCAGATGATGGTGGAGTTCCAGAGCGTGGATGCGCCACCCACAGGGGTTGGCGAAGTGGGAACGCCAATGGTGGTGCCTGCGATCGCAAACGCGTTCTTCGCGCTCACGGGCCGGCGGTTGCGGCACATGCCGTTCACGCCAGAACGCGTACTTGCCGCGCTGGCGTGAGCGCGACCGTTGCGGCGCGCCCGGCCCATCGCGGTCCGTTTTCTCGGCTGTTCCGCACAGTGATGCACGTCAGTGCAGTTCTGTCGATACGACCCGCCCTGTTGGAAATATTCAGGGCCTGCAGACGATGATGCCGTCTTGTGGGAGTGCAGCGCTTTCCAAGACGGGATGGCGCAAGGAGGCTTGAACGAATGGAGCATCACCGTATCCACAGGCGCGCCGTCCTCGGTATGCTTCTTGGCGCGGGCGCAGCAGCGATGATCCCAAGGCTGGCGTTGGCACAGGCCGATGTGATCGCCACCCTCCAGCGCGGCGGTCACGCCGTTTACTTTCGCCATGCCGCCACCACGCGGTCAGGGGTCGATCGAATCGAATGGCCGCGGGAGCGCCAGCGCTTGTTGTCGGAGCGCGGAATTGCAGACTCAGAGGCCATTGGCGTAGCCTTCAGGACGCTCAACATTCCCGTTGGCGAAGTGCTGGCGAGCCCGTTCGCCCGTTGCGCTGACATGGCACGCATCGCCTTCGGCCGTGTGGAGACGCGGATGGAGCTTCTCGGCCTTCTCAGCGACCGGTCGGGGCGGGAGGCACGCGTGGCCTATCTTTCGGGCCTCGTCTCCCAACCGCCCGGTCCAGAGGGCAACCGGATCGTCATCTCCCATCGCTCGAACATTGCCGCCGTCGCAGGCGTCTCGTTGGCCGAGGGCGATGCCGCCATCATCAGACCGGAAGGCGACACCCACACGCTTCTCGGAACGCTATCGCCGCGCGATTGGGCGGTGGCCGGCGACTGACGACGTTGCTTTAGGCAGTGTCTGTACGGGACGCTGTTTGGGTGTCTGCCTCATCGTGAAGTAGGCGCCCAGCAGCACCGGCAATGGCTTCGCGGTCGGTTCGGTCGAGGGCATTTGGTCGGTGATCATCGCCGAGCTGAACCGTGACCTCGCGGTTGGCAAAACGGATGCCGTTGTCTTCAAACAGTTCATGAATGCGCGTCAGCACAAGGCGACGCAGCACCCATTGTTCTCCGGGTCGCGCCATAAACTTGACAGGCGTAATCATGGCCGAGTCCTCCATCTGAACAACGCCTTGGGATTTCAAGGGCTGGAGAAACTGACTGCCAAATACTGGATGATCGCGCAGCTCCTGGCCGAGCTTCTTGATCATCTTGCGCACCTTCTCAGTATCCGTTCCGTAGGGCAGGCGGAGTGGGAATCTCATGATGACCCAATCGCGCGACAAGTTGGCTACATGCCGTATGTCGCCAAACGGCACCGTGGTCACAACACCGCGGTGGTGTCGCAATGCACAGAGCGCACGGAAATCCGCTCCGCGGTCCCCATGACACCGCCGACATCAATGTATTCGCCGAGCCGAAAGGCATCATCGTTAAAAAAGAAAATGCCAGAGATAATGTCTTTGACCAGCGTTTGTGCGCCGAAGCCGATGGCAAGCCCCACCACGCCAGCGCCTGCCACCAACGGCAGGACGCTGACGCAGAACTGACCAAGCAACATCAGACTTGCCATCACAACAATGGCAACACTGACCGCAACTCTTTCCAGAGGCAGAAGGGTGCCGAGCCGGGCGCCGGCACCACCGCCTTCTCCCTCGGGAGCGCCATCCTCAGGATCGCCAATCCCGACGGTCACACGCTCAATGGCGATTTGACGGTCGACCACCACGCGGATTGCCTCCCAAGCCACATACGCGACCCCCACGATGAGAAGCGCTCCCCAAACGTCAGACCCAAATGGTGCACCTATCCCCCGTTCAGCCAGGGAGAGGAGCTCAACACCCCAAGCCAACATGATGAGGAAGAGAAGTATTATACACCCGAGCACGCGTGTGATGCGCACAAGTCCCCGTCGCATTTGCTCATTGGCGGCTTGAAGTATTGGGGAGGGTGCGTTGTCACCGACAACAATGGCAGTGACCAGAGCGCCCAATACCTGTTCCGAAAGGGAGCGCAACAAGTAAGACTGAGGTTGTTGCCATCGCAATGAAGAGACTTTCCGGCAAGTAAGCGTTCGCGACAACGATTTCGATGATGAGGCAATGGATCACGACTAGACTGACAGAGATTGTCGGCCAAGGTCGGCATAGCGCTGGCTCGCGACCCTCAGCATCGCCCCGTGGGCCGCCACCTCTCAGGATGCGCCTCAGGATAAACCGCCCTTGCCACAGGGTGGCGGCCAGGGCGACATGGACGGCAAGATTCACCCAAAAGCCGTGCCAACTGTCGCGGTACACACTGCCGAAGGCATTCAACCAGCCTGTAAAACCGAATCCTGCGTAGAAGATCGTGCAGGCCAGCAAGATTTGTCTTGTCAGCCAACCCGCCTGTACATCCTCAATGGCACTCAATCGAAGATCTGGGCGGCACGGTGCTAACGTAAAGCGCGCAACCACAAGGCCGAACCACGGCCAGGTGATCGCGGTGACAATACGCACCACTGTCTCTTGATCGACCGGCACTGCTGCGTTCAGCCAAGCATTTGCGGCAAGCGCGCCGAACGCGAACACGGCCACCACACCCACCTGCAAGGCCAAACGCACCGCAAGAAGGCGCACGTGCCGCAATAGGTTGGAATGGTGATGGACAGGGGCATCGTCGCGCAGCTTGGGCATGAAGCGCGATGATGCAAAAGCGAGAACAGCACCAACACCGAGTGCCGTGGCAAGTATTGCGAAGAAACACCACACTTCCACGTCGCCCCGTTCGTCCAACTACGTCGCGAAACCTTGATAGATTTGATCAGGCAATCGCGGGACCTTCACCCGAACGGCAACGATGATGGATCTTGCCCGCTCTTCAGTCACGAAGGCGATCAACGAGCTGGAGGTGGAACTGGGCACGCGCTTGTTGGATCGAACAACCCGGTCCGTATCGTTGACTCGCGATGGCACCGCGTTTTTGGAGCGGTGCCTGAGCGTGCTCAGCACGTTCGACGAAACGCATACAATGTTTGCCTGCGATGCCACGCGCCTGAGCGGACGCGTGCGCGCCAGCGTCCCAAGCCGGCTCGGCCGTCGCCTGATTGCCCCGGCGCTGCCAGGCTTCTTTCAGCGCTACCCTGAAGTGCAGTTGGATCTGTGCGTTTCGGACCGTCAGGCCGATCTTGTGCGCGAAGGGTTCGATTGTGTTCTACGCTGCGGCGAGAAAAAAAACTCCGAACTCGTCTCCCGCAAGCTTGCTGACCTGAAACTCGTCACGTGCGCAAGCCCCGCCTATATCGACGGATCAGGATCCCCCACACGGTTGAGGATCTTGAGGGTCACGTCGCCGTTGGCTACGCCTCTCCCTTCACCGGCCGGCTGGAGTCGCTCGAATTCGATGTCGATGGTGAGACGATCAATGTCGCTCTGCCGACCCTGGTGACTGCCAGCAACGCTGAGATGTACATTGCCTGCTGTGAAGCGGCGCTCGGCTTGATCCAAGGTCCAGCCTTCGACGTCCAAGACGCCCTAACCGAGGGGAGGCTCGTTGAAGTGTTGCCAAATTTGTCAGCGGGCACGATGCCGGTCGCCGTCGTCTATGCTCATCGGCGCAATTTGACCCCGAGGGTCAAGGCGTTCGTAGAGTGATGTCCCTCCCTGTCCGCGACGCTGCTGCACTGAAAATCACGACGCCTGGCCGCCGGACGCCGGTGACACATCTTTGACCAAGGCGCATGCGCCGGCGAAACCAAAGGCCATATCCGAGTGTTTGCCACAGGTGGCAGATCAACGTAGCAGTCCTATGCAACGGGTGGCACGGTGCCCGCCCCGAACCACCGGTGCGCTGTTCTAATGCGACGCATTGAGTTTGGAAGTTCTTTGTCATCCCACGCGGAAATTAGCTTCAAGAGGGTCATGTTCGGTGAGAAACGGAAGTCGAGTTATGCTACCCACGCGCGCAACCTCCGGTCATCCTGCGAACGGATATGACGGCCGATGGTTGATTGTCTTGATCACCGTCTTGGTTTTCCAAGTCAGCGCCCTTGCAGCGGCATTGGCGCAAGATGCCGCGCCCCAAGTGGAAGAGTCGGCCGCTACGGTGAAAGCCGGCGTCTACCTCAGTCCACCATTCGTGACCCGAACCGATGACGGCTATTCGGGGATGGCCATCGAGTTGTGGAACGCACTCGTCGAGAAGCGTGGCGCGACCACAGAGTTTGTGGAGTTCGAGACGGTCCGAGAACTGGTCGGGGCGCTTCGCGAGCAAGAGGTCGATGCCGCCATAACGAACCTCACCATCACCGAGGCCCGTGCAGAGCATATCGACTTCACCCACCCTTGGTTCGATGCCGGGTTACAGATCATGATTAGCGATGCGCCCAGAACGAGCTTCGGCAATGTGATGGCGGGTCTTGCCGATTCAGGTCATCTTCGGGCTTTTGCCTGGCTCGGTGGGATCATTCTTCTGGCAACGATTCTCCTGACCTTGTTCGACCGCAGGTTTGACAATGCCTTTCCTGGCCGCTGGCGAGATGGTGTCGCCGACAGCTTTTACACGGTCATGTCGGTCGCGGTTTCAGGTCGGCCGCCCTCGCGAAAAAACCTCTTCGGATGGATCGGCCGCATCGCGTCCGCACTGTGGCTCGTGTGCGGCGTCGCCGTGTTCGCCTACGTCACCTCGTCGATCACGAGCGTGATGACAACGCTTGCCATCGTCGATCGGATCAACGGTTTGTCAGACCTCCCAGACAAGACGGTCGGGGTTATCAATGGCGCTACGGGCGAGGAGTTCGCGATCGCGGCGGGACTGAGCAGGATCGCCTATCCAAACATTGGGGCCGCGGTAGACGCCCTTGTCGAGGGCGACATCGACGCGATCGTCGGCGATGCCCCTGTCCTCGATTACTTCGCGCACACAAGACCTCAGCACGACGTGACGGTGGTGGGCGAAATCTTCGAGCCAGACAAGTACGGCTTCGGCCTCATCAAAGACAGCCCTTTGAGGCGACCCCTCACCAACGCCCTCATTGGGGCCGACGAGGCAGGGTCAATCGAAGAATTGCGAACGAAATACTTTGGTCCACGGCAGTAGGCTGTAACAGCCTCGCCAACGTACCTGATAGAGGCGTAGTCAGGGCGGAGGCTGGCGCCGTCTGAGGGAGAGGTTTCGCGCTGGCTGTGCTTCCGCGAAGCTGGGCGACCGGATGCCGACGTCGTCGGCGATCTTGGTCCAAGCCGGGGCGGCAAGTGCCCTAAGGACACACGGGTTCAGGGAAGTGCCGGAGGCTTTTGACCGCCAAAACCATCCTTCGACCCGTCGAGCAGCAACGTGACCGACGACCCGCCGTGGACGACTAGAGTGGCCCGGTCGCCGCGCCTCCCTTGAAGACGCCGCACAGGATCCACTCTCCGCCAGTGGATGCGGCCTTGGCACAAGCCACAGCCAGCTTGGTCTGTCGCACGCCGTCTCGAACACGCTGTCGACGGCAAGAATGCCAATCTTCATTGGCACCCAAATGGGGCAGCATTGCCGTGCCGGGCGGAGTAAACTGTTTCGGTCGGTGCCAGGTCAGATCGCTCGGCACCCGATAGGTTTGTGTTCGGGAACACACTTTCGCACGGGAAAGCGCATTAGGTTGAGCCTATGGCCCTCGTCGAACTCAGATTGTTAGGAACGCCGCGTGTTGTTGTGGAAGGACGCCATCATGTCCTCCCTTCTCGGAAGGCGGCGGTCTTGCTTGCGCGCCTTGCAACGGCGCGTGGCTGCACCATCGGGCGAGCCGAAGCGGCCTCGTTCCTGTGGCCGGACGCACCACCGGAAAAGGCACGGGCCAGCTTGCGCCAATCGCTTGCACGGCTACGCCACGTCCTTGGGCCTCAGGTTATCCTTGCGGACGCCCAATCGGTGATGCTCGCGCCGTTCCGATGGTGGATTGACGTGCTCGACCTTGAGACCGCACTTGCCGAAGAGCACGCGGCCGGTGAATTCGTGGCTGGCGAATACTTCCGCGAGCCACAGATCGACCTCTGGCTCGACGAAGAGCGGCGGCACTGGCGGGAACGCTGTCTCACCGTCATGCGCTCGAAACGAGATCAGCACCGTGACGACGCGGCGCGCCTTGTTGATTGCTGCCACGCGATTCTCACGCTCGACGCCTACGATGAAGCCACTCACCGCGATCTCATGGGCGCCCTTGCTGCGCTCGGCCACGTCGGTCGTGCCATAAAGCAGTACGAGACGCTCCATGAGTTGCAGCGCGAAGCACTCGGTATATCGCCCGAGCCGGAAACCCGTGCCCTGGTTCAGGAACTGCGGCAGCGCAGAACCACGGCTGACACCCTTTCCGCGGCAGGCCAACACCAATCCGGTGGCATTGTTGCCATGCGCTTCGTCACCGTTATCTCCGTGCTTGCTGGGGCCGCCACGGCAGCAGTCCCTGAGGCACTGCGCGCAATGGCTCAGTCAACCGGCAAGGCGCCGCGGGAGGGCGGGCCGACACGGTACATCGTTGGCCTCAGCGATGCATCTGAAGGTGCGGCAGTCACCGCGCTAGCGAGTGTCTGGCCGCTCCGGGTTGAGGCGCGAATTGGTGCAGCTTGCGGTTTCGTCGTCGTTCGCGAGGACAAGCGTTTGGAGCCCCAAGGTGCGGTCCTCGGCGAGGCTGATATGCTCGCACATCTCGCAGAGCCGTCCGAGGTCCTGGTTTCCGATGCTTTACGGCGCCAACTGGGAGATGCCGCCAGTGGCACGCGGGTGGACATTCGCGGGCGCATGGCATGGGTTTTGTCGAAACTTGAGCCAAGGTCTCAACGCGCCGCACCGCCTTTCGTGGGCCGGCATGTCGAGCGTCTGCAGGTCGAAGCCTTCCTATCGCGTCTTGATGATGGCGTGGGTGGGACGCTGGTGGTTTGCGGTCCACCGGGGATCGGCAAGACGCGCCTCATTGACGAGGCGGTTCTGGCGCATGGGGCAGCAGGCCACACGGTTGCTTCCACGGCTTTCGGAGCATTTGGCGATGACGCGACTGCGTTTCGCCAACGTTTGGCTCAGGCTTTGTTTGCAGCTTTCGACACTGCACCTCAACCGGAAGACATGCCCCTTCATCTGCGCCGCCCCATGCGCGCGCTTCTGGGGACCAGCGCGGCGCTTGGATTGGGTCAAGACGTTGCGCAGGACCATGCGTTGTCGCGCGATGTCCTGCTGGAGCTTATGCGGCGGCTGACGGCAAAGCGCCCGCTTGTGGTGAGGATCGAGGACACACACTGGGCGCGTCCCCCACAAATTGAATACCTGTCGGTGCTCCTTGCCGCCGCCGCTGGCTTGCCCATTGCCTTTCTTGTCACCGAGCGACCAACCGAGAGCGGCCTTGCTGCGGCCGTCAGAGGTTGGTCTCCCAATGCGCCTACGGTGGTCGTCTCGCTGAACCCCCTCGGCTCGGAGGACGCAAGAGCGCTCTTCCTGCATGGCAGGGACGATAGCGCCGTTTCCGAGGACCTCATCGACAGGGCGAACGGCAATCCCCTCTTTGTCCTCTTTCTGGCCCAGCTTTCGTCGGCAAGTGCACAGGGGCAGGACGGTGCGGTTCCCACGAGCCTCATCTCACTGGTCCAGGAGCAACTTGACCATCAGCCCGTGGAAGTCACCGCAGCGTGCCACCGTGCGGCAATTCTGGGCCACCGGTTTCCCACCGCAGCGTTCACCGCCGTGTTCCCTGGCACGCCACTATCTGATCTGGTTCGTTCGGGCTTCCTCGTGGTCGGCGATCGGAATACGGAGTTCACTCACGCCCTCATCCAGGAAGCCATCTATGCCATGATCCCCGAGGGGCAGCGGCCAGAGCTGCACAATGCCGCGGCAGGCGTCTTCCGCAATGAAAACCCCGTCTTGTGGGCCGAACATGCGCTGAGAGCTGCCAATGACCTTACGGCGGCGCGCGCCAGTCTTGCCGCTGCTGAGCTACTGATATCGCAGCGAAGTTTGACGGCGGTACACAGGTTCATCGAGGCAGGGCTCGCCTGTGCCATAGACGATGCTATGCGCGCGCGCCTCCTCTTCTGTCGCGCGAACGTTAACCGCGAAATTGGCAACTGCGACGCTGCCCTCAGAGACTACGCAGCCGCCATGCCCCTCGCCGATGATCCCGACCTCAAAGTCCAACTTTCGCTCAAGATGTGGGCCCTGCGTAAGTATCTTGGGGCCATTGACCTTGGGCGTGGCGACCTAGCGGAAGCGGCAAGACTGGCAGGGATGGCACAGCTCTCCGCCGCCACACGCTCAGAATTGGCTCAGGAAATGGGCGATGCCGCATTCCAGGACGGTGATGGAGCCAGATGCCTGTTGCACAATCAAGCAGCGTTCGCAATCGCGCGAGAGGCCGGTCTCGTCGTGCAACAAGTCCGCGCACTGGGCGGCATTGGCGATGCCCATTACGCCGGTCTCAATCTGGACGCAGCGCTGAAAAGCTTTTCTGATTGCGTCTCCCTTGCGGTCGAGCACGAACTGGACGGTCTCGCCAATGCCCATCTGCCGATGGTCGCCATCAGCCGTCTCTACGTGGAGGCTGGAACGGCACCCCTCGAAGACGCGGCGATGGCTGCTGAGCAATCTCGCGTGGCCCATAGCTTGCGCAGCGAGATCTTGGCGCTGTGCGCCATGAGCGAGATCCAGGCCTTCGCGGCTGACAATGATGGCCTACAAGAAAGCACAAAGCGCCTCGCTGCGCTGATGGGTGACGGGTCGAACCGTTTTCGCCGCGACTTCGAGCTGTGTTGTGCGTTCTGTGAGTGGCTGAGAGGAGACCGTCATAGCGCTTTGCAGCGTGCAGAAGACTATATCGCCAACAACCAAGACCCCTACTTGACACCAGAGATGGCGGGACTGGTTGCCATCCTCACCCACGATAGCGATCATGCCATGGCTGCCATCGAAACTGGCCGCAATATTCTTGCAACGGGCACCGTCGCTCACAGCTTTCTTTCCTTTCACCACTTTGCCATGCGAACGGCCGTGCGTTGGGGATGGCGTGGCCTCGCCCAAGACCTTGCTGCAGATCTTGAGGGTAAGATCGACCTTTCGTGCCACCGTTTCGCGCGCCTTGCCCACAACCAAATCCTTGCGGCTCTCGACGGTGAAGAGGCGGACCAGCAAATGGTCGAACAGGAGATCCGTGCCGCCAACCTTGCCTTGTTCGTGCACGAATGACGGTGCTTGAGGATCGGGAGGGCTCTTTTACGGATCTGTCACGCCACACGTGACGGATGCATAACGGCGCTGATGTTTCACACCACCATCCTAATGATGGTGACCCGCTGTGGCATACCGAACGTTCAAATCCCTGTTGGTGGCGAGTTGCGCCGTAGCTGCGTTGGTGATCGGCGCTTTCGCGGCAGATGACCCGCTTCCAAAGCCTTTGCGCGATAAAGATTTTCATTTTGACGGCGCCCCTGACCCGGCGCTTGTCGCGCTCGGACGTGAGCTTTTCTTCGACCCTATCTTGTCAGGAAACCGCAACATCTCGTGCGGCACCTGCCACGACCCGGCACGCGGCACTGGCGATGGCGTTGCGCTCTCCATCGGCGAGGGCGGCGTGGCCTTCGGTCCGAAGCGACGCACCGCGGACGGCGTAACCTCGCGCGTGCCGCGCAATGCGCAAGCGCTCTACAATATCGGTGCACGCAGCTATCGCTCCATGTTCCACGACGGTCGCTTGGAGCCTGATCCGCACCATACTTTCCCAAGCGGATACTGGAGCCCTGAGCGCGAAGACTTGCCGAAAGGCCTCGATACGCTTCTCGCCGCGCAGGCGATGTTCCCCGTCCTCTCCGCAGTGGAGATGGCTGGTCAAAAGGGAGAGAACTCCGTCGCCACCGCCGTCGCGGAAGACCGCGTGGGTGATGCATGGGCGATCCTTGCCAAGCGTCTGTCCCAGATACCCGCGTATGCACGCCGGTTCGAAACCGCATTTGCGGACGTTGAAAAACCGTCCGATGTGACGTTCGTCCACGCCGCAAGGGCGCTGGCTGCCTTCCAGACCGTCGCATTCCGGTCCGACAAAAGCCCATTCGACAAGGCAATGGCCCAAAGGGATCCGCGGGTGATGGGGCCTGATGCGGCGCGCGGCTGGTCGCTCTTTCGTGGCAAGGCCGGCTGCGTACAATGCCACGCGGGACCCCTTCTGACCGACCACGCGTTCCACGCGATCGCCGTGCCGCAGATCGGTCCCGGCAAGGGGCACGGACAAGACACCTCGTACTGGCGTGCATCTGGTTTTCAGGCACGCCTTGAGGACGAAGGCCGCTACCGGGTCACGTTTGCGCAGGATGATCAGTTCCGCTTCAGGACGCCCTCGCTGCGCAACGTCGCGCTCACCGGCCCATGGGGCCATGCAGGTGCGTTCGACACGCTCGAAAAGATGGTGCGCCACCACCTCGATCCGGCGGCTTCACTTGCCGCCTACCGCGTGCCAACCCTGCCTGCGTTGGACTCGGTGGTTGAGCAGACCGGCAAGGGCTCGGCGCTTCGGTTCAGGCCCCTCAATCCTGCGCGGCGAAGCGCGTTCGCCCTGCGCGATACATGGGTCCAGTCCAACCCCGCGCTGAGGGGAAGGATCGCCGCGGCGAACGAGATCGAGCCTGTGATTCTGACCGACGCAGAGGTCGGCGACATCCTTGCGTTTCTAAACGCACTGACTGACCCGACCGCCATCGATCGCTCGCACCTCGTTCCTGAACGCGTGCCGTCAGGTCTAAAGCCGCAGCCCGACTAGCTGAACGTACGCCGCGGCAACACAAGGGCCGCGACCATATCAACCTTCCAAAATCGTTCCAAACCGGAGTTACACTCATGAAAAACGTCTTACTGACGACTGTCGCCGTTCTTGCATTGTCGCCTTGGGTTGGCGTCCAGGCTGGCGAAGCTACGCGGACCGATGCACCCCGACCTTTCGCCTCATCCTTTGAGATTATCGAAGAAGACTCTGGCGGCCCGCTCGAGACAAACAACCCGAAGTACGCCAGTGCCGAGGCGGCAACGGCTTACGACGCCCCGGAACAGATGACGTTGAGCTTCAACTTCCACATCGATGAACAGATGGCCGAGCAGGACGTGTTCTACGAACGGGTCAGGGGGTCGGGTGAAGTCTTCCGTCCGACGGCCGCAACGCGCGACATGGATGCACCGCTCTATGCCCCCGCAACACCCGTGCCGCACAACTTCCTCGACACATCGGACGTCGGTCCTTACCCAAAGGGCAAGCCGCTCGGCATAACGCTTGGCGAGTGGTTTGCCGCGAAAGGCGCCGGCACCTACCAGTGCCAGGATGGCACGGGCAAGGTCGATATTGCCTTTCAAAACCTCGTGCCGAACGGCGTCTACACCATGTGGCACGACTTCATGGTCTGGCCGCCAACCGAGCCCTTCATTGGCACCTATGACCTTCCGTTCGGTGCCCGCGACGGGTCGGAAAACACGTTCGTCGCCGACGAGGATGGCAACGCGCGGTTCACGCGTAAGATTACGCCTTGCCTACAGTTGTCCGGAGAACACCTCGTTTCGGATCTAGCCATTGCTTGGCACTCCGACGGGGCCACCTACGGTCCGCTTCCAGGCGAGTTCTCCACGAAGACGCACGTCCAACTGTACGTCGGTCTGCCCAAGCGAACCGGCCTCTAGAGTAATTCCAGGATGATTGTTCACAGTCTTCCCGGAGATGATTGCTCGTCTATTGTGGATGCGAGCCATCATCCCCCGCCAGAGCCTCCCGCGTCCAAGTGAACGCATACAAGAGACTCTATTCCTTTGATTGAGAGCGGCTTTGTCCCGATCAAATGGTTCTGTCTGATCGGGACCCGCTCTGGCGCGATGCCCCGCACCCAAGCCGTGGCCCTGAGGCATCGCCCGAACGACACGAAAAGGATCATGACATGATCGCACAAAAGGCGTTTCCAAATCAGCAACCCGGCCGCTTTTATCTCGCCGAGGGAGGCTTCGAGACTGAGATTTTGTACAAGCACGGTTTCGATCTGCCCCATTTTGCAACCTTTCCACTTCTGCACGACAAGCATGCTGTCGCCGTGATTCGCGAGATATACATCCGCGTTCTTCGCGTGTGCGCGGAGTTCGATCTGGTGCCGATCCTGGGCTCATTCGACTATCGCGCAAGCGCCGACTGGGGCGCTCTGCTCGGCTACTCTCAAGGGGCTCTTGACGAAGCCATCCACGAAGGGATTGCGTTCTTGAGGCAATTGGCGCGCGAGCACCAAGCTGACGTCCCGCACACGATGGTGGCCGGCTACATCGGTCCGCGGGGGGATGCTTATAAACTGAATCAAACCATCACCGCCGCCGAAGCGCAGGACTACCACACGCCCCAATTGGAAGCCCTCGCGAAGGCCGGTGCCGACTTTGCCTGGGCAATGACGTTCAGCAGCGTGGAGGAGGCCATCGGCGTGACGCGTGCAGCGCGCAACGTCGGCATGCCCCTTGCGCTCTCCTTTACGCTGGACCGCACCTCAAAACTTGCCTCCGGGCACACGCTTGGCGACGCCATAGCTCTCGTCGACCGCGAAACGTTCGGGGGTCCCGAGTTCTTTGCCATCAACTGCTCCCACCCCATCGAATTCGCGCCGGCGCTGGCGGATGAGGCATGGATAAGGCGCGTGCGTTCCATCAGGCCGAATGCGTCGAAAATGGAAAAGATCGCACTGTGTAAGCTCGGTTATCTAGAGGAAGGCGATCCGGTCGACCTTGGCCGCCGTATGGGCGATGTAACTCACAGTTACCCGCATATAGATATTCTGGGTGGTTGCTGTGGAACTTGTGAAAATCACTTGCGATACATTGTAAAGAATGTCGTTGGCGCAACGGCGATGTTGGATTGACGATATTGATGCCGGTCGTACATCGGGCCGCAACGAAAGGGCACGCGGTCCCCTGCGTTAAGGAAGACAAGAACATTCCACCGATCAATCTATGGCGCGAGGGTCGCGTAGGACGAGGCCTGCCAAACGGGCAGATTCCGTCTATAACAGGCAGCGATTAATCGTGGCCAGCGTTTAGCGCGTGGAATGCAGAGGCGAATCCCTAGCCATGTCGACCCAACTCGACGTCAACCTCACTGCCGATTTGCAAGCGCGGCTCGACGAACCCGGCATCAATGCCTATGCGGTCTACTTCGCCGGGAAAGCCGGCACCGACCCGCAATTTACCGCACTGGTCGACAATGGCGCTGTCGCATCGGGCGGGGCCGTAACCATCGATTTGCCTCCGAGCTTGGTTGGGGGCAAGATTTACTTCCTCATTCAGAGCGAAGACCCGTCCCAACCGACAAACTCGCTGCTGGACATCATAACAAAAGAGAGCGATATCAATTGGGAGAACGCCAAGGCCTGGGATGTTCGTTACGACAGCTTTGAGGTGACGCTCCAGAACAGCCCGTTCGACGCTGGCAACCTCACGTCCGTCAACGGATTTGGCATCCCGATGGAGCTTGCCGTTGGCTATGACGACGGCTCGACGGGAACGCGCGGCTACGGGATCACAGGCACCGAGCTCTTCGAAAACATCGCCAAGATTGGCGACGACACGACCGTTTTTGAGTTCAGCGCTGGCCCCCTGCAAGGCCAGCCGCGGGCGGCCATCTCTCCGTCGGAAGCCGTTGGCATCAAAGATCCCGCCTTCGCTGCGGACGATTGGTCGACCTACATTGACAGTCTCAAGACGTCGGACCTTGGCATAGAGATCTCCGGTATTTTCAACGGTGCTCCAGACGCCAACAACATTTGGCACAATGCCGGTTTCTTTTCTTACACCTTGGAGTGGGACGCGAGTGCGAACGACAATAAGGGTGGTTTCTGGCTGAGCCCGACCGATTCCAGCGATATTCGCGGCTATATATTGCTGGACGCCGACCAACTCGCCAATAGCATCTACTCCACTTTGGGTGACGTCGGCATCTATGCTGACAAGGACGGAGAGCCCTACCGCATCCTCGGAGAGGAAGACTTCCAGACTGGCTCCTTCAGTATGAATTCGGGAGCGAACAACCAGTGGGGCAACGTCCTCACGCAAGTGCTTACCGGCTTTACGGCCGGTTTCTACGGCACCGAGGGCATCTCGCCGAACCCGTTGTCTACCGATCCAGTCGACCTGAACAAGAACACGTCTTGGGATCCGATCTACGCCTTCGGTCAAAAACTCGCATCAGGGCCGGCGCCATTTCAGGATGCTTATTCTGAAATCTTCTACGCGAGCTCAAACTCGTATGGGTCCGGTTATTCCGACAACTTGATGCGTCAGTATGCCGAAGGCGGGCCGCTGATCTCCGTCTCAAATAACAACGGGACAAACGTCGACAAGATCGCCATTACGCTGTTTGACGATGGTGAAACGCCGGCCGGATACATCAAACCCGTCATCTACAACTACATTGCGCCTGATCCAAGCGGCTACGCCACACCAGCTGGCAGCACGAACGTTGCCAACAACTTCAAGCTCGACCTTCAGGGCGCCGACATCGTGCTGACTGAGGACGCGACTGTGGCGCTCGACATCCTCTCAAGTATTGATGGAGCCGGTGCGCCGGTGTGGACGAGTGTTGAGTTCGCGACCCCGGAAGGCGGGTCACGGTGGGTGGAGTGGGACTTGTCGTGGGACGGCACCAGCTACACCGCAACGCCTAAGGCAAGCAATTCGCAGGGCGTGGGCAACCTTCTGATCGCCAACCTTCCGGTCGCAGACGAAGGCGTCCATTGGTATCGGCTTCGCATCGGGGAAGATGGCGAAGAGAAGACGTTCAACCTTTACGCGGACGTCTCCAACAGCGGTTTCATTAACCCGAGGGTGGGCGGCAACCCTGGCGCCATCGCCGTAGACGGACTCGCTCAGATCGCACTCCCGGACGTCGAAGACCCGACCATCAACACGTTCACCGTTAATTTCATTTACCAGAGTACGAACACCATCGATCCTAAGGCGATCCGGCACAAGACGCGTGCGGAGGACGCGGGAGCGCCCCTCCCAGACGCCCCCGTTGCCGGCACCTTGACGGGCGATGACTTCAACGCCCTTGCCGGTCAGACCAGCCAGAGCGAGAACACGATCACCACGAACGCCGCTTCCATCGCCTTCGGCTGGACCGGTCTCAACAACCTCACTCCAGATCCGACCAGTCCGCCGCCGGCGGAAAGCTGGATCGCCGGTTACACCAACAAAGTCGGTGGCGAGAACTTTGCGCAGATTGACGTGAGCGCATCGGGCATGTCCGGTTTGCCGTCGCTGACAGCCGCCGCCGACCTCGATGGGCAATGGCAGACCAGCGCACATGCCTTCGGCAATGGCACCTATACTTTCACCATGTCGGAGTATCGGTTCTCCGACACGCAACTCAGCGAGCCGATTGGCAAGCAAAGCAATGCCCTGACTCTGACTGTCGACATTGCGGCATTGGGGCTCGCGAAAGCCGGGGAGAATGCCGTCCAGCTGCGTAAGGATGGGGCCGATACCCCGCCTGCCAACTGGATCGATGTGGATCTTCTGAGCGCGCCCGATACTGCCGGAGCCACACTTCTCTTCTATCGGACCACTCACGATGGAGCGCTCGTCGACCGCGGTGGCGCGACAGGGCCAAACGTCACCCTGGAAAGTGCAACGGTCGCGTCGTTGGGCGCTTATGTAGACGACGGTGGGGAGCTGCTTGGTCTGGCTGGAACCACGCTGCTTCTCCAGGCCGACCATCGCCTCGAGTTTGCCGTCCTTGACCCGGACGGATCTGTCGACCTCGACCCCGACGTCGGGTTTCGCCGCAGTGGCGACGACGCCCTTACGATCACGGTCGGCGACTTTCAGCTTTCCGCCGAGGCGGAAAACGATCTGTCATCCGCAGCCATGCTCGGCGCAGGGCAAAGGCTGTCCGGCGAAGCGCTGGTGTGGCTGGAACACGGCGCGCTCGTCGAAATTGACCTCCTTGGTGACACGAAGGCCAACAACAGCGTCGGTCTGGTGCGCGTTGAAAAGGATGCCGAAGGGGCGCTTTCGGTGGGCGGCGTGCCGTTCGGCGAAACCGACGCGTCCCAGAGCGCAGTCCGCGATGCGCTCGAGCCGGGCTTTGCGTCTGATGTGGGTGAGGGTTCATTCGCGGCGACGAAGCGGCTCGCGGTGACCGGTGAGACGGGCCACTATGCGCCCGTCCTCTTCACCCAGGACGGGCGGGTCGTCGTGCCTGGCGCGTCAGAAGAGCCGCTTGTACGCACCCTGGGCGATGCCGTCTTCGCATTCGAGGATGGCTTCGGACGGACGGCCGACGACTTCAATGATCTCATCGTGTCGTTCGCGGTGGTGAGCGAGCCGGAGACGCCGCTCCTCGAAGGCGAGGCAGATCTCCCGATTGCGGTTCGAGGACGGCTGATCCTCGGCCCGGACGGCTTCGTATCCAACACCGATGGCGCTGGAATCGGCGCCCCCGGCTTCGGCATCACCGTTCGAGATCTGCCCGACGGTACCCCGGCAAAGCTTGTGGTGCGCGGCGATGCGCACTTTGAAGGCGCAAGCAGCGGCGTGCGCCTGGTTGGCGAGAAGGCTTTGGTCTTCGTGCGCGACGACGGCGTCCTTGCGTTCAAAGATCCGTCGGAAGGGTCGGATGCGCACCTCCTTGAGATCCGCGGCGGTGCCGAGGGCGGTCGCATCATTAATGATGGGGTGATTGACGGCCCAGTGGCTTTGTTCGGCGGTGACGATGTCCTGTCCGGCAGCGGGCACTGGGGAGGGGACGTACGGACCGGCGGCGGCGATGACACCTTCCGCCACAAAGGCGAACAGGGCGTCTCGCACGTGCGCCTCGGTAGTGGCGATGACCATTTCCGCTCCTTCTCGTCGCAGGACACGGAGGTCGCTGGCAACGCCGGCAGTGACACGCTCGTCGGCGGTGACGGGGCGGATGCGCTCCGCGGCGGACAGGACAATGACCGTCTCTCCGGCGCGAACGGAGACGATACCCTCGTTGGTGGCGCGGGCGCCGATGTTGTGAAGGGCGGAGAAGACAATGACCGCCTTATGGGGGGCGATGGACATGACATCCTGTTCGGCGGCGAAGGCGACGATACGCTGGATGGCGGGCGCGGCTCTGATCGCTTGAACGGTGGCGCTGGGGATGACCTGCTCGACGGCGGTGCAGGGCAAGACCGGCTGATGGGAGGGCAGGGGCGGGACACGTTCGTCCTCCAGAGCGATGGTATCGACATAGTGGTCGACTTCCAGACTGATGATGACATGATCGCGCTTGGTCCATTGGGGCTTCAGCCGTCCGACCTTTCAATCGCCGAGGTCGCTGGTGGTGTGCGGGTGTCCGCAGGCGATCAAGGCCTGCTCCTTCTGGGCGTCAGCGCGGACGACATCTCGCTGGACATCTTCGTTTAGGGGTGACAACAACCGACGGCACGAACCTAACGGGGTCATGCCTCTGGAATGATCCGTACGGGATTAGAATTGACAAAGATCAAACACCCCTAGGCTCACGATCCGATAGAAAGCGTTAGACGGATCATCAAGAGAACCATCGATTAACGCTTTCATGACCATGATGAGGGCCGCCAGTACCTCGCGGACATCATCGCAGGCTAACGCTTCGGCCGTCGTTGCAAGACCCTCAAGTGCCGCAACCCCTACGAAATCGGCCGTTGTCCTGGATAAGCGATCCAGACCGCTCCACGCCCAATCCAACCACCAATTCTGAGGCCAAGAACCCAGAGCATGCTGCGTCTTTTCGGGCCCAGACAGGCTGCCTTACGCCGACACCGTCGGGCAGGCGTTCAGCGAAGAAGAGGAGGTGGCGATTCGCGTCGACCGCCTCGCTGATGTTACAAAGTGAGCGGATCTTGTAACATCAGTAAAGTAACATTTCACACTGTAGTATGAGCTCCCAATGCAATCTAAGGCGAGGGGTATTTTGCACTTTAAAAGTCGCCGACGGCCCTGCTACACAGACACACCAGACCTGAGGAGCGACGGATGTGACTTTGCAAGAGTCGAGCGTTCCCACCGCATTGAGCAACCAGATCGTCGATGGCGCAACATGGCAACGGATGCGCCAAGCCTGCTTAGACGACCCCGGCGCGTTTCACGGCTCGCTCGCGAAGCAAAACATTTGCTGGTTCCTTGAAGCCCAGGGCGAACATGGTGCCTGGGCATCCTGGGACGAGGCGTCTGGCCGTTGGGTCGCTTGGGATGCCAAACGGGCAATGCCGATCACGCTCGACCTGTCTGCAGACTTTGAGCCGTGGGAACAGGCGTTCGATGCATCCGATGCGCCGCATTTCCGCTGGTTTTCCGGTGGCTACACCAACGCCGCGTTCAATGAAGTGGATCGCCATGTTCTGGCTGGTCACGGCGAAGAGCCGGCGCTGATCTTCGAGGGTGACCGGTGGGATATGTCGAGCAACGGGGGCCGCGGCGGTCCCGTCGACAGCTACCGTGTCAGCCGCAAGCGCTTGCTCCTGGAGAGCGCCAAGTGCGCGTTGGCGTTGAAGGCGTTGGGCCTCAAGGCAGGTGATCGCATTGCGCTCAACATGCCAAGTATTCCTGCCCAGATATACTGGACGGAAGGCGCGAAGAGACTCGGAATCCTCTACACGCCGGTCTTCGGCGGCTTCAGCGACAAGACGCTGTCAGACCGCATCGCCGACGCTGGCGCGCGCGTCGTGATCACCGCCGATGGCAGTTACCGCAACGCTCAGCTCGTCCCCTTCAAACCCAACTACACCGATCCTGCCCTCGACAATTTCGTGCCGGTCGATGTGGCGATGGACCTTCTGCGCGACGCGCTTGGCGAGCCAAAGCTGGGCGTCGATCAAGCCCACGCCGCCCGGATTGAGGAAGTGGTGCGCGAGCTTCTTGCTGGCGAGGTGACGGTGGAGCGCTCCGACGTGATGCGTGGCGTCGGCCGGGCCCTGACCGAGCTCGGCCAAGACGGCGGAATGTCGCCCCAGCAGCTTGCCGAGGTGCGCATTGCCATTGCCGAGAGCCTCGTCGCCTCGCCTCCACGGGTCGACGCCGTTGTCGTCGTGCGCCACACCGCCCAGCCCGACCTCATTTGGAACCCTGAGCGCGACCACTGGAGCCACGCGCTCACCGACAAGGCCAGCGATCATATCCTTGCTGCGGCCCGCGAGGCTGGCTTCGACGTGACCGATGAGGCGGCGCTCCTATCGCTCCCAGACACCGACTTTGTGTGCGCCATCTGGGCCGCTTCGCCGGTACGCGCCGTGGAGGCCGAATACCCCAACTTCATCATCTATACGTCCGGCTCTACAGGCAAACCCAAAGGCGTCGTCCATGTTCATGGTGGATACTGCGCGGGACTTGCCGCGACGATGCCCATTTCTTTTGACGCGCGACCGGGCGACGTCATGTACGTGGTTGCCGATCCAGGATGGATCACCGGCCAGAGCTACTTGATCGCCGCCGCACTCCTGACACGCGTCACCACGGTGATCGCTGAAGGCGCGCCGGTTTTCCCCCATGCGGGTCGTTTCGCCTCGATCATCGAGCGTTATGATGTGAACATCTTCAAGGCTGGCGTCACGTTTCTGAAATCCGTCATGCAAGACCCGGAAAATCTTTCCGACATCAAGAATTATGACTTGTCATCTCTGCGCGTCGCTACCTTTTGCGCCGAACCCACCTCGCCCGCCGTACAAGCGTTCGCGATGGAGCACGTCACACCCTGGTACATCAACTCCTACTGGGCGACGGAACACGGCGGCATCGCCTGGACGCACTTTTACGGAAACGGCGACTTCCCGCTGCGGCCCGACGCACACACCTACCCGCTGCCGTGGGTGGTCGGCGATGTGTGGGTGGAGGACGTTGACGCGGGCAAGCCAAATGGCGCGGCACAGCTCACCCGCGATGAAGGCACCGGCGGCGCCCTTTGGCGAGAGGCGGAGGTCGGCGAGAAGGGTGAGATCGTCGTTGCGCTTCCCTATCCCTATCTCGCTCGCACCATCTGGGGCGACACCGAGAGTTTTGCCGTTGAGACAGATGGCGTGACGGCCCGCGTTTCGCCCGGCTGGAAGGGCGATGCGGAACGGTACGCCGACACCTACTGGCGGCGCTGGCGCGGCGCTTGGGCGTACACGCAAGGCGATTTCGCCGTGCGTTACGAAGACGGATCGTTCTCGCTCCACGGCCGCTCCGACGACGTGATCAATGTTTCGGGCCATAGGATCGGCACGGAGGAAATCGAAGGCGCGATCCTGCGCGACAAGGCGCTCGATCCTGCCTCACCTGTGGGCAACGTGATCGTCGTCGGCGCGCCGCATCGCGAAAAGGGGGTGACGCCAGTCGCCTTTGTGACGCCCGTCGCAGGCCGCAAGCTAACGCAGGACGACCGTCGCCGCCTCACCGATCTGGTACGCGCCGAAAAAGGCGCTGTCGCCGCGCCCTCGGATTTCCTGGAGGTCACCCAGTTCCCTGAGACGCGCAGCGGTAAGTACATGCGGCGTATGGTGCGCGCCATCGTTGAAGGCGGTGAAGTGGGCGATGCCACCACACTGCGCAACCCCGAGAGCATCCAAGAGCTGCGCCGCGTGGTGAATGCCTGGCAGCGCCGCCAGGACCTTTCCAACGAACAGGCCCTTTTTGAGCGCTACCGTTACTTCCTCGTCCAGTACAACACCGTCGCCGATGGCAAGCGCGTTGCGACGGTGACCGTCACCAATCCGCCGGTGAATGCCCTCAACGAGCGGGCCATCGACGAGCTTGTCACCGTTGTCGACCACCTCGCCCGCAAAAAGGACGTCGTGGCGGTGGTCTTTACTGGCGCGGGCACAGCCTCGTTCGTGGCCGGCGCCGACATCCGCCAAATCCTGGATGAGGTGAACACCGTTGGTGAGGCAAAGATGCTGCCCAACAACGCGCAGCTCGCCTTTCGCAAAATCGAGACGATGGAGAAGCCATGCATCGCCGCGATCCAGGGCGTCGCGCTCGGCGGCGGGATGGAATTCGCGCTCGCCTGCCACTATCGCATCGCCGAGCCCTTCGCCCGCTTCGGCCAGCCCGAAATCAACCTCCGCCTCCTGCCTGGCTACGGCGGCACGCAGCGTCTTCCCCGCCTTCTGGCCGAAAAGAACGGCGAGATTGGCCTTCGTGATGCGCTTGACCTCATCCTCGGCGGCCGCGCCATAGGCGCTGAGGATGCATTTGCCATCGGCGCGGTCGATGCCATCGCCACAGGCTCGGACGATGTTCTCTCGATGGCCCACGCGGCCGTCCGCGCCTACGTCAAGGACGCTGCAGACAGCACGCTCGGCAGGGCGCACAGCGCGCGCAAGGCGATGACCGATCGATGGGAAGAGCCGTCCGACGTCGACCTTGACGCGGTCCTCTCCGACTCGTTCTTGCAGCGCGTCCAACGCCAGCTCGACTGGGCGGGCCGCGCCAATGCCGGCGAGCGGGCGCTCGATGCGGTGCGCACCGGCTGGACGAAGGGGATCAGCGTGGGGCTTGCCGCGGAGGCCGAGCATTTCGCCGAAGCCACCATGGACCCCGATGGGGGCAAGCGCGGCATCCAGGATTTCATGGACAAGAAAAGCCCACCGCTCCCGGTGCGCCGCGATGGCGTCTACGTCTATGGCGAGCATGAGGCGCGAAAGGAACGCTTCGTTGCGCAGGGCGACCTCCTGCCGCTGGGCGCGCCCTTCTTCCCAGGGGTCACGCCGATCCCGCCTTACCAGCTCGCATTTGGCGTTGCGCGCGATCCCGACACGGGCGCGCCGCGCTTCGGCCCACCTGGCAAGAACGAGCGCGAGCTCATCGTGCCAGTGCGCAAGCCCGAGCCCAATGAAGCGCTCGTCTACATGCTCACCTCCGAGGTGAACTTTAACGACAACTGGGCGATCACTGGCATCCCTGTGTCGCCATTCGACTATCACGACGAGGACGTCCAAGTAACGGGGTCAGGGGGTCTTGCTCTGGTGGCCGCGCTCGGCAGTGAGGTGAAGGCCGAAGGCCGCCTCAGGGTGGGCGATCTGGTCGCGGTCTATTCAGGCACGACCGACCTCCTCTCGCCGGAAGCCGGCAACGACCCGATGTATGCCGGTTTCTCCATCCAGGGGTATGAGACGCGCACCGGCAGCCACGCGCAATTCCTCAACGTGCAAGCACCACAGCTTCACCGCGCGCCAACCGACCTCACGCTCGAGCAGGCTGGCAGCTACACCCTCAACCTTGGCACCATCACCCGCTGCCTCTTCACAACCCTCCAGATCGTTCCAGGCAAGACCCTCTTTGTGGAAGGGGCGGCGACCGGCACCGGCCTTGATGCACTCAAGAGCAGCGTGCGCACGGGGCTGCGTGTCACTGGCCTCGTGTCCAGCGAGGATCGTGTGGATGTCGTGCGTTCGGAAGGTGCAGAGGCGATCAACCGCAAGGATCCGCAGTTCGCAGGCTGCTTCACGCCCGTGCCCGACGACCCCGAAGCCGCGCAGGCCTGGGAGGCGGATGGTGAGCCGCTCCTTCACGCTTACCGTGCCAAGAACGACGGCAAGCTTGCCGACTTTGTGGTCAGCCACGCCGGCGAGCAGGCCTTTCCGCGTAGCTTCCAGCTTCTCGCCGAGAACGGCACGCTCGCCTTTTATGGGGCGTCCTCAGGCTATCACTTCAGCTTTATGGGCAAGCCCGGCAGCGCCTCACCTGAGGCAATGCTGGCGCGGGCCGAGCTTCGCGGCGGCGATGCCGTTCTCCTTTACTACGGCCCTGGGTCACGCGATCTTGCCGACCCGACGGGCCTTGAAATGATCGAGGCCGCGCGGCTCTTCAAAGCACGCACGGTCGTCGTCACCACCACCGACGGGCAGCGCGAATTCCTACAATCCCTCGGCCTTGAAGAATCCATTGAAGGGATTGTGAGCCTGGAGGGCCTGAAACGGCGCGACGGCGCCAACTTCCACTGGCCCGAAACATTGCCGCGCCTACCCGACGCACGTGAAGACATCGAAACCTTCAAGGCCGGCGTGCGTGACTACCAGCAGAAGACGCTAAAACCGTTCGGCTCTGCGGTGGGACGGCTTCTGCGCTCACCGGGCAACCCGCGCGGCGTGCCCGACCTCATCATCGAGCGGGCGAGCACAGACACGCTCGGGGTGTCCACGTCATTGGTCAAACCGTTCGGCGGGAAGGTGGTCTACGCTGAGGAGATGGCCGGCCGCCGCTATACCTTCTACGCCCCGCAGGTGTGGACGCGTCAGCGCCGGATCATCATGCCGACGGCAAACATTCTTGGCACACACCTTTGCAACGCCTACGAGGTGACGCTGATGAACAAGATGATCTCCGCAGGGCTTCTTGACGTGACGGAGCCGACGCTGGTGCCCTGGGAGGACTTGCCCAAGGCGCATCAGGCGATGTGGGACAACACCCACGAGGGTGCCACCTACGTGGTCAATCACGCGCTCCCCGATGTCGGTCTTCGAACGCGCGACGAGCTTTTTGAGTGTTGGGCGTCGCAGCGTAGCGAATGATCCGCTGGTTACAGTTGTTTGGCAGGAGACAGTCCATGACCATTGAGAGCGCCGACGTCGACGTCACGGAAATGCCCGAGGCGGCGCACACGGGTCGCCTTGCCGGCAAGACCGTGGTCATCACCGGCGCTGCCGGCAACTTGGGCAGTGAAATCTCGCGCTTTGTGGCGCGCGAAGGTGCGTTCCTCATCATGACGGGTCGTACCAAAACCCGTATCGACGAGGCGATGGAAAAGCTGATCAGCGAAACCGGCGTTCCTGCCTCGCGCGTCATGACCGCGGTGCTCGATGGTGGCGATCCTGGCTCCGTCCGTGCGGCTATGCTGCAGGTCAAGTCCGTCTTCGGTCGCGTGGACGTCCTCATCAACAACGCCGGCTCCGCCGGTCCCAAGCAGACGCTGGATTGCGTTCCGCTGACGAAGGAAGAGATGGAAGCATGCGGTGAGTCGGAGACCGTCGCCGATGCCATGCGCAACATCTTTGGGGTGACCTGGAACCTGACCCGCGCCGTGGCACCGCTGATGCCGCGCGGCGGTTCGATCATCAACGTCTCCACCATTTTTTCCCATACGCCCTACTTCGCCCGCGCCCCTTACGTCGTCCCCAAGGCCGCCTTGAATGCCTTGTCCCAACAATTGGCCAAAGAACTCGGCTCACGCGGCATCAGGGTGAACACGGTCTTCCCGGGCCCTATCGAGAGCGAGCGCATCCGCACCGTCTTTGCCGCCATGGACAAACTGCAAGGTCTGGAAGATGGCGCGACCTCTGATTTCTTCCTCGGCAAGATGTACCTGAAGCGCTCGATCGACGGCGGCCGTGTTGGCAAAGCGCTGCCGACGCCCAAGGACATCGCCAATACGTGTGTGTTTTTGGCGAGCAACGAATCGGCGGCTTTGAGCGGGGCGGAGCTCGACGTCACCCATGCCATGAGCGTGGTGAAGGAATCGCGCTCCACGTTCACGCTTCGCCCCACCATGCGCGATCTCGATGGAACCGGGCTCAGCGTCCTGATCCTTGCCGGGGAGCGATGGGAAGACGCGTTGGACCTTGTGCGCATGCAGCTTGCTTGTGGCGCCCGTGTTCTCCTTGGCCTCACCCGCCAAGCCGACGTGGCACAGGCGGAGGCCCGCGCCAGTGCGCAAGGCTTTGGTGACAATCTGACGATCGCCCGCTTCAACCATGCCGAGCCGCAAAAGATGGAGCAGCTTCTCGACGAATACAGCGCTGAGAAGGGATCGATCGCGAGCGCCATCGTCCTGCCCGTCAAGCCGCCTCACTACTTCTCGGGCGATCTTTCCGAGGCCGATGACGACGAGGTGGAGGAGTTCATCGAGGTGGAGCTGGTAGGCGTGATGGCGGTGGCGCGTACCCTCGACCGCTACTGGAAGAAGAGCACCGATCTCCTCCAAGCACCGCGCTTCGTCTTCATCTCAAACGCCAGCGACGGCGCGGACGACAACTACCACCGGCTTCTGGCAGCCGGAATCGGACAGCTCATTCAGATTTGGCGTGACGAAGCGCGGGTCACCACCAAGGAAGGCCATCTCGCCCGTGCCGTCTGGGGCAACCAAGTCATCCGCTACACCAACCGCGAGGAAGAGAACGCGTGGTTTGCGGCAGGACACGCCACCCGCCTGGTGCTCAACGAGCAGCGTGTCGGCGAGATCAACCTTGAACTCCCCGCCGACATTGCCGTTGAGACCGGTGCGCGCCACGCTAAAATCGGGCTCGCGGAGAACATCACGGGCCTCCACCTCGGCAAAGTCGCCTTCATTACGGGCGGCTCAAAGGGCATCGGTGGACAAGTGGCGCGCCTTCTGTCGCTCGCAGGCGCCAAGGTGATGATCGTCGCGCGCCGCGAAAGCGAACTTGAGGCAGCACGAGAGCGTATCGTCAGCGAGTTACGCGACGTTGGCTTCTCCGGCGTCGAGCGGCGCGTGAAATTCATGGCCGGCGTTGATGTTGCCGACTTTGCGTCGCTGAAGCGCGCCATCGATGAGACGATCGCTGTCTTCGGCCGGATCGATTACCTCATCAACAATGCAGGAATCGCGGGCGCAGAGGACATGGTGGTCGACATGGACCCTGATGCTTGGCGCTTCACGCTCAATGCCAACCTCGTCTCCAACTATTTCCTCATGCAGGAAACCGTGCCGCACATGAAGGGGAACGGCAGCGGCTACGTTCTCAACGTGTCGTCCTATTTCGGCGGCGAGAAGGCGCTCGCGGTCGCCTATCCGAACCGCGCAGATTACGCCGTCTCCAAAGCTGGTCAGCGTGCAATGGTGGAGAACTTCTCGTGCTTCCTCGGCCCTGAGGTCCAGCTCAGCGCTATCGCGCCAGGTCCGGTGGACGGGGAAAGGCTCTCCGGCGTTCAAGGCCGTCCGGGTCTGTTCATCCGGCGCGCCAAGCTCATCATGGAAAACCGCCGCCTCAATGCGGTCCATGGCGCCGTGATCGAAGCGGTGCGCGGCGGGGCCGAAATCGAAAACGTGCTGCGGCGACTGTCGCGCAACAGCACAAGTACGCTCTCGCACGATGCCCTCGCTCCGGCGGAACTGCGCAGCGTTGCGCTCCAGTTTGCCCGCCAGGGTGACGGCATTTGCACGTGGGATCAGTATCTCTTGACGCCGGCGCTTGGGTCGCGGCTCCTATCGCGGCTGCGCCTGGGCGGCTACCTCCTCGGGTCCAAAGACTGGCAGGATCCAGAAGGCGACGAGGATGTGGGCACGAGCTGGCTCAAAATCGTCCCACCCGACGATGTCCCGTTCCTGCCGCAAAAGGTGATCGAAAAGGAGGCTGAGAAGATCGGCCATAGCGTTCTCTCGCAGCTTGATCTCGGTACGATGCCGACGGAAGAGGACGTTGCGCAGGCAACGGTGTTCTTCCTTGCCGATCGTGCGGTGAGTGGGGACACGTTCATGCCCTCCGGCGGGTTGCGGGTGGAGCGCTCCACCACAGAGCGTGAGATGTTCGGCAGCCCCAAGCCGGAGCGGCTCGAGCAAATGCGCGGCCGCAGCGTTTGGATCATTGGCGAACATCTGGTGGACTATATCGTAGCCGCCATCCGGCACCTTTGCGATGAGTGCGGCGTCGCCCACATCGTAGTAATCACGCGCTCCGAAGGCGGAGGCGACGCGATCGACGCAGCCCTTCAGGACACTCCCAGCGAATGCGTCCACTACATCGCCGCGGGGGATGCCATCGAGGCGGCGATGGACGAGGCCCTTACCGCATATGGGCGACCGACGACGGTTGTCTGTATGCCTTACGAAGGGCTGCCCGATCACCTGTTCGACGAGGACGCGCCTCTTTCTTCGGAGGACTTTGGCCGTATGATCGAGGAAAACCTCACCCATCACTTCCGCGTCGCGCGCAAGGCCTCACTCTACGACGGTTCGCAACTCGTCCTCGTTTCACCAGACGTGCCGTTTGGAACGAACGGCGTCGCGTTCGCGCTCGCGAATTTTCTCAAGACCACATTGCATGCGCTCACGGCCACTCTTGCCGTCGAAAACGAGCGGTTGGTGCACGACGTCCCCACCAATCAGATCAACCTTACGCGGCGTGTACGCTCCGAAGAGCCACGTGACGAGACAGAGTATCAGGAAGAATTGCGGCGCTTCGTGCGCGCTGTCCTTCTTGTCGGTGCTCCGCTTCCAGACGCCCAGGATTCGCGTTACCGTTCGCGAATCTACCGAGGCACCTCAATGACAGTCTGACACCATCGAAATACGGCGATGGGTCTCATCAAGTCACTACGCCGGCGCGACTTTTGGGTTGGGGGGACGAGAGAATCGCCGACCGTCTGTAAACGCACGGCAATCATCATTGGCCCGCCCGACAGCGTATAAATGGCAACCATCGTCGGCATTGATGTCTCGAACAACTGACTCGATGACCTTGTTAAGTTCGACGACAAGGAACGGCGTCTTCCAGTATGAAAGAGGGGAGGCGAAGCCCCTTGCGATGAGCGAAACACGCCCCGTCTGTTCCGAGCCGAGCGGCCCGTCCCACCGTGCCTTCGAATGACCCATTGCCGCCTCCGGAGTTGGCACAATGGAGGCCAACCCACGTCTAGGCCGGCGCTTTGCCGAGGTGGTGAGGCGCCGCGCGTGGAGCCACAGGTGCGCCTTCCACAAACGTCACTGAGCCCGACCTCAAGGCTGCAGCGTCTCATCAACCCGCGATAGCCTCCGAACGTGGCACTCACAGCGCTCATGAGGACATTCCTCGGCCTTGTGGACGTTATCGTCCGCGACGACAGCCCCTCGACTCCTGAGTATGTTTGCCCAACATGGACATTCTCAGAGTGCTATTGTCAGCCAAGGGGATGATGGCAGGCGATCTGATGGCCCTCGCCGACCTGTTCGAGGGGAGGGCGTTCGCGGCGGCAAAGATCGGTGGCGGCAGGGCAGCGTGCGGCAAAGGCGCAGCCTGGGATGACGTCAAACGGACTTGGAATCTCTCCGCCCAGACGGGTGATCACCTTTCGCTTGGTGGGATCGGGTTCGAAATTGCTGTCCAAAAGTGCGTGGGCGTAGTGGTGGCGCGGGGTGGTGCCACCACGCGGAAGGATTTCGACGATGCGCCCCAGGTACATCACCACCACCCGGTCGCAAAAGTATCGCACCAGCGAAAGGTCGTGGCTGATGAACAGATACGTGAGCCCAAGGTCCGCCTTCAGCGTCTCCAGGAGGTCGATGATCTGCGCCTGAATGGAAACGTCCAGCGAGGCGGTCGGCTCGTCCAGCACCAGGAACGAAGGCCGCAGCGCAAGGGCGCGGGCGATCCCCACGCGCTGTTTCTGACCACCCGAGAGCTGGTGCGGGAAACTCGCCAGCATTCGCGTGCTGAGACCGACCATCTCGATCAGCTCCGCCAAAACGCCCTCGGCTTCGGCCGATGTCATCGACTTCCCTTGCACGGTAAAGGGTTCAAGCAGCGCGCGGCGGATGGTGTAGCGCGGATCGATGGCCGAGTAGGGGTCCTGAAAGACCATCTGCATGCGCTGGCGAAGCGCGCGGAGTTGTGCCGGTGTCTGCGCGGCAAGGTCGGCGTCTTCGAAAGTGACGGTGCCCGAGGTGGCATCGATCAGCCGCAGCACCAGACGGGCGAGCGTGGACTTGCCGCAGCCTGATTCCCCCACAACCCCGGTCACCTCGCCAAGCGGCACGTCAAGCGATACATCGTTCACAGCCCGCATGGTGCGCCGGGCCTTGAAGAGACCGCCGCCGGTTGAGAACTCTCGGGTGAGGCCGTTGATGCTGACGAGGGCACGGGTGGGTGTAGCGGCGTCCATCGGCTCAAACCTCGCTCAGATGGCAGGCGGCGAGGCCGGAGGACTTGCGCTCCAGTGCGGGCACCTCGGCGCGGCAGATATCCTGCGCCTGCGGGCAGCGGGGATTGAAGCGGCAGCCAAGCGGGTAGTCGACAACGGTTGGTACGGTGCCGGGAATACCCTTGAGGCTGCCGGGCGCCTGGCCCTCGCGCGCGATGCATTGGATCAAGGCGCGCGTATAGGGATGTTTCGGGTCCGCGAAGATCGCCTCGACCGTATTCATCTCCGCCACGCGGCCGGCATAAAGCACCACGACACGGTCGCACGCTTGCGCCACCACACCCATGTCGTGGGTGATGAGCATCAGCGCGAGACCCCGCCCGCGCACCAGCTCCACCATGATCTGGATGATCTGCGCCTGGATGGTGACGTCGAGCGCGGTGGTCGGCTCGTCTGCGACGATGAGGTCGGGGTCTGCGGCCAGCGCCATTGCGATGACGATGCGCTGCTTCATGCCACCTGAAAGCTGATGTGGGTAGGCGCCGTGAATGGCGGCTGGCTCAGGAATGCGAAGTTGCTCAATGAGGTCGATGCTACGGGCTTTCGCGTCCGAGGCGTTGAGGCCCAGATGCAGCGTGGAGACTTGGTCGATCTGCGCACCAATCGGAATGATCGGATCGAGCGAGGTCATGGGGTTCTGGCTGATGAGGGCAATCCGCTTGCCCCTCAGCCGCCGCATCGTGTGCTCGGGGACGCCCACCAGTTCGGTGCCGTCGAACACGATGGCACCCCGCTGAATCCTACCGCCGATCAGCGGCAGCAGGCCCATGACGCACATCGCGGTGAGCGACTTGCCCGATCCCGATTCGCCGACGAGGCCGAGGATCTCGCCCCTATCGACCTCGAAGGAAACGCCGTCGATGGGCTCCAGCTTACCGATGCTAACCGATACATCGCGCACGCAAAGAAGTGGCATCTCAGGCGCTCCTCATGCGGTTGCGGATGTCGAGCGCCTCAATCAGCGCATCACCGAAGAGGTTGATGGCAATCACAGTGATGGCGATGGCAAGGCCCGGAAAGATGATAATCCAGGGCGCGATGAAGATTTGCGCCGTCCCGCTCGACATCATCGCCCCCCAGCTCGGGGTGGGCGGCTGCGCGCCGAGACCGAAGAAGCCGAGCGTCGCCTCAAGGATGATGGCATCGCCCGTGGCGAGCATCCCCGCAACGATCACAGGGGTCAGCGCATTGGGGATGAGATGGCGCGCGACAATGTGGAAGTGACCTGCGCCGAGATTGGCGGTCGCCTCGATGTAGGTCTCGTTCTTCAGCGCCATGATCTGTGCGCGTGTGAGCCGCGTGAATTGCGCGAGGAACGCCAGCGAGATGGCGATCATCGTGCTTTGAAGGCCGGGGCCGATGATCGCGATCAGCATCAGGGCAATGAGGATTTCGGGGAACGACCAGGTGAGATCCACCACCGCCGTCACCGCCCGGTCGAACATTCCGCCGAAGTATGCGGCCGTCGCGCCGAGCGTGACGCCGGCCGCCACCGAGATCGCGATGGCGGTGACGGCGACCGTCAGCGAGGTGCGTGCGCCGTAGACGATGCGCGATAGGAGGTCCCGGCCGAACTCATCGGTGCCCATCCAGTGCGCCCAACCCGGCTCGGCGTTGGAGCCTGGCAGGTTCTGGATGTCGTAGGCGTAGGGCGCAATAAGTGGGGCAAAGATAGCGCACGCGATCACCAGTGCGAGGACCGCGCCGGACGCGGCGCCCCGTGACGAACCCAGGGCGGTCTTGAGGGCGGTGAAGGTTGCCATCTCAGCTCATCCTTTCGCGCACGCGCGGGTCCATGGCGGCCTGAAGCAGGTCGCCCAGCAGCGTTCCGAGCATGACCGCGATGGCGAGCATCAGGAGCGCGCCCTGAACGACCGGATAGTCGCGCTGGTTGAGCGAGGTGATGAGGAGCGAGCCGAGCCCCGGTCGCGCGAACACGAACTCGACCGTGACCGCGCCGCCAAGGATCCAGCCGATTCTGAGCGACAGGATGGTGATCACCGGCAGCAGCGCATGACGCAGCACATGGCGCAGTTCGATCCGCCAGGGCGGCACCCCCTTGGCGTGCAGCATCATCACGAAGTCCTTGCGCGCGGTCTCCATCATCGCGACGCGGGTGACGCGCGCTACCAGCGCAACGCCGCCGAGGCCGACGGTAAGGACAGGCAGCACCAGCGAGTCCCAGCTACGCGCGCCCGACACCGGAAACCAGCCAAGCTGGACGGCGAACAGCATGATGAGGAGAAGGCCGAGCCAGAAGCCAGGCACGGTCGAGCCGAGGAGAATGACCGCCATCGTGGTGCGGTCGATCCAGCTGTCCTTGTAGATCGCCGCGAGCGAACCGGCGGAAATCCCAACCAGGGTGGAGAACAGTAGCGCCAGCGATCCGAGCGCGAGGGAATAGGGAAGGTTTTGGGCAATCAGCTCCGCGACCGGCCGGCGCAGGACGATCGCATCGCCCAGATCCCCCTGCGCCGCGTTATAGAGCCAGATGCCGTACTGCTCGTAGAGCGGTCGGTCGAGCCCGTACTTCGCGACCAGCGCCGCCTTCTGCTCGGGCGTGGAGCTGACCTGGACGATGTTGTCGATCGGGTCGCCCGGCACGAGGTGGACGATCATGAAGATCACCACCGAGACGGCGAGGAACACCGGAATGAGAAGCAGCAGTCGCTTGATGAAGAAGCCGGTCATTCGGGTCCTCGCCTCGCGGCCGGAGGGAAGGGGCTAGTTGACCGTAATGTCGACCACCGTCTGGCTCTGAAGGCGCGTGCCGCGGATGGTTTCAGGCAGCGTCAGCCGGTCCGTGTTGAAGGCGTAGATCTGCACCGGCTCGTAGATCGGGGCGAAGACGAACTGCGACAGGACGTATTCGTGGTAGTCGGTGAAGTTCTTCACCCGCTCGTCCCAGGTACGCGAGCCTTTCATGGCCAACGCGTTCAGCTCTTCCGCCTTGGGGTCGTTCCACATGGAAACGTTGGGGTAGCCGAGCCGCGAACCGGCGAAGAACCAGTCGATGATGTCGGCATTGGCCCAACTGTAGGAGCGCACGGCAAGCTGATGCTGGTCACCGCGACGATATTGATCGTTGATGGTGGCGGCATCGAAGACGGTGATGTCGGCGCCGATGCCAATGGCTTTGAGTTGGGCCTGGACCACTTCAGTGACGCGCTTGAACTCGGTGCCGTTCTGCGTCCACAGCGCCACCTGAAGCGCCGTGCCGTCCTTCTGGCGCACACCGTCCGAGCCCATGGTCCAGCCGGCCTCGTCAAGCAGCGCGTTCGCCCGCTCGGGATTGTGGGAGATTTTCAGCGACGGATCGACGTCGTTCGCAAGCAGCGACTTGATGAGGAAGGTATCGGCCGCAGCGCCCACGCCGCCGAAGAGGTTGTCAACGATCTCCTGCTGGTTGACGGCAAGGGCCGCCGCCTCGCGAACCTTGATGTCGGTGAAGGGGGCGACTGTGGTGTTGATGGGAATGTAGAAGATGCCGGTGCCGGGCAGGGTGCCGACCGTCACGCTATCTGTGCTTTCCAGTTGTGGCAGGAAGTCTGTGGGAACGCTGAGAAGCATGTCGACGCCGCCCGTGCGCAGTTCCAGGAACGCCGTTGAGTTCTCAGCGATTTCGCGCACGGTCAGCGTTTTGATCTGTGGCGGCCCCTGGTTCTGCGACAGAGCGGAGGCCCAGGCGTAGTCTTCGTTGGCGACAAGCACAGTTTCTTGTCCAACAGCAAAACTCTGCAACTTGAAAGGACCGGAACCAACGGCTTCGGTCACCCCGAAGTCGTCGCCCAGCCTATCAAATGCTTGCGGCGAGGGAATGCCCATGAACCCCGACGCCATGTTGGA
This sequence comes from Devosia sp., assembly GCA_051016205.1. Lineage (GTDB taxonomy): Bacteria > Pseudomonadota > Alphaproteobacteria > Rhizobiales > Amorphaceae > Acuticoccus. The sequence goes on from CP136534.1 coordinate 1,344,027, forward strand.
CAAGAGGTTCGGGTCAGGGTTCTTCATCACGAAGCGTACGGTGAGGTCGTCGACCACCTCGACCGTCTCGATCGCTTCGGTCATGAAGGCATTCTCGGTACCCTCGAACTGCGGGATCCACCACGCGATGGTCTGCGCATTAAACGGCGCGCCGTCGTGGAAGGTGACGCCAGGTCGCAGCTTGAAGGTCCAGCTCATGCCGTCCTCGGCCGACTCCCACTCCGTCGCGAGCTGGCCGTGAAAGCTCTGGTCGGCATCCTGGATGACCATGCGGTCGAAAATCAGCGTGATCGCAGCGTTGACCTTGGTGCCCTTGATGGGGTTGTAGCTCGGCGCGCCGACATCGTCGCTCGGCATGACGAATGTGGCCTCCTGTGCATGGGCGATCGCGGGAAGACCCGCCATGCCGAGCGCGACCAGCATCGTGCTTGCCCGCAGTGTCTTGGCCATAAAGCGCATGGTCGTGCTCCTTGTTCTTAAGATTTCACTGTATTGCCGGGCTTTCGCCGCGGCTTTGATGATGTTTCGCCGACGTATCCTGTGAAACGGCTGTAAAGCTGCGTCACGGTTTCCATCCGCGTCTCCACCGAAGGACCCAGTTCGAGGAAGACGCCGTTGACCAGAAGGTTGGCAAGGCTCGCCATCTGCCCGGTCGATTCCCAGAACTGGTTGAACTCGGTCGGCACCACGAACATTTCGTCGACCACGTCGCGGCCCCAATCGCAAAATGGATCGGTGATCAGGGTCGTGGCGATCCCTGAGTTGCGGGCCTCTACGGCCAAATCCTCGGCGAGCCGCGAGTAGCGTCTCGCCTCGAAGATGACGAGGCAAGCATCCTGCGGTGGTGAAGCAAAGAGCTCGGCGAAATTACCCGCCGCCAGATCCAGTAAACGAACTTCGGGACGCAAATACTGAAGTTGGTTGACGAAGAACTGCGCCATGCCGCGCTCGGTCTGAAATCCTGCGGCGTACACCACCCGTTTGGTTGCAAGGCGCGTGACCACCCGTGCCCACTCAGGGGTGCGGGCAAGTTCGTAGACCGACACCAGCGCAGCGATTTCGAGCTCAAGACCGCGCGCGAGCTGATCTTCGCCGGCCTTCGCCCTGTCGCGGAAGTCGCGTAACCTGTCGCTGATCAACCAGGGCTTGTCGCCAAGATCCCGCTTCAGATGTTCTTTGAGGTCTTTGAAACTCTTGTAGCCGATGGAGCGGCAGTAGCGTCCCACAGTGGGTTCGCTCACCGAGACCTTTGCCGCAACGCTTGCGGCGGTCTCGAACGGCAGACTCGTGAGCTGGGACACCATGAAGTTGGCGATGGCCTTGTCCGCCTTTGTGGCTGTGGCGAGTGAGGCCAGCAATCGATCGCGTACCGGGTCACTCATCGGGCATCTCCGCGCTTCAGATTTGTGTCAGAAAACTTTCAAAATGTAAAACAGTTAATATTTCTTGCTATTTTTTGCGACTGAGCGCTTGGTGGCGAAAGAGCCTCGCCGCTTGGTGTCGCTCGCGAAAGGCGCGCAAAATCCATGAATGATTTCATCGTGATAGGGGCTGGGATCTCTGGCGCGTCAGTGGCTTATGAGCTTGCCGCAGTGGGGGAGGTCTCACTCATCGAAGCCGAGGCGCAGGCCGGTTATCACAGCACCGCACGCTCTGCAGCGCTCTTCACGCCGAACTATGGCAACGGGATCGTGCGGCGGATCAACGCCCTCAGCGAAGGGTTCTTCCGCACCCCCCCGCAAGGCTTTTGCGATCATCCTCTGCTGAGCCCGCGCGGTCTTCTAACGGTGGCAGGGGCCGGCGAAGAAGACGGGCTCAAGGGCCTCGTTGCGTCTGGACACGGCGACGTCCATCCTTTGTCCGTCGCCGACGCCTTGGTGCAAGTACCGATCCTGCGGCCCGAAAGTGTGGCTGCGGCAACTTACGAGCCGGGCGTCATGGATATCGACGTTGCGTCGCTTCATCAGGGTTACCTTCGCGGCTTCAAAGCGCGCGGCGGTACGCTGATCGCCGGGGCGCCGGTAACGCACCTCAGGCGGGATCAGGCGCTTTGGCATGTGGTCGCAGGAGGTTCGACGAACGTCGCGCCAATCGTGGTCAATGCGGCTGGCGCCTGGGCCGATCAGGTGGGCCTGCTGGCCGGTGCGGCTCCGCTCGGCCTCGTCCCAAAGCGCCGGACAGCCATCGTGGTCGACGGTCCGGCTGGCGTCGATGTCGCCGCCATGCCAGCGGTGGAGACCGTCGCTTCGGAGGCTTACTTCAAGCCGGAGGCGGGCCGCATCATGGCCTCGCTCGGCGACGAGACGCCGACGGATCCCCAGGACGCTCAGCCGGAGGAACTCGACATTGCGCTGACGGTCGACTGGCTGATGCGCCACACCACGTGTGCGGTCGGCCGCGTCGCCCATAGCTGGGCGGGGCTGCGCACGTTCGCCGCTGACGGCGCTCCCGTGGTTGGTTTCGATGCTTTGGTCCCCGGCTTTTTCTGGCTCGCCGGCCAGGGAGGTTACGGGATTATGATGTCGCCGCTTCTTTCGCACGCCGCATCTTCTCTGGCCCAGTCTGGCGACTGGCCGGGCGACGTCAGCCGCGCCGGGATCCTGCCCCACCACCTCGCGCCAACGAGATTCACGAAGAGGGCTTAAGGCATTTTGAAGCCACCGACTTTTTGGGCTTTTGCTCGCTGCACCATGGAGGAGGGGAATTGGCACGAACCGAGGTTCCAAGCGTGGCCGGTCGATCTACCCTAGCCATCATCGGCATGGCTCCAACGTCCGGGATTGTCTCATGATGTCTGTGGTGGATGTCGTTTGCAAAGGGGACGCTCCACCGCAGATTAGCGTGAGCGGCTTTGACCGCGGGTGTTTCGCTCAAAGTGGGCGTTGTCAGAGACCGCGACTGTCTTAGGCATCCATCGCCGCGACTGCGGTCACCGGGATTGCCGTCTGACCATTCCCGCAACTGCGCGCCTGCGCGTTCTCCAGGACTTCCTTTCCAGCCGGTTGCCCATGTGTGGCAACCGGTTAACCGAACAGCTGCGCGGCAACTGCGATCGCAGCCAAGGGCCGCAGATGCGGTCGAACCATCAAAACGCGGAACATTGGAGCGACCGCACGGGCGCTACTTGATTGTAGCGATGACAATAGATGCGCAGGGCGTACCGACTACGATGCGACCGCGAGCTTCTCGGCGCAGGCTTTTGCAAGATCACGGTCTGCGCTCTCCGAGCCTGGAGGCGTCGCCCACCCCGCTTTCATCACGATATCAGCGCGCTGATAGGTCCTTGCGTCCTTTATCTCAGACAGCGTCTTGGCGGCTGTCGGATTCTCGTCCTTCGAGTTGGCAACGCAGATGGGAACCAGCGCATTGACCATAGCCACGCGGCCTTGCGTCGTAGCCATCTCCTGTGCGGTGCTTCCGGTGACCCAGCCGCCCCATGTGAAGCCGACTACAGCGAGCCCGATCGCGCCGGCGACAGCGCCTGTCAGTCCAGGCTTCAACCATCCAAAGTTGCTCACAAAGTTTCCTTTTCCCAAGAATCGCGATTCATCCAGCCGAAAGCGCGCCGCCTTCGAACGATCACAGTGATTTCGATGTCGAGAAGTCCGTGCGGCAGGGTGTGCCATCATTCGATGGCACGACCGCTCATTACATACTCAAATGGGAGGAAATATTTTAAATTCAAGTCGCGGTAAAATATTATTGCGGAAGCGCCTGTCGATATTTTGCTGATCTGGATGCGCAATATGCCGTAATACTTGCAGCCACCGTTTGGGTGCGCTTAGCGGGTGTTTTTGTGCAATGGCGCGCTCTGCTTTGGCTCCACGCCGATCCAGCCGCACGGTCTCTGCCAACACACGCGGTCACAAATGCCCATAAGGCCGCCTGAGGCCGCGGTCGTGCTTGATCAGGCCGGCCGAGTGCTCTCGATCTCCCCGCGAAACGGCATGGTCTGTCTTGGCCACTCGACGGGTCGCCTCGGCGAATCTGCTAGCCTATCGCGGAATGGCGTTGGTGTCGGTAGCGAAACACGTGGCGAGTGTCGTCTCGAACTGGCGGTGGTAGGTGCCGGTCGCCTCAAATGCCGCGACCACGGGTCAGCAAAGGCAAGATTATGTGCTTGGATCTTCGGTGAGGGAGACTAAAGGGGGGCGGCGGTTCGCTCGCGCAAATTGCTCCCCATAATGAGGCCGACCACGTCCTGTCGGGTGACCTCCTCGCGCTTGACGTTTGCAGTCACCCGGCCAGCGTGCATGACGGCGATGCGATCGGCGCAGCGAAACACATGCTCAAGGTTGTGGCTGACAACCAGGATGGTCAATCCATCGGCACGCAGCCTCTCGATGATCTGGAGGACGCGCTCGGTTTCCTCAACCCCTAAGGCGGCCGTTGGTTCGTCCATGATGATAAGGCGTGCGTTCGTTGCGATCGCACGGCCGATTGCGAGCGCCTGGCGCTGACCGCCAGACAAGACGATGGCGCGGGAGAACGGGTTGTCGATCCTGATGCCCACGCGGTCCCGCAGGACGCCGAGCGCTTCTTGCCGCATGGCGGATTTGTCGAGCACTTTGATGAGCCCGCCCAGGTAACTCTTCGTCATCTCGCGGCCGAGAAAGAAGTTGCTCGTGGTGTCGAAGGTGCCGACGAGGGCAAGGTCCTGGTAGATGGCCTCTATGCCATGGGCACGCGCCTCGTCGGGGCGGTTGATGGTCACCTCGCGACCGTCGAGGACGATCCGGCCGGACGTCGGCTGATGGACGCCCATGATCGCCTTGATGAGAGTGGATTTGCCGGCGCCGTTGTCACCCACCAGCGCCAACACCTCGCCGGTCCTCACATCTATGGAGGCCCCGCGCAGCGCTTCCACGCCGCCGAAGGTCTTGCGAATGTCGTGCAAGGACAACAGAACCTCCCCTGCGGCGGGCGCAAGGGAGGGTTGCTGCGTCGCGCTTGTCACTGACCGAGCTCTTTTTGAACCTCGGGCCAATTCTCCATCAGTTCCAAGGTCCCGGCAGGCACGCTCTTTACGATGTCCTCGCGCGAAGACACCATGACCATGTCGAGCGGATACTGTTTTTCAACCTCTTCACCGCGGGAGTGGGCGGCGATGGCCTGTGCGATGTAGCGGCCGCTACTCTGGCTGTCGCGGAAGATCGAGCCGCGGATGAGGCCTTCCCAGATCATGTCTAGCTCAGGCGGCACGGCACCGAACCCGAAGACGGCAATGTCGTCGCGACCCATGCCCTTCAATGCGCCTGCAACGCCCATCGCCATGGCGCTGTTGCCGGCGTAGATCGCGGTGACGTCGGGATTGGCAACGATCAGACGCTCAGTCGCATCGAATGCGCGGGCTTGTTCCCAGTAGGCATAGTGCTCGAATGCGACATCGATCCCGGCCGCGGTCCAGATGTCGCGCGCGCTTCCGACCCGGGCTTCGGAGATCTGGTTGCCCGGCTCGGCGAACATGAGGCCGACCTTGTCACCCTCGGACAGAACGTTGTCGAGCGCCCACTTGGCTGTGACCTCGCCGCCCTCGGCGTGAGAGTAGCCACTGTAGGCAAGGACATCGACACCGGCATCTTCGGGGTGGACGTCAAGGTGGTTGATGACGATGATCGGAATGTCAGCCTCGTTTGCCGCTTTGAGGGCCGGCACGATGCCGAAATAGTCGATCGGGCCGACGATGATGTAGTCGGAGCCGAGAGTGATCAGATCTTCGACGATGTCGAGTTGTTGCTGAATGTTGGCTTCTTGCGTCGATGCCCTGGCGACGAACTCAATGTCGATGCCTTCTTTTTCCATTTCTTCTTGAAATGCGGCGGCAAACTGACCGAAGTAGTCCAGTGTGTCGTAGACAGGCGGTGCAAAGCCGATGGTAAGCTTTTCCTGCGCCATCGCGGCCGTGCCGGTCAGCGCCACTGCGGCGCCGACAAAAAGGCCTGCAAGCATTTTCTTCATTGTCATTTCCTCCCTCCGTTGAACGGAACCGCAACCGTTTTCGGCTGCCCGTCGTGACGTCAGCGTGGGCCTAGTTGGCGCTGACGCCTTGTCGTCTGAAGCGATAAAGCTGGATGGCGACCGCAATGACGAGGGTCGTGCCGATGACGAACTGCTGCCAGTAAAACGGCACGCCCATCAAGAGCAGCCCGTTCTCTGCAATGCCCAGGAAAACGGCGCCCAGAAAGGTCCCAAGCATCGTGGCATAGCCGCCGAACAGGTACGTTCCGCCAAGGACGACAACTGCGATCGCGTGGAGCTCCATGGTGGCGCCGAGCACTGCCTGCGCGGCGTCGAGCCGTGCCACCAACAAGATACCCGCAAGCCCTGCAAGGGCACCGCAGATGATGTAAGCGCCAAGCTCGTAGCGGTCGACGCGAATACCGGCGCGGATCGCGGCGCTACGGTCGCCCCCGACGGCAAGAACGTATGTCCCAAAGCGTGTGGAGTTCAGGACGAATGCGCCTAGAAGGACGACGCCGACAGCGATCAAACCCGGGACCGGAAGGCCAAACACCACACCTTGGCCGAGAAAGGTAAAAGCATCCGGGAAGCTGCGGACCTGGTCGGACCCCATCACGAGATAGGCGAGCCCTCGCACGGCCGTCAGCGTCCCCAAAGTGACAATAAGCGGCGGCACTTTCAGGAGCGTGACCGCAAGTCCGTTCACCGTTCCGACGGCGGCTCCGACACCGATGGCCGCAAGGACGGCCAAAACCGAAACCACCTCGCCATCGGCAACGCCGCTCTTCAAGATGAGGCCGGCCACACACCCCGACAGGGCAACATTAGAGCCCACCGACAAGTCGATGCCCCTTGCCGCCATGACGATCGTCATCCCGGTGCCGAGGACCAGAAAGATCGCGATCTGGCGGAACACATTGAAGACGTTGCGCCCATCAAGGAACACAGGGTTGATTGTGGCGATGAGGACAATCAGAAGAACCAGCGGGATGAGAAGCCCAAGCGGCGTCACGAGACCTGGGTTGCGCTGAAAAAAGCTAAGCTGAGCGGCGTGATGCGTGCGCTCGGATTTCACGCCGGTCACCGCCATTGGCCTAGCATCCCTTCTGCAATCGCGGACGTTTCTGCACGACGGCAAACTTCACAAGATGGCCGATGGTTGTCAAGTATCTTTCACAGCCACGCCTGCTCTGAGACTTTGCCCAACAGAATTCAGCTTGCGCGGAGTCGAGCCTTCCGGTCCAATTTCCAGCGAAACATAAGGGTTGTCACCTAACGTGCGCTCACGCAGACAGAGCGGACGTATGGAGGTTTACAAACCGCAAGAAATTTATAAACTACGTTCGCGGCCTGAAGTGGGTCGATCTGCGTTGCATCGGAAAGCCAACACTTATGTTTGCCACACGGCTAAACTCCTTTGCCTCGCGAAAGCGCGCTCATTGGCCCGGCCTTGAAGGCAAACCCACCCCTAAGATGCTGATCGAGCGGGCGGCACTCGCCGAAGGTCTGACGCATATTGACCTTAACTTCCCCGACCATGTGGACGGCGATCGGGCGGGTGTCGCGGCCGCACTTAAGGACAATAGCTTCGCTCTGAACGGCCTTGCGATGCGCTACTACTCGGACGATGCCTTCCGCGGCGGCGCTTTCACAAATCCTGATTCCGCTGTGCGCCAGGCTGCCATCGACCTGACCAAGCGCGGTATCGATGCGCTGCGCGAGATGGGCGGCACCTTGATGACCATCTGGCCAGGCCAGGACGGCTTCGATCACGCCCTCCACGTGGACCATGCCGAGCTATGGGACTTGACCGTCGCAGCGGTGGAGAGCGTCGCCCGTCACGATCCAGACTGCGACATCGCGATCGAGTATAAGCCCAACGAGCCGCGTGCCTTCTCCGTGGTGCCCGACTGCGCGACGACACTCCTGCTCCTCGACGAGGTGGGCGCCAAGAACACCGGCGTCACCATCGATTTTGCGCACTCGCTCTATGCCGACGAAGCGCCCGCCGCGTCGGTCGCCCATGTGACCCGCCGCTCGCGGCTCCTTGGCGTTCACCTCAACGATGGCCATGGCAAGCGTGACGACGGGCTGATGGTGGGCGCTGTCCACCTGCAGGAGACCATCGACTTCCTCTACGCCGTGCGCCGCGTCGGATACGCAGGCCCGCTCTACTTCGATACCTTTCCGGACGCTACCGACCTCGACCCTGTGGCCGAGTGCAAAGCGAACATCAGAACTGTGCGCGCCTTGATCGGTGTTTGCGAACGGCTTGAGGCGAGCAACGCCTTCGCCGAGGCGCGGGCGCGTCAAGATTCCATTACCGCGCAACAACTTGCGCAGGCTGCACTCCTGCGCACCGACACCTCATAGAGCGACCGAAACAGTCGCCAAACGACGGGAGAAAGCCCATGAAAACTTGGCTTGCAGCGGGTCTGATCGCCTTTGGCAGCGCGAGCGCCTGGGCGCAGGATCTGACACCCCTCAACTCGGACGCCGAACCCGACAGGATGGATTGGTCGGAGCTGGAAGACCGGTTCGGCCCCTTCAAGTCACCTTCCGAGGGCACGCGGGTGGGCGGCGTGTCCAAGACACTCATCAACGAATACTGGCGCTCGCTGGGCGAAGGCTACAAGACCTTTGCCGACCAGCACGGCGTTGAGGTGGTTTACCAGGCCGCGCAAGACGAAGGCGATCAGCTCGGCCAGCTCGCGATCGCGGAAAACCTCATCACGCAGGGCTACGACGCACTTCTCTTCTCCCCGCAGACGGACGTGAACCTTCAACCGGCGTTCGAGACGGCGAAGGCGCAAAACATCCCCGTCCTCAACGTCAATGATGCCGTCATCCCGCAGGCGAGCCACTATGTGGGCAACGTTCAAAAGGACAACGGCGTGCGTGCGGCCCGCTGGATGATCGAAAACGTGCCCGATGGCGGCAAGGTCGCCGTCATCGAAGGGCAGCCCGGTGTCTATGCTGCCGGTCAGCGCACGGCCGGCTTCACAGAGACCATCGAGGGCGCCGGAAACTTTGAAGTGGTGGCGAGCATCCCTGCCAACTGGAGCCGAGAGCAGGCCTTTAACGCAGCCGCCACGATCCTGCAGCAGCACCCGGATCTCAAAGGTTTTTATGCCAACAATGACGGCATGGCCTTGGGCGTTGTGGAAGCGGTGAAGGCTGCCGGTAAGCTTGGCGAAGTCGCTGTGATCGGGACCGACGGCATCTCCGACGCCTACGCCTCCATCAAGGCGGGCGAACTGACCGGCACCATCGACAGCTTCCCGGTGTTGACCGGCGAGATCGCGATGGAAGTCGTTCTGCGTCTGTTGAACGGCGATGATCTGCCGCGGGTGGTGGCAACGCCGCAGGCGCTGATTACGGCCGACAATGTCGAGGCGTTCGCCGCGACGGGCGAGGAGTTGCGTAAAGCCATCCTCGCCGCGCAGTAACCGGCGCGCCGTCCAGCCATCGGGCGGCCGGGTCACTTTGGCTCGGCCACCCACAACTTGGCACCCAAGATGACCACAGAGCGACTGACCTTCCGCAATGTGACCAAGCGCTTCGGGCCGGTTCACGCGCTGCGCGAGGTGTCGTTCACGGTGGGCGCGGGTGCCATCCACGGCCTGATCGGTGAGAATGGGGCCGGAAAGTCAACGCTCTTGAAGTGTCTGAGCGGGGTCTATGTGCCTGACCGCGGCGAAATCGCCATCGACGGCACGAAGCTCTTGGCGCGCGGCCCCCTAGCGGCACGTAAGGCCGGGATCGCCATGATCCACCAGGAGCTTCAGCACGTCCCCGAACTGACCGTGGCGCAAAACCTCTTCCTCGGGCGCCCGCTCACCCGCCTAGGCGGCATTGTCGTGGACCGGCGGCGGCAGGAAGACGTGGCGCGGCAAGTCCTGTCGGGCCTTGACGCGGATATCGACCCGGCCACGCAGATCAAGACTCTGCGCGTGGCGCAGCGCCAACTGGTGGAGATCGCACGCGCCTTGATCGACGACGCCAAAGTGGTGGCGATGGACGAGCCCACGTCCTCACTGACCCCTTCGGAGTTCGACAAGCTCGCCGATCTCATCCGTCGCCTTGCCCAAAAGGATGTCTCGGTCATCTACGTCTCGCACCGCATGGACGAGGTCTTTGCGCTGTGCGAGCGGGCGACCATCCTGCGTGACGGCGCGGTGGTGGATGACCTGCCGCTGGCCGGAACGAGCCGGGACGATGTGGTCGCCAAGATGGTCGGACGCAAGCTGTTTTCGGCAGAGCACCGCTCGTTCACATCGGCGAAGGCCCGGGTCGCGCTTGAGGTGGACAGTCTTGCCCGCCCGCCAGCGGTGAAGAAGGTCTCATTCAAGCTCCACGAGGGCGAGGTGCTTGGCATTGCCGGGCTCGTCGGCGCCGGGCGCACCGAACTCGTTCGCCTCATCGCCGGGGTGGATGCGCCGACGTCGGGCACCGTCACCGCGTTCGGCAAGCGCTTGCCGCCGCACAATGTCCGCGCTGCCAACCGCGCTGGCGTCGGCCTCTTGCCGGAAGAGCGCAAGCGCGACGGGATCATCCCGTTGCGCCCCGTCGACCGGAACCTCGCGCTGCCCTCGTTCAAAACCTTTGCCCCGATGGGGTGGATCGATGGCCGCAAACTGCGCCGGGATGCGCGCCGGCTGATGCACGCGCTCGACCTTCGTCCGCCCGACGTCGCGCGCCCGATCGCCATGTTTTCCGGCGGGAACCAGCAAAAGGTCATCATCGGCCGATGGCTGGCCGCGGGCGCGAAGATCCTCCTCTTCGACGAGCCGACACGCGGCGTCGATGTTGGCGCAAAGGCGGAGATTTACGGCCTGATCGAGGATCTTGCGCGGGAGGGCAAGGCGATCGTCGTGGTGTCGTCCGAGCTGCCCGAACTCATCAGGCTCGCCGACCGGGTCCTTGTCATGCGCGAAGGCGAACTGACGGCCGACCTGCCGCGCGAACGCATGAACGAAGAGACCATCATGACCCACGCCGTGCCCGGCACGGCTTCGCAGGAGGATGCCGCGTGAGCGATGATCGGGCGGCCGAGGAGCCGCAGCGTGGCGGCTTGCGTCACAAGCTGACCATCGTCAGCTTCCGCGATGCTGGCGTTCTGATCGGTCTCATCGTCATCTTCGGCACGTTCGCCTACCTCGCGCCCGCGTTCCTCACCACGCCCAACGTCCTCAACATCCTTCAGCAAAGCTCCATCAACGCGTGCATCGCGCTGGGCATGACCCTCGTCATCGTCTCCGGCGGGATCGACCTTTCCGTCGGACCAACGGCGGCGCTTACCGCGGTGATCTCCGCCTCGCTCCTCGTCGCCGGCGTTCCGGTTCCGCTCGCCATCATCGTGGGCTTGTGCGTTGGCATGGCGACCGGCCTCTTCAATGGCGTCTTGATCGCCTATGCGGGCCTCCAGCCCTTCATCGTGACGCTCGGCGGCCTGTCGCTGTTTCGCGCGCTGGCGCTGATTTACACCGGCGGCAATCCGATATTCGGCATCCCGACGGAGTTTCGCGCCATCTTCAACGGCGCCACTCTGGGCGTGCCGAACTCGGTCCTCATCGTTGCCTGTCTTGCCCTTGGCGCCTGGATCCTCCTCAACCGCACACCGTTCGGGGAGTATCTGATGGCGGTGGGCGGCAACAGCGAGGCGGCCCATGTGGCCGGCGTCCCCGTGCGCCGCACCAAGATTGTCGCCTACATGATCTCAGGCACGATGGCGTCGGTGGCCGCCCTCATCCTGATGGGCCGTCTGGGCGCTGCCGAGCCGATCATGGGAACGCTGTGGGAGCTTGATGCCATTGCGGCAGCGGCCATCGGCGGGGCCTCGCTGATGGGTGGGCGCGGCAGCATCGTCGGCACCATCATGGGGGCGATCATCTTGGGCGCCTTGCGCAACGGCTTGACGCTCATGAATGTTCAAGCCTTTTATCAACTCCTTGCAACGGGCCTGATCATCATCTTGGCGATGCTGATCGACAGGGCGACCAAGGGGAACCGATGAGTGCGAATGGTGTGCGGTTCGAGGCCGTTGGACCTCAGATCCGGATGCAGCTTCCAACGCTGACTGCCACCGAGCGGCAGGTCGCCGAAGCGATTCTCAACCTCGAGGCGCTCAGCGAAGGCACACCCATCAAAGAAGTCGCCAGCGCGGCGGGCGTCTCCGAAGCGCTCGTCGTCAAGGTTGCGAAGAAGCTCGGCTTCAAAGGCTTTCGCGAGCTGCGCACAGGCCTCGTCGGCTACCGCAACGCCCACACCAATGCTCTCTACAGCGAGATCGCCGACGACGACGACCTCGCGTCCATTGCTCAAAAGGTGTTTCGCACGTCCATCCAGGCGCTGGAGGAGACGCTGGCCATCCTCGACACCAGCGTCTTGGCGCGAGCGGTGGAGGCCATCGATGCCGCCGCGCAGATCGACTTTTATGGGGTCGGCGGATCGGCCCAGATCGCCCGCGATGTCGCCCACAAGTTCCTGAGGATCGGCTGGCGGGTGCACGTCTACGACGATCCCCACCTCATGATGATGTCCGCGTCCGTCCTTGGTCCGGGCGATCTGGTGGTGGCATTCTCCCATTCGGGCACCACCGAAGCGGTGCTGGAGCCTGCCGAGCTTGCCAAGGAGCGGGGCGCGACGGTGATTGCGCTCACCAACTACACGTCCTCGCCGTTGTCGGAGATTTCCGATCTGGTGCTGGCATCCACAGCGCGCGGCGGCCCGCTCCTGGGCGAGAATGCTGCGGCCCGCATTGCCCAACTCAACATTTTGGATGTGCTCTTCGTCGCGCTCGCTCAGCGCAACCGCAAAACGGCAACCAGCAACCTTGAGCAAACCATGTCCGCGGTGACGTCAAAGCGCAGGCGCCGCTGACGATGGCGCGCATCGTCGTCGTCGGTTCGCTCCATCACGACATCATCGTCACAGCACCACGGCAGCCAGAACCCGGAGAGACGCTGATTGGCGACACGTGGCGCACGGCCTTGGGTGGAAAAGGCGCCAACCAGGCGGTCGCAGCACGTCGGTGGGGTGCGCAGACCCATATGGTCGGAGCTGTGGGCAAGGACGACATGGGCACAGCGCTTCTGACAACGCTCACCGGAGCCGGTGTTGTTTGCGACAAAGTTACGGCGCGTGATGACGTCGGCTCGGGGATGAGCATCGCAACCATTGATGCGACCGGCGACTACACGGCCGTGGTGGTTTCCGGCGCCAACAGGGCCATCGACCCAGCCGCCGTCGCATCGTCTCTCTTCCGCGCTGGAGATGTGGTCGTTCTGCAGAACGAAGTGCCCGAACCGTTGAACCTTGCCGCGGCGGAGGCGGCGCGCTCGGCCGGAGCGAGCGTTGTCTGGAATGCAGCGCCATTTCGCGACGATCGCTGCGGTCTACAGGCGCTCGTCGACGTGTTGGTGGTGAATGCCGTCGAGGCGCGCCAGATGTGCGGTGTCTCTGTCGCCGATCTCAAAGACGCCGAAGAGGCGGCATGCGCATTGGCCCACACCGGCTGCGCGAGCGTGGTCACGGCGGGCGCGCATGGGCTCGCGGCACGGGACCGGGATGGTGCAATTGTATCCATCCCCGGGCTTGTCGTAGAAAACCCGGTGGCCCACGGCGCAGGCGATGTCCTCGTCGGGACGCTTGCCGCCGGTTTGGTGACCGGCCACTCGCTTAGATCCGCCTTGACCGCTGCCAACAAGGCAGCCGCGCAGCATGTCAGTGGTGCGACCGCCTAGCACGCTTTTGGCTCGTTCCGATTGGGAAGGGGACTCGCGGATCTGTTCGTCTCGGTTTCACCATCATGACTGGCGGTGGAGGGCCGGCCATGATGGCCAAGCTGTGGACCTACGATCTTCGCCTTCTTGTCGTGCACTCGATAGTTGTAGGTGTATCCTGCCGTCAGGCCGCGGCGCGGTTTGACGTTGCGCCGTCCACGGCCATCCGATGGCGTGGGCGATAGCGCGGAAAAGGTTCGTGCCGCGCCAAGCCACAAGACGGCGACCACCGGTCCCACGTCACCGGGGCCCACGCCGAGCGGATCCTGGCGAAGACCGGTGACATTGCGCTGTTGGAGTTGAAGGACCGGCAAGTCGCGACCGCCGGCAGGGCGTTGAGCTCTACCCGACCCGCGATGCAGCACGGCGTCACTTGTTCCACTCCATCCACGACTTCTACAAGTCCCACGGCCTCTACTGCGCACTCGGCTTCAGGACGCCAGCCACCGCCGGCGGCATGGTGGCATAACCCCGTCCACTTTCGCAGCAGACCACCAGCAGCAGCGCAAGTGAGATCGTTTATCCAGGACCATCGCGGGCGATCGTGCGGCTTACCGTTAGGCCTGTCTTGCATGTTGGTGGCGTAAGAGCGTGCCAGTCCCGTGGCAGCGATATCTTCATACCGCGCTCGACAACCGGCGCAGGCCATTGTCGGCTGCAGCCCCCGCTGTGGAAGTCTGGATTGCGGACTTTGGAACACCCCTGCCAACAGCGTGACGCGGCCGGCGAATGCGGCCAGAACCCAACGGCCACCTCTCACGCAATATAGATACGCGATCCCGACGAGTAAGCGATCATCAATACTGCCGTACCATCACCAGTATTCTCGGTCTGGTGTGTGGCACCGATGGGGACCAAAATCGTATCTCCTGCTTGCATGTCTACCCACTCGCCGCCCCGACGTTGACGCACTGTGCCCACGAGAACGTGTATCGTTTCGGTGCAGTTCGTATGATGGTGAGCTTCCGATGTGACGCCGGGCTCCACAGTCATCTTTGCTAAACTCAAACCCGCTTCGGGTTCGATCGCATCTTCCATCAACCATGTCATGGTGACCCCCGACGCATTGGGTGAGGGTGCATCGCCCGCCTTTGACATTTGCGATTGCTCCTCACAGTTGGTCACTGCCGACGGCAGGATCGACATTGAACGTCACGGCATAGCGGACGAAACTTGGGCCTAACTTAGTATGTCTTGCCGTTAACTAGGGGTCGACACGGTTGCAGATCTCATTTGCGACGACGGACCATTGTTCGCCTCGCCGCACCTGCCAAACGGCCTCGAAGCGCTTCTGGTCTAAAATCGTGAGGGAATGCCCGACTTCAAACGTCGTCCCGTCGCGCTCTAAGGCCGTTCCCGATGAGGACAACGAGTCCTCAGTTCGATCGGAAACTGTTAGCTCAATAAAACGCCCTCGCGGCGAGAATTGTCGCCGCTCCATCAAACGACCCCGATTGTCGTACGCCCACGCTTCCAGCGACGTGAGTTGGCCGTCCTCGAACCCACGTCCCACAAGCCAGCCACCAGGTAGCTCATCAGTCACAGTCCAACGGAATGCGGCGCCTCCATCTGCTGGCACGCAGGTCCACGTGCCCAAGAGGTCAGCCGCCAACGGCTCAGCCCTCGCACCAACCACGGATGTGAAAACGAGGCCCACAAGCACAACCATCGCCTTCCAACTGCCCACGTAGAGACCCCTTTTGGCGAGGATCGAGCGCATTGGCGCCCATATCTTAGTCCGAATGTACCACATTACCAATTGGTGGGCGAAGGCCCGCAAGGGGCTTTGAGCCCGTCTTGAACCCCTCGACTGCTACTCACCCACCGACTGTCAATCGGCGCGCAGACATGACCCCTGCTCGGCGTGCAATTTGGGCTCTGGCGCATTTGTGATGCGGTTGTTCAGGTGGCGTGCATGAGTCTGGCCTTGAGGAGATCGAGGCTAGCGCGGCCACCCATCTGGCGCTTGAGGGTCTTCAGCTTGCAGATGTTTCCTTCCGTCTGACCGTTGGACCACGGAAGCGCGGTAGCGGCAGCGACGGCGTCGAGATCCGCGGCCACGCCCCGGGCAAAGCTGGCGATCGGAGACGATAGCGCGGCTTCGAGCCATGGCTCGAGACCGTCAGTGTCGCCGCTGCGGAGGAGGCGGTGGAAGGCATCGATGATCTCACGGGCAGCGATGATCTCAGGCACCGCCCGCGAGATGGTTGCGACGATGATCGCCTGGGTGCGGGTCGGCTTATCCCCGGCGAGCGTCAGCAACCGCGCCAAGGTGCGGCTCCCCGGGCAGCGCAAGGGAGCGTTGCTGGCTTCGTCCCGCCGTCGCCGGGTTGCCCACTCGGTCACAACGCGCAGCGCGCCGGGAAAGTCGGCCGCGCGGAGGCGGCGCCAACGTTCGGCGCCGTTGCGACAACCGCCGTCCCATTCGGCGTTGAGGCGATCGAGCCACGGTTCGAGCGAACTGGCACAGGGGCGGAAGGGCTCGGAACGGCCACCACGCACGACATGGCGGACCAGCTTGCGAGACCGTCCCGTTCGCCGAACGATTTCCTTGACAGCAACGCCCTCAGCATGGAGTGCCAGGACGGCAGCGTCAGCCTCAGCGCGGCGTTTCCAACCCTCGTGTTGCGGACGTTCGGCGGCTGTCAGCATGGCCGGGTCGATGGGGCCATGACCGAGCGCTCGACGCACCTCGCGCATGTGACGCTTCACCACCAGCATAAACGCCGCGCTGGCGTTCTCGAACAGATGCCAACGATCGGCCACCTGAACGGCCTCAGGTCGGCCCTTTGCCGTACCAACTCCATAGCCGCCGCCGCGGTCGCGGGCGATGATCTCGATGCTCGGCCGCTCCGAGAGCCACGCGGCGATCGTCGCCGGCTCACGGTCCGGTGGCAAGTCGATGATCGCGCGTCGCTCCAGATCGCAGATCAGCGTGCCGTAGCGATGACCTTTCCGCCATGCCCAATCGTCAATCCCGATCGCTCTGGGCGGCGCCGTGGGGACCGCCGGTGCGCGCCGCCTGACCGTTCGAAGCAGCGTGTCCTTGCTCACCGGCAAAAGCAGCCGCCGCGCGATAACCTGCGCTGGCCGCCCTCCGAGCGCGATCCCAAGGTGGTGAACGATGCCGTCGAGGCGCTCGGTTCGCCGGCCGCGCACCGCCGCAGCACCGGGGTCCAGCCGCCGGCAAAAATGCGGCGTTCGCAAGTGGCGTCGGCGCAATAAAAGCGTCGGATGGTCACCACCATCTCGACCCGGCGGCCATGAGCGGGCAGATCAGCCAGTCGGCGCTGGTACCGGCTGTGGACACGACGGGAGCACCGGCCACAGCATGGGCATGACGCCGATGCCGACGTCGACCGAGCAGAATCAAGGACTCCGTCGCCGTCGAGCGCGACGTTCTCGACCAAGAACCCGGCAAGCGTGAACAGCCGCTCGCGCTTCGACACAGACATCCGTAGCGCTCCAATGGAAATACGCTGCCTTCAGAATCCAAAACTGCATCGAAAATGAGTCAGACCCAATTTTGGACGCCGATCCCCCCGCTCAGGGGGCAAGATTCCACGCCGATCCACACGTAGACCTGCGTATACCATTCTCCATCATCCAGTAAGAAACCCTGGTCTACCCGTGCGCCCGTTACACGTAGCGTATTTGGATACCTTCGTTATTGCTTTCTCGTTGGCGGTGTGACGAATGAGTGGTTTTAGGGACGTCCAAACCGGATCGCCAGTCTTCAGAATGACGAATGGGCTGGAGGGTTCGTCGGATCTGGTGGACAGGGTGGCAACCCAGAAATCAGCGGACCTCGGGCCCGCCAACTGCGCGATCTTTTATGCGTGGATGAGGAACGTGAATGAACTCATCAAGGCGACAGAAGAGACCCTCAGCGCAACAACGATCGCCGCGAAAACCAATGCGCGGCGGCTCATCATTATCTTGGACCGCTCGAACGAATTTCATGCCCTTTCATCACGTTTCTTCGATGCACTTTACGCGATTGCAAACGTTTGTCCGGAGCGCCAAATCGCCATTATTTTCATGCAAAACAATCGCTGCTTAGCCACGGCGTATGCAACCCACCCGGTCGTGGATAAGCCTTTGTGCGCGTTCCATCCCTATCACCACCATCTTTGTCAGATCATGGACGGGGGCGAGGCGCAAGGGGTGCAATGGCGTGCGCTATCGCTGCTTGATCAGGAGCCAGACAAAGCACTGTTATGCCTCAACAACAAGCCGCGATACCACCGCCTTTATTGTCTAAAATGGCTCCTTGATACTCTGCCAGTGGAAGAATTTCTCGCCACCTTTGGCGGTGTCTGGCAAGGCCAGCTGGTCCAGCCCCACCGGACAGTGGCTCTAGGGTCTAAACCCAATCAATAGATTGGAAAGGAGAGGTATTCAAGGTAACGGCGTTCGTGGAGGGACGCCATGGGTCATCTGTTTTGGCTGAACGATGAGCAGTGGGCGGCGATCGAGCCGCATCTGCCGAAGAACCAGCCCGGTGCGCGGCGGGTCGACGATCGCCGGGTCCTATCCGGGAGCTTTCACGTCTTGAAGACCGGTTGTCGCTGGTGCGACTGCCCGGCCGAGTACGGGCCGCACACGACGGTCTACAACCGGTTCAATCGCTGGTCGCGACGGCGGTTCTGGACCGGGCTGCTGGACGCATTCGCTGCAGCTGGCCGCCTGGCGCAGAGCGCGTCCATCGATTCCAGCTTCGTCAAGGCGCACCGCTCGGCCCACGGCGGAAAAGGGGGGTGCGGCGCCAAGCGATCGGTCCGTCGCGCGGCGGCCAAACCACCAAGATCCATGCGCTGACCGATCTTCTTGGACGACCTGTCGTTGTGCGGCTGTCGCCCGGTAACGTCAGCGACATCGCTTTGGCCGACACACTCCTCGATGCTGCTCCGGCGACCCGTTGGCTCATCGCCGACAAGGGCTATGACGCCAACGCGCTGCGCAAACGTCTGGCGCTCACCGGAACAACGCCGGTCATCCCCGGCCGGGTCAATCGCAAGACCCCGATCGCCTACGACAAGCGCCGCTACAAGGACCGATGGCGCATCGAGGCCACCTTCAGCCGCCTCAAGGACTTCCGCCGCGTCGCCACACGCTACGACAAGCTCGCCCGCAACTTTATCTCCGCCGTTGCCCTCGCTGCGCTCCTTGCCTTCTGGATCTGAACGAGTCTGGACGCTAGAGCGGTTTCGGCGATCTCGGAGTCGTAACGATCTTTCAGGAGTGGCGTGGTTCGCTGTCCGTCCAACGTTGATTCGGGCGGGTGAGATGGCGCGAGCTTTGGGGATTGATCTGCGGCGACGAGTGGTCGAGGCCATCGATGGGGGCCTATCCACCCGCGAAGCGGCGCGGCGGTTTTGCGTCGGGATCGCGACGGCAGGGGCTTGGCACCGGCTGTGGCGGACGACCGGCGACGTCAGGCCTCGTCGCCAAGGGCACCCCGGCCATAGCAAGCTCGATCCGCATGAGGCTTTCATTCTCGCTCTCATCGAGGAAAGGAAGGACATCACGCTGAAAGAGATCGCAGAACGCCTCAGATCTGAGCGCGACGTCCATGCCTGGCCCTCGACCATCTGGCAGTTCCTCGATCGGCGCGGCATCACGTTCAAAAAAAGACCGCTCACGCGGCCGAACAGAACCGCATCGATGTGCTGGCAAGCCGAAGAGCCTGGTTCCAGGATCAACTCGACCTCGATCCGGCGCGGCTGATCTTCATCGACGAGACGGGCCTGTCGACGAAGATGGCCCGCCTGCGCGGCCGGGCGCCGCGGGGCGAACGGTGCGTCGCCGCCGTCCCGCATGGGCATTGGAAGACGACCACGTTCACCGCCGGCCTCAGAAGCGACGGGCTCGTCGCGCCCTGGCTTCTGGACGGTGCGATGGATGGCGACGCCTTCCGAACCTATGTGGCGAGCGTTCTGGTCCCAGAGCTGTCCCCGGGCGATGTCGTGATCATGGACAACTTGCCGGCCCACAAGGTGAGTGGCGTTCGCAGCGCCATTGAGGACGTCGGCGCGATGCTCCTCTACCTCCCGCCCTACTCACCCGACTTCAACCCCATCGAACATGCGTTCGCCAAGCTGAAGGCACTCCTGCGAAAGGCCGCGTGCGGGACCATCCCTGCGTTATGGGACGAAGTTGCCGACGCCCTCCACGCCTTCACTCCAACCGAATGCCGCAACCTCTTCCAAAGCGCCGGCTATCACTGCGAATAGATCGAATCTGCCCTAGCACTACTTTGGCACTTTCGGTTCGATGGTGGTTGCGAGGAGGTGCTCACAATGAGGGCAGGGCAGCGGTGGTGATCGGGCGAAGAGGTCGAGGATAGCCTGGCGGACGGCTGGCATGCTCGGTTTCGGAGGCGGTCCTGCGCGTGTTTTTTCCGTCCCGATGCGGTTAGGCGGCGGGATTGAAGAAAGGCGTAGGCGATCATGCTGAGCAGGGCATGTCGATGCAGCCGTTTCCAAGATCGGCCTTCAAAGTGGTCGAGCCCGAGTTCTTCCTTCAGCTGCTGATGCGCCTGCTCGCATATCCATCTGGCTTTGATCGTGGCAGCAAGCGTCTTGAGGCTGGTAGAAGGCGGCAGGTTGGAGACATAGTATTTCTGCTCGCCCGTCGATCGCCTCTCGCCAACAAGCCAGACCTCCTCGCCGGGCATCGCCTGAACGCGGTTGTCAGCCATGCGATGACGATGACCATCGGCGATACGGACACGGCAGGCTGCAAAATGGCAGGCGAGTCGGCCTTTGGTACCCCGTCGCCAACTCACCTTCCGCCATGGTGCGCTCGCGAGCATCTGTTCTGCCGCGACCGGCGGCTGGTCGGTGATGGGGTATTTGCGCGGCCTGCCAGTTTTTGCGATCGGGAAGATCTCTGTGGTGTCGGCCCGATAGACGTTCTGACGGCGAGATAGACCCACGGCCCACAAGAGGCCGCGGCTTGTCAGCGCCTGACGGAAAAACCCGCTGGAGCCGTAACCTGAATCGGCCAGCACACAGCCAAAGCGGGCGCCTGAGGCAATCACCCGGTCAATCTCTTTGATGGCGATCTGCGGCTTTGTCGAAGCCACCTGTCGACCTTTGGGGACGCCGGCCTTTGCCATGCGAACGGGGTCGGCGATCCAGTCCTTCGGCAAAAACAATCGCAAGCCAACCATCACCGGCACTTCGCGCGAGGCCAGCGTCACCGAAACCAACGACTGACAATTGGAGGTCTCGCCGAGCGAGGACGCATACTGAGGCGCCACCCCGACAGAATGGCTGCCCTTCTTCGGCAGCGCCGTGTCATCGATGACCAGGAAGCCATCCTTGTCGCCCACAAGACGATCAGCTTCCTTCAAAAGGGCAGCCTCCATCGGGACGCTGTCCCAAACACCCGCAGAGACAAAATGATGAAGCTGATCGTAGCCGACCTCACCGGCGCGTGCCGCCATCGGCTGCACGCTCTTGCGGTCCCCCGGGCCGATCAGCCCCGCCACATACACCGGACACATCCGCTTGCGCCGCCGGTCGCCCAATGTCTCCACGAACGGCTTCAGCCACGTCTCCAACTCCTCCCGCTAAGACGTCTCCACAGAACTCATGACGCACACTCCAGCCTTTCAACGCCAGAGAATCATTCGCCATGTGTAAGCAAATCATTAATCTGCCAGAGTAGTGCTAGAAGAGCGGCGCTTTCCCAGTCGACCGCGCTACATGGATTTGGACTGGCGTGTGCGCGGGTCCGACGCTTGGGTGTCCACTGATGGACGGTCCATCAACGACCTTCTTACAAATATTGACGTAGACTATTTTGCGAGAACATTTGCATCTCTTGTCACGGAATCAGAGATGAGCGATGGCATCATACAACGCTTCACCGAAAAGCCGATCATCGCACTGATGATGGGCCACCCTTTGCTGATTGCCGGAAACCCGCTCACCGTGGCGATGCTGGAAGAGCTGGGGTTTGACCTGCTGCGTAGTGAGATCGATCACAGCTACGACACAGTGTTGGATCCTGGTGCTCGGCTGGATGCCGTCTTGGCGGAGGTCAAACGGCTTTGCTTCATGACCAAGCCCGAACGGCAGGCTTTTTTGCACCGCAACCGCAGCCGTCCCGCTGCTAACTTTCATTTGACGCAAGGGACCCTGAAAAGGCGCCTTATGGCCGAATGGGAAGCTCTATTGGCCAAGCAGATCGACGATCATCTTGCTGCGATGGCCCTCAGTTGACGCGGTCACGTCTCCTAACAAACACACCGCGGTTGCGGTTGAGCTGACCCAGCGCCAGCCAGCGGGGAGGGGCTGGGGCAGCCTATCACGAAGTGGAGTGCCTGCCAGTCATGTCATCAGCCGGGCGACAACAGAACAATAGAGCGATCACCTTCCGTAAGATGTTTCGCCCCCGTCGGAGACCCCTGTTCTCGCCTCGAAGGCGCCGGACCTCGGACACTCAATCGCTCCCGGCAGACACCCGGGTCGCTCCGTCCGCGTCCCACCGCTTGGCCGGCCAACGCTGGGTAGTGTCCAGGATCTCTCGCACATTGCTCATGCGACGGCGGCTTCGGTTTCAGGGCTGTTGGTCTTCAGCAGGTGCATGTTGATGTATCGCCGCGTCGACCATTGCGTCCCTGCGATGTGGCTCAGACGTGCCGAGGCGAGGTTCAGGCAAGACTAACCGTCCGGGAATGCCCCGACCAGTCGCGTGCGGCGGCTTATCTCGCGCATGATCCGCTCCAGCGGGTTGTTCGTGCGCAGCTTGATCCAGTGGCTGTCTGGGAAGCTATAGTAGGTCAAGTCTAGTTGAGGTGGGCGTCGACGAGGTGCGCAGCGCGCCCCGTACGCTGGCGGCGGAGCCCGTTGACGATTGCCCTGTACTTGTCTTCGGCAGCCGGTCGATTCTTCTGTGCATGGATTGCCTTCAGCATGTGGCTCGCCGCACGGACCCTACTCGGTGGCAAATAACTAAAGGCGTTACTGTAAAAGTGGGCGATGCAGCGCTGCCAGGGCGCGGCAGGCATCGGAGGTGTTCGGTTCGACACCCTTGAGCCCGCGGTCGACCAGGTGGCGCAGGAAGGCTGACCGGCCGGATTTGTCCTCCTTTGCCCCCTGGCAGATGCCGAGGATCTCTCGGTAGCCCTCGGCTGAGCTGCCCCCCTTGGCCATAGCAGCTGAGCGACTGACCCAACGCATCCCTTGTTTGATTGCTGTAAATCTTTTGGTTTTGGCTTTTGTTTTCCGTCCGTCGTAGTAGACAATACGGCACATCCAGGTGCCGGGACTCCAAACCGGTATTGCACCGGCCTCGCCGTTCAGTGTTGAATGCGACCGCTGGCATCATGTCGCAGATGACCAATGCAATGACTGTGGCTCTACATGTTTGTGTGGCCAGATCGCATCTATCGTCGTGGATGCGCCGATTGAGTACTGATGAAAATGGTCGCTCCAGGATTTTTGGTGAAGTGGTCATAGCCGCAAAAATTGTTGTCCGTCTTCAGGCAAGGCATGATCGCAGCGGTGCGGCCGTACCCTGAGGCCGGGTCACATCCGCTGCGACTGCCAAAGCAACTAGCGAAGAACGGTCAACTCGTTCAGCCTTCCAGAGCTTTGGCCCCATCGCCAACCAGCGTCATGCATCGTGCATAGTCCCCCGTATCATGGGCATCTTGTGCTTCGGCGCTAAGTTCACGAGCCTCGGCGCGTGCGCTTTCCCCGACACCCTCCTGAGACGTAATCGCTGTATTCAACTCTTCCAAACCGGCCACGCATTCTTCTTGGGTCTGTGCAACCGCAGACCCCGAAATAAGAAGTGCGAGACCGCCGGCGGCGACTGCATACCCAATCATAGACTTCATATCATCCTCCAAGTTCAAGATTCGCTGTGGAATCTTTGGTTAAACCACGGTCCCTCACGGGTATCCATGGATCTGCTTGCAGCTCAAGGAGCGCAGTGGTGTACAAGCACGTGCGAGCTGGCCGATGTCGGCTCGATTATTTGAGGTTGGTTTTGCTGCACGGGCCTCCAGTCATGACTGGGCGTCTTCCAACGCTTTGATGCGGCGCTCCAGATCGTCCATACGATCACTGGCGGATTGCTGGTTGCGCCTGAGATCTTCGTACTCGTCGGTGGCTCGACGTGCGTCGAGCTCATCCCCGGACTCGGCGGAAACGCTCGCGTCAAGCTCGTCCATGCCGGGTGAACCAGTGCCAGCGTCCTGAGCCACTGCGGGTATCGCGGCGAAGAGAGCGCTTGATACGAGTACAGCCGAAATCTTCCGCGTGATTTTCACTTGATTTATTCCTTCTGTAGACTGACCGTTAATATTGATACTTACGAACCGAAGCAGGTTCTGCAACAATGATCCTGTCTTTCAGCATCGGTCCGTTCGAGCACCGCCGTAGGCGAGAAACCAAACCTGATCTTTCCTGAAAATGGGAAAGATGGATTCGTCCTACGCTCTCTGATGATCAAGGCTCCGGTTAGTCTTCAACGCGCTCTATGGCTGGAGCCTTCCACGTGCCATCCAATGCGGCTTCCTTCGGCCAATAGATCCGGATCGGAATCCAGAAGCCAGCTTTTGGTGCGGGCAACCAGTTGGCTGCTTTGTCCGGACCGGGTGACTCGTTCTGGATATAGATTGTAAGATTGCCGTTCGCATCTTTCTTGAGCGCCGGAAGCATTGGCGAGTTGATTAGATAGCGATTGATAGGATTGGCGACCAATAGGCTTTGCGGCAGGTCATACATTGTGACCGACCAGAATGCATTTGCCGGAGGAAACTCGCCCGCCTTGAAGGTAAGCGTATACTGGCTTTGACCATTCAGGAGCTGACCTTTCGAATCAACGGTAAGCAACGGGTACATCGCCTCCTGTTTCGAATTGGCGTAGATACCCATGATGGTTCCAGCCATGCGGTACATCCATCGACCATCGATGAATTTTCGCGTGCCGAACATGTTACCAGATGTCACTTCACCGGTGTCAATCTTAGTTTTCTTGAATTTGTCGTATTCCGCCCAAGCGTCCTTCATTCCCTGCCCGATGGCTTCCTGGACTTCAGACGAAAACGCGCTTGGGTCGAAATTCTTATCACCACCGATGTTGATCTTCGCGAAACGAGCCCGCAGCTCTTCTTCTTCCGGTGGGGTCGGGGCGTAATTTAGCACGACGTTGAGAATATCAAAGAACTTCAAGTCAGTTCTTTCTTCCGTCTGGGTGAGTGGCGCAATGAAGTTTGCGGGAGTGGCCCGCTCCTTTGTCGCCGCGTTCCCGTCCTTCGCGCCAAGGAACTCTGATAGCGGTGTTGCCTTATAGCCGGCCTGGATCGCTCTGACATTATCGATGTCGGCTGGATCGAAGAGCTGCGTGCGATACCCGACGAACACAAACTCTGTTTCGGCCTGGATGATTTTGTCGACACCGGTCGGCTTGTCACCTT
This sequence comes from Devosia sp., assembly GCA_051016205.1. GTDB lineage: Bacteria > Pseudomonadota > Alphaproteobacteria > Rhizobiales > Amorphaceae > Acuticoccus. Next base: position 1,369,212 of record CP136534.1, read on the forward strand.
GCCAACCCGGTCCCGCCAGTAGGTATGTGCCGCCGTCGTTGCCGGTGGTCCGTGTACCTACATAGGCAAAATTGAAGGTGTACCAGTCGATAAACTGTAACGAGTAGTAGCGTTTTTCGTCAATTTTGGGGACCGTCAAGACGATAGGTTCTGCCCTTAGATCTGCACCAACGAATGAGTAAGGTGTATCCGAGTTTGGCGTCTGTATAGCGGTGTCTTTGGGTGTGAAAACACGTCCGATATTGATAATTTCATTCCATGGCCCCTTATATTGAGAACCATTTTCATCAACGAAGTATGCATATTGAATGCGATAGTTTTCGACCAGAGGGTAACCATAGATATAGGCGTCCTTGGCGATCGATCGCGCCTCCTCTGGCGTCACTTCCGTCGCTGTCACGGCTGTTGCGCCTGCCGTGAGGATTGCGACCGCCACGGCGAAGTTCCGACCCAATTTTTTCATCCGTCAGGCACCTTCAGATTGATGGTCTTTCGCGTTTCCATCGCAGCAGAGACAACGAGCTGCAGCGCCGTTACACGCGTTCTTGCAGCAAGTTAAGGTGAACTGCAGCAATATTCTGGCATAATCACGCCATGGCGTGGAGCAAGGCCGATTAATTGGTGCGGAGCGATATTATTCCGTGAGGGATTGCCTAAATCAGGAGCGAAAATCGGGTAGGTCAAATTTTCACTCACATGATTGCGCCATTGTGTTATTGGAGGGGGACGTTGACTCCGGGCCGCACGTTACAGGATCGATCCAAATGAGCCGACGCATCATTCCAATCACACGCGCATGCTACCTAAATGCGTTTACGGAAGTATTGTCGACTATCGGGTCGGTCTTGCCCGCGCGCGCGGATCGATACGGTTTACCCGCCGTGGACAGCGAACATGGCAATCGATTTATACCAGTCTTGCCGGCGGTGAAATTTCTTGACCTTGCTGCCCGCCACGAGGGTATCAGCGACCTTTGTTTTCGTGGTGTAGAAAGTCTTTCTGTTCAGACCTTAGACAACAATTTTTTGGATGCCTTGAAACATCATACGACTTTGTACGATGCACTTAAGACATTCTGTTCGCTCGCCTCTATCGAAGACAACTGTGTGCACTTGTGGATGGAACGTTGCGGGTCGATGCTCCGCGTTTGTAGCGCCCTATGCGGGGTTGGACGTGATGCGCCGCTGGAGTACTCGCAGTGGCTGCAGACTAAGATTCCGATTGAGGTTGTGCGCCTCTATCTCGGCCCGCGTTGGGCGCCACAGACCTTGGCGCTCGAAGCTGATCGGGCTTTCACGGACTACGAAAGGGAAGCATGGCCTGGCACGACTCTCTTATCGGGGCAAAGCGCCTCGTGGTTCGATATACCGATTGCGCAGCTGGCAGCGCCTCCTCTGAGCGGGTTGTCCTCTGCAGGGTCGGTTGAGGAAACGGTGCTGCTCTTACCTCCTCGTGATCTCATCGGCGTACTTCGACTTTTGCTGCCATCCTATTTGGGCAGTGGCTATCTGCCGATCGCAAAAGCCGCGGCGATAACGGAAACGAGCGTCAGAACGCTGCAGCGTGAACTGGCGAAAGCTGCCCTCAATTATTCTCAATTGCTCGATCAAGTACGCTTTGAAATGGCGGTGAAGCTGCTTCGTGATCCTGACATACGGATTCTCGATGTCGCGCATAATGTGGGTTACGATGACCCGACCCATTTCACGCGCATGTTTCGACGCATGTGCGGATCTACGCCCCGCGCTTACAGAACTTCGTTGGAAATGCCATAGCGCGACACGATTGTGATTGCGCTAGGATCGGGCCTGATATCCAGTAGCTGACGGTGGCTGCGAGGCAGACGGCAGCGAGGAAGTTGCTTGCGAGACGATCGTCGCGAGTGGCGATGCGGCGGAAGTCTTTGAGGCGGCCGAACATGCGCTCGCTGGCATTGCGGTCGCGATAGAGGAACGGCGAAAAGCCGTTCTTCCAGCGGCGGTTCACCTTTGGGGGGATGTTTGGCATCGTGCCGCGAGCCTCGACGGTGCGGTGGACCTTGTCGGTGTCGTAGCCCTTGTCGCCGTGCAAGATCTTGCAGCCCAGCATTTCTTCCAGGAGTGCTTCGGCAGCGGTGCGCTTTGACCGTGTTTGATCCCGGGCTTTGATGGTGCAGTCTTTTCGCGGGAATGGAAGGATGCGCTGTGGGACAGGTTCTGCATGGGAGCGCCACAACGACAGAGGAGATCCGTCGAGCGATACAGCACAGTCAAGAGAGCCTGAGGGTCCTCGCCAGGCGCTACGGGATCAACCAGAAGACCTGGCGAAGTGGAAGAGGCGCTCGTCGGTGAACGATCGGCCGACCGGGCCAAGAGAGCCGAGATCGACGGTCTTGTCGGACGAGGACGAGGCGATCATCGTCGCCTTCCGTCGCCACACTGTGTTGCCGCTTGACGACTGCCTCTACGCACTCCAACCGACGATCCCACACCTCACCCGCTCATCCCTTCATCGCTGTCTGCAGCGTCATGGGATCAGCCGGTTGCCTGATGTCGAGGGCGACAAGCCGGCCAAGAAAAAGTTCAAGGCCTACCCGATCGGGTTCTTCCACATCGACATCGCCGAAGTGCACGCCGCCGAGGGAAAGCGCCAGCTTTTCGTGGCGATTGACCGAACCTGACAAGTTCGTCTTCGCCCAACTCGTGGAGAAAGCCAACAGGGTGACCGACTCGGCCTTTCTCGTCGCCATCATCGAAGCTGTCCCGTACAAGATCCACACGGTGCTCACCGACAACGGGATCCAGTTCCGCTACCCGCCGCGCACCGCGAATGGCCCGATAGCTCAGTATTCAATCCATATGTTCGACAAGCGCTGCCGAGAGCACCGCATCGAGCACCGCTTCACCAAGATCAATCATCCCTGGACCAACGGCCAGGTCGAACGGATGAACCGGACCATCAAAGATGCCACCGTCAAACGCTTCCACTACGACGGGCACGACGAGCTCCGGCGCCATCTCGCGGACTTCATCGATGCCTACAACTACGGCCGTCGTCTCAAGACCCTCAAAGGCCTCTCGCCTTACGAGTTCATCTGCAAAAAGTGGCCAAACAAACCCGAAAGCGTCACCCTCAACCCGCTCCAGCAAATGCCTGGACTAAACACCTAGGCATGCTTAGACAGGCAGTCATACCCAGTCAGGCTGAGCCTCAAACTCGATGATTGCGCCGATACCACCTTGGCATCAATATCGCGGGCCCAGTTGTCGGTGGCATCGATCATCTGACTGACATCGGGATTGCCGCACATTTAGCACCGTAGAGGCGATCCGGCGGAAGTCTGTGTCGCCACTATCGAAAGCGTCCTGTGTCACCGCGTTTGCGGGCGTGGTTGTGGCGGCGAGCCTGCCGCGATGAGCGGGCGATGGGTGCCCGCGCATAGATAGGCGGACGCGTCACGTATGACCGCGCATTCGACATTGGCGCGTCGGCGGTGCCAATGCCACAGCACCGACTTCCACGCGTTGATGCCCCGGCGCTTCGGCGCCTCACATCACTGTCGGAGCGCTGCGCGTCAAGGTCGGGGTGCGCCGAACGCTGACGCACCCCGTCCGTCCGTCCGCACAGCGCTCTGGGCTAACAGGCCCCGCATCCCAGGCGACGGTCTTCCTGCCATCCGTCTGGCCGGCTCCGCTCGGAAGGGCGGCTCCGCCCGCCAGACGATCGCTGGTGCAAAGACCGACCCTCTACCAACACTGCAAACTGCACCACCTCGTGGGCGCCGCTCAGATCGACCCCATTTGGGGCATTCGCCTCAGTGCGCAGGAAGTGAGGCGTGGGCGGCAAGCCGTCATGCGTTGTGGTTGAGCGAAGACTTTGTCCGGACCCGCCCAAATCGCAAGCTCAGCCAGAAATCGTGTTTAGTGCTCGAACCGCACTTCGGCGCCACCGCCTGACGTCAGTCTCACAGTGCTGCCATATCGCCTGGCGAGCACTGTTGCTGCCTCGGCAAATTCATGGCTTGCATCGTCGCCACGGCCGTTGAGCACCACCCCCGCTGCATCGATAATCGGTGAGATCGCCACCGTGAGTCGAAACTCGTCAAAGACGAGATCGATTGTCACTGCGTTGGCCATCCTCGCTGCACGAAGCTCCTCACACCATTCGGTCGCGGCCGGCACGGCGCGGCCGATGACGTCACTGCGTGCACCCCAACTCCCCCCTTGGCGCTCCATGAAACGCGCAATGCTCTCGCGCAAGGGCCCGTCAAGTTCAAAGCGCTCACTGGCTTTGTTCGAAACCCCCACATTGAGCAGAAGATTGAGCATGACTGCGAGCAGCGTTGCGGTCGCAAGCGGGCTGTCGACAAGCGTTTGCACAAACGGGGATGCATCCGCGAACAGTCCCGGCGCTGACATGAGGCCAACGCCAGCAAGCAGGGGCAATCCCACAACATAGATTCGCCGCGCATCCAGCATCCGAGATGCAATGAGCTCTATGCCTGAGGAGACGAGGTGGCATGCAACGTACAGAAGGCCTGCCCCCATCACGGGGGTTGGGATGAGCGCAAGCAAGGCCGTGGCTTTCGGCAGAAACGCCAGGATCAGGAAGAGCGCTGCTGTCACAAGGCCGATGACGCGCGCTGTGACGCCAGTTGCCACCGCGAGCCCAACGCTGCCGGCAGAAATCCCAAGGCCGAGGCCACCCAGCGCACCCGACACCATCGTGCCGAGGCCGCCGGCGACCACACCTCCGCTCATCGACGCAGTATCTGGCCGCTTCCAGTTGGCCTCGTTCGCTTTCTGACTTGTGATGAGAAGGCCGGCATCCTTCACGCTTGAAGCAAGCGCTGCCGCAACGAACGGAAAGATCAAGGCGGTATCGATCCGGAACTCACCCCAACTGACAGGCTGGATCCCGACCCAGGGCAGATCGCCGACCGTTCCAAGCTTCGAGGCACCGAAGAGGCCCAGAATGGCCGCCGCGAGATAGCCTACGCCGATACCGATGGCCGTCGCGTAGAGCCGCAGGTGCCGAGACAAGACCGTCGCAAGCAGGATTGTGCCGAGCGTCAACAGGCCAACGGTCCATTCGCTCCAGTCCGAGGTGGGGTCGCCGGGTGCAACGCCGATCAGCCGCGATAGCGCAACAGGGACCATCGAGAGGCCGACGGTGAGCACAACGACGCCAGACACTTCCGCGGGAAAAATCTTTCGAAACCGCCTGAGGAGTTGAGACATGGCGATGGCGATGGCACCTGCGAGGATCGTCATGGAGGCCACCATGGCAAGCCCGCCATTGCGGGCGGCAAGCAGGCTTGGCCCCAAGAAGATTGCTGACGTGATGTATGGCGAGAGCAGCCCTGAGCCGACTGGTCCTGCCCGGCACACCTGCAATGCGGTGGCAATTGCCATCGCGATGAGCGACATGCTGACGACTGCGGCCGCGTCGATGCGCGAACCGCCCGCCTCGAGCGTCACCAAAATAGGGTACGCGAGCGACATCAACGCGATGAGGACGTGTTGACCGCCCATCAGCATCGCAACACCAAATGGCGGCCAGTCATCGAGACCATAGACGAGATTGACTGGCCTGCGCGACTGGGCCTTCAAATCGCGATCCAGCCGGGCAACGTTCATGGCCGCCGCAGCGTGTGATGCCATCGCGTTGAGAACCTGCAATTCAGCGGCCGTGAACTCCCGCGGGCTGGTCGTTGCCGTGACGACCACGCCCAGCACACGCTCATTAGAGGTCAGCGGACTACAGGCGATAGAGTGCACGGATGGGGCGGCGATGAGGCCACGCGGATCGGCGTGAACGTCGTTAACGATCTCGCCGTCCCCGGAGGTCACGACAGAGGCGACGATGTCATCACCGGCCTCACGGCTTGCGCGTTGGAAAAGCGGCTCGCCCGCTGTGCCCGCCGTCTCAAGCCGACCCGTTTCAACGTTGTGAAAGAGTACCGCGACGCCTTCGCACCGAAGGTACCGGGTGGCTTCGTCGCACAGGACGGCGGCGATGTCGGCCGCATCGCGAACCCCGATGATCTTCTCCGAAAAGGAGTAGAGCATCGTGATTTCCTTGTAGCGATCCAGCGACTCGCGGGCGAGCGTTCGCATCTCGCCATCCTGCGCCGCCAGGACCGACAGGACTTCAGCCACACGGTCGGCGTGAGCCCCACCGACGCGGCCCATCACAAAGCCGTCGACCACCACGTCCGCGGTGGCCGATGCCTCCGTTCCCGCTGTGCCGAACAGAAGATTCGCGTTGGGATCGGCGATCCATAAAGGCTCACCGGCTCGATCGATTTCCCGCGCAAGTAGATCGGCCACATCAGGCCGTCGAAGCAGTCGGCGGAGTGACCGGCTACGACGGTCCAATGTTGCGGACCCGGTGCAATTGGCAAAGATGCCGAAGACAAGGCGCTCCAGCGCGATCGTTCTTCATGGCTGGCGAGCCTCAAGAACACGCCGAACCGTGGCAAGAAGTGCGTCTGGGTCGAACGGTTTCGTCAGATACTCGTCGGCGCCCACGTCTTGACCGCGTGCTCGGTCGTACCCCTGTCCCTTCGCTGTCAGTATGATGACGTATGTATCCTGCCCCTGTGGATGTGCCCGGAGTTTCTCGCAAACCTCAAAGCCGTCCATTTTGGGCATCATCACATCGAGAAGGACGAGGTCGGGGCGTTCGGTCAGGATCAGCGAAAGTGCCGCTTCGCCGTCAGCCGCCGATAGGATCGTGACGCCTTCGTCCTCGAGTTCTTCAATGCTTTGTTCGATCAACAGCCGGATGTGCGCTTCGTCCTCGGCGATCACGACCTTTCCGAGCATGTCCTGCGCAACTCCCAAAGCATCAGCCCGGCGAAGCGCCCGGCGGCGCGCACGGCAACCAGAAAGCAAATGTGCTGCCGTGACCTAAGCGACTTTCAACCCGGATCCCGCCACCCAGATGTTCGACGATTTCGCGGCAGATTGGCAAGCCCAGACCCGTTCCCGACGGTTTTTCGGTCAGCGTGTCGCCCACCTGTCGGAACTTCTCGAAAATCACGATCTGGTCTTCAGGCGCAATCCCGGCGCCTGTGTCAACAACGCTGATCTCGACAGCGTCGGTTCCCTTACGCCTCGCGTGACACTCAATTTTGCCATCGTCGGTGAATTTGACCGCGTTTGAGATGAGATTCACCAGGACTTGGACCACACGGTCGCGGTCGCCCTGAATCTGCGGAAGGCCGTTTGCGACGTGGGCGTTGAAGGCGAGGCCCTTTTCGGCGTAGAGCGTTTGCGTGGCCGCCGCCGCTTGCTCGATCATCGCTCTCACGTCCAGTGCCGCAATGTTCCAGACCATTTCACCGGCTTCGATCTTTTCAAGATCGAGGACGTCGTTCACGAGCTTGCTGAGCCGCTCGCCCTCCAAGAGCATGATTTCAAGATTTGTCGAAATCTGCGCCGATGCGCGTTCGACCTTGGCGTCTTCGTCCCGGAGGGCGGGTCGTACGACGGCGTCGAACCGCTTCTGCACGATCCGGGCAAAGCCCACGATCGAGGTCAGCGGTGTGCGCAGTTCATGGCTCACATTGGCGAGGAAGTTGCTCTTGGCGTCGCTGAGCGCTTCGGCGCCTTCTTTGGCCCGCACGAGCTCGCTCTCGCGTCGCTTTAGTCCGGTGATGTCGGAGTAAACGACGACGGTGCCGCCCTCAGCGGTCTTCCTTTCGTTGATCTGCGTCCATCGTCCGTCTGCGTGGTGGACGGCAAAGGTGCCGCTTGGGTTGCGGAAATGGGCGAGCCGGTTAGTCAGCCAGCCGCTCGGATCGTCTGCGATGTCGGCGATGAGGTTGCGGTCGATGGCGGCCCGCAACATCGCTTCGAACGAAACACCAGGTTTGACGACATCCTTCAGGCCTTTGAAAAAGACCCCGCTATAGCGGCTGTTCGCGATCACCAACTGCTCATTCGCATCGAAGAATGCAAAGCCTTCCGAGGTGTTCTCCAGCGCGTCCCGCAGGCGGGTCTGCGCCCGCTCTCGCGCTGTCTCTGCAGCAAACTGTTCCCGGCGCGCCTTCTGCTGGCGGATCGCCAGCCAGACGATGCCGCCAAGCAGCGCGATGACGGCGCCGAGCACCAGGACAAGCCGGCTGCGCAATCGACCCAGCGCTTCGGTTTGACGTGAGAGGATCTCGTAGGCGATCCGATCGGCCTCGGCGGTCTTGTCGAACGCCTTCACGATTGTGTCCTGGGTCCTTGTGCTCACAAGTTCCAGAAGGATGGGTGAGGTTGGCTCCAGCGTGCCGAAGCCCTCGGTGAGCCAGGTGCGTGCGTCAACGATTGTGGGACTGATCAACGCGTGGAGCGCGGATGCCCCGATAAGTGTGTCGAAGGTGTACCGTTCGCGCAGCGTTCCAAGATCGGTTTCAACGAACGCAAGTTCGTCGCGGGCGTTGTCCAGATTGCCATCCGTGGGGTGGGCCTGCGTCGCAACCGTGGCCGCCAGAAAGTCGTAGAGGTTCCGAACTGTCCGCTCCATGTCGCGTTTTTCTTCCATGACGCGGAGCGGCAGTTCCTGTTCCACGCGCTTCACGGCAATCTGAACGTAGGCAATGACCCCGACAGCCGCGCACAGTGCGAACACGATGAGGGTTGGCGCAAGTAGCGACCGGGGCCGCTTCGGCACGGCCTGACTGTCGATCCGACCATCCTCGCGTGCGGGTTTTAGCACCAGCCCCGCCTATTCGCTGAGAAGACCCTGCGCCCTATAGAACCGCGCGGCACCCTCGTGAAACGGGATCGCAACACCGTCGGTTGCCGTTTCGAGGCGGACCTGGGTGCCTTTCGGATGACCCGCATCGAGCAACGTCCTGGTCCTGCCATTCCACATCGCAGCCACAATGTCGTGTGCGAGTTGGGGGTCAAGATCCTCGTGAACAATCAATTGTGTGCCGATGTTCAGTGTTGGAACGCCTGCCTCCACACCGGGGTAGGTGCCGGCGGGGATGACACCTGGCGCGAGGTATGGGTGCTGAGACGAGACCTCTGAGATGACCCCTTCGGACAGCGGAACCAGCCTGATCGGCGTGGTCTCTGAGAGTTCGAGCACGGAACCGGTTGGATAGCCAGCAACGAAGAAGAAGGCATCGAGGGCACCCGCTTCAAGCATCGGCCCGGCGTGGTTGTGCTTGATGTAGAGCGGCGTGAGGTCGCTTTTGTCGAGGTCCGCTGCAGCCAGGATCAGCTCAGCCGTCGCAAGCGTGCCAGACCCGGGCTCGTCCAGGGCCACGCGCTTGCCGCGCAGATCCGCCACCGTTTCGATGTCGGATTTTGAGGACGTAACGATGTGAAGGCTGCCCGGATATAGGTTGGCCAGAGCGCGCAACTCGGACCGCGGGGCGTCGCCCTCGAAACGACCCTTGGAATTGTAGGCCCAGTAGATGACGTCGGCCTGCGCGAGCCCGGCATTAACGCTGCCGGCGGCAACGGCGTCGACATTGGCGACCGAGCCGTTGGAGACCTGGGCAACCGCAATCAAGCCATCGACGCCACACTGGTCTTGCGCGGCGCAGCCGGGGGTTGTTGAAATGCCTTCAGCAATGAGCCTGCCGATCGGGTAAAATGTGCCTGCTTTGCTCGCGGTGGCAATCTGAAACACCACAGGTGAGCTGTCGGATTGAGCGAATGCGATCCCCGATAACAGTCCGAGAGAGACCAGCGCGGCGCTGGCGGCACGCGTCATCCGGCGAATACAGAGTCCAGACAGCATCTCCACACCCAATAAATTAACAAGCGCGTTGGATGGTAACCGATGCACGGCGGAGCCTGAACCCCTCAGGACCGCGTCCTGAGGTTTTTCGCCGGGTCCTCATCCGCAATCTGCAATGCGGCTCTTATGCCTGAAGTTGGTAGAGGCTGGGTCGACCTTGAGCAGGGCCTCTATCATCGAGCGGCCAAAGGCGAAGAGGTCACCAACAAGCGCAAACCACCCATCCGCTTGCCTAAGCCACTGCTCGGGCATTTGCGCCGGTGGCACAAGAAAAGGCCCGGCCCCCGCTACGTGGTCGAATGGAACGGAAAACCGGTAGGGTCGATTAACCGGTCGTGGGCCAGCGCGCGGAAAGACGCCAAGGTCAGCGAGGATGCCACACCCCATGCACTTCGGCACAGCGCGATCACATGGGCCATGCAAGCAGGCGCCGATAAGTGGGAAGTTGCAGGCTACTTTGGCGTCTCTTTGGCCGTGATCGAAGCTGTCTACGCGCACCACCATCCTGACCACCAAGAAACCGTCCATAGAGCGCTGTCAGCGGGGAAACGGTCCGCGAAACCAGTCTTGAAGGTGATCGAAGGGGGCTAAATGATTGATTTCATTTGGTGCCGGCTAAGGGACTCGAACCCCTGACCCCCTGATTACAAATCTCGAGGTTCATGCTTTCGTCGTGCTTCGCACGTATTCTCAACAATGCACTTTTCCAATTACAATCAGGTACTTCGTATCCCATCTGTATCAGGAGTTTTCTTATGGTTTCCGACTGCGTGCTTCGCGGGTGCTGCTCAAGGCTCGCCCGCGAAGTGCCGATTGCTGGAGGTGATGGTGCCGGTCGATCGACGCAAACTAACTAAGAGGGCAGTTGAGGGTGTGGTCCCTGGGGACGGCCCTGTGAGGGTTTGGGATACCGAGATCCCTGGCTTCCACGTTGAGGTTCGGCCGTCTGGGAAGCGCGCATTTTACTATTTCTACCGGGTCGGAGGTGGTCGTGGCGCCACGCAACGACGGGCCAAGATCGGTAATTTTGGACCGCTAACCGTCGATGCCGCGCGCGAAAAAGCACTCCAATGGGCTGGGAAAGTTGCAAACGGTGAAGATCCTGCCGGAGCACGACGCGAGGAGCGGGTCGCAACTCGCATGGACGAGTTGTTCGAGCGCTATCTCCGGGACCACGCCCGGGTCCACAAAAAGGCTTCCTCTGCTCAGGAGGATGGGAGGATCATCCGTGACTACCTTGCACCAGTTTTCGCAAAACGGAAGGTGGCCGAAATCACACGAGCGGATGTAGCTAAGCTCCATGCAGGGCTCTGGGAGAAGCCGTACCGGGCGAACCGCGTGCTCGCATGCCTTTCCAAGATGATGAACTTGGCCGAGATGTGGGGGCTGCGGACAGATGGCTCGAACCCATGCCGCCACGTTAAAAAGTACGCCGAGAAGGCACGAAAGCGATTTCTTTCGCCCACGGAGCTGGGGCGGCTTGGCGAAGCGCTAGTGGCGGCTGAGGATGGAAAGGTCCGCGTTAGAAAGGATGGTCGACACAACGGAGCGGGCAGCGTTATCACCCCACACGCAATCGCCGCGATACGCCTCCTCATCCTAACTGGGATGCGGTCTGGCGAGGTGAAGGCTCTGCGCTGGGAATGGATCGACTTCGGCGCTGGGCGTATTCGCCTTCCCGATAGCAAAACTGGCGACAAGTTCGTCGTGCTGAACGCGCCTGCACTCGCCCTTCTGAGTGAAATCCCGAAGATCACGGGTAACCCACACGTCATCATCGGAGGCAAAGATGGCGCCGCCCTGGTGAATCTTAAGGATCCATGGTCTGCCATTCGCAAGGCAGCTGGCTTGGATGATGTGCGGATCCACGATCTTCGACACAGCTTTGCGGCTGTTGGGGCCGGTTCCGGTGCATCGCTACATATCATCGGCGGCCTGTTGGGCCACTCACAACCCCAAACAACAACCCGCTACGCACATCTGGCCGACGACCCACTGCGCGCAGTGTCTGAGCAAATCGGCGGGCGGATTGTCGGTTGGCTGGAAGGCGTACCAACCGCCAAGGTTCACTCTATCAGAAACTGTAGAAAGAAAAAGTAGTGGCGCGTGCTCGACAAACAGCTCCGCATCGGGACTTGCCCTTCGATGGCGTTTCAATTGAATGGCAGTTTCCGCCTTGGAGAAGCCCACACTTCGGTGGTCGATCGGTGTTGCAAGCCCGTCCAATACTGAGTGAAGGGCAAAAGATTAGCCAAGCGCTCGAACAGGATCGAGCGGAGCGGAAGCGGCTGGCGCGCTCGCTACCCCGGCTGAAGAATTACCGACGCTTTCTCATGTCGTGCTTTAGTGCTTGCTGTTTGTATCAGTTCGAGTTGCAAAAGCGCACTCTGCCGCGGCCCACAGAAAGCAAGCAGAGGCTAGAAGGATTTGAATCAGCACTTGCGATAGCACGCAAGGCAGGCGCGATCCTCCACAAAGTGGAGATCCGTCGCATCGAACTCCAGGCTCAGTCAGAGACGCGCGAGAACGGTCCGTGGAAACACAGTGAGTTTGGACCCTACGACATATGGGGGCCAGCACGGTGTCGGACCGCGATGGAGATGATCAAGTGGCTAGAATCTTGGACGAAGCAGGCAATTGCCGAAATAGACCCACCGAAAGGTAGGCCACGCCATGATGCTGAGCGTGCTCTAGTTGCCGATCTGCGCGAAGCCTGGATCGAACAGACAGGAAGTGCACCCGGTATTACCCGTGACTCGGACAGTGGTGAGGGCACGGGGCCTTTCCTCGAACTATGTCGTGATTTGGCTCGGCCGATCAACGAACTGATGGGCCAGAAGCCACCGGACCTCGACGCCATTGCGAAAGAAGTGCTTGCTGAAAAGGCTAGAGAAAAAGGGGCGCAAACCCACCCCTTTTAATCCATCGGACTCAAAAGAAGCTCTCCCCTAAAAACGTGTTCCACGCAGTCAACAGAAGTGACGACTGCTCAAACGCAGGAACACGATATGTCACACAACGCGCTACTTTCTCGAGAAGAGATTGAGGTCGAGTATGGTCTCGGCCGTCGGTGGCTGGAACTCGCTGCACTTCGCGGCGATGGCCCCCCGATGGTAAAAATCTCCACTAAGATGGTCCGCTACCGTCGTGCCGAATTCGAGGCGTGGCTCGACGCTCGAACAGTGCACTCCACATCCGAGCAGCCGCACTGCATGGCGACCCAAACGGGAGCTCGCTGATGCCCGCCACTCGCACAATCACCTATTTACTGATCGAATCTGCTCTCTCGCTTCGCAATGCGCTGACGGCGGAGGGTGATGTCGTTTTTTTGGCCGCTTTGTCAGCGTCCGGCGTGGCAAACTATGAATGGCCGGAGAGAACGGTTGAGATAACCGCCGCCACGGACAACGATCCTTCCGCCCGCAAAGCTGCAGCCAGATTGGCCGGTCGGTGCGAAGCCGCCGGTATCTGCTGCTCGCCAATGCTCCCGCCAAGCAAGAGGTTCGATTGGAATGACATCGCGCAAGTTGAGGACGTAGCATGAGCAAGGCATTTAAGCTACGTGAGGATATGCTAGAGGCGCCCTTACCGCTTTTTCCGGAGCTTACAGAGGGCACTCTTTTTCCCGTCGAGGCACTCGGGCCGATCATGTCGGGCGCTGCGAAGGCTATCGCCTATAAGGTCCAGGTGCCGCTGGCTCTAGCCGCCCAATCGATTCTCGCCGCTGCATCGCTTGCCGTCCAAACGCGTGCAGACGTCCTGCTTCCGACTGGGCAAAGCCGGCCGCTCTCACTCTTCTTCGTGACCATCGCCGGTTCGGGGGAGCGCAAGTCGTCAGTAGACTATGAAGCGCTGCGCGCTGTTCGACGCTACGAGAAGGAGCTGCGCGAGAAACATGAAGCCGAAATGCGTGAATACAAGATGAAAGCAGCCGCGTGGGAAGGCGAAAAGAAAAAGATTGAGAGAGACCCTAAGCTGGATTTGGGCACGCGGGTAAAGAGAATTGAAGCCCTCGGCCGTCCACCCGCTCCACCTCTCTACGCGTTCATTGTTTGCGGAGAACCTACCGTCGAGGGTCTCGTTCGCGCCTGGCGAGCTGCCCCAGCTGGGCTTGGGATCTTCACCGCTGAGGGAGGTACTTTTGTTGGTGGCCACGCCATGAGCGATGACAGCCGCTTGAGATCAGCAGCATCGCTATCCGAAATCTGGGATGGCGCAGCGATCAAACGGATTCGCGCTATTGATGGAGTTTCAATCCTCTACGGAAGGCGGTTGTCGATCCACCTGATGATGCAAGAGGAACCTGCTCGGCGCTTCCTCTCCGACCCACTCCTCCGGGATCAGGGCCTATTGTCGCGCATCCTGATTTCGGCTCCGGCATCAAATGCTGGAACGCGGCTATGGCGAGATGCGCGCACCGAAGATGAGCAAGCTTTAATGGCCTTCGACACGCGAATGCTCGACCTCTTGCGCCAAAACCTACCACTGGCGGAGGGCAGGAAAAACGAGCTTGAGCCGCCGAAGTTATCGATCTCGCAACCGGCTTCGGCGATCTGGCGGGAGTTCTACAATCACATAGAGCAACAGTGCGGCCCGGATGGAGCTCTGGCACCCATTCTCGGGCTTGCTGCGAAGGCGGCTGAACATGCGGCACGGATAGCAGGTGTCCTAACGATCTTCGCGAATCCAAATGCACGAGAGATCAACGAGGAAGCTATGCGTGGCGCCGTCGAACTGATGAACTGGTATGTCGAGGAGGCGGCACGACTATCGAGATTCGGGCACACCGATTCCAGCTTGCTACAGGCGGCGACCCTTTTGAAGTGGATGCAGGGCCGCAACGGGGAGATCCATTTCCGCGAGATCCTTCAAAAAGGCCCGAACAAGCTCCGAACGAAGACCATAGCAGAAAAGACGCTAAAAATTCTCCTCGATCACCGGTGGGTCTATGTTGTCTCTGAACACCCACGCGTGTTTGCAGTCAGAGGATGAAGTGATGGCATATCGTCGTTTTGGTCTACAAGGCCGGCGTCTGCTACGACTGCTAAAACTGCTACGATTGAGTTCCAAGAACACCGTTTCGACGCCGCGGATTTTGGCTGCGGCGATTGGCCCCCATCGCTCCAGCGTGGCACCGAGACCGTAGCAGATGTAGCGTCTGTAGCATTAGCCAACGCCAAATGCGCAACTGAAAGATCCGACCTCGCAGCGCACGCGCAGCTAGCGGCTGAGAATCTGATGCAGCTCAGGCGCAATGAGCCAATGTTGAGTGCGTTACCTCGAATGTCATCATGTGCAACCGAAATAACTCTCAATATCTAACCAAACATTGATTGCCATCCGGGGGAGAGGTGTTTCCCACGCGATTTCGGGAAATCCTATGCCAGACATCTGGCCTTACGCGCACCTTATTGGGCCAGCTGGGCATGTCCGTGTAGAGGCTTTGGAGGATTGTATGGGCGGAATTGGATCTGGTGAGTACAAGGGACGTCCTGAGGTAGGCGATGGCCTGGTTCTGGATATCACGATACTCTTGCGTGATAGCGGTATCGGGCCGGATGAGGTCAGGGGAACTCTTTCTTGGCTAGGCCAAACCCCAAACGAGAAAACCGCATCGGCCCTATACTCTGGCTGGATCGACGAGGCGCAGGGGCTTGGTGAACTTGGGCTAGAATACCACTTCGTCGACTTGAGGGATGGCAGCAGCCAGAAAATCGTTCAGTGGATCGATCTCGAGGGGCTGCCACAGCCCTATGGTGGCCGCATCTGGCACTTTCGCTGCCCTGAATCAAACCGCCGCTGTCGCAAACTCTTTAAGCCTCCTGGGGCCCAACGTTTCGCGGCGCGTCAGGTCCACGGTCTGCTTTATCCCTCGCAGGGCAGGGCGCCTCGCGAACGTGCAATTTTGCAGGCCCTGAAAATCCGGACCCAACTCGGAGCGTCATCCCGGATGGGAACACCGGTCAAGAAACCAGTCAGCATGCATC
Organism: Devosia sp.; assembly: GCA_051016205.1. Classification (GTDB taxonomy): domain Bacteria; phylum Pseudomonadota; class Alphaproteobacteria; order Rhizobiales; family Amorphaceae; genus Acuticoccus. The sequence continues at coordinate 1,384,928 of CP136534.1, forward strand.
ACAGCACATACGAACGGCACCTTCATCGCCTCGAAAACTATGAACGGATCGGCTGCGAACTGGTTCGCGAGAGGCTGCTAAAAATGCAAAAGCGGCTGACGGAACGGTCCGCCGGCAAGTGACGCGGCCCATCACCCAACCATATTGGACCAATGATTAGTCCAACGCCGAGATCGTCATGCGTGTGCCAGTGAGCGATGCCAACCGACCTGAGGTCCGCACTCTGATGGAGCGGGCCTTTTCCAGAAGAAAGGCAGTGGAGCCAGGAGTAAAAGACCAGTTTTAAGACACCTCGACGCCACCATGTATTCGGCGTTGAAACCCCATTTCCTTGGCGAGGAACAACGCCGTCGCAACCGATCTCGGGCTTGCCTATCTCGCGCCGTCCTGAGTCCAGTCGCACAACGGGCGGCTACCTTCATCGTCCGCCTGATCCCTAAAGGTGATCATGATGCCGGTGCCTCGACCAGCCATTCGTCCACCTTCGACCACCGTCGCCGGCCGGCCACGTTCTTCACCGCTATGGCCACGGCCTTCCGCTGACCGACAAGCACGACCAGCCGCTTGCCGCGGGTAATTCCTGTATAGAGAAGATTGCGCTGCAACATCGCGTAGTGCTGGGTCATTACCGGAATGACGACCGCGGGATACTCGGATCCTTGGCTCTTGTGGATTGTTGCGGCATAGGCCGGCACCAGCGTGTCGAGCTCGCCGAGAGCGTAGCTTACCGCACGGCCATCGAAATCAACGATCAGTTCGCCTTCGTCCGCGTCCAACCCGTCCACGTAGCCGATGTCGCCGTTGTAGACTTCCTTGTCGTAGTCGTTCTCGATCTGCATGACTTTGTCGCGAGGCGCGAATGTCCAGCCGAAGCGTTCGATCCTATTGTCTCCGGAGGGATTGAGTGTGGCCTGCAGTTCGACGTTTAGCGAGCGGGCCCCGACGCCCCCGCGGTTCATCGGACATAGAACCTGGATGTCCCGGATGGGATCTAGCCCGAAGCGTGTCGGGATCCGGGACCCCACGAGCTCTAGGATACGCGCGACCGCCTGCTCCGGATCGGCAGCCGCAACGAAGTAGAAATCGCTCTCGCCGTCCGGCCGGGCCAGGTCTGGCATGTGGCCTTGATTGATCCGATGCGCGCTCGTGATGATCTTGCTTCGAGCCGCCTGGCGGAACACCTCCGTCAACCGCACGACCGGAACCGTCCCCGAACCGATGATGTCGGCAAGGACCTGACCCGGCCCGACCGACGGCAGCTGATCGATGTCGCCCACGATCAACAGAGCGGCCTGATCCGGCACGGCCTTCAACAGCGATTGCATCAGCGAGACATCGACCATCGAACTCTCGTCGATGACCAGCAGATCGCACTCCAGCGGGTTATCCTCGTTGCGCTTAAAGCCGAATGATTTCGGATCGATTTCTAGCAGGCGATGAATGGTTCTAGCATCCATGCCTGTGGCTTCTTTCATCCGTTTCGTCGCTCGCCCGGTCGGAGCGCAAAGCAGAAGCCTGACGGCCCTTGCACTCAGGATCTGCAGGATCGAGTTGACGATGGTCGTCTTGCCGACCCCGGGGCCGCCAGTGATCACAATGACCTTCGAACGGAGGGCAAGGCGGATGGCCGTGGCCTGGCTTTCAGCGAGGGTCAGGCCTGTCTTCTTCTCGATCCATGGCAGTGCCTTGTCAGCCTCGATGTCCGGCCAGGGCATTTGCCCACCGGTCAGACACCGAAGCCGGTCAGCGATGCCGCGCTCGGCGTGGTACAACCCGTTCAGGAAAATGCAAGCTGTCCCGGCAACCGTGTCGGCCGTGACTGTGCCCTCGGCCATCTCGAGATCGATCGCGGTCTGGATCAGCGTGTTCGGGACCTCCAGCAGCTTGATGGCCAAAGGGACCAGTTCTTCCAGGGGCAATCCGCAATGTCCGTCACCCATAGCCTCGGTAAGAGCATACGAGATCCCGGCGCGCACTCGTATCATCGCGGTCTTCTCGATACCGAGCTTTTCCGCGATCATGTCGGCCGTCCGGAACCCGATGCCGCGGATGTCTCGGGCCAGGCGATAGGGGTTCTCACTCATGACCTGGACCGCGTCCGTGCCGTAGGTCTTGAAGATGCGCACCGCTCGCGCGGTCCCGACGCCGTGCTCATGCAGGAAGACCATGATCTCGCGGATGACCTTTTGGTCCGCCCAGGCCGACGTGATCCTCTCGGCCCGCTTAGGACCTATTCCACCAATCTCTTTGAGGCGCTCGGGCGTGGCCTCGATGATGTCGAAAACGTCCTTGCCGAATTGCCTGACCATGCGCTTGGCGTAGACCGGCCCGATGCCACGGATCATGCCGGAGCCGAGATACTTCTCGATGCCTTCGAGCGACGACGGCGCCGAGGTCCTTAGAAAACGCGCCTTGAACTGCTGGCCGTGGGTGCGATCGTTGACCCATTCGCCAGAGGCGGTCACCCACTCGCCGGCGGAGATCGACGCCGCATGGCCAACCGTGGTGATAAGGTCCCGATGACCGCGCGCTTTCACCCGTAGAACGCAGAAGCCGCTCTCGGGGCTGTGGAAGGTGACCCGCTCGACCAGGCCGGCGAGTAGCTCCTGGTTGCCGGTCGTGGTCACCGACCGATCCGAGGTCTCTCGGCTACGACCTCGGCCTCGCCGGTCTCACCATGGATTGCGGTGCTGATCACCGTCTCTGTGATCTCGGCCAAGTAGGCGGTGAGCGCGTCATTGAGCTGCTGGAATTCGGACATCAGCACCCCGTCGACGAAGCTCGTGGGCGCTCGCGCCAATCGCCGAAGAGCGTCCGCTGGACCGATATGGCATAGAACCGCTGTTTGTTGCTGGTGGGGTCTACGCAGCGCAGGTGAATGTCGGTGGGGAAGAGATCGAGCTGCATCAGGTCGGCTCCTTCCGCGTGATAGTAGAGCGGGCGGCCGGCAAGTAGCGATAAAGGGTGGCCGGCGAGACGCCCACGCGCTTTGCCACCTCATCCACGGTGAAGTCGTCCTCGGCGAGCATGGCGCGCGCGGCTTTCAGATCCGCATCCCGCAACTTCTTGGGCCGTCCGCCGATGCGGCCCCGTGCCTTGGCAGCGTCCAGGCCGGCGCGGGTGCGCTCCCGGATAATCGACCGCTCGAACTCGGCGAGCGCACCGAAGATATGGAAGACGAGCTTCCCGCCGGAGGTGGTGGTGTCGATGGCTTCGGTGAGGGAGCGAAACCCAATCCCCTGGGTTTCCAGATCCTCGACCGTCTCGATGAGCTGCTTCACGGATCGGGCAAGGCGGTCGAGCTTCCAGACGACAAGGGTGTCACCTTCGCGCATGTAGTCGATCGTCGCAGCAAGCTGCGGCCGGTCGCGCTGCGCCCCGGACGCCTTCTCCCTAAAGACCTTCTCGCAGCCGGCCGCTTTCAACGCATCGAGCTGAAGCGCGGGCCTCTGATCCTGGGTAGAGACGCGGGCGTAGCCAACGAGCATAGAAACCTCTCAATACCCATTGAAACATGCCATAAATGAGAGGTATAATACAAGAGATAGTTTTGAGAATTGACAGTTGGCGGAAATCCGGCGTTCTGGGTAGGCCCGCTCAGCGCCGCGCGTGATTCCTCATAAATGTTTGTTTTTGCGATATTCGCATTGTGATCGACCAAGGTCACGGGAGCCTTCCGCAAAGAATTGCCGCAATGAGGTCAGTAGTGATCTCTCAGCACCGAAGAAGCGTGTTTGACAGATAAATGCCCCGGTCGTGGTAAGAGCGAGGGGCAAAGGAGAAGCGCGCATGCCAGATGACGAAGCCGATGTCGAACTTAGGCGTAAGCAGATTTGGCACCACGTATCTGACCACTTCCATCGCGAGGTTGGTCGCTTCTCCGCTTGGTGCCGAGGGCATAACTCTGTCCTTGACTCGGCGAAGTTTGAACCGATGTTCGAGTACGTGACGCAGAGCCTCTTCGACGCCTATGACGATCAGCAAGGATACGAAAACGTTCGCCTGAACTTCGACGAGCCCGGATGGCGATTAGAAAATGAGTACGTGCGCTGGCTGGAAGACGACCTTTTGCGCGAAATGCGACTGCTGTTCGCCCTTTGCGAGAGCCCCATAGAACAGCTGCTGGGGGCGGCGATCCTTACATCCACAAGCGATGGCTATGGCGACGGGAAAGCCAGATTCAGTCCCTTGCGGCTCCGCGATGACCGTGAGGGAACAACTTTCACGCCGCAGTACCAATTGCTCAGCTACCGCGCTGACTTTGCGTTCCGCACCGGCTACCTCGGGCAGGAACAGTTCCTAGTCGTAGAGTGCGACGGCCATGACTTCCACGACCGGACTAAGGAACAGGCCAGCCGAGATCGTGCCCGCGACCGGACCCTTCTCGAGATCGGCATTCCCGTCATTAGGTTTACTGGCAGAGACGTTTGGGCCGATGCGATGGGCTGTGCCGAACAGATCAGCGACCAGCTCTCTCGCCATGCCGAGCAGATGATCGAAAAGAAGGTCAGCCCGAGGCTTCGCAGCAAGCTCAACGACTTGAAGTAACACGGGCGACTGAACCTCTCCCACTCAAAACCGGTCGTTTCCTGCCCGGCCGGATCCATAACAACCTTGACAATCCTTGCCAATATATGCCATGATAAATGTTGGGAAAGGGGTGCTGTCATGGCGACGATGAACGTGTCTTTGCCGGACCCGATGAAGGAGCATGTGGAGGCTCAGGTGCGAACCGGGCGCTACAGCAATGCCAGTGATTACGTCCGCGACTTGATCCGTCGCGACCAGGACCGCGCCGCCAAAATCGCGGAAATGCAACGTCTCATCGACGAGGGCATCGCAAGCGGCACGAGCACGCAGACCATGGACGAGATCGAAGCCGCCGCTCGGGCTGGCCACATGGGCGATGCGCTATAGGCTCACGCGCAAGGCCGCCGAGGACGTTCTGCGGATCTATCAGCAAGGCATCGAGATGTTCGGCGCGGATCAGGCGGCGCGATACCATGGCCGGATGAAACGCACGCTCGAGACCCTCGCGCGCAATTCTGAAATCGCGCGTCCACGCGAGGAGCTATCGCCGCCAGCCCGCGTGCATCCGTGCGGATCCCACATCATCGTCTACACGTCCGAGGAGGGCGACAACATTCTCGTGCTGCGTGTTCGGCATGGCCGTGAGGATTGGATCGGCAGCCCGTGATCTGCGCGCCAGGCGGTCGCATAAGGTTTATTATAGAACCTATGATGGGCGCGAATTAGGGATACCGTCCTCAATGTCCAACGATTTGTTATTCGATGTATCTGACTCCACCATTGCCAGCGTCTTGTCGACTACGAATAAGACGTCACAGCCTGCCTTATAAGCCGAAGAATAATATTTTTTCCGCTGCTCATCAGTGATGTCTTCACGCTCAGCAAGAGACAAGAAGCCGATGACGCATGTAATTGGCGCTCGGAGCTCATAGGCAAGATTTTCAACGAAGTTCTCCATCAATTTTTTCGACTCTTGCGCGTCTATCACTACGGATGTTTCCGAGGTGAGTTTAGCGAGCATTGCCTCGATACGTTTAGTAGCGTCTCTAATACTCCCAATCGCAGTAGCCATCTCGAACATCAAAACGGGTTCGAGTTTCCGATAAAAATTGGTATCCTCGAAAGTAGCTTTGATACCTGCATGAATGACATCGTGAGCAAATCGGTAGGCTAGCGCTCCTTTCTGCTCCGGCCCGAAAAGATCTGGCCGCTGTTCACCCAAGGTGGTCATGATCATGATGACGGCCCGCGCGGGAAACCCCGCAGGCGTCACAGCAGATTCAGCGAACACCGTCCGATCGACAACACATCGGCCAAGGGCTTCTCTCAGGGCTTCGTCAGCGGCCTCAAGTTCAGCTCGAGCATCATCACCGCCGTCGCTGCCGGCGGTGAGATGCTGATAGTTCTTGAGGATTTCACTTTGTATACGACCACGGACGCGACGACATTCGTGGCCGAATTTCTGGTCACGTCCGAGAACGAAGTCAACAAGACCTGCTGCGCCGATGGTTGCTTCCATGGTTCCGCTTGGAGGCGCGCCGAAAACGACAGCTGCGGTCCCCACACAAAAAGCGGTCGCATATCCGAGACTAGCTTCCAAGACACTCATCTCAATCTCCCGTGTCTAAGCATCGGTGCACTCATTTCAAATTGTAGGTGATTCGTGTGATAGTATATCTTATGACAATTAAAATGAGGTAGACTAATCCTTGATGATACTGGTGTGCGTGAGCGGCCTCCACGGGGTGGTCCAATGGCGATGTTAGTGGAGGGCCGGTCTTTGCGCCAGCGGTAGCCTGGCGGGCGGAGCCGCTCCTACGAGCGGAGCCGGCCAGGCGGGTGGCAGGAACACGACCGTCTCGGGAGCGGGAGCCTAGTAGCGCAGAGCGCTGTGTGGGCGGACGCCATTGAAGTGGCGACGCCAGCTTTCGGTCACGGTGCGGGCCTCGCGAAGCGTATAGAAGATCTCGCCGTCGAGGAGTTCGTCGCGCATTCGGGCGTTGAAACTCTCGATGTAGCCGTTCTCCCACGGGCTTCCCGGAGCGATGTATGCGGTGCTGGCCCCGACCCCGTGGATCCACTTCTGGACCGCCTTGGCGACGAACTCGGGGCCATTGTCCGAGAGAATATGGCTCGGCACGCCGCGCAGGACGAACAGATCGGACAAGACGTCGATCACGTCGGTGCTGTTCAGTTGGCGATCAACCCGGATCGCGAGGCACTCGTGGCTGAACTCGTCGACCACGTTCAACATGCGATACTTGCGCCCATCATGGGTGCGATCCTCCATGAAATCGTACGACCACACGTGGTTCGGCCGCTCTGCCCGCAGCCGCACGCACGACCCGTCATTCAGCCATAGCCGACCCCGCTTGGGTTGCCGGGCTGGCACGTTCAGCCCTTCGCGTCGCCAGATCCGCTCGACCCGCTTGTCGTTCACCAGCCAACCCGCCCGGCGTAGCAACTCGGCGATACGGCGATAGCCATATCGCCCGTACTGTCGGGCCAGCTCGATAATGTCTTCAGTGAGCCGCGCCTCGTCCTCTCGGCCTTGAAGGACCTTGCACTGGGTCGAGCGATGCTGCCCGAGCACGCGGCACACGCGCCGCTCAGGCAGATCCAGAACCTGGCGGACGTGCTCTACGCACGCCCGTCGACGCGAAGGGCTCAGAAGTTTCCCCGGGCCGCCTCTTGCAGGATTAGCTTGTCCAGGGTCAGGTCCGAGATTGCTCTCCGCAGCCGCGCATTCTCCTGCTTCAGGTCCTTGATCCGGCGGACCTGATCGCTCTTCAGCCCGCCGTACTCCTTGCGCCACCTATAGTACGTCACCTCGGTCACGCCGATCTGGCGGATCGCATCGGCAACCGGCGTTCCTTGCACAGTCTGCACGTCCACCTGCCGCAGCTTCGCGACGATCTCTTCCGCCTTGTGCCTCTTCCTCGGCATCATGGTCCTCCTCGTCCGGCTCCTCAGAGCCATACTTCAGAATCGACCACTTCAGTGGGGGAGGCTCAGAGATCGACCGCTACTTCCGGGCCGATGAGACGCTGATCGAATATGCGGCAATCGCCTCTAAAAACGGGGGATCGTCGCATGAGCCACAGCTACCATCATTCCCTCTCAACCGATCCATGTCGCCGCCTGGATCGAAGAGCTCGGGCAATCCCTCAGCGTTGCAACCGTAAAGCAACGGCTCGCCGGCATCCGCGCGCTGTTCGACTGTCTGGTGGTCGGTCAGGAGGTGCCGGTCAATCCGGTAGCCTCGGTGGGTGGCCCAAAACACGTGGTGCGGCGGGGCAAGACGCCGGTGCTCGAGCCGGCCGAGGCGCGACAACTCCTCGAGGCGATCGACTTGTCCAAGCCTGTCGGTCTGCGCGATCGGGCGCTGATCGGAATAATGGTCTATTCCTTCGCCCGCGTCGGTGCAGCCCTCTCACTCAAGGTCGATGATCTTTATCCGCAGAACCGGCGGCTCTGGGTGCGGCTGCACGAAAAGGGCGGCAAGCGGCACGACGTACCCTGCCATCACAATCTCGAAGCTTTTCTGCACGACTATCTTGACAGCTGCGGGCTATGGGAGGATCGCAAGGGGTTTGTATTCCGGACTATTGATCGGGACACCAAATCCCTGTCCGACCGTGCACTGCCTCAGGCAAATGCCTGGCACATGATCCGCCGCCGCGCGCGGCAGGCCGGGATCGCTACACCGATCGGCTGTCACACGTCTCGGGCGACCGGTATCACCGCCTACCTCAAGAACGAGGGCACGCTCGAGAAGGCGGCGCAGATGGCCAACCATGCCTCTACGCGGAACACGCAGCTCTACGATCGTCGCGCTGACGAGATCAGCCTCGATGAGGTTGAGCGGATTTTGGTCTGAGCATGGCTTAGGTAACCGGAATCCTCTCAGCGAGTGGCTCTCGAGCTGGTATCAGAATGGAATATCGGAATCGGACGGGACTACGGTCTCCGTTGGAGCGGCTGCTGGGATGTTCTGAACTGCTTTATGATCTTCTGGGCAAATCCGTATGTGATCTGACGTACTCTCGCTGATCCGTTGGCGCGCGTTCCGGACCTGGTGCTACGCGACGCCCCGAGCTTTGCACCGCCCGCCGCGTCCGCGCAGCCGGTCATGTCATCTGGCTCTTTGCTGGATCGCAGGGCGGTGGGAATGCGGCAGCCATCGCCTTTACGCTGATCGAAGCTGCCAAGCACAACGGCATCGACCCGCAAGCCTAGTGTCCTCGGTTTGAACCGCACCGGGTCTGCCGGAGGCTCCAACTCCTGAGTAGGATGGAGCCTTATGAGCAAGACGACGAACAAATATTCGCCTGAGGTGCGCGAGCGCGCGGTGCGGCTGGTTTTGGACAATGAGCACCAGCACGTGTCCCGCTGGGCGGCGATCTTGTCGATCTCCTCGAAGGTCGGCTGCGCGGCGCAGACGCTGAACGAGTGGGTCAAGAAGGCCGAGATCAACAGCGGCAGGCGGCCCGGTGTGCCGAACGAGATGGCCGAGAAGATGAAGGCGCTGGAGCGGGAGAACCGCGAGTTGCGCCAGGCGAACGAGATCCTGCGCAAAGCATCGGCGTATTTCGCCCAGGCGGAGCTCGACCGCCGGTCGAAGACATGATCGCCTTCATCGACGATCACCGGGCCGAGCACGGGGTCGAGCCGATCTGCAAGGTGCTGCCGATCGCCCCGTCCACCTACCACGATCATGTGATGAAGCGGGCCGATCCGACGCGCCGCTCACCGCGGGCGCGCCGCGATGCCGAACTGCGGCCTAAGATCAGGCGCGTGTTCGACGCCAACTTCCAAGTCTACGGGGTGCGCAAAGTCTGGCGGCAGATGCGTCGAGAAGGCTTCCAAGTCGCGCGCTGCACCGTCGCCAGGCTGATGAAGGAGATGGGGATCGAAGGCATTGTCCGGGGTAAACGGGTTCGAACGACGATTCCCAACAAGGCCGCGCCATGCCCGCTCGACCGGGTCAACCGCCAGTTCCGGGTGCCCGCTCCGAACATGCTTTGGGTGAGCGACTTCACCTACGTCGCGACGTGGCAGGGCTTCGTCTATGTCGCGTTCGTCATCGACGCATACGCCCGCCGCATCGTCGGCTGGCGGGCCAGTCGGACCGCCCATGCCGGCTTCGTCCTCGATGCCCTGGAGCAGGCCGTTCACCAGCGTCGGCCGGCAAAAGGAAAAGGCCTGGTGCATCATTCCGACAGGGGGTCGCAATATCTTGCGATTCGCTACACTGAGCGCTTGGCCGAGGCAGGCATCGAGCCTTCAGTCGGCAGCGTCGGCGACAGCTACGACAACGCACTGGCGGAGACGATCAACGGCCTCTTCAAAGCGGAGGTCGTCCACCGGCGCGGACCATGGCGCAGCTTCGAGGCCATTGAGTACGCCACCCTCGAATGGGTCGACTGGTTCAACAACCGTCGCATTCTCGAGCCCATCGGGAGCATCCCGCCTGCCGAGGCGGAAGCCAACTACTACGCAGCTCTGGAAATGCATCGGGTGGCCGCGTAGCTAAGACAAATCGGCCTCCGGGATTTCCGGTACAGTTCAGTTCTCGAACAGATTGCCGACCACAAGATCACCCGGATAGACGAGTCAATGCATTGGCGTTACGCTGCCGCGGCAGCGTAACAGGGCCTCCAAGCGCCCAGCCAGAGCGGTCACACCGAACGCTCACAATAGAACAGACGGATCAGAGGTTTATCGGATCCGTCGATTAAGGATGCATGACCGCACCAGAACAATTCGTACAAAGGAACCTGAGTTACCCTTAACCAAATTTCATCTCAGATGATGGGCATACTATGGTGATTTTATTTCAAATCGGCTGTCTTTTCCGATTTTGCTATACGTCGCGCCGCTGATTATGCAATATTCGTGCCCCAAATTAACATTGTAGTTTCTGCAATCTCTGAATGGCGACGTACTTAGCATAAAAATGAAAATTACCGCTTGTTTGGCGGTAAATTTGATGCGATGCTGAAAAGCCTTAGGTTGGGTTGTGGTAACCAATGAAGCTCCAAGATGCGCTCGAAGAAGTTTTTGATGGGTGGAAAAACGATCTATCTTCGGATTGGAGAACGCTTCTCAATGGTGTTGACCTCAAATTTCAGGACGTAGGGTCCTCGCTGATACTCGAAAGCTGGGAGCCAATATTTCCAACTAGGAAAGGCATGCGGTTCCCGGGCGCACGGCGCGACGCACATATCTTTCGCGCCTTGGACGGTATTTCGCCGGAGCAAGTAAAAGTTGTCGTTCTTGGACAAGATCCCTATCCCAATCCGGCGCAAGCCACGGGTCGTGCCTTTGAGCAGGGCGACCTGGATGTCTGGCCGGACGACGGAAGCTTCGTCGCGCTGAGCCTGCGCAGGATTGTTCAGGCGGCAGCCTTTGCACAGACAGAGCATCCCGCCTTCATCTCTGGAGATGCGGCGTGGCCCGAAGTTCCACGCGCGATTCGAGATGGCAGGTTGAAGTTTTCCGGTAGACCACGCGGTCTGTTTGACGCTTGGCAGAGGAGTGGAGTGCTGTTTCTTAACACCGGGCTGACGCTGAGCAGGTTCGACAGCAAAACAAGTCCATCCCATCAGTTCGACGGACATCTTCCGCTCTGGTTTCCGGTGGTGAGTGAACTCATGCGGAGGCTGGCGAAACTGGGCAATCCGCTGGTGATCCTGTTGTGGGGCCGCAAGGCGAGAACAGCGTTTCGAGACGCTGGAGTGCGCGAGGCCGCGCAAGATGCCGGAACATGGAAGACCAAGGTCGATACAGTGGCGAACTCGCACCCGGCCTTTCCGCGGCTCAATAAATCACCGGTGGATTTCTTCGACGCCGAGCACAACCCATTTATCAACGCCAATGCCGCGTTAGCGCGGATGGGGGCTTCGAGTGTGCGATGGTGAGTATGTGTAGATGAACTAGCAGAACGACGCACTTTCCAGCAACCAAGCGTAGGAGCCTATCGGCTGGCTAGGCCTCTTCGACCTTCTGCCCGGATACGCCAGCAACGAATAGTGATTGGGTCTATGGTTGGTCCGTTGATTACAGAAAGCGTGGATGATCTGGCTTCTGAGTCTCAGATTGAGCCGTTTGGCAGCATTGTTGTTGGCGCTGGCTCCTCCGGTTTGACTGTCGCTCGGACTCTCGCCGATGCGGGAGTACGCGTTGCGATCTTGGAAGCGGGGCCGGTGCCCTTTCTCACCCATATTTCAAACACGGAAATGCGATTTTCCTCGCAGCTTACTAGAAGCGTCCGATCACAGGTTCAGTACAGCCCCACGCTTCCGAATGGCGACGTTTTCGGACGGAACTACGGGTGCTTCGGCGGCCGCGGACTGTTTTGGAACGGCGCCTCGCCCCGGTTTGGTGCGCACGACTTTGGAGGGTGGCCGATTTCGAGCAAGGACGTCGCACCGTACTATGAATGGGCGGAACAGCAGTTCCGCGTTACGCGGGAACTTGGCCAGTCAGCGTTGGCGGAGAGTATCATCACGGCGCTGCAGACCTCTCAGTTTGACGCACAGCCCGGTCCCTTCGCCGTTGATCTCGGCGACCTTCCTGGCGGCACGCTTAGCGCCGGTATCGCCTCCGGCCTGGGCGTCTTTCTGCGTGGCGCCGGCGACCATATGGTTAACGGACAGGTACGTATTGCTGCCAAAGCACTGGCCACACGAATCTTGCGTTCTGGCGGCAAGGCAACCGGTGTCGCCGCGTCGCAGGACGGGGGAGGTAGCAGCGCGGAGATTTTAGGCAGTTCGGTCGTACTTGCCGGAGGTGGCATTGAATCTATCAGGCTTGCCATACTTTCCGAGGTGCCGGACCCGTCCGGCATGATGGGAAGCGGCATTCAGGACCACATCTTCTACCGCTGCTATTTCGAGGGTCCGCAGATCTACGATACCGGGCAACCGCAAACGGCGGTTGTGTTCATCCCCTCAAGCGCGCAGGACACCGAGCAATGGGAAATCCATGCTCCGGGCCGGCGACTATTCACACTCGATGACGGTCGCGGCTGGAATCCCGCATCCGGTCCGGACTTTCAGGTCATGATCCGGTCATTCGCGTCCACCGAAAAGGTGAGTTCCAACACGGTGGATGTTCGCGACGGCGGGCTCGGATCGGCTGTCGTCAACTTTGAATATACAGAACGTGATGAGCGTCAGAAGGAAACGATCAAGGCGCGGGCGCTCGAAGTCGGAGCGGCGCTGCAGCTGGAGCTGATTGAAGACCGTCTGTCCAGTGCCGGCGGTAGTTATCATGAGGCTGGCGGCCTCGACATGGGCACCGATCCGAAGACTTCGGTCACCAGCCCCAGTGGCGGTTTCCACGACATGCCGAACCTGGTGTGTGCAGACGCAGCCGCATTTCCCAAAATCGGTGCAACGAACCCGCACCTAACTCTGGTCGCGGAAGCCCGACGCAAAAGCCTGGCACTGGCCGAAGCTCTGAAGGCCTCCTAACGATCCTGTTTGCAGGGAATTGAAGCATGACCGTGAACAAGGTTCCGATCTCTCCAAAATCAACTCGTGTGTTTGTCGGATACAAGCTCGCAGAACTCAGCAGGGATGATTTCTACGGTGCGCTTGGCAAGACATTCATGCCCGGCACACCCTACATGCAGGCGCCCCTTGGGTTAAACTCCTACATGCCGGCGGTGCTGGATCCAAACGGTATGACCGAAATCTCTGCATTGGAGAGAATTCCCGACGAAGTTGCGCTTATTGGCTACGCGTCATTGGAGATCTATTTCCTCGCGCGCGAGAAGTCGCTGCGGCGGCGAATGTATACAGATTCGCACCTAGCTGTTTTCGATATGCAGGCCGTTGGAGGTGGCGGGCAGTTCCCTGGGCCGGTCACAGAGCCGTCAGTACGAGGGGACCGGCTGTGCTGGTACTTGTTCGAGAAAAAGATCGACTGGCAATACGGGTATGCGCACCTGTTGTTCGCCGTGCCAGATGCCGACGCTTCCAGTTCGCCAGAAGAGCTGATGAAGCATATGGATACAATGAAATCCGAATACGAGGCCGCAGGCATCGATCAGGTCCTGTGTGTTGCAACGCCTATTTTCGCGGCCGTGTGGCTCCATTCGGAAAGCGAAGTCCGGATCGACAAGCTCTCGATTTTTGACGATGCCTATCAGGTCACAACGCGCCACCTGGTTGCCCAACCCGTCCCGATGAAGACCTTAGAAGAGGATCTGTTGGCGGGCATCGAGATAGCGTCGGTGAACATCACGGAGCCATCCATGTACACCTTCCAGTTCGCCCGTGACGACAGGTATGAAGTACCGGAGTCAGAATGATGCGAATTGCGGCACATCGGGGAACAAGACTCCATGCCCCAGAAAATTCTCGGCAGGCACTCATCTCCGCCTACACCGCGGGCGCAGATGTGCTTGAGTTTGACGTTCAACTGGCCAAGCACGATCCTCAAAGCACGACAAACAGCCGAGTGGTCGTCTCGCATGACGGCACCACAGACCGGCTCACCGGCGAGTCTGGACGAATTCTCGACCTCACCGTGCGGGAGTTGAGGCACACTTCGGGGAAATACGACTTCAGTGCGACGTTCAATCCGTTCGGTGACACGGACTTCCACTACTACCGGCCTGGCAGGAGGCTGCAAATCGAAGTCTTCGAAGACATGCTCGATCTACTGCCGCGCGACATTCCTTTGCTGATCGAGCTCAAACACGACTCTTCGCCCGATGCTGCAACGCGAAAGACCTTCGTGGCTGCTGTCATTGAATGTCTGGGCAACCGGGGGCTGTTCGACAACGTCGTTATCTATTCCAAGGATCCGGGCTCGCTGACGCTGGCGCGCGAACTGCACGGTGACTTGCGTATCGCGGCGTTTGACTGGGAACGGAGCGCCGATGAACAGCTGGCGCTTGTCGGCGAACTCGGCGCTGATGGTTTGGTTACCGACGTTGCCAGCGTTGTCGGCGACGACGGAGCGTTGACGCAGATGGGCCAAGCCTTTGAGAAACTATATCGCGTCCGGGATCTTCGCGTTGGTGCGGTGCTCTATCCCTTCCGCAGGCCGGGCGTGTTTACGCAAGCGGAGTACAATGCCCTCAAAGAAAGGGATTTTGTGTGGTCCCTGTCAACTGACTCAATGCTGAGCGCGCAGGTGGAGGGCGAACAGGTCGATGTGGCTCAGTTGCTCGGGCGCCAATGGCTCTGGCTTGATGAGCCCTTTGCCGGGCAAAGGGTCAATCGCGACCGATGGGCGCTCGGTTACGCCAAGGCGCATGACAGGGATGCAGACAACGCGCGTGTCTATCAAAATGACGGTGTGCATATTGAAACCAGGGAATACACCGGCTGGCTTCCTCCCGATCAGCCGAGCAGCGACCCGGTGGAAGCCCGTGTCGAGAACCTGGAGGGCCGGATGCTTTACGCAGAGCGCGCCTGGCCCTTCTATACCGGCGGCGGGGTCGGGCTGATCACCGGAATCACGGGAGATTTCATCGCGGAAGTCGACTACGAGCTGAAGGAGCCCCTGACACAGGCGACGACGCTCGAGTTGGCGGTGGTCAACGCGGATCCCGGCTCGCACCGCGCCGAGCCGCCGCAGTCATTCCGGCACAAGAATTCGTTTTTCGATCCTCACGGCACGCCCCCGTTCGCCGGCGTGGAGCATGATGAAGATGACGGGTATCGAATAAACTCGAACCTTGGCTACGAGTACGACAACAACCAGTACGGACCGCCGGTGGGCGACGGCAAGACTCCCACAGCAGGACGGCTGCGTCTCGAACGCAGGGGGCCGTATTTCTCAGCCTACTACCGCAATAACGTCGATGCGCCAGACTGGATCTGTGTCGGTTCGGTACGCAATGAGTCGCTCAACCAAACTGTATATTTGCGCTGCGCGGCGAAACGGTGGCGTCAGGAAAAAGCGGATAATCCTTCGGAGTACTGGCCGATCGTCCCGAATACTTTCACGTTCAAGAATTTGAACATCATGCGTTGGCGAAACCGATAATACGCGCAGACCGCCATTCAGGTTTGCGCGGTTGCGAAGAAGAGAAGGGGTGGATACGCCATGTTGGACATTGACGAACGCAAGGCAGTTGCGAGGGCTCTGCTGGCCCTCGGGACCGATGCGATTGATATGGCGACTGAGCAGATTGATCCGGCGATCTTGCCGGAAGAGCCCGCATTGCTTGCGGATCTCAATCTCGGTGCAAAGTTTCCCGATGGTCTTGCACCCGTTCCGCAACCTTTCGACGAGCGACCTGACCGGGAGAAACCAATAACTGAACAGGTGGATGTCCTGGTCATAACTTGGACAATTGCGGAACTGAATGGACTGGCTGATGTGTTGACGCCAGGGTTCAGCCGAAGACATTGGTATTACTACCGGCATCGTTTCGACGACCACTACGATGCGTTGATCAGGGAAGGGGCCCCGGCCAAGAACAATCGCCGGCTCGGGAGTTGGTTCAAGACGCAGATTGGCGACAAGTCCGTTATCTGTTTTAAGTCGGAACTCCACCTCAACCAAGACGGGATAAACCTCAACGAGGACGGAACACCTGCCGATAGGAAGACAGGCTTTGCGACACTCCCCGTGAAAGACCTGTTTCTGCAATTGATCGATGAGATCAAACCGAAACTCATAATCACCACCGGCACCAGCGGCGCCACCTATCTGAAGCACGATCTCGGTGACGTGGTTGTGGCGAGAGCGGCGAAGTTCAGGCTCTCGGACGAGTTCGAGAACGAGGGATATAACCACAAGACTTACCGATCAGAGTGGTCAGTTCCCAAGACGCATTTCACCGCTGCACGAAATCTGATGCGGGAGTTTCAAGATGAGCTGGTCGAGCCTTTGTTCGGTCCGCCCACCAAGCGTTTCCCCTTCGATGGTGTGGTAGAGTCTCAGCCGCCGAATGAGCCTGACATAAAGCTCGACGGCGACGATATGCCGGAGTTTCATCCAATTCTGACGACCGACTTCTTTGAGTTCGGGACGTCCGACAACGGATTGGAGCACGAGGGTGCGGCCGTCGAAATGGGCGATGCAGTGCTTGGGCTGGCCTGCGAAGAGCTTCGCGAAAATGGGGTGGAACCGCCCAAATGGCTGGTCGCCCGCAACATCTCCGATCCGCAGATCAACGCCGGTCTACCGACGACGCCGCGAAAGCTGAATATGCAGATCCATTGGGCAGTCTGGTATTACGAAAAGTACGGGTACTGGACCAGCGTGAACGGTGCGCTGGCATGCTGGGCGGTTATTGCCGGGCTGGGGTAGCACGTGAAGGCATCGGCAATGGCTAGGCCTACGGAGCCCGGGCTCATTTCGGCCAGCATTTCGAGGCTGGCTACAGCAGGGCGCGTCCCGCTTGGCCGCGGCAAGGCAAATCCGTGGCGCCTGGAGGACAGGCGTGCCACTGCCCCATAGAAAACCGCAGCGAGAGCGTTGCATTGCTGCGTCCTAGAAATCTGCTGTGCCGCATCATGCGTCAGTTTGGTGGTCCTACGGCCGGTCGTTTGAACGAGGTTTGAGATGTCAGACAACCGCCTGCCTACGGAAGTTGAGCTTGTCTATGAGGTGATGCCCTGCAACGCAATGAGAACTGCCCAAGAGCCAACGACTGCGCCTCATTCCTGTGCCTACTTCAGGAAATGGGGTACTTATCATAGCTATGACTACCGAGTGGATGGTCCACCGCCACAGCCGGGTGTGGAGCACGCGTCTGTTTATGTCGGGCGTGCGCCGCTTGTTCCGGAAGTGCTCAGTGGTTGTCGTAAGGCACCCATTGTGTCTGTCGGTATCAATCCAAACCTGCCAGGTTGGTGGCGGTCGCGCCATGGCTCGCTGAATCCGCTGTTCGACGACTACAAACAGTTTGCCCACTATTTCCGCTACCGTGCGGTCTCGAAGCTCGAACTGCCTGATGCGGACTACGAGCAGTTCGGCGGCGGATCTCACGACCGGCCACTGCGGAAGGTTGATGGCGAAATCGTCGCGTCTGACTTCGAATTGGACGTGCCGGACGACGCCGATGGGGACCGGTCGATCAGAACCCAACTCCAGCCGCAGCGAATGTATGAAGCGTATCAGGCGCTGCTCGATTCTCTCGCCGAGACGATGCAGTGGGAGGAGCACGAGCTGACGGTAGGTGAGGACCTGGCTTACGGGAACATGGTCGCCTGCCCGTCGGCGAGGTGGACGACGCGACCGGCCAACGATCCGTTACTCCCAATCATGACGCGGGCTGAACGGCAGGGAATTGTGACTGAGTGTTTCCGGGAACGGAAGTACTTCCTTCGACAGCTGTTTCAGACACTGCCGTCCGTCTTGATGATCTTCAGTCAAAGCACTGCCAACGCGTTCATCGGCGAGATGCAGTCGCGATTCATCGAGGGTGATCCACAACCCGGAGACCGTCTGAGGGATCTCATGGAGAGGACTATCCGTCTTGAATACGGTCAGTTGCAGGACGGTAGCGTGTTATCGGCACGAGTAATATTTGCGCCCCACATCACCGGCAATCCGCAGGACTTCGGACCGGCGCGCGCGCGAGTGGTCGAACAGCTTGTCGAAGAGGCGAATGCCGGTCGGCTTACGTATAACACGGCGACCAAACATCTCGGCCGGCCGCGCGGCGCATGTGTTTTTTGTCCAATGCTGGACATTGGCGAGTGTGACTACACGGATGAGCTCGAGCCCATAACCGATGCGCCGGTCTTGACCGCAGACTCACCCGCGGTGCAACTGCGGGAAGAGAAGAAGGCGCAATCTGCATTGATGAATCTGGCGCCTACGGCAGCCGGACCGGTGGAAGAGGTGTGGGACTACACCGATGCGGATGATGCAGACGAGGATGAGGAGAAATGAGAAGGCCGACAAGCAAACGTATAGGAGCGCGATCGGTGTTGGCGACGGGTGCGATGAGAAAGGAGTAATACGATATGGCACTTTCTAGCGCTGTTGTATTTTTCGACTTGGCCAGCATGCTCTCTGGATCAGCCGAGGAACCAACGTTGCATCTGACAGCGGCGCGTCTCATGGATGCCAGGGGATCCTACCGCTGCGGAATTCTGTGTAACCTGCCTCCCGGACAGGGGGCTGCAGACATGAGACGCCTGCTTGAAAGGCTGGGATTGGAGCAGGAGTTCGATCGGAGTCTGATCGTCGTCGCGTCAGAACTGAAATGCCCGTTGCCGGACCAACGTGCATTCCGCATTGCATCCGCTATGGCGGACTGTGCGCTGTCTGGGATCGTGTTCGTGAGCGCCGCACCGCGCATGCTGATTGCCGCCGCGGCGGCTGGCATGCGTACAGTTGCGGCGCCGGGCACCGAAGCGCCCTCTCGTAAATTTGCGACAATAGCCGCAGAAGCGGTTTCGGAGGCCAGTGACATCACGGTACCGGAACTACTCGCCGGTGAAATCGACGAAGACGTCGGACCGACCTACGTGCTGCGCGGACGGGTCGTGACGATGAACAGTGCCGGCGACGTGTGGCCTGGCGGAGCTGTAGTCGTCAGCAAGGGAAAGATTGCCGCCGTGCTATCCCAGGACCAGGCGATTCCAGGAGAATTCGACGCAGCGCCCATCGTTGAGACAACGGGTACGATCTATCCTGGCCTGATCGATCTTCATAATCATTTTGTCTACAATGTTCTCCCTCTGTGGGTCGTTCCCAGAAAATACGAGAACCGTTCGCAGTGGCCGCGCCATGAGGAATACCGCAGCGGCGTTTCGAAGCCGATCAAACAGGCGCTCGCCAAGTTTAGTGATTCTTCCGAAGCTATCATTCGGTTCGTCGAGGCCCGGGCGATCATGAGCGGAACGACGACCGGGCAGGGCATGAGAACCAAGGTAAACGGCGGACCTCGTCTGTTCCGCGGCGCCATGCGAAATGTCGAGGAAACAAACGACAGCCGTCTTCCCGAGGCACGCACCAGAGTTCCCAATTTGACCGTCACTGGCCAGGGTGGTCCGGAGCGAATCGCAGGATTTCGCAGGGCGCTGGCCGATACGGAAAACCGCGGAGCGGGCTACTATTACCACCTGTCCGAAGGTGTCGACGATCGATCCAGGCGCCATTTCATGAACCTGTTAGATCACGATCTCATCGGCCCGTCGCTGGTTGGAATTCATTCGCTCGGCCTGCATCGGCCAGACCTGAATGTGCTCGCAGACAGAGGCGCCAAGATCGTCTGGTCGCCGTTCAGCAACATGCTGCTCTATGGAGAGACACTTGATCTCAAGGAGGTCAAGGACTCCGGAGTCGCCTTGAGTCTCGGCTGCGACTGGTCTCCAACAGGCAGCAAGAATTTGCTTCAGGAGCTCAAGGTCGCATCGTTCGTGAACGAAAAGCAGGGGTCACCTTTCAGCAACCAGGAACTCGTCGCACTGGTGACGTCTTCTGCGGCTGCGGTCACCGGCTGGGCGCATGCGGTGGGAGCCATCCGAGCAGGTTTTTTCGCCGATCTGGTTGTCATCTCGGGTCAGACTGGCAACCCGTACGATCACCTGGTCAAGGCCACGGACGAGAAAATCAGCCTGGTGACAGTGCATGGCACGCCACGCTACGGAGATGCGGATTTGATGACACCTTTGCACACTGGTCCGGCAACTCATCTGGAACCTTTCCAGGTCGGGATGAGGGACAAGGTGTTCAATCTCCACGCAGCTTCATCGCCCATCAACCACCTTCGCCTGGATACCGCGATCGAGACCCTGCGCGACGCTATGAGCGACCTTCCTGCATTTGTCGAGCAGCAGGAAGGAAAAGAAGCACAACTTGCCTCCATGGGTATTGATATGGTTCAGCGGTTCACGCTGGAACTCGACAATGAGTTTGAGCCGGATCTCGACGAGCTGCAGGACTTCGACAATGATGCGCTGGTGGCGGAGCTTCTAGCGGATGTTCCTATGGTCGAGAAACTCCCGTTGGAGCGGTTGTTCGTTGATCCGCAAGAGGACACGTACTGGGATCGGATCGGTGCACAACAGAACATCGACCCCGACCTGATGGACCACCTGAGGACAGCCTATGGTGTGAAATAGGCAGAGGACCGATATGGCGAACCTGGATGTGACCTGGCCCGTCGAGATCTTCTACATTGACGAGGCCGAAGAAAGGCGCGCACTTGAGCTGCTGCAAGATATCGGCGTTTCGGAATTCACCGTCTATGACTCGGTGATCGAAGCGGCCGTCCCGAGTGATGCATTCGATGCGGTGATCGGTGCTGGACTGATAATTGATATCCCCGAGGGGTTGCCCACCGATGAGCCAGAGCTTGCGGCGGGGGAGAGCGACACGGCGCAGCATTTTCCCGATGTCGTCATCGACGATGCGGACCAGTCGATACTGAATATGTTCCGGAAAAGTGCCAAGTATGTCGGATTCACAAAGAAGGCGGCAAAATACATTAAGGATACGAAAAAACTGATTGTTCCGCCGGAAGTCATGCTTCGCAAGTCGCCCCGCAAAAATGAGTACGTTATTCTAGACGGTTTCAATATTGAGGGTCTGGATGGCCCGCTCCAGGAGCTGCCAAACCCGGATGAAATGCTGGATCAGGACGTCTATCGCGTCAGGCTGGCGGGGCGGCTGCGTGACGCGTGGCGTGACGAGTTTAGCAACATCGGTATCGAACTCATCACGGTTGCCGATCCCACGCTCTGCACGATCTTCGCCGACAAGGAGCAAGTGCAGAAGGTCCGTGACCTACCGTTTGTGCGGGCTGTGAAACGTCATGGTATGGTCGAGACTGTGACGGAATCGCTGCGCGCTGCGCTGCGCGGGCTTGACGGCGACAATGCAAGATCAGCCGATGATGATAGACAGCTGGAACAACCGGAGGTGATCGATCTGGTGGTGCATCGCACCCAAGACTTGGAGGACGTGCGCGAACTGATCGAAGAGACGACAGGTCATCCGGTCCTCGACCATTCCGAGAATGTAATCCGCTTCAAGAGCAATCTCGACTCGCCGCTTCTCGCAGCGCTGGCCAACCTTCCCCACGTGCGATCGATCTACCCGTACCGGGCGCCAACATTGTTCTGCGAGCATGTCCGCGAGGTTGTCGGTATCAATGCGATAAATCCCGCCGCCAATGGCGGGCATTCACTTTGGGATGGCGCTGGCGAGATCGTAGCGGTGATCGACAGTGGCATCGATGACAGCCACCCAGATCTCGAATATTGTACGCGGACGAAGGCCAACTATGGTGCGGGAACGGTCGACGATCTGGCAGGTCACGGAACCCATGTGGCCGGTATCATCGCCGGTGGAGGGGCGGCCTCCAACGGCGAGATTCGCGGCATCGCACCCGGTGTGAAGATCATATCACTTGGAATTGTCGACAATAATAACCGCCTCGATTTGCCGGTCGACATTGGTCGGTTGCTAAAGCAGGCGGTGGACCTGGGAGCAAGTATCATCAACCTGAGTCTGGGCTGGAGCAGGAACGCCAACGGTGAATATCAAGTGCAGGGTGAATCGATCGACCGGTTCATCCATCAACATCCGGACATTCTGGTCGTCGCCGCGGCGGGCAATGAGGGCGAAGCGCGGCAGGGGACGCACAAGGTCAACACGCTGGGAATGCCGGCGACGGCGAAGAATGTACTGACCGTAGGCGCCTCGGCATCGAGCCGCCCCGATGATACGACCTGGGGCCAGGAGAAATTCTCCAACTTCCCAAAGGCTCCGGCGGCCGATGAACCGGTGTCAGGAAATCCAGACTTAGTCGCCGCTCTCAGCAGCCGCGGTCCGACGGATGCGGATCTGACAAAGCCGGATATCGTTGCGCCGGGAACGCGGATTCTGTCGGCGAAGGCAAAAAATGCCAGAATGAAGTTTCATCCGGATTTTTCAGAATTCAACGGCAAGTACGGGTTCTTGTCCGGTACGAGTATGGCGACGCCCGTTGTGTCAGGTGCCGCCGCTATCGTGCGGCAGTATCTGCGTGAGGAACTGGGTGTCACAAAGTGCTCCGCTGCGCTGCTCAAGGCCATCTTGATTGCGTCCGCCAGACGCCTCCCTTCGTCGCCGGGTGCCCGGAATCCGCAGAGTATAGGCTATCCCGATTTTGAACAGGGATATGGTCGTCTCGATCTCAGCGCGATAATTCCACCGAGGGGCAGCGGCAGCGCTAGAAGGCTGTACTTCTTCGATGTGGCCAATGACTCCGACGACGCACTGCGCGCGCGGCAGCCAGCCGGCCAAGTGCACAAGTCTGCCCGGCGCTACAAATTCTCGATCGGTCCTGATGCGGTCTCGGATCTAAAGGTTGTGCTGGTTTGGACCGATCCTCCTGGACTGTCACTACAGAACGACCTGCACATCTCCCTTTCGACCTCGACTGGCGAAACGATCATGGGCAACGCCGAGCAGCTGATCTTCCGAAGAGCCTGGGAGGAACTGACCGGAAAGATCGGACCCGATAAGAATAACGTCGTCGAGTACATCTCTGTCGTTGCCCCGGAAGAAGGCACCTACAGAGTAAAGGTTCTCGCCCAAGACACGGCACTGCCGCCTCAAGGATATGCCCTGTGCGTAGTCGGCGACCTCAGCGAATCGCTTAAGCCAATATACTGAACTGCACACTGTCAGTTCTCCTGACAGAATTTCAACGCAACTTGTTGTCACTCATTGAATTGCACTTCCTAACTTGATCACGTCAAAACTTCGTCTGCTCACTGGCAAACTCGTCGTATACAGCAGGTGCCTCCTTAGAGGGGCAGTGGCGGATGATTGTGAGGAACACCAAGGCATCTAGAATTGGCCGAACTGTTCACAATGCCGACGGTGGTTTTCGGGGTAAGCCTGCGGTGAGAGCCGCCTTGCGGCGGCTGGGTTCAGCGGCAGAGAACAGAGAGTATGGACAGTCATACGTACAGGGCGTTCGAGCGGGTCGAGGTCGTCGAGAGCGGGCGGCGGCGTCGCTGGAGCGACGACGAGAAGCTGAAGATCGTTCTGGAGAGCCTGTCGGGTCCGCGGCTGGTGTCGGCGACGGTGCGGCGGCTCGGGATTTCCCGCTCGCAGTTGGTGACGTGGCGGCGTGCGTTTCGAGCTGAGCCCGCCTACCGCGCCCGCTGCTTCAAATGCCGCTTGCATCGCAGGGTTCTTGCGGGTCTCCACCTGACGAAGCGATTATGGAGCGTCGTTCTCGGGCCGTAGCGCTCCCGCTCAAGAGACGGTCATGTTCCTGCCACCCGCCTGGCCGGCTCCGCTCGTAGGAGCGGCTCCGCCCGCCAGGCTATCGCTGGCGCAAAGACCGGGTCCTGACCCAGAGACCTGGTCCATTTGAGATGCGAGTTTTCGGGCATGATACTTGAAAAAGAAGGATGCCCTGATGCCCAAGAAGCGCTTCACTGATGAACAGATCGCCTTTGCTCTGAGGTAGGCGGATGCAGGTACGGCGGTCGGCGAGATCTGCCGCAAGATGGGCGTATCGGAAGCCACGTTTTGTCGGTGGAGGAAGGTCTACGCCGGCATGGGCGTGGCTGAGATCCGACGCCTGAAACAGCTGGAGGACGACAACGGCAAGCTTAAGCGCCTGGTCGCCGATCTCAGCCTGGACAAGGAGATGCTGCAGGATGCCCTGCGAAAAAAGTGGTGACGCCCTCCGCGCGCCGCGCCGTCGCGGACTGGTTCCAGACCGCATACGGTGTCAGCGAGCGCAGGGCCGTCCAGGCGGGCGGCTTCAACCGCTCGTCCCACCACTACCGATCGCGCCGCGATCCGCAGGCGCCGTTGCGGGAGCGGCTGAAGGACTTAGCCGAGGCGCGGGTGCGTTACGGATATCGGCGGCTGCATGTGCTGCTTCGCCGAGAAGGCTGGGAGATCAATCACAAGCGAACGTATCGACTTTACAGCAAAGAAGGGCTCTCGATCCGCACGCGCACGCCCCGTCGGCGACGCGCCTGCCGATACCGGTCAGGCCGGGCCGAGGCCGGGGGCGCCAACGACGTCTGGGCGATGGACTTCATGTCCGACAGGCTCTTCGACGAGCGCCCCTTCCGGATCCTGACCATCGTGGACTGCTT
Source organism: Devosia sp. (assembly GCA_051016205.1). GTDB lineage: Bacteria > Pseudomonadota > Alphaproteobacteria > Rhizobiales > Amorphaceae > Acuticoccus. Next base: position 1,409,500 of record CP136534.1, read on the forward strand.
CACGCGAGAGGCACTCTCGACGGCCCCGAGAACGAACTATCGGGCGTATCAGGTCGTCGATGAACTCGATCGCTTGTGCCGGCTGCGCGGCAAACCTTTGAGCATCCGCGTCGATAACGGCCCCGAGTTCGCTGGTCGGCTGCTCGACCAGTGGGCTTATCTCAACAAGGTCGAGCTGGACTTTTCCCGGCCCGGAAAGCCGAGCGACAACGCGTACATAGAAGCGTTCAACAGCCGACTACGCCAGGAATGCTTGAACGCCTCCTGGTTCCTGTCCATGGGCGACGCGCGCGCCCGCATCGAAGAATGGAGAAACGACTACAACCACAATCGCCCCCATTCGGCCCTCGGCGGCTTGACCCCGAACGACTTCGCCGACCAACTGAAAACAGCCCGAAAGGTCGCATAACAACCGGACTAAAATACGGGTCAGGTCCAACCGACCCTCCACTAGCGTCGCTATTGGACCACCCCGTGGGGGCCGCTCACCCTAGGCATAATCTCGACCGATCCTGCGGTACGCTTTGCCCTCATCTGTAACAGCACCTTTAGGGTGTAGAAAGATTCCGATTGCGATAGGCACTGCAATCCGCCACCACGCAGCTGGGATGCGTATGCTGCGCTTGGGAGGAATGAGCCCTTTACGGACCTTGAATTGCAGCGCTAGCGAGCAAGTTGGGACAGATTGGCCAATTCTCTTTCAAGGGACACGGGCATCTCAATTATGAGATTCAATCATAAAGGTTCTCGTCACCGTCCACACTAATCTCTCGATTGAGTATCCGCGCCCGGCGCACTGTCGATTTTTTGCGATTTATTTCGACAAGAATATCTACACCGATATCCGATTGAATTTCTGTAGTACTATTCTCGGCACCATACCAAATATCATCTTCACGATCATAGATAGCGTCAGTGCGATTTTCATAGCTGATCGTGACGCTAACATCCAACTCACAATACAGGATAATAACTACAGTACCCTCGTCTCCATGGATCAATGACCAGCCATTTATCTCATGTATGCTATTCAATTCACCTTCGAGCGCTTCTCCTTCGGCCAGATCCAAACCGGTGTAAACAAATGGAGCGGTCGAAACCTCGGATTCCAATTGCTGCACAAGCGAACCATCGAAATTCTGCCCGTGCAACAGCGCATCAACGACATTCTCCCAATCACCGCCGAACTCAGCTCCTGCACCGGCCAGAACATCATCAACAGATGACATTGGAATGAGGCGATGCATATTGGAAGCGGCTTTACTCATCGCCTTATCGTTCGTAACCACGATCATCTTTTCACTGTTCTGCTCACACCATTCACACAATGCTTGTAGCACAAAGGCATCTGGAAATTCTTTTGCGCCGCGCTCAAAAGGTGGGAGTTCTGAAAAGTACCTAGAAAATATGATAGAAGCAGGAATCGATAGAGCGTTATGCTCTACAACTCCATAAGATGTAATCTTTCTATTGAATAATCGAAATAGTTCCTTCGATATGATTTCAGGTTCAATTTCGATTGGCGGCGGAAGCAGTTTGAGACTCTCTGGAATGCGCTTGCGCCATGAACGTAACGCTTTTTTCTCCAAGGAACGAATTGTATCAGTGTGTTCATTTGTATTTCGCAGAATATGCCGCTCTAGTTCCTGCAAAGTTATGTCGGTAATATGCCAGACAACACGATGCTTGATTGCTGCCTCCCCGAGTTGCTGAAGGAGTGGATGTTGTGCATTCAGACTAAATCGCCGATAGACCTCGGTATCAAGAAAGACATGCCGCGTCGGTAGCGGCGCCGCGCGTCGTCGAGGCGGGCTAGGCTGATTGACTTTGGCGTCGCTCATTAGATTTTCTGCCGAGTGTGAAGGGGATCAGCCGGAGGCGGAGCGATCTTTGTGGGTTGAAGCCGTTCTGATGTAAGCCGTTTCGGTCCGCGTGTTAGCGCGAAAAATCGAAGGTCCGCTTACCACGCGTTGGGAACCGGTAGTCCGCGCCTTATGCACGCGCCAGGGCAGCATCCCTTAGCCGAAAGGTTCAGCCCGACCACGGCGACTAGAATGCGCAGCGCCTTCAACCCTAGGCAGAATTTCGGCTGTCTCTTCGGGACGATCTACCCTAATCGGTAACAGTACCTTTAGGATGGATGGAGACACCGCTTACTGCTGCAGGACAGCGACACGAGCCTCGGGCCGCTGAAAGGGCAGGACTGTGGTATATCTAGTCATGATGTATTGCTCCTTCTAAAGGTCCTGGCAGGCTTGTCACCCGCCTCGATAGGCCGCCATCCTCAAACCTACATCACCTACTTTCAGCCACAACTCTTTCTTGCTCGCCGGGCGCTGAATGACTGGCACGGGGCCCGGCATTGCTATCCAGAAACGCCTCTGCCGCATTCCCTGCCGCGGGTTGAAACAAGATGGTCAGGCTGGGTCCGACCCAGACTTCAACCGGCGCCGTTCTCCCGGGCAGGCACACCGAACCGTGCGGATTTAGGGGATGCGGATAGATCGCGCGCGAGATGACCGCATCGCTGGCGACAATGGTTGCGCCCAGACACCGCGTTAGGCGCTGCAAGCGGCTCGCGACGTTCACAACATCGCCGAAGACCGAGCGGTGGTGCCGTTGTGCGTCGCCCACATCACCAACAGCGACAGCACCGAAATGCACGCCCACCCCGACCCGGATAGGCTCGTCGCCTTCGGAGTGCGCGTTCCACTGATCGATGGCTGCGGCCAGCGCCTGCGGGCAAGCCACTGCGTTGGTGGCATCTCGCTGGCTCGGTCCGGGATTGCCGAACGTCGCCATCAACCCATCTCCGAGAAACACGTCGAGGCGGCCGCCATGCTCATGGACCGCGCTCGCGGCGAGGCAGTGGAACCACGCAGCAGCGCGAGCGCGGCCTCAGGCTCAAGGCTCTCTGCGCGTCTGGTAAAGCCTACGATATCGGCGAACATTACCGCAACGTCTAGTCGTCGGGCCGGCACAATCGGTTTGTGGCAGGGCCTCGCTGCGACGGCTAAGTGCTGCCGTCGGTTTCCTGCAAGCCCATTGTCCTTGGGGAGGAGCCGGATCCCCATCCCCACGAGCCGCAACAGCCAGGTGAACGGACGGCGAGACCCGCCCTGTCGGAAGAAGAAGTTGGCTCTTGTCGCTAGCATATTGGTCAATCGGGTCTGCGGTCAGGTCGTCAATCGGCTCTTGGTTGGGGGCCCTGTCAAACGGCATTGAATAGGCACCCCTGATCGGCGAATAAAAGGACCCGACTGGTTTGCCTCGTATCCTGCCTGTTTCCGTGTAGTCGCAAATCGCCCGTCAAGGCGATGAGCACAACGACACACTAGTTGCGATCGTTCGCCCGATGGCTTGGGTCTCGATCGAGCGCTGGCTGAGCGCCAAACGCCGTAGGGCGCCTCATGCTGCCAGCGGTTGTGTACGACTATGCCGCCACACGGCGCCATCTGCGTCGGAACCGGCGCGCCGTTCGTCGGTGATCAAGACGCCACTCTCCTTCACGCCACTGGTCAGATGTTCGTGCGTGATTCGCCAAATGCCCTCCATCCGGCGCCAGATGTGCGTGGCGTGTTGCGTAGGCCATGCGACCTCGGTGGGCAGGTCAATCCGGCCAAACCAGGTGAAGGCTGTCCAAGCGATATCGCCTGAAACCTCGGCGCGATCGAGTTCGACGCGATACAGGAGGAGACCGGGGAAGTTCGTGTTGATTTCGCGCTCCCAGACCCGGCGGTAGCGATCGAAACCCAGCCAACGCGTGTCGCTTGCGGCGTAGTTGTCGTAGATGAGAAGCGCATCGGGCCCGTCCTCAAACAGGTCCGCATAAGCCTCAAGGCTGAACCGTTCGGCCCCCGGCGAGAAGAGCTGCTGCCATTTCGCAACTTGCTGGATCAATAGGGCGACGTCGGGATCAGCTCAATCGACGGTCGGTGCGACGAAGAGTTCAAGATCTGAGGACATAGCTGGTTCTCCAGTTGTGCAGCGTTGTCTGACGCGTGGGGAACATGCTGTTGCAAATCGTTGCTGCCTAGGAAATATTTTATCAACTAAAAAGACCTGAAAGATCTCGATATGGAGCTATGGCAGTTGCGCTACTTCGTGGCGGTGGCCGAAGAGGAACATGTCGGCCGAGCAGCCGAGCGGCTAAACGTCTCCCAGTCGCCGCTCAGCCGCCAGATCCGCCAGCTCGAGGCACAGCTCGGCGTTGAGCTCTTCGTGCGCGAGGGCAGAGGCGTCCGGTTGACGGCGCTTGGTCGGGACGCGCTCGAACGGGCTCGGCAACTGCTGCACCGCGCTGACGCCCTGCGGGATTACTTGGGCAGCGCAGGGCGGGGCGACGCCGGCCCCGTGGACATCGGCTATATACACGGCGCAAGCTACAATGGGTCACTGCCAAGAGCGCTGGCTCGGCTGCGGGCAAGTTTTCCGTTGATCGAGCCGCGCTTGCACCCGCTCAGCTCGCGACAGCAACTCGCCGCGCTGAGAGCCCTGCGGATCAATTTGGGCTTCTCTCATGGGACGACAGCTGATCCCGAGATTGAGAACCGACTCTTGGCGAAGGAAGGGTTCGTGGTCGCGCTGCCCGTGCGCAAAGACCTTCCCGGCGAGCTTGGCGCCGAGGAGCTTGCCGATCTCTCTTGGATTACGCTTCCGCGTGGCACGCATCCCGCGTTCCACGAGCAGTTCCGCACGGCAACGCACGCCCTTGGCTTCACACCACGCATCGCCGTGGAAACCGTGGATGTTCCGGCAGCGCTCGGCTTCGTCGCTGCTGGGCTGGGTGCCGCGCTCGTACAAGAAAGCATCAGCCAATTGCTGCCGGATGGCGTGATGACGCGCCCGGCCCCTGCGCTCGGTATGGAGATCCGGACCTACGCCATCTGGCGTTCAGCGACCGTTTCGCCGATCACTCGCCATCTCCTTGGCTGCCTCGACGACGGCACGCCGGTCTGAGTATCACTAGAAGGTGAGAACGCACGGAGGCTGTACCGCCCCGCAGAGGCGCGCGAGTCGTCGCTCATTGTTTTGGCGGAGAGCAACTTTGAGCACAAGAAGCGGGAAGAGAAGAGATGCCCTCGGAGATAGCATCTGGCTCACAGAGACAGCGTTTTGGGGGCGGAAAGTGTTGTTAGAAGGCAAGACAGTCATCGTAACCGGCGCCAGCAGCGGGATCGGCGCGTCGGCTGCACGATTGTTTGCGGCAGAAGGCGCTAACGTCGTCCTGGGGGCACGCCGAGAGAGTCGGCTTCAGGAGCATGTCAAGGATATACGAGAGGTCGGGGGCCAAGCCGTTCACCTCGCCGGCGATGTTACCGACGAGGACTATGTCGCAGCCCTTGTCGAACTCGCGAAGACGGAGTTCAAGCGCCTTGACGGCGCTTTCAACAATGCTGGCACAACTGGGCAACTTGGCCCAGTCACCGACACGTCTATGGACGAATGGCGGCATGTGATCGACACAAACCTAACCAGTGCCTTCTTGGCGGCCAAGTATCAGCTTCCTGCCTTACTGGAAAGCGGCGGTGGCTCGGTCGTATTCACGTCCTCATTCGTCGGCTATACTGTTGGATTGCCTGGAATGGCCTCCTACGGTGCCGCGAAGGCCGGGGTTATTGGTCTTGCTCAGGTCCTTGCAGCCGAATACGGTCCCGACCGAATCCGGGTCAACGCTCTTCTTCCGGGTGGGACTAAGACCGAAATTGCAGGAAACGATCCTGCTTCCCACAAGTATGTGGCCGGGCTTCATGCGATGAAGCGGATGGCGGAGCCGGACGAGATTGCGAGGGTAGCCGCGTTCCTTTTGTCCGATCATGCGTCGTTCGTGACGGGCAGTCCCGTTTTTGCGGACGGCGGAAACTCGATAGCCAAGAGCTAGGCGAGGTTCGGCGCACCCGTGCGACCGCTACGTCCTGCATTGCGAATCCTTGGGGTCACGCGCCCGAGTCCGCCTCGTAGCGGCAGGCAGCACCGCTTCGCCCGCGGATGCTGGGCGAGCAGGTCGACCAAAAAGGGCAAGAATCCAAAATTAGGCTGACATTCAGACAGTCTTTCCAAAACAATCTACTCTAAGTTACATCACTCGCCTTAAAATGTGGGGTTTAGCGCCGCCAAAGTGGTGGGATTTCCGGCTGTCGTTGGCAGCTGAGACGAACGGAAAACCTGCCAAACGTGCTTCGCCCGTGCTTCGCGGGTGTGATCAAAAAACGGGAATAGTCTATAAATAATTGATTTTGTTGGTGCCGGCTAAGGGACTCGAACCCCTGACCCCCTGATTACAAATCAGATGCTCTACCAACTGAGCTAAGCCGGCAACGCTCAGGCGTTTAATGCGGCCAAGGGGGCCTGACGTCAACGAGGATTGTTGCCTTGGGACCTTTGTTGGGGGAATGTGGCGCGTCAATGCGGGGTAGGATAATGGCTCGGTGGTCTTGGCTCTTGGCGGGCGTCTTTGTGGTGACGAGTGTGGTACACGCGTCCGCTGCCGATTTGGACTGGCGGAATGGCTACACCAGGCCCCACCAGCCCCCCTACTATGGCCTTTATGAACCTTGGTCGCGCCAGTCCGAACGCCCGCCACGCAAAGGCGAGTGGTTCTATACGGGTCCGATGCCACCTGCGGTGAATTTCCTTGTCCCCATGGGCAAGCGCCATCTTTATGAGAAACCAACGCCCTGGACGCCGGCCTGGTTCGCCTACTGCGCTAAGCGTTGGCCAAGCTTCAACCCTAAGACAGGAACCATCCGCACACCCGACGGTGTGCGCATGTGCATGTAGCCCCAATCCGTCCATTCTGCCCTGCGCGCATGGGTGGGATTGATTTTTAGCAATCAATCACGCGAACCTTGTCAAAGGGGCGCCGTCTCCACCGTCGAGTCATCGCGCCCGCAGCACGGCCTGCAATCGTGACAGGCCGGCTTGACGAGGGGAGGACGAGAATGCGCGCCATGGCCATGACCTGTGCCGCCGCCATCATCAGCGCGGCCGCTGCCGGTCCAAGCTTTGCCCAAGACAAGGAACTGACCTTGTGTTGGGCCGCCTGGGATCCCGCCAATGCCTTGGTGGAACTGTCGAAAGACTTTACTGCCCAAACCGGCATCACAATGAACTTCGAGTTCGTGCCTTGGACCAACTTTGCAGATCGCATGCTGAACGAGTTGAACTCAGGCGGTCAGCTCTGCGACCTGATGATTGGCGACAGCCAGTGGATTGGCGGGGGCGCCACCTACGGCCACTATGTCAAACTGAACGACTTTTTCGAGTCTGAAGGCATCTCCATGGATGACTTCCTGCCCGCCACAGTCTACGCCTACTCCACCTGGCCGAAGGGCACACCCAATTACTACGCGCTGCCTGCCATGGGCGATGCGCTGGGTTGGGTCTATCGGAAGGACTGGTTCGATCGCCCGGAGATCAAAGAGGCCTTCATGGCCGCGACAGGCCGTGAGCTCGGTGTTCCGCAGAATTGGAATGAGTTGAAAGACATCGCCGAGTTCTTCCAAGGCCGGGAGATCGACGGGCAGACCCGCTATGGCGCCGCCATCTATACGGAGCGCGGCTCTGAAGGCATCACAATGGGGGTGACGGCAGCGCTCTATCCCTGGGGCTTCAAGTACGAGAACGAGCCCGGCTCTTATGACATGGAAGGCGCGGTGAACTCGCCGGAGGCGGTCGCAGCGCTGGAGTTCTATAAGGAGCTTTACCAGTGCTGCACGCCGCCAGGGCACTCTGACGCTTACATGGTCGCCAATCTCGACGCTTATAAGTCGGGCCAAGTGGCCATGCAGATGAACTGGTTCGCCTTCTTCCCAGGCATTGCCAAGGACGAAGTGGTAGGCGGAGAGGTGTCAGGCTTCTTCGTCAATCCGGGGCAGAACATTGAGGCGTCTACCCTCGGCGGGCAGGGGATTTCCGTGGTGTCCTACTCGCAAAACCAGGCTGAAGCGCTGGAATATATCAAATGGTTTGCCCAGCCGGACGTGCAGGCCAAGTGGTGGGAGCTTGGGGGATACTCGGTCCACAAAGCTGTGGCCGGCGCGCCTGAGTTTCCTGACTCCACCCCCTTCGCAGGCCAATTTTTGGAGGCCATGAACGGCGTTCAGGATTTTTGGCAGGAACCCATCTACGCTGAACTTCTCCAGGCCATGCAAAAACGCGTCCACGACTATGTGGTGGCCGATCAAGGCACCGCCCAGGAGGCGTTGGACAAACTGATCGAAGACTGGACCATTTCGTTCGAGGACGACGGCAAGCTTTAGCCGCGTGACGCGAACCTCCATGACAGGGTGCGTTTCGGCAAGTACCGCCGGCGCTGCCCCGATGGGCAACAGATCCTTGAGGCCCGTTGACCTTCACGGTCAACGGGCGTCTCAATGGGTCGCTCAGGCAGTCTTGGACTAGGCGATGGCCGATGACGCACTAAACCGGGCCGGACGGGAAGGGCGCGGCGGCCGTGGGCTTGCCCGCCGGGTGCGGGGCCTGTCCGACAGGGCGATCGCGTGGCTCTTCATCGGGCCGACCATCGTGCTTCTTCTGGCCATCAACATCTTCCCGCTGCTTTGGACGGTCTATCTCTCCTTCACCAACTTCCGCGCCAACCAACCGGGGCGCGAGGTGCGCTGGCTCGGCACACGCAACTATGAGCGGCTGTTGGGCTCAGAAGACATCTGGGGCTACCTGCAAGCAACGGCCCACTTCGTCATCTGGACAATGCTGCTCCAGGTGTTGATTGGCTTTGCTCTCGCCCTTCTCATCAACCGCGGCTTCCGCGGTGCGGGGTTCTGGACCACGCTCATCCTCATTCCGATGATGCTTTCGCCTGCCGTGGTGGGGGTGTTCTGGACCTACATCTACCAACCGCAAACGGGGATTTTCTCCTACATCCTCGATTTCTTCGCAGGCACGGGTCCCGTCGATATGATTGGCTCCGTGGCGCTGGCACCTTGGGCCATCATCATTGTCGATACGTGGATGTGGTCGCCTTACATCATGCTGTTGTGCCTGGCGGGGCTGCGATCGATCCCAAAGTCGCTTTATGAGGCGGCTGAGATCGACAGAGCGAATGCGCTGCAAAAGTTCTGGTACATCACGCTGCCGCGTGTGCTGCCATTCTTGATGTTGGCGGTGCTGTTCCGCGGCATCGAAAACTTCAAGATGTTCGACATGGTGGTGGAGCTGACCTCGGGTGGTCCAGGGTCCACCACGGAACTTGCCTCCATCAACTTGAAGCGTGAAGCGTTCGAGAAGTGGCGAACGGGTTACTCCAGCGCGTTCGCGGTGATCTTGTTTGTCACCGTCTTCGGCCTTGCCAACATTTATGTGCGCGCCCTCAACAAGGTGAAATCGTGAGCGCGCGCACCAAAGGCGCCACCGATACCGCAGGCGCGATGGTTGCCGCCATGACGCGCCCTGGCGAGGCGACGCCTGGGGGCAAGAGGGTGGCCGGCGCCATCGTCATTGTCTATGCGCTGATCACCATGATCCCTCTGGCGTGGATTGTGGCGACGTCCTTCAAGTCGCCGCCGGCATCCATTTCCTATCCGCCGCAGGTCGTCTTCACGCCGACACTGGAAGGGTACGTGAACCTTTTCACCACCCGCTCGCGCCAGACGTTGGAGTATATTGAAAGTCTGGGCCCGCCCGAGACGTGGTACGATGCCCTTGTGCGCGAGCGGAACATGGTCATCACCGGGCCGAGCCGTTTTGCCGACCGCTACTGGAACTCTGTCATCATCGGCTTCGGGTCGACATTCTTGGCCGTGTTTCTTGGAACGCTTGCGGCCTACGCGTTCTCCCGCTTCAAGGTGCCTTTCACCGATGACTTGATGTTTTTCATCCTGTCGACGCGGATGATGCCGCCCATCGCCGTCGCCATTCCCATCTTCCTTATGTATCGGGAGCTGGGACTGTCGGACACCCATGCGGGGATGATCCTCCTTTATACCGCCGTCAATCTGTCGCTCTCGGTCTGGCTGTTGAAGGGTTTCGTGGACGAGATCCCGCGCGAGTACGAGGAGGCGGCGGTGGTGGATGGCTACACCCGCTTCCAGGCGTTTTACAAAGTGGTGCTGCCGCAAATGCGCGCCGGCATTGCAGCCACCGCCATCTTCTGCCTCATCTTTTCGTGGAACGAGTATGCCTTTGCGCTCCTCCTCACCTCGGGGACGGCGCAGACGGCGCCTCCTTTCATTCCCATCATCATCGGCGAGGGGGGGCTCGACTGGCCTGCGGTGGCGGCGGGAACGACGCTGTTCTTGCTGCCGGTGGTGATCTTCACGGTGTTCCTGCGCAACCAGCTCTTGCGCGGCATCACCTTCGGGGCGGTGCGCAAATGATGCGCCTGTTCCGCCGCGGTCCTTGGGAGAACCTTGCCACGGTGTTGATTGCCGCTGGGGTGGTGATGCTGATGCAGCCTTACTCGCTCTGGCTTTACGGCTGGTCCTTCGCCGTCATCCTGACCGGGACGGTGGGCTATGTCATCGTCAGCCACTTCCCGGAATGATGGCCGTGATCAAACCAACCCAGTGCCGCGAAGCCGCCGATGGCTGAGATCGCACTCAACGCCGTCCACAAGGCTTTCGGCAGCTTCACGGCCGTGCGGGAGAGCACCTTCACCATCCACGACGGTGAGTTTTTCGTCATGCTCGGCCCCTCGGGCTGCGGCAAGACCACCACTTTGCGGATGATTGCGGGGCTGGAATGGCCCACGTCAGGCAACATTCTCCTGGACGGCGAGGACGTCACCTACAATCGCGGCTCGGAGCGCGACATTGCCTTCGTCTTCCAGCTCTTTGCCCTCTACCCCCACATGTCGGTACGGCGGAACATCTCCTTTCCCCTACGCATCGCGGGCCTTCCACGGCGGGAGGTGACGGCGCGCACGCAAGAGGTGGCAAAACTCCTTCAGATCGACCACCTCCTCGATCTCAGCGTTTCAGGTCTTGCCGCTGGCGACAGACAGCGCGTGGCGCTTGGCCGTGCCATCGTGCGCCGCGCCAAGGCGTTTTTGATGGACGAGCCTCTCGGCGCCCTCGACGCACAGTTCCGCGAGGTGATGTGCGAGGAGCTGCGGGTCCTCCACAACAGGATCGGCGCAACCACCGTCTACGTTACCCATGACCAGGTGGAGGCGATGGCCATGGCCGACCGCATCTGCGTCATGAACCATGCCGAAGTCCTACAGATCGGTGCCCCCGACGAGGTTTATGGGGCCCCCGCCACCCGCTTTGTCGCAGGCTTCATCGGCTCCCCGTCCATGAACTTCCTGCCCGCCGACGGTCACCTGCAACACGGCGCTGAATCCGTGGCGGTGGCAGGCATTCCTGTGGCGGTGCCTGCCACCCGCGCGGCGATCGAAGGGCCTGAGGCGGTGCTGGGCGCAAGGCCTGAACACATCCGCTTTACCGACGAAGGCCCTTTGCGCGGCGAGGTGCTTGCGGTGGAGTACATGGGCGCGCGCCAGCTTGTCACCGTGGAAACCGCAGCAGGCCGCGTGCGCGTGCGCGCCCCTAGCACCGAGAGGGTCGGCGAGGGGGAGACCGTTGGCCTCCGCTTCAACACCCAGCGGCTTTGCGTGTTCGATGCGGCCACCGACCGCTCCGTCACCCACGGCGTGCCGACCCATGGCTGAGGCGGCGCTTGAAGGGGTCACCAAGCGCTTCGGCGGGACCGTTGCCGTCGACAGCCTGTCCCTTGCGGTGGAGGATGGCGAGTTTATCGTCCTCCTCGGCCCGACGGGCGCAGGCAAGACCACCACCTTGCGCCTCTTCGCAGGGCTCGAAAAGCCCGACAAAGGCGAGGTGAGGATCGCAGGCACCACCGTCACTCCTCTTGCGCCGGCGGAAAGGGATGTGGCCTTCGTCTTCCAGCAATACTCGCTCTATCCCCACTACACCGTGTTCGACAATCTGGCCTTCCCCTTGCGGGCCCCTGGGCGCAAGAGGCGCGCGGCAGAGACGCGTGCGCGGGTGGAGGAGGTGGCCGCCATGTTGCGCATCGAAGGCAAACTTGCCAACAAGGCGACGGAGCTGTCAGGCGGAGAAATGCAGCGCGTCTCCATCGGCCGCGCCCTTGTACGCCAACCCAACCTCTTTTTGATGGACGAGCCGCTCTCCTCCCTCGACGCCAAGCTGCGCGAGGATCTGCGGGTGGAGTTGAAGCGCATCCAGCGCGACCTCAACGCCACCATCGTCTACGTCACCCACGATCAGCTAGAGGCGATGACCCTTGCCGACAGGATCGGTATTTTGGACCAAGGCCGCCTTGTCCAGCTGGCAGAGCCGCGCGTGGTCTACGAGACGCCTGCCACCATCACCGCCGCCCAACGGCTGGGCAGCCCGCAAATCAACCTCGTGCCTGTGGGTGCGCTCGGCCTTGGCGTAGCGCCGGAGGGGGCAGCCAGAGCCGGCGTGCGGCCTGAAGACATTCGCGTTGACGGGGAGGGTGTTGCCGCCGATGTCATCAACGTGGAGCATCTTGGCGCGGACACCGTGGCGCTCCTTCATGTGGAGGGGCGCGAGGTGCACGTGCTTGTGGACCCCGAAACGCCCCTTACGGAGGGGACGTCCACCCGAATTGCCGTCAGAGAGGGGGCCGCCCTTTGGTTTGATGCCGAAGCACGGCTGATTCCCGATCACTGAGCGAAGGACGAATATGTCGACCGCCACCATCCTGACTGCGGCTGAGGCCGCCCACAAAGCGATCCTCACCAACGAGGCGGACATTGAAGCCCTCGACAGGGCCATTGGTGACGGCGACCACTACCACAACCTGAAACGCGGCGCGGAGACCGTTGCCGGCATGGCCGAGGACCTGTCCGCCATGGAGGCTGACGCGGCACTCAAAGCCATCGGCATGAAGCTGATGTCCACCATCGGCGGCGCGTCGGGGCCGCTCATTTCAAGCTTCATCCTCGCCATGGCAAAGACCGATGGTGCGGCCGACCCTTGGACCACGCCGACAGTGGCGGCCATGTTCCGCGCCGGCGTCGACGCCATCATGAAGCGCGGCAAAGCCAACCTTTGCGACAAGACGATGCTGGACGTGTTGATCCCCGTCGCGGACGCCTTGGAGAAGGGTGTTGCGGACGGCACCGACCAGGCCGCCTTGCGCGAGCGGATCAAGGCAGTGGCACAGGAGGGCATGGAGTCTACCCGCGACCTTACCGCCCGTTACGGCCGTGCCGCATTTCTGGGGGAGAGAGCTGTGGGACACATCGACCCCGGAGCAAAGTCCTCCTCACTCATCATTGCGTTCATCTGCGACGCCACAGCTTGAGCGCAACGAACAGATCGAGCGCAAAGAACGTCTGAGCGCGACAAAAGGGAACGCCATGAAAAAGCTCATCAACGACACCGCCGACGTTCTGAGCGAAAGCCTCAGAGGCTTCGGCCGCGCCCATGGCGACCTCGTCAGTGTTTCGCTGGACCCGCGCTTCGTCACCCGCAAAGCGCCCGAAAAGGGCAAGGTCGCGCTGATCTCCGGCGGCGGCTCAGGCCACGAACCCATGCACGCAGGCTTTGTGGGTGAGGGGATGTTGACGGCCGCCTGCCCGGGCCAGGTGTTCACCTCCCCGACGCCGGACCAGATGCTGGCCGCAGCTGAGGCGGTAGACGGTGGCGCTGGCATCCTCTGGATCGTGAAAAATTATGCCGGCGACGTCATGAACTTCGAGATGGCGGCGGAAATGTATGACGGTGAGAGCGCCACCGTCCTCACCAACGATGATGTGGCGGTGGAAAGCTCCACCCATAGCCAGGGCCGGCGCGGTGTCGCCGCCACCGTCGCGGTGGAGAAGATTGTGGGCGCGGCTGCCGAGCGTGGCGAGACCCTCGCCGCTCTCCAAAAGCTGGGGGAGCGGGTGAACGCTGCCTCAGGCACCATGGGCGTTGCACTCACCAGCTGCATCGTCCCCGAGGCGGGCAAGCCCACCTTCGAGATTGCCATGGACGAGATTGAGATTGGCGTTGGCATCCACGGCGAGCCTGGCCGACGGCGCGAGTCCCACCGCCCGGCAGACGCCATCGTGGACGAACTGTTCGAGGCTATCGTCAAAGACATCGACGCCGGTTCAGGCGACCACCTTCTCGTCATCGTCAACGGGATGGGCGGCACCCCTCTCTTGGAACTTTACCTGATGTTCGACGCGTTGGTGCGCCGTTGCGACAAGGCAGGGCTCACCATCGCACGCTCGCTTGTGGGCAACTATTGCACCTCTTTGGAGATGCAGGGCTGCTCCATCACCATGACCAAGCTCGACGAGGAAATGACGGTCTTGTGGGACGAACCCGTGCGCACCGCCGCCCTCCACTGGGGCTGACACGGCGCGCACGGTGGAACGTCAGCGCCGCGCGATGGCGACGGTTTGCTCTTCGATGAGCGCGTTGATCCTGTCCCGCTCGCTCTTGAAGGCCACAAGGGCATCGCCTGAAAGTTCGCGACCGCGGCGGAGGCGAATCTTCAACGGGTTCACGTGGCGCCCATTCACCCGCACCTCATAGTGAAGGTGCGGCCCGGTGGAAAAGCCCGTGGACCCCACATAGCCGATCACCTGGCCCTGCTTGACCCTGACGCCGGGGCGAATGCCCTTGGCAATGCGCGATTGGTGGGCATAGCCGGTCTCATATCCGTTCTTGTGGCGCAGCGAGACCCAGCGGCCGTAGCCGGCACGCCAGCCAGCCTGCTTCACCACACCATCACCGGCGGCGTAGATGGGCGTGCCGCGGGGGGCGGCCCAGTCAACGCCCTTGTGCATTCTACGCCGACGCAAGATCGGGTGGCGGCGCATCCCAAAGCCTGAGCGGAAGACGCCCCTTGCCATCGGCTTGCGCAGGAGGAACTTGTCGCCCGTGCGCCCGTCCTCATCATAATAGTCGGTGCTGCCGTCCGTGGCGCGGAAGCGATAAAAACGCCGCTCCACCCCTGCCGCCGTCAGCGATGCGTAGAGGATCTCCGGCGGCCCTTCGCTTTCCTCAACGGCCGAATGAAGGACGGTGAGCCGATCGCCCGGCCGCACCCGCGCATTAAAGTCCACATCCAACGAGAAGGTGCCGAGCAGGCTGTGGCGCACAGCCTCCGGCAGATCGTGGTTGAGCGCGGTCTGATAAAGGCTGCGGTAGATGCTAGGCAGCTGTTCCTTGGAGGAGGCCACCTGCACATCGTCCACCACAGGCGGCGGACCTGGAGGCGCCTCGCCGAGGACAAAGCGCCCGTCGTCGGTCATCGCCACGGTCGCGACGTGTTGATCGTCACTGTAGATGGAAAAGCGCCCTGGCCTGCGGCGGGCCTCTTCCCCTTCCGTCTCGTCCAGCTGAAACGCGATCGTCAGCACCTGGCCAGGCCGCAGCGTTGCAACCCCGAGCCTTGAGAGAACGCCGTCGATGGCCTTGATGTCGTCGGCCGCAATGCCGCTGCCAAGCAGGATTTTCGACAAGGTGTCACCCGGCTGGACCAGCTCGATCAGGTCCGTGTTGGCCTCGGTGCCAATCTCCCCTTCTGAGG